>NZ_PXZM01000009.1 GCF_003013395.1 Brevibacillus fortis | reverse complement strand
GTTTCTTTTGCCCGCCAATCGCTTCTCCGCTCGGTTGGACTTCACAAGTCGCTACGTCTGGAAATATTCTTCTCTGTCGTGACTAATGACATCCTTACATTCTTTTAAGGTTTTTATAAACCGAATAACACTGAAAGCTCGTAGAGGAAACAGGAGAAATAAGCGAAGATCTTTGGTACACCGACCGAGGCGTAATGAAAAAAAGCGAAACAAGCTTTTAGCGTCCACCTCTGAGACACTTCTTGAATGGACCACTTTGGACGCGGGTTTCGCTTTTTTTCATGGAGGCGGGCAGTGAATCCCTCAGCGGGTGGGACAAGAAGCTGAGCGTTTTCTCCTGTTTCCTCCTCACCCCAACAGCCGGACAAAGTTTTTTTATGTTGGTATTTCTTCGCGATCCGTGAAAAGAAACTTGATGGCATATACCCCGAAAAGACCTACCAACGTATACACGATTCGACTTACGATAGACTCCGCTCCACCAAACAAGCTTGCGACTAAATCAAACTGAAATAACCCGATTAATCCCCAGTTCAGGGCACCAATGATAACAAACAGCAAGGCCAGCCGATCCATATGGACACCCCCAGAAAAGAATAGGGACATTATTCCCATGTTTGCGGTTTGACAACAGGAATCTCTCCATCTTTAAGAAAGCTTTACATTCACAACATAATACGACAACATTCCCCCTGTATAGTTTGTACTTGTAAGAGAGAAAAACAAACCGAACCTTTTAAGGAGGATTTTCATCAAATGAAAAAACTCAGCAAAATGTTTATTGCGCTGACATGTGTAGGGGCATTACTCGCGGGGTGCGGAAGCGGCAACACTGCACAGACACCAGCACCAGCGCAACAACCAGCTCAGGAGAAAAGCAGCTCTGGTTCGACAACAAAAACTTCCGGTGAACCTGTAACAGCAGTGGGTTCTACCGCTTTACAGCCTCTGGTCGAGCAAGCGGCCAAAGACTTTATGGCAAAAAATGCAGGCGCACAAATTCAAGTACAAGGCGGAGGAAGCGGCACAGGCTTGAGCCAAGTAGCAAGCGGTGCAGCAACGATTGGTAACTCCGATATTTTTGCAGAAGAGAAAAAAGGGATCCCAGCAAACGAATTGGTTGACCATAAAGTAGCGGTTGTTGGAATGGCAGCAGCGGTAAGCCCGCAAGTAAAAGTAGACAATTTGACCAAGCAACAATTGATCGACATCTTCACTGGTAAAATCACCAACTGGAAAGACGTTGGCGGCGAGGATATGAAAATCACGCTGGTTAACCGTCCGAAATCTTCCGGAACTCGCGCGACATTCAGCAAATTCGCGTTGGATGGCAAAGAAGAAGCAGAAGGTATCACAGAGGATTCCTCCGGTACTGTTCGCAAAATCATTGCAGAAACTCCAGGTGCAATTGGTTACTTGGCACTGTCCTACTTCAATGACTCTGTAAAAGCTCTGAAATTGGATGGCATGGAAGCAAACGCAGAAAACATTACAACAAACAAATATCCAGTATGGGCGTACGAGCATATGTACACCAAAGGTGAAGCAACTGGTGATGCGAAAGCATTCCTCGACTTCATCCTGACTGACGAAGTACAAAAGAAAACCGTTACAGAATTGGGCTTCCTGCCAATCACAGATATGAAAGTAGAACGTGATGCAGAAGGCAAAGTAACACAAAAATAAGCGTTATCGTCAACAGCAAAATAGAGGGGTAGGGGGGCCTTCCCCTCATTTTGCTTGCGTACAGTCGTTTTCTTTCCAGGAGGGAGAACATGAGCCATCGTACTGAAGGGGTAAATACAGAGCGTCAATCGATGATTGCGCAAAAGATGCTGACAACGAACAAACGTCAAAAAACAGAGAATATTACCGGCAAAACCATCGCGATGATTTGTGCGGGTTTGCTCGTTATTGTTGTTTTATCGATCACCTATTTTATTGCTTCAAAAGGGCTGTCGACGTTCTTTGTCGATGGAGTAAGCATCAAAGAATTTTTAACCCATGATAAATGGGACCCAGAAGGTGAGCCATCCGCGTATGGTGTCCTGCCTTTTATTCTTGGTTCGTTTTTCGTAACGGCACTGGCCGCTTTGATTGCCGCGCCACTTGGAATCGGCGCCGCTATTTTTATGACAGAAATCTTTCCGGGCTTCGGGAAAAAAGTGTTGAAGCCGGTAATCGAGCTGTTGGTTGGTATTCCATCGGTCGTTTACGGTTATGTTGGACTAACTTTGCTTGTTCCATTTATTCGCGAACAATTTGATGTTCTTGGCTTCAGTTTATTGGCAGGGGGACTTGTTCTTGCCCTGATGATTTTGCCTACGATTACGAGTGTGGCAGCAGATGCTATTGAGGCTGTTCCGCAAGATTTACGCAACGCTTCGCTCGCACTGGGTGCTACTCGCTGGCAAACGATTTGGAATGTCGTGTTACATTCCGCGCTTCCTGGCTGTTTGACGGCCATCGTTTTGGGAATGTCTCGTGCTTTTGGAGAAGCTTTGGCTGTGCAAATGGTTATCGGGAACACAACGAAGCTACCAGGCGGTTTGCTGGAACCGATCAGTACGCTCACTAGCGGTATTACATTGAACATGGGGAATACGATTCAAGGAACACCGTATAACAATGCTCTCTGGTCAATGGCTTTGCTGCTCTTGGCGATGTCTTTCATCTTTATCGTGATTTTGCGCCTGTTGGGCAGAAAGAGGTTGGCAAAATAGATGAAAGCGAGACTGATGGACCGCGCTGCTACTGTTGTTTTGACACTGATTGCCATACTGATTATCGGTACCTTGGTGGGATTATTGGGCTTCATTCTCTCGCAAGGCTGGCATAAGCTGAATCTCGACTTTTTGACCTCTCCGCCGGATATCGTCAATGCGGGTGGCGGGATTGGACCACAGCTTTTCAACTCGTTGTACTTGCTGGTCCTGACCATGCTAATCGCGTTGCCGCTCGGGATCGGAGCAGGCATTTATATGGCTGAATATGCGCCGGATAACAAGATTACACAGTTTATCCGCATGAGTATAGAAGTATTGTCTTCCCTTCCGTCTATCGTTGTTGGTTTGTTTGGATTGCTCGTGTTCGTAAATATGACTGGCTGGGGCTATACCCTGTTTGGTGGGGCGCTTGCTCTGACGGTATTTAACCTGCCACTCTTGGTTCGTGTAACCGAGGATGCACTGCGCAACGTACCACGCAGTCAAAAGGAAGCGAGTCTCGCGCTTGGTATTACAAAATGGCGGACCATCGTGTCTGTCATTCTTCCAGCAGCACTCCCGGGTATTATTACAGGTGCCATTCTGGCATCTGGCCGTGTATTTGGGGAAGCGGCTGCCTTGCTGTTTACAGCAGGGATGTCTTCACCGAACCTGGATTTCACCGACTTCTCGTTGAATAGTACGACCTCACCGTTGAACCCGTTCCGTCCTGCCGAGACATTGGCCGTGCATATTTGGAAGGTAAACAGCGAGGGACTGACACCGGATGCGCGTGATGTCGCAGATGGCGCGGCTGCTGTTCTGATTATTGCCGTCTTGCTCTTTAACCTTTCCGCTCGCTGGTTCGGGAACTGGGTTTACAAAAAGATGACGTCAGGATCAAACTAAGAAGAGGTAGGTGGCAGCCATGTCCGTACTGACCATGCAAGATACGATCATTCAGACGAATAACGTGAATGTATACTACGGAGAGAAGCACGCCGTAAAAAATATATCGATGGGTATTGAAAAAAACTCCGTGACGGCCTTTATCGGTCCGTCCGGATGCGGGAAGTCGACGCTTTTACGGAGCTTGAACCGGATGAATGATCTGGTTCCTTCTTGTCGTGTAGAGGGTTCCATTATTGTAGATGGTATCGATATTAACAGCTCGCAAGTAAACATCGAGAGTCTTCGCCAAGTGGTAGGAATGGTGTTCCAACGAGCGAACCCATTTTTCAAATCGATCTATGAAAACATCGCATTTGCACCGCGTTTTCACGGGATGACCAATAAGCGTGACTTGGACGAACTGGTTGAGTCGAGCCTGCGAAAAGCAGCGCTTTGGGATGAGGTAAAGGATCGTCTTCGCGACTCAGCGCTCTCCCTTTCCGGTGGACAGCAGCAAAGGCTTTGTATCGCGCGTGCAATCGCGATGCAGCCAACCATTTTGCTGTTGGACGAACCGGCTTCCGCTCTCGATCCGATCTCTACCATGAAAATCGAAGAGCTGGTCATGCAGCTAAAAGATGAATATACGATCGTAATCGTTACCCATAACCTCCATCAGGCAGCACGAATTTCTGCGAAAACCGCCTTCTTCCTGATGGGTGAGATGATCGAGATGGATGAGACAGGGAAAATCTTCACATCACCTGAAAACGAAAAAACCGAGGCGTATATTAGCGGACGTTTTGGTTAATAGAAAAAAAGAAAAGCCCTCCCAAGCACATGTGAAGTGCCCCCTGTCA
>NZ_PXZM01000087.1 GCF_003013395.1 Brevibacillus fortis | reverse complement strand
CTTAGATTTCAAAATGTTTTACAAAATTATACAAAATGGGATTAACCAAGGGAATATGAACAATTTATCACAACACACGATTTGTTAATTGGGAGGGAGAGCGTTTGATCAGGGATTACTCGATTGTTGGAGCTGATGGAATTTTGGACGGGTTGTTTCAAACAAATAGTGTCACGGAGTACCTAGCAGCTACATTGCAGCTAAAGCTGAACGGTTATAAAGGGACCGTACAAGAAGTGACGGCAGAAGAATACACTCAGTTGCTGGATTCAACAAAAGCCAATTTTCATTAAACACAACAATCGATTTGTAAAGGAGGAAGGCGGGACGATGAGGGAAGTAAAGGATTATGAGTCGGATTGGGAAGAGTTTTGGAAGGAGATCTGCATTAACCCAGATGGCTCCATTAACCTCGATCAGATCAAGAGAGAGTTGTCGGATTACCGAATGGTGATGAAAACAGCATCTGAAGTGTATTGCCACATCACGGGGAATGCGATTAGCAAGGTTAATACACGAGTGAGTGCGATCATAAGTGAAGCCGATGCTCATTACGAAAGCATCCATGAAAAAGCGTTTTTAGAGAATCATGTCAGTTTGTACCGACTTAGCGAGGAAATGTTTGGTTTTGAAATATCGGAGCGTTCACATGATTTAATCGCAGAAACTATCCCTTACACACTGATTCACGAAGGCGTTCCTCTTAAAAAG
>NZ_PXZM01000086.1 GCF_003013395.1 Brevibacillus fortis | reverse complement strand
GACTTCATCGCGTCGGCCAACAATCTTGCGGATTGTAGGAAATTGTAAATGATGACTGGCTTAAATACATTTAGTTCGAAGTTCCCCTGGCTTGCAGCAAAGCCAATTGCAGCATCGTTGCCCATCACTTGGCACACGACCATCGTCATCGCTTCGCTTTGGGTCGGATTCACCTTCCCTGGCATGATGGAGCTACCTGGCTCGTTGGCTGGGATGATAAGTTCACCGATTCCGCAACGTGGCCCGCTCGCCAGCCATCTCACGTCATTGGCGATTTTCATCAGATCCGCTGCCAGTGCTTTCAGGGCACCATGTACATGAACAAGCTCATCATGGCTGGTCAGCGCGTGGAACTTGTTTTCTGCCGTTACGAATTGGTGGGTGGTTTCCTTGCTGATTTCTGCTGCGACCATTTCACCGAAGCGCGGATGTGCATTGATGCCTGTTCCTACTGCTGTACCGCCAATGGCCAGCTCACGCAGGTACTCATTGCTCTCCTTGATCATCTTTTCGGATTTTTCCAGCATGCGTACCCAACCGCTGAATTCTTGGCCCAGCGTCAGCGGAGTCGCGTCCTGCAAATGCGTACGACCGATTTTGATGATATCCATATAGGCTTCGCTTTTTTCTTTCAGTGTTGCTTTTAACAGCTTGAGTGCAGGCAGTACTTGCTCCTCAACAGCAACCAGTCCAGCCATGTGCATCGCTGTCGGGAAGGTATCATTGGAGCTCTGCGATTTATTCACATCATCGTTGGCGTGGATACGAGTCGAGCTGCCCTTCTCTTGCAGCAATTGGTTCGCGCGATGAGCAATGACTTCGTTGACGTTCATGTTGGATTGCGTGCCGCTGCCCGTTTGCCAGACAACCAGAGGGAAATGCTCATCCCATTTTCCTTGGATCACTTCATCTGCTGCTGCCACAATTGCTTCTGCTTTTTCATTGTCGAGCTTGCCCAGCTTTTGATTCGCCAGAGCGGCGCTTTTTTTCAGGATGGCAAACATGCGAATCAGTGGAAGTGGCATTTTTTCTTCGCCAATTTCGAAGTTTTGGAAGCTGCGTTGTGTTTGGGCGCCCCACAGCTTATCCGCCGGAACCTTGATTTCTCCAATCGTGTCCTTTTCAATTCTGAATTCCATCT
>NZ_PXZM01000085.1 GCF_003013395.1 Brevibacillus fortis | reverse complement strand
AAGTTCCGACTGGGTAGGCGTTGTCAAGGTCTGCGAGCCCTGTGCTTTTTCTTCTTACCGGCTTTTTTGTTCATCAATGCCTTTTTTTAATTGTAATAAAAAAAGCACCACAGGGGTGCCTAAAAAGTAGCCTTCGAAGTTACGGAAAAGATGATCCGTTTTTTCTGTATTACCCAAATGACCAAGTACACGATATATCCGATCATTCCGCCCGCTGTATTTAGGAGCAAATCATCGACATCAAACGTTCCGACGTTCATTACGAGCTGTGTCAGCTCCACACCGAGGCTCAGCATCAGAGACAGCGTGATTACCCTGAACAGTGAACCTGCTTTTTTCGGGAACAAAAGCGGGAGCAAGAAGCCTAATGGCATGAAGGCGATCACGTTTCCTACGAAGTTCACTGCACTGTGCCAGCTATGGTAATAACGAATGCCTTTGACATAGTTTTCGATTTCATGAAACGGCACCAAATTGCTCTGGTAGCGCAACCGCTCCACGATCACAGACGGATCGCTCCAAATGATTTTCCACTGATCCAATAGCAAGCTACTATCCAAACTGCCGAATTTAAGCAGCAATACCTTCACGACGAGAAACAAGTAAAGGGCAAACACTGCGTACCCAGCAATGGCAAACAGCGCTAGAGATCTACCCATTTTTTGTACGTTATCCAATGTCAAACCCTCTCTCCATCAGTTTTTTGGTCTCTGTAAAGCGTACTGCGTCTTCTTCAGCACCCATCACGACGGAAATCAAACGTTTGTCTCCCCGCTTCGCTGTTGCCGTGAAGCAATACCCTGCAGCACTGGTATAACCTGTTTTGAGCCCGTCTAGCCCTGCGACACTCCAATCAGCGTTTCCCCCGTCCAGCATGAGGTTTGTATTGGCTACATTCTCTTTAGTGGAAGCCAGCTCTACGGATGGCTCGACCGTCCATTTGACGATATCGGGGAAGTCGTTAAGCAAGTGGTACGCGAGCATTCCTACATCGCGAGCCGTCATTTCATTTTGGCCATCTCCATTGTCTAATCCGCTCGCATTCACAAACGAGGACGACCTCAGATTCAGCTCGGCTGCCTTCAAATTCATTTGTTCCGCAAATGCTGATGTGCTGCCCGCCAAATATTCGCCGATTGCCACCGCTGCGTTGTTTGCAGAGCCGATCGCCATCGCTTTATACAAGTCTTTTATCGGATAGGCCTCTCCTGCGACAAGATGGACCCGTGCTCCTCCAGCCGCAGCCGCATTCTCAGATATGACGATCTCGTCGGCCCAATCTACTCGCTCTTCCTTAATGGCTTCGAGGAGTATATATTCGGTCAGCATTTTTGACATGCTTGCTACCGGGTAAGGCGTATCCGCATTTTGTGCGTACATGACCTCGCCTGTATGACTATCAATCAGAAGCGCTGCCCGCGCATCGACCTTCTCGTATGTTTTTTCCTGTAGCCTGATAGGTCCTTGGAATTTCCAATCTGCTTCTGCTAATTCTGTATCGCGCAAAAGCGTCAACCCGACGAATATGATCAGCATGAGCACAGCCCATGTCGTTTTCCTCATAAAAAAAGCCCTCCTACTTCTGCAAAAACAAAGGATGTAACCTTCATGCAGTCAGGATAGACTTTTCGATTAAAATTAACGGAAACGAAAGGTAAAGAAAAAGTAAAGCTTTTCTCAAATGCTTGCGATTGTACGCGGTAACCAAACGGTGAAGGTCGTCCATTCGTTTGTGCTTTCGACGGAAATGGTGCCTTGGTGTAGATCGATGATGCTTT
>NZ_PXZM01000084.1 GCF_003013395.1 Brevibacillus fortis | reverse complement strand
AGAATATTTTACAGACTCGAGATTATCCGTAAAAGACAAGACCTCGATGAGATCAAACTTCTACTGATAGATTTTATGGCTGCTTTCGAGCTTTCAGGCAACCCTATTGTAAATGTTAAAGTTGAACAGCTTGCTGATGACTTACCTTAATTACCGTTGTGTTAAGCAGCCACTTTTATAGCAGCTTGGCAGATCACTATTGGTAAAGACTTGCACTCCCAGTATTCGATGAAAATATAGTTTGCGACTGAAGACAAATTACCTAGATTTATTCATTTCACGAATACCTTATTACGGGAATCGTAGTACGTAAAATTAAGTGAAACTGCAAACAACCAGATTAGGAGTTGACCAAATGAAGAAGCCAGTAATAACTTTCTTTTTAGCCATGATTCCGAGTATAGTTACCATACTTTTATTGATCGAATACTTTCCTTATACAGGTCTTGGAAGAATTGTAAGTATTCCAATATCATTAATTTTAAATATTGCTATTTTGTTATTTTCTCTGCTTTTCACGCAAAAAGTAAAATCAAGAGAATCCAAAAGTTTTATTTGGATTGCAGCCATAACAATAAGCGTGTTGGTTGCGGTTCTTTTGCATCCACAAGAATACTTACCTAGCGTTTTAACGCAACTTCGAGAACTGATTTTTCCCGTAGCACCTCAATGATAAGCGAGAACGTTTCTGGCATCCTCGCTGGAACGCTTGCTAGAATGCTATTAATTTTCTGCCTAATCTCGTCCATTTTGGTTTCGTATCTGACCGCGTTCTGCTGAATATCTTCGTCAAACTGACGTGGGTTAAACTCGTACTTACTTGCGCCCATTACAGATGATTTTCATGCCATATGACACTTCCTAACTATTTTGTAAAATCCCCCATCTACTCGTGTACACTGCTAAACTGAAGAGACTATACGATGAATGCTGAAAGGTGATATTAATGGATTCTATGGAACAAGAATTTGAAAGTAGAGCAATAGTTCGTCATAACCTTTTATTATTCACTGCCCTTGATGCCATCACTGTTATAAAGCGCTGCGAAGAACTGAAAAAGAAAATCCACGGTATCGATGCTTTCAGATTGAAAGAACAGTATATTCAGCCTGTCATGGAAGAAAGCATTGATTACTCAAATACTCCTGATAATTGGGCCGATGCAGTGCAATTTATTAAGACAAGATTGAATAAAAATTTGGTATTTGAAATTGTTTACGATTGATCGCTTTTATGGATTTTCTTATTACACATTGTGTTAAAATTGCTAATAAATTCGCACACAAAGGTGATTGGATGGCATTAACGCATGAGTTTTTCTAATTAGAAAAGAGCATATGAATCAATTTTCGCCCCCTATGGAGGAATTGTTAAGATCCATGATGATGTGATTAATTACATCTATGATTCTTTAAAATGGATACCAGCATTTAACCCTTCAACACAGGAATTCCACACAGGTCTTAACTATCACGACGAAACAATTATTCAAGGCGATGGTGCTATTTTATTTAAGAACATTTGCCTTTCATGGGCCGAATTGTTCTCGCTTGCTCCCCATTCTTTTAAACTTACAGGTCCGTTCACCTGGATAAATGGTGAGAATATTGAGACTGGAAAGTATGAGATGATACATTGTGAAAGAAAGGAATTGACGTCTCTTTTCATGGAATTAGCTAACCTTGCTGATAGAACATCAACAGACGAATACTGTATTTTGCATCATGGCATTTAGCATATTGAGCAATTTGTTAAATTACGATCTGTAATATTCGGAAAATTACTATTTTTATAGTTTCCTACATATGTTAAGATGTATTGGATGGTAAAATTTACCTTTTATTGGAGGTGATTAACTATGTGGAAGAAACTCCTTAAAACAATCAGCTCAAAAGGTAACCCTTTCCCTTGCGAAAAGCAACCTGGCTGTATACGTTGGCCCGATTTGCCTTATTGCATCTGCACTTAGATGTAGCTAATCTCATGAAAGTTCCAAGAAGGCTGTCCCAAAGCTATGAAGTGGCAAGGGATGGTCTTTTTTATCGCTTATCTTTATCATAATTGAGAGTTTGTAACTACAAACTAAAGCCACTTACTGCATCATCAATTAAATCATGAGTTATACCGATATAGCGCAGCGTGATCGACGGGTGTGAGTGATAGAAAATCATCTGGAGTGTCGCTATGCGCTTTGTTCGCTGGTAGAAATGGAATCCAAACGTCTTCCGTAGCGTATGTGTGCCACCAAGAACGGCTGGCTGAAACGATTTTTTACTCCCGCACCCACAAATAGAAAAACCCCTCGCACCTACAGGCACAAGGGGTTTCGCTTATTAATAAGCAGTCATGTATTGCTCGCGCTCCCAATCGTGAACGCGTGTGCGGAACATATCCCACTCAATTTCTTTCGCTTCGATAAAGTGTACCAACGCATGCTCGCCCAATGCTTCGCAAATCACCGGATCTGCTTTCAGGCACTCGATTGCTTCCTTCAGAGTAGCAGGCAAGTTCTCGATACCGTTTGCTTCGCGGTCTTGCTCGGTCATCACGTAGATGTTGCGATCAATGGCAGGTGGTGGCGTAAGCTTGTTTTTGATTCCGTCCAAACCAGCTTTCAGCATAACTGCCAACGCCAGGTATGGGTTCGTTGCAGGGTCTGGGCTGCGTACTTCAATACGCGTGCTCAAGCCTCTGGAAGCAGGGATACGGATCAATGGCGAACGGTTTTTCGCAGACCAAGCTACGTAGCAAGGAGCCTCGTAACCAGGAACCAAACGCTTGTATGAGTTTACGAGCGGGTTTGTGATCGCCGTAAAGCTGCGAGCATGTTGCAAAATACCTGCCAGGTAATGCTTCGCTGTTTGGCTCAGGCCCATTACATCTGATTCGTCATAGAAAGCATTTTCTTTACCACGGAACAGCGATTGGTTCGCGTGCATACCGGAACCAGCTACGCCGTACAGAGGTTTTGGCATAAAGGTCGCATGCAGACCGTGTTTTTGCGCGATGGTTTTTACCACCAGTTTGAACGTCAAAATTTGGTCAGCTGCTTGGAGTGCATTTGCATACTTGAAGTCGATTTCATGTTGACCTGGAGCTACCTCGTGGTGAGAAGCTTCCACTTCAAAGCCCATTTTTTCCAACGTCAATACGATATCACGGCGGCAGTTTTCACCGGAGTCGAGTGGAGCAAAGTCGAAGTAACCACCTTGGTCGTTCAGATCCAGCGTAGGTTCGCCTTTTGCGTCCAGCTTGAACAGGAAAAACTCAGGCTCTGGACCTACGTTGAAAGCTGTAAAACCCATTTCTTCCGCTTCTTTCAAAGCACGCTTCAGGATATAGCGCGGGTCTCCTTCGAATGGAGAGCCATCTGGCATGTGGATATCACAGATCAGACGTGCAATTTTTCCAAACTCATTGCCCCACGGGAATACAACCCATGTGTCCAGATCAGGTACCAGGTACATGTCGGATTCCTCGATGCGAACGAAGCCTTCGATGGAAGAACCATCAAACATCATTTTGCCATCGAGTGCTTTTGTCAATTGGGACAGGGGGATTTCTACGTTTTTAATGATCCCCATCAGGTCGGTAAACTGCAGTCGGATATACCTTACGTCCTCTTCTTGGGCCATGCGCATGATGTCTTCTCTTGTAAACTTGCTCACATTTCTCTCCTCCTGTCTCTAAATCGGCTTTCTATCTAGTGGAAGAAGCGGGAAAGCTCTCCACGTATCAATGCACCCTCGCCATGGCGGGAGGCATCGCGATACATAATCTGTTGCCTTAGGAGCTGATGCAGCTCTTTGTCGGACATGTCCTTGCGTTTCTCTTCGGACGTCGTGGAAATCTCTGTTTGTTCCATAGCAGGCTCTTGCATTTGCAGCACTTGCTTGATCCCTGCAATATTCAGTCCTTTTTCAATCAGAGCCTTGATCTCCAACAAGCGATCTACGTCGTTGAATGAAAAGAGCCTCTGCTTCCCTTCTGTGCGGGCGGGCTGAATTAAGTCGTTTTGTTCGTAATAACGGATTTGCCTCGCAGTGAGATCCGTCAGCTTCATGACGATCCCGATGGGAAAGAGGGCCATATTCCGGCGAAGGTCATCACTCATGACTTGTCCCTCCTGTTTCGTATTTCTTAGTCTTATTCTATTTTATAACAAAATCCCTGTCAATAGATGTTAGATAATATTACACAGAAAGTTATGTACAGTTTTTTACATGAAAAAACGGCATCCTCCATCATCTAGAGAATACCGTCCATTCCTTGCGCTTTTATCTTACTCACCCGGTATTTCGAGTAAGCCTTTTTCCAGCATCCCGTTCAATGCCGTCAATATCCCCACTTTTACGTGCGAGTACGTCAATCCGCCTTGAACGAAACCCAAGTAAGGTGGACGAATCGGTCCATCTGCCGAGAATTCGATGCTTGCCCCTTGAATAAACGTGCCTGCTGCCATAATCACAGGATCAGCGTATCCAGGCATTTCACTCGGATAAGGAGTGACGTGTGAATCGACTGGTGCGGCTTTTTGTATTCCTTGGCAAAACGTAATCAGTCGTTCAGCACTGCCGAATTCTACGGATTGAATCAAGTCTGTCCGCGGCTCATGCCACAGTGGATTCGTTTTGAAGCCCAGACGTTCCAGCATCGCCGAAGAGAATACCGCTCCCTTTAAAGCTTCACCCACTACGTGTGGCGCCAAGAAAAAGCCTTGGTACATCTCCAGTAGCGAGTAGAGCGATGCACCGCCCTCTGCGCCAATTCCCGGGGCTGCCATCCGATACGATGCAAGCTGAACCAAATCCTCGCGTCCTACTATATAACCGCCAGTTTTAACCAAGCCGCCACCTGGGTTCTTGATGAGGGAGCCTGCCATGATGTCTGCACCAACATGCAGTGGCTCTAGCTCCTCCGTGAACTCTCCGTAGCAGTTGTCTACAAATACGATCAGATCAGGCTTGATTTCTTTTACAACCCGAATCATTTCTTTGATTTTTGCAATGGTGAAAGAAGGACGATCTGCATAGCCTCGCGAACGTTGAATCCCAATGACCTTCGTCTTGGGCGTAATCGCTTGTGCGACTGCCACAAAATCAATTTCACCTTCTGGCGTCAATGGCACGTAGCTGTAGCCAATGCCGTAATCCTTGAGTGAGCCCTGCCCTTCGCCGCGCACACCTACAACTTCTTCAAGCGTATCGTATGGTTTGCCCGTAATATAGAGAAGATCATCGCCAGGGCGAAGAATCCCAAACAAAGAAATCGCAATCGCATGTGTACCCGAAATAATATGGTTGCGCACCAATGCCGCTTCTCCACCAAACACTTCGGCATAAATCGATTCCAGCGTTGCACGTCCGGAATCATCATAGCCATAGCCTGTGGATGTTGAAAAATGAAATTCATTGACCTCGTGCTTTTGGAAAGAACGCAATACTTTCAGCTGATTCGTATCCACCAAAGCGGAAATTTGACGATGTCTCTCTGAGATCGTCGCTTCCACCTCGATTACGAGGGGGCGAAGCTTTTCTCCATGGGAAAAATATGAAAACATCTGTTACTTACCAACTCTCTTCAACAGTCTCTGGTTTATCCAGGAGGAAAGGAGCAATCCTGCCATATATCGGATTATCCTTGTTCACACGGACGGTGATCAAGTAGGCCGCTTCCTCTTCATTAAATTCTTGTTCCATCTCTACTCCATCCCGATGCAAAAGAGAGAGAATATCTCCCCGCTCGACTGGAACCCGCAGCTTCATTTCATTGAAGGATTGCAACGCAAATGACTCAATCCGGGCGAGCAATTGCTTCAGGTCATTTTCTCGCATGGCAGAAATCAAAATCGATTCGTCTGCACGCGGCAAGTAAGAGCCCTCTGTAAGCATGTCTGCCTTGTTGAAAACGACTAGATGCGGAATTTCCTCTGCTTTTAGCTCACGCAAAATCTTGTCTACGACTTCCATGTGTACTTGGAAATCAGGGTGATGACTATCCACCACATGCAGGATGAGGTCTGCTTCCTTTACCCCTTCCAGCGTCGAACGGAATGCAGCTACCAGACTCGTCGGCAAGTCTTGAATAAAACCAACCGTATCTGTCAACAGCACATCCAGTCCGCTCGGCAACTCCAGTTGCCTTGTCGTTGGGTCCAAAGTGGCAAACAGTTTGTCTTCCTGCAACGTGTTTGCATTCGTTAGCTTGTTAAGGATCGTCGATTTCCCAGCATTCGTATAGCCGACCAACGCAATCTGGAACACATTGTTTTTCTTCCGACGCTCCCGATGCAATTGTCTCGTCCGAACGGTATCCTCTAATTGCTGCTTGAGTTCACTGATCCGCTTTCGGATATGACGACGGTCGCTTTCCAGCTTGGTTTCACCTGGACCACGCGTACCGATACCGCCCCCGAGACGGGACAGCTGTTTCCCTTGCCCGGCAAGCCGAGGCAGCAAGTAGTTGTACTGCGCCAGCTCTACCTGGATTTTCCCTTCACGCGACTGTGCACGCCCTGCGAAAATATCCAAAATGAGCTGCGTGCGATCAATCACTTTGCAATCAAAAACTTTATCCAAATTACGAGTCTGACTTGGAGACAACTCATCGTTGAAAATGATGACGTCCACATCCAGCTCTTCAGCCCGTTGCGTGATTTCATCAATTTTTCCTGTCCCCAAATACCAGGCAGAATCAACCCGGTCCCGATTTTGCGTGATGACGTCCAGTACTTCTACACCAGCAGTAGCAGCCAGCTCATGCAATTCTTCCATGGAAAGACGGGTTCTTTCTTCATCTCGGTTATCTAAATAGCAACCAACCAGTATGGTCGTTTCTTTCGTTTTAATCAGATCGTTCACCGATTCACGCCCCTTCATGCACTATCATACCACATTTTGCCCAAAACGTTACGGCAGCGGCGCATGCCAAGTAAAATCAACTTGCGTCATGGGTTTGTTGCCGTATTATCTGCGAAAATCTCCTTCACCAAAAGCGGAATGACTTTGCTAATCGCTTTGCGGAGTTCCTTTTCATCATATTCATCAGACAGGGCATCCGCCTCTTCCTTAAGGAGATCATCATGAATGCGGAGATTCAGATTTTTCAGGATTACCCCCATGTCTTTTACGCCAAATGATGCAGGCCAAGCCGCTGCGCTTCCTTTTCCACGATAGCGAAATCCACATATTCGCAGGCAACGGTATCGTACATATCAAATAAAATATATTGTTTTTCATACTGAGAATATTTGATTTTATGCGGATTCAACCACTCTCCGAAATAAACCATGCCCGCCACGATTTCCTCTTTCGGAAGCTGTTGTGTCCATTGAAAAAAGCCGTGCAAATTCTCTTCCTCATGCAATTCCATATTTCGAGAGAATGCCCGGATACTGTTGGTTTCTTCATCGTATCGAAAGCTTGCGTTTGCTCCTTCAAGCTTTTCTTGAATAATGATGTGATCTCCTTCCCTCAATACACCTTCTGTCGTTTGATGGCCGAGACGCACGATGTCCGTATATTTCTTTTGCTCCATCTTGGTCCTCCGCATGTTCGATAAAGTTCATCATTTTGGAAGATTATATCATATTATGGAAATTGAAATGGGAGTCGTAAAAGAAAACAGAACGACCATCACTCTTCACTCACGGAGTAATGGTCGTTTACCTTCTGGTGCCGATTTTTATGTGAAATCTCCAGATTTTGGTTTCATCAATTCTTCTTTGGTTAAATGACTCGCTTTTAGCCTCACTGCTTGCACACGGGCTAATTTTTGCCTTGGATTTGTAATTGGAGAATGAAGGAAGTACTCTCTTCGCTTTTTAGCTAAACATTCAGACAACAAAGAAGTCATAGTCCTTTGGCTCCTCACTTCGATAAAGGCTGTAGATACATCCTCCAGAAATGATTGCTTCTTTCTCAAACTGACCTTTAAGGTCTTCAGATATTAATCCTAAGAACATTTCCTCTCGAAATGCAATCTATGCTCTATGTATTTACACTTGTTTTGATTCAATATTTCGCTCTCCCTCTACGCCTGCTCTATTTCATCAAGGGAATCAGAGATAAATTGTAGTTTATCATTCCAGATCCCATTTACTTATCCATCTATAAAAATGTTATACATTCCAGTTATTACGTGTTGTGGATGTAACTCAGCCTTCCTCAAACACTCAATCATGAGTGCTTCTTCTAAATCAACTTTTCATTTAGTCTTTGTTTTAAAGGTGTTTTGCAACTCGGACAAATATGCGAACCGTCGTTATACGGATACTAGCAGAATTCATTAAAGCACTGTGGACACCTTACTATCTTCATTGATGTAATTATTTATTTTTACATTTTAAAGACGTTTCTGTCTACACAAAGTAGACAACGTATTTTGAGATAAACGCATTTGCAATCAAATATACTAGAGTAACATAGATAATAAATATTGTAATATCCAGTGCTTTATTTGTCTTACTTCGATTATTTAACCCCAACCTTTTGACACCAAGATAAATGATATAGAGCGCCACAATGTAATATATGAAATAGCTAAAATAAAAAGGCATGGAATTTCCAAATGCATGTCCATCACCTAGCATATAAACAAATACTTTTCCGAAAAACAAGAAAGCCCCAGAGAGCAAGTATATCATCAAGTATACTATTATTTTCTTCATAGGATTTACCTCCTTGCTAACACACGCCTACAAACGAATTCTAACTGGGCGTGTGTTAGTATTTCGAAACTATTTACCTGTTATTGTTTTGATACCTGTTTCTGCTTTTATGTTGCCAATATAAGTTAAATATGCAACACTTTCATTAGATTTAGCAGCAGAAACGATTCCATACAAATATAACTTTTTTGTGTTTTTAGAATCAGGCGCTCCAACTGGTGATCCGCTGTCTCCATTTACAACTTTAAGCCCAACCTTTTTCTGGTTTTTTAAATGACCGCCAAACGCATATACACTTTCATTTGTTCCTTGTACAAATCCACACATTTGAGTATCAGATTGACCTAATGATGTACACACTCCCATACCTTCCCAATCACTGATTTGCTCTCCAATAATTTGATATCCTGCTTCATCATATTTACTGCCAGATGAAGTTAAGATGTTGTGAGTAGTCAACCCAGATTTAACTTTAACCAAGGATACATCTACTGAGCTACCCCAGTGAAATAACTTTGTATGAACGGTGCCAATTAAATTGTCTTTATCGTAGCTTTGGAAAACTTGCTGCCCCGTACTGTCGGCGCAGTGCCCTGCTGAAACTAAAAAGTAAGTAGAGCTATTTGAATCTTTTGCTGAGAAGCCATTTGTGCAAAAACCGCTTCCTGAAAAATTCATTTGAGCTGCTCCCGGAACTGGTCTAACCTTTATTTGTGCCCTATCTATCTTAGGCTCAATTTTTTCTGTTTGTGCAAACTTAATTAATGACTCATCCAAGTCCATTTTTCTAATTGATTTTTTGTTCAAACTTTTTTCTACACTATCTTTTGCTTCACTTTCATCTTCAGTATAGCCTACGATTACAGACTGATCTTTAAAACTAGAGGAGATGTTTACTATGTTTTCCTCTGATTTATCAATACTTAACGAAATCTCTTCAACAACTTTATCTAAGTCTTCCTTAGAATATTTCACTTCGTCATATTCAACCTCTACATCTTCCCCCAGTATGTCTTCAACTTCATTCAACTCTTCTTTTTGAGGGATGGAATGGAAACCAATATGAACTATCCCTCCGTTTTCTTGATCAACATATAGACCCGCATAGTTATCATCAAACTCCTTTTCTAAATACTTGATTAGGTCAGGTATGCGTTTCTGAGTCTCCATCCTATCCCAGAACTCATCTTCATCAAAAGGAGTAACATAACGCACTTTATTTTCCTTTTCTTTCCCTTCAGCAATGATCACACTAGATAGTGGCAAAATAGATATTGTACCAACCACCATTAAAGTCAGCACAACATTTTTCAATTTCATAATATATGCCTCCATAGGTATTTTTAAAAACACACCAAATATAACATATATTGGAAACAGCAACAACGCCTGCTTGTTTTAGCACATAAGACCACCACTTCGATTAACCAGAACATCTTCAGCATAGCAAACATATGAATTTTTTGTTTGAATGGTACGAAGTGTTATATATTTTTCTGCTAATCGTAATAGCCCATGTTGGTGCAATACCATACTTATTCTCTTTAAGCGCCCAAAATGGTATGCTCAAGTGTTGAATGAAGGTTTGGACAGGAACTATTTATGTTTGAGCTTTATAAGACTGGTTTATTCACTGTCGTTGCTTCGCTTTCATTCTTTACAACAAGTGCATTTGCTGACTATCTCGGAGGTAAATGGGATGTATCGAATATCCTTTATGAGGACATTAATCTAAAATCAAAATATTCTAGAGTGCTCTGGACTGCTGTTGATAAATGGAATGGTATAAGTCCAAATATGGATCTTTCACCTGTGGATACTGACGAAACTGGCTATGTTAGTGTAAAACACCCTTCAAAAAAATCAGAAGATTACATGAAATCTGCTCAAATATATGGTTTAGGTGTACCTTATGATGAATTTGGTAGAGAAGGTCGTTCTCCTTACGCTTCTGCCGAGGTAATAATTTCTGCCAGTATGTGCGATAGCCTAGACGAAGACGATAGGATTAATACAATAGCACATGAATTCGGGCATATACTTGGTTTAGCACATACCTCTGATACGAGTGAAGATTCAATAATGGATAATAATGATGTTTTTGACTGGGACATTGATGGCCCAACAAGGTATGACAAAAGAAACATTAAGGACCTCTATAACGACTAATATAGAAAGGGCGTGTAGTTAATGAAAAAATTAATCACAATTATTTCAGCGGCAGCTTTAGTTGTTGGGGTAGGTTCAGCGCTAGCTTTTAAAGAAATCAAGGAAACAGCACACGTAGACTCTCATAGCAATGCTTTGGCTAAAGTATATAAATCAACTGACGAGTTGGTTGAAAACTCAAACGTGATTATCAAAGCAAAATTACCTAATGAGTACAGAAAAGAACAAGTTTCTGAAATAGTATTTTATGTATATGATGTTCAAGTAGATAAAGTATATAACAACGAGACTGACCAAAAGATTTCAGAAGGTGATACTGTCGAAGTTTATCGTGTTATTGGTTTCGACACTGGCGGAGGTAAAGAAATGGCTGACATAGTAGCACCTAAATTTCAAGAATTAGAGCAGGGTGAATATCTCTTGTTCTTAAATGGTAGTTACGATGAAGATCTTAAGAAGCACATCTTGATTCCAAATTCACCTCACCAACTCTATAATTCCGACAGCTCAAAAGGTTTGAATTCTAAGAAATCTGTTGATAGTCAATTTGAAAGCATTTCTGGGGTCTGTCAAGAATTTTGTGTAAACTCCATCAACCGATATATGAAAAGGTTTCATCCCCCTAATTGTGATATCTTTTTCGGAGCCAACAGAGTCAAGGGCGTAAGGCGAAGCGAACCCTTGACGTGTTGGTGTAGGAAAAGACAATCCCTTCGGGGATGAAGCCTTTTTTTTAATTGTTAACGGATGTGTGGGCGTACGCGATCCTCAAAGAAAACAGATAGCT
>NZ_PXZM01000083.1 GCF_003013395.1 Brevibacillus fortis | reverse complement strand
GAGTCTGTAAAATATTCTGTGTAAACTCTCAACCTCTAAACTACAATTAGTCTTAGAAAGGTTGGGAGATTTTTTATGATGTCAAAAGAGCAGATCAAGCTGTGGATCAAAGAAAAAAACATGAAGTCTGTGGACGATGTACAGTCAGCCTTAAAGGATCTGTTTGCTGAAACGATCCAAGAAATGCTCGAAGCAGAGATGGAGTCAACTCTTGGGTACGTCAAACATGATATGAAAAACAAACGGACAACCAATAGCCGTAATGGTTATAGCAAAAAAACAGTTCGTTCCGAGTATGGCGAAGTTGACATTCAAGTCCCTCGTGATCGTGAGGGTGAATTTGAGCCTGCCATTGTAAAAAAGCACCAGTCCAATGTAACAGGGATCGAAGATCAAATCCTCGCATTGTATGCGAAAGGCGTATCCACACGCGACATTCAAGATCACTTGCAACAGCTCTATGGCATCGAAGTCTCACCAACACTCATTTCGAATGTCACGAACAAAATCGTTCCGTTGATTAAAGAGTGGCAAAATCGTCCTTTGCAAGCGGTATACGCGGTTGTTTTCCTAGACGCCATTCACTTTAAAGTAAAACAGGATGGGGCAATCGTCAACAAAGCTGCCTACATGGTCATTGGTATTGACCTTGACGGTCACAAAGATGTCCTGGGAATTTGGATTGGTGAGAATGAATCAGCAAAATTTTGGTTACATGTACTCAATGAACTGAAAAACCGTGGTGTTCAGGATATTCTCATTACGAGCGTCGATAACCTCCGAGGCTTTACAGAGGCCATTTCAGCATGTTATCCAAAGACAGAGATTCAGAAGTGTGTCATTCATCAGATCCGTAACGCTATTAAGTATGTTTCCTATAAGGATTTAAAGAGAGTTACAGCTGAATTAAAGCCCATTTACAAAGCTCCAACGGAGCAAGCTGCACTGGAAGAACTCGATCAGTTTGAGCAAACTTGGGGAAGTAAATATCCCTTGATGGTACGCTCCTGGCGCACCAACTGGGATGAGATTGCGACCTTCTTTAAATACCCTCCAGAGATTCGAAAACTGATCTATACGACCAACGTTATTGAGAGTTACCATCGACAACTTCGAAAAGTAACGAAGGGAAAATCCGTCTTTCCCACAGACGATGCCCTTCTAAAGATGCTATATCTCGTAACCATGGATGTTTTACGAAAATGGACAGGACGAGTCCACAATTGGGGACAGATTCTCATGCAGCTATCTGTTTTCTTTGAGGATCGCGTACGCCCACACATCCGTTAACAATTAAAAAAA
>NZ_PXZM01000082.1 GCF_003013395.1 Brevibacillus fortis | reverse complement strand
GTTTTCAAAGAGCATTTTGTCCGTCGCTCTTGAGGCGACTTTTCTATCTTATCATGCCGTCTAGGCTTTTGCAAGATGTTTTTTTTAAAAATCTTGTTCCGCTTAGCGGCGACAATTCAATATTCTATCAAACATTGCTCAAGAAGTAAATAGCTTTTATAACTTTTCTTCTTGAAGTGTTGCTTCAACCGAAGCGACAAGATGTATCTTATCACGTATTTTTAAACTGTACAAGAGGTTTTTATAATTAAATTGAATTTATTTAAGTCACAATAAAAGAGAGGCGAATCACTCGCCTCTCTTTCTTACTGTTCCATTACTCTCACAATAGATAAATGTCTGGCTTCGACCAAGTTTACGATTTTTCCACCTGTTTCAACCATTGGTCTCGTTGGGTGATTACGATCTGTAAAGACGATCTTCCCGATTGTTCCATCACTTAATTCAACGAGCGTTCCTACAGCAAATTGAGTGATCCCCTCCACAAATGTCCGAACAATGGTAGGATCTAGTTTCCCGAAGCTATCCTGCACTAATTGCTCCACTACTTGATAGGGAGACAATGCCTTTTGGTGAACACGATCCGAGCTCATTGCATGATACACATCAGCCACAGCGACAATTTTACTGTACAAATGCAGTTTAGAACCAGGCAAACCTAGCGGATAGCCTGAACCATCTTCTCGCTCATGATGTTGCAAAGCCGCTAATGCTACACCTTCACTTAAACCGTGAGACGACTTAATAATTTGGTAGCCATAAACGGTATGCTTTTTCATCTCTTCGAATTCGTCTAGTGTAAGCTTCCCTGGTTTTTGCAAAATCCGCCGATCAATTTTCGTTTTTCCAATATCGAGCAATGTACCCGCCAATGCGACCTGCATCCATTCCTTTTCAGGTACCTTGATCCATTTTGCGATCATAAAAGAAATAATCCCAACCGCTATGGCATGCTCATAGGCATAGCTATCCATCCTTGCAAAACGCCGAAGGGAGAGGAGAACTTGAGGTTGCTCCTGAAACTCCGTAATGATCGGCGTCACAACTTCTCTGACTTCCATAACCGGTATGTTATTGCCGCCTTGTACGCGGGTCATCAAATTTTTCAGTGTAGACACTGCTTTATCAAATGACTCCTGAAACACAGGCTTCACTTGAGTAAACTTATCAGAAGCTTCTGGCGTATCTACCTTAGTTGGTTCGCCCTGGTCAGTCCAAGCCCCTCCTGAATCCTCTACTTGTACCTGCTTGATCATGAACGCTTCTAAGAATTGAACTTCTCTTTCATAGAGAGGGGTTCCTTTTGCAAAAAGAATGCCTCCCAATGCTGTTAATACGTCTTCAGCCAATTTTGCTCCAAGAGTCAGTTGTTTCACTTCCACATTGGGCAACCTGCTCACCACCCGATCCAACTTGTTAATGATATAGTATCCATTTCCCAATTTTACTCCAAACCCAAACCATTTGCAGGAAAAAAGCACTGGTTAAGATAAACTTTCTGCACTTACACGAAAAAACGCCCCGCATTATGCGGGACGCTTTCGTCGTGATTTTCTTTTATTCTTCTGTCGGTTCGGTAGGATCGGTAGGATCTGTTGCTTCGACAGTCTCCCCGTCTTGCAAATCTGCGATTCCCTCTTCCGCATCTTCATCCGGCATATCCTCTTCCTCAGTTGGAGGACACTTGGCGACTGATCCCACCTGCTCGTTTTCAGACAAACGGATCAGTTTAACACCTTGCGTGTAACGCCCCATCACAGAAATACCTTTCATTTCTGTGCGAATGATGATACCAGAAGTGGTAATAATCATCAGATCTTCTTCAGGCTCAACGACTTTCAGACCAACGACCGGACCGCTTCGATCGGTTACGTTGTGTGTCTTAATTCCTTTACCGCCACGCGATTGAATGCGGTATTCATCAACAGGGGTCCGTTTTCCGTAACCATTCGCAGTTACAATGAGCACTTCTGCATTTGGTTTGATAACGTCCATATCGATGACATCATCATCGTCGTCTAGGGTAATCCCCTTCACACCGGTGGCGTTACGTCCCATCGTACGAACGTCTCCCTCGTTGAAGCGAACAGACATGCCTTTGTGAGTACCCATGATGATTTGTTGTTGGCCATCCGTCAAACGAACACCTATCAATTCATCATCCTCGCGCAGGTTAACCGCAATCAGTCCGCCTTTGCGAATATTTCCATAGGACTCCAGCGTCGTTTTCTTAATAATCCCCTTCTTGGTCGCAAAGAACAGGTAATGTTCTTGATCAAACTCCTTCACAGGGATTACCGCACTAACTCGCTCTCCTTTTTCAATCTGTATGAGATTGATAATTGGAGTGCCTTTCGCTGTCCGGCTCAGATCAGGAATCTCGAATCCTTTTAGGCGATAAACCTTCCCTTTGCTCGTGAAGAACATGATGTAATCATGCGAGTTGGTAATGTACAGATGCTCGACAAAATCGTCATCCTTGGTTCCCAACCCCTGCACGCCACGTCCACCGCGTTTTTGCGAACGGTAGGTAGAAACAGGCAGACGCTTGATATAACCGTCATGCGTCAGGGTGATTACGACATCTTCCTCTGGGATCAAATCAGCATCTTCGATATGATTCTCATCGAAAGTAATTTCCGTGCGTCTTTCATCGCCAAACTTCTCTTTGATCTCACCCAGCTCTTCGCGGATGATCGCGTAGATTTTGGCTTCGTCTGCAAGAATAGCACGCAGTTCTGCGATTTTTACCATGAGCTCTTGGTATTCGTTCTCGATTTTTTCTCGTTCCAAACCAGTCAGGCGTTGCAGACGCATATCGAGAATGGCCTGTGCCTGCTCATAGGACAGGGAGTAATTTTCCATGAGTCCGTTGCGAGCTTCTTCCGTGGTTTGAGAAGAACGAATCAAGCTGATAATCTCGTCAATATGATCCAATGCAATGCGCAAGCCTTCCAAGATATGCGCACGAGCCTCTGCTTGCTTGAGATCATATTCGGTCCTTCTGCGGATAATGACGCGTTGGTGCTCCAAATAGTAATAGAGCATGTCGCGCAGATTCAGTACACGCGGACGACTGTCAACGAGCGCCAGCATATTCACACCAAATGTAGACTGCATTTGGGTATGCTTAAACAAGTTGTTCAACACAACCTTTGGAATAACGTCACGTCGCAATTCCATGACGATACGCATTCCTTTGCGGTCAGACTCATCACGAAGGTCGGTAATGCCTTCGATTTTTTTCTCGCGTACAAGCTCCGCGATTTTTTCCACGAGTCTAGCCTTATTCACCTGATAAGGAATCTCTGTTACGATGATGCGCGGTTTTCCTTTCCCATCCTCTTCAATCTGGGTTTTGGCGCGCATAATAATGGAACCACGGCCTGTTTCATAGGCACGACGAATACCACTGTAACCGAGAATCTCCCCCGCTGTAGGGAAGTCAGGCCCCTTGATGATTTTCATCAAATCTTGAATCGTAATATCAGGATTGTCGATCATGGCAATGACGCCATCAACGACTTCCGTCAAGTTATGCGGTGGAATATTGGTAGCCATACCTACAGCAATCCCTGATGCCCCATTCAAAAGCAGGTTCGGGAAACGAGAAGGCAATACAACCGGCTCTTCTTTGCGTCCGTCGTAGTTAGGAATGAAATCGACCGTTTCTTTATCAATATCGCGCAAAAGCTCCAGCGCGAGCTTGGAAAAACGCGACTCCGTATAACGCATCGCCGCTGCCGGGTCGCCGTCTACAGAACCGAAGTTCCCTTGCCCTTCAACCAGCATGTAGCGCATGTTAAAATCTTGGGCCATACGTACCATCGCTTCATAGATGGAAGAGTCACCATGCGGATGGTAATTCGCCATTACTTCCCCGACAACGTTTGCCGATTTACGGAACGGCTTGTCAGGAGTAAGACCCATATCGTGCATGGCATACAAAATACGCCTGTGTACAGGCTTTAAACCATCGCGAACGTCAGGCAAAGCCCGACTGACGATAACGCTCATCGCATAGCTAATGAACGATTCCCTCATTTCGTGGCTAATATCGACTTTTGGAAACCGAGCAGTTTCTTCTGCCATAAAGGGTAAACCTCCAACTGGTTATCACAATACTTCATTATACCATATAGAGAGAGGGCACGTCCAAAAAATCCAGTAGAATCAATCCATTTCCTCGGAATTTCTCCCCGTTTTGGTAGTACACTCACGAATTTTGTAGTATCCCTGAATATTCCAGCCCTGTTTCACACTGGTCATCACACAAAACAAAAAAGGCCCCTACATTCTGGCGCCTAGAATTTCACGTTTCTCAACTTGTATTTGTCATCATCTTTACAGCTTCACGACCATTTCCAATTCGGAGGAGCGAATTATTGTCTTCGTATCGATTAACAATGCGAACGTAATCGCGATCATCTGTAGTAGTTTTCTCATGGTGTATCCCTCCGTTTATTGAATGTACTTTGATTTTACACGGAATGAACACTTCCTCCCATCGATTTGGGTTTCATATTCCTTACACTATTGTAAGAAACGTAGGGAAGTATGGGAAAAGTGTGGGAAATGCCTCCAACAACTGCTTAAGTCCGTTTGAAGATGTACAATAAAATGAGAATCTAAAGGTTCGCGGAGGATACCTATGAAGACCTTTCACGTTGCCATCGTAGACGATGACATCAATATTCGTCAGATCGTCGAAGCCTATCTGCAAAAGGAAGGCTATGTTACAACTGCCGTTGAATCAGCCGAAGAGGCTATTACTTTAGAGCAAGAGAATCCTCCCGATCTATGGGTATTGGATATCATGCTACCAGGTATGAATGGCTATGAGTTTTGCCGACGTATTCGCACTGGCTCAGAAACGCCAATTATCATGGTTTCTGCACGTGACGAAGAAGTAGACAAGATTCTTGGACTCGAGCTAGGAAGTGACGATTATCTCACTAAGCCTTTTAGTCCTCGTGAATTAGTTGCACGCGTGAATCGGGCACTCCAGCGTTGGAAGCAGATGAAATCCCTTGTGGAAGAATCCCCATTCATTGCCAAAGACAAAAACCCGGAAGAAGCTGCTGACAGTGCTCTTGTATTAGATAAGGAAAAACGACTGGTATATTCTTTTGGGGAGGAAATAGAGGTGACCTCAAAGGAGTTTCAGGTGCTCAGCCTATTATCTGAACATCCGAATCGAGCTTTTTCCCGCGATGAGCTGCTCTCACTAATATGGGGATATGATTATTTTGGAAGTGATCGAGTGGTTGATGATCTCATTCGTCGTATCCGAAAAAAGCTGGACAAAATCCCTCTCGAAACCGTTTGGGGCTTTGGGTATCGCCTGCGAACTTTGGAAGGGACGAAGGATGAATGAGTATCCAATTTCGCATTACGTTGATGTTCGCCCTTCTCCTCTGCCTTGTTATGGGGGTATCCGCTGTCCTGATCAATTCGTTTCTGCTGGATAATTTGATCGAGCAGCAAAAGAATGAATTAAACCTAAAAGGTCGATTCTGGATTGAAAAAATGAACGAATCGAATGTAAAGATTGAAACAGAGGGAGTCGCAGAACTCGAAAAGCTTCTCGTCTCCAATCGCAAGATAGAAGTTTTGCTCTTAGGCAAAAAGAAAAAGGTGCTCTACACGTCATTGCCTTCTTCCAATTTGAATGAGTGGATGGATGCCCTTGTGCGAAAAGTGGAGAAAAGGCAAAATCGAAACATATGGATGGTCGGTAGCGATGATTACGTGGTCGTTAACTTGCCTTTTAAAAATGACGAAAAGCAACGACTGATTCTGGCCTCTCCTGTACGTGGACTAAAAGACATTCGTATGGAGATGACGAATAACATATTACTCATCGTTTTGATTGGAGCCGTATCCACCATTTTGCTCAGCTTTTTTATTACGCGTAGTATGGTGCAGCCACTACATAAATTGACAAGAGAAATTAAAAAGGTTCAAGCAAGACGTTTTTCCGATGTCAAACTCATTCCTGCTCGCGGCGAGATCGCTGAAGTCTCGAATAGTGTTTACTCCATGGCCCAAGAGCTCGATCGCTTTCATGAAATCCAGCGGCAATTTTTACAGAATGCTTCCCACGAGCTAAAAACGCCTCTCATGTCCATTCAAGGATATGCCGAGGGAATTCGCGATGGCGTTTTTGTTGGTGATGCTGCTGAAAAAGGGTTTGATGTCATCGTAGAGGAAACCAATCGATTAAAGCATATTGTGACTGAAATTATATTGTTGGCCAAGCTTGAAGGCGAAGAGAATTTGTTTGATCCGTCATGGCATTCCGCTACAGACCTGGTGACTCGGGCCATTGAGCGTTTACACCCTTTGCAGCTCCAGCACAATGTGACGATTTCTGTACGTCCGACTAAAACCAATGACATCGTGTACGTCGATGAGGGGAAGTTTCTCCAAGCCTTGCTGAATATCATTGGAAATGCTTTGCGCCATGCCAAGGATCAGATCACGATCGAAATAAAACCAGGCAAACGTCAGCTCCAGATAGAAGTACAAGATGATGGTGAGGGAATCCCGGAAGAGCTTCTTCCCCATTTATTTCATCGTTTTGTGAAAGGAAAAAATGGTGATGTCGGACTGGGACTAGCTATTTCCCGAGCGATCATCGAACGTTCGCACGGCCGTCTCCAAGCAGAAAATGGTCCTCTTCACGGCGCTGTTTTCCACATTATCCTCCCAATATATTCGCAGCCTGAAAACTAACACCCGAGTGATCTAGTGTCCACTCGGGTGTTTTTTCTTTCAATCGATATATTTACCTCTACATGTTCCCGGAAATTTTCGCCTGCAGCTATAAAATGAGTACCGATTAAACCATTTGTAGAGAGACCGCAAATAAAAAAGCTGCCAGCCAACAACCAAAAATCAAAGGAACGGAACCCCCTCACTAAACCATCAATAGCGGCACGAAAAGGATTCTGCTTAATGCCTTCTATTTCTTGATCAACTTCAGTTGCGCCAAATGCCTGAAGTCCCTTATTACTTGGTCGATCGCGCATCAAGACAGCCACGATCGGAACCAAATCAGAGCCGCTGTTGCAATCACCCACGATACCGTACGCCAGCCATCTGATTCCGCCAAGCTTGCAAGAAGAGGAAGGAATACCAACTGTCCTGTTGCACCACTCGCTGTTAATATACCCATAACCAATCCTCGTTGCTTCACAAACCACCGATTTGCAATCATCGCTCCCAATACGGAAGCCGTACACCCTGAACCCAGTCCAACTACGACTCCCCCAAAGTACAGTCGCAAACACAAAAAAACCATCCGAAATGGATGGCTTCTTTTATTCCCTGAAAAC
>NZ_PXZM01000081.1 GCF_003013395.1 Brevibacillus fortis | reverse complement strand
GACTCCGGTGGCCCCTGTTGCACCCGTAGTGCCGGTCAAGCCAACTCCGGTGGCCCCTGTTGCACCCGTAGTGCCGGTCAAGCCGACTCCAGTGGCCCCTGTTGCACCCGTAGCCCCAGTCAAGCCGACTCCGGTCGCTCCCGTTATGCCTACCCCAGTAGCGCCAGTAGCCCCCGTTGCACCTGTTGTTCCGGTTCCCCCTCCATCTGGTCCGGTGGCTCCAGGTAGACCAGTAGCACCCGTGGCTCCCGTTGGTCCTGTCAGACTAGCAATAAACGATGCAGATAATACGGAATTCAGCTTGTTGTTCAGCAGAATTTCTTTCTTTGTGATCTCTCTGAGCGTATTTACTACGCTAGAATTAACGTTCAGCAAATCACTAATGGTTGCAGGGGGGCCTGTTAATCCTGGAAGAGTGCCCAGGACATATTGAAGCTTCTCCGCCTCTGCGTTAATGATATGGCTTAAACCAAGTTCTTCCAACGCGATGGATGCGAGTAGCAAGTTTGCGACTTGGCTTTGTGTGATGGTAATTAGCGGCGTAATGTTGGAGATATTTGCTTGTGACAAATGAAACGTCCTCCTTTCTACATGTATTTTCATCCTATTCCGATATCATGCATATGGGGATTGATCGGTTTCATTGTTTTTATTCAGGTACGCTTTACAATGTGGTGCCTTTCTTTCTTGCCCGTTATTCAATCTTCTTGTAATATTAGGAAATATTTGTGGTGTGACGGTCGCTCTAGTCAATGGAAATCAATCACGGAAAGAGGTAGATTGCTGCGAAAATCAATCAAACAAGAGAGGTTATGAAATGAATCTAGGAATCCAAGTAACGCAAAATCAACTGATGGATGTGCTGCTAAACGTAGCGGTAGCTCGTCCAGTATTTATTTGGGGCGCACCCGGAATCGGCAAATCGTCTCTCGTCGAGGCGTTTGCCGAGCAGGTGGGCCTGCCTTGCGTATCATTGTTGGGGAGTCAGCTGGCACCTGAGGATATTATCGGTGTCCCGCAGATCGTAGATGGGAAAAGCAGATTTTGCCCACCTGCACAAATTGCGCGCGAAGAACCGTACTGCTTGTTTCTTGACGAATTGAATGCGTGCTCGCAAGAAGTGCAAAAGGCGTTTTACAGTCTGATTCATGAGCGGAGAATCGGGGATTACCATCTGCCAAAAGGGTCTATTGTCATTGGAGCAGGAAACCGTGCCCAGGATAGTGCCATCGTAAAACCGATGTCGTCTGCTCTGATCAACCGGATGTTCCATGTCCAATTGCTCGTCTCGTATGAACAATGGATGAAGTGGGCGTACAGCAACGGCATCCATTCCTACGTGCTGCAATTTTTAGAAGTGCGCCCTGACTATTTGTGGTCGCAGCCACCGAAGAGCGAGGAACCGTTTTCTACGCCGCGCTCCTGGCACATGCTCTCTGATGCCCTGAACGAATTCGGTGAGAACTTGACGACAGAGATGGTGGGGGTACTGGCCTACGGATGCTTGACGCCCCAGCATGCTGCTCAATTTCGGGCTTTTCACAAGAACATTCAAGGCAAGTACCAGCTCAACCGTATTTTGGAGGGAGAGGCTTCTTTCCCGACGGCTCCGGAAGACCGGGACGTACTTTATTTTCTGGCCGATTCATTCCGTTCGCAGATCAAAAAAGAACTGCCAGCGGATAAAGTCTCCGTGGGGGAGCAGCATAAACGGTTTTCGCACCGAGCGAAAGCTCTCTTAAAGGAGCTCGCTTCCATCTCTCTGGAAATGGCGCAGATGGTAGTGGCGAGGCACGAGGATGGCGACGGACTGCCAGACTGGTTCGTTGTGGAGGTCATTCGTGATCTGCCGCGTTTGGCCATGGACAGGAAGGGTAAATAGTCAATGGCCAGAGGAATTCAAAACGACCCGTCGACGCAAAACTACGAGCAGGCTGTACATTTTTTGAGTCATCACCCGATGTTTGGACCGCTGTCCTCGCGAGCGAGCTTTATTCGTTCCGAGCGAAGTTTTTGTCCGGATAACGGTTGGGTAGTCGTTACCCGGGAAGGCAGCTTGTACGCGCATCCGAAGCGCAGAGGGGAAGTCGGGGAATGGATTTATGTTCTCGCACATGCGCTGTTGCATTTGGGCTTCGGACATTTTGTGGAAAAAGAACAGCCGATATTGTGGAATATCGCATGCGATTGTTATATTACGCGTTTTTTGAGAGACATGAAGCTGGGGAAGCCTCCTGCTGAAATGGCCTTTGAGCTGGATAAATCGGGAAAGAGCGAAGAAGAGCTGTATGAATGGTTCGTGGAGCATGGGGTGCCAGAGCATTTGAAGCTGTTTGGAACGGGCGGAGAAAAACAGGCAGATATGCTATTCTCGGATAAATACATGCGGTACACCTACAATCGAGATGTGAAGTGGGAGCGGCTTTTGGGGATCGGGCTGGCGCAAGCGGTGCAAAGTGCTGTCAGCGTAGCGGGCGGCTATTCCGATGCTCTCGGGAATGACGAGAACCAGCTGTCTGAGGCACAAAAGGCCAAGCGCTGGTTCATCAATCATTATCCATTGCTGGCTTCGTTGGCGAGTCATTTCACGATTATCGAGGATGCACATATATGTCAACGGCTGCAAATCTCGGTGGCAGCTATCGATGTAACAGCCAACGAAATTTTCATCAATCCTGCGGCGGGCTTGGATGAAGAGGAATGCAAATTCGTAATGGCACACGAGCTATTGCACGCAGGGCTGCGTCACCATGAGCGCTGCCAAGGCCGCGACCCGTATTACTGGAATGTTAGCTGCGATTACGTGATCAATCAATGGCTGATGGAGCTCGGTGTCGGACGTTTTCCGCAAATTGGCGGACTGTACGATCCAGACTTGAAGGGACTGTCCGCAGAGGCCATTTACGATCGGATCGTAACGGACATGCGTACGTATCGCAAGCTTTACACCTTACGAGGAATCGGCATGGGCGATATTCTGGATGGCGACGATCCGCGTTTTTGGGAAAAGGGTCCAGGAACGACGCTGGATGACTTTTATCGCAATGCGATGTCGCAAGGCTTAATCTACCATCAGGAGAAAGGGAGAGGACTTTTGCCTGCGGGTTTGGTAGAAGAGATTCGTGCCTTAGGGCAACCGCCTATCCCGTGGGATGTTCAGCTTGCCCGTTGGTTCGACGAGCATTTTCCGCAGTTGGAAAAGAGCCGCACGTATGCAAGGGCAAGCCGCAGACAGTCCTCTACACCTGACATTGCCCGTCCTGCCTGGAGCTTTCGGGAAACGGATCAGCTGGCACGCACGTTTGGCGTCGTGATCGATACATCCGGTTCGATGGATACCAAGCTACTCGGCAAAGCATTGGGGGCAATCGCGAGCTACAGTGAAGCGCGAGATGTTCCGTATGCGCGCGTGGTCTTTTGTGATGCACAGGCGCACGATGCGGGCTACCTTTCTCCCGAAGACATTGCAGGTCGCGTCAAAGTAAAAGGACGCGGGGGAACGATCCTGCAGCCGGGCATTGACATGCTGGAGAAAGCAACCGATTTTCCAAAGGACGGTCCGATTTTGATCATTACCGATGGGGAATGTGATCGGATCAAAGTAACCCGTAGTCATGCCATCATGCTGCCGAAGGGGAGTAACCTGCCTTTCGTGGCGAGGGGACCGGTATTTCGGATGGAATAGCAGGGTTTAGGCTCCGTATCTATGATGCAGGGCCTTCTTCATGATCTTTTTACAGAATTTTTCGAGCGAGAAAGCCCACTCCTTTAGGTGTAGGATGATAGCGAGATTGAAACAGGCGTGTCTTTAGACACGTTAATGTTCCAACGTTTCTTGTGTTTTTGTTGTAGTGAATGATTTAAACTGATACAATCCGTATATGGATAATTATAGGAGAACGACCACTACCGTATCATTCATTACCTATCATTTTGTTTTTTGTCCTCGATACAGAAAAAAGATATTCCTCAAATTAGATGTAGAAATAAGGTTTAAGGAATTAGTGAAGGATGTTTGCGATGAATTGAAAATAGAGATTATCGCAATCGAAACAGACAAAGACCATACTCATCTTTTTTTAAACGCTTTGCCAACATTCAGTCCTGCTGATATTATGGCAAAAATCAAAGGGGTCACATCTAAAAAATTAAGAGAGGAGTTCAATCATCTAGCGCATTTGCCTTCTCTTTGGACACGTTCATATTTTGTAAGTACGGCAGGGAATATTTCCAGCGAAACGATTAAAAGATATGTGGAACAGCAAAAGACAAGGGGGTGAACACATGCAAGCGTTAACCGTTACGATTCGTATATTTCCTGCTCAACCAGATATTCTTCGTCATTTAGGAAAGGAATATATTCGTGTAGTCAATCTGCTCACGGAACAAGCTGAACAACTTCGTTCGTTTCCGAAGACAACGACGAAAAATGTTGAAACGATTCTACCATCAGCCGTCTGTAACCAATCCATACGTGATGCTAAGAGTGTTTTTCGTAAAAGTAAGAGACTTGGCGGTCGTCCGATTCTTAAGAAACCTGTATATTTCGTCAATAATCAAAACTACACGGTATCTGAAAATACAGTTGCTTTCCCTATCGTTGTAGATGGAAAGACGAAGAAAACGGCGTTTCGTGCGACGATGACTAGCCGAGACAGGGAATTGTTACGCAAAGGAAAATTTGGATTGATGCGTATCATTGAAAAGTCAGGGAAATGGTACGCTCAAATTTCCGTAGAAGTGCCTACAAGCGTAACCATCAACGAAAACGTCATGGGTATAGATCTTGGTTTGAAAGTTCCTGCAGTTGCAGTAACTTCTACGGGTAAGACTTGTTTCTTTGGGAAAGGAAGACAGAACAAGTACATACG
>NZ_PXZM01000080.1 GCF_003013395.1 Brevibacillus fortis | reverse complement strand
GCAAAATCCGCCGCCCTGCGAAAATTGCCGCCTTTTTTGTATTTTCAAAATACTCACCCAACTCATGGCAAACGGCCTAAGAATGGCTTTAGACAGCCTCTCGTTTGCTATTGCTTCTACTTTTCCTCTTCGATTTCTCGATTGGCACGATATGTGAATATAGCTAATGTTCGAAATTACTAAAATATATTTGGTAGGGGGTTTACAACATGAAGGGATTTCGTAAGGGACTGTTCTCTCTGTGTGCACTGCTCGTCACCGGGGCTTTGATCGCTGGCTGTGGTGCCAAGCCTGCAGAGCAGACAGCTACGCCGGGCAATGGTAGTCAAGCTGCAGCACCAACAGATGAAGTGCTGCAAAAGATCAAAGACACCAAAACCTTGTTGGTAGGAACGGACGCTACTTTCCAGCCGTTCGAATACAAGAATGCACAGAACGAATATGAAGGCTTTGACATCGAACTTGTGAAAGCGATCGCATCTGAGCTGGGCGCGGAGAAAGTCGAATTCGTAGACACCGACTTCAAAGGCCTGATTCCAGGGTTGCAAGGCAAGAAGTTCGATATGATCGTATCCGCGATGTACATCACGGATGAGCGCAAACAAACCATCGACTTCTCCCAGCCGTATTATCCAGGCGGTCTGACTATCATGGTGCAAAACGGAAATGACACGATCAAAGGTGCTGATGATTTGAAAGGCAAAAAAGTAGCCGTCCAAATCGGTACCAAGTCTGCCAAATTCCTGAAAGAGAAATACCCGGAAGTAAAACTCGTGGAAGTCGAGAAAAACGTAGAAATGTTCCTCGAGCTGGAAAGCAATCGCGTAGACGCTGTTGTTACTGGAATGCCTGCTGCCAAGGTGTACGCAAAGCAGAGCCAAAAGGTAAAAGTTCTCGATGTTGAGCTGACGCAAGAATACTACGGTTACGGTGTACGCAAGGAAAACAAAGAATTTGTAGCTGCTCTCGACAAGGCACTGAAAACCTTGAAAGAAAACGGCAAGCAGGAAGAAATCGTTAAAAAATGGTTTGGTGAATAACAACATCAGGAGGTGCACCAATGGCGCTTGATTTTATGGTAATTTTTGAAGACAACAATTTATATGCGCTTCTGGAAGGGCTATGGGTTACGGTTTCGATGACTTTCATGGCACTGATTCTAAGTGCGGTTCTGGGTCTGATCATTGGTCTCGGAAGGATGTCCAAGCAAAAATGGATATCTATACTCTGCTCCTTGTATCTGGCATGGTTTCGCGGAACTCCGCTGTTGGTGCAGCTCATGATTCTTTACTATGGCTTGGCGATCGGCTTGCAAGTGGATTTGAGTGCATCTGTAGCTGGGGTGCTGGGACTCGGGATGTACAGCGCCGCTTACGTATCGGAAATCGTGCGCGGAGCGATTCAATCGATTGATAAAGGACAAATGGAAGCTGGACGTTCTCTCGGGATGAGTCATTTCCACACCATGGTGAAGGTTATTTTGCCGCAAGCTGTACGCCGCATGCTTCCGCCGCTGTGCAATGAATTCATCGCGTTGACCAAGAACTCTTCGCTTCTGTCCGTCATTACGGTGTCTGAATTGATGCGCGCAGGCAATCTGATCGTATCGAACAATTTCCGTTACTTTGAGATCTACATCGGCATCGCTGTTCTGTACTTCCTCGTCAACTACTCCATCTCGGTCGGCATCGGCCGTCTGGAACGCAAATTAAGTGTAGAGGGGGCGCGTGCCTGATGATATCCGTCAAACGAATCCACAAATCGTATGGAAGCCTGCACGTCCTAAAAGACGTGAGCCTCAATGTCAGTCAAGGAGAAGTCGTGGTAATGATCGGGCCAAGCGGTTCCGGAAAAAGCACGTTACTGCGCTGCATGAATTACCTGGAGCAGATTCAAGAAGGCTCGATTGAGATCGAAGGAAAGCCGATCGGATTGATTCAAAAGGACGGAAAGCTCGTGGAAATGCCCCAGAAAGAGCTGGACAAGGTTCGCGCTGAGGTAGGTATGGTGTTTCAAAACTTCAATTTGTTCCCTCATGTGAACGTGCTTGAGAACGTCATGATGGCCCCGATGACTGTGAAAAAAACAAAGCGGGAGGAAACCGAGAAACAGGCACGCGAGCTGCTGCGTAAGGTCGGACTTGCTGAAAAGGCAGATATGTATCCAGACCAATTGTCAGGCGGACAAAAACAGCGTGTGGCCATCGCTCGCGCCTTGGCAATGAAGCCGAAAGTAATGCTGTTTGACGAGCCTACCTCAGCCCTCGATCCTGAATTGGTAGGGGAAGTGCTGGCGGTCATGAAACAGCTGGCTGCAGAAGGGATGACTATGGTGGTCGTCACTCACGAGATGGGCTTTGCCCGTGAGGTAGCTGATCGCGTAGTCGTGATGGACGGCGGTACGTTGATTGAGGACGGGCCACCGGAGAAGATCTTCTCCTCACCTGACCAACCTCGAACACAGGCATTCCTGAGCAAGGTCTTATCGCACTAGCAAGCCTATCTCTCGAATTATACGGTCCCAGAGAAGCAAGAAGCTCTCCAACTACTGTCAAATTATTATAGAAGGAAAGAATATAAGCGTGATTCGCATGAACGCGAGACAACTAACGTACGGGTAATTCACGGGGTATCTACAAAAACGCCTGGTAACACGGGCGTTTTTTGTTTGTGTGAGGGGGAAGTGTTGTGTGATAACATGGAAAATATTACTGTGTCATTCTGTAGAGAGAAAATTACAGAATTTTTCGAGCGAGAAAGCCCACTCCTTTAGGTGTGGGATGATAGCGAGATTGGAACAGGCGTGTCTATAGACACGTCAATGTTCCAGTGTTTCTTGTGTTTTTTTGTTGTAGTGAATGATTTGAACTGATACAATCCGTATATGGATAATTATAGAAGAACGACCACTACCGTATCATTCATTACCTATCATTTTGTTTTTTGTCCTCGATACAGAAAAAAGATATTCCTCCAATTAGATGTAGAAATAAGGTTTAAGGAATTAGTGAAGGATGTTTGCGATGAATTGAAAATAGAGATTATCGCAATCGAAACAGACAAAGACCATACTCATCTTTTTTTAAACGCTTTGCCAACATTCAGTCCTGCTGATATTATGGCAAAAATCAAAGGGGTCACATCTAAAAAATTAAGAGAGGAGTTCAAACATCTAGCGCATTTGCCTTCTCTTTGGACACGTTCATATTTTGTCAGTACGGCAGGGAATGTTTCCAGCGAAACGATTAAAAGATATGTGGAACAGCAAAAGACAAGGGGGTGAACACATGCAAGCGTTAACCGTTACGATTCGTATATTTCCTGCTCAACCAGATATTCTTCGTCATTTAGGAAAGGAATATATTCGTGTTGTCAATCTGCTCACGGAACAAGCTGAACAACTTCGTTCGTTTCCAAAGACAACGACTAAAAATGTTGAAACGATTCTACCATCAGCCGTCTGTAACCAATCCATACGTGATGCTAAGAGTGTTTTTCGTAAAAGTAAGAAACTTGGCGGTCGTCCGATTCTTAAGAAACCTGTATATTTCGTCAATAATCAAAACTACACGGTATCTGAAAATACAGTTGCTTTCCCTATCGTTGTAGATGGAAAGACGAAGAAAACGGCGTTTCGTGCTACGATGACTAGCCGAGACAGGGAATTGTTATGCAAAGGAAAATTTGGATTGATGCGTATCATGGAAAAGTCAGGGAAATGGTACGCTCAAATTTCCGTAGAAGTGCCTACAAGCGTAACCATCAACGAAAACGTCATGGGTATAGATCTTGGTTTGAAAGTTCCTGCTGTTGCAGTAACTTCTACGGGCAAGACTTGTTTCTTTGGGAAAGGGAGACAGAACAAGTACATACGAAGAAAGCACCAACAGCGTAGACGCCAATTAGGTAAACTCAAAAAATTGTCAATACAGCTATTCAGGAAGGTGTGTCAATCATCAAGCTTGAACGACTAGAGAATATTCGCAAGACGGCAAGAACAAGCCGTAAAAACGCAAAGAACCTGCATAATTGGACTTTCTATCAACTTCAACAATGTATCTCCTACAAAGCAAATCTTGCTGGCATACAAGTTGTGGAGGTCAATCCCGCCTACACTTCTCAATCTTGTCCTGCCTGTAGAGAGAAGAACAAAGCGAAAGACAGAATGTACGAATGTTCATGCGGATTCCATG
>NZ_PXZM01000008.1 GCF_003013395.1 Brevibacillus fortis | reverse complement strand
AGTTTTCAAAGAGCATTTTTTGTCGAACGTTTTACATCTTATCACGTTCGTTATTTACGAGTCAAGAAGTTTTTTATCGAATCTCGTTTTCTTTTCTCGTATTTTGTCGTCGTTCTTGGCGACAAGGAATAATCTATCACATATAAAATTCTAAATCAAGAGTGATTTTAAAAGTTTTTTTATCGGAAAACGAGAAACAGCTAGAATACCGCGAAACGAAAGGAAAAAGAGCGAGCAAAACATCTCGCTCTTTCTATCAAATATCTCTACTATATTCAGGTTTGGACTACACAAAAAAGGCAGAAGGAGAAGCCAATGCCCTCTTTTATTGCACAAATTCTTCCCCCCTTATGCAAATGCCGCTAGCGAAAAATACACAGGGACTTATTATTCCTTTGCTTGCTGGTAAAACTCTTCGCGCAGCAGCCCCATCATGATGGTGTCATAATATTGTCCGTCTACATATTCATTTTGGCGCAGTCGTCCTTCTATAACAAACCCTGATTTTTCATAGGCGCGAATGGCACGAGCATTTCCGCTCCACGTATCCAGTTGCACCCGATTCAAGTTCAGCTTGGAAAAGAGAAAGTCGAGCAGGAGTCGCAATGTATCTGTACCGTAGCCCTTGCTCCAGTACTCCTTTGCCATGATCGCAATGCCAATTGTGGCTGTCCGCGTAATGGGATTCACTTCTCGGTAATCACAATTGCCGATATGCTCTCCGTCCAAGGTATAGACAGAGAATACAAAACTCTTTAATTTGTCATCCAGCCGTGAAGCACGAACGTTTTCCTCATACATGGCTCGCAGTGAGTCGAGCGAAATATAACTGTATGTTACCAGACCTGAGCCTGCTGCCCATTTGGCCGCTTCCTCATCGTTGCGCCAATGGAACAGTCTCTCCATATCCTCAGCAATAACTGGTCGTAACTCTACCAAATTCCCTTTGATCATGTCTTATCCTACCCTTCGATTGGTGTTTGAAAATGGAGTTTTTTTGGATTGAAGTGAGTTTGAATTTGTTCATGGTCACCACACCTTCCGCAAGTAAGATACCAATTATTCTAACAAAAAAACCACACTCTGGAAACAGAGGTGGTTATTGCTTTATCTGTTAACGACGCCTCTGAAGCTCCTTCAGTACTTCAGCCAGCGGCAGATTTTGCTCCCGCAACAAAACCATCAAGTGAAAGATCAGATCAGATGCCTCATACCGCAGCTCCTCACGATTTCGATTTTTCGCTGCAATAATGACCTCAGCAGCCTCTTCCCCAACCTTTTTCAGGATTTTGTCTACACCTTTTTCGAACAAGTAGGTGGTATAAGAGCCTTCCGGGCGCTCTGCCTCTCGCGCAGCAATCAGTTCTTCGAGCTCACTCAAAATCGCAAACCGATCTGCATGTACCGGCTCACCATCTGTTTGGGGGAGAACATCCGTCGAGAAACAGCTGTAGGCTCCTGTATGACAAGCAGGACCACTCGGCTCGACCATCACAACCAGTGCATCTCCGTCGCAATCATAACGCATAGAGACAATCCGCTGCGTATGACCCGAGGTCTCACCCTTGTGCCACAATCGTTGTCTGGACCGGCTCCAAAACCATGTTTCTTTAGTAGCCAGTGACTTTTGTAGCGATTCTTCATTCATATAGGCAAGCGTCAGAATTATATTGCTGCCGGCATCCTGCACAATGACAGGGATCAAGCCCTTTTCGTCAAAACGCAATTTTTCCACTGCAAACTCTTCTGCTCCTGTCATGGTCGTACGACAACTCCTTTGGTTTGCAAATACTCTTTGACCGAGTGAATCGACGTCTCGTCATAGTGAAAAATGGAAGCGGCTAGCGCGGCATCTGCCTTTCCTCGGGTCAACACATCGTAAAAATGTTCCCTTGAGCCAGCACCACCTGAAGCAATGACCGGAATCCCGACTGCTTCTGATACCCGCTTGGTCAATTCGAGTCCAAATCCTTTCTTTTCTCCATCGTCGTCCATGCTGGTCAAAAGGATTTCGCCAGCTCCGAGCGCTTCTGCCTCTTGCGCCCAACGGATGACGTCCCGCCCCGTCGCATTCCTTCCACCTTGGGTATACACTTCCCAGCGATCTTCCCCGACACTCCTCGCGTCAATCGCCACGACGATACATTGTGAACCGAAGACCGTCGCTCCCTCGCGGATCAATTCCGGACGCAACACAGCCGCTGTATTCAGCGAGATTTTGTCCGCACCCGCACGCAATATCCTTTTCATATCGTCGACGCTGTTAATGCCGCCACCAACCGTGAAAGGAATCGTAATGTTCGCCGCTGTTTTCTCGATGACATCCACCATCGTCTTGCGCCCTTCGTGGGACGCAGAAATATCGAGAAAGATCAGCTCATCTGCTCTCTCTTCGCTATATTTTTTTGCCAGTTCAACCGGGTCTCCTGCATCGCGCAATCCGACGAACTGCACGCCTTTTACCACCCGTCCGTCTTTTACATCGAGACACGGAATGATTCGTTTAGCCAGCATGCGATTCACGCCCCTCCATACGCTGGAGCGCTTCTTCCAATGTAAAAGCGTCCGTGTAGAGTGCTTTGCCAACAATGGCGCCAGAGACTCCGTCTGATGCATGGACAGCCAGCGTCAACAAGTCATCCAATTGGCTGACACCTCCTGAGGCTATCACCGATTTACCTGTAGCTATCGCCAAGGCTGCAATTTCTTCTACATTGGGTCCTGTCATCGTGCCATCACGTGCGATATCGGTGTAAATAAACGTCTCTGCGCCGTAGGTAACCAACCGTTTGGCCAGCTCTGTCGCTTGCACATCTGTCGTGGTCAACCAACCTCTGGTTGCCACCAGCCCATTCCGGCAGTCCAGACCAATTGCGATTTTGTCCCCATAGTTTTGAAGAATTCGCTTCGTAAATGGCTCGTCTTCAATCGCAGCAGTCCCGACGATCACGCGCGCGACACCCGCTTCCAAATAGTCCGCGATCTGCTCTTCTGTGCGAATGCCGCCTCCAACCTGCACGGGTACAGAGATCGAGCGCGCTATCTCTTTAATGAGCGCTGCATTTGCAGGCAGCCCTTCCTTTGCCCCGTCCAAATCTACGAGGTGAACCCAGGACGCACCTTGCTCAACCCAGCGTTTCGCCATCGCGAGCGGCGAATCAGCGTACACCGTCTCTTGCCCGTAATCTCCTTGGAAAAGTCGGACACACTTGCCCCCGCGAATATCGATCGCTGGATATATGATAAAGCTCATGTCAAAACCCCCTCGCATTGAACGGCAAAGTTACGCAACAGCAGCATTCCTGTCTCTCCGCTCTTTTCTGGGTGAAACTGCATACCGTATACGTTGTCACGATTCACAATGGCCGTGACCTCCTGGTGATAGTCACTCGTCGCAAGCAAGACATCAGACTGGCACAAGACATGATACGAATGGACAAAATAGACGTAATCACCATCCTGCACACCGTCTAGTAACGGTTGCTTTTGCTTGATCATCAGTTGGTTCCAGCCCATGTGCGGTACTTTGTAATCTCCGCAAAAACGAACGACCTCACCACCAAGCAGTCCCAAGCCCGTATGCTCGCCATGCTCCACACTCTTCTCAAATAAAAGCTGCATTCCGAGACAAATGCCCAAGATCGGACGACCAGATGCTGCGTATCCCTTGATCGCTTGCTCTAGTCCAAGCTCACGTATGTTGACGATAGCATCCCCGAACGCCCCGACTCCCGGCAAAATCAACCCGCTGTAATCTTTCAGACGCTCTGCCTGAGATACGAACTCGTAAGAATAGCCTAGCCTTTCCAATGCCTTGCTCAAGCTGTACAAATTCCCCATGCCGTAATCGATGATGCCGATCATGTTACAAAACCCCTTTTGTTGACGGGACCCCTTTTACACGCGGATCGATCGTCGTCGCTTCATCCAGTGCACGGCCCAGCGCTTTGAAAATCGCCTCGATCATGTGGTGCGTATTGTGACCGTAGTGCAGGATCACATGCAGATTGATCCGGGCCTCCAGTGCGAGCTTCCACAAAAATTCGTGTACCAGCTCAGTCGGAAACTGACCAACCATATTCGTAGGATAAGTAGCTCGATATTCCAGATGAGGACGGTTGCTGATGTCAATGACGACCTGAGCTAGCGCGTCATCCATCGGGACAAAAGCATTACCATAACGCTTGATGCCCCTCTTGTCTCCCAACGCTTCCCGCAGCGCATGCCCAAGACAAATCCCGATATCCTCCACGGTGTGGTGATAGTCGATTTCGATATCTCCCTTGGCCTTGACAGTCAGGTCAAAATGTCCGTGTCGGGTAAACAGGTCTAGCATATGATCCAAAAAGGGAACACCTGAATTTTGCTTGCTCTCACCCAAGCCGTCTACCCCAAAGGAAAGCGCGATCTGCGTCTCATTCGTATTGCGTTCGATTTGTGCTGTACGTTGTTTCCCTTCACTCATCTCTTTTCACTCTCCTGCTCTTCGCTCTCAAAATCTCGTAATCGCGCAAGGATAGCTCGACCGTGCCCAGACAGTCCTTCCTGCTCGGCCAGTGCTACAATTTTATGTCCATTGTCTCGCAAATCTCGCTTGCTGTAGGAAACAACACTCGATTTCTTGATAAAATCATCAACGGATAAAGGCGAGGAAAATCGCGCCGTTCCATTCGTAGGAATCACATGATTGGTACCGGCAAAATAATCACCGACTGGCTCTGAACTGTATGGGCCGAGGAAAATCGCACCTGCATTTTCCACTTTTCCGAGATGCTCGAACGGCTCCACAGTCATGATTTCCAAATGCTCGGGTGCGATACGGTTGATGACGGCAAACCCTTCGTCCAAATCGTCGACGAGCAAAATAGCGCCGTAGTCGCGTATCGCCGCTTCCGCAATAGATTGGCGTGGGAGATCGGCAAGCTGTCGCTCAACTTCCTGTGACACCTGCTCCGCCAACGCTTGCGATGTCGTAACCAATATCGCGGCTGACATCGGATCATGCTCGGCTTGAGACAGCAGGTCTGCCGCAACGTAACGCGGGTTGGCCGTCTCATCTGCGATCACAGCAATTTCACTAGGTCCTGCCACCATGTCGATACTGACCAATCCGAAAACTTCTCGCTTTGCCAGTGCCACGAAAATATTACCGGGTCCAACAATTTTATCGACCGCTTTGATTTGTTCCGTTCCGTAGGTCAGTGCCGCAATCGCCTGTGCTCCGCCGACCTTGTATATCTCGGTTACGCCTGCAAATTGGGCCGCAACGAGTATCGCAGGGTTGATTTTCCCATCAGCTCCTGGTGGTGTCGTAATGACGACTTGCGGAACACCTGCGATTTTGGCAGGGATGGCATTCATCAATACGCTGGAAGGATAAGCTGCCGTTCCGCCTGGTACATACAATCCAGCGCGCTGCAACGGGCGTATCAGTTGACCCAGCAATGTGCCACTCTCTTTGGTGGTAAACCAGGACTGACGCACCTGCCGCTCGTGAAAATCCCGAATATTTTCGCCTGCTTCCTCCAATGCCGCTTTGACTTTTGGAGAAACGAGCTCACTTGCTTCCGCAAATTCAGCTTCGCTCACACGGAAGCTTTGTAGATGCACACGATCAAACCGTTCTGTATAATAGCGCAATGCCTCGTCCCCTTGCTGGCGAACCGACGTGAGAATGGCTTTTACCGCTTCTTGCTGTTCTCTCGTCCCTACGTCTACCGATCGTTTCCCGTCATATTGGCTGGCTGACATGATACGCATGGCTGTCTCCCCTTTTTTCTCTAGTTCCCGCGAGGAATGACCTCTAAAAATTTTCCGGCAATCTCGTCCACTGCTTCACTTTTCATCCGATAGCTGGCTCGATTGGCAATCAGCCTCGTCGTAATTTCACAAATGCTCTCCAGTTCGACTAAGCCATTTTCCCGCAGTGTCCTACCTGTCGAGACAATATCCACAATACGATCAGCCAGTCCAATCATCGGTGCGAGCTCTACTGAACCATTCAGCTTGATAACCTCAACCTGCTGTCCCTGCTCACGAAAATATTGTGACGCAATCTTCGGATATTTCGTCGCAACACGCAACGCTTCCGTCGGTTTCCAGTCTGGCAAACTCGCTACCATCATGCGACAATAGCCGATATGCAAATCCAACAGCTCATAAACATCTCGTTCTTCTTCCAATAAAACATCCTTGCCGACCACTCCAACGTCAGCTACCCCATACTCTACATAAGTAGGAACATCGGTAGGCTTCGCCATAATGAATTCAAGCTTGGCATTTTCCACAGGGATGATCAGTTTACGAGAATCTTGCAACTCCGCAGTGACCTGCAAGCCAGCCTGCTGGAGGAAGTGGATGGCCTCTTCAAAAATCCGCCCTTTTGGCATGGCGATCGTCAGTTTTTGGTCGTTTTTAGTCAGTGCCATCTCCTACTCCTCCTGTTGTGTCATGCAAATGACCTTGGTATATCCCGCTTCTTGTCCAACCTGTGTCTCATCGCTCTTGGAGACGAGACGTGTCACCACCACGAGCCCGTTCTCACGCAATTGCTGTGCCTCTGCCAAAGCGGCGCCGCGGCAATCCTCCGTGTAAACCAGCAGAACTCGCGCAGGTGCTTGCCTTTTTACGAAAGGAGTGACTTGAAGTAGCCGATCCATCTTGATCGCAAAACCTGTAGCGGATGCAGCACGCCCAAATTGAGAGAGCAATTGATCGTAGCGCCCTCCGCCCAATAGCGGGGAGCCTAAGTCTGCAGCGTATCCTTCGAAAACGACGCCTGTATAGTAGTTCAAATTGATGATCAGATTGAAATCGATCAACAAATCTTCCGTCACTCCGTAGGCTTCTAATGACTCCCACAAGGAAGCAATCGTCTCGACTGCCCTCCCTGCCTTTCCGTTGCCTGCCAGTTCGCGGGCGACCTCAATCTTCCCTTTTCCCCCTTGCAGGCGCAACAAGGATTCCAATCGGCTTTTTGCCTCCGTACGGATGTCTACTGCCTCGAGTAGCTGCCGGAAACCAACGAAGTCCCGCTCGTACAAAAACTGGCGGAATTGATTGCGAACATGCTCATCCTCAAACTCTTCCTCCAAAAGACCGTCTACGAAATCGACATGCCCAATGGCAATGCGAAACGTCTCCACACCCGCTGCCCGCAAGCAAAACACAGCAAGCGCAATTGCTTCCGCATCTGCATCAACAGACGCATCTCCGATCAGCTCGATGCCGGTTTGTGAAAACTCTGCATTCCGTCCCGCTTCCTTTTCTTGTGCCCGAAACACATTTGCCTGATAAAACAACCGAATTGGCAATGGAACATCTTTATATAGAGAGGACACAACCCTTGCAATTGGCGTCGTCATATCTGGTCGCAGGACTACGGTGTGTCCTTGTTTATCCATGAGGCGAAACATCCGGTCCGTCAGCGTCGCACTTGCTGCTCCTACCGTATCGAAGTATTCCAGAGAGGGGGTGGATATTTCGTCATAGCCCCATCTCTCGATACACTGCCGCAGCTCCCACTCCAAGTGCCGTTGTTTCGCCAGTGATTCCGGCAGTATGTCCCGCATCCCGAGCGGTTTTTCGAATCCCAACGGCTTTGCCATTATTGTTCCCTCCATCACATTCGCTTTACTCTGCTAATATGGTAACAAACTAAAGTGTTATGAAGAAGATTACCACGTCGAGAATCTGAGGTCAACCAAGATAAGAATAGTCGGGCAATTTAACGCAAAATAAAGAAACCGTCAGGGTAAACACCTGACGGTCAATCATAATGGAAGAGACGCTACATCACTTCTTCCTCTGAAGCTTTCGTTCGAATGAGCTGCATGGGGTTCCCACCCACAAAGGCGCCAGGCGGGACATCTTTATGAACAACCGTACCCGCTGCGACAATGGCCCCTTTTCCAATCGTTACGCCAGGTAAAATCGTAGTGTTGGCCCCCACTAGGACAGCATCCTCAATAATCACTTCTCCCAAACGGTATTCATCTATCAAATATTCATGCGCAAGTATGGTCGTATTGTACCCGATCACGCAATTACGACCGATCTTGATTTTCTCAGGAAACATGATATCCATCATCACCATCAACGCAACCGCACTATGCTGCCCTACTTCCATACGCAAAAATGTGCGATACATCCAGTTCTTCCACGAAACGATCGGCGTATATCTGGAGAGTTGGATGACGATAAAATTTTTCATGACTTTCCAGAAGCTTACCGTTCGATACATGTGCCAAAGCGGGTTTACCCCATTTACGGGATAACGTGTTGTCTTCCTCATATGCGTCTCTTTCTCCTACAAGTCAGAATCGGCATCTTCTAAAATGGCATTCGACTGTTTCCGTGTGAAGTGCATCGCTGCGTTGTAACCCATCCGTTTCAGACGGAAGTTCATCGCCGCAACCTCAATGATGACTGCCAGATTTCGTCCTGGTCGAACAGGAACAGTAATAATCGGAATTTCAGTATCCATGATCTTCAAGGTTTCCTCATCGAGCCCCAACCGCTCGTACATTTTATGCGGCTCCCACAGCTCTAGCTGAACAACCATCTCGATGTTCTTTACATTGCGCACGGCACCTGCACCAAACATCGTCATAATGTTGATAATCCCTACACCGCGGATTTCCAAGAGATGCTGAATCAGCTCAGGGGCGCTACCGCTTAATTGCCCGCCTTGTGTCTGCTTAATCTCCACTGCGTCATCTGCTACGAGTCGGTGACCGCGTTTTACAAGCTCAAGTGCGGCTTCACTCTTCCCGATCCCGCTCGATCCCATAATCAGGACACCAACTCCGTAAATATCTGTGAGTACCCCATGGATCGTCGTCGTTGGAGCCAGTCGATTCTCCAGGAAGTTGGTCACTTTACCGACTAACGTCGTAGTCGCCAGAGGGGACTGAAGTACAGGTACCCCCAACCGATTGGAAACGTCAATCATCTCTTCAGGCACCATCTGATTACGGGTCACACAGAAGCAAGGAACCTGTCCTTGCATGAGGAAGTTCATCCGTTCCAGCCGTTCCTCTGGGGTCAGCGTCTGAAAAAAGTTGATTTCCGTCAAGCCGAACAATTGAATCCGCTCTTCCGCAAAGTACGAATAGTAACCGGCTAACTGCAGGCCGGGACGACTCAAATCCGTTACGGTAATTTCACGTCCCAAGCCTTCATCTCCGCTCAAGATCGTCATATTGAAATGGTCCACTAGATGGCTCACATTCGTCTTACGCATGAAGCTTCCCCCTCACATGGGATTTTCCGTCCCTATGGTTGTGTCTCTATTGTATCGAAACCTCTGTGCTTACGACAACCTAATAAGACCTCGCATCCTTATTAGGCAAAAACCCCGCGACTCATTTGAGAGAATACGGGGTTTTTTGACACCTACAACCTCTTTTCTTTTTTCATCCCTACCACAACTTCAATGAGGTAGCCAAAAATGCTCATTAGTGCTGCTGCCACGATGACAGTGCCAATGTTGTCAGGCCATGGCCCCACTTCAAATCCATCAATAAAATAGGCAGTCAACGCAAACGTCACGGCATTAATGACAAACCAGAACAAACCGATCGTCAATACCTGCAAGGGAAACGTAAAAAACAGCAGGATTGGCCGAATCACTGTGTTGACCATCCCCAAAATCAACGTAGCCCATAGTGCTACTGTGAAATTCGCGACATGAATGGAATGGAACCAACTGCTGATTAAAAGTAGCGCAGCCCCATTTAAAAGCATTTTGATTATCCAGCGGCTCATGGTGCATTCCCCCTATACAGTCTTGCCATCGCGCAACAATTAGCGAATCCCCGTTACTTCCCATTCCCATTGCTCAAAAAAATTAGTCATGAATCGATGCCTGTCTTCGGCGATTTTCTGAGCAGTCTTGGTGAAAAGCTTGTCTTTGATGCGCTGCAGCTTCCAAGTATATTCCTTATAAGGTGTATGCTGATTGGGGTCATCCGATTGTATGGGTTGCCCAATAACTCCAGTATAAGCAAAAACCCGAGCCACTCCAATAGCCCCAATCGAATCCAGCTTGTCAGCATCAAACAAGATCTTTTCTTCCAAGGTATGCGGAGGTCGTTCTTTGCGAAAACGATGGGCGAGAATCGTAGACTGTACATGTGAGATGAATACTTCCGTCATACTGCGTTCTGATAGCCATTCCCCTGCTAGTCTTGCGCTGATTTCGGCATGACACTCACCTGTTTGCCGTTCTTCTGCTCTCCCGATATCATGCAGCAATGCAGCGAGGCGCAGCACTTCCATTTTTGCCCCTTCCTCGCGGCCAATCCGCTCACACATCGCCATCACACGCAAATTATGCTGCCAATCATGTGCAGGATCTTGTCCATCAAAGCGCTTCTGTGCTTCTGCCACCAGATCGGCAGGTAGTGCGGCGAGAGCTTCTTTTACGTAATTCATCTCTTCCTCCCCCTATGCGTCCACCTAGCAAAGATGCCTCCCTGAATCAGGGAGGCTGTCTATCGATTACTTCGAAACGAATTGCTCTAGCTTGGCATTCGTCCGTTCTTTATCGCGTTCCAAAATCGGCTTCAAATAGATACCCGTGTACGAGCCTTCCAATTGTGCCACTTCTTCCGGTGTACCCGTTCCGATAATCTCTCCGCCGCGGGTACCGCCCTCTGGACCTAAATCTACGATGTAGTCCACCGTCTTGATCACATCGAGATTGTGCTCGATGACTAGCACCGTCTCCCCGTTTTCCACCAATCGTTGCAGTACCTTCAACAAACGATCAATGTCATCCGTATGCAGACCAGTTGTCGGTTCATCCAAAATGTAAAGCGTACGCCCTGTGCTGCGTCGATACAGCTCAGAAGCGAGCTTGACGCGTTGCGCTTCCCCGCCAGAGAGCGTCGTAGCAGGCTGCCCAAGCTTTACGTATCCTAGCCCTACGTCTACAATCGTCTGTAGTTTACGCTCAATCTTTGGCAAGTTGCGGAAAAACTCTACACCATCCTCAATGGTCATTTCCAGCACATCTGCAATGTTCTTGCCTTTGTATTTTACATCGAGCGTCTCGCGGTTGTAGCGCTTGCCATGGCATACTTCGCAAGGCACATACACATCCGGCAAAAAGTGCATCTCGATTTTAATGATCCCGTCACCGCTGCACGCTTCACAACGACCGCCCTTGACGTTAAAGCTGAAGCGACCTTTTTTATAGCCGCGCACTTTGGCTTCGTTGGTAGAGGCAAACAGATCGCGAATATCATCAAAGACACCTGTATACGTCGCTGGGTTAGAACGCGGCGTCCGCCCAATCGGGGATTGGTCGATATCAATCACTTTGTCCAGATGCTCCAGCCCCACGATGCGACGATGCTCGCCCGGCTTCACCTTGGCTTTGTTCAAATCACGAGCCAGTGTCTTTTGCAAAATCCCGTTGATGAGCGTACTTTTTCCTGAACCAGATACACCTGTCACGGCTACAAAAAGCCCCAATGGGATTTTCGCATTCACGTTCTTCAAGTTGTTTTCCTTCGCGCCCTCAATCTTTATCCATTTGTCTGTTGGCTTACGCCGCTCCATCGGGACGGGAATAAATTTGCGACCACTTAAATAAGCACCGGTCAACGAGTTGGAATCCTTCATAACTTCCTCTGGAGTTCCTGCCGATACGATCTGACCGCCATGAATTCCCGCGCCTGGACCAATATCGATAATGTAATCGCAAGCCATCATCGTATCTTCATCATGCTCCACGACGATCAACGTATTTCCCAGCTTGGTCATATGCTCCAACGTTTTGATCAGACGAGCGTTATCCCGCTGATGCAGTCCGATACTCGGCTCATCTAAAATGTAAAGCACGCCCATCAGGCTGGAACCGATCTGCGTAGCCAGTCGAATACGCTGCGCCTCTCCCCCGGACAACGTTCCTGCCGCACGGCTCAGCGTCAAGTAATCCAGTCCGACATCAATCAAAAAGTTCAGTCGAGCTGAGATTTCCTTCACGATCAGATTCGCAATCTTCGTTTCCCGCTCTGTCAGTTCAAGCCCATCGACAAACTGATGCGCATCGAGAATAGACAGCGTAGTCAGTTCGGAAATGCTGCGCTCCCCGACCTTTACCGCCAAGCTCTCTTGACGTAAACGTTGACCTTTGCAGACAGGACACGCCTTTTGGCTCATGAAGCCTTCGATTTGCTCGCGGATATAATCCGAGCTCGTCTCCAGATGACGTCGTTGCAGGTTGATCACGACACCCTCGAACGGTACAACTGCCTCGCGCACTTGCCCGAACTCGTTCTCATAGCGGAAATGAATCTTTTCGCCTTCACTGCCGTACATCAAGATTTGTCGGTGCCCCGCTGTAAGCTCCTCATAAGGCACATCCATCCGAATGTTAAAATGACGGCAAGCTGATTCCAACAGCTGTTGATAGTAAGTAGAAGTCTTCGGCTCCCATGCGCCAATCGCCCCGTCATCGAGCGTCTTCGTCGCATCGGGCACAACCATATCTGGGTCTACCTCCAGCTTGACACCCAATCCGTCACACTCGGAGCAAGCACCAAACGGACTGTTAAAGGAGAAAATCCGTGGCTCCAGATCTCCAATGGAGAAGCCGCATACCGGACAAGCATGCTTTTCACTGAATAACAACTCTTCTTGCTCCATCACATCGACGATGACCTTACCATCTGCCAAGCGAAGTGCTGTCTCCAACGAGTCTGCCAGCCGTGCTTGCACATCCGGCTTCACGACGATGCGGTCAACGACTACTTCAATGTTATGCTTCTTGTTTTTTTCCAGCTTGATGTCGTCGGACAGATCAGTAATTTCACCATTAACGCGCACACGGACAAAGCCCTGCTTGCGGATGTCCTCCAACAGCTTGACGTGCTCTCCCTTGCGACCTTGCACCATTGGCGCGAGAATCTGCATTTTCGTACGCTCGGGATACTCCATCAGCCGATCGACCATTTGTTCAATGGTCTGGGATTGAATCTCGATACCATGCTCAGGGCAGACCGCTCTCCCGACACGCGCATACAAAAGGCGCAAATAATCGTAGATTTCCGTAACCGTTCCTACCGTGGAACGCGGGTTGCGGCTTGTCGTCTTCTGGTCAATCGAAATCGCTGGGGAAAGTCCCTCAATCGAATCCACATCCGGCTTGTCCATTTGCCCGAGAAACTGACGGGCGTATGCAGACAAGGACTCCACATAACGGCGTTGTCCCTCTGCATAAATGGTATCAAAAGCGAGCGAGGACTTACCCGAGCCAGACAAACCCGTCAGTACGACGAATTTGTCCCTCGGAATCACTACATCAATATTTTTTAGATTGTGGGCACGTGCACCCTTTACGACAATATGTTCTAATGGCATGAAAAAAACCTCTCCTTAGAGTTCCGCCTTCAGCTCAAGAATCAAGTCACGCAATTCGGCCGCACGCTCGAACATGAGGTTGCGCGCCGCTTCCTTCATTTCTTCTTCCATACGTTCTATGACAGCCACGCGATCCTTCTTCGGCATTTTCTTGAAGTCTGCATGTGGCAAGTAATCTGCTTTTTCCTCTGCTACCTTGGTCGCCTCGATGACTTCGCGAACGGACTTTTTCACCGTTTGTGGGGTGATACCGTGCTTTTCGTTGTAAGCGACCTGGATAGCCCGACGACGCTCCGTCTCCCGAATGGCAGACGTCATCGAATCTGTCATTTTGTCCGCGTACATGATCACGCGTCCTTCTGAATTGCGCGCTGCCCTACCAATCGTCTGAATCAGTGAGCGCTCATTGCGAAGGAAGCCTTCCTTGTCTGCATCCAAAATAGTCACAAGTGACACTTCCGGCAAGTCCAAGCCTTCCCGCAGCAAGTTAATCCCGACGAGCACATCAAACTCACCCAAGCGCAACGAACGCAAAATCTGCATCCGCTCGATTGTTTTAATATCAGAGTGGAGATAGCGAACCTTGATTCCGATTTCCTTCAGATAGTCCGTCAAATCCTCAGACATTTTCTTGGTCAGAGTCGTGATGAGGACCCGCTCATTTTTGGCAATCGTTGCTTGAATTTCGCCAATCAAATCGTCAATCTGTCCCTTGATCGGACGTACCGTTACCGTTGGATCGATCAAGCCTGTCGGACGAATAACCTGCTGCACCATTTCCGGACTGTGCTCCATCTCATAAGGACCAGGTGTAGCTGAAATGTAGATCGCTTGTTTCAGCTTTGCTTCAAACTCCTCGAACTTGAGTGGACGGTTATCACGTGCAGAGGGAAGACGGAATCCGTGATCGACCAGTACATCCTTCCTAGCGCGGTCACCATTATACATCCCCCGAACCTGCGGCAAGGTCATATGCGACTCATCCATCATGACGATAAAATCTTCTGGGAAGTAATCTAACAAGGTATAAGGAGCATGCCCGGCAGGTAGTCCTGTCAGATGGCGCGAGTAGTTTTCAATACCGGAGCAGAAGCCCATCTCCATCATCATCTCGATATCGTACCGTGTACGTTGCTCCAGTCGCTGTGCTTCCAAGAGCTTGCCAGCATCACGAAATTCTTTCAGTCTTCCTTCCAGCTCGGCCTCGATGCTTTGGACAGCCAGCTTCATTTTCTCCTCGCGTGTCACGTAGTGAGATTTAGGGAAAATGGCAACGTGATCACGCTGTCCCAAAATCTCACCGGTCAGTATATCAATGGAAGTAATCCGTTCAATTTCATCACCAAAAAACTCGACGCGAATCGCCTGCTCACTCTCAGAGGCAGGGAAAATCTCCACTACGTCGCCTCGCACCCTGAATGTACCGCGTGTAAAGTTGATGTCATTGCGTGTGTACTGGATGTCGACTAGGCGATGCAAAATCTCGTCCCGTCCTGTTTCCATGCCGACGCGTAACGACAAGAGTAACTCCCGATACTCCTCAGGCGAACCCAATCCGTAAATGCAGGAGACGGAGGCAACAATGATAACATCTCGGCGTTCAAACAACGCACTGGTAGCGGAGTGACGCAGCTTATCGATCTCGTCGTTAATGCTCGAGTCTTTTTCAATAAACGTATCCGATTGGGGAATGTATGCTTCGGGTTGATAGTAATCGTAGTAGCTGACGAAGTATTCTACCGCGTTGTTCGGGAAAAACTCCTTAAACTCTGCACATAGCTGAGCTGCCAGAGTCTTGTTGTGTGCCATCACGAGTGTTGGCTTGTTCACCTGAGCAATTACCTGGGCAGCCGTATAAGTCTTTCCCGTTCCCGTCGCACCCAGCAATGTCTGGTGTCGCTTGCCAGCCTGTAACCCTGCCACCAGTTCGGCAATGGCGGTCGGCTGGTCACCGGACGGTTGAAACTCCGATACCAATTCAAAACGCTCCATTCCCTCGTTCATCTCCTCATAGCATGACTGTTTCTACTTCCATTATAACACAATTCCGGCTAGTTTAAGCCCAAAATTCGAACAAATGTTTGTCTTCATCCTTGCGCCGATTTTTCCGATATAAGATGAAGGAAGTACAAACATACACAGATAGACTCGCCACCTTCAGGGAGGATTGACATGTCAGATAACGGAACAACCGTCAAAAATAACCCTTATATACAACCGCATATGAGCTATAAAGGCAAAAAAGAATTCACCACCGAACTCGACCAAAATGCCTTTATGAAGCTCATGCTGGAACAATTGAAGCATCAGGACCCTATGTCCCCAATGGACAACTCTCAGTTCATCCAGCAAACAAGTATGCTGACCATGGTAGAAAAAATCACAAAAATGACCACGCTGATGGAGCAATCGAACAACAGCATGGTCACTTTGGAAAAGTATGAAAAGCTGGTAGGTCGTACAGCTTCGTATTCCATAACCACAAAAGACGAGATGACGGGAGAAACTTCAACGGAGCAGAAAGAAGGCGTACTTGATGCCGTCTACATGGATAAAGGCAAAATCTACTTCCGTATCGCAGGCGAATCGACACCGATTCCGCTGGCAGACGTCTCTGGACTGGAATCGCAAGGTCTGGCTGGCAATACGCTCGACAACAGCGTGAAGTACATGGAAATGATCGGTCGAGAAATTTCCTATAAAGTAACCAAGGAAGTCGACCGGGATGGCAATCCGGCTACCACACAAGATATCTCCAAGGTTGATGAAATCTTGAATGGCGTCATCACTGGCTTTACCACCAAAAACGGTACTGCACAATTCCAACTGGATAATGGATCAACCGTAAAAGCCGAAGAAATCGTAGGCATGACGGTGAAACCGGAAAACAGAACAATGGGCAACTCCCTTGCCTACGCGCAAATGATCGGCTATAACATCACGTATAACCAGTCTCAGACGAATCCGGACGGCACTACTACCAATACCCCGCTAACCGGAGTGGTCAAGGCTGTCAGCATGAAAAACGGAGTCGTCGAATTCGTCCTCAAGGATGACAAAAAAGTAGCTCTCAATCAAATTACGGGATTTGAAGCAACCGCCTAGATACATAGTGAAAAGCCGCACATCTTCCATTTCGGAGAAGGCGGCTTTTTCTCATGCAGGGGTCCTATTCGTTGACGATTACTTTTCCGGTTATCGCATCCACATAAAACGTATCATCTACTTTAAATTCTCCTCCGCAGAAGCAGTGCGAACGAGTTTGGCGAAACGAAAGGTCATAGCCGAGCTTCCAGATAATCGTGCCTTTCTTGTAATCTGGTTGGTGGATGTAGGCCAGCTCAAGTGGAAAGGTTTGCAGTAAACGGGTCATAGCCACTTGTTCTTTAAGCGCTTGGGAACGGGCCGGGTATTTGACACTCGCCGGTTTGTTTATGTTCACCCGCTCCCATGTACCCGTCCATGAATCGATCCGAATCGTATACATCCCGTTCTCCACACTCTGATTGATCCCATAAACTGGAATACCGTTCACGAGAGGATCAGCTACGATCGAGGTGTACCTTTCATTTCCATCCTCCGTTATTTGTATCTGATTGCTTCCAGACGGAGTCAGTCTTTTCAAAAGCTTTTCCGCTTCTGTTCGATCTCGCTTCTTATCTGTTTTCACGTTAGACCATTGCGGATTATTCACCTTAGTGGAAAATTCAAGCAGTTCTCCAGTCTTTGCATCTGTCACGAGGAGATGATGCTGTTCGCCGTTACTGCTTCCCTCAGGAAACGTACTCATTCGAGATATTTTGTCAGCATCGGGAACGCCTTCACCAAAATTCCCCCAAATGAAATAACGGAGGACTGGACCATCATCGTAACTCGCCTCATAGATGGACAGCGGCAGCTTCTCTGTTTCCACTCTAAACAGCATGCGCAACAAATCACGTGCTTGCGGCTCTGTTTGCGCTACCCACTTCTCTCCTGTTCCAGTCACATTGATCGTCTTGGATGGCATTGTTGTCGATCGGGTATTTGTTGGTAACAATCGTTTGCCACTGAAGGCATCTAATGCACTACCTGTATGTTGTTGAGTTATGATTCCATTTTTCAGGACGTAAGCGAGCTTTGCTTCTACCTGATCGCTATGATTATGAATGGGCAATAAATAAACGAGCTCCAAAGGACGACTCTCTTGCCACTTCTTGACGGCTTGATCAGCAGAGATGACTCGCTGTGGAGATGGGAGTGAAGAGGGACTTACTTTTTCGTATAACCTGCCATCAAACGTGGAAAACCAAACGATTCTTCCCGATGCATCAAAACTGACGAGACAATCATAGTCGTCATCGAGCACCACGTTATTCAGGACTCGCACCAGTCGAACCGTTAATAGGTCCTTATTTTTATAAACCTCTCTCGCTTGATAGGTGTTACCTGTTCCCTGCAAACCAGCGACAAAAGCCAACGCACGTGTTTTGGCTTGCTTCTCAGTCGGGTAAGCAGGCTTTGCTGCTGCTTTCGGTGTAAGATTCAGTCTGAGCAACTCCCCTGTCTGTCCATCAAAAATCGCATCATCCATGGACGATTCTGCCTCAGCAGCAGACTGGGCAAATGTGACCGCCACTCCGCTAACACCTGGCCCATCCACATCGCCACCGTAAACGACATAGCGTGAAGACAGCTCCGGTAAAAGCTTGACTAGCTTTTGGACACCTTTCGTCACATGCATCGGCACAGCCACAACCGATTGAGCCTGCGCTACAGTCACAGGACTCGTTGCGTCTGCCCCTGATAAGGGTGCGGTAAAAACTGTGGCGGCAGCTAATGTACCCGACAAAAACCACGAGACCGTTCTTTTCACCTTGAACACCGAACCCACTCCCTCTTTTTTCCTACTACATAGAGACGTAGCAGCCTTCAGTTAGTTTCCAGATAGACAAGCCTTTCTCGAAAAAAAAGAAGGTATGCACTTTTGACTGCACACCTTCTCCCCACCTATCCTTATGCCCCTACATTCAGCTTCTCTAGCTTTTGCTTGATCAGCTCGACTACACTTGCTCGTTTCAAATCTACAAATGCACGGGTACTCGCATCCGGAACCACAATGATTCCCAGTTGGTGATGATTACCCGCATAGACCGCACACTGCACGAACTTCAGCTCGCCCTCACGTGTGAGTACTTCCATTTTACAAAAGGCAGGATTAGCTTGTAGCGCCGGATACAAATCTTCTTTTTCCTGCACCGAAATGCCATTTACTTTCACGATAATCTCACCTGGCGTTATGCCGATCTCCTCTGCTCTCGTCCCCGGAATGACACCCATTACTTTTACACCACGTGGAGACTGGATGAAATAGGGCGATCGCTTTCTTTCTTGATACTGACTCCAGAAAAACAGCGCCTCATGACCAAATAACGCAAAAATCGCGGCCAGCAAGATCAACGGATAATACCATACTGTCAGAGCGCACAAAACCAACAAACCGATCGCATACAGCGTCAAATTTTTGGAAACCTGCGCTGCTTTTCTATACGGGGTCATCGTTTGCGTCATATCGGAGAATCCGGTCACCGTCGGCAGAAGCATCAGTCCGAATGAAGCAGCTTCCGGTGAAAAGAATGGCCACCCTGGATACAACGCACCACTGAGAGCACCTGGCTCCATCTGTACGAACAAAACGGCTGGCGTCAGCCAAAAAGAGTGGAGCAAATAGGCACCAACGATCCGCCCACGCTGCCCTTCCACGAACAGCGGAGAAGCATCCCGTCCGCCATTCCATCGTACAAGCATCGCTTCAATCAGATGCATGATCGCAACTAACGCAAGCAACGGCAAAGGTTTAGCCTGACGAACCATTTCCCAGACATAGCTTAATCCTGGAACATCCGTAACCGGTGGGATGACCAGTGCGATCGCGTGTAAAATCGCCAAAATCCCTGCAGCATATGCGAAACAGAGAAACCGTAAACGAATCAGCGCCAAGATCAACGCCAATCCCCATAGTATCCACAAATCCTGTGCTTGCACGACCACGCCGAGTCCTGCACTAAGAAGGGAAATAAGCAGCCCTCCCACCAAGCCCATTCCTACAGCCCGTATTGTCGAGAGCAAGGGGGATTGAATGCGTGCAGAAAAAAGCTGTCTTTCCAGGTTCATCTGTCTGCGATAATGCAAATAAATAAAAACCAGAAAGAGATAGAAGACAGGATTGATAAAAAATGCGGCAAAGCCATATGCAATGGTAAGCATATCTGCCTGTATCGCCAATTGCCTCACCTCAACTAAAAGAAAGAAAAAACCACGGCATTTGATTTGCCGTGGTTATCATTTCTACGGATAGAAGGTAATTACCTGCTTCCATTTTCTTGATTATTCATTACTTACCCGTGACTACCTCCAAAGCTTTTTGCAATTGCAGGTCATTCTCTGGCTTCGTCATCGTTTTACGGAGACTTTCTTCCAGTGAAGAACGTGTCTTCGCGTCTACTTTGCCAGTTACCTCAAGTTTGTTGGAGGTTTGGAACTGCTTGATTGCTTCCTCTGTCTTTTCATCAAAGTAGCCATCTTCTCGTCCTGGGGACAGATTCAAGCCCTTCAGGATGAGCTGCAAGTTTTTCACGTCAGTGCCAGCCATGTCGCGCTGCAATACTTTATCTGCAGGTAACAGCGTTGCGTTGAAATAGTCTGGTTGCTTGACTGCAAAGTCTGGCGTAATGCCTTTTTTATGGACCCAATCCCCATTCGGTGTGACCCACTTGGCAATCGTCAGCTTCAATTGGCTCTTGTCGTTCATTTCCATTGTACTCTGAACGGTTCCCTTACCAAAGGTCTTCTCGCCGACCAGCTTGTAGTTGCCGCTATCCCGCATGGCACCCGCGAGAATTTCCGATGCACTGGCGCTTCCGCCATTAATCAGTACCGAGATTGGATAAGGCTTTGCAGCTTCTGTATTCGAGAAATACTCTTCTTTTTGCTGTCCGCCATTTCCATACTCAATTTGTACAATCTTGGCTTTATTCGGTACGAGGATTTCTCCGATTTCTTTCACGGCTAACAAATACCCACCCGGATTGCCTCGAACGTCAATAACCAGACCGCCAATCCCCTTCTTCTCGAGAGCAGCTAGCTGTTCTTTGAAGTGCTTAGCTGTTTCTGTAGAGAATTGGGTAATGTTGATCACACCTACTTTAACACCGTTCTTCTCGATTATTTGACTGTTTACCGTCTCAATCGGAATATCGTCACGTACACACACGATGGTAAGTGGCTCTGGCACTCCGGCTCTCACTACTTTGAGAACCGCCTTCGTGCCTTTTGGACCACGAATCTTAGTCACTGCCTGATGCAGGTCCAATCCTTCGAGGGATTCGTCGTTTACGCTCAAAATTTGGTCGTTTGGTCGCAGCCCTGCACGCTCCGCTGGAGAGTTTTTGAATGGCGAAACAACCGTTACCCGACCATTTTGCATCGTTACCTCTGTCCCGATCCCTTGGAAAGTCGAGTGTAGGGTAGATGTGAACTCCTCAGCAGAACGAGGGTCCATGTAATCGCTGTACGGATCTTCGAGCGACCCGACCATTCCGCCAATTGCACCTTCTACTAACTGTTCATTGGTGACATTTTGGATGTAATCTTTCTTGATTGTTGAAAACGCCTCGTACAGCTTCTGGAACTCTTTCGGATAATCTCCGCTCCCAGAAAACAGCGCCATGCTGGATGCTGTCAGAGCCCCACCTTGATTTGAACTGGCGCTAGCAGATGTCTTCATGATCGCCATTGTAATAAAACTGCTGGCTACCATCGAGATGAGTACGAGCGCTATTACGGTACGTCCTTTCCATCTCACTGTTACGTCACCATCCTTTGTGCTACCGGAAAAAGATATGCTGCTAGTGTATGCATGTTCCGTTAACAATATTTGTCTGGTCGCACGAGGGTTTACTTCAAGTACGGCATCGGATTGACTGCTACGTCATTTTTATAAACGGTAAAGTGCACGTGATTTCCGGTTGAGCGACCTGTCGATCCTACCTCGGCGATCTTTTGACCCCTCGATACGGATTGCCCAACAGAAACCTTGATACCTCCCTCGCGAATATGACCGTAAAGAGTGGTATATTCCGCGTTATGCTTGATCATTACGGTATTTCCGTAGCCGCCGTTGTATCCTGCAAAGAGAACGACTCCATCAGCCGCAGCCAAAATTGGCGTTCCTTTCCGTGCTGCCATATCTACTCCATTATGCCCAGCCGAACGGCCTGTAAACGGATCTTTCCGCATTCCGAAGCCCGAACTGAAGCGAAATTGTCCACTTGCGACTGGCAAAGCAAACTTTCCACCTTTGTAGCCCGTACTGGATGCACTCATGGCGCGTACACGTTCCGAATATTTTGCTGCTTCCTGTTTGGTGATAGCCAAAAGCTCCTGTCCATACTGCTCCAAATCCACTTCCAGTGCAGATTCTTTCTTATCTAATTCAGCCTTGACCACCATACTTTGCTTGTACTGCTTGTCCAATTCGACTTTGAGATCCTCAGCCTCATCGAACATCCCCGCGTACACCGTCAGTTGATGATCAATTTCTTTCTTTTTGGTCTCGATTGTTTCCTTATCGCGAATGTTATCCTCTAAAATTCGCGTGTCCTGCTCCAAAATAAGCTGCAAGGCCTGCATACGCGTCAAAAAGTCCCCAAAATCAGAGGAACCGAGAAGTACATCTAAATAGGAGACCGTACCGCGTTCATACATGGAAGTCACGCGTGTTCTGAGCAAGGCATCCCTTTTCGCCACGCGGTCTTTTGCCTCATCCAGCTGATCCTGCGCGTGTGCTGCTTTTTCCTTGGTATCATCCATTTGCTGCTCAAGCTTGTCCAGCTTTTTCTGTGTATCGTTGCGACGCAAATCAATTTGCATCAATTGCGTCTCCAGGCCCTTTTTCTCTTTTTGCACGGTATTGATCTGTTCTTCGGTCTTCTTCAATTGCTGCTGCTGGCTTTTTTTCTTCTTTTGGATTTCTTTTAGCTCTCGATTAATCTTGTCCAAAGAGGCCTTACTAGGCGCTGCCAAGCTCACATTCGTCGGAATCACAGTACCGACTACAAGCCCAGTGATTACGAGTGCTAGCAGGATTCTCTTTCTCATGATACTCCTCCCACGCTCTTCAAATTATTAAACTCGCAAGAAGCGACGTACGGACACCAAGCTTCCCCAAATCCCGATGAATGCACCAATCGCCAACAAAGCCAGCGCCACTTGATACACGAGCGGGAATAGCGGCAACAGTTTAAACAGTTGGGAAGCTTCAAAGCTAGAGTGAATGGCATCCAGAAGGTAGTAATACCCAACCGTTAACATGACGGTCGGAATCAATGCCCCTGTCACACCCATCAAGAGCCCTTCCACAAAGAATGGCCAACGGATAAACCAGTTCGTGGCACCAACCAGCTTCATGATTTCAATCTCTCTGCGACGTGCCACAATCGTCAGCTTAATGGTGTTGGCAATCAAGAACATCGCTGTAAAACCAAGACCAATAATAAAACCAATCCCGACATTACGGACTGCTCCAGTCAAGGAAAACAGTTTTTCCACAGTGCCTTCCCCGTAAGTCAGGCTTTTCACATACTGGAAATTTTTAATTTGAGCGGCAACAGTAGCAGTGTCTTGTGGTTGCTTCGTTTTCACGACAAACGCATCCGGCAGAGGATTGCTTTCCTCCAAGCCTTCAAACAAGTACGCTTTTTCACCAAGACTCTCTTTAAACTGCTTCAGACCCTCGTCTTTCGGTATAAATGAAACGGTCTCCACTTGCGGAAGCTTCTTGATGTTATTTTCAACCTGCGTGATGTTTTCCTTCGTCGCCAGCAAGTCCATGAAAACCCGAATTTCTACTTGTTTTTCTACGGTTTGCGCAAAGTAATTGACGTTCATCGCCAGGATGAGGAAAACGCCCAAGATAAAGAGGGTAATGGTCACGGCGCTAATAGAAGCGAACGACATCCAGCCGTTCCGCCCGAGGTTTTTGACCCCTTCACGGACATGGCGCCCCAGCGTCCTAATCTTCATAACCGTATTCCCCTCTCTGCTCATCACGGGCAATCTGGCCTGCTTCGATCGCAATCACCCGTTTTCTCATGGTGTTTACAATTTCTCTATTATGGGTAGCCATGACGACTGTCGTTCCGCGCTGATTGATTTCTTCAAACAGCTTCATGATTTCCCATGAGGTCTCTGGGTCCAAGTTCCCCGTCGGTTCGTCCGCGATAATAATTCCCGGACTATTCACCAATGCTCGCGCCAAGGCAACACGTTGCTGCTCACCACCGGACAGCTCGCTTGGCAGCATTTTTGCTTTATGCTTGAGCTTTACCAGTCCCAAAACATCCATCACGCGCGGCTTGATTTGTTTCGGATTACTCTCGATTACTTCCATAGCAAATGCGACATTTTCGAAAACCGTCAGTGTCGGCAGCAGCTTGAAGTCTTGGAACACGACACCGATACTGCGGCGGACCAATGGAATTTGTCGCTCTTTGATTCTGCTGACATTGAAGCCACCCAAAAAGATTTGTCCTTTCGTCGGCTTCTCTTCACGATACATCAATTTGATAAACGTAGATTTACCCGCACCACTGGGGCCTACTACGTACACAAATTCACCTTTCTCAATCCGAATGTTGATACCTTTCAAAGCATTCGTTCCATTCGGGTATGTTTTCCACACATCGAACATTTCGATCAAGCCAATCACATCCTACTTCGTCAGATCCTTCTTTATGTATCTTGATCCTGAATTTTTGTTAACGGTAAAATCGACAAACCCCTCTACCCACTAGCAACCGCTGCCATACCTTGTTGAAAAACAGCGGGATTTCCCATCTTATCCATTATACCACCACGATTCACGGATGGTATCCACTAAATCTCTCATTTCTTGTCGAAACAGCTTCGATTGTTAACAACTGTCACGAAAAAGGGAGAAAATAAGATTGCACATTCGCGCCTAGCTTCATGGAAAACAGTTGGCTACAATGAGTGTGACAAGAAAGTCATCATGTAAAAGGAGCTGGTTATACCGTGGAAAATTTTGTTTACCATAACCCGACACAGCTTATTTTTGGACGGGGTCAATTGGCCCAGCTCGCGGAAAAAGCAAGACTGCTAGGTCCCACTGTTCTTTTGGTATATGGTAGTGGCAGTATAAAGCGAACCGGTCTCTACGACAAAGTGATTTCTCTGCTTGAGTCTGCGGGCTGTCGCGTGCATGAGTTAGCAGGAGTGGAGCCAAATCCACGTCTGAGTACCGTGAACAAAGGAATTGAGCTATGCCGCCAAGAAGGCGTTAATTGGATACTCGCTGTTGGTGGAGGCAGTGTAATCGACGCGGCCAAAGCAGTCGCGATTGGTGTGCCTTACGAGGGAGATGTATGGGATTTTTATACACGCAAAGCGATCGCACAAGAGGCTCTGCCCCTCGGTACCGTACTGACACTTGCTGCTACTGGTTCTGAAATGAACCGGGGAAGTGTCGTCACCAACTGGGAGACACAAGAGAAGCACGGAGCTGGCACGACGTTTCCGGCGTTTTCGATTCTGGATCCTGAACATACGTTTAGCGTGCCTCGCGACCAGACGATCTACGGAATCAGCGACATTTTGTCCCATGTATTCGAGCAGTATTTCACACATACAACCGAAATACCACTGCAAACACGTTTTGCCGAGTCGATCATGAAGACAGTCATCGAAAATGCAGAACGCGCCCTCACCAATCCGGAAGACTACGATGCTCGCGCCAACATCCTGTACTGCGGAACGATGGCATTGAACGGCACTCTCCCGGTTGGCGTCACAACAGACTGGGCAACCCACTCCATTGAGCATGCTGTCAGTGCTGTTTACGACATCCCGCACGGTGGCGGCCTAGCGATCATCTTCCCAAAATGGATGCGTTATGTGTACCGTGAAAACGTCGCTCGCTTCGTGCGCTTCGCAACAGAGGTATGGAATGTCGATCCTTTTGGCAAAACAGATGATGAGATCGCCTTGGAGGGAATTGCCGCTACAGAAGCTTTCTTTGCGCGTATCGGTGCCCCGACCCGATTGGCTGATTACGATATCACCGACGAGCACTTACAGCTCATGGCCGAAAAAGCCACTCCGTTTGGTCCGATTGGTCAATTCAAAACGTTGACGAGTGACGATGTGGAACAGATTCTTCGATTAAGTTTGTAAGCCTTATAAATCTACCGCTGAAGCAATTGATTAAATAACTAATCAGTTGCTTCTACTTTTTTGAAAACAGATACCCTGATAGCGTAATTTAAATAGGACTTAGCGCAAAATCAAATAATCTATCTTTTTTAAAAATGTAAAATTTTGTATTTACAACCATTTTTAAATAAAATATTATGAAAAATGTAAATTAAATCCACTAAAAAAGGAGTGTTTTTTTATGAAGAAAAAGCTTCTGGTCGGTATTTCATCATTGGTATTGAGTTTAACAGTGGCATCCTCTGTATTTGCTGCATCGTATTGGGAAACTGAAACAAATGAACATAGTAATGATAAGTGGGCTCAACGCGATGCAAATGGATTTGTTATAGGGATCGGGGATGTTGCACAAGGATACCTCTGGGATTATCAGGATGAAGACTATATCGCTTTTCAACCGAAAACAAGTGGTACAAGAACAATTCGACTGAACGTTCCTTCAAATATGGATTTGAGATTTGAAATATGGGATGCAGCCCGTAACAAAGTGTTGGACGAATCTATTTCAAATAAAAACGGTATAGGTGGCGCTGAATCAGTTACCATGTATTTTTCTGCACAAAAATACTATATTCTAGTTGACCGAGTAAATTATTCTGGTGCTGACAGTAACACTACAAACGGATATTCTTTATCTATTCAATAATTAATAATTGACAAATTAACGATGGCTCGTCCAATTCAAGTGGACGAGCCATCAATCTTACATGAAGACCTTTAGCTACGGTTTAAGCACGAGATCTTTGACCCAGAAATCTTTTTCGAATGGCATACCCGCATAGCAGCACCAACGGTACACCGAAGCTGTAGGTAAAATCATAGAATGGCCAGTACTTTCCAATGATGTCGCCAAAGACGACAATATTGGGCGAGAAAATTGTAGACATTACCATGAGTAAAATAATGTACGGCAAGACCAAAGCATTGAAGTTGTCGATTCGAAAGACGTGACGGATCCCTAAGTGTAAAAACAGACAATAAAGCGTAATTTTGACGCTCACCGCTATAAACCAGATCACCGCGATAATCGCCTCTAGCCGCTGTATGAAATCCCCGAGCTTCAGTTGTTTGATGAGAACATAGGTCGGATAAAAATGCCGCGCGGTCTGCTCTGCCCCCAACACAAGGATGCACATCAGCATGATGATGAATAGCACAATTCCCCCAAGCAACGTCCCCAGCAAAAAATATCTCATCCGTTTTTGGACGGGAGAAACAAAAGGAAGAACCGCCATAAAAATAACCAGCTCTGAATAAGGAAAGGCAATTGCCGCCGTAGACCCCTGCAAAATAGGCTTCCACCCATTTTCAAATACAGGGTGAATTCTCGATATTTCTGCCTGTGGCAGTAAAGCAATCATGAGTAATCCAAAAAGGAAGAAGAACCAGAAAAAGTAGATCTCTGCGGATTCGGCGACTGTTTGCAATCCCAATCTCACGCCAAACATAATCACAATGATAAATAACAGCTGTATCGCGAATCTTGGAGTGGAGCCCAATAGATGCGTGCCCACAAAGTCGCCAATCTCCATTACATGCGCCCCTGCTGAAAACAGCGTATAGCTAATAAACGAGAGTGTAATAATCGTTCCCAACACTCTCCCGACAGTTTGATCAACGAAGGTAAAAAAGCTTTGATTCGGATAAAGCTTCCCAACTACTATGAGTAAGACAATATTGAGCAGTCCCACCACAAGCCCGACCAGGACGGATATCCACGCATCCTGTTTAGCGAGTCCAGCCGTCATGCCCGGCAGGACGAGAACGGAGTCCCCAATCGTAACAAGGGTGACGAGCATCAATAGTTGACGGGGACTGATCTTGTAGCTCTCTTGCATGCTTGCTCCCTGCTCTCTTTAGACCTTTCGACACCTTCGTACAATTATTTCCTCTATGATTCGGCGCTAAACACGTAGGCATTTCATGCTATGATAAAGAAATATATGTAAATTCCGAAATGGACTGGAGGACTGCAACCATGTACAGAGTAAAAAAACAGGACGTGGTTTATACCATGTCACCTGAGAATCAGCCGGTCTTGAAGGTGGAAGCAGGCAGTATCGTAACATTTGAAACCTGCGATTGTTTCGAGGACCAAATCCAATCGGCAGACACCGTGTTTCAGGCGCTTGATTGGAATCGGATCAACCCCGCTTCCGGTCCTATTTATATAGAAGAAACAGAGCCAGGCGATATTTTGGTTGTGCATATTCAGAAAATTGAAATTAAAAACCAAGGCGTAATGGTTACTGGACCAGATCTGGGTGTAATGGGGTTCGATCTGCAAGAAAATGTGATCAAAATGATTCCGATACAAGATGGAAAAGCTGTTTTGTCGGACAAGCTTGAGGTCCCAATCAATCCTATGATTGGCGTAATTGGAACAGCACCTGCCAAAGAAGCCATTTCATGCGGTACCCCGGGCGATCACGGCGGCAACATGGACTGCAAGCAAATGCGTGCAGGTACTACATTGCTTTTACCCGTGAATGTTCCCGGCGCATTATTTGCCCTGGGAGACCTTCATGCTGCAATGGCTGACGGAGAAGTAGCTGTATGTGGTGTGGAAATTGCAGGGGAAGTAACCGTAAAGCTCGATGTGATAAAGGGAAAGCAGTGGCCGTTACCAATGGCAGTCAACCAGGAGCACTTGATCACGATTGCGTCAGAAAAAGAGCTGGACAAGGCTGCGGATCGAGCGGTAATCAACATGGTACAATTTCTACACGAAGAGCTGGGAGTAGAAAAGGCCGAATCCACCTTCTTGCTCTCCGCTGCGGGAGATTTGCGTATCTGTCAGGTCGTCGATCCTTTAAAAACAGCCCGCATGGAGTTGCCTCTTGCCTACGCAACCGCGTTAGGTTTTGATCCAAAAATGGTAGGTAGATAAGTATAGAACGCAAAAAAACCCCAAAGCTTTGGGGTTTTTGTTTTTCATTCATGTACGTTTTTATGCAGGTGAACCGACATCGATCAGGGATTCAATCATGACCTTTTGACTGTTCTTATTCACCCAAGCATGTGTTTCTACCAGTTGCTTGCGGTACCAATCAATTTGTACCTCTACCTGATTACGAGCAGTCCCACCCAGCACGTTACGTGCATTAACAACTGTCTCAACAGCTAGAGCGTCATACACATCTGCCCCAATAGCCTCTGAGAAGCTCTGGAATTCTTCCAAAGTCAAATCGAGAAGATATTTTTGCTGCTCGATGCAGTACAAGACGGTTCTCCCTACGACTTCATGCGCCTGACGGAACGGCATGTCTTTGCGAACCAAGTAATCTGCCAAGTCTGTCGCATTGGAAAAATCGTTGGTAACAGCTTGACGCATGCGGTCTGCTTTGACGTGCATCGTCTTAATCATCGGCGTGAGCAACGCCAGTGCACCATGAATGGTAGCCACCGTATCGAACATGCCTTCTTTATCTTCCTGCATGTCCTTGTTGTACGCCAACGGCAAACCTTTCAATACGGTCAACAATCCAAACAGATTGCCGTATACACGCCCTGTTTTTCCGCGGACCAGCTCTGCCACGTCGGGATTTTTCTTTTGCGGCATGATACTGGACCCTGTGCAAAATGCATCGTCCAGCTCCACAAAGGAAAATTCCTGACTACTCCAGATGACGAGCTCTTCGCACAAACGGGAAAGATGGGTCATGACCAGAGAAGCGTCTGCCAAAAATTCAACGATGAAGTCACGGTCACTCACTGCATCCATACTGTTTTGATAGATACCATCAAATTGAAGCAATTCCGCTACAAACGTACGGTCGATCGGGAAAGTCGTACCTGCGAGTGCACCTGCTCCAAGCGGCAGCACATTCACACGCTTCCACGTCTCGGTCATCCGCTCAATATCGCGTTGCAGCATGGACACATACGCCATCAGGTGGTAGCCAAACAATACCGGCTGCGCACGCTGCAAATGTGTATATCCCGGCATAACTGTATCGAGATGCTGATTTGCTTGCTCTAGCAGCGCCTCTTGCAAATACATCGCCAATTGGATGATCTCCATCAGCTTTTCGCGGAGATACAGGTGCATATCCAACGCAACCTGATCATTGCGGCTGCGACCGGTGTGGAGTTTGCCCCCCACCGGCCCGATTTCTTCAATTAGCATCTTTTCAATATTCATATGCACATCTTCATGCGCAACGAGAAACTCAGCTTGCCCGCGCTCAATTTTTTCTTTTACCTTTTTCAAACCAGCGATGATCTGCCTTACTTCCTCCATCGGCAGGATGCCGCACTTGCCCAACATGGCAACATGAGCTAGGCTTCCGACGATGTCCTGTCGCCACATTTTCTGGTCGAAAGAAATAGAAGCAGTATACTCTTCTACGAGTTGATTCGTCGGCTTCGTGAAGCGTCCTCCCCAGAGTTTCATTGCTTGATCGCATCCTTTTCATCCAAAATCTTAATGGCGGTGTTTTTATTTTCTTGCAGTACACCCTCGTTTACCTGTGCGTATACCTTTGTAGGCAGACCCCACAGCTTGATGAAACCGAGTGCTGCTTTGTGGTCGAATTGGTCACCTGCATTGTAAGTCGCCAGTTCATGACTGTAGAGAGACGATGCAGAGGTGCGGCCTACAACGATCGCATGTCCTTTGTGCAGCTTCACGCGTACGACACCCGTTACGTGTTTTTGCGTTTCTTCAATGAATGCCTGAACAGCATTGCGAATTGGCGAAAACCAGAGACCCTCGTAAATCACTTGCGCCAGTTTTTGCTCGACAATCGGTTTGAACTGAGCGACCTCACGAGGTTGCGTCAAGAATTCCAGCTCACGGTGAGCCAAAATTAAGGTAGTCGCAGCCGGTGCCTCGTAAACTTCGCGAGATTTGATGCCCACCAAGCGGTTTTCTACATGGTCGATACGGCCTACGCCATGGTTACCAGCGATTTTGTTCAGCTTCAGGATCAACTCGGAAAGTGAAAGCTCTTCGCCGTTCAATGCAGTTGGTTTCCCTTGCACGAAGGTAATTTCTATTTCTTCCGCCTCTTCTGGTGCGTCCGTGATCGACTTCGTCAGATCGTATGCACCTTCTGGAGGAGCTGCCCATGGATCTTCGAGAACACCGCACTCGCAGCTTCTGCCCCACAGGTTTTGGTCAATGCTGTATGGATTGTCCAGATCGATCGGGATCGGGATATTGTTCTTTTTCGCATATTCGATCTCTTCGTCACGCGTCCAGCCCCATTCACGAACCGGCGCCACGATTTTGATATCCGGGTTCAGCGCTGTGAAGGAAACATCGAAACGCACCTGGTCGTTTCCTTTTCCTGTGCAACCGTGTGCGACAGCTACCGCACCTTCTTTTTCCGCGATTTCAACCAGCACACGAGAAATCAGATAACGCGACAGTGCAGACACCAATGGATATTTGCCTTCGTACATGGCGTTTGCTTTCAGAGCTGGCAATACGAATTCCTCAGCGAATGCATCTTTTGCATCCACTACGATTGATTTTAATGCCCCTACCTGCAATGCTTTTTTCTGTACGAAATCGAGGTCTTTCCCTTCCCCTACATCCAATGCAACTGCAATGACATCGTAGTTATACGTATCTTGCAACCATTTAATTGCTACCGATGTATCTAAACCGCCTGAATAGGCCAACACAATTTTATCTTTTGCCATCATTCTCTCTCCCCGTTTCGAAGTTTCTCTCATGCGAGTAATTATACAAACGAACTAATAAAAATACAACTATTTTTCTTGTATAATTGTTGTGAATTCGCAGACAGAAACAGGAACGCAAAGAAATTATACATTTTTCGCATAAAGAGTATCTTGTTTTTATGCATACTCATCGCCTGTTTATGCATAAATGTTGTGTGATCAAAAGGAAAGATTATTCAAGATGGAGAATGAATAAAAGGAGGAATTACATTGGAGAATGCGTGTTGGAGGAGATTATGAAAACAATATATTTGGTACGTCATTGTCAGGCTGCTGGTCAAGAACCCGAAGCCCTGCTCACAGAAAAGGGAGAAGTACAAGCTCGGGAGCTTGCCTCCTTCTTCGCTGGTTCCCCCATTGATCGAATTATTTCGAGTCCGTATCATCGGGCGATTGCCACCATCCAGCCACTTGCACAGGAACGCGGAATTGTGGTTGAAGAAGACACGCGTTTGGTCGAGCGCGTCCTTAGTGAAGTACCACGTGAGGATTGGTTCGAGCGGCTGCTCGATACGTTCGATGACCTGACTCTTGCATTCGAAGGGGGCGAATCCAGTCTTACTGCAATGAACCGGGCAAATTCGTTGCTCACTGAGATTTTGGCAGATGAGCATAAAGAAATCGTGCTTGTTAGCCACGGATGCCTGTTGGCCTTGCTCATGAAATCAATCGATGACCGCTTTGGCTTTCACAATTGGGAAAAGCTAAGCAATCCAGATGTATTCAAGCTTTCCTGCCATTCAGAAACCAGAGAGCTCATCCGCATATGGTCGTAAACAAATAAAAACAGTTACAAGGGGCAGCTCATCTGATTGCCTCCTGTAACTGTTTTTGTGGAATGGATTCGATTCCGATAATGCTCTGCAGCTCTTCGTACGGCAGTCGCTGAACGATTCTGATAAAATGCTCCGCCAATATCGGATCAAATTGAGTACCAGAGCCCCGTCTGATTTCTTGAAGCGCTTCCTCCACAGGCAAGCCTTTTCGATATGGCCTATCCGCAACCATCGCATCGAAAGCGTCTGAAATGGCTAAAATCCTCGCCATCAGCGGAATTTCATCCCCAGCTAAACCATCCGGGTATCCCCTTCCATCTATTCGCTCATGATAGGAGCGGATCGCAGGAAGCAGTTCATTGAACATCCCTGCTTGCAAAATAATTTCGTAGCCAATGACCGTGTGCTGCTTGATCTTGTCGTACTCTTCTGGGGTCAGCTTTCCTTTTTTATTGAGAATTTCGTCTTCGATGCCGATTTTTCCAATGTCGTGCAGGATTCCCCCGATATAAACATCCTCCACTTTTCGTTCGGACAAACCAATATCTCTCGCAATTTCTCTTCCCCAGTAAGCTACACGCTGAGAATGTCCACTTGTGTACCGATCTCGTGCGTCAATGGAAGCAGCCATCGTCGTTAAGAAGTTGTGATTGAATGATTTGACCTCTTCTACTTTTTGCTGAAGCCTTTGGAGGTTGTCATAGTAATGATGAAATACGTAACTGATCGTAATAAACGCAATCACCATAGGAATTAGTGTTAACGGGCCATATGACTCTACTAAGCGTGAACCTACTCCGGCTAAAATTAATAGCAGCAAGTAAGTCGAGGTAAATCCTTTTGCCATCATCTTTACGGTTCGCGCCCAGGTCATTTGATGAAAATAGGAGATACCCAATCCACATAAAGTCAGGTTCACAAACCAATAAACAACAGCCAAAAACAAATCGCTAATAATAGGTGAAACCGTTCCGAAGCCCTCGATCCAATCCTTCAAAAACGCTACAGTCCATATAGTCATTAACAATTGCCCAATATTAATGATAGCTTTTAGCGGATTAAACCTTACCAGGAAAGCAATAATTAATGATTCAATAACAGCAGCCCATACTCCCACCCAGACACCGTACAACAAGATACCCGAAAAGATTACAGCATTGTTCACTGTTAAAATCGTATTTGATATACGCACGGGAGCAAAACAGGAAAAAATGGTCAAGAGGGTATAGGTAGATAATACCCCCCAATGCTCACGAACTGCCCATTCGGATGAAGATGTGTAAAAAATATAGATTGCTGCAATGACAAATCCAACCTGTACAACAATCCCCTTTATCCAATTTGCATAATCAGTTTTTTGTCGCATAACTTTTACCTTCGCGAAGTTGTAGTAATGAAATAGGTTTATTCATCAATCGCTGAACAAGTAAAAAGGCGCCTAACATAATAAAAATATCGCCGATGCTAATAATCCGAGGAATGATAGATGGCATGTAGATGACATCCGTCAAAAACGGAAAATTTGAACTTTCCGTCAATACACTATGCTTGAAATTCGTTCCGTTTATAACCGGCTCTAAGTCATAAGGAAGCTTTGCTGCTTGGACTAAATCGATTGGCATTTTTCCATTGTTAGACCAAATTGCAATCGCATTCAGAAACCAGCCGATTAAAAATATCCGCATATCTTCAAATTCCCGATTAAAAACGAGGAAAGCCAAAATAAACACATACGCGATCGATATGAAGAGGCCGCCGATCATAGGAAAGAAGACTGCACAAGCCTGGAGCAGTATGGTAACGACAAGAAGTTTTAATTGATTGAATTTAGGGAATTCTTTGATTCTTCCCCCTCGCAGCAATGCTACGAGAAAAGATAGGGCAATTACATCCAATAGCATGTTGTTTCCTCCAAGCTTGAAGAAAAAACACCACTCAGCCAAGCGGTGTTTGTTTCTCCAATACGCTTATTTATCCAATATGGAAGTTTGCAGAAGTAGCTGCTACGATTGCTACCACCATCATAATTGCCGCGAACCATTTTTTCATTTTCTTTTCCCCCCTTTAGGCATAGTGGAGAAAGCTGGCTTCGCTACTGTCCGTGATACAGAGGCCAAGCGACCAAGTACAGCCCCTGCTCGCCTTTCCTTTTCCATTACGGAAAAGGGTGGATTCGCTACTGGCTCCATACGGACCAAGCGACCAGATACAGTCCGTACTTCTTTGCTTCTTTCCTACCTTTATTTTACACATAAGTGACAAAATTCGGCAATCATAGATTCATAGTCTATTCGATTTAATTACGGCTAGTTCCATTTAACTAGAACTATGTTCACACCAACGCCGCCAATATCGCCTTTTGTGCGTGTAATCTATTTTCAGCCTGATCAAAAATAACAGAGCGCGATCCGTCGATAACACCGGTTGTCACTTCTTCTCCACGATGTGCTGGCAAGCAATGCAAGAAGAGATAATCACGATCTGCTGCTGCTACCAACTTTTCGTTCACTTGATAGTCGGCAAATGCTTTCAATCGCACCTCATTTTCTTCTTCAAAACCCATACTAGTCCAAACGTCCGTATATACAGCATCTGCCCCCATAACAGCCTCTATCGGATCGGTGGTCACCATCATTTTGCCGCCGCTTTGTTTCGCGTATTCTGTAGCTTTTGCGACAATTGCTGCATCCATTTCGTATCCTACCGGAGTCGCCACCCGCACATCCAAGCCTAGCAGAGCTGCGCCCAGCACCAGTGAGTTCGCCACGTTATTGCCGTCTCCCACATAGGCGAGCTTGACTCCTTTCAGCTTGCCTTTGTGCTCCCAGATCGTCAGCAAATCAGCCAACGCCTGGCAAGGATGGTACAGATCGGTCAATCCATTGATAATAGGGATCGACGCGTGTTCGGCAAGCTCTTCTACATAGGAGTGGGAAAAGGTGCGAATCATGATGGCATCCACGTACCGGGAGAGAACTTTTGCTGTGTCGCTTATCGGCTCTCCTCGTCCGAGCTGTAGCTCTTTTCCGCTCATGAACATCCCCAAGCCACCCAACTGATGCATCCCCACTTCAAAGGAGACGCGCGTACGGGTCGAAGCCTTGTCAAAGATCATTCCCAATGTCTTGCCTTGCAAAGGCTGGAATGGCTGTCCCAGCTTTTGCAATTGCTTGACGTGAGCAGACAGATGGAGCAGCTCCATCAATTCTTCTCCGTTGAATTCATCGACGCGCAAGAAATCTTTTCCTTTATGCTTTTGTAACGGCAAGTTTTGAAAGTGTTCCAATATCTTCACTGGCTGCATGCGAGCCACCTCTTTTCTTCATAATCGACTTCACGTATAACTCAAACGTATCGACAGCGGAGAACAATGGCACACCTTGTTGTACCATACGGCTTCGCAGAGCAAATCCTGTCCGGCCCTGGCGATTGCCTTTCGTCGCAGTAACGAGAGCGAAGGCCGCTTCTTCCTTTTGCAACAGCTCGATCCACGCCGCTTCATCTGTCACGACATGCTTCACGACAATTCCTTTAGCTGTCAGCCACTCGGCCGTCCCCGGCGTCGCCGCCAGATTAGCGCCGTCCGCTTGAATTTGTCCGATTGATTCACTTACACCGTCCTGCTTATCTCCATCTGCCAAAGAAATCATGACCAACTGACCTTTTTGCCAGTCGCCGTACAAATTGTCCTTGAAAGCAAAAGCTTTGCCTGCTGCCTCTTCGAATGAATGCCCCAAGCCGAGAACTTCCCCCGTCGATTTCATCTCTGGACCTAGTACCGGGTCTACCCCGTTCAGCTTGATCGTGGAGAAGACTGGCGCCTTGACAACTGCAAAAGGAATCTCTGGCAAAAGCCCTGTACCGCAGCCCATCTCCGACAGCTTTTCACCCAATTGTGCGCGAACCGCCAGTTGAACCATCGGGATGCCAGTCACTTTGCTCGTAATCGGTACTGTCCGTGAAGCACGAGGATTTACCTCCAGTACATAAACCGTTTCGCCATCAATGACAAACTGGATATTGATTAACCCGACCGCTTCCATTTCCCTCGCGATTGCTTCTGTATAACTCGCGATTTTGTGCTTGATGTCATCCGTCAGCTGAGGAGCCGGGAACAAGGCTACACTATCGCCCGAGTGGATGCCCGCTCTCTCCACATGCTGGAATATACCTGGGATAATCACAGAATGTCCGTCGCATACCGCATCTACTTCAGCTTCCTTGCCTGGAACGTATTTATCCACGAGAAGTGGGAAAAACATGCTCATGTCCGGATGGTTCAACCAGTCTTGAATGGTAGCTTGCAGCTCTTCGATGTTGTGAACTACTACCATACCTTGCCCGCCGATGACGTACGAAGGTCGCATCAAAACAGGGAAGCCGATTTCCTCCGCAATCGCGGTCGCATCCTCCAAGGACGATACTCCTTTACCAGGGATATGAGGAATGTCCAGCTTGCGCAGCATGGCGTAGAACAGCTCCCGATCCTCCGCGCGTTCGATGGCTGTAAGCGACGTGCCCATTACTTTCAGACCCGCATGCTCTAGCTTGGCTGCCAGATTGATCGCGGTTTGACCGCCGAACTGAACCATGACGCCCTCAACCTGTTCGCGTTCTGCGATATGCAGCACGTCTTCTACGTGAAGCGGTTCAAAATAAAGATGGTCGGCTGTTTCATAGTCAGTGCTGACCGTCTCTGGGTTGTTGTTCACAACGACAGCCGCAATACCGCTTGCCTGAAGCGCATTGGCTGCATGTACGGAGCAGTAGTCAAACTCGATACCCTGACCGATGCGAATGGGACCTGAGCCAAGTACCAGTACTTTGCGGCCAGACAGTGACTCGACCTCATCTATTCCTTGCCAATCCGAATAGTAGTAAGGGGTTTGAGCATCAAATTCTGCTGCACAAGTGTCCACGATTTTATAAGTAGGCGTAATGCCCGACTCTTGACGAAGTGATTTGATTTGGGCAGATGTAGCACCAACCAGTGAAGCGATGGTTTCATCGGCAAACCCGCGACGCTTTGCTTCCAACAACAGTTCTGGGGTCAGTGTTTTCCGATCGTGGCAAGACAGCTCTACTTCCAGGTCCACGATTTTACGCAAGCTCCGCAAGAAAAACGGATCGACACCAGTCAGGCTGTGTAGCTCACTTTCTGTAAAGCCTTTGCGGATCGCCTCTGCAAAAACAAACAGTCTGATATCAGTCGCTTCCTGCAAGGAATGGGCAAGCTCCTCACGTGTCCAGGATGCAAGCTCCGGTCGATTCAAATGCGTGCAGCCCTGTTCCAGAGAGCGAACTGCCTTCAAAAGTCCTGCTTCCAGATTGCGGGCGATCGACATGACCTCGCCAGTCGCTTTCATTTGAGTCCCCAGCTTGCGGTCTGCCAGTGGAAATTTATCAAACGGAAAGCGTGGGATTTTGACAACGATGTAGTCCAACGCCGGTTCAAAGCTAGCGTACGTATAGCCCGTGATTGGATTGAGTACTTCATCCAGTCCGTAGCCCAATGCGAGCTTGGCAGCGATCCGCGCGATTGGATAGCCTGTTGCTTTGGACGCCAACGCACTTGAACGACTTACACGAGGATTTACCTCGATCAGCACATACCGATCGGAATTCGGATCAAGCGCAAATTGTATATTGCAACCACCTACTACCCCAAGCGAACGAATTACTTTTGTTGATACACTCCGCAGCATTTGGTACTGGCGATCTGTCAGCGTCTGAGATGGCGCTACGACAATGCTGTCTCCCGTATGAATACCTACCGGGTCCAAATTTTCCATATTGCACACAATGATGCAGGTATCATTTGCGTCCCGCATAACCTCGTATTCAATCTCTTTCCAGCCTTTTACACTGCGCTCAATCAATACCTGACCGATTGGGCTAGCTGCAATACCACCGGCTGCAACCTTTCGCAAGGCCGCTTCATCCTCTGCGATCCCGCCGCCTGCTCCTCCAAGCGTATAAGCAGGACGCACAATCACTGGATAGCCGATAGAGTTCGCAAACTCGATCGCTGTTTCTACAGATTCGACGGTATCGCTCTCTGGGACAGGCTCTCCGATTTGTTGCATCAATTGCTTGAACAGCTCACGGTCTTCCCCGTTTTGAATGGCAGCCAGCGGCGTACCCAACAGCTGCACACTGTACTTTTCCAGCACGCCTGCTTCTGCCAGCGAAACAGCAAGATTAAGTCCCGTTTGGCCGCCTAACGTAGGCAAGAGGCCATCGGGACGCTCTTTTGCGATAATAGCTGTCACGGATTCCACCGTGAGCGGCTCCAGATATACTTTGTCCGCTACTTGTTCGTCTGTCATGATCGTTGCCGGATTGTTATTCACCAGTACGACCTGCACGCCGGCTTCTTTCAGGGAAAGGCAAGCCTGTGCGCCTGCATAATCAAATTCCGCTGCCTGCCCGATGACGATCGGGCCAGAACCGATGACCAATACTTTATGAATGTGTGGCAATTTAGGCATATCTCTTCGCTCCTACTACGCGCATCGACTGCAAGAATTGGTGGAAAATGTGGGATGTATCACTAGGGCCTGGATGTGCTTCCGGATGGAACTGCACACTGAAAACAGGCAGACTGGCGTGACGCAGTCCTTCGACCGAGCTATCGTTAACATTGCGATAAGAAACGGTCAGTTGGCGTTTATCCAGAGACTCTTCCTTGACTACGTACCCGTGATTTTGTGAACTCATGTATACTTTGCCAGTCATCAGATCCTTGACCGGATGATTGCTACCGCGATGACCGTATGCGAGCTTTTCTGTCTTGCCGCCGTACATCAGCGCCAATACTTGATGCCCCAAGCAGATGCCCAAGGTCGGGTACTGCTCTACGGCTTTGCGCCATTCGCTGCAATACGCAAGCAAGTGCTCCGGATCGCCAGGTCCATTGGAAAACAATAAGCCGTCTGGTGCGAGAGCATTGATTTGGGCAAAACTCGTATCAAATGGGACGACCGTGACACGGCAGCCCTGTTGCAGAAGTGCATCCAAAATCGATTGCTTCATGCCGAGGTCAATTAAGACGACATGCTCCCCTGTTCCCGGATACCGCTCTACCTGTTGTCTGGATACGTTGGCAACCAATGATTTCTTGGCGTGCTTGTAGCGCAGGGACACAACTTCCTCCACCTGCATAGGCTGATCGGAAATGACACCAAATACGGTACCATTCTGACGGACGCGCTTTGTAATTGTTCGCGTATCAATCCCTGCAAGGATCGGGAATCCAAATGCTTCAGCCGCTTGGGCCAAAGTCATGTTTGATTCGTAATGGCTCGGCTCCATGCATAGCTCGCTGACAATCATCCCTGTCAACGCTGGCTTAGCTGCCTCATAATCCTTCTCGTTGATCCCGTAGTTTCCGATCAAGGGATACGTGAAGGTAACGATTTGCCCTGCAAACGAAGGGTCTGTCATCACCTCTTGATATCCCGTCATTCCTGTATGAAAAACCACTTCTCCGAAACCGTTAATTGGGGCGCCATACAGCTTTCCTGTAAAAACCTCACCGCTCTCCAACGTTAGAAATCCTGTTCCTAACGATTGTTTCTCTCTATCCATCTATGAAGCCACTCCTCTCCAATGGGCACCGGACTGATCGCTCTTATCGAAAATTTATGCAACCTTTTGTATTAATATACATTTGGAATTATAAAAATGCAACGAGTTTTTTGACCACTTCCACTCGTTGCATTTCATGCTTTTTTCTTCTAAACCTGAGACAGCGCTTCGCTTAATACAGCAATTGCCTGCTTTACCTCATCATCTGTGGTCACAAAAGAAGGCAGGAGTCTCACTACTTGTGGGCCAGCCATCAGCAGAATGACTCCTTTTTCCCGTGCATACGCTACCGACTCACCAGCAGGAATCGTTAGCTCCACACCGAGAAGCAGTCCTTTTCCCCGAACTGTAACTACTTTGTCTGGATGCTCTGCCTTGAGCTTCTCCAGCTCTTTGATCAATACGTCATGGATATGGGCTACCCGCTCCAAAATCTGCTCTTCTTCCATCGTCGTAAGCGTTGCGATTCCAGCAGTTGCTGCCAATGGGTTCCCACCAAAAGTAGTACCATGCGTACCCGGAGCAAATGCTTCTGCTACTTCCTTGGTCGCGACTACTGCTCCAATCGGGAAACCACTTCCCAATCCTTTTGCCAAGGAAATCGCATCCGGCTTCATGTCATATTGCTGGAAGGCAAACCATGTACCCGTGCGACCGATCCCAGTCTGTATCTCATCGATTAACAGGAGCAATCCGTGCGTATCGCATAATTCACGCAGCGCCTTCACCCACGCCTCTTCTGCTGGATGTACGCCGCCTTCACCCTGAACCAGCTCCAGCATGATCGCGCATGTCTTGTCTGTAATTGCTGACTTGACTGCATCAAGGTCGTTGTAAGGAACGGTGACAAAGCCCTGCGGCAATGGTGCGAATCCGTCCTTCACCTTTTCCTGTCCAGTAGCCGTCAGGGTAGCCAATGTCCGTCCATGAAAAGATTGTTCAAAGCTGATGATTTCGTAACGGTCGGTCCCTTTTACCTTTTGTGCATAGCGGCGAGCGAGCTTGATCAAGCCTTCATTCGCCTCCGCTCCACTGTTGCAGAAAAAAGCCTGATCCAGTCCAGACAGTCGGCTCAGCTTTTCCGCCAAAATCTCTTGCTGAGGCACATGTACCAGATTCGAGCAATGCCACAACGTATCGAGCTGTTCGTGCAGCTTTGCCGTTACTTTTGGCGGGACATGCCCTAACGAAGTCACGGCAATTCCTGAGGTAAAATCGAGATATTGCTTGCCTTGATCATCCCATACCTGGTTTCCTTGTCCTTTTACCAAACTGATTCGCCATCTCGCATAGTTATTCATGAGATGCACTGGCGCTGTTGTTGTATGCATATTCTTTTCCCTCCTACCTAAGCGTAATTGACATTCATACGAACGATTGTCCCAACTGCCTGCCCCGCACAAACACCGAGCAGATCGTCAGCGATTCCCCGGCAGATGACAACCTGCTCCACTCCCTGTCCGAGAGCGTCGAGAGCTGCCTGAACCTTCGGAATCATTCCACCAGTAATAATTTCTGCCCGAATCATTTCCTGTATCTCTTCGGCACTTGTGGCTGGTACTACTGCCTTGGTTCCGTCTGGCTGTGGCTGCATGATGCCCGGAACGTCTGTCACCATAATCAGTTTTTCAGCGCTGAGTGCTGCTGCAATCACTCCTGCGGCTACATCAGCATTGACGTTAAATGTCTCCGTGCCATCTTCACTGACGGAAAGGGGAGCAATCACCGGGACGTATCCCTGCCCAAGAATCGCTTTCGGAATGGTCGTATCCGCCTGCTTGATTTCTCCTACCCACCCGAGTGGCTTTGGCGTTTTTGTTGCCAAAAGGGTCTGGCCATCGATGCCACTAACTCCCCAAGCCTTGGCTCCTGCCTCCGTCAGCCTTTTTACCAGTGCCTTGTTGATACTGCCGCACAAGACCATCTCTACAACACGCAGTGTGTCCTCGCAGGTAACACGAAGCCCATCGACAAATTGCGGAGTGATCTGAACTCGATCGAGCATACTGTTAATGGCAGGTCCGCCCCCATGGACGATGACGATCTCTTTCCCTTGCGCCTGCAATCCGGCAATCGCCTGAAAGAAGGAGTCAGGTAGCTGATCCATGGTGCTTCCGCCACATTTGATCACGACAATTCCTTGCATCTGCTCTCCTCCTCTACGGGAATACTGGTACGAGCGGCAAGCCTGTTTTCTCAGGCAAATTAAACATGACATTCATGTTTTGTACGGCTTGACCGGCTGCGCCCTTCATCATATTATCGATTACCGACAGTAAGATGACACGCCTCGTGCGCTGATCGACATGGATGGCGATATCGCAGTAATTGGAGCCATATACTTCTTTGGTATGTGGATGACTGCCTGCAGGACGTACGCGCACAAAAGGCTTATCCGCATAAGTGGCCTCGTATAGTTCCTGGATTTGCGATTGTGTAACATCAGTCGTTAGTTGTCCGTAAGCCGTGACTAAAATCCCTCGGGTCATCGGCACCAGATGCGGCGTAAATTGAACAAGCGTCTCTTCCCCGCTCTGTTTTTGCAGCTCCTGTTCAATCTCTGGTGTATGCTGATGATTCGCAACTTTATAAGCATGAATACTTTCATTGATCTCGCTGTAATGAACACCGAGCGCTACTCCACGTCCAGCGCCGGATACACCTGATTTGGCATCGACGATCCAACTGTTAGGCTGTACCCAGCCTGTCTTCACCAGCGGAAGCAAGGCGAGGAGCGTAGCAGTGGGATAGCAGCCTGGATTCGCGATGAGACTGGCACCTGCCACTTGCTCTTGATTCCACTCGGTTAAACCGTAAATCGCTGCTTCTACCCATTGGGAAGGGGCCGGCTCATGTTTGTACCACGTTTTGTAGACCGCACCGTTTTCTAGACGAAAATCCCCGGACAAATCAATGACCTTCAAGCCTTTTTCGACCAACTTCGGAGATAACGTGCTACTTACTCCCGCAGGTGTAGCGAGAAAGATCAGATCGTTCACACCGCTCATGCTGTCTGCATCAATCGGTGATAATGTGGGCAACCTGAGCCCAGCTACATGCGGAAACGATTTTTCCAAGCTTTCCCCTTCTGATGAACTTGAGTATACGTTTGCAATCTCAACATGCGGATGCCCAGCCAAAAGACGGATCAACTCCGCGCCACCATAACCCGTTGCTCCAACAATCCCGACCCGAACCATGCTCTCTCCCCTTTATTCTATTCTGTATTTTTATACATGAATAATAATAAAAATCCATATAGAATACAACAAAAAATCTTTTTTCGTCCAAAGAAAAAAGCGCCCGATTTGCTCGAGCGCTGGTTTGTTGCCCTGTTTACTTTTTGTCTGCTAACCATGCAGCGATGTTTTCTGCATCTTTTCCTGTGACGAGACCTGGAGGCATTGATCCTTTTCCTTTTTCCAAAATGCCCATGATCTGTTCCTTGTTCAACTGACCGCCGATCTTTTGCAAGTTCGGTCCAACTGCCCCTTCCAACGTCTGTCCGTGGCAGCTTGAACAGGTATTTTTGTACATGGTTTCTGCAGTTGCTGCATCATAGCTGCCAGATGGCGTTGTGGCTGGCGGAGTTTCTGTAGCCGGAGCCTCTGTTGCCGGTTGGTTGGCTGGCGGCTGGGCTTGCTGATTGCCGCCACCACAGGCACTTAGCGAGAATGCGAGTACAGCCGCTGTCAAAACGAGTGGAATACGTTTCAAGGCTGTTCCCTCCTTTATTCGGATTTCTTCGCTAAGTATGCCTCCGACTACCGCTTCTCATTCTTGCGACAACCATTTAGGACAGAGGAAATTCCAACGGGCTCCATTCACGTAACTCCAACGTCCGTGCGCCTTCCACAACAACTGGATCAGCCTCAGCCAATTGGCGAGCTTCTTCCAGAGAATCCGCTTTGTAAATAACCAATCCGCCAAGCTTATCTGTAAAGGGTCCTGCCATGAACACTTTTCCCTGCTTGTACAAATCATTAATATACGTAAGATGCGCAGGTCTTACTTGAGCATTCAGCTCTTGATTTACGATTGGCAAAAATGCTGCATACAACATGACGGTTTCTCTCCTTTTTCATGACCTTGTTCTTTCATGAAGTATAACATAATTATGAATACAGACTTTTGTCTGGTAGGATTTTTCCTTTCTACAGCGAACGATTCAAGGTAGCAAGTAGCAACAGAGAGGCGGATAGGTATGGACACGCAGATACAGTTATATACTTCTCTATTCCACAACAATCCTGATGCTGTTTTCATGTTCGACATGGAAGGCAAATTCACAGGAGTGAACGCCGCTGGTGAAGCATTGATAGGATACACCTCTCAAGAATTGCTGCGCATGCAAATTTGGGAAATTCTCGCTTCTACAGAGGGTCTCGACAGTAAGAAACAACAACAAATCCTCTCTGCAGAAATCAGAAAAAATAAGCATTATCAGTTGCTCCATAAAAACGGGCAGGTTGTGGATATTTTCGCTTCCAGTTTTCCTATTTTTCACAACGGCGAAATCGTCAGTCGCTATTCCATCGCCAAGAACATCACGCAGCAAAAGAAGATGGAAAAAGCTCTGCACCAGATGCAAGAAAATTTCCGCTTAATATCCGAAAACATTATGGATTTGATTTTAATTGTCGATGTCGACGGAATGATTACTTACGCTTCTCCTTCTGTTCAGGCGGTGAGCGGTCTTACAATTGATCAAGTGATCAATCAGCATTTTTCGATCTTGATTCATCCTGAGCAAGTAACCAAAGCCAAGAGCGATTTTACTCAAATGATGAAGCAGAAAATCACACTCGACGCTGAGTACCATTACCTTCACCCAGACGGGAGAATGTTACTGTTCGATGTGAAAGGAACACCTGACATTTGTTCGTACGGTCATATTCTCAGCACGGTTTTTGTGGCACGTGATATTACAGAACGTCGGCAATCAGAGGAATTGCTTCGTTACTCTGACAAGCTGTCCGTTCTAGGAGAGCTTGCCGCGGGAATCGCCCATGAAATTCGCAATCCACTTACGGCATTGAAAGGGTTTATTCAACTCATGGAAGGGGACGAATTCGCGAATCAGCAATACTTGCAAATCATGCGATCTGAAATCGACCGGATCACTTCGATTACCAGTGAGCTTTTGATCATGGCGAAGCCGCAAGCGTTGCGATTCGCTCCCAACGGCCTTTTGCCATTGCTTTTGTCTGTCATTAAGCTTTTGGAACCACAGGCACTTCTTAAAAATGTATCCATTCTTACTGATTTTCCGCAAGTCACGTCCCTCATATTGTGTGAGGAATATCAAATCAAGCAAGTCTTCATAAACATCATAAAAAACGGCATGGAAGCCATGCCGTTAGGTGGAAATCTCACAATCAAGGTTGTAGAGCGCTCTTCCGATGTTGTCATCCGAATCAGCGATCAAGGACAAGGCATCCCTGCCGAGCTACTTCCCCGATTAGGAGAGCTTTTTTATAGTACAAAAGAAACAGGAACTGGCCTGGGGTTAATGGTAAGCTCAAAAATTATTCGCGATCACGGGGGAACAATCAACATCGCCAGTGATGTCGGCAAAGGAACCACCGTATCGATTTCCATACCAAAAGCCTTGAAGCCTTCTGTTTCGTTTAACGATTAATCTGCGCGCGCAGATAGGCATCGATAAACGAATCAATATCACCATCCATGACGGCTTGAACGTTTCCTACCTCCATATTCGTCCGGTGGTCTTTTACCAGACTGTATGGGTGGAAGACATAGGAACGAATTTGGCTGCCCCATGCAATATCTTTTTGTTCACCTTGAATAGCGGCCAACGTTTTCTCTTGTTCTTCCCGTTTTTTCTCAAACAGTCGTGCCGTTAGCATCTTCATCGCACGCTCCCGGTTTTTAATCTGGGAGCGTTCTGTTTGACACGTCACCACAATTCCAGAAGGCAAGTGAGTAATCCGTACAGCGGAGTCAGTCGTGTTGATATGCTGACCACCTGCACCACTGGAACGATACGTATCAATTTTCAGGTCTTCCGTACGTATGTCTACCGCATTATCGTCTTCGATCTCCGGCAGGACGTTGCAAGACACAAACGATGTGTGTCGACGTCCAGAGGCATCAAACGGAGATATCCGCACAAGACGATGAACCCCTTTTTCTGATTTGAGGTAGCCATACGCATTGTAGCCCTTAATGAGGAGAGTAACACTTTTTACACCGGCTTCATCACCAGGCAAATAGTCCAATGTATCCACCTTGAAGCCCTTGGCATCCCCCCAACGTGTATACATACGCAGAAGCATGGACGCCCAATCCTGGGACTCTGTCCCACCCGCTCCTGGATGCAGCTCCAGAATCGCGTTGTTTTTGTCGTATTCATCACTCAAAAGCAATTCCAGCTCAAAGCTCTCAAATGACTTCCGCAGCTCCTGCGTACTGTCATACAGATCTTGAATGAGGGACGAATCCCCTTCTTCGATGACGAGCTCCAGCATTACCTGGAGATCCTCGTACTGAGAATCCAGCTTGGTCATCGTCTCTACGAGGCTTTTGATTACATTCAGTTCACTGATTGTCTTTTGCGCTGCATCATTGTCATCCCAAAAATCGGGTGCCAGCATACGCTCTTCCAGTTCACCGATTCGTTCCTGTTTTACTGGGAGGTCAAAGAGACCCCCTAATATCCGCTAAACGCTTAGCCATGCTAGACATCTCTTGTTTGATGTCCGCAATATCGATTAATGCCATGTTGCGAATCACCTTCTCTTTACGTAAGCTATGTTTTATTGTAACGTAATTTGCCCGATGCGCAAATACGGTAGCATGTCACGTTTAGAAAAGGGACTTCGCCCATACACTTTGTCACGTTGCCACCGGTGGTGATGGCGAGGATCTCAGGTCTCGGATTTCATGTGGTTGTTTATTTTCCGCCTGTGGTGCGGCAACCAGATGGAGATGCGTACGCCGAGCTTCGCTTGCTTTCAGCTGATAAGCTTGCTTGATGAAGGCTTGTCTCTTCCAGTTGTGTGTTTTTCGATATTTTTTTACTAGTGGACTTTCACGCGTTCGATCCACCAATCCATTCGGTGGGACGATCACGGCCTCATTCCAATTTGGCTCCGGAATTTCTTCCATCAGTCGCTTGTCCTCAAAAACTGGCTCTTGCGCTGAGATAACTCTCGGTAATTCGATTCCCTCCTCTTTTTCAATCAGTTGTACTTTTTTATTCTCCTTTCCTGTCTTTAGCACCGCTTTTAATGTTATAGAAATGCGCTCCATTATATTTTTCGTTTGTATCCCCATCACGTTCGCTGACGTTCTCATTTGTTCATTCCCCCGCCTTCGTGAATTTGGTAAAAGTGTTGTACTTACGATTCTATTTATTTTTCAGATAATTACCACTTGAATCGTTCGATCACATTTACCAGTGTTAGACAAATAGATCGTTTATATCAGACGAGGAAGAATAGATGAGGACGAATACTGTCAAGGCATTAGGAATGGGCAAGAAAAAAACATTCCCCTCGTACCGAATTTGCCGATACGAGAAGAATGTTCTGTCATTGCTTAGTGTTTCTTATTCTGGCGTTTGCGATCCTGCTCTTGAGCGCGACGCTGTGCACGGTTTTTCGGATCAGCATCACCGGAGGTCTCAGGATCTGGACGATCAGATGGTCCTGAGGTTTGCAAGTTGTCCGTATCGATTCCTTGACCGCGAATGACATCCTGACGCTCCAGGTTTTGACTGACTTCGGCCTTCATGATGTACATAGCGACTTCTTCTTGAACAGCAGCCAGCATACCTTGATACATTTCGTATCCTTCGAACTGGTACTCACGAAGCGGGTCGTTTTGTGCGTAGGCGCGCAGGTGAATACCTTGACGCAATTGATCCATCGCATCGATGTGATCCATCCACTTGCTGTCGACAGCACGCAGAATGACGACTTTTTCAAACTCGCGAATCGATTCACCGATTTCTTCTTCACGCTGTTTGTACTGCTTGTCGACTTCAGCTTTCAACAGTTCGAGAATTTCTTCTGCTTCCATGCCTTTCAGCATTTTTGCTGCAATATTTTCTTCATAGAGGAATCCATTATTGGCAGCATCGGCCATTGCTTGCAGATCCCAATCCTCTGGTACCTCTTCTTTTGGACAATGCAGAGACACTGCACGCTCCATTACTGCGTAGATCATATTCAAAGCAACATCGCTGAGATTTTCCTGTTCCAGGATGTCTTTACGTTGTTTGTAGACAACCAGACGCTGCTGATTCATCACGTCGTCATACTGGAGAACGCCTTTACGTGCATCGAAGTTCGATCCCTCTACACGCTTCTGCGCAGATTCTACCGCACGAGTAACCAGTCGGCTCTCGATCGGCATATCCTCTTCCATCCCCAGACGATCCATCATATTCATGATATTGTCTGCACCGAAACGACGCATCAGCTCATCTTGCATCGAGAGGAAGAACTGGGATGAACCCGGGTCTCCCTGACGACCAGCACGACCACGCAGCTGATTATCAATCCGACGGCTCTCGTGACGTTCTGTACCGATAATATGAAGACCGCCCTGCTCCGCAACACCTTCGCCAAGCTGAATGTCCGTACCACGACCCGCCATGTTTGTCGCAATGGTAACCGCTCCATACACACCTGCACGCGCAACAATTTCCGCCTCGCGCTCATGCTGCTTCGCGTTCAATACGTTATGCGGTACGCCCTTTTGCTTCAGCATTTGGGACAATCGCTCCGAGTTTTCGATGGAGATGGTACCTACCAGGATCGGTTGGCCCTTTTTGTGACGCTCGACAATGTCGTTTACAACCGCACGATATTTCGCTGCCTCTGTTTTGAAAACAAGGTCTGGCGAATCGATACGCTGTACAGGCTTATTCGTTGGAATAACCACGACATCGAGACCGTAAATCTTTTTGAATTCTTCTTCTTCCGTCTTCGCTGTACCTGTCATACCCGCCAGCTTCTGGTACATACGGAAGTAGTTTTGCAAGGTAATGGTAGCCAGTGTCATGCTCTCGCTTTGGACACGCAGACCTTCTTTGGCTTCGATCGCTTGATGCAAGCCATCGCTGTAACGACGTCCAACCATCAGACGGCCGGTAAACTCGTCAACGATCACAACTTCGCCTTCCTGCACCACATAATCGACATCGCGCTTGAATAATACTTGTGCCTTCAACGCCGCTGTAATGTGGTGGTTCAACGTGATATGTGCCGTATCGTACAGGTTGTCGATGTTGAATGCCTGTTCGACCTTGCTCACACCTTCATCTGAAAGGTTGACGATTTTCAACTTCTCATCGATGGTAAAATCTTTTTCTGCTTCCAGACGCTTTACAAAATGCGAGCAGATGTAGTACAGCTCTGTCGATTTGTTAGCAGAGCCGGAGATGATCAACGGCGTACGTGCTTCGTCAATCAAAATGCTGTCCACTTCGTCGATGATAGCGAAGAAGAGCGGACGTTGCACCATTTGTTCCTTGTACAGGACCATATTGTCACGCAGGTAATCGAAGCCAAACTCATTGTTCGTACCGTAAGTAATGTCACACGCGTATGCTTCGCGTTTTTCCTCAGGGCTCAGTCCATTCTTGTTCAAACCGACTGTCAGTCCGAGGAAGTTATACAGCTTACCCATGATGGTCGAGTCGCGCTCAGCCAAGTATTCGTTCACGGTAACAACGTGAACGCCTTTTCCCATCAGGGCATTCAGGTATGTCGCCAGTGTCGCAACCAGGGTTTTACCTTCACCCGTCTTCATCTCGGAGATACGGCCTTCCTGAAGAACCATACCACCAATCATCTGGACGTCGAAGTGACGCATACCCAGTACACGAATCGATGCTTCACGTACAACGGCAAACGCTTCATTCAAAATTTTGTCCAGTTCTTCTCCATTTGCCAAGCGCGCCTTAAACTCAGCAGTCTTCTCCCGCAGTTGGTCATCAGAGAGTGCCTTAATCGTTGGTTCCAGATCGTTGATACTTTCTACACGCTTAAACATTTTCTTTACTTCACGTTCATTGCTATCGCCGAATATCTTTTTAACGAGTCCTAACATGAGGACACCCCTTCCATATGCTGCCAAACAAAAATGCACAAGCCGGCATGAGTCCAGATAATAAATAAGAATACCGATTCTACGAAAATAATACTTTCTAAAAAGATATTTTATCAAATAGAGCATCCTCTACACAAGTAAAGGGAGTTGCCAATAGCAACTCCCTAGTCTTATACGAATGAGAATGTGTAAAGTTTCGTTATTTTGGTTCAATCAATCCGTAACGTCCATCATTGCGGCGATACACCACACTGACGTCATTGGTGTCACTGTTTTGGAAAACGAAGAAGCTGTGTCCCAGCATATCCATCTGCATGACCGCTTCCTGTGCATCCATCGGCTTCAGATCGAAGCGTTTGGTTCGAACGATATCAATGTCTACGTCGATATCCTCCTCATCCACATCCGGGATCATAACTGCAACTGGCTGACTCTCACGCTGTGCGATTCTTCCTGTCGAATCCACTCGAAGCTTACGCATCAGCTTCGTTTTGTGTTTGCGAATCTGACGTTCCAGCTTTTCTACTACCAGATCGATAGCAGCATACATATCTTCGTGCGTTTCCTCCGCTCGGATAATGACCCCACCCAGTGGGATAGTTACCTCGATCGTGCCTTCTCCTCGATGTACATGCATGGTGACTTGTACTTCTGTAGGCTGTGGAGTTTCAAAATATTTTTCCAGACGGCCGACTTTCTTTTCGACATATTCTCTAAGCGCAGCGGTGACTTGAATGTTTTCTCCACGAATGTTAAATTTCATGGTTCCAACCTCCTTCCGTCTATACATACTTATTCGCCACCTCTGTAAATAATCCTTCCATTCAGCTTAAAAAAATCTTTGCAAATCTTTTACAATCCATCATTATCCGACATTATTTTACCAATACTTACTAGATTCCCTATGCTATAATAGGAAAGGTAGTCATCCAATCCTATATCGCGGTCGTACATCGCACTGGAGGAATCCTCATGGCCGAGGTAAAACCTTCCCATTCACTAATCGGAACAACGCTCGCTCAAGACGTCTACAATGAGTACGGCCTACTTTTATTACCCGCTGGTGCAATCCTTCATCTAAGTGATTTACGACTGCTAGAGGCTCACCAGGTGGAAGCCGTACACGTTACTACTGACTCGGAAGCACCCGAAATGCCTTTTCCTCTCCTTCATTGGAGTGAGGCAGAAGCTGCAAAGGCCTATATGGTGGCCGTACAAAAAACCGAGTATTTATTTAACCAGCTCGCAAATGGGGCTACCCCCCGACTGGCACAATTTAGCGACGCTGTTCATCCTATGCTCGATCAAGTTCTTCATCACATGAGATTTCTGCGCTTCATTTATTTGAATGAAGGAACAGAAAGTTATACGTATCGCCACTCCCTGCATGTAGGAATCGTGGCTGCCTTAATCGGAAAAATCATTGGATTGCCGCAACGTAATGTTCATTTTTTAGGTGTAGCAGGCCTTCTCCATGACATCGGCAAGATGAAAATTCCCGATGAGCTACTGTCCAAGCCAGAGCGTTTGACAGACGAAGAGTATACGATTATGAAAAAGCATACCGTATACGGCTACGAGCTCCTGCGCACTATGGACGATGCCGACCATTTGCTGGCACAATGCGCGCTCATGCACCACGAACGCTGGGATGGAAGTGGATATCCGCTCGGACGAAAAAAAGATGGCATCCCTTTGGAATGCCAAATCATCAGTGTCGCAGACGTATTTGATGCGATATGCGCAGATCGCGTATATCGGAAGGGAACCTCTCCCTTTGAGGCCGCGAATGTTCTGTGGGAGTTAGCTTGTTCAGGCAAATTAAATCCGATGATTGTCTCTCGTTTTATCCATTACATTATCTTACTATATGTCGGTTCCCATGCGCTTTTAAGCAATGGCGACCACGTCGAAATCATTATGATTCATACCGATGAGCCTATGCGCCCTCTCGTTCGTAGAGGTAATGATTTTATAGACCTGAGACTGCAGCGTTCCCTACGCATTCAGAGAATGATCAGTTAAACACGTTGAAAAAACGAATCCCCCTGTCCTATCTAAGGAAGCAGGGGGATTTGCTATTGTTTCGTTTATAACTTCACGACGTTCGCCGCTTGTGGACCGCGCTCATTACCGTGTGGAGTATTTTTTCTCAAGTCCTCTCACGACTACACGGGACAAGAACAACGTAAGTACCAGGTAAACCGCCGCTTCTGTTAAATACGGAGGGTAGCGCTCAAATGTACTTTTCGCCACGTTCATGGCTGCGTAGTTTAATTCCGGCGTCGCGATTACCGCCAGAAGAGATGAATCTTTCAAAAGAGCAATAAACTCATTTCCGATCGCAGGCAGCATTCGTGTAAACGCCTGCGGAAGAACAATTTGGCGCATCGCAAGACCCTTGTTCATGCCAAGTGATCGTGCTGCTTCCATTTGTCCCGAATCAATTGATTGTATCCCTGCCCGAAAGATTTCCGCCATGTAGGCTGCCGCATTAAGTGAGAGTGCGACGAAGCCTGAATAAATCGCTTCTGGACTACTTGCTCCCGGATACAGAATACCCCAAATCGATGGGATCACCGCGAAGTGAATCAGCAGAATTTGGACCAACATCGGGGTTCCCCGAAACAGTTCTACGTAAATCGAACAGGTCCAACGTATCATTCGCTTTGAGGACATTTTGCCCAAGCTGATGAACAACCCTAAAAATGTTCCGCAAACCGTAGCCACTGCCGTTAGTAAAATCGTATTGATAATACCTCGGATAAATAGTTCACGATAGTCGTAGATGACACTCCAGTCCAATGGCTAATCCCCCCTTCTTCAAGTCAGCAAGCCAAGGTGCGAACAAACGCCGGCTACGTCATAAGGACGCACCCGGCCATTTTGCTGCCTACTTATTGCCAAAGTACTGGGTGTAAATTTCCTGCAGCTTTCCATTTTCTTTTATCTTTTTCAATCCGTCGTTAATTTTGTTCATCGCATCGGCGTTGCCCTTTTTCACGATAATTCCGTAAAATTCTTTTTCAAAGGAATCGTCTTTAATCAGCTTAAACTTCTTATCTTGTACTTTATTCACGTAGTATGACAAAACACCATTGTCGCCAATCACTGCATCTACCCGACCATTAAAGAAGTCATCGACGGAGGATGGCATGTCGTCATAGCCTTTCAGGCCTTCGTACGTATCTCCAAACGCTTTTTTGACCACTTCTTCACCCGTTGTCGCAGCTTGCACCCCGATCTTCTTACCTTTCAAATCAGCCAGCTTCGTCACTGGGGAATCTTCCGCTACCAGAATGAGTTGGTTCGCTTCAAAGTATGAGTCCGAAAAATCGTATTTTTCCTTGCGCTTCTCCGTGATCGTGATAGACGAGATCCCGATATCAACCGTCCCTTTGTCCAGTCCATCAAAAAGTGGGTCCCACCCGGTGTTTTTCCACTCGATCTTGAATCCGCCAGCTTCCGCGATCGCGTTCATCACATCGATATCGTGGCCGCTAATTTTGTCAGCCTCAAGCATTTGGAACGGTGGGTATGCTGCATCTGTACCGACTACGTACACCTTGTCGCCCGAACCACTGCCAGACGTTTGCTGACCACCCGATCCACAGCCTGCGAGGAGTACCCCCACACCGACGACCAACGCGAGCGATTTGAACCAATTTGTCCCGATACGCATTTCGAAATCCCCCTTGTGTCTCTCTATCTGCCCATTTTGTCCCCAGCAATGTCCACATGAAAATAACGGATTTTTTGCGTTCTCCACAGAGTTATCCACATTATCCACATGACCTTGTGCACAAGCTGGGTATAACTATTTTCCTGTATATTCTGCCACTTTGGTACGAAAGTAAGGGGAACGACTTCGGATTATAAGTGCGAATAGCAGCAAAAAACAGGATTCATATACACTGGATATACTTCTATCCTGTATATAAAAATCCTGCTTTTATCTGAAAAATATGAATTGTTATTTTTCCCCTAAAATCACGATTTCCACCCGGCGGTTCTTCGCACGGTTCTCCGCGTTGGAGTTGTCCACAAGCGGTTTATATTCGCCCAAGCCAGCCACTGTAAAGCGAGACGCTGGTAAGGAATGAGCATCCACCATTTCACGCATCACAGAGATCGAGCGCGCCGAGGATAGCTCCCAGTTGGATTGGTAGGAACTGCGCGATATCGGCACATCATCTGTATAGCCCTCGATTCGCACCTTGTGCTCAAAGCGCTTCAAAACCCCCGCTACCGTCCCGACGACTTGCTTCCCTTGGGCCTGTAGGTCTGCCGAACCACTCGTAAACAAGATCGTTTCCGGCAAACGGATACGCAAGCCTTCTTCGGTCTCCTCGTAGTCCAGATTCAGCTCAGCTAATGCAGAGGATAGCTGGTTACGCACCGTCTCCATATCGCGCTCACTCGAGTCAGACATGCCCATTGGCGGCTTCGGCACATTTACGGTGTCTTCGGAGCCTTCTTCTTTTTCGCCCTTGAGATCCTTCTGACGAGCCTCCAATTGGTAGACTTCTCGCTGCAGCTCCAGCTTTTGCAGGTTGAGCAGGTCGAGACTCTCATGCACCTGCTCCAAGCTCGCTTTTTCCTTTTGGACCTCTTCCTTTTGTGCCTGAATGCTCTTCGTCTGCATCGCCGCGATAATAATCACAATCACGAACAGCAGGGTAATCAGATCACTGTAGCTGAGCAGCCAGCTTTTTTCTAACTCTTTTTCATCGTATAACCGTTCGTCATGCATAGCGGTCCTGCCTTTCAATCGTGCCCTTCATGCTGCCTGCTTCTTTAATCAGCACCAGCTTCTGGTCACCTGGCAAGAATGAGTTCAGCTTTTCAAACAACAAGCGTGGCGTCTCCATGCGCTGCAAGCCAACGCAACCTTCGACGAAGAGACGCTTTTCAAACATTTCCCGGTCGTACAGATCCATCAGACGGTAGTAGCATGGCAGCGCGAACAGGTTCGCCAAGAGCGCGCCATACAGCGTCGCTACGACTGCTGCGCTCAGGCTGTGGCCAGTCAGTGCCATGTCGGAGAGCGACTTCAGTACCCCCGTCATCCCTAAGAGCGTACCGACCAGCCCCATCCCAGGCGCCAGCAAGCTAATGAGACGGAAGAACCCTGCCGACTGTTGGTAGCGATACTGCTCTCCCTTGAGCTCGTTCTCTAGGATCAGGCGCAGCTCTTCTTCGGGAACACCCTCGATCGCCAGTAAGCTGCCGCGTTGGACAAACGAATCGGGTTCTTGTTGCAGCTCCTTTTCGAGCGCGATGTAGCCCTGTTCCTTCAGAACGAGCGCGTAATAGTAGAAGCGCTTGATCGTCTCTTCGACGTTGCTTTGCCGGCCGTGGATAAGGAGGCGCCAGATTTTTTTCAAGTCGAGATGCTTGCGTTTCACTGCATAGGACATGACTACGGAGAGCGCGACCAGTTCGATGGCGGTAACGTTGAGGAGATCCGATAAGGTTCCGTTTAGGTAGACCGCGTGTATGAAGATGAGGAGGACGGCTCCGATTAAGACGAGTGAGCGGCGTTTTGTGGACAAAAGTGATTCACCTTCCTAGTTTTTCAACAAGTTGTTCTTAAAGTATAGCAGATGGTGGAAAAAAGATGAGAGAATAGAGTCATGGTTATAGTGAAGCTTGGTATAGAAAATGTCGATAATGATAAAGAAAGCCATTCTAGCAAAGAGGTGATCATCTGTGAATGCCGTACAATTAAAACAAGCTGTTACTATTAGTTTGACGAAGCAAGTGCAGGAGACTGCGCAAGCGCAAGCTTCCATCATGTTGGAGGGTTTTGCTAAGACGCAGCAAAATGTTCAAGCGGCTCAGGCTAGTCATCCATCTCTTGGAAAAGCGATCGACATTCGTGCATAAGTTGTGAAAAGAAAACGGCCGGTTCCCCGGCCGTTTTTACTTTTTGCGGTCGAAAAAGGCACCATAGCCGTTTGGACCTACTTCGTTGTACGTATTCATTGCGAGTTTGCTGCGCTGGAGGTTGTTAAGTTGTTGCTGGACGCCTTGCATTCTTCCATCGATCAGGGGAATGAGGCGTTGGTTAATCTCGTAAATTTTCTCTAGCTGTTGCTTTTGCAACGCAGATAGCGATTCATTGTCTAAACCCTGATGCTGCATCTGAGAAATCATTTCTTCTCTTTCGTCCAATACAGACAACCATTCATCAGGTTCTGAATCCTTTACACTTACTACTTTCTCTAAGCGTAATGTTGTTTCTAGCAGGCCATTTAGAAGAACATCGACTGTCATTTCCATATACCTTACCCTTGTTTCTTCGCCAAAAGCATGGCTTCTTTCCAAGTGTCTCGGAATTGAATGAACAGGTCTTCTACTTCTATTAGAATTTCCAAGTCCTTACGCATGTTTGCTTCTATTGTCCGTTGAAGCATATATTCGTAGAGTCTGGAGAATTCTTTTGAAATATCATAGTCATTATTTAAAGTAGACATTAACTCGTAAAGGATGTTCTGTATTTTGATCGAAGCTTCATGAGCTTTTGTTACATCTTTGTTCTCAAGCGCAAGCTTTGCCTGTTTAATGAATTTGAGTGCCCCATTATATAGCATCAGTGTTAAATCAGCAGGAGTAGCCGTTGTTACTTGATTTGATTGGTACGTTTGAGCAGCATTTTGTAACATCTGCATCACTCCCTATTATCGTTGCCCTAACATTTGTGCAAACCAAGATCCCTGAGACTGGGACTTGGACATTGCTTTTTCCATGGCGGAGAATTGTTTCCAGTAACGATCTTCGATTAATTTTAAACGATCTTCCCAGCGATTGATTTCATCATCTGTTTGCTTTAATTTTTTACTCAAATTACTGTTGTCAAATGCACTTCCTACAGCACCAGCTTGCTCGGTAATTTTATCGATTACTTGTTTCACTTGTCCATACAGACGCTCGGCAACGCCACTTTCATTATACTTCGTAGCAGCGTTACTATTATCACTGTAATTAGTAAATAGCTTGAGGACATCTTCCCCGTTATTACGAATAGATTCCCGTAGCTTTGTTTCGTTAATATAAAGTTTTCCATTTTCTTGATAGGCATACTTACCATTTGGAGGACCACCGATACCTATTTCTGACAAAGTATCCATTGATTTATTGATACCAGCAGCCTGTAATGGTGTACTAATGGCTCTTCTTAGCTCATGTAATCCGCTGGTTAAAATTGGATCACGCAATAGAGTACCACTACGTGCCATATTCTCCATTTTTTCTACTGTTTTTTCTGGTAAAGCTTCTTTTTCTTCATCCAAAAGCGGTTGGTAGCCTTTGTATTTTGGTTCAGAAATCTTTTTGTTAACAGTCTCTATAATTGCATTGTACTTGTCTACAAAATCTTTAACCATGGTATATACAGCATCTTCGTCAGTCTTTGTATTAATAACTACCGGGGCACCAACGTTAGCCTGCTTTAAATTAATTTCCATACCATCAAAAGTTAAGGAATTTGTAGGAGAGGTGTACTCTACACCATTAATTTTAAATTTTGCCGGAGTCCCTACCGTCCCCGGGGTAGATGCTGTAGAACTTCCGATGTTCAAATTGTTCACGGTGGATGCTTCAACTTTAAACTGTTTGCCATCTTCTGAAGTAAGAACCAGTTTATTGTTAAAGAAACTTGCTTTCACACCTGTATTCGTATTGTTAATTTTAGCTATGACATTCTCTAAAGTGTCTGTCGCAGATAACGATATTGGTATACCAGCAGCATCATTATTATCTACCGTACCATCACCATTCGTATCTTTACCGATAGTCATTGTAAAATCTGTACCACCAATAGGACTTTTAGGATCTGTTACTCCTGTGTTAAATTCCGCTCTTGAAGGAGTTCCTGCTTTTGCTAAGTCCTGAACCTCTATTGTATAGGATGAGAGTGATGGTTTACCTACCACCTTGGCAGTGGCAACACTATCATTTTCTGAGGCAGCAACTTTTTTGTTGAAGCTACTGGCCATTCGGAGATTCTTCAGTGAATTCTGCATGTCTGCAAAAAGTGTATTAATATCACGATAAGCATCGCGTTTCCACTCTGTTGAATATTTATTTCGTTGTAAACGATTAACTGGCTCACGTTGAGCTTTCATCAAATCTTTAATCATCTGCTCTGTATTCATTCCAGAAGCCATACCACTAAGCCGTATTCCCATTTCCTTCTACCTCCTATCTTTTTTCGTCCACAAGTAAACCGATCATTTCATGCATTTTTGCAACCATATCCATCATTTTCTTTGATGGTATTTCACGGATAACCTCATTCGTTTGATCGTTAATAACCTGCACATAGTACTCATTTAGATCTTCATGTAAGGTGAATTTAACATGGGTATTCGTAGATTGTAGCCATTTGTTTATTCCGACAATCTCATTCTGTAAATCAGACTTTGTTTGTGGATTCAGTTCCACCTGTTTGTTCGTGGTGTTCTGCTCATTTGCAGCAGTTGTTCCCGGTCCCTGTTTCATGCTATTCTTCTGTCCTGGTAATGAATGAACAGAGGAAATCTCCATTTTATTCACTCCTCAAAAACGATCTTATTCTATATATCGGTAAGAATACGATTGAGTTTTATTTTTTCTTTGGATTATTGTTATTGAACTTACTTTTTTGTCCGCTTTAGCCGATAAAACTATATATACTTTTTTAGGCGAGGAGAGATAATATGAGCAAGAAAATGCACCAAGCCCTTGTACCACAGTATATGAAAAACTTTCAGTGTATTGGTTCATTTTGCGAAGACACATGCTGTCAAGGCTGGACAGTTGTCATTGATAAAAAAACTTATAAACGCTATAAGAATATACGAGACAAGGAATTCGTCCCGATCATTAACGATCACATAACACGCTTACGAAATGAATCAAGTGATCTTATCTATGCTAAAATTAAAATGGATAGTAAAAACGCATGCCCTTTTTTAAATACTGAAAAATTATGTTCCTTTCAATTGAATTTAGGGGAAAACTATTTATCCAGTGTTTGCTCAACCTATCCTCGGACTCTTAATATGATTAATGGATCTTTAGAACAATCTGCTACACTTTCGTGCCCAGAAGCAGCGAGGCAGGCTTTGCTGAATCCAGAAGTTATGCAATTTGACGAAATAGAACTTGAAATAGATTCTAAGACCATTGTAGGAAAATCGCTAGAAATAGAAAATGCTAATCTACCACAATATTACTTTTGGAATTTGCGTATTTTTAGCATAGAGATACTCCAAAATAGAGATTACTCTATCCCTGAGCGCTTATTACTTCTAGGAACATTCTATGAAAAAGTTCAAACCTTAATCGATCAGAATGAGCTTGTACAACTCCCTCAATTCATTGAATCATATAAGACTATAGTGAAAAATGGAACTTTAAAAGAGACAATACAAGCCATACCAACCTCTTATGACATACAATTTAAACTTGTTAAATATATGATGGACATGCGTGTGCTATTAGGAGTTAATAGCCAAGCCTATCTTGAGTGTGTTCAAGATACTTTAGATGGCCTTTCGTTTACTGAGGAAGACTCTAATAATGAAGAACTCATTCAAAAATATAAGCACGCTTCTGAATCACACTATCTGCCATTCATTACGAAGCATGAATACTTACTGGAACATTATCTTGTGAACTATGTATACAAAAATCTTTTTCCGTTCCAAACTACTAGCCAAAATTTATTTGATGAGTTCTCTCTGCTCGTGCTACATTTTTCAATGATCAAGCTTCATCTAATCGGTATGACGAGCCATTACAAAGAAAACTTCACTGTAGATCATGTCGTTAAACTAATCTATTCCTTTGCCAGAGCAATTGAACACACTCCTATCTACCTTTATAAAATATCAAAAAATTTACGTGAGAAAGAACTAAGTTCTCTTGCACACCTTGCCATTCTAATAAAGAATTAGTCCTTACTTCCAATTAATAATAGCAAGCATTATGTCTCTCACTGACTGTACTATGTGATGAGACTTTTTTTGTTCTTATTTGGTTTTCTCTAACATACAAACAAAGCTGTCGAATGAATTCGACAGCTTTGTAATGAACGTACTCTGAAGTTATTAACGGAGCAATTGCAGAACGCCTTGTGGCAGTTGGTTAGCTTGAGCAAGCATTGCTTGGGAAGCTTGAGTCAAGATGTTGTTCTTTGTGAACGACATTTGCTCTTTCGCCATATCTACGTCACGGATACGGGATTCAGCAGCTGTCAGGTTTTCAGAAGTGATGTTCAGGTTGTTAATTGTGTTTTCCAGACGGTTTTGGTTTGCACCAAGATAAGAACGTGCTGAACTTACTGCGTTAATTTGCGCTTCAACAGCACCCAAAGTAGTAGTTGCAGCAGCTTGTGTATCAATTTTCCAACCAGTAACTGCTGTATCTACTGCAGTAAGATCAAATTTCGTAGTATCCAAATCCAATACTTGTGTAGATTCTTGACCAATTTGCAGAGAAATTTTGTTACCTGCAGCAGAATTGTCGAGAAGATTGATTCCGTTGAATTTAGTATTACCTTTAATGTTTGTTACTTCTTTTGCCAGTTCAGCCAATTCTTCTTGCATACGAGCACGGTCGTTAGTGCTGTCATAAGTACCGTTCGCAGATTGAGTAGCCAGTTCTTTAACGCGAACAAGCATGTTATTTACTGTTTGCAGAGCACCCTCAGCTACTTGGATCAAAGAAATACCGTCTTGGGAGTTGCGTGAAGCTTGCTCCATACCACGAATTTGTGCACGCATACGCTCGGAGATGGAGAGACCTGCTGCATCGTCAGCTGCACGGTTGATGCGGTAGCCGGAAGACAGTTTCTCAACGTTTTTCGCCAAGCTGCCAGTGTTTACACCCAATTGACGGTGTGTATTCATTGCGGAAATATTGTGATTGATAATCATTGATTTTTCCTCCTTGATATGTCGATAGTCACGTCCCTGTGACTATTCATGAATTTGAGACTCATCACAATCGCGCGCTTGTAACTTTGTCCCTACATTACTATTATCGGATTGTAGCTTTCGAGATTTTAGCACTTTTTTTCTTTTTCTGCAGAAAAAAGAAAAAAGATGGTCTATTGACCATCTCCAGAATCCTTTTTCGTTTGAATTAGGCTCTTTAAAGTGGACCAATCATTCTGACTCTTTGTAGCCAGACGATTCTCTTCCTGAATAGCATCAAATATTTCTTTTCGATAGACGTCCAAGTTTCGAGGTGCTTCAATTCCAATACGAACCTGATCGCCATCCACAGAAATGATTTTAATCTCGATGGTGTCACCGATCATGATTGATTCATTTTTCTTTCGAGAAAGGACCAACATGTAAACACCACCTACTTGTTTTCCGTAGCTGGTTGCTCAATCAACTGCTGACGGATAGAATATGAATCTTCCTGTAAAATAACCTGCCTACCCATCCGATTCGATAGATTGACTACAATTGGCGCTTTCAAATTTACCGTCGTCTGGTTATTTTCTCGTATCGTTACGATGGAGAAAACAGCCACGGGAGACGATTCATTTATTCTTAAAGTTTCTTTTGTTACAGATGATAACGAAAACTCATAGGAAGGAAAGAACACAAAAGGATCTACTACCCAAAACCCAACATCCTTATCTTCTGTAGACTGAATTAAAAAGAACGGGCTCTCCTCTTCCTGCATCAACTGGAAAAACTGCAAATGAGAAAATCCAGGGATCCCATCTTCAAAAAACAACTTGCCCAATTCCACTTTTTGACTCGTGTTCATATTCTCCCCCTCACTTACATGGTTCTATCCAGTTGACTACCCACCGCGTCTATTTTGAGACTATTGTATTGTATCATATACGGCTCCACTTTACCTGGTATATAGGAAAGCTCCGGAGGACTCAACACTGGCTGCATACTCATGCCGTTGCGCTTTACGTTAATAATTGCCGGTTTTGTCTGGACGCTTACGTCGACTCCCTCATCTGAGGATGCTGCTGGAGGGGTATATCCGCCCTCCAATGCACGTAGCCCTTTTTCTCTTCCAATGTTAGCGATGGCATTTTCTCTTGTATGAATCCTCATTAAACGGTCGCCTTCTTGACTTTTCTCCGCAATCGCCTGCAACCACTTTTGTCGCCCGTAAGATGCATTACTATCACTAAACTGCATGGGCGTCATGAGCCCAATGTTGGCTCTAGCCTGGCTAGAATCAATTTGCAGCTCCGTTCTTCCCTGCTCAATCGAGATACTAGCCGCTTCTTGATGTAGGTTCATCTCTGCCTTTGGCTGCTTAATTTCTTGTATAGGTTTTTTGATATTTAGACCTATTTGAGCAAAGGTACTCTCCATCCGAATTTGCTGAATCTGCATTTAGCTTCCCCCCTTACAATTCCTAGCGAAGGAAGTCTAACAATGTCGGTTGAATAATGCGTGCTCCCGATCCTAGCGCCGCTGAATGAACACTTTCTTGCGTTTTTAAATTCGTCATTACTTCTGCCATGTTGGCATCTTCATTTCTTGACATTAAATCAGAAATACTTACTTCTTGCGTCTTCAATCTTTCGGCAATTAATTCAACTCGATTTACGTTTGCACCAAGCGATGCGCGTTCCGAAAGAAGTTTATCAAATTGCTGGTCTGCTTTTTGCTGAAATTGTGCGGCGCTTCTTCCATTACTAAGTTCAGTAATGACATTATCCAACAACTTAAACATATTGTTTGCGTTATCAGGAAAATTAAATATGTTCTGTGCATTTACGTTTGAGGTCACAAAGACATTTTGGCTTACCTCTAAATTTATCAGTGAACTGTTAGTATTAACAAAATCTCCTTTCCCGCCATTTGCTGCTGCATCATATGGAGCTTTGTTTGTATCAGTACCTGCAAAGATATACTTTCCATTTATTTGTTGGTTAGCAAGTGTTCCCAAGTGGTTCTTTAATTCCTGGACCTCTGAACCCATCGTTTTTAAATCCTCTGGCGATATGGCTCCATCGGCAGAGTAGATTAAAAGCTCTTTGATCCGCTTCATAACGTTCCCAACTTCGTCCATCGTACTATCCGTCATATCTAACCAAGATTTTGCCTCATCCACATTGCGCGTATATTGTTCATTCTCCATCAACGATGACCGATAAAACATACCACGTGCTGCTACAACAGGATCATCAGAAGGTGTTGCGATCTTCTTACCAGATGCTAATTGATCTTGTAGCTTATCCATGCTACGCATGGAATTGTGCAAATTCCGCAGCATATTACTATTCAGCATGTTCTGCGTTACACGTACCGCCATATCTATACCCTCCTAATTAGAGGCCGACCCGGCCCATGCCATTGATGACTTTATCCAAAATTTCGTCCATGCTTGTCATGACACGTGCAGATGCGCTGTATGCATGCTGATACTTCACCATTTCTGCCATCTCATCATCAATAGATACTCCTGATACAGATTGTCGCTGATTGTCAACAGTGCCAACGAGCATTTCGGAGTTCAATTGATTACGCTTGGCTTCCTGGGCATCAACACCCAATTGGCTGATCGTATAGCGATAGTAGTTATCCAGCGTAGAGCTTTCTGCCAAGTCATTAGGGCCAGTGCCTGCAGCCAATACCTTGAACTTAATCGATGCAATGGCGAGAGCGCTCTTGTTATTCCCTACAGGAGTGCGGCCTGCTTCTTCTTGTGCTGCCGCGATGGCATCCAAGCTCTTCATGATCTCCGGGTTAACAACCAGGCTGGATGCACTCGTTGGATAATTTTTCGAAGCAGGATTTGTTGCCAAAGAATTCGCATCCACAAAGAATGGCAGATCCTGTACAGTCCCATTGTTAATATCACTCAAGCTTCGTCCTGCCCGATGCAGGTCGTTGATTTCCTTCGTCAGATTCACTGCCAAAACATCCAAGCGTTTCAACATGTTCGGCACGATCTGATCACGAGATTGGAGGGTTCCTGCCATGTAGCCGGTTGTCGGCACAAACGCCGCTCCGCCCAGCGTCATGTCACTCATGCCCGTAGCTGGATTCTGTACAGTAGCTACTGGCTGCGATGTAATTCCAGTAACAAATTCACGACCTTCAATGGTCACGTTAACCATACCTGCTGTTGACTGAGTTGCACGGACCTCCACCAGTTTGGAGAGCTTGTCCAGCAATACGTCACGTTGATCATACAGATCGTTTGGTTGATAACCATGCGGCACAACGTTTGCAATCTGATTGTTCAAGTTAGCAATCTGTTGGCCCAAGGAATTGATCTCCATCGATTTTACATTGACCACGTTGTTGAGATCGGTTTGTACTTCCTTGATGTGATTGGTTAGCGTATTAAACGTATCAGCTACTGCCTTGCTTCGTTCCCGAACAACCGCACGAGCAGAAGTATCTGTCGGGTCTTTGGCCAAGTCTTGCCATGCTTGCCACATTTGGTCCATAACCTTTTGCAAGCCAGTGTCAGAAGGCTCGTTCATGATGCCTTCCAGTTTCTCCAAGGTTTCCAAACGACCATCCCAATAGCCTTGGCGTTTGTATTCGTTCCGATACTGAATATCCAAAAACTCTTCTCGCAGACGCTGAATACTAGTAGCTTGAACCCCTGTCCCGAGCAACCCCGGCTCGATACTCGCCTGCATCCCCACATAAGGCAAACCATTCGTAGCCTGCATATTCACGCGCTGGCGACTGTATCCTTCCGTATTCGCATTGGAGATATTATGTCCCGTTGTATTTAGCGCGGATTGTTGAGCGAACAAGCCGCGTTTGCTGACTTCGATTCCATGAAAAGTAGAGCGCATTTCGACACCTCTTTACGCTTTTTTGTTGAAAAAAGTTCGATTAGCCTGACGATACGTATCCGAGGTCGGCTTGCCGTAGATGAAGTCGTCCTCGGGTGTATCCGTGATCAGATCGAGCGTCATGTTTACAAAAGAAAGGGATTGCTCCAATAACTGCTGATTCAGGTCGTTAGCATCGCGCAGTTCGGTCACAATCCGGCTTAGCTCATTACGACAGGAAATGAGTCGCATCTTCTCTTCCGCACTGGTCGTCAACTTGATCAATTCAGCCAGTGTGCCTTCTTGCAGCGCAAAGCCCTTCTGTGCTGTCAGTTCTTTTACTACTTGCTGGCGGGCTGCTTCAGCTTCTGTGACGCCCTTGATCAGTTTTTGCTCCTGGCGCGTAATGGCTACCAGTTCATCCACGATCCCTTTTAACAGCACTTCTTTCTTGTGCGAGGCTAACGTGTACAAGGCTTTGTGCAACTGGATCAAGTTGTCGAGCAGATCGTAGAGTCTATTCATTCCTTGCTTCTCCTCATCTTCCATCGAAAACTATTCAAAGAGGCTTCTTACAAAGCCATCTTTCGATCTATGTTACAGCTTTTTCCAAAAGGACAGGAGCTTATCAGCGATCCGCTCACTTGAGACGTGATATTTTCCTTCCTCCACTTGTTTCTTCAACTGTTCCACTTTTTCCCGACGTTGTGGAGAGTTGACATCTTCTACTTGCCTTTGCATTTCCAACGCTTCTGTGGAAATGTTCACTTCATCCTTGCCCATCGGGATTTTGCCGCTTTTGCCTACTTGGTTGTTGCCTGTCTTGTTGTAAGCATTGATCATCCCGACACGGTTAGGTTCATTAATCCGCATCTGTTTACCATCCTCTCATACCACCAGTCTTTTCATAGAAAAAACCGATGACACCTCTTAGTAGTATCATCGGCAATTTCATGATGTACGATTAGTTTTTTTGCACAAAACTATTCGTCACTATTCTGCTTTCTTCGATAAGCTGCCTTAGCCAGATCGGCGCGTTGGAACTCTTCCAATCGTTGCTCTACCTCGATTTGTTGCGTGATCTCATGTTTCAAGCCTTTTAGACAAGATTCGCAAATGTTGCCTGCTCGAATCAAAAAACCGCAGCGCTCACATGGATAACCAAGATTTGGACTTCCGGCAACCGAAATGCGCCCTTCCTTGATAAACTTCGTGATTTGCTTCACGCTCACACCGGTGGCTTCGCTCACTTGATGAATATTCGTTCCGCGATTTTCACGCTTGCGTAAAAACTGGGCGCATGCCTCATATTCTTGTTCCACTTCTTTATAGCATTTGGGGCAAATGTCACGGACTGCTTGTACAAATACAGCATCACACCGCGAGCAGTTTGCCAACTTGCCCATAGACATATCGGACAACCCCTTTTCCGTTCAGAAAGTTCATACGGTTCCCACATCCATTGTATGCCTACATCATAGCTTAATTTTTCCAAACTGGCTATCGGTATATTGTCAAGGAATATATTTCACAGCTTGGCCCCATATGTCCTCTGATTGTCCTCGCACAAGAGCGCAGCGTCGAACCAGTCGTATAAATATCATCAATGAGCAAGATTTTAGAGACACAAGGCATGTTATTGCCATCCCAAGCAAATGCTTCACGCATACTTTCTTGACGGGATACACGCCCTCTCTGCTTACTTAACTTTGGGGTGTCCTTCGTTCGACGTAGCAACGGTCTCACGGGAATCTTCGTTGCTACTCCTAAATGGCGGGCCAGTAAATCAACCTGATTGAAGCCGCGTTCGCGCAGCCGTTGTGGATGTAAGGGTACTGTCGTGATGCAGGTAAATCCGATAGACCTGTAAAAACGTTGAACCGTAATGGCGAGAAGCGTTCCGTAGTAGGAAGCTAACCGCTCATCACCACGGTACTTGAACAATCCGAGTAGATCCTTCTCCCCCTCTTCATAGCGAAGCAAACTCCGATTTGCCACCAAAATCTGTCCATCTTCTCCATGAACACAATCCCTGCATAGCCCTTCGTTGCCGATACAAGTCTGATACTCCATATCCCGCCCGCACCGCTGACAATAATCATTCCCAATCAACGGCAAAGCATCAAGGCAGACTCCACACAACACAATCCCTTTTAACATACGGTAGATGACCGGATAGCTAGTCTGATCTGATAGCTGTCGCGCTTTTTCACGAGCTACTGTCTCCTTTTGGAGAGCAGCGATACGCCCACTACAACGGACACACGTCCCACCGATCATGAAAGGCCTCTTTGTTCCGCGAGCTTTTGAGCCAAGTTGTTCATCTGTGAAATCTGTCTGACAGCCCGCGTTGGGGAAGTAGCGCGTTCTGCTTGCAAAAATAGAACGCTACCGGTCGTATCATCAACAGACCGTCCTACTCGGCCTGCTATCTGTACCAATGACGCCTCGTCAAATACAGGTGCCTCCGCACCTACCACTACTACGTCACTTTTTGGTATGGTCACACCCCGCTCCAGAATCGTTGTCGTCACCATGACGGTATAACGTTTTTCTCGAAATGCGAGGACCTTCTCCTCCCGCATAGGGTCTGCTGCGTGGACACCGTCCATCTCCTCTGCGTGAGCAGGAAGCCACTTTTGGAGGTACGACAGCACCCTGTCAATTTCATCAACGCGCGGGACAAACACAAAAACTTGCCGGTCTTCATTCAGAGAGGTACTTATTGCTTCTATAAACGGTGCCACGACACGATTCTTCTGAACGCGCTTATGTAAGCCTTGTACGGTGAGAATCTTAGGAACAGGAAGCGCAGCTCCATGATAGCGTCCAGGCAACAAAACATGCGTATCAGAGAATAGCGGTATCACGCCAGACGAGCCTAAGGTGGGGCGTCCTTTTCCTACGAGCCGCTTTTGCAAATATCCCGGAGGTGTCGCGCTTAAATAGAGGAGCTTCCCATTCTTTTTCACTGCTCTAGATAAAGCGCGATACAAAATAGGATCATTATGATAAGGGAAAGCATCGACCTCGTCGAGAACCACCAGCAAAAATCGCCTATGGTAGCGCATGACCTGATGCGTGGTCGCAATCGTGATGTCACTCTCTTCCCACTTCTCCGAGCTCGAACCGTGGACGGCAATCACTTTAGCCCCGGGAAAGACTCGCTGAATACGCGGAGCCAACTCCAACACGACATCTTTTCGAGGGGTCGCAATCAAAACGCGACCGCCAGCAGCAAGTGCCTCCGTAACAGAAGGGAATAACAATTCCGTTTTACCCGCTCCACAAACTGCCCAAATCAAAAACTCCGATAGCCCTGGTCTCGGATTGGCTACAAAGCAACGCGCTCGCTCAGCTGCCCGCGATTGATCTGCCGAATAATTCCCCGCCCACTCCAATCTCGCCACGTTCTGCAAGTGGTCTGCGCTTCGGATAAGGGATTCCCCTACATCCATTAAAAAATACGGCGTGCAACATTTACTCCTGCCCATCCCTAAACAAGCTGTACAATAAGCGCAGCCTTGCTCACACGTGTGACAATAAGTAAACTCCACCTTCGCTCCTGCACTTCCGCAGCGTTCACAAACCAACTCCAGCTGCTTGCGCCACCATCCTTTTGTAACCGCAAGACGAATGCCAGGTCGCCATTCCGCTTTGTTTGCAAGCACGAATGAATGCAAAATGGCTAACAAATCCTGCGCGTCCGCCCCTCGCTTTTTCAGCAAGGTCTCTATTTCGTCCCAAAGGAGCGCACGCCCGTCCAAAAGCTCGTTCAAAACAGCTTCTTGTAGATTCTCTCGAGATGAGCTCCTTCGAAGAAGCTCGCGACCACCCAAAAAGCCCAACTGTGCACCCGTCCATTTCCGCGATTCTTTGCCACCTCGATACGAAACTTCCACACTCTCCTCGATTGGCTCCCAAGAAAACCACCCCTGCTCTAGGCGGTCCTGTACACTCACTGCTTCCCGTCCATATAAGCTGCTCGCTTCGCACACACTACTTACCGCCAGCGCTCTCAACTCTTTTACATATCCTTCAGTCAGCATCCGTCCTTTACCGACTTGTTCCATCAAGTACCCGTTCACCTTCGCACGCAACGAAAAAGCCAGAGCAAGCGATGACGTTTTCCCGATGACATGCAGGACACATCCTTCTCGCTCCTGCCAAAAAGAACGATCTACAGAAAAGCTCGGCGTAACATAAGTCTGCACCTGTGGTATTGATCCGCCGCAAGCTTTGATATACAGCAAATACTCACGCATACGCTCACTCCTCTGCCTTCTTGCCCTTAGTGTGCAAAAAGACAGACAGGTCCGGCAAATAAATTTCGAAACCCGAATTAGGCCGCAGAAAAATAAAAAAGCCGCCGATCTATTGTCGACAGCTCGTAATATTTACGCTCAACAAACTTTTATGCTCCCTCTTTTTTCTCCCGCAGATCAATGACGATGGTTCCAGCCGTCATCTCCTCCTGTACGTCACCCAAACAATGGCCGTACGGATAACGATTCAAGACGGCTGTCATCTGTTTTGTATCATCGTCAGATCCATCATCTATCAAGGTAATTCGGATAGGTCTGCCACTCCAATACGAACGAAACAGCAGACTCCTCACTACACGTTCCAGCACCTGTTCCGAATTGCGCACCAGCAATCGATAATGCTCATGCGGGAGCTCGCTCGCGCTTTTCGTCCGATTGTTCCAGCGCTCCGCGATCATTACCAACAAAGAGGAGCAGCCAAATGCTGCTAAAAGCCATACAATCAGCTCTTCCATACGGTCATACCTCCTCCTATACCAAGGTATGCCGCACGGCTTGAACAGAGTGCAAATAGGAAGCGCTTCCTACAGTTTCACCCAGCCGTTTTTAATGGAGATGACAACAGCTTGTGTCCGGTCTTGGACATTTAGCTTTTGCAAAATGCTACTAACGTGATTTTTAACCGTCTTTTCACTAATAAATAAGAATTCCCCGATGGCACGATTGCTTTTCCCTTCTGCCATCAGTTGCAATACTTCCCGCTCGCGACGGGTGAGCGATTCGATCACTTTTGGATCGATAGCTTGCGATTCATCTACGGAGAAGCTACGCTCTGCCGTCCCTTCCTGCTCGCTCAAACGACGGAATTCTTCAATCAGCTTGCCCGTCACCTTTGGATGTATGTATGCACCGCCGCTCGCCACTACACGTACAGCGTCAACGAGGTCTGACGTTCCCATTTCCTTCAGCAAGTAGCCAGATGCTCCAGCACGGAGGGTACGATACACATATCCCTCATCATCATGAATCGAGAGCATAATCACACGAGTAGAAGGGCTTACAGAAATCACATTTTCTGCAGCAGAGACGCCATTTATGTTTGGCATGTTAATATCCATCAACAAGACGTCCGGCTTGTGCTCTTCCGCCAATACTGTGGCTTCTCCTCCGTCCGCACCTTCCCCGACCACCTTGAAATCTTCTTCCATTTCCAATATCCGTTTTACGCCTTCGCGAAACAATTGATGGTCATCCACAATCACGATGCGGAGTTCTTGCTGTCTCTTATCCATGGTTCATCCCCCAGTACTTATTTACGTATCATGTCACATTTTTATCGGTATTTGGAATATAACCTTGGTTCCTTCTCCCGGAGCTGATTGCATCTCGACACTGCCCTCTAAGAGCTGTACACGCTCACGCATTCCCAAGAGTCCAAAAGAGTTGCCATTCGCCATGCGTTTTTCCAGATCGAATCCGACCCCATCGTCTTTGACGACAAGACTTAACGAATCTTGTACAAATTCCAGCTTCACTTGAACCGTCGAAGCGCCTGCATGCTTCTCCACATTGTTCAGACATTCTTGAACCAAACGGAAGATCGCAGCCTTTACTGAACTGCGCAAAGGAGGCTCCACACCAAATACTACCAGATCGATGGAAGACTGAATACGCTCTTCGCACGTTTGAATATATTTTTGCAAGGTAGGTACTAGCCCTAAGTCATCTAATGCCATTGGACGCAAATCAAAAATAATACGTCGAACATCTGCCAAACTCAAGCGTACCATTTCCTTCAGCTCGTGCAGTTCCATTTGCGCTTCCAAAATGCGCTCGTTCTTCAACATACGCTCTACAATTTCCGAACGCAGCACGACATTCGCCATCGATTGAGCTGGACCGTCGTGAATCTCGCGTGCCACACGCTTGCGCTCTTCTTCCTGAGCCTGAATTACCTTTAGGCCCATCAACTGATGCTGCTTCGCCGATTCCAGCGCCTCGCCTATCTTGCTTAAGTCACCCGTTAAGTAACCAAGCACAACGCCCATTTGAGAAACCAGCTTTTCCGCACGGACGATGGTTTCTTCCAAGGTACGCAGCTGACGCTCCAAATCATTTCTTCTGCGCTTCAAATTATTTTCCCGCTCGCGGTAAATGGACAGTTCTACCTGAATACGGCTCGCCTCTTCATAAGCAACCCGGATATCTTCCTCCGTGTACATATGAAAATTACGACTGACCAAGACGAGCTTGTTGCGCGATTTGCGATACGCGAGTTCGAGCGCGTCGACTTTTTGAATCACCTTGGAGATTTCTTGCCGTAGTTCATGTAAATCAAACTTCAATGAGTTGCCATGCTGTCTGGCGTTTTCAGCTATATCAAATATTTGGGTTTTACTCGTTTCTACGGTTTCAATCGTTCGCTTGATCACCCCGTCCAGCACGCTGATGTCTATCGCTTTGTTCATGATTGCTCTCCTTCAAACTCATTTTTAGCCTTCGTGAACAACTGTTGGAGGTGCTCTTCTTCAACATCTCGCAGTCCCATGTCATTGCGTGGAATGGCAAACGGATCTGTTCCCTGTTTTACGAATCCACGATTGGATGTAAATACATAGCGGTAGCCAGCTTGACGAGCTGTCTCCAGTACGATTGGACTTGTGTAGCCAAATGGCAACGAGATGACATCGACCTCTTGCTTCATCCATTCGCTTAAACTGACGCGAGATATACTGAAATCCACATAGAGGCGGTCCCTGTATTCTTTTTCTTCCTCTAAACGCTGCAAGTCTTTCAGAAAGACCGGAGCTGTTTCTGGGCCGAGATCGCCCCACTCATTTCGTTCTTCCTCTTCATGCAGACTGTACGTATGGGACCCGATCGTAACCAGTCCCGAATGAATCATTTGGTTAACCTGTTGACGCGTAAGTGGTGGCGTCATATTCTCCCGTTTTCGATCAGCTACATCTCTTAAGCGCCCCGCAATCGCGAAGTTCACTGAAGGGTAGCCGTATGTACGTAAGATCGGAAATGCTTCTGTGTAGTAACTCTCATACCCATCGTCAAACGTAATCAAAACAGCATTCTCAGTCGGTAAGGTACCCGTCTCCATAAATCGCAGGAACTCCTCCAACGAAATCGGATTCAGTTCATTATCGTGCAAAAATTTCATGTGTCGGGCAAATTGATCAGGAGCTATGACATACCGCTGATTCGATTGATCCGTGACATGATGGTACGTCAAAACCACAACCTGATTGTTATACCACTTTTTCGTTTGAACCGCTGCTTCTTCATTTGGTGTGACGTTTGGCTCAGCATTTTTTGTCTCACTTATGCTTATAGACGTATCTACTTGGGGAAAAGGTTGCACTTCTTGTTTATTCTTTTTTTCCAGAAAAGATTCGCCTAACAACCCAATAGCCACTGCAAAAAACAAAAAAGTAAGAAACACGATCAGGAAGAGCCTTCTGTTCGGCAAAAAAACCCCTCCTCCACTTCCTCACTAGGAGATTCGACACAGTCCTACAAATTCCTGTGCAACAATTGACCCAATAATTGGATGACTTTGCTCCTAAAAAGAAAAAGAGCCCAGTAGCAACACCAGGCTCTTTTTATGTCGTTCATGAATATTACAATTGAGCAGCCTCTTGCTTCAGAATTTCTGCCTTGTCTGTTTGCTCCCAAGGAACATTCAGGTCATTGCGTCCGAAGTGGCCATATGCAGCTGTTTGTTTGTAGATAGGACGACGCAGGTCGAGCTGCTTGATGATACCAGCTGGACGCAGGTCAAAGTGTTTGCGAACCAATTGCACCAGAGCTTCTTCGGAAATGGTACCAGTACCGAATGTATCTACTGCGATGGAAACTGGTTGTGCTACACCAATAGCGTAAGCAACTTGCACTTCGCATTTGTCTGCGAGGCCAGCAGCTACGATGTTTTTCGCTACATAACGAGCTGCGTAAGCACCGGAACGGTCAACTTTAGTTGGATCTTTACCGGAGAACGCACCGCCGCCATGACGAGCATAACCGCCGTAAGTATCTACGATGATTTTGCGGCCAGTCAAGCCAGCATCCCCTTGTGGTCCGCCAATTACGAAACGGCCAGTTGGGTTGATGAAGTATTTGGTTTCAGCGTCCAACAGTTCAGCTGGAACAACTGGTTTGATTACTTGTTCAACCAGATCTTGCTTGATTTGCTCCAAAGTCGTTTCAGGAGCGTGTTGGGTAGAAATAACGATTGTGTCGATGCGAACTGGTTTGTCGCCATCGTACTCAACGGTTACTTGTGTTTTTCCGTCAGGACGGAGGTAAGCAAGTGTTCCGTTTTTACGTACTTCAGTCAGACGACGAGCCAATTGGTGAGACATGCTGATTGGAAGTGGCATCAGCTCAGGTGTTTCATTGCAAGCAAAACCAAACATCAAACCTTGGTCACCAGCACCAATTGCTTCGATCTCAGCGTCAGTCATTTTGCCTTCGCGTGCTTCCAATGCTTGGTCTACACCAAGTGCAATGTCAGCGGACTGCTCGCCAATTGCAGTAATAACACCGCAAGTGTCAGCATCAAAACCGAATTTCGCACGGTCATAACCGATTTCACGAATGGTTTCACGAACGAGCTTTTGGATGTCCACATACGTGTTTGTAGTGATTTCACCTGCTACGAGAACCAAACCAGTAGTTACGGAAGTTTCGCAAGCTACGCGAGCGTTTGGATCTTTGGACAGGATCGCATCCAAGATGGAGTCGGAAATTTGGTCACAAATTTTATCCGGATGTCCTTCGGTTACAGATTCGGATGTAAACAGACGACGACCTTTTTGCAAAGCCATGAGAAAATACCTCCTTTGACCTCATACAAATAGTGTGGTAGCCGAGTTAGGATTTTATCTACGTAAACGCAAATAAAAAACCTTTTCCATCTTTTAGGAGGAAAAGGTTTGAGCGTTTTTTGCTTCCTTCATCCTCTTATCGGCCAGAACAGATGTCCGTTCTGCTGGTTAGCACCGCTCTAGATCGGTTGCCGGGCTTCATAGGGCCAGTCCCTCCGCCTGCTCTGGATAAGAGTATCCATTACGGAATATAGAATAATTGTTTTTTTCAGAGATGTCAATAGGAAAAATTTTACTTATAATTGATAGGCTTTGGAAAGTACAACAACAACCTCGGCGCGAGTTGCCCTTCCATTCGGTTTAAAGGAAGAACCGTACCCACTTAGCCAATTCCTAGATGTCAAAGCTTCAATGGCAGGAGAAGCCCAATGGCTTGTCGGCACATCCTGATAATTCGTGGTACCGTGGTTATACAGTAAAACATTACGTGCCCGCGCGATCATTACCGCCATCTCTGCACGCGATATCGGCTGATCCGGCTTCATTTCATTCTTCGGGTATCCTTTCAAGATACCTAATTGATAGGCTACACCTAGATTGTTATACGCCCAGTGCCTTTTTGGCATATCCCTGAAGGTCGTTTTTCCTGTATAGGCAGTTGCTACCTTGGTACCAGTCGCACGCATTGATTTAAGCAGCATCGTCGAAAATTCTGCCCGGGTCACAGCCTGATTGGGCTTGAACGTCGCGTCATTGAACCCATTTACGATATCGCGAGAGTTAAGTCTGACGATCTCCGAGCGCGCCCAGTGATCCGAAATATCGCGATAGCCCGCTATCAATTTCTGTTGCGTCACCGTGAGTCGGTACGATTCATATTTGAACGCAGTACCGCTATTGAGGCGCACATAATATTTTCCTGGTTGCAAACGCAAACCGATAATGTCGTTTCCTCGGTTAGACAGTTCCGCTACCTCATTCGTCGAAGCAATTGCATAGTTCATGTTCCGATCGCTATAGAGCGCGAAACGGAAGCCGCTATCGACAGGAATGTACGGCGCTCGGAACGTCACATACGATTCACTATTCACAGTAAATTGGAACCAGTCGGAATCAGTAGCCGTTGGTATTGTGCCTGACATCACTGACCCACCGCTTAGCGGAGACGCTTTTTGATAGGTGTCATTCGGCTCATTAAAATCTTTTTTTACGGGCGTGTATCCCAGATCCAGCTGATATTCACCATTCACCGCATTACGATTGTACTCACTCACACGGATGTAATACTTGCCCGGCGAAACTTCTTTTTTGACACGCTCTGTTGGATTGTCTTTCGTTCCATTATCGTAGTTAGGGTCCCAGACAACCGTATTTTTCCCGGGCTCTTGTTTACCAATACCCAGCAACAGATCGACACGCTTGTTATCAGGGCCTACGGAGACATCCAAATGCCCGTATTCACGAACATAGTAGGAGAACCAATCCTGATCCCCTTCATCGTGAAAATTGCCTGTTACACTGATTTGATTACCTACGAGCGGTCTTGCCGTCTCTTGCGTATCGTTCGGTTCGTTACGATCCGGATTGATGGTAAACTTGCTCGTCAACACGTAGGTAAACGCATTGTTGACTCCTCCGTTACGCATTAAGCGGATACTCATAGTTCCCGCCTTGACCGGAACCGTTATCGTATCACCATTCCCAAAGTACTGCGTAATCGGCGTACGATTCTCTGGGTAAAAGGTAGCTGCCATCGCTGAAGAAATACCCGAAGTCACTGACGCTGTGAAGCTGACCTTTCCATCGTAAGGGATGTCCATTTTGAACCAGTCTATCGTGTCTTTTGGCCCCAAATTCCCACGTATCTGTGACTCGATCGGGAACGCTTTTGCTGAGTACGACTGATTATTCGGCTCTAAAAAGTCGTAGGATAGGGCCGATCGAACGGCCTTATCGACATTTAGCAACCCGTAGCCCGTTTTCCGGTCCCATCCCTTTTCCCCCAAATCAGTAGCCGTTTGATAAAGCAATTGCCTCACATCTAATGGGCTGAGCTTGGGATAACGGGCAAGTATGAGCGCTGCTGCGCCAGCTACTTGAGGAGCTGCTGCTGAGGTGCCGCTAAATGAACCATATTTTCCCCCGAGCTTGGTCGTATAGACGTTGAAACCAGGTGCTACTAGGTTCAGCTCAGGCCCTGTATTGCTCTGGTAGATCACTTCATTGTTACCCCTTACAGCGCCTACGGCAATCACTGTAGGATATGCTGCTGGATATGCTACACGGCTGCTTTCATTGCCACTTGCGGCAATCAGCACAGCTCCGCTTCTTTCCGCTCGTTGAACAGCATTCGCCAATTCCTTGGAGTAGGCCATACTGCTGAGAGACATCATGATGACTTTGGCACCACGATCCAAGGCAGTATTGATACCCTTAGCAAGAGTCTGCACCGTAGTATCTCCATTTTTGGCCAAAACTTTAATAGGCAAAACCTTGGCATTCCACAAGACACCGGATACACCAATACTGTTATTCCCGCTAGCAGCCAGTACACCAGTTACTTCTGTTCCATGTCCGTTATCGTCCTGGGCAGACCTCCCGGGATTCACAAGATTCACACCTGGCAGAAGGTTGTCCTTCAAATCAGGATGCTTATAATCCGCACCGGAGTCTAGCACTGCGATGATAATCTGTTCATTACTATTTACGACTGACCAAGCTTGATGAGCTCTAATCTGACTCAAATGAAGCTGGTTACTTAAATAGTAGTCATTCGATGCAGGTGGTGCTGCAGCATAGATCGTTTGGTTGTTTGCCATCACTAGTGCGACACTTAACGCAGTCGCTACTGACATGTTCACTAATTTTTTCATGCAAAACAGTCCTTCCTTCTCTCCCCTGCACAATAAGCAGTCTAAAAGGAATTCAGGTATTTATCTTCTCGTCCTAGCATAGCGGATGAAAAGGGAGACATGCAACCCTGATCACCCAATATTTGGAACGTTATAACAGTACAAAACCCTTTTCACCATGGGCAAAAAGGGTTTTATCCTTACTGTAACAAACCTTTATTGTCTTCCACTTCAGGTGCTACCTGAGCTTTTTCTTTTTTTCTTTGCTGTGCTTTCGGAATAAAAGCAGTCAGTTCCGCCAGATTTACCTCTTCCTTTTTGATGGAGGAGAACGGAATGTCAAATGCCCATACACGATGGCTATTTGCTTCTACCTTCATGTTTTCCAGGGTAAAGTGTACACGTGCTACTGTATCGCCATCCTTATCATGAACGATAATCGGCACTTCAGTAAACTCCAGACGTTTTCCCAGACCGTTACGGAAAGCAACGATGACTTTTAGGCCGTTATCTTCACCCGGCTTGATATCGAGGACTTGTAAGTCTACTTCGCCCTCTGCAATTGGAGCTTTCTCAGCAGCCTGCTGCAAGTATTGCTTGGACTCATCTGCACTCAGACCCAAATTATAATTTTGATTCTCTTCCACTTCGTTCTTTTTCAGCTTGATGTAGGTCAGCTTCAGAGGAACCTCTTTTTCAGGAATACGGTCGAACTCATCCCAGCGGAACATGAATTCCATTGGACGGCTGGACATTTCCATCACTGGACCAGATGTGATCAGATCAAAAGTCTTTCTCGCGACTTCCTCTCCATCCTCTGTCACCAAAGACAGTGGAAGCTTTTGCAGCAAAATGCTGCGGTCAGTCGCATTGCGAACGTAGGTAAGAACCAAGTAACCATCATTGGTAACCTGTGTGTAGAAAGGAATGATACCTACTTCGTTACGAACAACTGGAGGCATTTCATCATGCGCGTATTGCAAGAGCTCATGCTCAGCTTCGTCCAATTGATCATCCCACGGACCGTTTAGCACCAAAAACAATTCCTTCGATTCCACACGATTCGCAGATTGCTGCGGATTCTCCAATCCGGATACACCCAAATAAAACTCTCTATGAAGATTCTCATGAATATCTTCGCGTACTTGCTCCAAGCTCTCCTTGGAACCAAACCAATTTTCCAATAACCAACTCATAAGTCAACCTCCTCTTTCCCACACCTCAAAAGTATTGCGCTCTATTCTACCTCAAGCGTCCATCTTTTCAGGTCGGCATCAGGCTTTTTCACTAAATTTGGCGGGAATACAATCATCCACGGACGGCTGTAACCCGGCTTCACATTAATACTACTCGCATCCAGCACACCTGTTGCTACCAGATCACCATTTGCATCAGCAATCGTCAGCTTGAGTTCATCTGGACGGTATTCATGTGGCATCCCATTGCGGAAGAGCATCGCTGTTACCAGATGTCCTTCCTTTGTCAATCCGATGTCAAAACCAGTAACCTGTACGGTATTAATCGGAATCATTGGCAAGGACTGTGTCAACGCTTCCAGACGATCCTTTTGGCGATCGGTCATGCGCTTTTCCATTTCGGGATCGAGCTCCAGATTACGTGGCCACACATGCGAATTTCTACCAGCCTTCATAACCACTTTCCAACGGTTAAAGGTGAAATTATCATGCAGATAGCTCTCCTCCGGGAACAATACCTCCCACGGACGGCTGGTATGCGGCGGAATTGCGTCCATATCTGACAAATCCACCTTGATCCTTGCAAACGCCTTATCATCGAGATAAATCGCTAGCCCAACGTTTTTGATCCGCACTGGCTTATTCGTGGAGTTGCGGAAGAACATAGCGACAGTCAGGCCGTTTGGTTGCGGAATCATACTAAACCCAGTTACGCTAACCATGCCTTTACGCATCTCAGGCAATTCTTCTTGCAAAAAGCGAAGCGTATACTTTTTCTCAGAATCCAGCTCACTTTCCCAAATCGGGCTCAGAGACAATTCTGTACGAATCTTTTCAGCTCCACCTACAGAAGCTTCCTGTTGCTCATTGCCTTCCATTTCGACCTCGGTGTTTTTCATCTCAGCGACATCAATGGCAGACTCTTCTTGAATATCTTTTTTCAGATCCTGTTGATCCTTACCTAATAAATTCTTCATAAAGGAAAACATAAACTACCTCCTCACACGTCCGGACACGAACGAAGCTTTCTCATCATGATAAACTTTTTTGACTAGCCTATGCAAATTCGCTCTCTTGCATCAGGCTTATTGGGGAACGTTTACTTTCCAACGGGACAAGTCCAGCTCTTCCTTTAGAATGCTCTCTGGCGGGAAAATAAACAGCCACGGCTTACTTGTATTTGCATTTACAGTCAGGCTCCCGAGTTCAAACAGGCCTTCTGCCACTTTATCCCCGCTTGCATCATACAGCGCTAGCGGCAACTTTTCGATGGACAGCGACTGTGTAGAGCCATTGCGAATCAAAAGCATCGCATTCAGAGCACCATTTTCTGTTTGACGAATCTGTACGCTCTGTATATTTACTTCTCCCTCTTTTAGAGCGGGGAGGTTCTTCGCTAATTCAATTAAGGATGTTTTTTGTTCATCAGTCAGTGCCTTAATCCAGGATTCCTCCAGCTCCAGCTGCTGTGGAAGGACCATCTTCTTCTGCGCCATCTCAAAAGCGATCTTCCAATTCACGAGAAGAACCTCTACCTGTAAAAAGTGCTCTCTGGTAAATACAAACGACCACGGTCTTGCAGAACGCGGCGGAATTTCTCCGAGCTCGCTCAAATCAAAGGATTGGCGGGTAAACAGCTCCTGATCCCCAAACAGTACCACCAGTGTCATCTCATTCAGGCTGATTGGACGGTCCGTGCTGTTTCGTACGAATGCTACCACTTCAATCCCGTCGTCATGCGGAACAAGTGAAGTCCCTGCCAAGGAGATATTCCCAGGCTGCAACGGCTCCAGCTCCTGAGCCATAAAGGAGAGCGAGTATTTCTCTTGCGCCCCCAACTGCTTCTCCCACAATTCATGCAGCGAGAGTGTTGTGATGACGCCAGTTGATTCCTCTTGTACCTGTTGCGCTTCCTGATGAGACTGTTCGGTATCAGCAGCGGAAAGGATCGATTCCTCCTGCACCTGCTCCCGAACCTCATTAGTTGTCGGTTTGTTCCCCATTAAATTCTTCAAGAAGGATAACATATCGTCGCTCCCAACTTTTCTCTACATCTATATATAGTAACATTCGTCATCCACTATAGCATAGTGACATCCTTTTGCAACATAGAAAACTTGGCATTCCAAGTGGAAAACAAGCGGCTTTTGCAACCTTTTCACAGCATGATTCGTACTATAGTTATGTTAGGATACCCGTACGCAACAGGGGATGTCAAGGAATGGAAGGATGGACGGTGGGGCAAAAAAGGAGAACCTGGTTTTCTCGCAGCCTCAAGGACCGTTTAGTCGGTCTATACCCTGCAAATACCTTTGATCGTTCACCGTGTCTCAGTCGCATAATTAATGAAGAAAAATTTTTTATGCTATTCGAGCCGTTGAAGATTTCATGTATAACATTTCCATAATGAGTTAAAGTTTACAACGTTGTTTATTATTGATAAACTGTAAGGGTCTAAACAAATAACTTGGGGAATTGCTTTTTGGCCAACTGTTTCTTGCAGTTGGTTCTTTTTTGTTTTCAAAAAAGATTCGATGAAAATAACTATCACTTTTTCCAAAAAGGTTCAGATGCAAAGGTAATTGTGAAACGCATGGGCTATCAAGATCATCCTAAACTGGTGACATATTTGAAGGCAAAAGATAAAGAACCCTCTGAATGAACAAGAAGGACCTTCTGTAACGAATAGAACAGGTCATACGCTCTCGATTCAATTGGATTAGTACCCTTTTTCCTTACTTGAGCTTTTGGAACACACCAGAGCTCTTCAAATCGATCTTATCGTCTCTTGGTCGTGCGGTGCCTGAAGGAAGTCCGTACATATAACAAATACACTAGACCAACTAGTACAGGAATATAGCAAAGAAAAAACATTAGCCAATCTGATATTTTTGCTGTTGCATTAATGAATTCAAAAAATTATATATGCGCAACATACCGGTCGATTCAATTAATTCTCATCCCTATTAAGAGAAGGTTTAGTAAGAATAAAACATTATTAAGTGAACGTTTCAAATGGCTAAGAGGAATTAACTAAATTATATGCTGTTCCTGAAAAAAAATTGAGAGCCCATAAAAAAAGATAATAACTATAGTAGTTGTTATCGGTGAAGTTACGAAACGCTTAGTTATCCTAATGAAAAAAGAGGACTTTTGATGCTATTTTAGCCAGCATTAAATATGATCTGTCTCCCCCTCTCGTAAAACTCCTAAAAACCCAGTCTAGAAATCCAATATTTCACTGCCTAATCTGCAGAGTTTAGAGCGAGGGGTTATCGACAGCCTTAGAACCCAATGAGGACCTTTTCCTTCTCAGTGAAAAAAGATAGATTTATTAAAAAATTGACTTGGACAAAAAAGAGCCTACCCCTCTCGAGGTAGGCCCTTCAGAAACTTTTAGGATTGACCAAATGTCATCCCCTAAAAACTTCGGTTAATTAGTTAGCAGTTACAGTCACATCAGCTTTAGCAGCTGTACCGTTAGCGTCTTTCAGATCGCCACTAGCTTTTGTAGTAACAGTTACAGTTTTAGTTGCATCGTAACCAGTACCAGTTATGTCTGTAAAGCTAATTTGCACTTTATTGTTAGATCCAGCAACCAGAGTAGCAGTAGCTGCTCCTCCGCCTGCAACAACAGAAGTATCTGCAACTTTAATATCGTAGTTAGTCAAAATCTCTGCGATAGTTGCATCTGCTGCATCTGTTGCATGCAATGCCTCATTGAAAGTCAAAACGAGAGTGTTACCAATCTTTTGAGCGGATTGCAGAACAGCTGGAGTGTTATCTGCAACTTTTACAGTCAGGTTAGTTGCATTAACAACATTGTTTGCTTTATCAGCTACATTGCTAACGCTCAACAGAGCATCAGAACCATCTGGATTAGCTCCGAAGTTTACAGAACCAGCAGGCAGTTCGATAGCAACTTTGTTTTTCGCAGTATCAGTGAAGTAAACTGTAGTTCCAGCTGGAAGTGCTGCACCATCAAGTTTGTAATTAGCTACCGCAAGAGCAGAAGCAGTTACTTCCTCACCAAAGAAAACAACAAACTTGTTTACAGTGGAAGCACCGTCAAGAGTTGCAACTGGTTTTGTAGTATCGGAACCAGAACCAACAGTTACAGTAGTCGAAGCTACAGAGCTGAGGTTGTCGAAATTATCCTTAACAGCACCAGCTTGCAATTGAATGGTGTATACTCCATCAGGAATAACTCCACCGGCAGTAAAGCTAACCACAAGAACTTTTTCGTTACCCGGGCCAGCTTTTCCGATCGTAGTTGCATCTTCTGCATTAAATCGAACACCATTAGCATCTGTAATGACGATTTTCGCTTCGCTTACGTCTCCAGCAGCGCCTTTAAATGCTTCGTCAAAAGTAAGCTCAACGGACTTCTTATCATCAGCTACTTTAGAAGAAACAAATGCAGGACCAGTTTTGTCAGCGCTGAAGGTGAAGGTTTGAGTAAATTGCTCAATTCCGTTACCAGAAGCATCTTTTACTAGATCTTTAGCAAGAAGCAGAGTTACAGTTGCTGTGTTCGTAGGAGTAGCACCATAGATTTCAGCATCAGCGAACTTTACATCATAAGTTTTACCTGTTGCGTCCGCAGCATAAAGTGTAACAACGCTGGCTGTTCCGTTTAATGCAGAACCTTTAAGGAACTTAAACTCACCATCTACAAGAGCAGCATCGCCTGTACCAAGAGGCTCACTGAATACAACACGCAGGGTGTCTTGCCCAACTTGAGTTACAGAAGTAATTGTAGGTTTAGTATTATCTACTACTTTTGTAACAGTTCCGTTAAAGATAGCCATATCGTTGTTAGACAAGTCTTTAACACTTGCTACATAAATTGCAGCAGATTCACCACCAGCAACAGTCACACCTGCAGCAGTCAATGCAGCAGCAGGAATAGTAATTTTAGTATCACCATCAGCAGTTACAGAAGCAGCTACAGGAGTACCTTTAACACGAACAATTGCAGGACCAGCCTTCAATGGCTCAGAGAAAGTAATTACCAGATCGCCGGTAACAGCAAACTCCGATTTAGTAATTGTTGGAGCAACAGTGTCTTCAAAAGTTACCGTTTTGGAGAATTCAGTTACTGTAGATTTTTTATCTTCAGTTTTCACATCTTTAACTCCAAATGTGAAGGACTTAGCAGCTTGAGAAGCTTTAAAAGTCAAAGTAACGGACTTTGCATCTTCTGAAATAACTGGAGTTGCATCTGCAGTTGTAATTTTAGCTCCGTTTTGGTAGTAGTTTCCTACGTCCTCAGCGGTAGCTTTATCAACTTTTTGGTTGAACTTAATAACGATTTGAGAGCCGTTAGCAGCACTTACAGATTCAACTTTCAGTTCACCTGGAGTGTCGCCATCAACTTTAGCTTTAGCATCTACAGTTTCAGTAGAAGTGCCATCTGGCTTAACTACATTGTACAGGTCAACGAAGTCGGATTTTTTCAGTGGTTGCGCGAAAGCAGCTGCGCTACCATCTTTGATGATTTCGGAGAAGAAAGCACCTTTTCCGTTGATGTGTACGAACACGAGGTTGTCAGATCCAACGCGCAGATCTTTTGCGTATTGAGCTTTTGCTTCTTTAGTCAGGTTCAACAAAGTTGTTGTGGAGTAAAACTTTTTAACATCTCCGCCAACATAAACACCAGCTTGTGGTGCAGCATATGCAGAAGCTGCCATGCTAGCTACTACTGCAGTAGAAAGAACTGAAAGTGCTACTTTTTTATTCACGTACTACCCCTCCGTATGTTTGATAGGAAGTTCTCTTTTTAATAGGGTATGTAGTACAGAAGGGGGAAAATCCCCCCTCTATACTACACTTGTAAATATAGTTACTACTGAAGAGTAATCTTACGCTTCGTTGTAAGTTACAGAAGCTTCGTCAGTCTTACCATTTGTGCCGGTAACTTTCAGAGTGCTGCTGTTAACTTTACCTTCAGCGATAGCTTCTACATAGATCTCGCCATCTTTGATGGACAGTTTGATATCTTCTTGAGGCAGTTTAGAACCATTTACGTAGAGTTCAACTTTCTCGATATCGGATTCTTTAACACCCGAATTCAATTTAGCTGTAACAGCCAGGGTTTTCATGCCTGCACCAGCTTCTACGTATTTACCAGTCAGTTTGGAAGCAATTGCATCCCACTCACCTGGTTTTGGCTCAGTTGGCTCTTGCTTCAAGAATGCTTCTGCTTCATCTTCCAGGTCGTCTTTACGAACTGTCTTCTCGTCGGAAACGATCAGAACGTAGTCGTATTTCGTACCGGAAATGTCAGCGCTGTCGATCATTACAATGTAGTCGCCTTCGTTTACGCTATCTACGCCACCGAGGTCATCGAACAGATCGAAGTAAGCTGTAGCAGATTTGATGCTAGCTTTCTTCTTGTTGCCATCAGCATCTTTGTAAGTGATGGTGTCTTTGTTTACATCATCAACCAAACCAACGATCAATTTGTCGATGTTTGCATCTTTCAGGCCTTTTTCGTCAGTTACTTCTGCGAGCATGCCTTTGGAATTTTTGTTAACTACTTCAACTACATCGTCAACAATAACTTCGTCGTTGGAATCCAATGTGAATGCGATGAAGTCGTTACGACGGATGTCGTCATCTTTCAGATCGTCTTGATCGCCATCCAGTTTGTATTCTTTCTCAACAACTTTGTCGCCATCTTTAACCCATACTTTGATGGTGTCTTTACCGCCGGAGCGACCGAAGTCAATCACTTGACCGTAGAGAGCGTCACCAGACAGACCGTCACCTTCAACAACGAAGATTGCTTCTACTTCGTCTTTATCGTTTACAGTGTAGATTACGGACAGGTCGTTTTCGTCAGCAACGTCTTTGAACTTCGCAGTTTTAGCGTTTTTCAGTTCTTTACGTTTGCTGCTCTCTTCCAACTTACCAGTCATGTTGAAGACAGCTGTTTTGTCAGTAACTTCGTAGTCGCCAACCATGTCGTCGTCTTCATCCGCGAGGTCATCCCAAGCTTTGCCGGATTCTTGTTCAACTTTTACAGGTTTCAAGAATTCAACTTTACCTGGTTTGCCATCTGCATCAAGAGTTACTTGTACGAGCAAAGTGTCTTTGTCTTTGCTAGGTACCAGGATCTCTTCCAGATCATCTTCATTCTTACCATCTCTGGAGAAGTTTTTGCCATCGAAGTCATAGATGTTTTTAGCTTCGAGGGAAACAGTAATTTCTTTACCTTTTTGAGTCAGCACACGGAAATCATAAGTGTCTTTGCTGGAGTTGAAAACTGCTCCACGAGTGATGATTGCTTTTTGTTTGCGATCGTCGATAGCATCCTTAGTTTCGATGTGACGAACACGACCAGAAGCATCCAGGTACAGTTTTACTGTTTCGTCGTCCAAGCTGTCAACCAGATCCCAGTGGTCTTTGTCGATGTCTTGAACATCTTTGTTACCGTCATCGGAGAAAGTAGCACCTTCGTAAACGCGGTATGTTTTGTCGCCGATAGTCAGGCGGTAGTCGTTGTTGTTACGGCTAACAACTTTGTCTACTTTACCTTCTACTACTGTGTCAGTAGCGAATACCAGCAGTTTGTCTTCGTCGCCATCAGCGTAGTATACGCTGTAAACCATGCCTTCTTTCAGCTCACTGAATTTAGATGGTTTTCCGTTGAGGAATACCAAGAAGTCTTTACCTTCTTCTTTGTCTTCCAATTCGTTGAACTTGTCGTTATCACGGTTCGTGATTTTCTTCTTCTCAGCATCGATTTTGGAGATAACTTCGGAACCGTATTTAACGCCTTCGTCTTCTTTGTTCATGGATTGGTCGTCAATAACGTGGATGTAAGCAATCTCGTTATTGTTGTCCAGAACAACTTTTGCACCAAATGTGAAGCTGCCATCAGCGTTGTCTTTGATGATTTCTTTCAAACCATCAACTGGATCGTTGAAGCGAGTGAAGTTGTAAGTTACTTGGGAGTTTTTGTTGAAGCGGTAGGATTTGCCGCTAGCATCCAACTCCAATTTCAGATCAGCCAGATCAGAGTTGCTCAGATCTTTTGGATCTTCCAAAGTTTTGCCTTTCAGAGTGAATTCGCTCAGGCGGTCCATGATAACTTCTTCGTCTGTGGAACCTTCCATCCAAACGATTACGTCTTCACGGTCGTCTTTGATCCACACTTGTACGTGTTGACCAGCGAAATCGTTAGCGTTGATACCGTCAGCTACTTTGTAAGTAGTGTTACCGATACCAGCGTCTTTACCGTTCAAAGTAACTTCGTTAGCTTTGATTTTGCCCAGACCGATAGCTGGTACGTTAGTTACCAATGGCAGGTCATCGCTGTCGTTGCCAGCTTCTTGAGCCCATTCCATGTCACGTACAGTAACTTTCAGGTATTTAGTCAGGAGAGTTTCTTTCGTGATTTCATGACGGATGTCAGTACCGAATTCAACTTGCTCCATCAGGTCTACGCGAAGAGCGTTGTCGAGCATTTTGAAGATGTCGCCACGAGTTGCTGCATTGTTAGGAGTAGTGATGCTTCTAGCAATGTTCAGCTCGGAAGCTTTGGAGATCATGCTGTTAGGCCATACACCCTTAACTGCTGGCTCATAACCCAGTGCACGAACGATCATAGTTACTGCTTCAGCATAAGTAACTTGGTTTTGTGGTTTGAAAGATTTGTCCGGGAAACCTTTTACGATTTCTTCGCCGGAAGCTACGTTTACGAAACCAGCAAACCAATCAGTGGATTTTACATCTGTGTAAGTATTGCTGAATTGTGCCAATTTCGCACCTTGCTCCAGTCCGCGAGCGCGAACGATCAGAGTAGCGAACTCTGCACGAGTGATAGTTTTGTCTACACCGTATTCGCCGTTGCCATAACCTGCTACCAGGCCAAGAGCTTCCAGACGTTTTACGGTTTTTTCCATATCAGCGTCCATTTTAGGAGCTGTAGTTGCTGCTTCTTCTGCTGCGAAAGCCATTGGAGCAACAGTAAGTGCGAGTGCACTAGCCAATACACTGTTAACGACCTTTTTCATAACCTTGTGTTCTCCTCCTCTAGTATAAACAAATTGTTCTTGGGGAATATTTGTTGTTAATCTATCTTTCTTTTTAAAGCCCGAATCCTGCAAGCGCGTGTCACCTCCTTTCGCAGGAAAGCCTCGCTTTTTGTGTTAAAAATCTCTAGTATATTCAGTATTGTGTAAAATGCAACAATCACTAGTGTAACACAACTGCTAGAATTCGTGAATCTTTTTTACACAATTCCCCGTTTTTCGTGTGACATCCTATTAAACGCCTGAGCGAATCAAAAGTTGCGGCGCCTTCGAAAAAAAATTAAAGTTTTTTTCGTGGTTCGTTATTCACCTGTCCATTATGTACGAAGTGACATCCGCCACAATCCGTATTATAGGGGACATATGGCGGGCTGTCACGACTGAACCTTTTTCCAATTTGGTTCAAGAGCTTACAAATCTTGCTTCAATCGAGTTAATTCCCTAATGCATTTTCAAAGTTTACGACAGCCAAGTTGTAAGACAGGACAGCTTTTTGGTACTCGTTCTCACGAGTAGACAATGCTTCTTCTGATTGAATTACTTCCAAAGTCGTCGCGAGTCCATTTTCATAACGCAAATTTTTCAAACGATAGCTCTCAGCTGCAGAATCTTTTGCTGCTTTTTGGAAGTCAATCGCCTCGCGAGCTGCCTTTAGGTTGAAGTATGCCTGTGCAACGTCTTTCGAAACAGTACGTTTTGCCTCATCAATGGCAAGCTGCGATTTCTCGACGTTGTTGCGAGCTTGTTGACCGGAGAGAGTTGACGCCGCAGTATACTCGGCGATCAGCTTCACATTCAATTCAGCCAGCTTGAGCTCTTCTTCTGCTTTGGTAATCTCCAAACGTTTAGAGAGAGCCTGCTTCTCCGCCTCTTTCATGGTGATTGAGATTGGAGCCATTTGTTTATTTGCAGAGACGACTTTCCATTCTTTTTGCAGATCAACGCCAAGGAAATCGTTCAGATCCATTACGGCAATTTCCAAGTTGTTTTCCGCAGTCGTCAATTGAGCTTTTGCACCTGCCACGCCCATTTCTGCCTCAAGAACGTCTGTCTTCGCGTTGGTTCCCACATCAAATGCAGCCTTGGCTACTTTCAGTTGTGCTTCTGCACGAGCCAAGCTTTGTTTTTTCAAATTCAGGTCATCCTGAGCAAAAATCAGCTTGTAATAGGCATCTTGTGCGCCAAGTTTGATTTTTCCTTCTGTAGTCTTAACAGCGAGGGCATTCAGCTTTTTGGTCATTTCACTTTGGGCGCTTCTCACAAACTTTGCTTGCGCTGCATCCAAGGAATCCAGCATATCTGCTGTCATTTGTGCTGTGCTTCTATAGGTGATCGAATTGTTAATATCTGCATTTTTCGCATCCAGACGAGCATTTTGCAATGTGACGTTGGTCTTGAAAGCTTGTTCAATCGCTTTGTCCAGTGTCAATTCTTCTTCTGCAGCAGCATCTGGGGTTGATACATTATCTTTACCTGCCTCAGCTGCTACTTTATCGTTAGATGCTTGTACAGTCGTAGGTGCCTTTGCTTGATCGGAGCCTGTATTCGCAGATGCCGTCAAGGTTCCTGCGCCAAGTGCTGTTGTTAATAATGCCGCCAAACTGATAGACATCCATTTCTTTTTCGAATATGGAAAATTCACTGAATTCCACTCCTTCATTTTATATTGAGCATAAAATTATTAACCACGTTAAATATGTGGTTTGTCCCAAGATCACTATATCACAGAGTTATCCTTCTCACACGCAAAATTATGCCATACCAGCATTTTCATAAGGGAATCATAAGCAGCTCCTCCCTTTCCTTTTTTATTCCAGAAGCGCTATATAGAGTACTACGATTATGTGTCAAAAACATTTCAGTGTTCGCCAACAATTCTTTTGCATGCTATCCTTTTCTTGAGGTGATTGTACGATGCTTACACAATACAAAACCATCGCTGGCTACGGTGAGGACTATATCGTTATTGAGCGCTCCCGTTTTATCGGATATGCCCAGCGGGTTACCACTGAGGAAGAGGCGACAGCGTTTATCGCGATGATAAAAAAGAAGCACTGGGACGCTACCCATAACTGTTCTGCCTTTGTCATCGGCGAAAACGATCAGATTCAGCGCTCAAGTGATGACGGAGAGCCAAGCGGTACGGCAGGCAAGCCGATCCTGGAATGCATCAAGAAAAACGGCGTGAAGGATACGGTCGTGGTCGTCACTCGCTATTTCGGCGGAATCAAGCTGGGAGCTGGTGGACTCGTTCGGGCTTATACAGCTGGAACCGTCACTGCATTAAAGGCCGCGAAGATCGTGGTACACACGCTCCATCAGACAATCTCTGTCAGCGTGGACTATACGTGGTGGGGCAAGGTGGAAAACGAGCTGCGTCTAGGTGAACATCGCGTGAGTGGTACGGATTTCACAGACAAGGTGACTGCACATGTGCTGATCCCTGAGGGTGAGCAGGATGAGTTTGTTGCACGGATGGTTGATTTGACGAATGGACAAGCTCAGATCGTGCTCGGGGAAAAGGAATATGTGGAGGTTCCTGTAGACGCGGTTGGAGATGTGGAAGAAGAGTAATTTCTCAATGAAAAAAGCTGAAGAGGCGATGACCTCTTCAGCTTTTCTTCTATTATATATGGCGAAATATCTCGGCTTACTGCTTAGGCAGTTTTTTGAGTTGGACCATGACACGAATAGTGATGACAGCCATCTCAGCACGAGTCAGGTTATTAGTTGGTTTGAAGCTATAGGTTGACTTTTTCTCACCTGGATTATCTATTTCGCCGTTCATCAGCTTCGCCTTGCTGACAGCAAGTACGGATGGAGCTGCATAGTAGCTAACGTCTTTGGCATCTGAGAACATTTTGTTCAAAGCCACCTTGGATGCATCGAGTGTACCCAATTTGAGATTAAGTGCACGTGAGATCATGATTGCAGCTTCTTCGCGAGTAAGATTTTCATCTGGACGGAAGTAGCCTGGTTGTTTTCCACGGATAATCCCTGCACGTGCAGCTGTCTCGATGTATTTGTACTGATAATCCCACGAATCGCGATTCGGACGAACATCGGTAAAGGTTGGTTCTAACGGATCGCGCTCGTTGCTATCCCGATATGGTCCAGCGTTAATTGGCAAATCCATCGATTTGACCAGCATCGTTGCAAATTCGCCGCGAGTCATGTCACGGTTAGCCCCAAAGCTGCTTCCGCTATATGCTGGCATGATTCCTTTGGCGTACAGCGTTTCAATTGCATCACGAGCGAAATCATGTCGAATAACATCATCGTATGTTTCTCTCGTTTTCATGACCATGTAATAACCAAAACCAGCAAACGGCACCGTAACAGTCTTTTTGCTTGTACTCACTACGCCACCAATATTTTTCCATTCATCCCCATTGTGGTAGTAAACCGTCAGGATGTTATTCGCTGCGTTTACGATGGATGGATCGTATTTGATGGTAAGTGTACCGCGAAGGCTAGGAACCAGATTGTCTTGCCAACGGCTCTTGAAGTCTTCCGCATCGCCTTCATCGAAGTATGGATCGCGACCACCCGGAGCTTCTGTATCACCTGCATCTACATAGTACAGGGGACTTGCATAGTTAAAGTTTGCTTCCAATACCAGTCGTTCTTCCAGATTATCCTCGTCGATGGATATTTGTCCTGTTGTCCGGTCAGCCATACCGAAGTAAAGAGGTACATCGACAAAAATATCTCCGTTTGGATTCTTCACTTCTTGACCAGCACGGCTGTCATCTGGTGACAGCAATACGGTACCTTTCGGGAACTTCAGCTCAAATTGCTTATCAAACACACTAAAAGCAGTTTTCTTTCCTAATACATCGCGATATTCTGCACCATTTACAGTTGAGCTCGCATTGTAGATCTTGATTTCGTCTTTATAGGTGCTATCGCCTACCACGACCGAGAATTTTATTGTGTTTAGACCTTTTTTAAGTGGAACTGTAGATGTAAAGACATAGTAAGTCTCAGGGATTGTTTTCCCTTGATCGTCATCGTAATAGAAGTCAGGGTTGCTTGTATTGGTCACTTTTGCCTCTGTTTTGCCGAACAATACTTTGTCTGCATTTTCCGCAAACACTTTCACAACTGCACTGTTGCTATTTACGATAACGTATGGATCGTTTTCTTTTGCTTTTACTGGAGACAGAACTTCCCAGCTGGAATATTTCTGATCGATGTTGATGTCATAGCGAATGACAGTACCATTGTCATCTTCGGCTACGATGGTGTAGACCGTTGTGCCACCCTTTTTCAACGTAAGTGGGAAGAGGGCCAGTTTCTGTTCCTGTTCTTTGGCATCAGTCACAGCATCTTGCACTTCTTCAACAAGATCGCCATATTTCTTCGTGGTCATCTTTCCTTCAAATCGGGAACGAGACTGTGAATCAATGTTGTGCTCATCGAACAAGTCTTCCAAATCGTTATTCAACGCCGCTTCGAGGCGCGCTTTTACGTATTCCTGGTTCGTCGTATCTTGTTCCCAATCCCCACTCTTGTAACGGAAATCATTGATACGTTTCCCGTTCTTTTCGATGTAAACATGTGTTGCGTCATTTACTGTAAAGCTCAAGTTGGTCAAGAAGTTAGCGCCGGTTTTATAGGATGCATCTCCAGCTTTCTTGGTTAGCTCTTCAGTTTTACCATTGGAGATGATCTCCAGCTTCACATCCTCTACAGATGGCGTCTTGGATGAGTTGTAGGAAACATTATAGGTGAAAACTGTTTGTGGATCGTCTTTCAAGGTGATTTTCAGGACGTTGTTGCCTTTTTTGTAAGCGAGCTGATCTTTAGCGATAAGGAAGGTACCTTTGTTTGTATCGACATCAGAAATAGTGATTTTCGCACCATTTAAGGTTGCCTCAATATTACTTGGCGTACCGCCCTTCAATACATAGTTATACACTTTCCCGTCGAGATTGCGGATATCATTCTCACTCTTTACTTGATATCCATCTTCAAAGCTGCGTACCTGTCCAGTTGCATCTACATAGGTGATTTGAGCAAATGGGGTAATGCGTATATCCAGGGTGTAAGCAGCAGATAATGAACCCGCTCCACTAGTATATCCAATCACCAGTTTCCCTTGACCCTGGGGCAGCTTTTTAAGAGTAAGCGTGAATTCTCCTGTCCCAGACGAAATTACATAGTCTGTTCCTGAAGTTAACTCCTGTCCGTTATAGGTGATCTTTGCAGTGTTTGGATCTGGTATATTTTTCGTAACTACCTTCAATTCCAACGGAGAAGTGACGATTGTATTCGCGGTCGTCGGAGACAATACTTGTGCGTTTGCCAAATTAATCACTTGTGAAATGTTCGGCTTGGTGCTATCCAAGTATTTGAATTCGTACTCGTAATTCGCAACATTAATGAAACCCGATGGAGACGTTACAGTATTATCTGAAGCCTTTGTCAGGTATTGATAGCTCAAAGATACTTTGTACGTTTTACCGTCTACGAAGCTACCCGCTGGCACCGACATTTTTACCGCATATTCCGTAAATCCGCTTTGCGGGTTGCCAATCGGTGTAAAGGTTACCCCGTCGGCATTCTTGTATTCTTTTTTCGTCGCACCCTCGGAGATCGTAATTTTGAATTCCTGGAACTGTTGTTCACCAGCAATGTCTACAAATTTTAACAGTGCAGCGCCATTCAACTCCATGGCAGAAGAAGAAGAAGGACCTGATATCGTCGCTTGCTGGTTAGGCAAAAGTGGAACTGCCCCCAACATTACTTTATAAAATTGATCCGAGCTTCCAGAGGATGTAGTGGTGACCAACAGCTTGCGGACAAAGGTACCTACCTCTTTGTTTTGGTTAAAGACTCTGATTTCCAAAGTATTTTCGCCAAGCTGGGATGGTACACTCAATCCAAATGAACCTGTACGGTTCACCTGTGTTTTAACTACATCACCTGTACGCAGGTTTTTTACTTCAACGGTATCTGCATTTAGCGCTTTCCCGTCCAGATTCAAATTCAGACGGTTGAGCGATGGAACCGTGATATAAGTCGGACTCGTGTTGACATTCGGATCGTTCAGTGGTGTATCATTTACTTTCAAATCACTAACAAGCGGTGTGTTGTTGTATTGAACATAGAACTGGTAGTGCTCTTTGGTTACATTCCCTACCTTTTCGTAAAAAGCGATCTGATTCAGACCGGGCTTCAAGCTGATGTTATTAAATGTAAAAGTGCTACCATTAATCGCTGGTGCAGTGTTGGCTAAGTCTTGAATGGAGCTGCCGTTGTTCGTAATCAGCTTCAGTCGCAAGCTGCTTCCCGTTACTCCACTTCCATACGTACCAATCAAGGTAATAGTAGAGTCCCCATAAATTACTGGGGTATAGGCTGTCGTTCCTCCAGAGAAGTTGGTAATGGAGATCGGGCTGTTCTGTGAGTTGTACTCGTAATATACAATGGCACGTTCTCCTGTATTCGGTGCAAACAACTGAACCGCATTCAGACCAGGAGATAGATCGATATCTGGCAAGGTACCTCCAGGACCGGTTACAGTTCGAACGGTTACTCCGTTTACCTGAACTTCGACAGCTTGAGATTTATCCACTGCGGATGAGACAGTATATTTGTATTTCAAATTCGTTACTGTTCGATTTGTTACCTTGATAGGGTCACTTTGATGCTTACCCGCTCCGGCGTTATCAAAAATTAGCGGACCTGTTCCTGGAGCAGCAGGGGTTGGTGTGTACTGGAAGTAAATCTCTGCTGTATCGTTCGTTGGATCCACCGTTACTTTTGGCCTCACTGTAACTTTTGTTACTGCTCCACTGCTATTCAGTTGAAAATCAGGCAGTGTAATTTTTTCGTTTACAAATAGTTGATTGTTCGGAAGTGGAACATTATCAATTAAAACATCAAAGCCTTGGCCATTTTTAGTGGCATCCTTGTAGAAAAGCTCGACTTGGTATACCAATTTGGATTTTGTCTTAATCGGGTCGCTATAACTTGTGCCACCCCCGCTGATGACATAGCTAGATGGTGGTGTCTTAATACCTGACGTAGTATTCCAATTAGAACCCAGCGCCGCAAAAGCTGGTACCGCTGGCAAAACACCTGTAACAATCAGCATCATCGTCAGGCACATTACCAGCCAACGACGGAATTGTTGATAGGACTTGTTCATATTTTCACCTCTCCGTTTATTTTTGAAACCTCTTATGTGTCCCGCACTATTAATGGGACAATGTAATTCTCCCTATCTTTATCGGATAATTTCCTTTTGCACTTAAGTGTTTCCCCCTAAATATTGGCGAAAAAAAGCCCTAGCACCATTAGATTGAACTGTTACCCGTTAGAT
>NZ_PXZM01000079.1 GCF_003013395.1 Brevibacillus fortis | reverse complement strand
CTCGGTAGGACTCCACAAGTCGCTACGTCTGGAAATATTCTTCTCTAGCGGAACGGATGCGATTCTTCATTCTTTTAGAGCTTTTAAAAATCGGATAACACAGAAAGAGCTTTGAAGTTTTCTAAAGAGAACAGAAAATAAACAAGCTGATGTCGATTGAGCTTCGACGTCAGCTTGTCTACTAGATGAATGCGGTTAGCTAATTGTTCTGTTTAGCCAATGCGTTTGATCAGGTTCATTGTTCCCGATGATCTGATAATCATCCATCCGTCAGGAATAGGGGAGCCGAGCATTACCCATACCTCTTGACCAGAAGGAGCATTATTGAGATTTCGGATGAAGTTCATAGTTCCCGTACTTCTCGTTACGACCCATCCGTTCGGAATAGGGGAGCCAAGCATTACCCATACCTCTTGAGCAGAAGGAGCATTATTGAGATTTCGGATGAAGTTCATAGTTCCCGTACTTCTGGTTACAACCCATCCGTCAGGAATAGGAGAGCCAAGCATTACCCAAACTTCGTAACCAGAAGGAGCATTGTTAACATTCTTAATCAAGTTCATATTTCCTGAACTTCTGATCACAACCCATCCGGATGGAATAGGTGAGCCTAACATTACCCAGATTTCCTCGCCAAATGCTTTATTTGGGCTTGTAAGTCCATCCTTCTTTTTCCAATCTTTCTGGGTACCATTTGTTGCGTAGGTAGCCGCCTTTTCCTGTAAAGGCAAAGCTGCCCCTTGGGCTGTTGCAGCTAAATTTGGTACAGCGACAACTGAACCTAATGCTAGGATGACCAAGGCTTTCTTAAACATTTGCATCAACCTTTCATGAAAGTGGTAAATGTGGTTTTTGAAACGATCATCGAGTAGATGCCAATGTTGAGTAAAAGAATTACAAAAATACCAATATATACTATCTTAAACGAAATCTATTCTCTTTACTTTAGGAGATATTGTCGAATGGGAGACAAAGTAGACAATATTTTGAGAAAGCGTGGATTTCTATGTAGCTGGGGTGAAGAGAAGAATATTTCCAGTCTAGGCTCCAGGCTCCGTCCCACTGGGAAGTTTGTACTTTCCGCTCCGAAGGGATTCGCGGGGAAAC
>NZ_PXZM01000078.1 GCF_003013395.1 Brevibacillus fortis | reverse complement strand
CGATATTCATATGGACTTAGGTTATTTAATTTTTGTTGAAAGCGTTCATGATTATAAAAGTGGATGTATTCCTTTACAGCATGTCTTACTTCCTTAGCTGTTCGGAAAGAATAGCGTGAAAAACATTCCGATTTGAAGTGACTGAAGAAGTTCTCCATGCTTGCATTGTCCCAACAGTTTCCTTTTCTAGACATGCTGGGTGTTATCTTGTGTTTCTTAAGAAGTTGATTATATTGACGGGATGTGTACTGAAATCCTTGGTCGCTATGCAGGAGGATTCCTTTCACATCTCGTTTCTTTTTCGCTTGGTTGAGCGTATCGAGTACTAATTTGATATCATTATTCCGGCTTATCTGGTACGCAATAATTTCATGGTTATATAAGTCTTTTATCGCAGACAGGTATAGCCTTTGCCCGTTAAAAATGAGATAGGTAATGTCCGTTACCCATTTCTCATTTGGACGGGAAGCTTGAAATGCCCTGTTTAGCAGATTTCCTGAAACGACGTACGCTTCTTTTTTACCATAGTAAGGCCTCTTCTTACGAATAACGGCTTGCATTTGCATTTCGCTCATTAAACGTTGGATTCGTTTGTGATTGATCGGTAAAGGGGATTTTTTCTCCAGCCATATCTTCACCCGTCGATACCCGTAAATCCCCTTTACTTCTTTTTGGCATTCTGTAATACTTCTCTTGATTTGTTTGTCCTCTAGTTGATGGGGAGTAATCGTTTCTCTTCTCTTTATCCATTTGTAATAGCCACTTCTGGAGACTTGGGCTAGTTGACATAAAAGCAGAATGCTATATCCGTTCCTAGCCAGCTCTTCAATGAGAGTAAATCGCTTACTGTAAGGTACTGATTCCATCCCACCTTTTACATCTTTAAAAGCTTTTTTAGTAATGCATTTTCTGCTTCCAGCCTTTTGATTTTTGCCTCTGGATCCTCTGGTCTTACTTTGGGTCTCCCTACACCAATCCCCCTTACTTTTCCTCGTTTTTCTTCCAGTCCAGCTATCCCTTCTTTTTGGAAATGATTCACCCATCGACGTAACATCGTCGGATCAATTCCTAATTCATTTCCGCTCCTTCTATATCCCATACCTGTTTTCAGATAAAAATCCACTGCTTTTTTCTTAAACGCTACATCATACGTTTTTTGGATGTTCCCCATTGAAATCTCCCCCCCGTCAATGACAGAATACGTTGCGCTCTTTTTTCTGTCTACCTAAAGGGGATCATAACT
>NZ_PXZM01000077.1 GCF_003013395.1 Brevibacillus fortis | reverse complement strand
TTAGCCGTGGGAGTCTCAAAGCAGGCTCTCAGCTTTTTATGTCTGCTCTTGGCAGATAGGCATCGTGTGGTTGCGATCGAGGAGCCAGGATATGCAGATGCACGAATCGTCTTTTCGCATCATGGCTACGAAGTCGTACCAATTCCGCTTGCGGAAGAGGGGCTGTCCATTGAAGCTTTGGAGAAAAGCGAAGCAACGGTCGTGTACACAACGCCTGCCCATCAATTTCCATATGGGATGGTCATGCCAGTCGGTCAGCGTCAGCAATTGCTGCAATGGGCAAAGAGAAAGAACGGAATCATCATCGAAAATGATTACGATGGCGAATTCCGCTACAATGTACACCCTACGCCATCTTTGCAAGGAATGGATCGGGACGGATGCGTTGTTTATATCGGCAATTTTTCCAAAGCATTTTCTCCAGCACTTCGCTTGGATTATACGGTACTTCCGAGGCAGTTGCTCGGGCGATATTTGGAATCATTTCAGGCGTATCCTTCTCCAGTTTCCCGCCATTTGCAGCGGAGCATGCAGTTGTTCATGCAAAAGGGCTACTGGGAAAAGCATGTCCGAAAAATGCGAACGGTCTATCACCGCAAGCATGATGCATTGCTTCGGGCGATACAGACTACATGCCCCGGGAAGTACGCGTATTGGGACAGTCAGCAGGGCTACATATTTTACTCGAGGTGGACACTTCCCGTACAGAGAAGGAGCTGGTCGAGCTGGCGCGTGTGGCAGATGTTCGGGTGTATCCGAGCGGCCATAACTGGGCCAATGATCCGACGAATGCACGCCCGCGAATGATTGTTGGGTTTGGTGGAGTGGAGGAACAAGACATTGAGGTAGGAATCGGCCGTTTGGCAGAAGCTTGGTTTTCGTTATGATCTTCGCATTTGCCAAATCTTCTCGTTCTTATCCTTGTCGTCACCTTCTTCTTCCTCTGATTCTTTTTTCTCGATCTTTTGCTCATGGAATTCCACTGGCGTTTGCCCGAACACGCGATCTAGCGGGGTGTAGTAATGCTCGACTGGTTTCTTTTGGATAAAAAAGCGGTAGCAAGCCATCCCGAGCATGCCAAAAATCAAAAGGGATACGCCAATAATCAAGCCAGACATCATCATCATCAGTTTTTTGCCCCTCCTTTTTTCGAGGTTATGGATGATTTACGATGAGGGTCTCAAATAGTTTCAACAGAAAAAAGCAGCCTATGACGTGGACAAGTTGTCCAGCGCATTGGCTGCTTGGCTTTTATCGGTAAGGATTATTTCATGCTTTTTTGGTACTCATCAAACTGAGCGGTTACCTCATTCGAAGGCTTGCTGGTCAAATGGCTGACAACCACGATGGCGAGCAGGCTAATGGCAAAGCCGGGAACCATCTCGTAGAGGAAGTCCTTCAGCACATCAAAACGAGTCCAGATGATGACAGTAAGCGCGCCAGCGACCATGCCCGCGAGAGCACCCCATTTGTTCATGCGCTTCCAATAGAGGGAGAGCAGGATGACAGGCCCAAACGAAGCGCCGAATCCGGCCCACGCATATCCGACGAGATCGAGGATCGTGTCATTTTTATTCAAGGCGAGCAAGAAGGCGATAACAGATACGAGTAATACGGACAGGCGGCCAATCGTGACCAGCTCTTTGTCGGTTGCAGATCGCTTGAAGAAGGTTTTGTAAATATCCTCAGTCAAGGAGCTGGATGTGACGAGCAGCTGAGAGGAAATTGTACTCATGATCGCTGCCAAAATTGCCGCCAGCAAAAAGCCGGTAATGAGTGGATGGAACAGAATCGTCCCCAACTGGATGAAGATCGTCTCAGGATCGCTCAACGTCCAGCCTTGCTTGGAGTACAGGGCGATACCGACCAGACCTGTCAGCATGGCACCAGCCACGGAGAAAATCATCCAGCCCATACCGATGCTGCGAGCTTTTTTGATCTCACTCGTGGACGTGATCGCCATAAAGCGAACGATAATGTGCGGCTGTCCGAAATAACCGAGACCCCATGCAAACAAGGAAATGATGCCGAGCAGGCTCGTCCCTTTAAAAATATCGAGCAAGGAGGGATCAACAGCACGGATCTCAGTAAACGTTTCACCCAATCCGCCTGCTGTGAGAACGGTTACAAGCGGGACAAGAATGAGAGCAATCACCATAATGAGTCCTTGAACCGCATCAGTCCAGCTTACAGCGAGAAATCCGCCAAACAGCGTATAGGCAATGGTGACCAATCCGACAATCCATAGTCCCGTTTGATAGTTCAGGTGGAAGGTGTTCTCAAACAACACGCCTCCAGAAACGAGACCAGATGAGACGTAAAAGGTAAAAAAGATCATAATAACAAGCGCAGAGACAAGACGAAGCATCCGAGACCCATCCCCGAAACGATTTTCCAAAAAAGCAGGAATCGTAATCGAGTTGTTGGCAACCTCCGTATACGAACGAAGGCGAGGAGCGACATACAGCCAGTTGGCATAAGCTCCGAGAGTCAGACCGATAGCAATCCAGGAGGCACTAAGTCCTTGGGCAAACATGGCGCCTGGGAGGCCCATCATCAACCAGCCACTCATGTCGGATGCACCCGCACTGAGAGCGGTTACAGTTGGACCCAGCGATCGACCACCGAGCATATAGTCGGTCAGATTGGAGGTACGCTTGTAGGCATAATAGCCGATTAAAAGCATACCTGCCATGTACACAATAATAGACGTGAGCAGCATATTCATTGGCAGCACCTCTTGTTGTGTTTAGTATTTATGAATTTTATATGAACATCTTACACATTATCATGCCCATATATAAAAATCTATAAGGAAACACAGAAAATTTTGTAGAGACTCAATAAAAAGTTTTTTAATAACACGAAAAAGCCCACGATAAATGATCGCAGGCCCTTCTTGAAAAGTTTTCCAAATTACTGAACTTGAACCTGACCGTTTCCGTCGAGTGTTACTTTGAATTCCTTTACGACAGTAGGCTCCGCACTTGGGTTGTTCAAATCATGCTTAAGCACTTTGAAAGTACCATCGGCAGAGAGTGTGCCTGTATATTCAACACCAAACATGTCAGATTTGTAGAAGCTGAAGTTCGCAAGCTCGGTCTTTTGCAATTCTTCCACGAGCAACTGACCATCTCCACTGAACATGGCATTACGCAATGCCTCAGAGGATTCGTATTTTTGCTGGAGGTATGTTTGCAGCTGTTTGGCGACTTCAGACTCCGCTAGTTGCTTGCCGGCTTCGAGAACTTGTTGTCCCGCTTGGACAGCCTGTTTGCCTGTCTCAATCGCTTGCTGACCTGTTTCTACTGCTTGCTGGGCGGTTTGTACTCCTTCGGATATTTCGGAGCAGGCAGTGAGCAGCAGCGCGCATGCAACAATCAATGCTTTTTTCATGTGATTCACTCCTTTCTGGCGTGACGATTTTTACTTTATTTATTTTACCGTATATCCACTGACTTCGCATCCGCATATGATGGGGTAAGCGTAAGAGCTGCACTGATTACAGGGAGGAAACACAATGATTCAAGGGAAAGTAAAATGGTTCAGCAAAGAAAAGGGTTATGGGTTTATTGAGCGAGATGGAGGACCTGATGTATTCGTACACTATTCTGCGATTACGGGGTCAGGTTACCGGAATTTGGAGGAAGGCGAGCAGGTGATTTTTGAGATCGTGAATGGACAGCGGGGGCTACAAGCAGCCAATGTAGCGAGGAAAATCGTGTAATAGAGGTATCATCTTCGAAAAACACATGACGAAGGTCTTCCTTCGATTCAAAAACGCCGTCATACCTGTACAAGGCAGACGGCGTCTTATTTATGTCATGTTGCGTTCGGAATTAATCAAAGGTTGTTGTAGAGAAAGACTGACAGTGCAATGACCAGAGCGATCGTAATGATGCCGTAAATGATCAACAGGTTGCGGGAGCGTTGTTTAAAACCCCGCTCTTTGGATTCGGTTGGGTTGATCCCAATTTTAATCGTAGCGACGAGCCCTATAAGAACAAGTACAATAATCGCAATAATAAAAGGCAAAATACTCATAACAGCCAATCGTCCTTTCTGTATGGCACAGTCATCCTGCTTCGATATACACGAGGATGCATACGGTAGCTTACTTCGATCATATACCGACCGTACAAAAATGTTGCCATCCACTTGGGGATTATTTTGCCCATCCACTTGCCGCGAATGCATCCGCTAAGCGCGAAACGGCCTCAGGGATCTGATCCAGAGTAGCTCTGCCAAAGGTGAAGCGGACATATCCTTGCTCTGCTCCGAAAAGATGTCCCGGAACGAAGACAACCCCCCGTTTGACTGATTCGGTAAGAAGACGTTCGCCGTTCCATTCCCCTTTGAATTTGCACCACAGGTGAATGCCGCCTTGTGAACCGACCATCTCTACTTGGTCACCGAACTTGTCTTGAAGCGAGGAAACAAGCTGATCGTGCCGCAAGGATAGCTCGGTTTGCAAAAGATCGATGTGACTCGCAAACTGGGGCGATCCGAGAAAGCGATTCGCCAGCCATTGCGGAAAAATGCTGTGTCCAAAATCAAACTGCTGTTTTGCATCGGCCAGTCTTTCCATGACAGTAGAGGGCCCGACGACCCAGCCGATCCGCAGACCTGAGGCTACGATTTTGGTCAAAGAGCTGATATAGAGTACTGTTCCGTGTTGATCCAGCGATTTTAAGGTTGGGACGGGCTCGCTCGAAAAACTGGTCAAGCTGTATGGATCATCCTCGATGATCGGAATTCCATTTTCATAGGAGAAAGCAAGCAATTCCTGGCGCCGCTCCACTGAAAGCAGTGTCCCTGTCGGGTTTTGATAATTCGGATTGAGAAAAACCATTTTGATGCGGTGCTGGCGGTGTAGCTGGGCCAAGTGCTTCGGGTCGATTCCGTCCCGGTCAACAGGCAGCGAGAACGTACGCAAGCCAGCGGAATGAAAAAGTGGCAAGGAATAACAATAAGACGGCTCCTCAATGGCAACCGCATCACCTGGCTTTAACAAGCATTGAACGACGAGATGAAGAGCTTGCTGCGCTCCTGACGTGATCATGATTGAGGTAGCAGGTGCTTCGATGCTTCGCCATTTTTTCATATGGAGACTCAAGGTCTCTCGCAAAGCCCAATTGCCCTGCGGATGCTCATAGCCGAGATGAGCAGGGAAGTCATCGGCTGTCATGAGCTGCTGGAGTGTCTGATGGGGGACGAGATCGGTCGAGAGCTCACCACTTGCCAAATCGATCAGGTCATTTTCCTGTGTTTGACGACGGATTTTTCGAATCAACGGTAAATTCGGGCGAAACGACCCTGACTCGGTCAAATGCCTCCAGTTAGGAACGCGGGTCCGTGCCAATCCCCAAATATCTTGGCTGACGATGGTGCCACTTCCCTGTATGCGCTCGATCATACCTGCTGCTTGCAACTCATCGTACGCCGCGACGACGGTCGAACGGTTGACGTTCAGTTCTTTGGCTAGCGTGCGCTCCGAGGGCAAAAAGCTGCCAGGACCGAATTCGCCGCTACTGATTCTTTGCTCGATTTGCTCTGCTATTTGTTTATATAAGGGCTTTACAGCCACAGAAGTTATGCCATCCATCACGAATCCTGCTTTCTACAATTATCCAGTTCATTATATCATGACATTCATCTTTCATTTTCGTCTGGGTCAGGTAAAATAGATGAGATGGAAGGGGAGATGGACGATGAAACAATACCTGGATTTATGCCAGCGCATTTTGGATGAGGGTGTCACAAAAGAGGATCGGACAGGCACCGGAACGACCAGTGTTTTTGGGCATCAAATGCGTTTTGACCTGAGTGAAGGCTTTCCAATGGTCACCACGAAAAAACTGCATATGAAATCGATCATCCACGAATTGCTCTGGTTTTTATCGGGCGATACTAATATCCGCTACTTGCAGGAGAACGGCGTACGGATTTGGAACGAATGGGCCGATGAAAACGGAGATTTGGGCCCGGTATATGGAAGCCAATGGCGTTCATTTACTGGACGCGACGGCAAAACAGTGGACCAGATTCAATGGATCATTGAGGAGATCAAACGCAATCCGGACTCTCGCCGCTTGATTGTAAGCGCGTGGAATCCGGCTGAATTGGACAAGATGGCATTGCCGCCTTGTCACCTTCTGTTTCAGTTTTACGTAGCGAATGGCAAGCTGTCCTGCCAGCTGTATCAGCGCAGTGGCGACACTTTTTTAGGTGTGCCATTTAATATTGCTTCCTACGCCTTGCTGACACATATGGTGGCGCATGTCACCGGGCTTGAAGTGGGCGATTTTGTTCATACGATCGGAGATGCTCATCTGTATCTCAACCATATCGAGCAGGTCAAGCTGCAGCTTACTCGCGAGCCGAAACCGCTGCCGAAGCTGGTAATCAATCCAGCGGTTACTTCGATTTTTGACTTCAAATACGAAGATATTGAAATCGTTGGCTACGAATCCCATCCGCACATCAAAGGCGAGGTGGCCGTATGATCAGCCTGATTGTTGCCTATGCCCGCAACCAAGTCATCGGAAAAGATGGCGACATGCCATGGCACCTTCCTGCCGACCTGAAAAATGTGAAGGAACTAACGACAGGCAAAACGATCGTCATGGGACGCAAAACGTTCGAATCGATCGGCAAGCCACTGCCTAACCGTAGAAATGTCGTTCTGACCAGAAGTCAGGACTTTCACCCTGAAGGTGTAGATGTCGTCCATACGAAGGAAGAAGTGCTCGCAATGGGCGATGTCATCATCTTTGGCGGCTCGGAAATTTATCGCCAGTTCCTCGATGTCGTTGATCGTCTGTACATTACGGAGATCGATTTAGAAACAGAGGGCGATACGTTTTTCCCAGCATGGGACCCTGACGCCTATACCTTGGTGGACAAGCGTGAGGGTATCGTAGATGAGAAGAATGTTCATCCGCATGCGTTTTACGTGTATGAGCGGAAAAACAGCAAATAAGCGAAAATGCCTCGTTACTGAGGCATTTTTTTGTTCTTTTTTCACTTCTTGTGCTAGGTCGTTCGTCATGTGAATACTCGACATATGTATGGACCCACATGCATATAAACGATAGAAAATAGCAGGGACGAACCCAAGGAGGTGATCGGGATGAAGGTTGACTTTCACGTCCATCTGGAGGAAGGGCCGTATTCGCTGGACTGGTTGCTCACGCAAGCGGAATCATTGCGTCCCCCCATGGAGCACGACGAAGTGATGGGGAGCCGCAAATGGGCGAGTAGGCTGACCACTGGGTTGGCAGAACGCCTTCAACAAGGCCCGTATTCACGGGATTGGCTGGAACTGTATCGATTACGCGCCAAACAGGCGGGGATTCAGCAAGTTTGCGTGGTGGAGCACTTATATCGTTTTCTTGAGTATCGGCCGTACTACGAACAGTATGTGCACATCGGCTCTGATCGCTTGGGGACAGCGCAGCGCAGATGGCTCGGTCAGGTCGCAAACGACTCACTGGACAGCTTTGTTGTTTTCCTTCAAAAAGAGCGACTTCGTTGGGCGGAGGACGGGATTGAGCTGCGTGTCGGGATTGAACTGGACTATTTTTCAGGTGGAGAAGATACACTGCGGCATGTCATCAACCAATATCCTTGGGATGTGTGCATAGGGTCCGTACATTTTCTGGAAGGCTGGGGCTATCCGATCCAGGATGCACGAGAACGGTTTGGAAGACAGGAGCTCATCGGTTTGTACAGTCTTTATTTTGATAAGCTGGAGCAGGCGATCGAATCGCAATTATTCGATGTCATCGCCCATATCGATGGCATCAAATCGTTTGGTGTGCGACCGGATGAAACTTCACTATTGCCGTATTATCAGCGTGTGGCCCGCGCTCTTGGACGCAGGGGGATTGCGACGGAAATTAATACAGGCTACGGTCTGGCGAGTCCGCTCCGAGAATTTTCCCCCAGCTATCGTTTTCTGGAAATTCTGTTCCAGAACGAGGTGCCCATCACCTTGGCGTCTAGCGCTACTGCACCTGATCAAGTCGGTCAGCAGTTGGACGAGGCGCGAGCGCAGTTGAAACGGGTAGGCTATACGAGCTTTGCGGTTTTTGAAAAGCGAAAACGCAGCATGCTTGCTCTGGAGTAGTCAAGCTCCCCATTTGGCCCATGATTCTGTTATGATGGAAGAAGAATGGTGCATCCAGTGGGAGGAGTAAGAACCATGGCCTTGCAGGAACAATTAAAAGAGTTGCTCAAAGAGATGGAACCGCAAATCATTAGCTGGAGGCGTCATCTGCACCAGCATCCCGAGCTTTCCTTTCAAGAGGAGAAGACCCCAGCCCTTATTGCCGAAATATTGAGAGGACTTCATTTTGATGAGGTTCGCACAGGAGTTGGTGGTAGAGGAGTCATCGGCGTTTTGCGCGGAGGGCGCCCAGGTAAGGTCGTCGCTTTGCGTGCGGATTTTGACGCCCTGCCGATTCAGGATCAAAAAGAGGTACCGTATAAATCTACCGTACCTGGCGTCATGCATGCGTGTGGACATGATGCGCACACTTCCCAGCTATTAGGACTCGCTGCTGTTTTGGCAGCACATCGTGAGCAATTTGCTGGTGAGATTCGCTTTGTCTTTCAGCATGCAGAAGAGGAGAATCCGGGCGGAGCTACTCAAATGGTTCAGGATGGTGCTGTAGATGGCGTCGATGCGATCTTTGGTGTTCATCTCTGGTCGATGTTCCCTGTGGGGAAGGTGTACATTAGTGCAGGTCCGCTCATGGCGAATACAGACGACTTTTCCATCGAGATCAAAGGAAAAGGGGGACACGGTGCTGTTCCAGAAGAAACCGTCGACTCCATTGTGATCGGTTCACAAATCGTCGGTCATTTGCAAACGATTGCCAGCCGCAACGTCAGCCCGTTAGAGAGTGTGGTCGTGACCGTGGGGACGTTCCATGGCGGAGACAGTACGAACATCATTGCAGATAGCTGTCGTTTGACAGGGACTGTCCGCACCTTTTTGGCAGACGTCCGCGATCGTGCGGAGCAGCGTTTGAAAGAAATTGCGGAGGGGACGGCTGCCATGATGGGAGGCAGCGCTACGGTTGTGTACGAGCGAGGGTATCCAGCCGTCATTAACCATGAAAAAGAAACGGCGATCGCACAGGAAGCAGCGATTGCTGCATTTGGAACTGATCGTGTGGAATCGATGAAACCGTTGATGGGTGGCGAGGACTTTTCTTACTACTTGGAAAAGGTGTCCGGTGCTTACCTGTTCGTAGGGGCAGGCAATCCGGAAAAACTGGCGACATATCCCCATCATCATCCCCGTTTTGATATCGACGAGGATGCCATGCTGATCGCAGGTGAGCTCTTGGGACGAACAGCGTTGCACTATTTGGAACGTAAACAATAGGAAAATTCATGAAAGATGCGCTTTTGCCTACATAGGACAAAGGCGCTTTTTTTGCTTTCAGCCATAAGCTATACAAGGCTAGCTAGAAAATCGAACAAGGGAGGGAGTGGCCTTTCGGTGAGAAAACGTATAGGCGTACTGACCTACCGAGGAGAATCAGGCTTTGTCGAACCGGGCTTTTTGCGAAGGCTGGTAGAGGCAGGAAGAGAACTGGGGGCAGAGGTTTTTTTGTTTAGCCCACAAGATGTCCATTTTGAAGAAAAGCGGATCAACGGTTATGTACCAAATGGCACGAAGTGGAGACGAGAGCGTTTTGCCTGGCCCGATATTGTCATCGACCGTTATCGCTACTATCCACTGCCCAAGCATCGTGCCTATTTGCCATTTCGCAAGCAAAACTGGTTTCGCTATGCGAATAACCGCTTCTCGAACAAATATGTCGTTCATCAGATTTTGATACAAGATCCAGAGCTACAGCTCTGGCTTCCCGAAACACTCCCGTACGACAGAAAAACGCTTGCCGAGATGCTTGACGATCATCGTCAGGTTTACCTCAAGCCGACAAACGGCTCTGGTGGCAGAAGCATTTTGCGTGTGGAGAAAAAAGCAGGTCGCTACCTTTTGCATGGCAGGACCAAGCAGCAAGCCAAAAGCTGCGAAAAACTAGCGACCCTCACAGAGGTGTGCGAGCGGCTGGAGCATTGGATGAAGTATGAGAAGAACGGAGATGAGCAGTTTTTTCTTCAGCAGGGGCTACGGTTGTCGCTGGTTCCCAAGCGAACAGTAGATGCTCGCCTGCTCGTGCAAAAGGACGGGACGGGTCAATGGTGTTTGACCGGGATGGGCATTCGTGTTGGGCCGACACAATCGTCTACTTCGAATTTGCATGGAGGGGGAACAGCTTTGCCTGCTGTTTCTTTTTTGGTCCAGCGATTTGGTCAGGAAATGGCAGAGCAGATTGTGCAGGAGTGCAAGGAACTCGCGATCAAGACTGTCACACGCATTGAAGAGCATTTCGGCCTGATGATGGAGTTTGGCTTTGACTTGGGGATTGATGTTCACGGGAAGGTTTGGATTATCGAAATCAATCCGAAGCCAGGCAGAGAAATTTTCAAGCAGATGCGTCAGCACAAGAGATATGCGATGGCGGTTCGACGGCCGTTGGAGTACGCGTTGTATCTCGTTAATAAAGAGAAATCTGACCGACTGAGGGATCTTCCATAGAGGAAGGTCTCTTTTTTTGGTATTTTCGTTTCTTTTAAGAGGGGGACACGGCATAATAATAAAAAAAAGCATAAGAGGTGAAAAGCACATGCAAAAGCAATCATTTTCAATCGCACTCGATGAGGAGTTGACGCTGCGCGGAGACATTCACTCCGATGAAACACAAGGGTCAGCACAGCCGCTGCTGCTGTTTTGCCATGGCTTTAAAGGCTTCAAGGATTGGGGAAGTTTTCCTTACGTAGCCGATGAGCTGGCCAAGCAAGGCATTACCACGATTCGCTTTAACTTTAGCTGCAATGGCGTAGGCGAGAGCTTGACGGAGTTCGACGAGCTGGAGAAATTCGGACGCAATACGTATGCCCGTGAATTGGCTGATTTACAAGCCTTGACGGAACGGATTTTGTCAGGTGAGCTTCCTTTACCCGATTATGTGGACAAAACGAAGCTGTACGTATTGGGTCACAGCAAGGGCGGCGGTGATGCGATTTTATTCGGAGCGAACAACCCACATGTGGCAGGGATTGTGACCTGGAACGGAATCGCCCATGTCGATTTGTTCGACGAAAAGCTGCGCCAACAAATAGAAGAGACTGGCGTCGGATACATAGCGAATGCACGAACCCGTCAAGATATGCCAATCACGAGAGTCGTGATCGAGGACGTAGACAACAATCGCCAGCAATACGATATTTTGGAACTTGTTTCTACGATGGAGAAACCGCTGTGCATCATTACAGGAGAAAAAGATTATGTCCGTCTGGTAGAGGGTGCAAAAAGAATTCAGCAGGCTGCCAAAAACAGCGAGCTACACTGGATAGAAGGCGGAGATCATACATTTAACACGCGTCATCCGTTTGCAGGTACATCGGCTCCACTGGAAGCTGCGATCAAGCAAACCGTCGCATTTGTCCGCACCCCACGGACATAGAAAAAACCTCTATTTTCCTGCGTTTTCTTTCCATTTGGGCTGTGGTATACTGGGAATCGTCTAACGATTCGAATGATGTGATTATTCAGAAAAATAACAGAACAGGTGGAGAAGAAACATGAATAGCAAGGTGTATCTGTATGATACGACCCTGCGAGATGGTACGCAGGGAGAGGGGATCAGCCTGTCGGTAGAAGACAAGATAAAGATCGCACTGCGGCTGGATCAGTTTGGTATCGATTTTATTGAAGGCGGTTGGCCGGGCAGCAATCCAAAGGACATGGCTTTTTTTGAGCGTATCCGGGAGATTTCGTTGCAGCACGCAAAGATAACGGCTTTTGGCAGTACCTGTAGACCGAATATAGCAGCGCCGGATGATGAGAATCTGCAAGCGTTGATCTTAAGCGGAGCCTCGGCAGCGGCGATTTTCGGGAAATCATGGGACTTGCACGTGACGGATGCTCTCAAAACGACGTTGGAAGAAAACGTGCGCATGGTCGCAGATTCGGTCGCATTTTTAAAAGGAAACGGACTGACGACTCTCTTTTTGGCAGAGCATTTCTTCGATGGGTACAAGGCGAATCCGCGCTACGCATTGCGGGTGCTGGAAGCAGCAGAAGAGGCTGGGGCTGACTGGATTGTTCTCTGTGATACAAATGGCGGGACACTGCCGCATGAAGTCTATGATATTGTCAAAACGACTGTGGGCCATCTGCGGACGCCTGTAGGCATTCATCCGCATAATGACAGCGGAGTAGCGGTTGCCAATGCGTTAGCAGCGATCCAGGCAGGCGCACAGCAAGTACAAGGAACCATTAATGGCATAGGTGAGCGCTGTGGAAACGTCAACCTGATCTCAGTGATTCCGAATTTGCAGCTCAAGCTGGGCTATCATTGTGTGAGCAGCGATCAATTGCAGGAGCTGACGCAGCTGTCGCGCTATGTAGCGGAAATTGCGAACATGACGATGCCGAACAACCAACCGTTTGTCGGGTATAGTGCTTTTGCTCACAAGGGTGGTATTCACGTAAGCGCCGTTATGCGCGATCCGAAAACGTACGAGCACATCGAGCCGGAGAATATCGGCAACAAACGTCGCGTACTCGTTTCGGAGCTCGCTGGTCAAAGCAATTTGCTCGCCAAAATGGAAGAGCTGGAGATCGACCTTTCGCTGGATCGGGAAAAGGCGAGAGAAATCATTACACACATCAAAGAGCGCGAATTCCAAGGCTATCAATACGAGGGAGCAGAGGCTTCGCTGACGCTGATGCTGCTGGAAGCCGCAGGCAAGCTGAAAAACCTGTTCACGCTCGACTCCTTCAAGATCATGCTGGAAAAGGCAGCCGTCCAATCGATCACGTCGGAGGCGACCGTGAAGTTGCGTGTGAATGGCGAGTCTGTCCATACGGCAGCTGATGGCAATGGTCCGGTGAATGCGCTGGACAATGCGATGCGAAAAGCGTTGGAAGGCTACTATCCGTGCATTGCAAAAATGCAGCTCGAAGATTACAAAGTGCGTGTCCTGGATGAAAACGGCGCAACTGCCGCAAAAGTACGTGTCCTAATCGAATCCTCGAGCAACGGCGAAAAATGGAGCACAGTCGGCGTCTCCACCAACGTCATCGAGGCGAGCTGGGAAGCACTGGCAGACAGTATCCGTTACTTGCTGTGGAAGGAAGGTTGCGAGGAAGTCGGAAATCTTGCTTCTTCCGGGACGCGAGTAGGGATTGTGAACCATTAACAAAGAGAACCAGCCTGGGCAGATGCCGTCGGGCTGGTTTTCCTATTTCTTACGGAGCAGTTTTGACATGAAAGTTTTAGAAGGCATCGATTGACGGACAAGGCAAGTGAGAAGAAAAAGCACAGGGCTCGCAGACCTTGACAACGCCTACCCAGTCGGAATTTCAAAAAGGGGACCACGCTTGTCGAACACTTCTTCCTTGAGAAACGTCCGCCCGTAGGGTGGCTTTGGCTCGACGGTCCCCTTTTTGAAATGGAGACGGACAGTCAATCCCCCATGCTGGCGTGTCAGAGTCGAAGAGAACTGTTCTTTTTCTTCTCCTCCACTATGTTGACTCAAACCAAGAGTACCTTCCGTGCTTCTCTGATGGTTTTTCTTAGTCGATCACTTGGACATGGGCATTCGCATACAAATAAGAAGGACAGTGTGTGAAGGGGAGGTTGTATATGATTGTCATAGCGGGGAGACCGGCTCATCCCGCCTCGTTGGCAGCGGA
>NZ_PXZM01000076.1 GCF_003013395.1 Brevibacillus fortis | reverse complement strand
CGGGAGCGCTTCAAACGTTGAAGTTTCGAGGAAGTGCCTCATAAGTGAAGCTGAAATTCCCAGCCATTTATTTCATAGCTGAGTGGGGCTCCAGAGGCGCTTGGACTGGAAATGCACTTCTTCCTACGCGACTTTGATAAAACAATCTGCGAGTGGATTCAAAGAAGCTCACTGTCCTACTTTCAGAATGATGTAAAGTCTCAGAGCACATGCATAGCTGTCGGGAAGCCCTGTCACATGTTCGGAAGGAGACCGCCCGAACGAAGAGAGGAAAAAGGCGACTGGAGAACATGTGACAGGGCTTCTCCCCCCCACCACAACCGATAGTGGACATCGAATTACAGACCGTCAGGCTATTGCCCAGACGGTTTTTCAACATTTATCGGAACAAAAGCACCATTTTCCCAACGGTAAATCTGTAACGTCGTCTCAGGCGTGCCCGGCAGCAGTTCACCTGTATCCGGGTTCAGCTCCTGCTTCGTTTGCCAGTGGTAGAGCAGTGGTTTTTCATCCTCGCCATGCACGATTTGATAATTGCCTACGGTCTGAAAAAGCTGACCTCCCGGCACAGAAACCGTTTCCCGCAACAGCCCATCCCATGCTTTGACCAGACGCCCTTTTTCCAAATACCACAGATTTGCCTCGTAAATGGATATGCCTGATCCGCCAGTATGCTGGACTGTTTCAAAAACTCGTTTTCCTGCGAGCAGACGCGGTTCATCTTCAGCGTTCTTGTCGATCTCGGGGTAATTTTCTTCACGTGTATAGTCCCAATGATCCAATTGCAGGCGCGGTGGATTCCATTCCTCTTCCGCGATGAGGGCATACGTACGATCTGGCTTTTGATCCAAAATGTAAAAGTTTCCGATATGTACGCTGCCGTTGTGCTTGGCAGCAATTTCTAGTTCCCGGTCATCATCCAGATTGACGAGCTGAAAATCAAAGTTGTCGGTTACAACTGGATCTTTGGCTTGCTTGTTAATCCAATCCATTACTTGGGTCTTGGTAGGCTCTTTGGAGGCAAGGGAAGAGGGGGCAGTGAGGACGAGACTGGAGGCGGCAAGACCTACTGTCATAGTGAGCAACAGGTGGGAATTACGCAACGATAACGAGCTCCTTTCCGGGATGAGATCGACAATCGCGATCTTTTCAGTTGGAAGACGAACAGTTATGAACAAAAGTTACGGGGAAGTGGAGTAAATTTCAACCCGCGAACAGCGCTGTCTTTTGTTACAATGAAAAGCAAACACATGATCGTGGAGAGTGATAGAAGTCATGCGGATATTACATACAGCCGACTGGCATTTTGGTAGGCAGCTGGAAGGGCGGGACAGACGGATTGAGCAAGCGGCATTTGTGGACGAGCTTTGTCACATAGCTGACGAGCGGGAAGTGGATTTGGTGCTCATTGCTGGGGATGTGTATGATTCAGTCAATCCCCCTGCTTGGGCAGAAGAGCTGTTTTATGATGCATTGGAGCGCTTGTCTTCGGAAGGCAGGCGAGGTGTTGTCGTGATCGCGGGGAACCATGACCAGCCCGAGCGGGTACGAGCAGCAGCGCCGCTAGCCACAAAGCATGGGATCGTTTTGTTGGGATTGCCGAAGGAAGCGCCACTGCTCACGCAGGAAGCATCGTCTGATCGTGTACAAATCGTGCAGGGAGGCCCTTCTTGGCTGGAAATGAAAATTCCTGGTTGCGCCGCGAATGCGGTGATTTTGGCCTTGCCGTACCCTTCTGAATCGCGATTAAAGGAGCTGTTGAGTGAAAGCTTTACCCAGGAGCAAATGCAGCTTGCTTTTTCCGAGCGCATTGCGCAATTGCTTGCTGACCTTTCTGTTCATTTTCGCGAGGATACGGTCAACTTGGTTACGAGCCACTTGTTTGTCATGGGCGGTAATGAAACAGATTCGGAGCGACCGATTCAAATTGGGGGAGCTTTGACTGTATCGCCGCAGGCTTTTCCGAAGAACGCCGATTATGTGGCGCTCGGCCATCTCCATCGACTGCAAAAGCTCAGTGACAAGCCGTTGGTGCGTTACAGCGGCTCGCCGATTTCCTACAGCTTTTCCGAAGCAGGGCAGAGCAAGGCAGTTGTACTGGTCGAGATTGAGCCAGGGCAAGAAATTCGTGAGGAAATCATTTATTTGACGAGCGCACGGCCACTCGCACGTTGGAGGGCGACCGAGGGGATCGAGCAGGTCGAACGTTGGCTGGCAGAGGGACGCGATGCAGGAGCGTGGATTGACTTGGAGCTGCATGTGTCTGGCGTGATCGACCCGGCAGAATTTCAGCGTGTCCGCAAGCTTTCGGATGATTTCTTGAAAATACAGCGTGTTGTCGTGAGAGAAGAACGAGAAGAGGAAGATGAACAGCGTGTCGAGCTGACTGAGCTGACGTCCGATCAATTGTTCAAACGCTTCTATGAACGAAAGAGGGGAGCAGAGCCAGACGAGCAACTGGTGGCCTTGTTCCAGCGGCTATTGGCAGAAACCGGAGGAGAGGGGGAAGAAGAGTGAGACCGATACGATTGAAACTGGCAGGGATGCACAGCTACCGAGAAATGCAAGAGGTCGATTTCGAAATGCTTTGTCAGGCGGGACTGTTTGGGATTTTCGGCCCGACTGGAAGCGGGAAATCGACGATCTTGGATGCGATCACGCTTGCGTTGTACGGGCAGGTCGTCCGGTTGGGCGGAGGAAATCACCCGAAAGAAGTGCTGAACCAGCTGGAGCAGCGCGTTTTCGTTTCCTTTACCTTTGAGCTCGGGACTGGTGATGAGCGCAAACAATACACGGTGGAACGAGAATTTGGTCTGGATAAAAAGGGGAACAAGCGACAGCCAGAAGTCAGGCTGATTCAGTCTGGAGCCTTGACCGGAGAGCCGGATGTCGTATTGGAATCGAAAGCCACGTCTGCGACAGCTGCGATTGAGGCACTGATTGGTCTCACTTTGCAAGACTTTACCCGGGCGGTCGTTTTGCCACAGGGTCAATTTTCCCGTTTCTTGACGCTGAAGGGCAGTGAGAGAAATGAAATGCTACAACGGATGTTCCGCCTACATATTTATGGGGAAAAGCTGAGCGAGCGTGTACGGCACGCATTGGAGCATGTCAAGGAACAGATGCATCGTTTGCAACTGGCGAGTGCAGCTCTGGGTGACGCAGGTCCGGAAGCCTTGGAGTTGGCGAGACAAACGTGGGAGGAAGCAGCGCATAAAGAGCAGGAATTCACCCAGCAAAAACAGGAGCTGGCCGGGAAGCTCAAGGAGCTGGAGCAGCTAAACCAGTGGCATCAGGAGCTATTGCAAGTCCAGGCGCAACTACAACAGCAGGAAGTAAATCAAGCGGAAATGGCGTCGTTAACGGCGAAGATTCGCGAATGGGAGTCGAGTATTCGACTGTGGCCATTACTCCAGCAATACGAGCGTTTGGATCAGGAATGGCATGGGACCGGTGCGGCATTGGAACGCAGCCGCGAACAACAGGAGAGTGCGCGTTTGGCTGTAGATGAGGCAGAGCAAGCGTATCAGAAGGTCCATGCCGAGCTGGCTGTACAGGAGCCGTTACTGATTCAGCAAAAGGGCAGGCTGGTGCAGGCACAGGAGTGGGAAGAGGAGCTAAAGGCGATCCGGGAAGAGTGGACAGGTCTGGAGCGAGAGTGGAACGAAGTGTCAGTCGCCTTGACCAACACAGAACAACAACTGGAAAAGGATGAAGCCGACTTAAAAAACTGGGAGCTTGCGTGGGCAGACCTGCAAGAACAGATGAAGCAGGTCACGATCTCTCCTGAATGGCGAGCACAAATAGCGGCAGCCAGAGAAGCGAAGCAGCAGTGGGAGCGGGACCATGCCAAGGTACGAGAGCTGGAAAAAGAACATCTCGCAGCACAGCAGCATACTCAGGCAGCAACCCAAACTGCCGATGAGCACAAGCGTAGCTGGGAAGCGTGTGCTCATCGTTTGGTACAAAAAAGAGAAGAGCTGGCAGCACCAGCGGATTCGGCACTGATGAGCGAAGCAGAATGGGAGCAAGCAAGAAATGTACTGGCAGACATGAAGCAGGTAGGTCGCCAGTGGCGGGAAGTATTGCAGGCGTTCTCATCCTGGCAGGAGAAGTCGCAACACATCGTCCAGGAGCGTAAGCAGGTGGATGACCGATATCAGGAGCTGACTGGGGCAGTGGAGGCAAGCGAAGCACTTGTGAACAGTCAACTGGCCCAAAGGGATGAGCTACGCCAGGAATGGGAACGCTGGCAGCAGGAAAATATGGCGCGATTTTTACGTGAACGTTTAGAGGAAGGCAAGGAGTGTCCTGTATGTGGTTCCGAACACCATCCACACGGCCACCAGAACCATACAATAGCGTCTGAAGCGGGGACGGAGGGTGAGGCCCTGCGTGCTCGAATCAAAGCGTCAGAAGAGGCTTTGCGTGCGGCTGAACAAGAAGCAGGCAAGACCAAGGAAGCTTGGTTGTCAGCAAAGGGAGCGCTTGCTGCTTTTGATGAGCGCCTAGCAAGCGTAATGGCTGAGCAGGAACAGCTGGAAGCGCGCTTGGAAGCGATCAAAGCAGAGTGCCGCGGGTACGGACAGCCTTGGATCGTGGATTCTTTTGAAGAACTTCTCGCCGTTTATCAGCGCGAGGAAAAGGAACTGATCGCCAAGCAAGCGGAAAGAGAGCGGCTAAAAGCAGCGCGTGAGCAATTGCAGCAGCAGCTGGAAGCCTTGCGTGAGGAAGAAGCGGAAAAGAAACGCTTGATGGAGCGGAGCGCACTGTTGCTCGAGCAGGCGCAGAAGGCAATCGATGAGAATAAAGCTCGTCTGGACGCTGCATCCATGCAAGAAAAGCAATCCAGAGAAGAGCTGGACGCAAAGTGTAATGAGCTTCCCATCGAGGAAATCGAACAGCGGTACGAAGAGATCGGAAAATCAGATCGACGTTTGGCAGAACTGCAACAGGTACGAGCAGAGCAAGAAACGCTGCGCGGAAACCTGATGATGCAGGTAGAAGCAGCCAAGTCGCGCAAGGTAGAGGGCAAATCACGGGAAGCGGCGCTGAAGGAAAAGCTTGAGGATCGAAAGCGCATGTGGGAACAAAAACATGCCCAATGGCTGGAACGCACGGGGGGACTTACTGCGCAGGAGTGTTTGATGCGGGTAGAGGATTCTCTCCTCGGTTTGCGTCAGGCAGTCACGCTGGCAGAGACAAAGCGTAAAGAGACAGCCGAGGCGCGGGAAACGGTACAAAACAATCTGGTCAAGTATTCGGAGACGCTGGCTATCCTCACCCGGCAACGCACCGAAGCTCACGAGACATTGTACCAAGGCTTGCAGGAAACAGGTCTCGGTACGGTCGAGTACGTACGGGAACGGTACGCAGAGCGCGAGCAAGTGCCAAGGGCACAGGAACAAGTCGAGGCTTACACGCGAATCGCAGGGCAGCTTCGTTACGAGGAAGAAAGGCTGCAGCAAGCAGTAGCAGGCCGTTCGTTTTCGCCGGAAGAACTCGCCACTGCAAAAGAGGCGTGGGATCAGTGGGAGCAAGCCTTCCAGGAGGCGCAAAAGCAGGTCGCTGTCGCCAAAGAGCACGTGGATCGCATGGAAAAAAATCATGACAAATGGCAAGAGCTTCATAAAGAGATGGTACAGCAGCAGGATGAGCAGAGCCGCTTGGAAGAGTTGAAAAAGTTGTTCGAAGCCAAAGCGTTTGTCCAGTTCATCGCGGAGGAAAAACTGGTATCAATCGCCAGAGACGCTTCCTATCACCTGAAGCGAATGACCGCGAACCGTTACGGGCTGGAAATCGGCGACGAGGGCGAATTTGTTTTGCGGGATGAGGGAGCTGGAGGAATGCGCCGTCCAGTGAGCACATTGTCTGGCGGGGAAACATTCCTGACCTCCTTGTCGCTAGCTCTTGCCCTGTCGATGGAGATTCAAATGCGTGGCGGACGCCTGGAGTTTTTCTTCTTAGACGAAGGCTTTGGGACACTCGATCCGGAGCTTTTGGAAGTCGTTATGGATGCGCTTGAGCGACTGCGCATGGACGATTTTACCATCGGGGTCATTAGCCACGTCCCGGAAATACGTGTGCGCATGCCGCGTCGTCTAGTCGTGTCACCCGCAGAACCGATGGGAAAAGGCAGCATGCTGCATCTGGAAATGGAGTAGGGAAGGGGAAAAATCATGGCAGTCCAATTTATACTGGGACGGGCAGGAACGGGGAAGACAGAATCGATCCATCGGCAGATGCAAGCCCGGCTGCGGGAAAAGCCGTTGGGTTCGCCTATGATTCTGCTCGTGCCGGAACAGGCCAGCTTTCAGGAAGAGTATGCACTCGCCACACTGCCAGAGCTAGGCGGGGTGATGGGGACACAAGTGCTCAGCTTCGGTCGATTGGCTCACAGGCTCATGCAGGAGCTGGGCGATCTGACTACCGTGCCTGTTGACGATCTAGGGAAGCATATGGTTTTGCGCATGCTTTTGGAGCGGCACAAGGAAGAGCTGAACGTATTCGGGCGCTCCGCAACACAGCCTGGGTTTGCTTCTCAGCTAGGTCGCTTGATCAGCGAGTGCAAGTCGTATGGGGTATCCTTCACCGATTCCGAGAATCTGGAGTGGGGAGGGGCCAATCTTAATCAAAAAATACATGACCTTCGCTTGATTATGAATGCGTACGAGGCTTACTTATCAGAGGGGTATTGTGATGCGGACGACATCCTGAACCGAGTGGCCACGATGGTACGTGATTCCATGTACATCAAGCAGGCTGAAATATTTATCGATGGCTTTACGGGGTTTACGAATCAAGAGCTGCGTTTGATCGAGCAGTTGATGCAGCACGCCAAGCAGGTGACGATTGCGCTGACGCTTGACCCGAATGAGCGTGACGCCTCTGTGGATGAACTTGGTCTGTTCCATCCTACTTTGCGAACATACCAAGCCTTGACACTGATGGCACGTGAATCGGGTGTATCAATCGCCAAGCCGCTTTTATTGACCGCGGCACAGCGATTCAAGAGCAGTCCGTGGCTCCGTCAGGTCGAACAAGTGTATTTCCAATGGGGAGACCCGCCGATCCCAGATCAGCCTGGAAATGCGGACGAAGTGACGATGCTCTCAGCGGTGAACAGGCGTGCGGAAGTAGAGGCTGTGGCGCTGAAGCTCCTGACTCTGTCGAGAGAAGAGGGGTATCGCTGGAAGGACATGGCGATTTTGCTTCGGGAAATCGGGACGTACGCCGATGAGATTTCCGCTGTGTTTACCGAATACGGCATCCCGCACTTCTTGGACCAGAAGCGTTCTGTCATGCACCATCCCTTGGTGGAGCTGGTGCGCTCGGCATTGGAGGTCATTGTCACGAAATGGCGATACGATGCTGTTTTCCGCTGCTTGAAAACAGACCTGCTCCTGCTGGATATCACCGATGAGCATACATCCCGGAAGGAAATCGACCGACTGGAAAACTACGTGCTGGCCCATGGTGTTTTTGGCTATCAATGGGCAGAGGAGTCCGCTTGGCATTTCCGCGGGCAGGCAGGCGCTGAGGAAGACGCGAAAATCGATGAGCTGAGACGCAAATACGCAGCACCGCTCCTCTCCTTTGAAAAAGAGATGAAGCAAGCAACGGGCAAAAACGTACAGGATATGACCCTTGCCCTGTACAATCTTCTGATGGCGCTGGATGTGCCTAACAAGCTGGAGACTTGGCAGCGAAAGGCAGAAAATGACGGCGATCTTGATGCAGCACAGGTGCATGGACAAGTATGGACGGGATTGATCGAGCTGATGGATCAGGTCGTGGAGGTCATGGGCGACGAGACCATGGACTTGCCAACATTTGCCCGTGTGCTCGACAGCGGTCTGGAGACGATTGAATTGGGACTCGTTCCCCCGGCGCTGGATCAGGTGCTGATCGGGGCCATGGAGCGCTCCCGTCAACCGGATGTCAAAGCTCTGTTTTTGCTTGGCGTAAACGAGGGCATTATTCCATTGCGACCAAAAGAAGAAGGGATTCTGGATGAGGCGGAGCGTGAGCGACTGGCTGAAATGGGCATGTCTCTGGCACCGAGTGCGAAGCAGCGGCTGATGGCTGAGCCTTACCTGCTTTACCAAGCGATGACGAGACCGTCTGAGAGGCTAATACTGAGCTGTGCGTTGGCGGATGAAGAGGGCAAGGCCCTGTTGCCCTCCTCCGTGTTTACACGCATCCGGGAAGTGCTGCCGGATATCCCGCATCAAGTGTTTTACAACGAACCGACGGGGCAGCACGAGACGGATGCATTCTTGCTCGGACATCCGAGACGTGTGTTCCGCCATCTTTTGACGCTATTGCGATCTATGAAGAAAACAGGAGAGCTACCAGACTTCTGGTGGGAGATATACGACTGGTATATTCGCTCTTCTTCCGATGTCAAACGGGAGCAGTGGCTGTTGTCCGGCTTGCGCTACTTCAATCGACCGCAGGAGCTGGATTTGGAAACGAGCACGACCTTGTACGGCAAACAACTGAAAATGAGCGTGTCTCGTCTGGAGCGGTTCCAGTCATGTCCATTCTCACATTTCTCTTCCCACGGTCTCAGATTGTCGGAGAGAACGATGTACAAACTGGAGCGTTTCGATGTCGGGGAGCTTTTCCACGCTTCACTCAAGCGAGCCGTTGAAAAAATGAACGAAGACAATCTGGAGTGGAGCAAGCTGACGGAAGACAACAGTATGCAGCTTGCGAACGTAGTAGTAGAAGAACTGGTTCCTGCGACTCGCAGCAGCATTTTGACGCGGACAGCACGGTATCGATACTTGTCCGGCAAGCTGAAGCGAGCAGTTGGCCGCGCGATTTACGTACTCGGAGAGCATGCGAAGCGTAGCCGTTTTGCCCCAGTCGGACTGGAGGTTTCGTTTGGGCCGAATTCAGATTTGCCGGGATTGGCTTTAACGCTTGAAAATGGCGTGGAGCTTCAGCTAATCGGACGGATTGACCGCGTTGACCAATCACTGGATAGTGAGGTCCCGTATTTGCGCGTAATTGACTACAAGTCCAGTCCCAAGCAGCTGTCTCTCTCCGACGTTTGGAATGGCTTGAATTTGCAACTGCTCGTCTATCTCGATGTCGTCGTGGCAAATGCAGAGGAATGGCTGGGGAAAAAAGCCGAAATGGGAGGCGTTTTCTACTATCAGGTAGCCGATCCTTTTGTGACGGCAAAACGTTTACTAACGGCTGACGAAGCGGCAAAGGAGCGGGCAAAGCGCTTGCGCATGAAAGGCTTGATGCTCGCAGACCCAGAGCTGGCGCGAATGATGGATGGCTATGTAGAGCAAGGGGCGTCAGAGCTGGTGCCATTTGAAATCAAAAAAGACGGAACGCTTTCGTCACGTTCATCCGTGGCAACGGCAGAGCAGTTCCAAGCCTTGACCTCCTACGTTCGCGATACTGTGAAGCAAATCAGTACGCGCATGACGAATGGGGAAATCAAAATCGAACCGTACACAAACGGGACGATGACCGCTTGCGATTACTGTTCGTACAAGCCGGTATGCAAGTTCGACGGAGATTCGGGCGGGAATGAGCACCGACAGCTAGCCAAGTGGAACAACAAGCAAATATGGAGCATGCTGGCAGAGCAGCAGATGGCAGGAGAAGGAGGAATGACCGATGGCGGATCAACAATTGCAGGCCAAGCCTGAACAATGGACGGACGAGCAATGGCAAGCGATTATCCAGCGCGGGAATAATCTCCTGGTGGCAGCGGCGGCAGGCTCTGGCAAAACCTCAGTCCTGGTTGAGCGGATTATCCGACGTATCATGGACGAAAAGGATCCGGTTGGAGTCGATCAGCTGTTAGTAGTGACCTTTACCAATGCGGCAGCGGCTGAGATGCGTCACCGGATTGGCGATGCATTGCGAAAGGCATTGAAAGATGACCCGCACTCCTCTCACCTGCGTCGACAACTGGCGCTGCTTCAAAGGGCGACGATAACGACACTTCACTCGTTTTGCTTGGGGATTTTGCGCCAGTATTACTATCTGATTGAACTCGATCCTGATTTTCGCATTGCCGATCAGATGGAAGGGGAGCTTTTGCGGCAGGATGTCTTGGAGGAACAGCTGGAGAGCTGGTACGAAAATGACGTGGATTTTCATGCACTAGCTGATGTGATGCTGGACGGTCAGGACGATCATGCCCTCACCATATTGCTGCTCAGGCTGTATGAGTTTTCGCGCAGTCATCCGGCACCAGAACAATGGCTCGGGGAAGCGGCTGGAATGTTTGAGGTGCAAGATAAAAACGGTCTGGATGGGCTGGAGTGGACCAGAAGCGTGCTGCGTTCTGTGGAGCTGGCACTCGGTGGAATGACCGCGAAGATGCGCAGGGCAGTCCTGTTGGCAGGTTCCTCGGAAGGACCTGCTGGCTATTTGCCTTTGCTTGAGGCGGAAGCAGCTGCCCTACAGCGTGCCGGAGCGGTTTGCAGAGATGGCTGGGAAGCGACTGTCGAAGCTGTTCGTGGGGTTGTATTTACCAAGCTGCCCCCAGTAAAAGGCACAGATCCCCTCGTGAAGGAGCAGGTGCAAGAACTGCGAAACAGCGTGAAGAAGGAACTGGCAGAGCAAATCGAGCAATACTTTTCTACGACATCCGAGCAGTATGTCGCGGATTTGCAGCGGATTGCTCCTCACATGCAGACTTTGGCAAGGCTCGTTACATCCTTTTCGGATGCTTTTCAATTGGAGAAACGCTCGCGTGGCTTAGTTGACTTTGGCGACCTGGAGCACCTTGCTCTGCGCGTTCTAACCGAAACGAATGAGTCCGGGGAGACTGTTCCTTCGTCTATCTCGACCCAATTGCGAGAACAGTTCGCTGAAGTGCTGGTAGACGAATATCAGGATATCAACCTCGTGCAGGAGACAATCTTGCAAATGGTTTCCCGTGACGGGATGAATAGTCTGCCAGCGAATCGCTTCATGGTGGGTGATGTGAAGCAGAGTATTTATCGGTTCCGCTTGGCGGAGCCGAAGCTGTTTCTCGAAAAATATGTGACCTATCAAAAAGATGGTGATGCTGACGAAGCATGCATCGGTCGGCGCATAGATCTGGCGGCGAACTTCCGCAGTAGAAGGGAAGTCGTAGATGCCGTTAACTTTTTGTTTCGTCAGATCATGTCTCACGGGGTAGGTGAGATCGGTTATGATCCTTCGGCGGAGCTGATCAATCGTGCGTCTTATCCAGAAGCACAGCCGAACCGTTTGCAGGCAGAGATGCATCTGATCGACAGGAATACAGCGATAGCAGAAGAAGGACAGGCGGTAGTTGCAGAGGCGACAGATGAGGCCGAAGCAGGTATTCCCGAGGCAGCAGGAGAGTCCGCAGAGGAAGCGAGTGTTGCACAGCTCGAAGCACGCCTAATCGCCAGCCGTATTCGTCGCTGGATGGAGCCGGGCGAGGGAGAAGAGCCACTGCTCGTTTTCGATAAAAAGGCTGGGGGAATGCGCCCGCTGGTCTATCGCGATATCGTTATTTTGCTTCGTGCGACCTCAGGCTGGGGGCAGACGATGCAAGAGGAGCTGCACGCGGCAGGAGTTCCCGTATATGCGGAGCAAACGGCAGGTTACTTCGCGGCGACAGAGGTAGAAACGATGCTCTCCTTGCTGCGTGTCATCGACAACCCGCTACAAGACATTCCATTGGCAGCTGTATTGCGGTCTCCCATCGTCGGCTTGCGGGAGGAGCAACTGGCTCAAATTCGTATTCACTACGCGACAGGGCCGTTTCACCAAGCTGTACTTCAATATGCAGAAGAACGCCCAGCCCATGAGTCTTGGGAGAAAAGGCTGCGACAGTTTTTTGTCCGATTGGATCTATGGCGGACTCAGGCTCGCAGAGATGCTTTATCGGAGCTGTTGACGATGCTGTACCGGGAGACAGGCTATCTCGATTATGTGGCGGCTCTAGAAAACGGTCAGCAGCGTCAGGCCAATTTGCGTGCACTCTATGATCGTGCCAGACAATATGAGGCTGGCTCCTATCGTGGTTTGTTCCGCTTTTTGCGCTTTGTCGACCGCCTGCAAGAAGCGGGCAATGATATGGGCGAAGCACGAACCATCGGGGAAAACGAGGATGTCGTACGCATCATGACGATCCACAAAAGTAAGGGGCTAGAGTTCCCTGTTGTTTTTGTGGCGGGCATGGGCAAGCAGTTTAATACGATGGATTTGAAAAGCCAGTTTTTGCTACATAAAGATCTGGGCTTTGGCCCGATGGCAGTGGAGCCCTCCATGCAACTGCGCTATCCGAGTCTGGCTGCGCTGGGCATCCGGCAAAAGCTCCGTCGGGATATGCTGGCAGAGGAAATGCGCGTGCTCTATGTGGCTTTGACGCGCGCACGCGAGAAGCTCATTCTCGTCGGTTCATCCAAGGATCTGGCAAAAAGTGTGACGGACTGGGGCAGACAGGATGACAGCGAGCGGCTCAGTGACGAAGACTTGATTCAGGCAAAAGGATACCTGGACTGGGTAGGACGTGCGATGCTGCGACATCCTGGTGCGGGATTACTGCGGGCATATCCAGAGCAACAAGGCTCAGGAGAAGTCGTGAGAGTCAGAAGTGTGCCGGATGATTCGGTCTGGTCGTATCACTTCTATCAGGCCGATGAGCTCCGTGCCCAAGGAGAGTCAACCAACGAGGAGGCGTCTTTCTGGGAGCGCATGACCAGACGAGAGGCAATCGAGGAACGACCGTCAGATGAGACATTGCGAGAGATTGTCGACAAAAGATTAGGATGGCAGGACCCGCATCCAATTGCGCCACGCGTAGCTGCGAAATGGAGTGTCAGCGAATTAAAACGACACGCCAAAGTCAGCAAAGGCGGACAGCCACTCACACTGCCGTCCATTACGGAAAAGCCAAAGTTTTTGTCTGAGCAAAAATCCAATCGACTGACAGCAGCCGAAAAAGGGACAATCACGCACTTAGTGTTCCAGCATCTCGATTTGAAGCGCCCGCTGGATGAAGCGGATATTCGGGAGCAGGTGACGGCACTTGCGGCACGCCGCTTTTTGACTGACGAGCAGGTACAAGCAGTAGATGTTCCCCAGATCGCCCGATTCTTCGCTGATCCTTTGGGACAGCGAATGAAGTCGGCGGCGGTCGTGCATCGTGAGCTGCCATTTACCCTCGTGCTTCCTGCTTATGAAGTAGAAGCGGAGTTAGGTGAAGAGAGCGATGAACAGGTTGTCGTCCAAGGCGTCATTGATTGCCTGTTGGAGGAACAGGATGGAAGCCTCGTCCTGATCGATTTCAAGACAGATTGGATGGCAAAAGAGGCGACTGACATAGCCATTGAAGAGATGAAGAGACGATACGAAGGCCAGATCAGGCTATATGTCCGGGCGATCAAACAGATCATCAAGCCAAAAGGGAACGTGTCTAGTTATCTTTATTTACTCTCAGGTGAATTCTCTCTATCGTTTATGGATGAAAACATCGATTAGTATGCTGGACCGTCAGAGTTAATAGCTCTGGCGGTCTTTTTGTTTATGAGAGCTGCTGTGGTGGAGGAAGAAGCGCATTTCCAGTCTACGCTTCGGCCTACGCCCCGCTGAGGGATTCACTGTCCGCTTCGAAATGAATGCACTGACCCCTG
>NZ_PXZM01000075.1 GCF_003013395.1 Brevibacillus fortis | reverse complement strand
CGGAAGACGGTAACGTCTTACTGGTTTGTCTTTCGAGCGCTTCTAGCTTTTTTAGAAGTTCGTTCTCTGCCTCTAGAAGCCTAATTCGCGCTTCAGCACGCCTCAGTTTATCTTCCGCAGATAACTCTTTTTCTGACTTTCTGCCTGTGCTCCCCTTGCCTCTACGCTCCTCCATTAATCCAACTTCACCAAGAGTCGCATATGCTTTTCTCCATCGAAGCAAGCATTTTTTCGGCATATCCTTACCAATTATTTCTATGTAAAAACCCGCCTGAAGAAATATTTCCATCGGCGTTTGACCCTCTTGATATGCTTGTACAGCACTGACCTTGAACATAGGAGAATACGTGATGTTTTTCCCCGTTACTCGAAGTACATTTGGATTATTCTCTAGTGTATGTATTTCTTGTTCCGTAAAACTCTTTCTATTTCTATTCATCGTCCGTATCCCCACACATTTATCGTTAAAGATGATTAAAACATAAAAACCCGTTAGAGGGTCACTTTTTTCAAAGTGTCCATCTAACGGGTAACAGTTCA
>NZ_PXZM01000074.1 GCF_003013395.1 Brevibacillus fortis | reverse complement strand
TGGTGTAGTGCTGAGGAACACCGACAAATTCGAGAAACAGCCGATGAACGAGACTTCTTGCTCATCAAGGAGCATTTCGAAGCTCGAAAAAGAAGAGTTGGAGCACTGGTCATTAAAATGAGATTGGAGCGAATGAATGGTGTTGTGATGAATCATAAAAAGATTCGTCGTCTCATGCGAAAGTTTAGGCTAATCACTCTGATTCGGAAAGCAAATCCATATCGAAAAATGGCCAAGGCCACTCAGGAACATCGCACATGTCCAAACCTTCTCGAACGTCAGTTTGACCAAGGTGTACCTGAGAAGGTTTTGCTTACTGACATCACTTATTTGCGCTATGGTACTGGTCAATGGGCTTATTTGTCTTGTGTAAAAGATGGGACAACTAAACAGATTTTGGCACATTATTTGTCTTCCACGTTGGATTTATCACTAGTTACACGGACACTAGACCTATTAGTTAAACGATTGGACGGTAACGTCCATCCGGATGCTATTTTTCATTCGGATCAGGGAATGCACTACACTCATCTTACGACGAGGCGCCTCATAGCTAAGGCTGGTTTTAAGCAGTCGATGTCTCGTAAAGGTAACTGTTGGGACAATGCTTCCATGGAGTCATTCTTCGGTCATATGAAGGATGAACTCGAATACAAGGACTGTGTTTCTCTTCAAGAACTGGGCCAACGAGTCAACGAATATGTAACCTATTACAATTCAGAACGTTACCAGTGGACATTAAAAAAGATGACCCCTGATGAATTCAGGAGTCACCTCATCGCTGCTTAAATTTTCAACAGGCTTATTTCAAATACTGTCTATTTCTTGGGTAACAGTTCACGCTAGCGTCTTGGGACCTATTTTTCTATGATTCTCGAAGTATATTTGCTCATGTATCTTTC
>NZ_PXZM01000073.1 GCF_003013395.1 Brevibacillus fortis | reverse complement strand
AATGAAGTGCCCCCTGTCAAGTAGACAGTGAAAAAACAAAAGCTTGGACACCAATCTGAACCTAGGTTGGTGTCTTCTTTATGCCGCAGAAATTTGTAGATATTGCCTATATTCTAGGGGCGTCATACACTTCAGCCTTTTCTGGTACCGATGATTATTGTAGTAATTTATGTATTCCGTAATGGCTACTTCTAGCTCTTCGTACGTATTGAATTTATGGAGATAGTACATCTCCGATTTTAACATTCCCCAGAATGATTCCATTGGACCATTGTCGATGCACCTAGCTACCCTCGACATGCTCTGAGTCATTCCTGTATCATCTAGTTTCTTCTTGAACATTTTGTTCGTGTATTGAAATCCTCGATCACTGTGAAAGATGGGTTTCGCATTAGGATATGCCCGATGGGCAATATCAAACGTTTTAAACACAAGCTCGTTGTTGTTGGAGTGCCCGATCACAAAAGAAACAATACTTTTATCCGACAAGTCTAGAATTGCGCTCAAATAAGCCTTGCTTTGAAGGCCATACTTCATTTCCGTTACGTCTGTGAGCCACTTTGTACCGAACTCCACGGATTTGAAATCCCTGTTTAAGACATTTTCTGCCGTGATTTCAGGCGTTGTCGGAACGTAATTCTTTTTCTTTTTGCGGCATACGGATTTCAATTCTAAAATGCCCATGAGTCTGTATACGCGTTTATGGTTGATAGAAAGATGGAACTGTCTATTCAGTTTCATGGTCATCTGGCGATAACCAAGAATACCATCTTTTTCTTCGTAGGCACGCTTAATCATAGGAAGCAATACTTTGTTGAATTTCTCATTTTTACTTTCTTTTCTATTTCGCCACTTATAATACGAGGAACGCGGAATCCCTGCGATTTCACAAAGCTGGCTGATGGAACATGATTTACTGTCGTACAGACCACGGATGGCAAGATAAATGGGTTCATTGCGGACTTGGCTTACTATCGCCCCCTTTGAATTTCGTCTAGCTTTTTTAGAAATTCGATCTCCATTTGCTTTCTTTTATTCTCAGCTTGAAGCAGTGTATTTTGGGCGCGAAGCTTCTCCACCTCAGACATCTCGTTTTCAGATTTTCGTTTCCCACGTTTGTCCTGAAGCGCATCAACGCCAAATTTAATGTATTTGTTTGTCCATGAGTAAACCTGCTGATAGGACACCTGAAATTCCTTGGCTGTCTGGGCATGATTATGCTGATGTTCTAAGCAGAATTTCACAATTTTGATTCTTTCTTCGAAAGAAGTCGGTCGTCCTTTTGTCATGATTGGTGTTCCTCCTGTTCCGGAAGATTTCAACTTTTCATAACCATTATACTTTAGAATCCAGTTACGCAGTTGGCGGGTTGATTTAATACCATACCTCTTACATATTTCCATATGAGAAGCAACGCCAGCTAGATAATCCTCGACAGCAGACTTCTTCAGTTCAGCGGAATAAGATATGTTCTTAGATGTACTAAGCAGTCCATTTGGGCCTAAAGATTGATAGGTTTGAAGCCATTGTTTCATGGAGGAAAAAGCAACATTTAGCGTGCTTGCTAGATGTTTCAGAGAATCTTCTCCGCGAAGATATTTTTCGATAGCGGTAACCTTTTCTGGTCCAGCTATTTTTGCTTTATGGGACATATACAAATGCTCCTCCTTACAGGTAGACAGTTTTATTATTTCAACTGTCTACCTGAAGGGGAGCATATCA
>NZ_PXZM01000072.1 GCF_003013395.1 Brevibacillus fortis | reverse complement strand
CAGGAGAAAAAAGCGAAGATCTTAGGGACACCGACCGAGACGCAATGCAAAAAGCGAAACACGCTTTTAAGCGTCCACCTCTGAAACACGTCTTGAAAGGACTACTTTGGACGCGGTTTCGCTTTTTGCATGGAGTCGTACAGTCAATCCCCCAGGGGGTGGCCCTAGAAGCTGAGCGTTTTCTCCTGTTTCTTCCCCACCACAACAGCAACTTGAGGCTCCTGTTATGTAGCTGCGGTGAAGAGAAGAATATTTCCAGTCTAGGCTCCAGGCTCCGTCCCACGGGTGAGCATGCACTGTCCGCTCCGAAGGGATTCGCGGGGAAACGCAAAAGTGGTAGCCGCTTCGTAGTATGGGCACGTTGCGTTTCTGTTGCCCGCGAATCCCTTCTCCGCTCAGTAGGACTCCACAAGTCGCTACGTCTGGAAATATTCTTCTCTGTCGTAACTGATTACATTCTTCAATCTTTTAAGGATTTTCAAGCCCGTTTAACACTGAAAGCTCGTAGAGGAA
>NZ_PXZM01000071.1 GCF_003013395.1 Brevibacillus fortis | reverse complement strand
CCTGAACAACTCCCTGATGCTGGTGACGGCGTTGAACCCGCATATCGGCTATGAAAATGCGGCGGCTGTAGCAAAGCTGGCTCACAAAGAAGGCATCACACTCAAGGAAGCGGCGATCAAGAGCAATTTGCTGACTGAAGAGCAATTCGATCAAGTCGTGCGCCCTGAACAAATGATTCATCCAAAAGAATAGCAGCTTCATAAACAAAACCGATGGTCCCGTGTTTGTGGCCATCGGTTATTTTTTTGAGAAAAATTACAGATGCGACCCGCCACTTGCATCAATCAATTGCCCGGTTACCCAACGGCTGTCCGAGGAAGCGAGAAAGGCGGCAATATCCGCTACATCATCAGGCTCTCCCCACCTGTTGAAGGTTGAGAGTCCAGCGGCGTACTTCTGCCCATTCGGATTATTTTGCAACGTGCCAGCATTCATCTCCGTGTTAATAATGCCTGGCAAGATCGCATTTACCGTAATATGACGGCTCCCCAGTTGTTTAGCCAGAGCTAGCGTCAGTGTGTTAACAGCCCCCTTCGATATACTGTAAGTGAACACACTTGGAGAAGCTGCACGAGTAACAAAGGAGGAGAGATTGATGATACGGCCTTCCTCTCTTAGGCGGGGCAAAGCTTGTTGGATCATAAAAAACGGCGCTTTGACATTGATGTTCATGACCTCGTCAAAAGATTCTTCGGTAGCCTCTTCCAACGTTAAGATTTGCCCGACCCCAGCGTTATTTACGAGAATGTCAAAATGATGATCTCCTGTACGTTGCAGAAGTGCTTCGTCCAAAGTCGTATATAAATCACGAATGCCGTCAAGGGTACGCATGTCCGTACCGATTGCGAATGCTTGGCCTCCATTTTGTTCAATCTCACGTACGACTGCTGCTGCTTCTTCTTGTCGCCTTCCATAATGTACGACGACCAATGCGCCATCCTGTGCCAGACGCAATGCGATGCCACGACCAATCCCCCGGCTTGCCCCGGTTACCAATGCAATTTTCCCTTTCAAGTTACCCATGGTTTCATCTCCCTTGATTAAAATTCAAGTTAGTTATAACACAAGGGGATGTTTGAAATATTGCTCTCTCATTCGCTCGGTTGGTCTCGTGAACAGAATGGCGATAATGATAGAGAATAATCACTTGCTTTACCTTTTCTTTAACAATTCTTGTTATAGTGATGCTATCTATATCTACCATGCACGAGTTCGGAGGTGTTTGTCCGTGAGGATTTTGATTGTAGATGACGACAAAGAGATTGTAGAGCTGATGGCGATATATTTGAGCAATGAAGGATATGAGATCGAAAAGGCTTTTGACGGTCTGGAAGCGATGGAGAAGCTGGAGCAGAGGCCCATCGATCTCGTCATTCTGGATGTGATGATGCCCAATCTGGATGGGCTGGAAGTCACCAAGCGAATACGAAAAAACTCGACCATCCCCATCCTGATGGCGAGTGCCAAAACGAATGATATGGACAAAATCCTGGGCTTGATGACGGGTGCAGACGATTACGTGGCGAAGCCGTTTAATCCACTGGAAATGATTGCGCGGGTCAAGTCTCTCCTGCGACGGTCGAACTACACGCAGGCAAGCAAACAGGATCATGTGATTGAGGCGGGGCCATTGATTATCGACAAGCAAAGTCACTTCGTCCAGACAAAAGAAGGCACCCCGATCAAGCTGACGGCATTGGAGTTTTCCGTCCTGTATCTTTTGGCAAGTCATCCGAATCGGGTATTCAGCTCGGAAGAAATTTTTGACCGTTGCTGGAAAATGGAGAATTTCGTTTCCTACAAGACGGTGATGGTTCACATCAGCAACCTGCGGGAAAAGCTGGAGAAGGCGACAAATGGCGAAAAGGTGATACAGACGGTCTGGGGGGTCGGCTATAAAATTGAAGCTTAGAGCCAAGGATTTTATTCGCATCCTTTTCGATTTACTGCTTGGCCTCTTGATCATCTATGCTGTTTTTCAGATGGCTGCTTTTCTCGCCACCAACTATTTCTACAACATCCCGCAAATCAAAGACTACATTTGGAAGCTGCGGGTTAATTTCGATATCAATTCCTTTAAAATCCCGATAATATTAATTGCGACCGGTATGTTTGTAGCGTGGTCGTTCGTTCGTATCCGCAAGTACCTGGAACAAAAGCAGATGGAGCAAATCATAAACGAGCTGCATTTCATTGCGAAAGGCAATTATCATCACCAGATTTCCATTCGTCCGAACGGCAGCTTGGGTCAAGTCGTCGATAGCATTCATGCTCTGGTTAAAAGCGCCCTCGATGCGATGGAGGAGGAGCGGCGGCTGGAACAATCGAAGGATGAGTTGATTACCAACGTTTCCCACGATCTGCGAACGCCGTTGACCTCCATCATCGGCTACCTTGGACTGATTGAGCAGAACAAATACAAGGACGAGGAGAAGCTCAAGCATTACGCTCATATCGCCTATGAAAAGGCCAAACAGATGAACGTGCTCGTCAATGATTTGTTTGAGTACACGAAGGTCCGCAATCGCGGGGCGTATTTGAAACGTACGCAGTTTGACTTGGTGGAGCTGGTTGAGCAAGTATCTGTCGGCTTTCGGCTCGTGGCGAATGAGGCAGGGCTGCGTTTAATCGTAGATACACCTGATCAAAAAATCGAGATGGCAGGAGATACCGACAAGCTCGTTCGCGTTCTGGAAAATCTCATTTCCAACGCCGTGAAATACGGACGCGATGGTACAGAAATTATCATACGCGTTTTTCTGCAAGAAGAAGGTATTGCGATTTCTGTCGCCAATAACGGAGCGCAAATCCCGGCTGAATATGTGCCGAGCTTGTTTGAACGCTTTTTTCGGGTGGAGGGCTCACGTTCGAAAGAGACAGGAGGCTCGGGCCTCGGACTCGCTATCGCCAAAAGCATCATCGATCTACAC
>NZ_PXZM01000070.1 GCF_003013395.1 Brevibacillus fortis | reverse complement strand
AAAATAAGCAGCCGCAGTCTAAGACTTTATTTTTCAAGTCATAGTCAGCGGCTTTTTAAATTTGGGTACGAGTAGACCTTGACAACGCCTACCCAGTCGGAACTACAAAAAGGGGACCACGCTTGTCGAACACTTCTTCGTTGAGAATCTTCCGCCCGTAGGGTGGCTTTGGCTCGACGGTCCCCTTTTTGTAGTGGAGACGGCCAGTGAAACCCCCTGCTGGCGTGTCAGAGTCGAAGAGAACTGTGCTTTTTCTTCTCCTCCACTATGTTGACTCCAACCAGCTTTTAACTATGGTTGTGCAGAAGAAACCGGCCGATCAATCAACTGCCGCAGCTTCGTCTCCGTGGCAGAATTCGGATCAGGTGTGTAAATGCTGCACCTTAAATCCGCGCTCCCGGAAACCTGCAACGAGGTCAGATGAAAGAGCATTTTCCCTGCCTTGGCATGACGGAATTCCAGTAAAACCTCCGGGGCTGAGCTGACGCGGCTTTGCTCCCAAAGGTCTTGAAAATCAGGATGAACCTGCCGCATTTCACTTAAAAACTGCTCGTACCACTCATCCTCTACATACTGACCGTAATTGGCGCGAAAAATCGCGAGAAAGCCACTGACGAAATGCTCCCAGTTAACGGCAAATCGTCGTAATTCCTTCCGTGTAAACACCAAGCGGATCAAATTGCGCTCTTCATAAGGGATTTGTTCAAAATCGAGAAAGACATGTGCGGCTGCCTCGTTCCAGCCGACAATATGACTGCGCCGATCTGAAATGATGGTTGGGCAGGAGCGCAATTCTTTTAAGATTCGTTTCAGGGCAGGATTGATCTTCGGAGGTTCATCCTTTTGCAAGCCTTGTCCGACTCCCGTGCCAGTCTCCAGTGCCAGCGCATACAAATATTTTCGCTCATCGACGGTAAGCTGCAACGCTCTCGCTACCGCATCCAGAACAGAAGGCGAGACCTTGATGTCGCGGCCTTGTTCCAGCCATGTATACCAGGTGGAGCTAACCCCCGCGAGCTGAGCAACTTCTTCTCTTCGTAGTCCGGGTGTTCTTCTGCGTGTCCCAGGAGCCAGCCCGATCGATTGTGGCAGGATTTTGGCGCGCTGCGTTTTTAAAAAAGTAGATAGTGCCTGCAAACGCGTTTGCTGATTCATGGTACACCTCCATTTCCTAACCTGGTTAGATTTGTTAAACTAGTACTCATTATACTAGGATAAACAACAACTTGTAATAGGATAACCTATGTGACAAGATGATTTCCATAAGGCACTCGAATTGGAGGCTAATCATGGAAAAAGTCGTTGTCACAGGTATGGGAGTGATCTCCCCGGTAGGGAATACGGTGAATCAGTTTTGGAACAGTCTCGTGCAAGGGAAGTCTGGAATCTCACATATTGACACTTTTGATACAACTCGTAATAAAACGAAAATCGCAGGCTTGGTGCGCGATTTTGATCCGGTGGAGCGTTTTGGGCGCAAAGAGGCGCGGCGAATGGATCGCTTTTGCCAGTTTGCCCTTGCTGCTGTCGAAGAAGCACTTGAGGATGCAGAGCTTCGGCTGGACCAGTTGGACCGCGAGCGAATCGGGGTATATGTAGGCTCTGGCATCGGCGGGGTAGAGACACTGCTTGAGCAGCATGATGTCCTGCGTGAGCGAGGTCCTGAGCGGATCAGCCCAACGTTGGTTCCCATGCTCATCTCCAACATGGCAGCAGCGATGATCAGCATCAAGTACAGTTTGTACGGCCCGACGATGTCACCTGTCACTGCTTGCTCGATTGGGAATACGTCCATCGGAGAGGCTTTCCGGCTCATTCGAACGGGCGGGGCGGATGTCGTCATCGCAGGAGGGTCTGAGGCAGCAGTGACTGACATATCTCTCGCCAGCTTTAGCAATGCGACGGCATTGTCAACGAGAAATGATGATCCAACAGGAGCGAGTCGGCCATTTGATACCCAACGGGATGGATTTGTGATGGCAGAAGGTGCCGGGATTGTGATTTTGGAGTCGGAGACACACGCCAAGAAAAGAGATGCACGGATGTATGCCGAGGTGATTGGCTATGGGGCAAGCTCTGATGCCTATCATATGGTGGCGACACATCCAGAAGGAATCGGTCCCTACCGCGCGATGAAATGGGCTCTCCAGGAAGCAGGGGTGCAAACGACAGACGTGGATGTCATCAGTGCGCACGCTACCAGCACAGAAATCGGAGACCGTTCCGAGACACTGGCGATCAAAAAGCTGTTTGGCGAGCATGCTTATCGTGTACCGATTACCGCCAACAAATCGATGACTGGTCACATGTTTGGTGCAGCAGGGGGTGCGGAGGCGATCGCCCTAATTAAGAGCCTTCAAGAAGGAATGATCCCTCCGACGATCAATCAGCAGGAGCGTGACCCTGACTGCGATCTGGATTATGTGCCAAATACAGCCCGCAAAGCCACGCTCGACATCGGCATGTCCAATTCCTTTGGCTTTGGCGGTCACAACGCAGTCATCGTGCTGAAAAAAATGTAACGAATCGTGCCTGTTCCCGTAGTCTCCGGTAGACTGTGGGAGCAGGCTTTTTTTATGTCGATAAAATGAAAATGAAACGTTTTGCCGCCCTGATTTCTCTAACAGGGAGAAAAGGAGGGGGAACAGATTGAACCAAAAACTTGGTCTCGTTGCTCTTGCCAAGGCTGGTGATTCAGACGCATTCCAAATGCTTATTCACCAAGAAAAAGCAAAGCTGTACAAGATGGCTTTTGTGTACACGCGCAACGAAGATGATGCGCTGGAGATTTTTCAGGAAACGGTCTATAAGGCTCTAATTTCGATTTCAACCCTAAAGGACGATCAATACATTACGACATGGCTGACGAGGGTTTTGATCAACACGGCGATTGCCTATTTGGCTAAAAAACGAAAAGTGATAACGCTTAGGAAAGACATGATCGAAAATGTGCGGGATACAGGAAGTGTAAGGCTTGAGGAACGGATTGATCTGTTAGAAGCAATGGAAGAGCTCGAAGAAAAGTATGTAACGGTGCTGCTACTAAGATTTTACAAGGACTACTCCGTCAAGCAAATCGCGGAAACGCTGGATTGTCCGGAAGGCACTGTGAAAACGAATATTCACAGAGGGTTGATTCTATTAAAGAAGAAGCTGAAAGGGGAGTACTTCGATGAGAGAAAAAATTCATGCCTATAAAGAGCAAGTAGACCGCATTCCAGTTCCTACAGAGAAGCTGGACGCGATTATCGCCCAAACGGTTCAGCAGGCTGCACCGAAAAGAAAAGGCCTGAACAAACGAAAGCTGGTGTACAGTACAGGGGCAGCGGTTGTAGCATTAGGGGTCTTGTTTAGCTCGGCAGCAGTTTCCCCAGCGATGGCGAACCTGGTGTCCAAGGTGCCTTTGATTGGGTCGATTTTCGCAACATATGGAGACAGCGGATTGAAACAAGCGAGTGAAAAAGGCTTAACAACGGCCATTGGCGAGTCGCAGGACGTGGATGGGCATGCGATTACTGTCAATGAAGTTTACTATGACGGTACGCGATTTACGATTGGTTACACATTGGAAACGAAGCAGGCAGTCGGAGAGCATTATTTAGGCTCCTCGCCAGATCTGACGGTAAATGGAAAAGCATTTGGATACGCAGGAAGCAGCAAGCATACACAAATCACGCCTACGCTTGCGACCGGGATTGTTGATATTGACGCGATCAATGGCTTGCCTGAGGCGTTCAAGCTCGGTTTGAGCTTTCATGGGGAGGACGGCAAGCAGTGGAGCTTCTCCTTGCCAATCAGTTCCCGCACAGATACGAAGCGCATTCCAATCCATCACCAGCAACAAGCTGGAGTAATCGACCTGACTGTTTCTGATATCACAATGGGTCCAGCAGGATTGGTTGTCGGCTTTCAGGCGATATCGGAGGAAATCGGGTATTTATCGAGCTATTTGGAATTCAAGGTCGTGGATGAAAAAGGAAACGAGCTAGGAGCATACTCCGGCGGTAGCCAAGGCAAAAAGTCAGACGGAAAAGAGTATCTCTCGGGTACAAGGCGTTTCGACCCAGTTACAACGGATGTAAAAGAATTAACGATCACGCCGTATTTGTCATTGCCAGCTCAAGGTGGCGGAGTCGAGATAGATGACCAGGGGGGGGAATCCGTAGTCAAACCAGCAATGGAAACGATGAAAAAGCTAGGGAAAGACATCGAATTCAAAACGTTTACTGTTACGTTGAAAAAATAGAGATCACGCAAAAAAAGCGTCCCTCCATGTACAGGAGCGACGCTTTTTTTCTTGTTGGGGCAAAAACTAGGATTGTTTTCTCATCGCACCTAGCTCTTCAACGATGGCAGTCATTTCATTGATGCCAAACGCCGCTTTTTTCTGCACCATGTTGTACAGGTACAGCAAATCCTCGTAATGAACGAGATCGAAATCCTCCGGACGCATCACAGCGGTATTTGCCATGTTCAGCTTTGCCTTAATGCCTTCGATGATAACGGCCAAGTTCTCTACAGTTGGTTGATTCAGGTCAGCCATACTTTCTCTCTCCTCTCTGTAAAGCTGGTATTTATTTTGTCAGTTGCCCACGTGTAACGCCCAACTGGTTCGTTGCCTTCAGCGTACGCCATACGTGTGTACCGCTAACTTCTCCACGCAATGCCTTGCGATACAGACTGATTACTTCTTTCACGCGCTCTGGTTCTTCTTCCAAAAACTCGATGCGGTAGCTGCCGACATTCAGGGAGCGGAACTCACTCAAGTACTCAGCACCAGACTGGTCAATCGCGTTATAAACGGTATTGCGGCAGCCGGTATCCACACGTATTGGGTGAGAGAAGCCGACGCGGTCTTTCAACGAAATGCGGGAAGTCTCACAAGGGGTTCCGCAGTTCGTATGGTCTGTACCTTCACTCATGAATGTGCAGTATACGCAGTGCTCGGTGTGGAACATCGGCATGTGCTGGTGGATTACCAGCTCCATGTTCGCAGTATTCGAGCGGCTGAGTAGATCGACCATCTGCTGGATGTTCAGATCGTACGACGGCGTGACGCGCGACAAGCCTGTTGCGAGGAACAACTCAACTGCCTTATGGTTCGCGACATTCAGTGAGAAATCGCCAATCAATGGAATATCGATTTCATCGCGACGCGACAAGTAGTAATAGAGTGCCCCGGTATTGCGTACCAGAATAGCGTCAGGCTTGCTTTTCGCGATCAGGGCAAGGACACCGTTTTCGTCTGGCATATGAATGCGCATGGTAGCGATCCCGATCTTTTTCCCGTACTTATGGGCCAGCTTGACACCCTCTGGGTACTGCTTGACGAATTCAAAGTCAGCATAGAGGAAGTCCACATCGGTTTGCGCGGCAGCTTCCAATTGTTCAAGCGAGCGGCACAGAGCTGTCAGGAGCGGCTTTTCCACTGGTTGGCTCGTCGGAGCGTCCGCGTATACATTGATATCGTGATGGTGGTAAATCGGCGGCTTGGAACGCAGGAACACAAGCTGTTCTACTGCGTCACGGCGCATCCGATTCAACTCGCTGACAGGTACGATGAGATCCCCTTCGAGATCGACAGTCAGATCGGTAGCTTCCAGGTGGAAAATCGTTCCGCCCAGGCGGCTGAGTTGATCGTGCAGTAACTCAGCGGTCAAAGGACGCTTCAAAGCAGTCTCAAGCATAACCTCTGAAGGAACAGTTACAGCGTGATTTGCCTGTTTATCCACCCAAGTGACACTGAGCTTTTCACCCAGCTTGCCGCTTACGTGTACGGACAGCGGGAAGGTGCGATAAGGCTTTTCTGTCTCGAACGTTTTGCGCAGGCGACGATCCAGCTCAGGATCGCTCGTCTTCCATACGCGATCACCAACGTGGAGACGCTTCAGATTCACGTCATTGCGTCCCATGACGATTTCGTACAGGCCTTTGGATACTTCGCCTTCTACTTTTTTACTGCGAGACAAAATATCGTAGATGCGTCCGCCTTCTTCTTTTTGCGTGGGGTCACCCGCGTCGAACACGATTCCGTCTCCGCGTTTGACAGGAGCCATGATGTCCACCAGAACGCCTGTAGGAAGTAGTTTTTTCACGGTTCCTAAAAATACACCGCGGCTTTTCGGGAACGATCCATCTACGAGTTGCTTGTTGTTTGTCCCGGTCAAAAATCCGTGGGTAAATCCGCGAGAGAAGCTTTGCTGCAGCTCGCGTACTTCTACCTCGGATGGTCCCGTATCTTGTCCGGCAAAATAACGCTCGATGGCGGCATTGTATTTACTCACGACGTTTGCAACGTATTCAGGTGTTTTCAGACGGCCTTCAATTTTAAAGGAAGTCACACCAGCCTCGATCAACTCAGGAACCAAATCGATGGCAGCCAAGTCTTTCGGAGACAGCACGTAAGCGATATTGCCCATTTCTTTTTGCACACCGTCTACCATCAGGTCATACGGCAAGCGACAGGCTTGAGCACATTCCCCACGGTTTGCCGAGCGTCCACCCCACATTTCCGAGGTCAGGCATTGTCCGGAATAAGAAACGCACAAGGCACCGTGGACGAATACTTCCATCGGCAGCTTTGCTTTTTCTCCGATTTTTTTGATCTCTTTTAGTGAATTTTCACGACCGAGTACGACGCGTTCCATATCAAACGGCTTCGTGAACTCCACCGCTTCCGGCGAAGTAATCGTCATTTGTGTAGAACCGTGAATCGGGAAGTCTGGAGAAATCTCGCGGATCATCTTTACAAGACCGAGGTCTTGTACGATCACAGCGTCCACTCCAGCGTGGATACAGGCGTCTATCAGCTCGCGTGCATCCTCCAGTTCATTTTCGAATACAAGAATATTAAAGGTAAGGAATCCCTTTACCCCGTACATGTGCAAATAAGCCATAATCTCTGGCAGTTCCGCCATATGGAAGTTCTCAGCACGCGCACGCGCGTTGAACTTTTCTACTCCAAAAAATACAGCATTGGCTCCGTTGGCCACGGCTGCCTTCAAACAGTCCCAGTTACCAGCAGGTGCCAACAGCTCGATATCTTCACGCTTTATACCATTTCGCATTTGTATGTCATTACCGTTGCCAAACGATTGTAAAAATCAATCAACCCTTTGTTTGCTTCCTGCTTCTTTGTGTCTGCTTTTGCCAAGGCTACTTGCATTTGGTAAGACACTCCACAGGCGTAAATTCCGGTACAACGAACCGTACACATTAGCAATAACTTGTTGGTGTCAGCTTGCTAATTTGGCTAAGTTGATAGATGCGTTAAGGTCTCTATCTATTTCTAGCCCACAATCACATCTGAAAATCCGATCTGACAGCTTTAGGTCTTTTTTCATTTGACCACAATTTGAACAGGTCTTCGATGAAGGATACCATTTGTCTGCTTGTATGAAGCAAATGCCATATTTCTCGCACTTGTATTTCATTTGTCGTTTAAACTCGTGCAATTTCTGTTGTGCGGTAGCTTTGGACAGATGACGATTCTTCATCATATTGGCGATTTTCAAAGTCTCCATCACTACAGTGCCAGGTTTGGTTTTCACGATAGCATTCGTAGCTTGATGGATGTGATTGGTACGGATATTTGTTAGTCTTCGGTTGAGCAAACGAATGGATTTTTCCACTCTTACAATGTTGCACGTTTTGACAAAACGGTTTCCCTCCTTGTTCATCTCGTATTGGCGAGAGACTTTACGTTGCAACCTCCGTAAACGTTTCTCTGCTTTCTTTACAGGTTTTGTCTTGTTGATATTTTGAAAGGTCATTCCGTTAGAACAAACCGCAAGCTCCTTTAAACCTAAGTCAATGCCAATGACTTCATTAGTTAAAGTAGGCTTCTTTACCTCTTGTTCAATGCTGACGGATAGATACCAGTACTTCCCATCGAATGAGATGCGAGGATTTATATACGTTGTATCCACAGGAATTTGTTCTGAGGTACGAACCCATCCTACTTTCAAAAGGAAGACGAGACCTTTTTTTACCCTCAATTTCACATTGTCATTGTAAAAGGAGGGTTTTGACTTTTTTCTGCTTTTAAATCTAGGTTTATCAGCTTGTTTCTTGAAGAATTTTTTATAAGCATCACAAGCATCTTTGACTGCTTGTTTAGTTACATCATTGGAAACATCGTACAACCAAACATAATTCTTAGATAGTTTTACCTGTGTCAGTTTTACGGAGAATAGTATTAGGTAAGAACTTACCACCGTTTCGGTAGTTTTCTTCCTGCCTGGCCAACGTCCAATTGTATGCCCAACGAGCCGTTCCAGCCGACTTCCATAACTGATTTTCTTGTTCGGGAGTGGGTTTCAATCTAACTTTCATTGCGAGTAACATTATTGGTATCGCCGCCTTTAGTTATACCGTGAAATATAAGATGAATAACAAGGCATTAGACTGTACTCCGAATGACGTACTATACATGGAAGAAGGGTATACAGGAATACATAGTTTTTAATAATGAATAGCTTAGTTAACAACCTCCAAGTTTTTCAACAAGCTCTTCTTCATCATAGGGAAATGTGCAGGTCACCGCAACAAAAACATCCTTTCTGCCAGATGTTGAAAATGTACCTTTCAGAAAGACACCTAGGGATGTTATTCTGTAAGAAAAATCGAAATATTCTAAGAGCCAGGGGAACCGATATATGCTAATCATCAAAGACATTTTGCTGCAGTTACTGTTTGTTATCGTCCCTGTTTTGCTGTATAGAAACGTTTGGCTGGGGCGATCAACCTCGAACAAGATGAGCGTCAAGTCATCAATGGTTATCGTTTGTAGCTCGATCAGTGTCATTCTTGCTATGAGCTTTCCAGTACAACTCAGTAATGGTATGGCGTACGATTTACGCTCGATACCGATCATTATTACCATTTTATACGCGGGATATATCCCGGGCATTTTGACGATTTTCGTGATGCTTGTCGTAAGGATCGTTCTGGGTGGCGATGTCGTTCTCATGACCATTCTTGGAACGGTGGTCTACGTGATCATCCCTTTTTTGTTGGTCAATCGCTGGTATGGATACTCTTTGCGAAAAAAACTGACGGTTGTTCTCTTGATCGGATGCTTGAAGCAGCTGTCCATCATCGGTGGAGCGATGGCTGTTTTGATCTGGAGAGGCTTCCCGTTGTCTATCATTAATGATTATCTCGAGCCGATAGTGGAAATCGGTTACCTTGGCTTGATCGTACAAGGTGGAGCGGTTTATTTTATCGAGTTTATTCGAGAATCTCATATTATCCGCAAGCAAGTCGAACGCTCGGAAAAGCTGAACTTGATCAGCGAGCTGGCAGCAAGTGTTGCCCATGAAGTGCGCAATCCACTCACGGTGGTGCGAGGCTTTGTCCAATTGTTGCGTGAGGAGACGAACCCGAAAAACACGGAATACATCCGATTGGTCTTAAATGAACTCGATCGGGCTGAATTTATTATTTCCGACTATTTAAATCTGGCCAAGCCTCATTCTGAGATGCTGGAGCGACTGGAAATTGCTGATACGGTGAAAGAAGTTACTGCTATCATGTCGTCCTACAGTGTCATGAACCGCGTAGAAATTCACTGTGAGACAGAGCCTGGTCTATTCGTGGAGAGCAATGCCGTCAAGCTGAAGCAAGCCTTGATGAATCTGATGAAAAACGGCATCGAATCTATGGATCAGGGAGGTGTACTCCACGTCACCGTACAAGCAGCCGGGAACTATCATGTGATTTCCATCAAGGATGAGGGAGAGGGGATGACGCAGGAGCAGATTGAGCAGATCGGGTTGCCTTTTTATTCCACAAAAGAAAAAGGGACGGGTCTCGGTTTGATGGTAACCTGTCGGATTATTGAGGCGATGAAAGGGACGATCGACTTTCAGAGTGAACGAGGACATGGAACACAGGTGACGATTCAACTGCCAGCTATGTATACGGCCGGAAAAGGAGGCGAACATGGACAAAGATCAAGAGATGTGGGACCGACTCTTTCATGAGTTGGCTGTAATCAGAAGTGAATTAAAAGCGTTCAAGCTCGAAACACGTGCAGAGCTCTATCAAATAAAAAGCGAGCTGAAAGAATGGCAGCAACGAGAAGAACAGCGAAGGCTCCCGAACGAAGGGGAATAGACTATGCGAAGTTTCACAAAACGATGGTGGCAAAAAACAGGAAAAGCTGTATTCGTAGCAGGCTTGGCATTAGCGCTTGCTGCATGCGGACAACCACAGGAAGCAGCAAAGCCCGCCACACAACCAACGACAGAATCAACGACTACTTCTGCACATGAGCAACCCGAACAGATACTCAGACTGAATAACTTTACAGAACCACTTTCTCTTCATCCCGGACTCATTTCCGATGTTTGGTCATCCAATGTTATTTTTCAGACGTTTGAGGGGCTGACTCGCATTGACGACAAGGGCGTTCCACAGCCCGCTATGGCGCAGGAAATCAAGGCATCAGACGATTTGTTGACGTACACCTTCACGATTCGCGACAATGCGAAGTGGTCGAATGGTGATCCCGTAACCGCGCACGATTTTGAAAACGCATGGAAATGGGCACTCGATTCCAAAAACGGTTCCCAGTATGCCTATCAGCTGTTTTATGTAAAAAATGCAGAAGCGGCGTTTGCTGGCAAAGTGAAGCCCGAAGAGATCGGGGTAAAGGCAACAGATGACAAGACACTGGTCGTCCAACTGGAAAACCCGACGCCGTTTTTTCTGGAGCTGACGGCTTTTTACAGCTACTTTCCACTGAATACTAAAGTAGTGAAAGACAATCCGGACTGGGCGAAGGAAGCAGGACCAGCCTACACCTCGAATGGACCGTTCAAGCTCGTTACGTGGGAGCATAAAACCAAGCTGACTCTTACGAAAAACGAGCATTACTGGGACACAGACGCTGTCAAGCTGACCAAAATCGAAATGAATATGATCAATGACGCGAATACAGAGCTGTCGATGCTAGAGGGCGGCGATCTCGATTGGGCAGGTGCTCCGACTGGCAATCTTCCGCTCGACGCGATGCCGACCTTGAAGGAAAAAGGCTTGCTGGTGATCACGCCAAAAGCTGGGACGTACTGGTATGAATTCAACACAGAGCAAAAGCCTTTCCACAACAAAAAAATTCGCCAAGCCTTTTCGTACGCAATCAATCGGAAAGACATCGTGGAGAACATCACGCAGGGAGGGGAATTGGTTGCGACAGCCGTAGTGCCGCCTACGATGTTTGCTGAAAACGAGCAAGGCTTGTTTTCAGACAATGACGTGGAAAAAGCCAAGCAGCTGTTGGCGGAAGGCATGAAGGAAGAAGGGTACAGAAGCGTCGACCAACTCCCGCCGATTACACTGTCCTATAATACGGAGGAAGCACAGACCAAAATCGCGCAAGCCGTACAGGACATGTGGCAAAAAAACTTGGGTGTGCACGTCAAGCTGGAGAATCAGGAATGGAATGTCTACTATGAAAACGTGAAAAACGGGAAGTACCAAGTAGCGCGGATGGGGTGGACGGGGGATTTCAACGATCCGATCAACTTCCTGGAAATATTCCGAACGAAGGAAGGCAACAACCATACTCGTTGGGAGAATCGTCAATATGCCGATCTATTGGCGGCTTCTGCCAAAGAGAAGGATGCTGCCAAACGAAAAGCGATCTTGCAAAAGGCGGAGAAAATGTTGGTGGACGAAATGCCAGTCATTCCGTTTTACTTTAAGTCTACGGTGTATGCGCAGAATCCCAAGTTGAAAGGCGTAGTCATTTCAGGATTGGGATACGCACAGTACAAATGGGCCTATTTTGAATAATCAAGTAGTCACATTCGAAGGGCTGGTCAGTCGGATTATTCCACGACCAGCCCTTCGAATACGATAGAGACCTTCTCTTCCATGATTTCTTCGAGTGCCCAAGCGCCCTCGCTACGTACCCAGTCATAAAGAGCATTATAGTAAATGTTTTCCAACATGTTCGCAGCGACAAGCGGGTTGAATTTGCTTTTCAATTGATTCTTTTCTTGCGCTTCTTCAATTAGGTCAGCGAACAGTTGACGCAATTCAAAGTACATATTCTTTTCGTTCTCAAGCACTTTCCGATGTTTCATCGAGGATTCCACGACGACTTTGATGAAATCAAAATTGGTGATGGTGACTTCATTCATGATCTTGTAGATCCGCAGCACCTTCGACTTGCAGTCGTTACCATAATCCCACTCTTCCCGACGCTCCTCGATTTCATGCAGACGCTCATATCCCCAATTAGCGAGAATGGCTTCCTTTGAAGTGAAATGTAGAAAGATCGTACCGCGTGCAACATCCGCTTCTTCGGAAATCATGTCGATCGTGGTTGCTTCAAAGCCGTGCGTTTTGAAGAGCTTGATGGCAGCATTGAATATTTTTTCGCGGGTTTCGCGCTTTTTTCGTTCCCGTCTCGTCGTCAAGTATGTAGCACCTCCTTATGAACTCGTACGCTTGATTATAACACAACCGTTACCTAACAAAAGAATAGTTCATACAATTAAGCATAAATTAGGCGAAAAAAGGATAGACTTCTGCGAAGGTCGAATGTATATTTATATACTATAATGAATAAATATTAAATCATACCAGGCTCGAAATGCATGGGGTGGAGGAGAGTAAAATGGGTGTTGCAAACGCACTGGCAGTACGTCAGGCTACGATGAAAGACGTGGATGCCATGTTGGAGATTGTTAATGAATATGCACAGCAAGGCTTGATGCTGCCACGTACGAAGCTGTCATTTTTAGAAAACTTGCAATCCTTTATTGTCGCTCATGATGGAGATTCGGTCGTAGGTGTCGCAGGCCTACATATTTTGTGGGAGGATCTGGCAGAGATCCGCTCTTTGGCTATCTCGGAAAAAGCGAAAGGGTTGGGCGTTGGGAAACACCTGGTTCTTCATTTGGTTGAGCAATGCCGTCTGTTGGGAATTAAGCGTGTCTTGGCGCTGACCTATCAACAAGTGTTCTTTGAAAAGTGCGGGTTTTGGGTGGTTGCCAAGGAAACGCTGCCGCAAAAAGCTTGGAAGGATTGTATTAATTGCTCCAAGCTGCCGATGTGCGACGAAATTGCTATGATTTTCGAAACAGCCTGATACATTTGGTCTAGCCTTCCTTTTTCCTTTTCTGGTACTATACTCATATAAATAGAAGAAATATAAACAATATTCTATAAGTA
>NZ_PXZM01000007.1 GCF_003013395.1 Brevibacillus fortis | reverse complement strand
TGACAGGGGTCAGTGCATTTTTTCCGGAGCGGACAGTCAATCCCTCAGCGGGGCGTAGGCCGAAGCGTAGACTGGAAATTCGCTTCTTCCCCTCCACTACAGCTACTTACAAAACCAACAAAAAAAAAAGAGGACAGACCCAATGTCTGTCCTCCCGCATCGCTCCACTTCCTAGATCCACACCCAGAAAATAAAGACGAAAATCGCTAACAGGATTACGAACAATCCTGCAAAAATACTGATCCGTGCAAACTCATGACCTTTTTGATCCATGTGCATCCAGACATACAGCTGGAAGAACGCTTGAACAAAGGCCAGTGCTACGATGAATGGTACGGTAAAACCTACTGGAATCGCTTCATACGCCACTGCAATAAATGCCAGTGCAGTCAATACGAGAGATCCGATGAAAGCAACCAGATGTCTTTTCGGACCATCGTGTTTAACTTTCGGCTTACGTACCTCTTCATTATGAGCTTGTGCTCCCATAGATTATCCCACCTTTCCACCGATCATACCCATGAGATATACCACGGTAAAGATGAATACCCATACTACGTCGATAAAGTGCCAGTACAGACATGCCAGATAGAACTTTGGTGCAGTTACTACCGTCAGGCCCTTTTTCGTCGCTGATAATTGCAAAAGGATGATCCAACAAATCCCGAACGCTACGTGAGCTCCGTGGAATCCAACCAATGTGTAGAAGGCAGATGAAAATGCACTCGTTGACATTTTCAGTCCTTCATTCACATAGTGCACGAACTCGTAAATCTCCAAAGCAAGGAATCCAAGACCGAGCAATACGGTGATTGTCAGCCATAGCTGAATCTTCTTCAGGTCTTTCTTGTGGAGAGCCAGTGTGGCCATAACACTTGTCATCGAGCTGGTGAGCAAGAGTAGTGTTGCCACAGCAACGAGATTCATGTCAAACAACGCTTGGGACGTTGGTCCACCATTTGCCTGATCACGAAGAGCGATAAATGTTGCAAACAAGGAACCGAAGAGAACTGTCTCTCCACCGAGGAAGAGCCAGAAGCCAAGAACCTTATTCTTGCCTTCAAGGGTGGCTTTTTCTGGTTCGTCAGGCAATACTGCATGATGATTGGTAGCCATTAAGCCTTAACCCCTTTCTCTTCAAGTTCATCCTCGTGAATGTGATAACCTGGATCGTCTTTCACAGAACGTGTGAACATGCAACCCAGTGTAAAGAGCATTCCAATAACGACTACCACGTAGTTGTGGTAGATAAAGCCATAGCCTGCCACGAACAAACCGAGAGACATCAGGAATGGCAAGAACGATGGCGATGGCATGTGAATATCGCCAAGAGGTTCCGCAGGCGTCATGCCTTTGTTACCAGCCATTTTCTCCACCCACAACGCATCCAAACCGCGAACGAGAGGGGTTTGAACGAAGTTGTATTCTGGAGGCGGCGAAGGAATTGCCCACTCCAATGAACGTCCATCCCATGGATCTGCTGGAGCTCGCTTGGAGCTTTTCGCTGCAACGACTACGTTGATCAAGAATAGGATGGTACCGATCGTCATTCCAAATGCACCAATCGTACTGATAAAGTTCCCCATATCCAGGTTCTGATCTTTGAGGTATGTAAAGACGCGGCGCGGCATCCCCATCAGACCCAGGAAGTGTTGCGGGAAGAAGGTAAGGTGGAAACCAATGAAGAACGTCCAGAAGTTCCATTTACCGATTGTTTCGTTCAGCATTTTACCGAACATTTTCGGCCACCAGTAGTAAAGACCTGCGAAGAGACCGAATACGAGACCCCCTACGATAACGTAGTGGAAGTGAGCTACTACGAAATAACTGTCATGGTATTGGTAGTCAGCTGGCGGAACCGCAAGCATAACCCCTGTCATACCACCGATTGTAAATGTTGGGATGAAGCCTACTGCAAACAGGTTTGCGGTAGGGAAGCGGATTTGACCGCCCCACATGGTCAACAGCCAGTTAAAGATTTTGATACCTGTAGGAACAGCAATCAACATGGTTGCAAGTCCAAACAGTGTGTTGGCGATAGCACCGAGACCTGTTGTGAACATGTGGTGAGCCCACACCATGAAGCCCAAGAAACCGATCAGCGCAGTTGCAAATACCATGGAGCTGTAACCGAACAGGCGCTTTCTTGAGAAGGTAGAAACCACTTCAGAAATAATACCGAATGCTGGGAGAATCAAAATGTATACTTCGGGGTGACCGAAGATCCAGAACAAGTGCTCCCAAATGACAACGTTACCACCCGCGTCAGGATTGAAGAAGTTTCCGCCGAACAAACGGTCAAACATCAGCAGAACCAGACCAACCGTAATCGCTGGGAATGCGAAGAGGATCAAACCGGATGTAATAAAGGACGACCAGGTGAACATTGGCATACGCATGAATGTCATACCTGGAGCACGCATGTTGATGATAGTAACCAAGAAGTTAATACCACCAATCAGCGTTCCGAGACCGGCAATTTGCAAACCGAGTACGTAGAAGTCTACGCCGCTTCCACTGTATTGATTTAAAGCCAAGGTTGTATACGAAGTCCAACCAGCATCAGGTGCGCCACCCAAGAACCAGCTTGTGTTCAGTAGCACTCCCCCGAAGAAAAATAGCCAGAATCCGAGTGCGTTAACAAACGGGAATGCTACGTCGCGTGCACCGATTTGAAGGGGAACAATCGCGTTCATCAAAGCAAAAATGATCGGCATAACTGCCAAGAAAATCATCGTAGTGCCGTGCATCGTAATTAATTCGTTAAACGTCTTGGCACCAATCAGTTCAAGCTCTGGGTACATCAACTGCAAACGAATCAGCAGGGCTTCCAAACCACCGGCCAAGAAGAAAATTCCACCAGCAATCAAATACAGGATCGCAATTTTCTTATGGTCTACTGTCGTAAGATAATCCCACAGCCCCGAGCGATTTGGTGCATGAGAAGCATGTGCAGACACGGGTTTACCTCCTTTTTAAGCGTCACTGCCTATGACGATTGTCAATGCAACAAGTTTTATGAGGTTTTACTTTACTTTTTCTCGCTTACACTCAATGTTTCCATGTACTCTACAAGCGCTTTCACTTGCTTGTCATCGAGGTTGAGGTTAGGCATTTTATTGCCCGGCTTCATTTTTTGCGGATCTTTCAGCCACTCTGCCAAGTTTTCAGGCGTATGCGCTTTGATACCTGCTACACGTTCGCGATCTGCAAAGTTAGTCAGGTTTGGACCCATCTTACCGCCTTTACCTGCCACAGCGTGACATCCCAAACAGCTCTTATCGAAGATTTGTTGACCTTCTGCAGCCAATGGAGAAGTTGCAGTTACAGGTTCTTTTGCCTGAACGCCCTTCATGTTCGCTACCCAAGTGTCAAAGTCTGCTTGTTCCATTACTTCTACCTTGAAGTCCATCAAGGCATGGGACGCTCCACAGAGCTCCGCACATTTACCATAGTAAATGCCTGTCTTGTCTGCTTGCAGCCACAATTTGTTTTCTTGCCCTGGGTTCGTGTCAATTTTACCGCCCAACGCCGGAATCCAGAATGCGTGCTTAACATCAGATGCGCTTAATACGAATTGAACCTTTTTGCCTACTGGCAATACCAAGTCTTGTGCAGTCGCTACTCCAAGATCAGGATACTCGAATTCCCACCAGAATTGGTGAGCCGTAACCTTTACTTGAACTGCTTCCTCTTTTGGATACTCCTTGTGCAGAGCGAAACCGGTAGTAACAGTTGGAATCGCCATGATGATGAGGAGCAAGAAAGGAATTACCGTCCAAAGAATTTCAAGTGCATGATTTCCTTCGACCTGCTTAGGAATACCTTGCTGTCCGGGACGCTTACGATAACGGATAAGGACGTACGTAAAGATCAGCATAACGACAATGAAGACGCCGATCATGATAGCGGAGGACAGCTTCATCAGGTCAAACTGCATCGCAGCTACCGGACCAGAGGGCTTGAGCGCTGAGAGCTCATCTCTGCCACACCCGGTTAACACTAGCGCCAGCAAACCAAATAGGGAAAGCTGACGCCAATACTGTTGCCAACCCTTCATACCAATGAACCCCTCTTTCTTCGTGTTGGTAACGTTCTAGCCACGCCCTACAACTAGAAGTCTTCGTACTCTTCTATTTGCATTAAGAAATCGCCTTCAATACTTTCCACAATCTATAATGCCCAAACGGGAAAAGTATTAGCAGCCATTCCAAAAACAAACAGGAAAGTAAGGGGCAGTATTGCACACTTCTACCCAAGCGTGGTAACCATTTAAGTATACATAAATTTTCCTTAATACAAAGTCTATTTGTTATGATTTTGTTAACAAATTTATGAACAAATTTGTGAACTTTCAAGTTAATGATTACCTAATAACCCATTTTATAGGAGAATTCTATGCAAAAAAGACCGATTGCACTAGTCACTGGTACCTCAAGTGGCTTTGGCATGCACGCATCAGTCGCATTAGTCAAGGCTGGTTTTCAGGTAATTGCTTCTATGCGTGACCTAGCAAAAAGAGACCCCCTTGACAAATTTGCAAGCTTGCAAATAGATCCTGAACATCTGGAAGTCATTTCCCTTAATGTTACGCATCCGGAACAAATTCGAGAAGTGATTGCCTCTATCCTGGCACGGCATGGACGTATTGATCTTTTGCTGAACAATGCCGGCTATGCGTTAGGTGGCTTTGCTGAGGAAGTCACTTCTGAGGAATGGCGTAAGCAGTTTGATGTCAATGTGTTCGGCCTGATTGATGTCACTCGGGCAGTCTTGCCTTATATGCGGCAGCAACAATCTGGACGGATTATTAACGTAAGCAGCATCAGTGGGCGATTTGGTTTCCCCGGTCTCTCCCCATATGCTGCATCCAAGCATGCAGTCGAAGGCTTCAGTGAATCGCTTCGACTTGAAATGTTACCCTTTCAGGTCCAAGTCGTCCTTGTTGAGCCCGGCTCCTTTCGTACAGCAATCTGGGAGAAAGGCATGCAAGAAAAACAGCTTGATGAAGCCTCTCCTTACGCCTCCCAAATGAAACAACTGATGCGTCACGTAGATGCAATCATAGAAAAGGCACCTGCACCTGACGCAGTCATCTCAACGATTGTCCATGCTGCCACCACTCCCAAGCCACGATTCCGCTACCCGGTTGGCCGAGGCGTGGCACTCACGATCGCCGCAAAAAATTGGCTTCCGTGGTCATGGATTGAACGAATCGTGACAAAGCGATCGTGATGATTTGTTTTATGCATAAAAGAACACACCCCTGAAAGGAGTGTGTTTGCACGTTGAACACTATACACTTTCCGTTCGTCCTGTGCGTATCAGCCAAACATGTTGGATATATTCAGCTACGCCAAAAAATATCGCAACAAAGCCTGCCCCGATAGCAGCGATTTGAGCCGTCGGCAAAAACACAATGCTTCCATAAACGATCAAAAAGCCGATAATCAAGTCAAACATGGTCGTCAGCCAAAGACTCCCTGCTGTAAGAATCGCCCTATCTAAAAAATATCCGGCGACTGCCAAGACAAATCCGACTCCGACAGACTGATATAGATTTGCGAAATTCACTTCTGGAAAGAGAGCATCTGCCAAAACGACCAACACCGGACTAACAAGCAGCTTCATCAAAAGACCGTCCACGTCTATTTACTCTCCTTTACTGGGGGTGTACTCAGTATGCCCCTCGCTTACTTCAGCCATGTCATGACTCCATCGTATACCGGCTTGTAAACCATTTCCATCCAATAAACAGGATTGGGGACAACCTCTTTTTCGGCTCCTGCGTACAAGCCCACACTGATGACAAGCACCCCAAGAAAGACAGCGATCTCTTTGCGCTGCCGCTTCCGAATCAATCGGGGCAGCTCGTATGCACAAACCATGATGGATACAACGATGACAGCAAATGTAGACATACAAACTCCCCCTGATTCTGTTACACAGTCATTTTTCTTCAAACGCATTATTGATGGTCCCTAAACGTCTGATTTTCACATTGGCTATGACATGGACAGGAAGCTTGGCAAATTCCTTTCCCCAATCGTCCCCTATCTTCTTCCATACTTTCGGGTATTTTCGGTGGATCGCTTCGCCGAATCCATATATGTCTATTCCATTTTTTTTGGCATTGGCAATTGCTTTTGTCGCCAATGCTTCCATTGATTTTTCCGACTCTTTTTCCAGCTCCTTGATCGTATCCTTCTCTGTCAGATCTAGCTTGCATTGCACTTCCCCAATATCGTTTTCCAAACCGATGTGAACGATGATTTCAGGCGTGCCATTTTTCATGGTAGCCTCGATTTTAGCGTCGGCGCGCATGACTTCCATCGTCAAGAGTCCTCCCCCCTTGCAAGGCATGCTTCCAACTGTGCTTTTTACTTTGCCTGTAATGTAACTATATGCTTTGCTGTCCGATTCACTCAGCCATGTAATCAGCTTGTCTCCTCGGAACGTAGCCAATGTCGTGTATTGAAGCAGGACAGGTGTATCTATTTCTTCGACATTTTTTCGTTCGTCTCCCTCACTTCCTGGCCCAGACAAGCGGATACCTGTCAATACTGCTTGCTTTCCCTTGCTGGTAAAGTCGGTAATCAATTGATCCATCGTAATTGCTGCGGTAGGCGCCCATACTTTGGAAGATGTCTCCAAAGAAGCAAACATTTCTGTGGAAGGAATTTGTTCAAGCGGTGTGATCACTTTCAAGATATTGCGGGCCGTTGTTCCTCTAGCTACGGCGATATAAAAATCAGTTCGAAACTCATGGTCGCGTGAGACAAAATCAGTGATTGGAGAGATCCCTTCCCTGGCCACTTCCTCGCCAAATATGAGCATCCTGGTGTGCGCCATGTATATTTTACGCGGAGATACCGTAGTCATTTTACGCACAGCCTCAAAGATGGTCGGAGCGTTCATGGTAAAGAGCGTAACGGGCGAACGTCCAGGCTTCCCTTTGTTGGCTGCGACCTCTGCCGGGTCTACTACTTGGACCGAAACTTGATAGCCTCCTTGCACTTTATCAATACCGATCCCGACAGCAATCGCCAAATCGTTTAGTTCTTTTCGATCCCAACAACCAGCTAGGATAATAACGAGCACGATGCAGAGAAGAACTTTTATCCCTTTCACTGCTGCCCACTCCTTTACATGCTGTGAAAAGCCTCTTACTTCTGGGGTGGTAATGGCTTTATCCCTCTAGATTGGCGGCGCAGATTGTTTTTGGTAATCGATTCAGGTCGTTTGTCCATGGCCCAACGAGGCAAGCGAAGAATCGTGTCTCTTTGCTCTTTCAAAGAAAACGGGGCAAACGATTCCATATACGGTACGCCAAATGAGCGCAGACTGCATAAATGCAGCACTAAGGCAAGCATCCCTACAATGACTCCGTATATGCCAAAGGAAGCAGCCAGAACCATCAGGGGAAAACGAAGAATCCTCACGGTAATCGACATGTTGCTCGCTGGGAAAATAAAGCTGGATATTGCGGTAATCGAGACCACAATGACCATCGCTGCCGAAACAATCCCCGCTTCCACCGCTGCTTGTCCGATGACCAGCGTTCCCACGATGGAAATGGCTTGACCTACTGCGCGCGGCATGCGGATTCCAGCCTCTCGCAATATCTCAAAAGCCACTTCCATCATGATCGCCTCGATAAAGGCTGGAAATGGCACTCCTTCCCGCTGTGCCGCCAAGCTGATCAGCAGCTGTGTCGGGAGCATCTCTTGGTGGAAGGTCGTAATAGCGATATAGAGGGAGGGAGCAAGCAATGCTATGAAAAAACAGGCGAATCGCAGCATGCGAATCAACGTACTAAAATCAAAGCGCTGATAATAGTCTTCCGCTGAATGAAAAAACTCCACAAAGAGAGAGGGCACGGTCAAAACAAAGGGAGTCCCATCTACAAGAATCGCTACGCGTCCCTCTAATAGATTCGCGGCCACCACATCCGGGCGCTCCGAGTTAGCGATGGTGGGGAATGGTGTGTAGGCTTCGTCCTGGATCAGTTCCTCAATCATTCCGCTTTCCATGATGCCATCGATGCTGATTCGATCCAGTCTATTGCGTACTTCTTCTACAACCCCCTCTTCTACAATCCCTTTCATATACACAACCGCGACTTCTGTCTTGGTTTCCTCGCCGATTCTGTTGATTTCAATCCACAGCTTTTCACTGGAAATACGTCTCCGCAGCATCGTAATATTCGTGCGAAGTGTCTCCGTGAAGCTTTCCCGCGGTCCACGAATGACTGTTTGCGATGACGGCTCAGTAACTCCTCTGTCCTTCCATTCCTGCAAACCGACGTGAATCCCTTGCGAGGAGCCATCCATGAGAATGATGACACAGCCAGACAGCAATGCAGTAAACAATGTGGGAAAATCAAATAAATCTCCCATGTCCCCTACGGTCAGGACTGACTCTTTTAAAAAGGGAATGAACTCGTCCTCGCGTATCCCTGCCCATTCCTTCAAACGCGTCTTGTATAAAAGACTATCAATTAATACGGCTTGTACCAGGTACGAATCAACCATGCCATCCGCATAAAGGACAGCTGCCCGAACAGGTTCTAGGCTATTTATGACTACTTCTCGAATCACAATGTCATCGCTGTATCCGAGCGATTCTTTTACATAGTGAACGTTGTCGTCTAAGCTGCAACCAATCTGAGCCATTCGGATTTCTCCTCACATCGGCAATTATGAACACAGTTTTTCCGATTGCTCCCATTACTAAACAAAACGATCATGACCATTTTCACAGAAAAAGACCTCGCACTCATTTAAGAGGACAAGGTCTTTGCGTATATATTCTACACTATGGAGCAGGTGTTTGTTCATCACCTGGCAATGCTGCATCGTCAAAGGAAGGGTCTAACCATTCTACTTTGTGTTTTTCCTGAAGCGTGTTTAACCAGGTACCGTAGTTCTGACTGCGATTTTGGTCAGTCAGCATCATCTTGATCTGGTCTTTCACTTTATCAAACTCAGGTGCCGGTGACCCCAGCTGTTCTTTATTTGTATCGTAATAGGTTTTGACTTGCTCCTCGGTGACCGGGAATGCTTTATCCAGCAATTTATCCCGTGTCATGAGCACGCTCAACTTATCTCGCAGCTGAGCTTCAGTCATTCCCATACTTTTCAAGTAGTTTTGAAATGCCTCAGGTGAACCTACCTGTTGTTTCATTGAATCAATCTCTTTATCCATATCTTCTTGCGTCACCACGGCGTTTTGCGCCTTGGCTTCCTGCTTGATCAACGCTTCCGCAACAAGTTCATGTATCATTTGTTTTCCGTACATTTTCTTCATTTCACTGTAAAGCTGATTTTGTGTAATGGAGGTATTGCCGGCCGTTACCAATACAGGGTCATTACCTTTTGCCCACGATTGATAAAACCCTAAAACAGCTAACCCCGTTAATAATATGGCAACCGAAAGCATGGAAATATCAAACTTCTTCACTTGGATATCCTCTCTTTCTATAATCTGCCCTCCAAGTATAGAAAGAAGTTACGGTAGAAAAATGGAAAGCGTATTACACAACTTTTCCACATTTTAAACATATTATGCGCTACATAAAAAATCGGGTGAAAAAAGAGGAGAGAACGGAGGCGATGACAGGACCTAAAACTGCCCAAACCTGTAAAAAGCGTTCTTGCTTCCTGTCTTTTTCTACTTCCATATACTGAGCGAGTGATTCTTTGTCCCGATTATCGTTATTTAGCAATTGCAAGATAATATCTTTGTCTTTTTCCGTTTTCTCTACTTTCATTTCAAACTCAGTCTGCAGTTTGTTCAACACTTGCAGTACATCATAACGCACATCCTCCATGCGTCCCAATCGGTGTTCAATTCGTTCCAACCATTTCGTGACTACAATCATTTGTCCCTCAAGCTGATCGATTCGTTCATCGAATTTGTCTAATTTTAAATAGATACGTTGGATATGCTGATCTATATCTTTCTGATTTTCATACGGTCCCGCTGTCATAGATTCCACCTCCCCCGTCCGTCCTTTATACTACTTGTTTATGTAGCGGAGAGGAGCCTTGCTTGTATGGTTATCCCTCTTTGTTCAGTCTCGTGTAAAAAAAGGCGGTAAAACAAATGTATTTCCAAATCCTGAATTCAGCTAAAATAGATGGAAGACTATCTAGCATTTCTCTCAAATAAACGGGAGCATGACAGTTTATTCATAAAGGAGGATACCATGACAACAACCTTGTTGGAGGTAAAAAGGGTAACGGGTGGGTACTCTTACAACCACGCTGTAATTAAAGACGTCTCCTTTCACATACGCGAAAAAGAAATTGTGGCGCTAATCGGGCTGAATGGCGCAGGCAAAAGCACGACAATCAAGCATATTTTAGGACTCTTGGAACCAATCGCAGGCGAAATCAGCATTGCAGGGAAAACCTTTCAATCAGACCCCGAAAACTATCGTTTGTCTTACGGGTATATCCCCGAGTCTCCCATTTATTACGAGGAGCTTACGCTGTGGGAGCATATCGAGTTAATGGCAATGAGTCATGGGCTTTCGCAGGAAGTTTTTTATGAACGAGCTCGTCCTCTCTTAAAAGAATTCCGCATGGAAGAAATGAAGGACCGCTTTCCCCAACAGTTTTCCAAAGGTATGCGACAAAAGCTCATGATCATGATGGCGTTGCTCGTACAACCGTCTCTGTACATCGTGGATGAACCGATCCTGGGGCTGGACCCTCTGGGGATTCGTTCCCTGCTCTCGTGGTTAAACCGTTGCAAGGAGCAAGGGGCTGGCATTCTGATGTCCACACATATTTTGGCGACCGCCGAGAAGCATTGCGACCGATTCATCATCTTGCACAAAGGCGAGATTAGAGCCCAAGGAACGCTAGAGGAGCTTCGGCGTATTACAGGGCTCCCAGATAGCTCCTTGGACGACATATACTTGCATATCGTAGAGGATGACAGCCAGTGAAAATAGACGTAGATCAATTATTTCGCAAACGATTCCATGCCTTTTCAGTAGAATTCATTCGGTATGCCCAGTACATGGCCAATGGCGGTTTGATGTTCGTCGCGATCTTTTTGATGGGGCTGCTCGCCTTCTACTACCGCAGCATCATCACGCTGATACCAGCCTGGTTCCCTTTGCCGTATGTCATAGCTCTCGTGATTGCAACCGTCGTCGTGAGAAGCCCCCTGCGCACGTTTTTGCAGGAAGCGGATTTGCTTTTTTTGACTCCGCACGAAGTCAGGCTGGATCGCTATTTCCGGAAGGCGCTCGTCTACAATTTTGTCATTCAGAGCATAGTGGTGTTTATCGTTCTGCTGCTGCTCATGCCTATGTATACAGAGGTCGTAGGCGCACAAGGCGTGCAGCTGTGGGTTTATTGGTGCATTCCCCTACTCTTGAAGGGCTGGAATGTTTATAGCAGTTGGATATTCTTACGCTTGCCAGATCAGAAGAAGATCGGATTATATACGCTCGTTCGATTTGTCTTTTCGTATATCCTCTTGGCTTGGGTATTGAGCGAAGGGCAATTCTTACGCTTGGGTCCTATCCCATTTGGCGTTCTGATCTGCGCTGCGCTCTTGATCTGGCTCCATTCGCGAATGTTGACCTATAAGAAAAAACATTCCATTCAATGGTATCGCCTGCTGGCCATCGAAAGCGGCCTGCGTAACCGCTTTTATCAGTTCGTGAACAACTTCAGGGATGTTCCAGCCATGCAGCACCAGGTGAAGTCACGGTCTTGGCTCATTACCCTGACCAAATGGCTGCCTTACGGTCAATCAACCGCAGGACGTCATTTGTTTGCTAAAAAATTTATTCGCTCAGGTGACTTTGCAGGCATATACTTTAGACTCATCCTGCTGTCAGGCTTCGTCGTTCTCATATTGCCCGGTCCGTATGCAAAAATCATTGCTGGCCTGCTCTTTATTTACATGACAGCCAGCCAGATCAGCAGTCTCTGGCGCCACCAGCTAAAGCGCAACGGATATGCGATCTTTCCGATTCGGGATAGTCAGTTAAAACAGGCATTTAGCTGGCTGCGTATGGTGCTATTAGGTGTGCACGGTGTAGTTCTTGTGATCATTGGAATTTTGTAGTGTAGGCTTGCAGTCAAATGAAAAGCCGCGTGGAAGAAGCGCATTTCCAGTCCAAGCGCCTCTGGAGCCCGACAAAGCGGAGGTCTGAATGGCGGGAGTGCTTTTAGCTTCAACTCTGCAAACTCCTCATCGAAACCTCTACTTTTGAAGCGGCTCCCGCCATTCAGACCGGAGCGGACAGTCTTCACCCACAGCGGGGCGGAGGCCGAAGCGTAGACTGGAAATGCGCTTCTTCCCTCCACTACAGCCAAAAAAAAACAGCTCTTCTCGGCACCGTTTTGCCAATAGAAGAGCTGTTTTTCATTGATAGATAAAGTAATTACTTTACAGTCGGAACGTATCAACCTTGTTGCGCAGCTCCTGAATGCTGTCTGTCACCTGCTCGGTTTCAGACACGAACTGATCAACGTTTCCACTGACCTCGTGCATCGTAGCAGATACTTCTTCGGTTGCTGCTGCTGTTTGTTCCGAGATTGCAGTAACCGTCAACACGGATTCATTCACCTTGTTCTGACCTTGCTTCATCGTCTCTACACTTGCAATAACATTCGCAAGCGACGTCTTCAAGGTATGCGTCATGTCAGACAGAGCCGTAATGCCTTGTGTGACGGAATCCAATCGCTCTGTACCCGCGTTGTAGCGATCCAGCGTCGCATTTGTTTTTTCCGTAGCTTGTCTTACCTGATCTTGAATATCTTTGATGCTCTCCTGGATAACGTGTGTTGCTGCTCCTGTCTGTTCAGCCAGCTTGCGAACTTCTCCCGCTACCACAGCGAAGCCTCTGCCCGCTTCACCAGCACGCGCACTCTCGATGGCTGCATTCAATGCCAACAGATTGGTTTGTCCAGCGATTTGCTGAATCGTTTCAATCACGTCGTTAATTCGGCTCGATTTTTCTTCGAGAATCGCCATTGTATTTTGCACTTCATGAAATTGTTTGTTCGTCTCTGTTCCATCTGCCAAAAACTCTTGCAATACTTTGTAGCTGCTCTCTCCGATATCGGACACGCGATTGGATACCGTATCCATTTCGTCAATCGCCTTATTCAATTCAGTCAGCTCGCTCAGGAATTCTTGAACCGTTTGCACCGTCATCTCCATCGCAGTTGCAGTCTGTTCATTCCCCTGTGCAATCTCTTGGCTGGTGACTACGATATTTTTGTTTTGTTCACGAACGGAAGTGGCCCCTTCCCGAATGGAATTCGCCATGCTGTCGATATGCTCGGTTGTCTCTTTTACTCCGCCAATGATTTGACGAAGCTGAGCCGTCATCTCACTAAAAGCAACGACAATTCGGCCAATCTCGTCTTTTTGGTTGGAAACAGAAATCTCTGTAGACGTGAGATCACCAGAAGCGATACGCATAGACGCCTCTTGTACAACTTGCAGTGGACGCAGCATCTTTTTGATCAAGAAGAATACAGCAACCAAAGCAATGATCGTTACTACAATCATCGCGAGAATGATGCGTGGCATGGTTTCATCCAAAACCTGATCGTTAATCAGCTCAACTTTATCTGCCGCCGTATCCACACCAAGCACGGCAATCACTTGACCGGATGAATCTTCAATTGGGGCGAATGCACTTAGGTAGTCCCCATACACAGGGTCTTTGACGATTGGCGTGCTGTTTGAGCCGCCTTCCAGAGCAGGAGCAATTTCAGCCCTGCCGGTAGAGGTCGTCTCTTGACCGATTGCAGAGGCTCCCTCTGCTCCTTTCGCCGTTCCATCGACCATAATTTTTACTTTTTCACCGTCTGCATGAAGAATATAAACATAAAGGGCACCTGTCTTTTCGGTGTAATCAAGCAAAGTATTGCGGATCTTCCAGTAATCATCACTCTCTTGTGGTTGAGATATAAATTTCGCTATCAATTCAGAATCGAGCCCTTGAGAGATATGCAATGCTGTGTTGATGCTTGAGCGCGAGAGTGTCTTTTCAACAGTGGTTACGCTGTTTTGGTAAATCATGAAAATATTGATTGCCAACATGACGGCTATGATCACCGCTACAAGAGCAACGACCCGTGTTGCCAAGCTCTTACTCATCCTGTTTCACTTCTCCTTCGCCGGTTACGATATGTGTACTGCGGACCACCCACCCGGGAGTGGACGCATTGTTGCGGGAGGTTTTGCCTTTTCGTAAAAGGATCAGCATTGTGTTCTCACACGGTGCCACTCGATAAAAAAAGCACCCAAAAAGGGTGCTTTTCCTCAACACTCCCTACCAGTCTTATCGACAATCGGTAGTGAATTAATTAGGACTTTTGTTGGGCGATTATGAGAAATCGATGGGTAGGAATATCGATATAACCAACCTCTTCGATTTTCTTGTGCAGATCGAGCAGGGCATCGGCGTACTTTTCTACAGTAAAGTCACGAATCTGCCATTCGATTGCCTTCAAGTAGTAAACAATGGCACCTATGTCGTAGAAACGGGAAAAGCTCATTTCCTCTTTTTGCTCCAAAACCGTAAGACCGGCTTCCTCCAGTTCATTCACTGCATAGGCAAGATTCCAGTGCAAGTAGTCTGGTGGGATCGGAGCTCCCAACAATCGATTCAGCTCGAGATTGTCTTGACCGCCTACTTGCTGGGTAACAAATGTACCCCCTGGTTTCAACAGGCGCTTCATTTCAGGCGGCAAATAAGCTTCGTGTCGGTTGATGATCAAGTCGAGTGACTGATCCTCAAAAGGCAATATTTCTTCCCCGTCTACGGCAAATACACGAACACCCAAGGGCTCCAGATTGGCTTTTGACACGGCTACATTCGGCTCATAGCCTTCTGTCGCATACGTCTCCAAAGGAAACGGCGCCAGCATAGAAAACAGCTCTCCACCACCTGTTCCCATATCCAGCATAGAGCGAATACCGTTCATGTGGTTTTTCACGATGTTTACGTAGTTCCAGCTAAGTGGTGCATCCTGCATCCTGCCTGTCGCAGTCAATCTGGCAAAATCCCACCCAGCGAATGGTGCCTCGATTTCTTCTTGAAAGCTTTTGATCCAATCCTTGTTCTCCATGTCTGCTTCTCCTCTCGTTTATACTAATCTGTTCGCGTCCATACCAGACGAGGCGGGAGAAGCTCGAGCACGTGCACTTCTCCGACTTAAGGCGGAGTGAAAATACTGCCTCGGTACGTTTGGTCCTCAGCCGTTTCTCTATATCATTAGTATCGAACTAGTAAACAGGAGGATCTGATCATGGCTGATTTTGAAGTGCTTGCCGGGATTCATCAAGGATTGTTTCTGGTCCTTCTCATCGTCATGCTGCTCCCGACAATGATGGCAAACCAGCTCGTTTTCCTTCCGACGAAACGGGCTTTCATAAGCAGTGCTCGTATCACTTTATGTTTTTCATGGTCGGCCCTTTTTGTATTGGCGGGTCATTTGGTGATGACGTGGGTTTTGTTTGAATCCTTTGGTTGGCTTTACATAAAGGATAAGCTGCTTGGCTTTTTACCTTTTATTTTTGTTCCATTGCTCTGCTGCCTGCTCTCTACTTTTCCGCGACTGTGGGAGTTGGCCGGGAAAGGCAGCAGAGAGTCAAGGCAGTCACTAGTAGATACGGAATATACCCGAATTTTGTTACACGTGAAAAATGTCAGGCATGCAAAAGCAATCTCCACGAATCTAGACGACACGTTAGATGCAGAGTCGCGAGGAGACGCATCTTGCCCCGAATTGCTCGTTCCGCTGCAAGCAAGCGTCTTGGGCTGTCTGATTGCACTCTTCCTTCAAGTCTTTTTTCCGGCAGTTACGCTGGAACCGTCCATCTTGTTTCTCGCTTGGGGCGTTTTTTTAGCCGGGGTCTCCCTGCTCTGGATTCGGCAATCGTGGAAGCATCAATACCACTCCACTGCGGAAAATTGGGTAAAACCACGTCGGCTGCACCGCTTTATCCGTTTTGCCGCGTTTCTCCTGATGACTGCTTTTATTGCGACGATCTGGGGAAATCAAGCAATGGTAGCGAGTCGCCTTTCCGATCATTCACCTTTGCGAGATCAGAATCAGGACGATCACGCTCTCCCCGATTTCGTTTTCCCTGTAACGGCAAGTGCCCAATCGATGCCTTCCACAGGGATACTTGGAAGTGTCGATGAACCAACAAAGCCAAACAAAGGAAAGCCTGATCGAACGTTTTCACTGAGCGCACAGAAAACAAGCGTCCGTCAAGTATCAGGCAAAACCGTGGAAGCATGGACCCTGAATGGTCAATATCCCGGACCTGAGCTGCGTATGAAGCAAGGTGAGCTCGTTGAAATCATCCTTATGAACAAGGATATTTCCGAAGGGATAGACATCCACTGGCATGGTATGCAAACTCCTGCTAGCGATAATCGCATTGCAAAAGGAGAAAAATCTGTTTATCGTTTTCGCGCAGAACAAACAGGAACGTATTGGTATCATTCTCATCAGCAAATTCCTGGGCAAGTAGTGAATGGGCTGTTCGGTGCCCTTGTGATCGAGCCGTCGGAAGCAACAGCTACGGGCGCCCCTATCCGCGATATCGCCATGATTCATCACAAGGACGACAAGGCAGGCGCAACGTTAAACGGCTCACATACGCGAATAAACGAAACGATTGCTCCTGGGACAACGGTTCGTCTACGTTTTATAAACGCCGAAAATGCTCCTGTTAGCTATTTGCTGCAAGGAACTCCTTTTCAAGTAGTCGCGATTGACGGGACCGAGGTAAACGAACCGAATTTGATTGCCAATCAAGCCATGCAGCCGGGGGCAGGCGGTCGATACGACATTCAGTTTACGATGCCCAATCGTCCCGTGCTATTTGCTCCTGCTGCAAACCAACATGACAAAGGGCTACTGCTAAGTCCAGATGGGTCCGAAGATGCTGTGCCCTTCATCGATGCAGAGCTTTCTGTCTTTGACCCTGCACGCTACGGCAGTCCGATTGCCACACCCTTTGATCTCTCTTCCCATTTTGATCGGGAATACCAACTGCTCATCGATGGGCAGTACGGGTTTTATAACGGTCAATTCGAGCGTTTGTCGACCGTAAATGGCGACTTGCTTCCGGATACCCGCATGATACTTGAAGAGGGAGATCTCATAAAGCTGACCTTCGTCAACCGTAGCTTCAAGGATCAATCGATATATCTGCACGGTCATCACATGCTCATCTTGAGCCGGGACGGAAAAAAAGTGACAGGAAGTCCATGGTGGACGGACACTCTCCAGATAGCGCCGGGTGAAACCTATGAAGTCGCTTTCCGCGCGAATAATCCTGGTGCATCGATGGAAGAGAGCCTGCCTAAAGGTGAGACCGCTTTTGGCATGGCAATCCCGCTGGTGTATGAAGAGCAGCAACAATAAGAAAACAGCAGCCCGTAGCGATTCGCCAGGCTGCTGTTTTCTTTTATTCTCTTGTTACTGAGACTTTTTCCGGTTCTTTGCCGCCAATAATCTGTTTAGCGTTTCGTCGGGCTGGGTCTGCGTTTGCTTCTCCAGGTTCTCTTTTGCTTGCTCGTTCTTGACTGCGGCTGGCTTCACCCGATTTCCAGCCGTCCCTACCGGATGAATGGGAGGAGCAGATACGACTTTCTGGTCATCTGTCCGGTCTTCACGTGTCCGTCTTGTCGCAGAGCGCTTCTCACCGAGGCGAGTCAATACTGCCTGTTGTTTCGCATCGGCAGACGTGGACTTGCGCTGTCTCCTTAGGTTAGAAAGCCTTGCCCACCACTGATCCGGCAACTGCAGACGGCGAACGGCGATATCGATTGGCAGCAGCAAAGCCGCCAACATCAGCAACCACTCACTGATCGACTGTGTGTCCCATTTATCTGGAAGCGTGCCGCCAAAAGCTTCTTCCGGTTTGCTAATCTGATTCCCTCCACCAGCACTTAGCCACTCTTGAAGCTCTTTCTCTCCATCGGCAGGCATTCCGTATTCGGGTGAATAGGAAACGGTCAATCCTGTCGTTTGGCTCGCCATGACTCTGCCTTGATTTTTTTGTGAGATCTGAATCATGTAAGTGCCCGGATCAGCCGTCTCGAATTCACCCTCCATGACGCCTGGCGCAATCGGCTTAAGCTTGATGACCTCGCGCTTCATCTCTTGATTGAGAACGACTGCCTCCATCTCTTGAGGCAGGCTTCCCCCGGTTGGCATCGTAACCGTCACATTGCCTTTTGCACCGTTCACACTCGTGGTCGTCTTCCAAGCGCCTTCTGTAATTTGTGGGAAAGTCCATGCCACGATTTCGTTCCACAGACGGCTGTTTCCTCCCCAAGCTACCCAGTCCGGTGACCATTTCCCTTCCAGATCACTCGTCCAGGCGACAGAACGGCCCAAACCATACTGCCAACGGGTGAGAATCGGATCATCGTCAGCGCTCACCAACGATGATTCTGCTGTTTGCTTCGGTGTCGTCGCTATATAAGCACGCACCGGTGGCAATAACTGCTTCAGCGTAGGCCATGCTCCCACCCCTGTAAAGCCAGGTACTTGGGGCTTCTCCACAATAAACGTACGACTGGCTAAGGCTGTTTCTTTACTGAAGATTTTCGGGATCGATTCGGCATCGTTTGCAAAGTAAAATCTACCCTTCCCTAACTCGGCAATCATCTCCAGCAGCGATCTATCCGAATCGTCACCCAGCGCCACTGTTGAAACGGTAATATTTTCAGCCGTCATTTGTTGTAGCAGACCCTCGTAATCGTCGTCGAGCGCAGACTGCCCATCTGTGAGCAAGATAACATGCTTACGCTGCGTGTTCATCGCCTTTACACGTTCATAGCCCAGCTGTAAGGCAGGGAAAATATCGGTCCCGCCATCCGCTTGGATTCTGCTGATCTGCTGTTGGATTTCATCCAGCTTCGTGACGGACTGTGGAGCTACGACATCCCATGGTGCATCGTCAAAGGCGATCACCCCAATGTAGTCCTGTGCATTCATCATGGTTGTCGCTCGAATCGCGGCTACCCTAGCCAGAGCCATCTTATCCGCACCTCTGGCATCCGCGCTCATACTGCCTGACTTGTCGATGACCAGTTGGAGGCCGAGCGAAGGGAGCTGTTCCTTCCCTTTTAAATCCATGTGTACGGGTAATGCCTCTTCGATTGGTGTCTGGAACCAGCCACCCATGCCGAAGCTGTCTTTGCCGCCTGTCATGATCAAACCAATGCCCAAATCACGTACAGCGGTCCGCATGCGTTCCATATCCGCATCAGTCATGCTGGTAGCGGGCACATCTGCCAGTACAATGGAGGAAAATTGCTTGTAGCCCTCTAGCTCCTTTGGCAGAATTGCGAGATCGCGCAGCTCCACCTTGATATTGCCTGCTTCCAGCGCTTGAATGAGGTTGCTGGCGGCACCCGAATGCCCTTCGGCTACGAGTACGACTGGTGCCCCGGCTACCTGCGTATAGGCTGTAGCCTGATTGTTCGCCGCTACGGTATCTCGTCGCGGCTCGATTTCCACGCGATAGCGATGGAACCCCTGCTGCATCGCTTTTTGCGAAAAAACGAAACGGTTTTTGCCCTTGTCGATCTGTACTGTTTGCTGGCCTGCCTCGCGATTGCCTTCATACAGGCGAAGGGTTGCCTCGGTCGCTAGCGTACTCTCCACATCAACGGTGATGCCGTATTCCTCGCCCGCATACAGCCTTTGCGGTATCTGTACAGATGTAAGAACGACCTCATCCCCATTGGGCTGCTGCAAGGAAACGGCCTCTACAGCGATTCCACGCTCCCGCGCCAGTCTCGTCTGCCGTGCCGCATCTCCGTTTGTTTCCAGACCATCTGTCAACAAGACGACTTTTCCTCTGGCATTGGTAGGGATCATGGCAGACGCCAAGCGGATTCCTTCTGCCAAATTGGTAGCATTCCGGTTGACATCCACGCCCAAGGGCTGTACCTCCTGGCGTATCGTCAACGGTTGATCGACCGCCGCCTCCGCACCTACTGCAATAACAGCATACTTATCCTCTGCCTGCTTTTGCCCGATCGCCTCGCGCAAAAAGGAGAGAACCCGCGGATCGTCCTTCATGGAAGCCGATCGATCTACAACAAACACAATCGTTTTCGCCTGGACAGGTGTCAGTAGCTGTGTCCCTGCCAACGCCAAAACCAGAAGGAGGAATAGAATCGAGCGAATGGTAGCGATTGTCGCCTTTCTACTGACGGGCATTTGCTTTTGACGTCCCCACCAGCTGATAATGACATACGCAACGGGAAGCAATAGCAACAGGAATAGCGGCTGTATAAAGTTAATACCCACGCTGGTACACCCTCCATTCCACCAATAACACCAAGAGAGCAAACGCCGCCAACCAATAGGTCAGCTCCTTCGTTCCCAGCGCTCCTGTTGTGTCAGTCGCTGTTGCTTCCTCCCTCTCCTTTTGTCCTTCGACATTCTTTTGGACAACGCTCACAGACTTTGGTGTAATATTCGATTCTTCCTCATTCATTTGGACAGTAAAATACGTACTTTTAGTCCCTGTATCCATCCCTTCGTCAAGGCGATACAATCCGGTCAACTCCGGTAGCTGCATCGTTTTGGACGTGGCGTCCTCCGTTAGAGACTGCTGGTGTCCATTCGGATACGTCAAGGTACGTGTTGTCGCTCCCGGTGAAAGTGGGATGGTCAAAACCTCTCCCGGATGTGCCAGGGGGATAGGGGCCGTTTGACCAGGAGACAACCAGTTGACGACATTTTGCATGAAAATCGGAAAAGCAGGACGAAGCGGAAAGTCCGAAGCATGCAAATCAAATCCGATGATGACCATTCGTCGACCGTCCATGATCCCGGCTCTCACCAGATCGACATCGCCTGCGCGTACCAATGACTTCATACCGGGCATCTCGTCCAATACGTATCCTTTTGCGACATGCACATCTCGCCAATCTACGTGCTTGAGCAGCGGGTCATCCGGGGTTACTGGTCTTGGCTGTTGATCCAATTCTTTTTCTCCAGCAAGGGGCAACCACTCTGATTTCTTGTTTGGAGCAATCAACAGGATGTTTCCTTTTGGCAGCTTGTCTGGCACGACTCCGTCAAAAACCCACAGGTCACGCGCAGGCGCCGCAGCATCCGGTGCCTGCTGAGCCGTTTCCACCTCCAGGCTGCCAACGGTCTGCAACACCTGATGCAAGAAACGGTTCCCTTCTGGCGAATACAGCACTGCTTTTCCCTTCCCGGCAGCAAATGGGACACTCCACATGACATTATCCTGGGAAAGTCCGTCCTGCTCCGGTTCGATGACTGCACGATAGACGCTGGACACCGCCAGCTTCTGAAACGAAAAGGTCTGGGAGCTACCCGCTCCAATCGCAAAAGAATCCGTATCCAGCAACTTGTCTTGCTCATCAAAAACAGTGACTTTTCCTTTTGCAGGCATACTGCCGTGATTGTCCACCCGCAGCAATCCCTCTATCCCTTTTTCCGTAGGCTGGGTCACAAAAACGCCGATTGCGGCATTCTCGCGGGTGCTTCCCATCTGCATGAACTGAAAGCTCCCGGAAAAAGCAGGAACTGAGCCTCCATCCAACTTGCGCTCCCCGCTTCCGTCCCCCATCCAAACCACTCCACTGCCTGGTTCATTCTCTGCAATGGCTCCTGCCAATGACAAGGCTGCGATTTGATCGGATGTCCCAGAAAAAGGCGCAAGCTTTTCAATGGCCTGCAAGAGCAGTTCTTTGTCTGCACTTTTCGAAACCAACACATTCGGCTCACGCCCTGCCTCGATGAGGGTCATCGTCTGTCCGCTTCCCAGCTTCTCTACGAGCGCTTTTGCCTGCGATACGGCTCGTTCCAGCCGCGTCTCGTTCCCTTCCTTCGCCATCATGCTCCCTGATGTATCCACGACTATAATGGTATGGTCGGATGTGATTCCCTCAGTGAGAACGGCCGGTCGTATCAAAGCCAGTACGAGCAAGCAGGCAGCGAGCAGTTGCAGCAGCAGCAACAGGTTGCGCCGCAGCCTTTCCCACGGTTTTACCGCTTCCCAGTTTTGCATCGTACGCTGCCACAGGAGCGTACTTGGTATGACACGATCCTCTACTTTTCGCTTGAGCAGATAGAGGACGATAATGGCCGGGATAATCAGTGCAAACCACAAGTTGCCCAAACCCATCCACTGCATGTTGTCTCTCTCCTCTCTAGCGAATCAAGCCGGCCTGACGAAAGACATGGAAGACGATCGACTCCAGCGATTGTTCAGCCTCGACGCTGACACTGGCAATTCCTCTTCCATAAGCAAACGCGGACAGTTCTTGTTGATAATCTCGCAAGCTCTTATGGTACTCTTCCATCAAAAGGCTGGTCAGGGATACTTCTTTTGCCTGCCCTGTCTCTGAATCTATCAACCGCAGCTCTCCCGCATACTCAGGCGCAAGCTCTTCTTTGGAAAGCACCTGGACCAGCGTGACCTCTTGTCTGGCCGCCTGCAAATACGCGATGCCTTCCGTATAGCCTGACTCGAACAAAAAGTCCGACAGCACGATGGATATGCCTGCTTTGCCGCTGACCGCCCCAGGCTGGCGCATTGCCGTTTGAATATCACCTGCCCCACCTTCTTGCAGGGAAGATAGGAAGTGGAGAAATCGATGCGCCTGGCTCTTTCCTTGCAGCCCGGTAAGTGCTGCCGTAATGCGGCTGTCAAATGCATAGACCGACACATGATCGAGGTGACACAAGGACAAATAGCCCAGAGCCGCGGCAATCTCGACAGCACGTGCCATTTTGTTCGGTTGCCCGTAGCCCATCGAACGACTGCAATCGATATACAAGTTCACATGTAGCTCTGTTTCATCCAAGTACTTTTTCAAAAACAGCTTGCCTGAACGGGCATACGCATTCCAATCGAGCTGCCGCAAATCATCGCCGGGAACATACGCCCGAAAGTCCGCGAACTCCATGGAGCTGCCCAGCTGTCTCGCCTTTCGCTTTCCTGCCTGGCTGCCGCTGACCGCTTTGCGACTAGCCATCTGCATTCGCTCCAGCCTAGCGAGCCATGACGGATCAAGCAGGTGTTGATTCATACCTTCTGCGTCCCCAGTTCGTCCAAAATATCCATAATGACGCGGTCTGGTCGGATGCCGTTTGCCTCTCCTTCAAAATTGAGGAAAATACGATGGCGCAGCGCTGGCAGAGCAACTGCTGTCACGTCCTCATACGCCAGATTGTATCGGCCAGCCAATAGTGCACGTACCTTTGCCAAGGAGACAATCGCCTGCACGCCACGCGGTCCTGCGCCGTTGCGCACATATTTGTTCACTGAGGCAATCGCCTGTTCGCCCGGATGCGTCGCTAAAAGCAGCTTCACGGCGTAATCCAGTACCACATCAGCTACCAGCACTTCACGCGCTGCCTGCTGAATCTCAGCAATTTGCTCGGCTGAAGCCACTTTTTCCACGGTAATCACTTGGCTCGTGGTCGTTTGCCGCACGATCATTTTCAGTTCTTCTTCCGTCGGATACGGCACGTCGATCTTCAATAAAAAGCGGTCCATCTGCGCTTCTGGCAAGGGGTATGTCCCTTCCTGCTCCAGCGGGTTCTGTGTCGCGAGAACGAAGAACGGCGCTGGCAGCGGACGAGTCACTCCCCCGGCTGAAACCGTTCGCTCCTGCATGGCCTCCAACAGGGCACTTTGTGTCTTCGGCGTCGCCCTGTTGATTTCGTCAGCCAGCACGACATGAGCGAAGATCGGACCATGCTGGAACTGGAAGGACTGCTGTCCCTTCTCGTCGACCAACAGGATGTTCGTTCCAGTAATGTCTGTCGGCATCAGGTCCGGTGTGAACTGAATCCGTTGAAAAGACAGCTCGAAGGTTTGGGACAATGTCCGAACAAGCAGCGTTTTGCCCAATCCGGGAACGCCTTCCAAAAGCGCATGTCCACCTGCAAACACGGCCCACAGAAGTTGCTCGACCACATCTTTTTGTCCTACGAATACCTTCCCAATTTCCTGCCTGACAAGCTCTACTCGCTGCAAGCAATCCTCTAGTGTTTGCTGCGCCATCGCCGTGTCTCCTTCCTGTTGTTGAATGATCTTAAGGCTCTATTTTGCTGAAATAATCCTTCACGATCTGTTGATAATCGCCGGGAATACTGCCCTTTTCCATACTCTCGCGGGCAAATTGCTCATATTGGCCATACACTTCCTCGTACGGCAGCGTTCCACCGGAGGAGACTTGTGTGTTTCCGCTTTGCTGCGACTGGGAAGGTCCTGACCCGAGTGAGCCTCCGACCGTATCAACAGGTCCGTTTTCTCCACCTATGCGATCTGCCGGGACGGTAACGAGCTCGTGTCTACCTTTTCCTAAGCCTGCCCCGCCACCTTGACCGCTCCCTTGACCGCCAGAGCCATTTCCGTTGCCATTCCCATTGCCGTTCCCGTTCCCTTGCCCCGAGCCATTATTTCCATTCCCAGGCTGGTTTGCCGGGTTCGCCCCTTGATTTGGATTGGCTCCTGTTCCCGGTGTTGCCGCAGTTGGCTGATTCCCGGGTGACCCCGATGCTGGGGTCGCCTGGCCTGTTTCTGCCGTACCTGACCCAGCTCCACTCGCTCCAGCAGTTCCTGCTTGTGCGCCTGCACTGGCAAGCGTCATCTGCGACTGATTGAGCGAAGCCGCGGCATGTATAGCTGCGAGCATGGCTTGCTGAGATTGCTGGATGCCCGTCATGGCCTGCATCAAGCTGTTCTCGAGCGCAGTCATCGCTTGAGGCACTTGTCCTTGGGCTGTTTGCTGGGCTGCCTCTGCCAGTTGTTTGGCGATATCCTCCAGCTCCTTCGAGTCAGCAGACTCTGCCTCTTTTTTCAATTGCTCTGCTGCGCTAGCGAGTTCGCGGGCAATCTCTTCCCGCTCTTTTTGCGGCATGCCCTCCATGGCTTTTGCCATTTTTGCCAGGGCCTCCGTCATGGCCTGTCGGTCTTTTGCCTCCATCGCGCCAGCCAAGGCTTGTGTCCCTTCTTGATTACCCAAACTGCGCTGGAGTGCTTGCAGCGCTTTTTCCTTGTGCTGCTCTGCATCTCTGACCTTCTCCAATTGTTTTTCGGCAGCGCGCAGTGCATTTTGACGTTCTGCCGGGTCGTCTGCCTTCGCAAGGGCCTTTTTTGCCTGCTCCAGCATTTCCGCAAGCTGCTTTTTCTGCGCATCGGTTAAGCCTGTGTTCTTTTTCACATCCTGCTTGAGTGCCTCTACTTCTTCCTCGACCTGCGCGATTGCTTTCTCTTCCTCTGCTATCTGGGCTAGTCGCAAGTCTTGAGGGTTCGGCCAAACAAACAGTACCAGGCACACCAATAGCAAGCTGCTTGTGACGTACACCTTTCTTTGGACCAGCGACCAGATGCGGACACTCTCTACGACTTGCGGCAAATTTTTACGCAGATGCTGCAGGGCGTCTTCCCTCTGCATACCCGCTACCATCGACTGATTCTCTTGATTCTCCCATGCTGTAACCACTCGCTGGGCCAAACCATTCCCGTCTGCCACTTGCGCACATTGGAGCCATGTAGGGCGCATCCAAAGTGCACGCACTAAACCTGTGATAACAACAAGCACTGGCAGCCCAATCGCGATCCATTGGTAAAACGGAATCGGCCAGATGCGGGCAAGGAGGAGGAGCACGAGACTCGCCCCCATTCCCCATAAGCCATAGACAATGAGCTGCTGTATCCATACACGCAAGCCCAGTTGCTTACGAATGGGTGTAAGCAGTGACTTCAGCTCGTCGTTCGCTTTAGAGGTAAACATGGCTTATTGCTCCTCTTTTACTTTACGAAATCTCGGTTTCACTGGCTGAATGAGATAGATGGAGAACAAAAGACAGATCAGTGTAATGATCCCGAAAAACAGGCAGTAAACTGCGTACGGGTCCACGTTCCCAAGCCTGGTCTGCGGCCCTTCATCAAAAATGTTTAACATCGCAAACAGTGGGTTTAAATTATGCAGGAAATCAGGCCATTCCGGCATGGTCGCGGATGACATGCCACCCGACCGGCGCTGGTACCGAATGAACTCTTTGATAATCTCCGCCAGTATGCTCGATCCGATCGCATATCCGAACACCACGGCATAAGTGACGACCGTAGCGATACCTGTCCGTTTGATCAGCGTGGACATGAGCACACCGATGCTGCCAATGCCAAACATCGTAATAACGTAAAAGCCAAACACCTTGATCACTTGTGCAGGTGAGATTCCGCCATACAAAAAGACGATGGCATAGAGCGGGATTGTGGTAATGACTAAGAAGGTCATGAAGCTGAGCGACGCCAGCCATTTGCCTAAAATCAATCGTGTGGCACTGACATTCGTGGTCAACAGCACACTCAACGTCTGGCGTTCGCGTTCACCGGAAATCACACCTGCCGTCAGTCCTGGTACGACGAAGCAAATCATCCCGAGCTGAAACACAGACAGCATCATGAACAGCTCGCGTGTATCATTCGGATTGTAGTAGTTGCCGCCGTTTGTCATAAAGAAAATCAGCGTGAGCGTCATTGCGCCCAAAATAAGCAAATAGAGCAGGATGATCCACGGTGACCGATTGGTCCGCATCCGCATTTTCCATTCATTGAACAAGACAGGGTTGCGAAAACGTCTCAAGTCGCTCATGAGCCCACCCCTTTCGTAATTTCCAGGAAGATTTCTTCCAAATCACCAACTGCCTCATTAAACGCTGCAACAGGATAGCCTGACACCGCAAGCTCCCGCAACAGCTCAACCTGTTCTTCGTCATTGCCTGTAAAGCCTGCAACGACCCAGTTCCCTTCGCGTGTCACCTTGGTAATGACGGGCATCTCACGCAAGCGCGTCATTGCTTCATCAACCCGATCCAACAGGCGGACGCGCAATACCCGTTGTTCTTGCATTTTCGAGTAAATCTCATCGACTCGTCCAAAGGCAACCAGATTGCCTTCCTCCACAATCCCGATGACGTCGCACATCTCCGCTAGCTCGGGCAATATGTGCGAGCTAATGATAATCGTCTTGCCCATGTCCCGCAGTTCCTTCAAAATCTCCCGCAGCTCAATTCGTGCACGCGGGTCCAAACCAGAAGCCGGTTCGTCCAAAATGAGCACTTCTGGATTGTGAACCAGCGAGCGGGCCAGCCCGAGACGCTGCTTCATCCCCCGCGACAACGAGTCGACAAAGGCATCACGCTTGTGGGTGAGATTCACCAGTTCTAATAACTGCGGAATGATTTGTTTTCGCTCTGCTGCCGGAATATCGTAGTTCGCGCCGTAAAAATCGAGGTACTCTTCCGCTGTCAAATTGTCGTAGACACCAAAAAAGTCTGGCATGTAGCCGATCAGCTTGCGCACTTCTTTTGGATGCTTGGTCACTTCGTAGCCGCCTACGTATGCCCTCCCACTGGTCGGCTCCAATAAAGTCGCCAAAATGGACATCGTCGTGGATTTTCCTGCCCCGTTCGGACCGACGAAACCAAAAACGGTACCCTTGTCAATTTCGAGCGAAAGTCCTTTTAGCGCCTCCATTTTGCCGTAGCGCTTGCGCAAATTTTGGATTTGGATCACTTCTTGCTCACCTTCCCTTCCACACTGACACTTGGAATCCCAATGTGGCGATCATCTTCAAACTGGTGGGCAAATTTGATACGGACAATGCCGTCGCCCGAAACATAAGTCGTGGTCTTGTCGCTGGTCATGACGTTGTTCATGAATGCTTTTTCAAATGGTTCGAAAGCTTTTGTCTTCCAGTTGTAAACCTCTTTTTCAAATGTCGTATTGTCCTCTGACCAGGTGTACAGATACAAATTAGTGATGACAAGATTCTGTCCTTCCTGATTCAGATTGATGTCAAAGGTAATATCCCCGGCAGGGAGTCTAAAGCCATCTCCGAAGTCATCTACCGGAACAGAGCTGCCCGACATCGTCACATCAAACGATCCCGTCGGATAATAAATGTGTCCGTCCTTGGATGGATTCACTTGCAGTGTCGAAGTGACCATAGCAATGCTGCTGTTCTCTGTATTTTCGTTCGGTACAACAGCCTCTACAACTTGCTCATCGGTCCAGCCCACGAGTTTTACCACTTCAGACTGACCTCCGCGTCTGTCCCTCATGTCGAGCATTTCCACGATGGCTTGTTCACGCGTTTGTCTATCATAGCCATTGGACTGCATGTGCTGCGGCAGTGCATGCCCCGTATTCACCCGATGTTGGTTCCGTCTTGCTTGATGTTGAGAGGCAAACGGCAAGTTCACTTCGATACTGCTGCCAGCCGCCAACTGTGGAAACTCTTGTACCGTTATACCTGTCGAGATCGTGACGTCACGTAGCGAGTACTTCGTATGGTTCGTCACAGTTCCTTTCAGGGCGCCATTCTCATACGACAGGTTCGATTCTATTTTTCCTACGTCCGATAAGGATTGCTCCGTCGCAACCTTGCGCATCGACCAGAATTCTACATCCCGAAAATCAATATGAGTCTGATCTGGCTGCATGGAAATCCACGTTTTCGGAATTTGAGCGATATGATTTCTTTCAGTGACGGGTTGGGTGATGCCCTCTCCCTTTATAGTCAAACGATAGTCGTCATTACTCGGTACGAATAATGCGGTTACGCTCATCGCATTCGCCTGTCCGTTGTTTTGCAGCTCAATATAACCTACCTGGTGCAACTTTACACCCACTCCGCGCTGGATGGCACCAATCGAGAAGATTCCGATTCCAGCCAACACCGAGAGGGCAGGGACAATCACCCACATGTAGCTTTGCTTGCGGCCTCTCCGCAAAATATAGAAAAGGACTGGCCCTGCAACCAGGGCATAAATTCCGAAAAATAGAGCGAACCAGCCAACCTCTGGAATTTTCAAAGATGGGACTCGATCAGCAGCATCCTGAAGTGGCCATAAGTTGTCCAGCATGCTCCCTTTTGAAGAGTTGATGGTAGAGCCAAAAGCCTTTATCAGTGTATCTGCCCAGAAACGGCTGTTTCCTGCCCAACTGGCTACTGGTTCAGCCGCTAAATCATAGGCGACATACAATACTTTTCCAGCTCCCGCGTTATGGACAATCATGAGCGGTATATTGCCTTCACTGTACAGAACCTTCCCTGCCTTCAATGTCCCATTGCTTACAGTAAAAGGCGATGTCAGTGCAACTGGATTGGTCTTATCCGCTTTTAAACTAGAAAGTGTCTGTACACTCGTCACTCCAGTCACTTCTACTGGCGACAAGTCAGCCAAAACGCCTCCGGCTTTCTTGTACTGCGCTCCTCCAGCTAAAATTAGCATCCCGCCAGAATTCGTCCAATCCCGGATCGCTTTGATCTGTTGTTCGTTTAATGAATCCAAAGCAAAATTATTGATAACGAGCATGTTGATCATCTGTAGCTGTGTACCTGTCACTGGCATATTGTCTGCTTTCATCGTCAAGAGCTGGACCGGGTTATGAATGGAGCCCTTCGGCAGTACACCAAGGAAGTTAGCTGTGTCAGGATTTTCTGCCAGCACGCCAATCATCAACGTATCTTCGCTGTATGAAACGCCTGTTACCGGAGTTTGCGCGATGATCTTATTATTTTGCATCAAGGCTACAAAAGAACTGCTATACAGCTCTGAGCCAGGAACAACAATTGTTACCTGCTTGGTCACTCCGCTTGCAATCGAAACCGGCTGATAATTGGCAACTGCGAAGCGACTGTCTCCCTGTTCCCCCGTGGCGACAAAAAGCTCCCCTTCAATATCCGCCCCTCCATTTCTCACCGTGACCACAACGGGTACCATCCCCGTATCCCTGTACTTTCCTTCAATTCCGACTGTTACTCCTAGCTGAATGTTTCCCTCTGCCACGGCTGTCCCCGTTAATCCTAAAGGAACACCTGCTACCAACAGGAGGAACGCACAAAAGGCCAGGAGCCACCGCTTGCACTGCGCCGTTTTCATTCGTTCAAAACCTCCACGGACCAATTCTTTTGGCTTTCTATCTTTTCTTCTCATACAGATATTGACGTTATTTCCTGACAAATAGCTACAGTTTTTTCAAAATGAAGTCATTTGGTCACTAAGTTCTAGTGGATTTTACACGGCTGTTGGAAAATCCTTCTCGTAACCGAAAGCTTAGCTTTTTTCGCTTCTTTAATGAATCTTAACAATCAGGTTCTACAGTATGGGAGAAAGGAGGCGGAACATCATTCAAGACGTTATCATCTGGGGCCCGTTGATTATCAAGTACGAATGCATCGCAATCGCCCTTTCTGCACTGACAGCTTATATGTCCATGAAGTATTGGATGAAGAACCAGATCGTTGTAAGCAAGCTCATTATGGAGGATATCGCCAATGTACTTTTTTGGGCTTTCCTGATTTGGAAGTTTAGTGTCATTCTTTTCAATCCCGTTAGTGTGCTGAACAATCCATACTACCTTCTTTATTTTACCGGGGGAGAGCGCGGAATTTGGCTGGCTGCAATCGTAGTCCTTTGTTTCCTTTACATTCAATCCCAAAGGCGCACCATCTCCTTTTGGCTGTACGCCGCAGTCATGACGGTGGGCTTGTTCACCTATCAATTCGTCTATTCTCTGTTCCCACTCTTGTTTAACCATCCAATGCAGTCACGCCTGTATGATCTCAGCCAACTTTTTCTGGCGATCGTGCTGCTGATCTGGATGTATCGCACAAAAGAGCGCATTGGGAACCCCCATGTCATCAATCAACTCATCCTTTGGTATAGCATGGGACAAATTTTTAGCGGCTTTCTGAAAGGTTATTCTATTGCGGTGTTTTTGGGTTTATCCCGTGAGCAACTATTCTTTTTAGCCATTACCCTGTGCTGTTGGTTTTTTCAAAATCTCAGCAAAGAAAGAAGCTTGCAAGAATCGTAAGCATGGAGGATTTTTCAATGGATCAAATTTCAATCTTATTTGCTATAGCGGCAGGAATGCTATCGTTTTTCTCCCCTTGTATTTTTCCGCTTTTGCCCGCTTATGTGGCCAATCTTACGGGCTCCTATGTGAGCGGCGACAAGATGAGTGTTTCCAAAAAAGTGCTGATGGTTCGTTCCCTTCTTTTCATACTTGGCTTTACTGTGGTCTTCATGATGATGGGCGCCTCTGCCAGTATGATCGGGCAATTTTTCGCTGCGAATCGCGGGGTTTTAGAAAAGGTCGCAGGCTTGCTCATTATCATATTCGGTCTACAGACAGCTGGGCTACTAAACCTTCGTTTTCTCATGTTTCAAAAGCAGTGGGAAACCAAGGGACCCAAGAACGGATGGCATTCATTTGTGGTCGGTCTCGCTTTTGGAACAGGCTGGACACCCTGCGTTGGCCTCGCTTTATCTTCGATTCTTCTATTGGCCGGATCTGCTGAAACGATGTACAGTGGAATCTTTTTGCTGCTGCTTTATTCGCTCGGCTTAGGAGTGCCTTTCCTCTTGATTTCTTTACTGATTACAAAATCGTTAGGTGTCATGAAAAAAGTAAATAAATGGTTGCCACGGCTGTCTCTGATAAATGGTTGGATTTTGATTGCGATGGGCTTGCTGCTGTTTACGGGGCAATTACAAAAATTAAGTGCCTGGCTGGCGCAATTCGCTCCAGTGCTATAATGAAAGGATGATTTCCCATGAAGAAAAATATAGTCGTAATTGTACTTTTGCTCGGACTGGTTGGATGGGGAGCTTACGATACCATACAGAAAAATGATGTTCGGGAAGCAAGACGATCGAGCAGTGAACAATCGACGCCTGACTCTTCCCTGACTGTTGGGATTAATCAGGGCAACCTGGCTCCTGACTTCGAGTTGAATACACTGGATGGACAAAGTATAAAGCTTTCCGATTTGCGAGGAAAAAAAGTCATCGCAAATATGTGGGCAACCTGGTGTCCACCGTGTAGAGCAGAAATGCCGGACATGCAAAAGTTTTATGAGAAATACAAAGATGAAAATGTCACGATTCTTGCTGTAAATATGACAACATCAGAGAAAAATGTAGAGAGTATCCCTGCGTTTTTGCAGGAATTTGAGATTACATTCCCGGTTGTCTTGGATGAAAAAAATGAAGTAGCGGACATGTATCAGGTAGTAGCACTACCTTCCAGCTTTTTGATTGATTCCAATGGCGTGATTCAACAGAAAGTGATTGGTCCGATGAATTATGAGATGATGGAAAAAATGGTTGGACAGATACATTAGTGAGTTGGGAGGTTTTCGAAATGGCAGTCAAGGGGACTGGGATATTAGTTGTCGAGGATGACGTGAAGATTCGTAAACTCATAGTCCTGTACCTCGAAAAGGAGGGGTATGAGGTATACGAAGCCGGAGACGGAGAGGAAGCCCTCGATGCCTTTCGAAAATACGACCCTTGCCTTGTTATTCTGGATTTAATGCTCCCAAAAGTAAGTGGAGAAGAAGTTTGCAAAAGCATTCGGGCTGATTGGAAGGAAGAAATCCCTATCATCATGTTAACAGCAAAAGTAGAGGAACAAAGCCGGATAGATGGCTTGAAATCAGGCGCAGACGATTATGTAACGAAGCCATTTAGCCCGGGTGAACTCGTTGCACGGGTAGAATCCATTTTGCGTAGAACGAACCAACGATGCAGCAAAATTACGTATCGGGGCTTAACGATAAAAGCATTACGCGGGGAAGTTCACTACCAAGGCGAGAGCATCTCGCTAACACAACACGAATTTCGCCTGCTGTATTTTTTGATGATGCACCCCAATCAAATACTGACCAGGGAACAGATCATTGATGAACTGTATCCCCACAACGAAAAGGTCGTGACGGAAAGAACAATTGATGTGCACATCGGCAAGCTGAGAGAAAAACTGAAATGGGATGGTGACAGCGAGCTCATTGAAACCATCCGGGGAATGGGGTATCGCTTTGTTGCTTATCAAAAATAATCCTGTTCGCATCAATATTTTATGGAAACTTATTTTGATAAACGCAGCTGTAATCGGAATCGCGATCTGGCTTGCTGGCGTTACTGTGAAAGACTATGCCTGCTTGCTATTTGCAAACTCCCCCTCTGTAAGTCCAGAAGAGAGTGTTGCTTTTACGCAAACGATGCAGACTTTTTTGATCAAAGCCAGTTTGGCAACAGCGGTAATTGCAGGGATTTTCCACTACTTTTTCGTCAAGAAGCTGCTTCAACCACTCAAGAAATTAGGGAGTGCTACACGACAAATGGCTCAAGGAGACATGCCTGATCCCCTATCCATTCGTGTTCGCGATGAAATCGGACAGTTGACGGCTGATTTTAATCAGTTAAGCCTGAAATTGAAACAAGTCGAAGAGCTACGAAAAAAAATGCTGTCTGATATTGCCCATGAACTGCGTACCCCATTAACCAATATTAACGGGTATCTGGAAGCGCTAAGCTCTGGGATTATTCAGGGCTCGGCCGAGCTGTTCCAATCCCTTCACGAAGAATCCATACGCATTACCCGTTTGATAGAACAGTTGCACCAATTAAATGTCTGGCAAGGAAAGAAAATATCGAACGACAATAAAATGAGTGTACTCGCTATCGATAAGATTATGGAATCTTGTATCGAGCATTTTTCTTTGGAGTTCAGGAACAAAGAAATAGCTATATTCTCCGATATAGAGACAGCTCAAGTAATTGGAGATGAAGACGGGCTAAAACAAGTGCTGCATAATCTCCTGACGAATGCGCTGCAATATGACGAGGGTGGCTGGGTGACTATTACAGGAAAGCACACTGAGTCTGTCTACCAGGTTACCGTCACGAATATCGGCCAGCCGATTCCGAAAGAAAAAGAATCCCTCATCTTTGAGCGATTCTATCGGTTAGATTCGTCTCGGAGCAGGGATACAGGTGGATCGGGATTAGGCTTATCTCTCGTAAAGGAAATTATCGAGCAACAGAACGGAAAAGTAGGGTTGCAGTCACAAGGGGAGCAGCATTCTTTCTGGTTTACCATACCTTTGCAGCATCCCACATCAAATTGAACGTTTTCCTATGCCATACCCTACATCCTGAAGCCTCGCCGGATCAAACATATCCGCTATCGCCTGATGCACATGAGGCGGGTGCTCCGCCAGTCGATCTGAACGTGCCAATGCGATTTCCTGAGGTTCCTTACATGCGCCTTTGACCAAGCGAATTTTTCCTGGGAGTTCGAGCACTCGTTTCACATCATCCAAAGAGCGGTGCAAATGCGCTTGAATCGTCATGCCCACATTTTCATGTCGCTGTGCCAAGCGCTCATACATACTTATGATCGCCTCTGTTTTCGTCGATTCCTCTATGCTGATCAACAAATGCTGGCCGCTATGCCTTGCTCGTTCCGACAGATGCGTACGGGATGGATATGGAGCAGCTTCCGTCAATATCTGCCTATCGCCCCTTGGTCTGCACATCGTAGCTGCTTTTCCAACGATTCGCTTCACACCAGACGTCCTGGCTGCACTGGAGCAAGCCAGAGTGCGGGTCTACCCGCTACCCGGTCGAGGAACACGCTATGTCAAAGGTAATCATACGGATAAAATTATTCTCGGATACGGCAACACTAATGAGGCACAGATCGAAGAAGGGGTCGTGAGGATCAAGGCTGTTTTACGAATATTCCGCCGGAGAGAACAAAACAAGCACAGTCAAATCTTTGAAGCGAAAAAGCCTGTATCTCTTGATTCACCACGTTTTCCACCTTTTCCAAAAGAAAGAGCCAAATCTCGAATGCTCCACAAGATTTGGCTCCAAACCATTACACTTCCGTTTTTATCTTCTGAAAAAAGAGGATAATTAGCGCCAGCCACCACAGCATCTAGGATGGCAACGCCGACAGAAATCTGGACATCTGCGTCGACGATCCCAGTCATGCCCACGTCCTCGATCCCAGTCTCGACCACGACCCCAATCATCTCTTTGCCATGGATAATAGGAAGACTGCCCAGACCGACTGGAATACGATGATGGCCAGTTCCCGCTTGGATAATTCACGCAACCGCCTTCTTTCCTCTTATTTTTGGTGACTATATGTGTATATGCACGGTGACATTCATCCGCATAGACTAATGACCTCTATACAAATAAAAGGGTATCCACCTATCTCCTCTATCACCGTCATCTACCTATTTTCTTTACGGACAAACACAAAAAAACCGGTATTCCTTCGAGCAGGAATGACCGGCTTTTGACAACCTTGATGCCCTTATGATTTCGTCCACAATTCTCTGCGAGACGTCGTTACGGATGTCGCACCCGCTTGAATGGCGCGATCTACATCTTCCTTCGTGCGAATAAAACCTCCAGCGATGACCGGGATCTGGGTTCGCATAGTAATTTCTTCGATCAGGTGGGGAATGATTCCTGGCAAAACCTCGACGTAATCCGGTTTGGTTCTCGCAAGCTGGGTAAGACTGCTATCTAATGCCATCGTATCAATGAGAAAAAGTCGTTGGATGGAAATCAGCCCTTTTTTCTTGGCGGCAAGAATGGCACTGTTCCGTGTGGTGATAATTCCTTCGGGCTGTGCTTCTTGCGCAAGAAACTCCATCGCATATTCATCAGACTTCAAGCCGTCGATGAGATCAGCATGGATCAGCAGTTTTTTCCCGAACGCTCTGGCCCGTTTTCCTAATGGCTTTACTTGCGCTACATGGGCATTCAGCAAAATAATGCGCTCGTAGCAGCTTTCCATGAGTTCATCAAATTCTTTTAATGTCCGGGCGGCAGGAAGTATGACTTGATTGATCTGGTTTGCCAATCACGAATCACCCCTATTGAAATGTTTTCGCAAGATGATATTCCTCTTCAAACGCTTTTATTTCATGTTCTTTCCTCTCATCTGACCATTGCAGCTCATGAGCGAGCTCTTCTCCCACCATTCGATACACGGGCTCCAATGTATCCCTCTCGAAGAATAGTCTGCCACTGCGACGAATCAGAAAATCGCTCATGGTCATGACCATTTCTTCCTCTACAGCGTAGCGCAGTTCTGCTTTCAGCAGTGCTTCGATCGGAGACACATTTTGAGCATTTTGTGTCAAAAGCTCAAGACACATCGATACGATTTGCTCACTGTTGCTTCCATATTTCCCGACAAGGACGCGAATTTGCTCCTCGGTGATTCCCCATTGGCGAAGCCGCTCTGCCTGTGCTTTCACAAATACAGGAATCTTGGCTGCCGAGTCAAATTTTCCGCCAGCGAGAACGATTTTGTCTGTCCGACATGCTCCAAATGCTCTGCCCTCTTCTTCGGTCAACTGCTTGACCACCACATCTACAATGCGCTCGGCCATCTTGCGGAAGCCCGTCAATTTTCCACCTGCAATCGTAATCAGCCCGCTTTTGGAATAAAAAATCTCGTCCTTGCGTGACAGCTCAGAAGGTGACTTGCCATCTTCGTGGATCAGCGGTCTGAGTCCTGCCCAGCTGGAACTGACATCCTGTTCCGTCAGCTTCACAAAAGGAAACATTTCGTTTGCTGCTTTCAATACATACTCCATGTCTTCTCTCGTCACCGTTGGGCGTTCCAGCACACCTTTGTAATTCGTGTCAGTCGTACCGATATACGTACTGTTATTGCGCGGAATGGCAAACAGCATGCGCCCATCGGATACATCGAAATAAACGGCCTGCTTCAACGGTAGCCTGTTATACGGAACGACCAGATGGACACCTTTTGTCAGGTGGAGGCGCTTGCCGTACAGGGAGTGGTCTTTTTCTCGAAGCTGATCCACCCATGGCCCTGCTGCGTTGACAATTTTTTTGGCATGAAGAGAATACTCTGCACCCGTTGTCAAATCCTTGGCGTGAATCCCGACGACCTTGCCATTTTCATAAATAAAACCAGTGGCTTCTGTATAATTCACGCACAGTGCCCCGTTCGAGCTTGCTGTTTTCATGACCTCAATCGTAAGTCTAGCATCATCTGTCCGATATTCGAAATAGAGTCCGCCGCCCTTGAGAATATCTCGGCGCAAAAGCGGTTCTGCCTCCACCGTTTTCTCTTTGTTCAGCATGATGCGACGTTCTTTTCGTTCGACTCCAGCCAACACATCGTAAACATACAGGCCAACCGAAGTAGCCAGCTTACCATAGGTACCATTTTTCACGATGGGCAAAATCATTTTTTCCGGGATGACGATATGTGGCGCATTGCGATACAAAATGGCTCGCTCCCTGCCTACTTCCCGCACCAGTTGTACATCGCCCTGCTTCAGATAGCGCAATCCTCCATGAACGAGCTTGGTAGAGCGACTGCTGGTGCCCGCAGCGAAGTCCTGTTTTTCCACGAGTCCGACACTCAGACCTCTCGCGGCTGCGTCGAGGGCAATACCTGCTCCCGTCACCCCACCGCCAATCACCAAAAGATCGAGTTGATTGTTTGCCATTTTATCCAGACAAGCCTGGCGTTGACTTGATGATAATGCAAGTTGATCCTTCATCGTTCTTCTCATCCTCTCTAAAAGAAAAAGACAGCCAATATCCAAAAGAAGCAATGCAATGTCATTGCCCTTCTGATACTGGCTGTCTCCGTAGTCTCCACAGCATGATTAACTTATCTTTAACTTTAGACCTCTTTTACACAAAAATCAATGCCTAATCTTGTAACCCATCGTTGCCGTAACAGCTTGCTTCCAGCCTGCATACAGCTCCTGACGCACTTCCTCCGCCATATCTGGTGAGAAGGAGCGCTCTACTACTTTATTGTTAACAATATCTTCCTTGCTGCCCCAATACCCGACGGCAAGCCCAGCCAGATAAGCTGCTCCCAGCGCAGTCGTTTCATTGACACGCGGACGCTCAACCTCTGTATTTAGGATATCAGACTGGAACTGCATCAAAAAGTTGTTCGCCACAGCTCCACCGTCTACCGCCAGCTTTTGCAGCCGGATGCCGGAATCAGCCTCCATCGCTTCCAGCACATCCCGCGTCTGATACGCCAGAGACTCCAGTGCTGCACGAATCAAATGATTTTCCGTCGTTCCACGGGTCAATCCGAAGATTGCTCCCCTTGCTTCCATATCCCAATACGGCGCTCCCAAGCCAACAAAGGCAGGAACCATGTAGACGCCATCTGTGCCGTCAACCGCCAGTGCGTGCTTTTCCGAATCCGATGATTTTTCGATCAGCTTGAGTCCGTCACGCAACCATTGAATCGCAGCACCAGCTACAAAAATACTGCCTTCCAGGGCGTACTCTACCTTGCCATCCACTCCCCAGGCAATGGTCGTCAACAACCCGTTTTTGGATGCAACTGCCTTGTCTCCGGTATTCATCAGCATGAAGCAACCTGTTCCGTACGTGTTTTTAGCCTGCCCTTCCGCAAAGCATGCCTGCCCAAACAAAGCTGCCTGCTGGTCTCCGGCAATCCCGGCAATCGGAATCTGGAATTCGAAGAGCTTCTCGTCTGTGTAGCCGTATAATTCGCTGGAAGGACGGACAGCTGGCAGCATGGTTTTCGGGATTTGCAGCATGTTCAACAGCTCATCGTCCCACTCCAGGGAATGAATATTAAACATCAACGTGCGCGAAGCATTGGAATAGTCGGTTACATGGACTTGGCCATTGGTCAGCTTCCAAATCAGCCATGTATCGATGGTTCCAAACAAGAGGTCGCCTTTCTCGGCTCGCTCCCGTGCTCCCTCCACATGATCGAGCAGCCATTTTACCTTCGTGCCGGAAAAATAGGCGTCAATCAACAATCCTGTTTTTTCGCGAACGGTTTGCTCATGACCTTGCTCTTTCAACTGGTTGCAAATATCGATGGACTGTCTGCTTTGCCATACAATCGCATTGTGAATCGGCTTACCTGTGTGCTTATCCCATACCACGGTTGTTTCCCGCTGATTGGTAATCCCGATCCCTGCGATTTCTTCTGGTTTCACATGATTCTCCAGTAAAACCGCTTTCAAAACCTCCAGCTGCGATTCCCAGATTTCCTCTGCATTGTGCTCCACCCAACCTGGCTTCGGATAGATTTGCGTGAATTCCTTCTGGGCAACACCGATAATGGCACCTGATTTATCGAATAAAATAGCGCGAGAGCTCGTGGTTCCCTGATCGAGGGAAAGCATATATTTATTGTCCATGACAACTGTTCCTCCTTCACTCATATGGAATCGCCTTCATTGTTTTCTTTATGTCTAGGAACGCGCACTTTCGGATGCGAGTCGCTCCTTGCTGCTGATTGATTTTTTGCTTGTCATACCGATTACGATGGCAATCACCATGAAAGCCGCTAATGCTATTACACCTGTCAGTGAATGATCTGTAAACGTCCATTTGTAAAAAAATGCTCCGCTAACTGCTCCAATGATAGGTCCAACAACAGGAATCCATGCGTAGCGCCAGTTGGACTTTCCTTTGCCGTGGATGGGCAAGAGCGCATGGGCGAGACGAGGTCCTAGGTCACGCGCCGGATTGATCGCATAGCCGGTAGTTCCGCCAAGAGATAAACCAATGGCGACAATCAGGAAGCCAACGATAAACGGATTCAGTCCTTCTGCAAATTTATTCGCTCCAATCGCCAGTAGACCGAGCACCAAGAAAAACGTACCTAATATTTCGCTGAACAGATTCGCGACGGTATTGGGAATTGCTGGACCCGTTGCAAATACCCCTAATTTGGCTCCTGCATCATTCGTCTCACGCCAATGTGGATAATAAAAGATCCAAACGAACGTCGCTCCCATAAATGCCCCAATCAGTTGAGCCGCCACGTAGCCCGGCACATGCTCCCACGGAAATTGACCAATGCTGGCCAGTGCAATCGTAAGTGCCGGATTCAAATGCGCTCCGCTAATACTCCCTACTGCATACGCTCCGCACGCAACTGCCAGCCCCCAACCCAGCGCAATCACAATCCAACCGCCGTTTTGGGAATACGCCTTTTTCAAGTTCTGTCCGGCGCAAACACCTGCCCCCAAAATGATCAAGATCATCGTCCCGATCAATTCCCCTACATAAATAGACATGCCCCATCCTCCCCCTTTTTGGAAAAAACGTAAACCTTCTTCCGTAAAGCGCTTACAATCCGCCAACTCCTTTGCTGATTGTCTGGAGAGAAAATAAAAAAGCTAATACTCGCAAAACAAGAGCCAATGCCCTCATTTTGCAAATATTAGCTGATCTCCCAATCTCCACAGCACTATTAACTTAAGACCTACTATATAGCCACTGCTCAAAATTTGTCAATAATTCCTTTCCCTCACTTTTGCCAGTTCTCGCACTCATTTCGCCTCAGCTACTCCAGTATCCTTCGCAGATTGCGCGTGAGAGGTGTCTCCCAGATTCAACAGCACGCAGCCCACGATGATCAGTCCGACAGCAATTACTTTTTTGACAGTGAAGGCATCCTTGAAGACCACCACACCAATGACCGCGATGATCGCCGTGCCGAGGCCCGACCAGATGGCGTATGCAGTCCCTACTTCCATTTCCTTGAGCGCCAGGCTCAGCGACGAGAAACACAAAATATATAAGATAAACATCATCACAGTGGGGACAGGCTTGCTCAGTCCGTCAGACAGCTTCATCGATGTTGTTCCAGCCACCTCTAGTAAAATGGCCATTAACAAATAAACCCAACTCATTTACGTTCCTCCTACTTACTTGTTTGAAGATGAAGAATCTACGATGCCTCCTAGTAAAATATCAATGACCGCATCCAGCGCATCGCCAATCGACAGATGGTGCTGGTTCGCCAACTGCTGATCAATCAGTTGATTGAGCGTTCCGGTATACATCTGTATCAAGATCGGAAGCTGGATACGACGAAACACACCCTCCTCTACCCCTTGCTCCAGAATAATCCGAACATGCTCCCACTCCTGTTGATTAAACTCGTCGATCAGCTTCCATTGCTCGGGATAGTAGCGCTTCAGCTCGTACCACACGCGCAGGTCGGTTCGTGAGAAGTTGTTCGGGACCAGTGCCAAGAGCTGTCGCATCTTCTCTACCAAATCTATGTCAGGATCATGTAAAATCTGATCTTCCGCTTTACGCAAATCCTCGATGTTTTCTTCAATGACCTTGGTAATCAAGGCTTCTTTCGATGGAAAGCTCGCATATAACGTCTTGGTGCTAACGCCTGCGCGCCTAGCTAAATCGGACATGGTAAAACGGACGCCCTTGGTCTCAATCTCATGATAGGCGCATTGTAGGATTCGCTCCTGCATGTTCTTACCCCCTCGCGAAAACAAGGAAAATATTTTGTTTTTCATATTTTCCGAAACGCATTCTTAGCATAACGGCGTACTCGTACATTGTCAACAATCGCCAAACCAGACATGGCTCAGTGCCTTGATACCCGGATCGATTTTTTCCAACGGGATGCCCGCAAAGCCGAGGAAAAACTCTTTTGGCAGGGGATTAGGCGGCACCAGCCACGTAAATGATGCGGACGAGGCTCTCACGCCAGCCTGAATCGCCAGCTTTTTCAACTCCTCGTAGCTTCGCTCGCTGTTTACCCGCAGCAGGACGTGAAAACCCGCATCGGCTCCGATGACAGTCGCTCTTTCGCCAAAATGCTTTTGCACAGCCAGAAGCAGCGCGTCATGCTTTTTGCGGTACAGCTTGCGCATTTTGCGGACATGCTTTTCGAAATATCCTTTTTCCATAAAGGCTTCCATCGTCCGCTGATGCAGTCGGGATGAGGATGGTTCCAGCAGTGTCTCGCGCAGCAGGTTGTAGTACGTATCCAGCAGAGATTCTGGCAAGACCATGTACCAAATGCCTAGTGCAGGCGCCAATACCTGCGCAAAGCTCCCCATATAGATGACATTCGCATGCGGGAGCAAGCCCTGCATAGACGGAATCGGTCTGCCGTGGTAACGAAACTCTCCGTCGTAATCGTCTTCGATAATGTATCCTCCCACACTTTTGGCCCATTCGAGCAATTTTAGCCGCGTGGATACAGGCATGATCATCCCACGCGGGTATTGATGAGCCGAAGAAACTGCGGCCAACCCAACTCCTGACTCATATAGCTCACTGACGCTAATTCCGTCCTCGGTAAGCGAGATCGGCACCACGTCGAATCCGTGCTGGCGAAATGTATTGGCAAACAGCAAATACCCCGGGTTCTCTACCCCGATGCGTTGGAACTGCGGCTTGACCATTAAACAGATCAGGGACAGCAAGCCAAACTGATCCGCCCCAATCACCACTTGATTCGGTGAACAAGCGACACCCCGGTACCTGCGCAAGTAGTCAGCGATTTGCTTCCTGAGCCCCGCCTCCCCTTGTGGATCTCCATAAAAAAGATTTTCCTGCTGCTCTATGTGAAGCGTCTCGTTGTACAAACGCCGCCAAATCATGGTTGGAAATAACGAAAAATCATTGCGGGAGAGATGAAAGTCATAGTCGTACTCCCTCTCGTCACGCAGCACAGGCCGCTGGATGGTTTGTGTGCTCGCGCCAGCACCCGGCTTCACCTCAGGATCAGGCAATTTCTCCACATAGTACCCACTCCGCGGTTTGCTTTGGATAAAACCTTCCGCCAGCAACTGCTGGTATGCCATCTCCACGGGTGTAGTGCTTAAGCCAAGCAAGTCAGCCAGCTTGCGAACGGATGGCAGCTTGCTACTTACCGCCAAGCGTCCTGCAACGATTTCCTTTTTCAAATAAGTATAAAGCTGTACGTATTGCGGCTCATTATCGTTCTCCTGCCAGTTCGGGGTCAAGAGCATATCGATTCCCCCTCCATCTGTCCTTTTCATTTTTACAAAACTGCATATTTTCAAGTATACACTTGCTCGTTATCCTAAGAAAAAGAAGTTTTGGACGAACAGGAGGACAACGACTATGTCTATGACACAGGAGAATTCAAGTGCAGCGGTTCGCTTTTTGGAAGGGGAACGCGTCTTTTTGCGGCCGATCGGCACAGAAGATACCGAATTATACTTCCGCTCCTTGTTCAACAAGGAAACGCGAATGCTGACTGGTACACAAAAGCATTTCACGCGTGAGCAAATTCAGCGATACATCGAGAACAAGTCGCAGGACTCATCAAGCGTCCTCCTATTGATTTGCCTGTGTGAAAATGATCAGGTGATTGGCGACGTTCAAATTGGAGATATCGATCCGAAAAATCGCAACGCGTATATCCGAATTTCTATTGATCAAAATGCCTATCAAGGCAAAGGCTACGGAAGCGAAGCCCTTCTGCTGATGCTCGATTATAGTTTTGGCATCCTCAATCTGCACCGCATCGAGCTAAACGTATTCGCCTTTAACGAGCGTGCCATCCACACATATGAAAAGCTCGGCTTCCAGCGTGAAGGCGTGCAGCGACAAGCTCTTTATTACAATCATGCCTATCACGACTCTATTCTCATGTCCATGCTGGTGGATGAGTACCGGGCGAAATATGTAAAGTAACAAAGAGAAAACGCACCTGAGAATTATCAAATCCAGGTGCGTTTTTTCATGTAGGTAAACAACTTCACAAAGGCGTATAATAGTGAAAATGGTAAGAAAAACCACTTACAAACAAAAGATCAGCTCAAGAAAGAGAGAATGACATGAAAAGAAAACTCCTACTCACCATCAGCTTGTTCATGATCCTCAGTGTATTGACAGGGTTCCATCCCGCATCAGCCAACACGTTGCAACCGTCATTGAAGGCAAATTTTGTCCCTGTTTCAAAAATGGAGCTTCCTGCAAAAACCATCATCGGGTTTGGAGAGGCTACCCATGGCAACAAGCAATTTACAACGCTGAAGTTAGATATTTTTAAGCATTTGGTAGAAAAACAAGGTTATCGCGTATTTGCCATCGAAGGTGATTTCGGCGGTGGACAAAAGGTCAATGAATACATTATAGGCGGCAGCGGAACTGCCCAAGATGCCGCAAAAGCAATCGGATTTACGATCTACCATACAGAAGAAATGGCCGCCCTTCTCTCTTGGATACGCTCCTTTAATGAGCAGCGCGATGCCAAAGATCAAATTCATTTCTATGGCTATGACATGCAACGCTATGACCATAACAAAAACGGGCTATTCTCCTATTTGAAAAAAGTTGATCCGACACTCGCATCCAAATATGAGAAGCTGCTTACGAATCTGAATGATAAGACGGTGTATGATCAAAAGATCGTCCTCGTACAGGAAGCGCTCTCCCACATAAAAAGCTTGATGGAGCAGATGAAACAAAACCAAACCGTTTACATCGCGAAAAGCTCTGAGAAAGAATATGAGCTGGCTACTGCCTTCGCTGAATCAATCAAGCAAAACGCTACACTGCGCGGAACAAACGCGAACTATAGCAACACCCGTGATCGCTATATGGCGGACAAAGTGATGTGGATTTTATCCTATGAAAAGAAACATTACGGTCGCAACAACATGTTCATCGCCGGACATAATGGACACATTGAAAAGACCTCCACTTCCGTAGGAATGACAACCTGCATGGGGGCTCATCTCGCAAAAGCCTTTGGGGACCAATATTACGCAATCGGAAGTGAATTCTACGAAAGCACCTTCCTTGCCAATGACGCCACTACCAACGAGCGCAAAGCGTTTACTGTAAAAAATCGCGGCAATGATCGGCTAGCTGTTCTGTTTGCACAGACAGGCATGGAGGACGGATTCCTTGACTTTGCAAAGGCAAAGCAACACCAGGATTTTTACACCTATCTGAATAAAGCGCAGTCCATCAGTGCAATCGGTGATGTTTTTAGTGGATGGTATGGAAAAATGGAGAAGCTGTATACGTTGCAGATGGTTCCTGCAAAAGCTTTTGATGCGATCATTTTCGTGCGAACGGCTACTCCTTCGGTCATGATGACGGATTAACGGGTGAGGACATTTGCCTGTTTATAAAATTACGGCAGCCGATTACACCGGCTGCCGTTTTCTGTGAGTATGGAGCTATCGATATCCGTTAGTTTAATAACTTATGCTCCTCAAATGATATTCACCTATCTCGGTAATTTCACATAAATTAGTTACCATTAATCAACATAAAATGTGCAAAAATCTGAAGGTTTAATCTCACCACCATCAATGGAAAGAGGACTATCTTCAATAACATTGGGCCAACTGCCTGCCTTTAAGCAATGGAGGTATTTGTATGATTAATTTCTATTCTTTTCAGGGGACCGTTACAATGATAAGTGATTTCATTACAGGGCAAAATGGTGAAGGAGAGGGTTGTTATCAATTAATATCTGTAGATAACACTTTAGGAGCATTCGTTAATTTCGTAGTATCACCTACAACTTACTTTGTAGACCATGTAATGGTGGCAATAGGCGATCGCGTAACTGGATATTATGATGGGAATGCGCCTGTTCCTTTTATTTACCCTCCACAATATCGAGCACTTGTCATGGTAAAAAACAGCTCGTTTCAGAATGTAAAAGTAGATTATTTTAATAGTCAGATGGTGAGTAGTGACGGGCAATTACAAGTAAATATTTCTCCATATACACAAATCGTGTTAACAAATGGGCAACCCTTTACTAAAACCCCCGTGAACCGAGATCTAATTGTTATCTATGGACCTTCCACAAGAAGTATCCCCGCCCAAACCACACCATATAGAATAATAGTTTTATGTGAGAATTTATTCTAATTTGCTTTTTGCATAATATTAGGTATAAAAAACTCGTACATTTGGGGCGAGTTTTTTGTGCTGGAATCAGAAAACTTCATCCTCAAGTGCTTGGGCGTATACTTTTCGCGTATTTGGACTAATCCCTAGGATACGTTTTGTTAGCGTAACCCCTGGCTAAGTTCTACGATCTGATCCTTAACATTTCCACTACTGAATCCCCCGTGATAACAAACCACGTCTGCAATGTCGAGTTCTACATATTTCTTTAAAGAGAGACGAGCTGCACTCATATCCGGTGTGGTCGGGACATGAATGCCACCCAGAGACCCATTTACACTGTACATCGAATCCCCGGCTACGAGAGTCTTGCTTTGCGATAAATAAAGGCTGATATGACCGGGAGTATGCCCAGGAGTATGGATGACGCGAATTCCGCCACAAAACGGCAGTTCCTGACCGTCACTCAAGGTATGGTCCACTCTGCCTTTCGGGGGATTCTCAAGGTGCCCGTCTTTTAAAAGGGGTATCTCCCCCTGAATATACGGCTTATCCGATTCGTGTGCATAAACTTCAACATGATCGCCGCACTCCTGCAAAATCTCAGGAAGACTGCCTATATGATCCACATCCTGATGCGTCAAAATCACAGCTTTTAGCTTGTCGAACGGTACTCCTACCTTTTCCATAGCAACGCGTAAATCTTCCATTTGCCCTGGGAAGCCTGTGTCAATTAAAACAGCCATTTCCGGGTCCCACAAAAGAACGGGGTGAATGATATTCCCATGAAAATCTAGATGAAGCATTTCTACTCCCTTTGAAATTTCCATCGTATCAGGCCTCCACAAAAATTTACTTTTACGTAAATCAATATTATTATGGAGGTTTTTTTGTTGTCAACATCCGTAAACATCTTCTCTTTAAAACGGGGTCGTGCGAGACACAATCAGGCAAACCACTGCCAACTGATCGATGGAAAGTAATCGCCCCAACATTCATCATGACAGGGGAAAACAGCGGGCTGTTTTTAGTTTCAGCATGATTTGTTCTTGATGCTCTCCCCCGTAAACTTGTGCACCCAATCGTCATTCGCAGAGCAACCCACAAGAAGTAGAAACACCATCAGAAACAAGACAATGTGCCTTATCACTCTTCCTCATCCGCCCAATCCAAAAATCCGCTCAACAAGCTCGCTTCTTCCGCTTCATTTCCGCGAAGCTTTGCTTCCAGCCGGTCAATTCGCTTGTGATACGCCTCTGCGTCGGCCTTGGTCCTGTTTCGCAACAGACTCCCGCGCTTCTTCCACTGCTCATACGCTTGCTTCGCATAGTGCAAGGCCTTCTCCCAATCCTTCAACTGGTGCTCATACAGCTTGGCAGCCTCAATATACACCTCTTCCGGGACATATCCGGTGGACTGAATGCACGATTCCCAAACGGTTAAGGCCTGTTGCCAATCCTTTTGCTTTTTGTACAGATGACCGATGGCGAGCTTGGCCCGGTTGCTCCACGCATGATCGCTGTCTGCGACGAGACGATAGCCTGCCATAGCCGCCTCCTGATCACCAAGCGCATCGTACCATCTGGCAATTTCGTAACGTTCCTCGGAAGATACCGTTATTCCCCCTTGCCCAACTAATAGCCGTGTCATGTGAATATACATCGTGATCAGAGACAGGACGTCCGTCTCGTTATGTCGCAATACACCTTCGATTACTTCAGGGTCTTGGGCATGCAAAAAGTCGAAATACCGCACCGGTGCCAAATAGCCGGGCAAATCATCCTCGCGAAACACATCCAGCTTTTCCTGCTCGATAATGCCCAATCGGCACGATTCCAACTCCGCCTTCCACAGTCTCCTCGCCCCGTGCAAAAGGTCAAAATGACCAAAGGTAGGCAAAGCTGGCACCTGATCGCGCACCAGCGTATGCCTCGTCCGCACTTGTGGCCAGTCAAAGGTCTTTCCGTTAAAGGTCACCAGATGCGAAGACTTCTCGGCTTGCTCCAAAAACGATTGGTACAAGGTCACCTCTGCATGCGGTCCCGGAAGAAAATGCTGGCGCACCACGACGTGCTCCCCCTCGAAGCGACTGTATCCTAAAAGAAAAATCGCATTGCCTGCCCCGCCTGACAGCCCTGTCGTCTCCGTATCGAAAAACAGCAAGTCTTCCGGCTTCCGGCCCGCAGCGGATAGCGGATGCTCTCGACCCGCCCCTTCCCACATACGGATCGCTTCATGCAGCTCGGAAAAGGCGTAAGCGCCATGCTGCTGATCGACCGGATAGCGAACCTCGCGAATCATGACGTACTCGTCATCCCAGATGTAGGCCGAAGCCTGCATTTCCTTCCACTTATCAGCAAAAGGTATCTGTAGCTCGGCGCTGCTATCCGCTGGTAGAGCCGCCCTCAGCTCTTCCCCCGTCTCTTTCTGGAGAATGGGCGTTTTCGATTCGACTGCTGGCGTTACCGCTTTGTCCGTTTCCAGTGAGAGATGTCCCTTCATCCGTTGCAGCTTGGATTTAAGAGACATAAGTACTTCCCCCTTGAGCGATTCGCAGCAAGGTTATGGCTAGCCCCTTGCTGCCATCATCTGTCGCTCCTACACAAGATGGACAGCCTGACTCACACGGGCAAGACACAATCATCCGCTCTGCCTGCGTCAAAATCGTCTCCATTTCCTTGTACACTTGCTCGCTCAGGCCTATGCCGCCCGGATAACGGTCGTACAGAAAAATCGTCGGCTCCTGCGAATGAACGGCCTTTCGTTGCGGTATCACGTGCAGGTCCATCGGGTCACACATGACAAACAGTGGAGCCACGTGCTGCAACACATGCGCCAAACCGACCAAGCCACGCTCCACATCCTCTGTCCCAATCTCGCCGAGCAGCGCTTCGGAAAAGCCGATCCACGCGGCATTTGTATGCAGCTCCTCTTCCGGCAAATGAATCGGTCCCGAGCCGATGTTTTCATGCGTCTCGAACTTGATTTTCTTAAAGATCGTCGCCATCGCATTCACAGCCACTTCGCCATAAGCCAACGTGCTCTGCGCATGAAGACGCGACTGATCCTGCTCCAATACCTTGAGCGAGACGGCCAGGTTGGCGTCCGTGTAATAATCGACTTGGACTTTGTAATGTCTATAATAGATAGAAATAGAATCAATATTAAATAAGTAAACTTCATCATTGGTATAATGGGAAAAAAGTTTATTATTTTTATCTTTTAACCAAAAGTCAGGATAAAAATAGGAGGAAAATCTTTGGAAGTCAGTCATTTATCTAACCGTCTTTCTAACTTTTCTTATTGTGTGAAGGAAACTCCCTATCGTTATTACGAAAATGCCAACACCAGTAATCATACTTTAAATGTTAAAAAGGTCATTAGTATAGGTCTACGAGATAATGATCTCGATATCGTGTATCCAAGTCCTCTAACAGATTTTATAAAAACCATGTTCTTTGATAAAGGATTGGGAATCTCATCTCAACGTAATGCAGCCCATGTGATATGTAAATTTTTAAATTATATCCATAAAGAAATTGATCACGCCAATCCAGAATTTTTGGATCTACAATTTAAAGGCTTAAATGGATTGAAACTCCTACACGCCTCTGACTATCTAACATACCGAACAAAACTCTGTTTATCTAGAAACACAATAAAAAATGAAGAGCACTACCTGACAAACTTTTATTACTTTTTACAGGACCTTGGCATACTGGAGATAAGCCCCCAAATACGTCTTCAGGAGAAAAATAGTAAACCGATATCTCCTTTTTCCCGTCCACATTTGAGAACTCAGTTTCCTCCAAACATCGCCCCCGGTACCCTTAGATTAAAAGACTTTGGGAAAAATCGGGATCTACTAGTAAAGCTATTTATCGAGACCTCTAAAGAAATTCATCCAGAAATAACGTTGGCAATTTCATTACAAATTTTTGGAGGTTTACGTATGGGTGAGGTCCTTAATCTAAATTCTACCAGTGTTTATATTTCTAACACTGGCATGTGCATTGCCGATGTTAAGGATAGGCAGAGAGAATTATTTCACCATATAAAAAATACAAATATGATGCAAGTAAAACGCCCCAGAAAACAACAAATCCTTCCAAGTCAATATTTAACCAGCATCTTTGATAACCATATACGGGTTCTCTCAAATATGAATACAAATAATACTGCCTTATTTATCAATTCTCGACTCAAACCACTAACAATTACCTCATACACAAAAATGTTTACTAGAATAAAAAATGCATTCCTAAGCAAAGTATTAGAATTGGAATGGCTTGAGGATTACGAACTGTTGAACCAACATCAGTGGCGCAGTCATATCGGTAGAGGTATATTTACAAATTATCTAGTTGATATGGGACTAACAGCGGTGGAAATTGCTCATGCTCGTGGGGATAAAAATCTGAATTCCGCCCTTGACTATTTGGACAACAAAATGACAAGAGATAAAATCGAGTACTACACAAATCTATTCCATCAACTTGACGATGATTATCGAGGAACGATACCAAGTATAAAAATAAAAAATTGGAAGGTGATAACGTGAACCACGATTTAATTCCAATGTGGACTCTTTTGAATGGCCAAAATAAATATGAAAGGTGTATCACGAAAGAAACCCTATACAAACTTTCAGACCTTGGAAAAATCGAACTTATAAAAAACACTGAAGGAATCATTTACGTCGTAAGGAAATCTCTTGAAGATTACATTACATTTGAAGAGTCTATTCTAAGCGACTATTATAACTTACCCAATGCAATAAAAACGATGTGTGAAGCTTGTGAAGGGACAATATTAACCAGCTCTAATCATAGAAGTATGAAAGAACTGATACAAAAAGGACTTCTGCGAATGATTACAGTTGAGGTACCAATACGTGGCAGTCATTCATTCTATTGCAAAGAAGATTTACATCGATTTCTAAAAGAGTACGTCTATATTGAATTTCATACCGAAAAAAAATATGGATTTAAGTGCGGAATCGTTCAGAGGATTTCAAAAGAACATCAAATAGAGATTGTTAAGGTTGGTAGATATTATTTTTATCATAGAAACATATTAAAACTGCTCAGGGATTATCAATCATTTAGTCCTAGCGATTACTTTTCTATCAAAGAGGCGATGGACCTCTTACGATTATCAAAAAAAGATCATAAGATTTGGCACAAGCTAAACAAAGACCATCAACTTTCCTATATTAATCGAGGGCCCGAAAGATATTACTTCAAACAAGAAATATATGCTCTCCTAAATAAACAAAACGTATTTAAAGATCAACACTATTCCGCCGATGAAGTAAAAGAAATGCTGGCGCTATCTTCGCATGTACCTAAGGAATTAATAAAAATAGCTCAAGTCAGAATCCCTGTGTATGCTTCTCCTTTATTCCCGAAATTAACTGTTGCATTCAAGAAAGATACGGTAGATCATTACAAAATTGAATATTTCAAAAAAAGAGAGTTTTATTCTGTTCCGTTTTCTAATTTTATTGATTCATTTCATCATAAAATCAAAATTCTTAATCTTGATTTTAACCTATCACCTATGACAGAAAAACTTTGGATACAGTACGTTGAAAACTTCCTAACATTCTCCAATGCCAATCCGCAAACCAAAGCAGGGTACGTTTCTACTCTAGTTAATACGACTGTTCACCTTGCACATTTAGTTAGACAAGGTGAAGCATATTATTTAAGTTCTGTTGAAATAAATATGATGCTTAAAGGTATAAAACGAATTCACGGAGAGTTCCTGTATTGGTTTTTGAAAGAATTGTACGATGTTGTTTATGAAAATATAGGTACCCCACCCTCTTACGAAAAACAAGACATCCTCAATCCCGGAAATAGGGAGCAATCATATTATTTAGATATTAAACCTTATACCATACAAGAGTACAAGCTCATTGACAATTATTTAAAAGACATGAATTTGCATAAATTGAATGCGATAAACTCTGCAAGGTCGAAAGGTGAATATGCTTCCGCTTGGTTGTTCTGTTTGATACTTTTATGTAATGCTTGGAGGCCAAGTGATGTAATCAAACTACCTCGTATCGATGTTTTGCGCAAAGGAACTCTTGATATTCCTAGTTTAGAATGGTTAGAAATGAATGAAATAAATTATGATTTCGCTGAAAAAATCATTAATTTCCTAAAAATCCCTTATGCTAATGGTAGTGTCAAGGTGAACAAGACGCAGGTAAAGAATAAACTTAGCGTCTCTGATAATCTAGTTATACTAATTGCCACCGCATATATACTTTGTGAACACCACTTGCGCAATATTAAATCAAACAGCCTTTTAATCATGAATATCCCTTACAAAGAATTGCAACCGAATCGAAGGTTATATAAGATGCTCTTTTATAATTTTCCTGATTCTATCCACTTTAAAGCTCAAAAGATGAACACCACAATCATTACCTTTCTTGAAAAAATAGCAAGCGAAAATGGGGATAGTAGTATAGCACTTCAAATAAGCAAAGATTTTAGACGACATGTAAGCGAAGAGACTACCAATAGATACATTCGAAGATCTCAGGATGGCCTATACTATCTTACGAAACAAATTTTTGACAGAGGACATTTTGGCTTTGTGTATGACATTGTTGCGAGTTTATTGACAGGCGTTGAAAGCAAAAATGCACTTCGAATGAAACGTAATCAAGAAATAGAATCGGTAAAAGCAGCATTAGGCAAATATTATCAAATCGAGGCTTCTGCTGGATTCCTTCTTCAATTAAGTGAATGGGAACATACAGTTGAAGAGATCATATTCTCTCTTGGACACGAAAAAGCAACTTCCCTTTTGATAAATATCTTACTTAACAAACTACCTAGTAAAATGGAAGGGATACAATGTCTAGTCTCAATCAAAGGTTGTATAAAAGTAGGAACTGGAGTTTCTTGTGCTGATTGTGAATATGCCATTCATAATTTCTACTCTTTATCAACAATAGCAAAAGGGTTTGTAGAAACACTATCTGCTTTTGATGAGAAGTTTAAAACATCGACCTTGAAGTTTGAAAAAATAAAAATTTCAAACGAAATGCATATCAAATTCTTGCGCTTCCAAGAAGCAATTAGGAAATTTGGTAAAGAGGTTGTATACAAATTTACTGAAATGGAAAGGGAAAAAATAATAGATCTCAAGGAAAAAGTTAAACTGCCAATGATCGAATTCCGAACCATTGAGAAGTCTGTTGAGCAACTACAGATATTACAAATTGGCATCACTACATTATCTGAATAAGAAGGAGAATGAATATGCCATCTTCAAGAGAAAAACGAAAATTAGAATTAATACATGATGAAATAAAAATGGATGTAGCGTCTGATTCAAATTATTCTCCTTCAGATAGTATCATCATCGCAAAGGAAATATTAGATGAATACCGCATGAATGAAATTAATCCTTTGATCAAGGGGAAGTTCGAGGATGATGAATGGACATTCTCATGTCATTTAAAGATCGGCCACGTCATCAGAATATCTTTTCATAAGATTAAATTTGATAGTTACCCAAATATCATGTTCTCCAAGGATTATTTGCAACTAATAATTAAATGCTGGTGTACTGAACAACTATCTAAAATGCAACCTCATTCAGTGAAAACTTGTATAGAAGTTTATTTAGCAGAAATCGTTAGCCTTACATACTCATTTAGCAATATAGGTCACTATTTAACATTCTTGGAAGGCAGCGATTATTCCATTGATTCTAAGTATCTGAGACTAAATACACTTCTTAATTTTCTGGATTATATTGACTTAATCATTGATGAAAAACTTATCAAAGATATTTTGTCCTTCCGGAAATCTCTCTTACATAACCGAAAGAAAAACGTTAGGCAGCTCCCTACTGCTGAAGAGATTTTTCTGTTTTCTTGGAGCATTGAGGATTTCTACAAAGAGATTTTACACGAGGAGAACATCGAAATTCTAAAGCTACAGTTTTACCCTATATATATTTGGTGGATACTCACCAATATAATCCCAATGCGACCAAGTGAATTTTGTTCACTGGAACGAGAACACATATATCAAAAAGATAATCGATACTTTATACGGTTACCAAGATTAAAAAAACCAAAGTATAGATCAGATTATTTTCAAATCATTACAGAAGCTGAAATGAATAAAGACACTTTTGATATCATTCAAAAATATATTCGTGAAACAGAAAAAAAATTTGGTGCTACCAAGTATCTTCTCTCGTATCCTTGTTCAATATTAACTTATCCTGAAAATCGCTATAATAGAAAGATTAACAGTAACTATGTTAATACTTGCAATTTTCATGATTTGATCGGCAGATTTTATAGAGATGTTGTCAACAAAATTTATGGAATTAAATTAGAAGGGAACCAACAACTCACAGGAAACGATACACGCCACCTTGCTTTTACTGCTCTTATGCTACAAGGCTACAGTAGACCTGAAATCGCTCGTTTAGGTGGGCACTACTCATTAACAGCCCAGATGCATTATCAAATGCATCCAGACTATTACTTCGCTGTTTCTATTAAGAAACTAAAAGATCAGTTTCAATTACGAACGATTAATCCTCAATTATTTGGAGACCATGATGTACTGTATAACAAAGTTGTGACTGATGTATTGGCAAGAGAAACTGCATCAATGGCTGGAAAACTATCTATTGGTTATTGTACCGATCCTTTAGTAAGGTGCGAATCCCCTACGCATATATTTTGTAAGCATTGGAGAATTGATCCCGAGGAACTTAAACATAAAGAAACGAAAGATCTCCTAATGAGAATGATCCTTGAAAGAAGAAATCACATTAACGAACTGGCAGATTTTCTCTTTCACCTAAATGAAAAACTTATTTTTCCTAATGAATCCGAATTGAATGAAGAAATCTTATTGAGGAGGACAAAAGCAAAAGAACTAGACGACAGCCTTCATCAAATTTCAAAATTGGAGTTAGTTTTAAAGGGGGATCTATTATGAAAAAAAAATCTGGCCGAACCGCTGGAAGAATCCCTAATAATCAAAAAGCAGATCCTATAGAATTACATCGTATTATTGCTTTGTTTAAACAGCAATACGGAGAATTAGAAAAAATCACTGGTGAAAGGGTCCATAAGTACGCCCTACAGCTAGAGAAACAGAAGATAATCAGTAAAGCTTTTGGTGAAAACTTTTGGACTAAAAAACAGTACCTTGGATATCAGATTATTGAAGAGCACAAAAACATGTATTCTTTTATTGTTAAAGAGACTCAAAAACAAAAATACAAAATTCCTGATGTAGCAGCAATTGTAAATAAAAGAGATCCAAACAATGAGTTAATTCAAGAACTACTCCCTCTCCAAAACTTCGCCTTAAAAATGATTGCAAAAGAAAAAAATTTTGAAGAACAGATCTTAACTCTGCAAGCTCAACTTGACTCAAAATATCAAACAATTATTCATTTAAGGGAAAAAGTTGCAAACCTTGAACAAGCCTTATTTGAATTAATGTGGTACTCAACAGACAGAAGGAGCAGTCTAGAAAACACCATGTCATTAACTCAAAACAAAAAAATCCTAGAAGCTGTTTCTCAAGTCTTTTCCAATCCTAAATCATTTTATAGCTGGTATTCTGAAAAGGTGGCATTAGAGCTTGAACAAATCACAGACGCATCTCAGAACAAGAATGTAGTATCTTTCGAGAAGGCAGCAAAACAAAAAATTTTAAGTAGTCTCGCTAATGATTACGACGATCTTTAAGACAAACTTAACACTTAGGCTAATAATCGATCCTATACCCTATACGAATCAAAAAATCCCTTTGCAAAACCAAGGCAAGGGATTTTATCTTTAAAATATTATGTACCTTTTTCATCATCTTTTCTTACACTTAGGCCCTCATGACGTTCTTTAGTTGATCAAAGGAATATAACCACGTGTTTTTGTGTGATGGGATATCGAACCTCCCGTACGTTACATAATCGTCCTCCAATATGTTTATCGAACATTGCTTATCTATCAAAAAACATACTAACGATACACTCAGAACAGGATTTGATTCGGTTTCTCTTTTGCTAAATCGGTTTAGCTTATCCTTAAGAGACATAGGCGCTTCCTCCTTGGGCAAGACGCAACAAGGAAAGGGCTAACTCTTTCTCACCATCATCTGTAGTACCGATACATGAGGGACAACCAGTTTCACACGGGCAGGAGCAAATAAGCTTCTCTGCTTGAACCAGAATGGTTTCCATTTCCTTATGAACTTGTTCACTTAATCCGATACCTCCAGGATATCGGTCATAGAGAAATATTGTTGGCTGACCAGAATGAACCGCTTTTCTCTGAGCGATGACATGGAGGTCACCTGGATCACACATGACAAATAATGGAGCGACGTGTTGAAGGACATGAGCAAGACCAACAAGTCCTCGTTCCACGTCTTCCTTTCCAATCATCTCGAAGACACTCTCCGGATAACTAATCCAGGCTGCGTTGGTATGAAGCTCTTCTTCAGGAAGATGGATAGGACCCGACCCAATGTTTTCATGTGTTTCAAATCTAATCTTCTTAAAGATCGTCGCCATTGCGTGCACCGAAACCTCGCCATAAGCAAACTCAGCTTGTTGTAAGCGTCGTGCTTGATCTTCTTCTAAAACTTTCAGCTGTACTGCCAGATTTGCGTCGGTGTAATAATTCACCGTGATTTCTCGCACGTATGCTTTTTTCTCTTCGTAATCCAATTTTTCCACTTGATACTGAATTCCTTGGTGCAAATAGATAGCTTCTTCATGTAAAAGTGTTAATGAGCTAAATCTGTCCATCTCTCCTATTACTCTTTCATTTCCACGTTCCGTAATATCAATAATGACCACATTTTCCTGCGAGGCTGAACGAAGACTAATGTTGTGCGCAGGAAAAGAATCATTCATCCAAAACCAGTTTCCCTTTGAATGATGTAAAATTTGTTCTTCGGTTAAAAACTCCAAAATCTCCACAATTTCCGCACTTCCGAACAGATCTCCCTCCTTAAACGGCAGTTCATAGGAAGCACACTTGATATGATCGACCAAGATAATCAGGTTATCTGGATTGATTCGAGCTGTTTCTGGACTTCGCTCAAAGAAATATTCGGGATTTTGAATGACGTATTGATCCAAAGGCGAGGAACTTCCAACTAGGACCACCACCGATTCACCCTGGCGTCTTCCTGCCCGCCCTGCCTGTTGCCACGTACTTGCAACGGACCCCGGATACCCTGATATTACACATGCTTGCAATTGACCGATGTCTACCCCTAATTCGAGTGCATTTGTGCTAACTACTCCAATAATATCACCTTGTCGTAACCCACGCTCAATCTCCCTTCTTTGACTAGGGAGATACCCTCCTCGATATCCTTGTATAGTTTTCGTCCCTAATTTCCGTTTGATTATTTCTTGGAGATATTTCAAGAGGATCTCAACACGAACTCGGCTACGGGCAAAAAGAATTGTCTGTATTCCATTCGATAGAAACCTCTCAGTGATATCCCTAGCTTCAAGTGTAGTACTCCGCCTGATGTTCAACTGTCGGTTAACGATAGGCGGGTTATAGAAAATAAAATGCTTCTTTCCTGATGGAGCACCATTGTTATTTACCAGTTCCATTTTTTCTTCGGTTAGTTGTTCAGCTAAATCCTTTGGATTTGCGATAGTTGCAGATGTACATATAAATTGCGGGTGACTCCCATAGAATGCACAAATCCGTTTCAATCTGCGTATTACATTTGCAACGTGGCTGCCAAACACCCCTCGATATGTATGTAATTCATCAATCACTACAAAACGGAGGTTTTCAAAAAAAGAAACCCATTTTGTGTGATGGGGTAATATGGCAGAATGAAGCATATCAGGATTGGTTATAACGATATTCCCTGCCTTACGAACCATTTGGCGAATATTAGCTGGGGTATCCCCATCGTACGTTTCAGATTTTATGGAAAATCCCATTTCACTAACAAGTTCAAGAAGCTCGCTTTTTTGATCTTGCGCGAGCGCCTTGGTGGGAAAAAGGTAAAGAGCACGTGCCTGTGTATCTTCCGATAAGGTCTGTAAAATTGGCAAATGATAGCACATGCTCTTCCCTGATGCTGTTGGCGTTACTGCTACAATGTGCTTCCCATCTCGTATCAAGTTATAAGAAGTTTCTTGATGCGTATATAAAGAGACGATCCCTCTTCTGTTTAAAGTTTCTTTGATTCGATTATCCATATCATTTGGAAAGGAAACGCTTTTCGCTTCACGCGCCGGTATAACGTTCCAATGGACAATATTAGCTCGGAAACGATCGTCCTGTTTTAATTGATCTAGTATTTCTTCAATCTTCATTTTACGATTCATCTTCGTCACCTTCTTTGAATCAATTTTACGAATGGACGTTCGGGATGTAAATGGCTTTCGCTTAAATAACGAAAACCATCCAGAAAGTTTTTTCCCATCTCATACACGTATACTTTGTTGCTCCTGTTTAGTCATTTTAACATCACTGTGTTTTTAGTACTAAAACGTCCGAACATAGTACATATAAAAAATAGCCCAAGGTCTGTTGATCCTTGTGGCTACTTTTTATATGTATCAATTGTTGTGAGTATCTCTCTCGCAAATCCTGCCACCATTTTTATATCTTGAACATCTCTATGTATTAACAATTCATGCAGCGTGTCCAAAATGGCTTCCTTTTGTATTCTTTCTGGACTTTCAATTATTTTATACGTTTTAAATACATCTGTAGGATTCAACTCTAAAGCAATTAGTATTCTTTCTAATGTATCGAGCTGCATATAGGTTTGACCCCTCTCGATCGAACCAATATATGACTGAGGAATACTCACTTTTTCGCCAAGTTGTTCTTGTGTCAGTCCTTTCGCCTTTCTTTGTGAACGAATTCGTTGACCAATAAATTTCGCAAACTGAGACAAAGTGACCCCTCCCCTTCTACAAGAGTAGGTAACATCTCAGCTTACTTACAGACAGTAATTCTAGATATTTCAATTTGAAAATATATGTTTTTACATCTAAAATATGTTGTGTACATTACGATTAGGGAGAAATCATATGTCTACAAACACTTTGCTAAATTCCATTGTTATAGAGAATGTCCTCCAAAGCAAAATGCGAGGGAAAGTGACCTACCAAAGTTACTTACCCTCCACAATCGCATTGAATTTAACCTATGTGAAACCTTATGATCAGCCTTCAGGCAAGGGATATCAAAGACCTATTGATCCAAAGAGGGCAAGTGACTTCGCCTTATACCTCTCTAAAGGTGACGATTCTTTGTTTACCCCTATATTGCTAAACGCAGCTGGTAACTGGGATTTTACTTCTTACGATAAAACGCGTCCCTCTTTAGGGAGACTAGTTTGCAAGGCAAAAGCATCACTCATGGACGGACAGCATCGTATCTTTGGTATTCAACAGTACATTCAGGAAACTCAATCGGAAATTAGTATCCCCTTTCTAGCATTTCATTACCTTGACGAAGATGAAGAAATTAACTTGTTTGACACTATTAATACAAAAGCAAAAGGAATAGGTCCTTCTTTAAGTAAATACTTGAGAAGAGATTCTGATGAGATAAGTTGGATTGCCACTGAATTGCTTACGTCGAGAAAAAGCCCATTTTTTGAAAACGGTAGTATTATCGGAAAAAGAAGCAAAGGTCGCCACATAACCTTACAGAATGTGTATCGGACTGTTAATTTACTTACTTCAAAAATACCAACCTTACCTAAGCAAGAAAAATTAATTGCGGCCATAGAATTTTACTCTGCATTGAGAGAGACCTTCCCTAACGAATGGGTTGATTATAAAGGTAGTAAATTGACTCATATCGTTTGTCTTGATGCCCTTTCCATGGCCGGTAGTCAAGTCATTGTTAAATCGCTAAGTGAAAATAAACGCCACATTGATATTAAGCTATTGAGACGTTACGTCGTTAACTTAAAACTACAAGTTGATTGGTCTACTGATGGACGTCTTAAATATGTAAAAGGTATGAGTGGTTCTAAACAACTTGCGAATGAACTCAAAGAAATCATGCTTCCTGATGAATAATACCCGAATCGAATCCCTACGATTTTTGTTTTTGTTTAACAAATTTATCTTTTTTTGATAAAGGACTTCATTTTTCAGCTGTAGAATTTACACATTAAGGAGGTGAAATAATGTCAAATTTTAAAGACATTGTAAATCAAGAGGCAATTCCTCATCAGTATAGAGAAAATGCAAAGAATTGTTTTATGTGTAATTCGACAGTAGTAAATGGTGGTACATGGGCCGGAACAAGTAATGACCATTTAGTCACAGTTTGTTCTCAACAATCTTGTCAAGAATCCTTAATCAGTTGGGCAATTGATACTTTCCTTTCAAGTCAAACTAAAGATATTTTTACAGTCAAAGATGATTTCCTAAAATTCGAAGATGCAACATATAATAAAAAAGCAAATAAGAGTAGGTAACATTTCATTTACCGTATACGCAAGCCACAGCTTAGAACAATAATTATATTGTTCTAAGCTGTCTTTTCGTTCTAACATAGGCAAGGCTTGTGACGATCAATGTAAAAACCCACTTAAATCAGCTTTCGTGCGACTAAAAATAACAACTAAAAACCTATAGATAAAATAATAACCAGGAGAAATTCCTGTGTTTTTTTATTTCAATATACAATATTCGACATTTTTATCTTATTTACTTTGCTATAATTCGATTAAATAGACTTAATTTCGAGCCACTCAATAATGAGGTGACAGCAATGTTTATTGAAGTTAATGATTTAAAAGGCCTGATCATTAAAGCCAATTTATATGATTCAGTAGACAACGATTTTTGGAATGAAATTACTTCATCACTTAATTGCGCTCTTATAATTGATGAGGGGCAATTATCAATTTGGAAAAGTAATTTCGGAAATCGAGTAATTTATATAGAAAACGACTATTGGTCTTCTATAGACTCAATCGTTAATAAAGCAATTTTGGAGTTACAATTGCAGCCTTGTGATGTTGCATTTGTTAGTGACCAACATTCTGAAATAAAGGATGTATTATCCGCAGCATTTGGGACAGTTCTTATTAGTGAAAATGATGTTGAATATAGTCAATACGGTGAAATGCCTGATTTTAGGTTCAGAAAATTTACTGATTTTAAAAAGGTGACAACTGATCGAAGTTTCGGTTACTTTTCGGAGGTTTTTTCTACAAGGATTGGAAAGAACAAATTATCGAGTAGAGGTAGGATATTCCATTTTGAAGTAAATAACTTGCGAGCAAAATATCGTGTTTTTACAGGAGGAAGATACTTTACTCGTGAGCATTGCAAATATAGTTTTCATCAGTTATCACATCGCATAAGAAAAAGTAAAGATGAAACGTCGGAAGATACACTTTTTACTGAAATTTTTGTGAAGATAATTTCAGCCATGCTCAAAAATATGAAAATCGACGGTCTGACACGAGTTCCACCTAAACCTAGTAACACAAGAGACCGACTTGGCCCTATCGTAGCAAACGTATCAACCCATTTAAAGATTCAGGACTTGAGCAAATCATTGAACTGTACTGAAGACTACCCTTCACAAAAAGGCTTAAACGCCATTGAAAGAGAATTAAACGTAAGAGATAAATTTTCTGCATCTAGTAACGTTGAGAATAAAACAATTATTCTTTTGGATGATGTGTTCACTACAGGTGCAACAGCTACTGAGTGCGTTCATACACTACGCAAAGCAGGCGTAAGTGATGTAATTGTCGTTACAATAGCTGCGAATCAATTTGGAGTTTTTCGTGACTCTCCATTTTTACCTTGCCCTGAATGTGGTGAACAACTAGTTTTAAAACTTAGCAAATACGGAAATGCATTTTTCGGTTGCACAGAATATAGTTCTGGCTGCAAAGGTAGTATGTATTACTCAGATGGTCGAATTGAACTTAATAAGCTAAATTTAATTTGAGTGATTAAATTAGCGTACCAAAATAAGTTATAATTAAACTGTTTATTATACGACCACACCATGGAAATTGGAGGAGCTTTATGAACAACGAGCAACTAATACTAACTATCATGTCTTTGCCTAGGATTGGTCGAAAGTCTGTCCATAAACTACTTCAAATTCCGGAATTCAGTCAAATTTCTTCACTTAAAGAAATACTAATAATAATGAACCAGTTTTTTTCTAAAGAAGTGTTTACTTTAGAAGATATTCAATTAGCAAGAGAAAAAGCAGAAGAAATTCTCTTGAAATGCGTTAAATATGAAATAGAGGTTCTAAGTTTCTTAAATCCACTTTTTCCAGCACGTCTTAAGCTTATTCCGGACCCACCAATTCTTTTATACGCAAAAGGAAATCTGAAATGTCTAAACGAGGGTTTACCTATCGCAGTTATTGGGACAAGAGAACCTACAGAATACGGTGTTAAAATGGGGAAAAGCATCTCATCTCTACTAGCATCTTCAGGAATCACAATTGTTAGTGGATTAGCTACAGGCTGTGACGCAGTGGCACACTTAGGATGTCTAGAAGGAAAAGGAACTACTGTTGCAATTCTTGCACATGGGCTTGATACAATCTATCCAAAAGAAAACAGATCTTTAGCCAATCAAATTTTAGAAGAAAACGGATGTTGGCTCAGTGAATACCCCCCAGGCGTAAGGGGGATGAGAAATTTTTTTGTGGAACGTGACCGTTTACAAAGTGGTTTAAGCATTGGTGTTATTGTTGTTGAGACTGACATAAAAGGAGGTACGATGTATACAGTCGGTTTCTGTTTAGATGAAAACAAACCACTTGGGTGTCTTAATCATCCTGATCACCTTCTAAATGAACCAAAGACTCGTGGCAATCAAAAGTTAATTTTTGAAGGAAAAGGAATTCCAATTACAAACTTCGACTCTTTGGAGGAATTTGTAAATTTATGCAATCGTAGAAAAAATCACAATCAAAAAGATAAAACCATATTAAAAGATTCAGTAAAACCCCAGGAAAATGAACCTAATCAAATTTCTTTATGGGAGGATTTTTAAGATATGGCAATTATATTTGATTTAGATCAAACTCTGATAGACTCACGCGCTGCAGAGCCATATCGAATGGGGAAGAACCGCGATTTGAATAAGGTCTACGGTATGATACCAACTCTTACTCCGTATCCTGGCATTAATGAACTTATCGAAGAATGCAATCAGAATAACATACGGATCAGTATTGTCACTGCCGGCACAATTCATTATTGCAAACGTGTTGTGGAGCATTGGCAATGGAAAATAGATCATTTAGTATGCTTTCATGATTATGCACCTCTAAAAAAACCCCATCCTAAACCTATACAAATGGGAGTTGCTCGCCTTAATAAGGACACAACAGATATAATCGCTATCGGGGATTCCAGTACTGATACAGAAGCGGCAAGAAAAGCTGGAGTTTTCTCAATTGGTGCTCTTTGGGGGACCATTGATAAGCAATCTCTTATTGCATCAAAACCAGATTTATTATGTGAGAATGTAGCTGAATTAAGAAACTTCATAGCTTCAAAATTTTTCTAAAATCATATAGTCTCCTTTTTAAATGGACATTTTTGATCAATAATTCTTAATTTCTGATAAAAAAACCTCACCGATTTTGGTGAGGCTTTATTCTTATAAGGGAAAAAATAAAAGACTAAATAGGGGTCACCTCACGAAACGGAAAAAATCGTACTTTAAGGGGTAACGCCAGCAAATCAGGTTTACTGGCGTTACCCCTTAAAGAATTATTAATAGAGCGTAAGGGTCTAAACTTGCCACGTTCCACCTGATTGTTTTGTTGCCAAGTATAGTCGCCTGTCAGATTGATGTGTTCCCAACCAAGTAAATTCGCGTTTTGCTGGCGGCACCATAGCCAATTACATGACTTGTAATGTCTTACCGTACAATTTTCGCATTTGGTTGGCGGTACCCCTAAGAGCGAAAAGAATTACGGCTCCTCAGATTACGAGCTTTTTCCTTACAGGTTTCTTTCGAACGATTTCAGTAGCGTTATTCGACAACTACGTTTCCTCCTCGATTACTCCGATTCTACCAGCGATAATACCGCTTTCTCTAGCGATTCTCGTAAGCTTTCGGCTTCCTGTGGAGTCAGGTGAAACCCTTTCCCTTCTAACCACGGTTCTTCAGCGGATTTCCTCCATCATTTCTGGACAGCAAGATATTTTTCCCCGTTCTTCTCGATCAGGAGCGGATTATGGCGAAGAAAGTAAAGATAAGGATACGTGATCTTATAGAGAGCAAGGGAATCTCGTTACGGGAATTATCTCGACTAACGGATATTCGTCATGCCGCTTTAAGCGAACTAGCGAATCAGAAGCGCCAAAACATTAACCTCCAGCATATAGAGCGGATAGCGGATGCCTTTGAAATCGGGGATATTCGGGAAATTATCGACTTAATAGACGTTAAAGAGTAAATCACCTTCGGATAGGGTGATTTTTTTGTTAGAAATGGTTACGGGCGCTTTAAACGGGGTAAATTTCCCTCTTCTCGTTCAACCATCAAAAAATGATAAATGAAACAGCCCCTTCGCCCAAATACGGGTGTTTAGGGGCTGTTAGCGTCTAGGGACTATTCTTCCGTTTCCGCTCGGTAGACCTCTCCTAGTCCGACCGACTTGTAATATTCAGGAATATAGGTCGTATCGTTCGGCGGTTTTATTTCGGGGGACTGGTTCCATCACATGAGCGCTTGGAGTTTTAAACCGTCTACACGCTACTCCTCGTTTAAAATGGTTACGGGCGTTTTAATGGGGGTAAATTTTCACCTTATCGTCTCACCCAGATATTCGGGTTGCACTCTGATCAGCCGATACATCTGTAAATCATCACCATCGCCCCCCTGTTTCATCAGAAAAGCCTAGCTTCGCTCTATCAGGGTCTTGATATTAATGGTGGTGCGTGGTGAGTTTAGCCCTTGCGAGCGGGTGAAGTCCCAAAACGAAAAGAAACCCCCGACGAGTTGTTGAGTACTCGTTTGGGGTTCATAACAAACTATTCCTACTTCAATTCTTCGTAACGCTGTTTACTAAAACGCTCAAACCATCCATCTTCAGTATATAATTCACCAGTTAAGCCATCACTAATCTCTCGAATACTCTCAACTTCTTCTGATTCAAGTTTTACTGCAACGTCAATAGCCTCTTCCTGTTCTAGCATCCAAAGCAGATAATGTAATGTTGTATTGACAACCTTTGGAATCATTCTTTGAACCAACTCTCGTTGTTCAGGAGTGAATTCTGATAGCTGATTGTATATTTGTTCAGAATGCTCCCCTTTCATTTTCCCGTTGGTTACATAGTCCCAATGAATTATTGCTTCATCTCGGACTTTACTCATCAATGCTTCTCCAAAAAAATCTAGTGCTTTCTTACTCATTCAGACGCCTCCTACATTTTATTAGTTCCACGGTATTCTCGTTGGGTCTTTAACAAGCTGTTTTCGAAGATCTAATAATGACTTGGTAACCAAAGATCTTGACTCGGCACGAGTAGCCCCACCAGCCACCAATGCTTCAACAGCAATTCTCGTATGTTCCCTTAAGGTATTAGGTCTCCCACTTTTAGCTAACTCTTTAAAAAGTCGTCTTTGCTCATTAGTCATTAACTGGTGATCCCATCCCATTTCTCTCATAAATTTCTGACTAATAGAGAAGCCTTCTTTTTCACTATACGTCGCATGTCCTTTAAATCCTGCTTTGGCATGGATGTGATGTCCACCTACATCCTTATACTTACCCATTTCATTCCTTAGGTCTCTTCTAATCTGATTTTTGAGTGCTTGTCCAACATTTGTCATTAGACTATCTAAAGATGTCATTAACTTAATGTTGTAGACCACTTTATCAATCTCAGAAGCAACACTATACATGTATTGATCTCTAAGATTATCAGAAGACATTTCGGCAACTAGCTTTGTACCTTTATCCCCTTTTTCCCACATTCTTGTATATACCCTAATCTGGTCTCTAATATTGGATGGGAGTATATCATCCCCCTCTTTCCAATGACCTGTCGGGTCAATATATCTCAATGGATTATTCTCCACATACGTATACCTATTCAAACTAAGCGGATTATCAACTTGCCCTTTATACGTATCCTCCGATATAAACCGGCCTACCGTCGGATCATAATACCGCGCTCTAAGATAATAGAACCCCGTCTTCTCATCATAGATCTCTCCACTATACTTAAACGGATTGGACATTCCCTCTGTCTGTGAGGTGACATTTCCCCAAGTGTCATACTCATAGGTATTCAGATCCTGTCCGTTTTCATCTGAGATCAAGACAACATCTCCGTGGCTGTTATAACCATAATACCCATTTTTGTTAGTTAACAGGTCTTTTCTAAATAACAGCTCGTTCCCCCAGACATTCTGAGCTTTTGCGTTACCCGCTGCATCCAGCTCCTCAATGACTTTCCCATTCAGGTACACGTATTTTGTCTCGTCGCCATTATCTACTTTTGTTGCACGCAAGCCGTCTCCAAAATACGTATACGATGTTGTTGTTCCTGTCTTTTCGTTTGAAGTACTCCGTAGTCGGTTTCGCTCATCGTACGTATAGTTTGTTGTTCCAATATCTGTAGGTAGTTTCCCTTGGAAAGCTGAACGATTTCCTCGACCATTATAAGAGTACTGATTCGTTGAGCTTGGTACTACCTCCTTGGTCAAGCGATCAATTTGGTCGTAATCATATTGGTAAGAAGTTCCGTTTCGCTTGATGGACACGACATTCCCAAAAGAATACTTGTTAGATTCGCTCCAGACAGGGTCTTGCTTGTTAAGATGTGTCACATTCTCAACTTGTCCAAATGAATCTAAGTTGCGCACATTCATTCGACCATTAGGATACTCGACCTGATAACTCTCTCCACTAGTCTTCATCTGATAATCGTACTTGATCTTCCCAGTAAGTGGACTACTTACTTCCTGTAAACGGTCAGATGAGTCGTAGCTATACGTCACTTTTGTAGTGTCTGGGTACGTGAAGGTGTCCATTAGGTCGTCCCAATCTGTATACCCGAGTTGATAGACTCGACCAAAAACAGTCTGGCTCTTCAGCCGCTGGAAAGGATCATAAGTGTAGGAGACTTCGCGGTAGTTGCTAGCAGACGAGTTAGCGTCAGCTCCATTACTATTCGTTTCTTTTTGGATCAAAGAGGTATTCGGAACGTACTCTTTTGTCTCTAAGTTTGTAAATGCACCTGCTGCATTTTCAGTAAATTGTTTGGTTACTTCGTTAAACGGTGTATATAGATAGGTATGACTATTTCCAGCTTTATCTTTAAATCCTTTTGTTGTCCCGTTTGAATTGTAAGTATACGATTCGGTTGCACCTGATGGGACATCCTGCTCACTGATTTTCCAAGAAAGGGCATTGTAATGGTTCTTGGTAGTCAGCACTTGGTTTTCCGTTACCGTCACTAGATTTCCGAGCGTATCGTACTCATATTGGTACTTGTTCTGCTCAGGATCTAGCAGGTACACGAGGTCACCATTGTTGGTGAAGCGATAATCCCAGGCCCTACTCATACCAGTATGGTCTTTAACAGATTTGCGGATGACCTGATCAAAATCGTTACGCGCTAAATAAGTGGTCAGGCTTTGCGTGCCATCCCCAGTACGTTTTACTTCTCTTTCCAAATGTCCTTGCCGATCGTGGTATTGCGTTGTTTGTAAACCGTTCGGCTGGATCGTCACTTGTGTGTTGGCTGCTACATTGTTCGTTCCATCGTTCTTGGTGTTTGCATACAAGTAAACAGTTGTGCCAATTGGATCTTGCTTTTTCCATACGGAACCATCTTCATTGTAAGCAAATGTTGTGGCGCGATTATTATCTGCATAAGGTGCACTCGACAAGAGATGGTTGCCATTTAATGTATACGTGTTATACAAGAGCGGGCGTACTTCTCCATTGGTTCCGATTTGCCCTTTGTATTCGACCTCTCCGTATGGTGTGAAATGGGAAAACATTTGCGTACCATCTCGTAGTTTCATGGTCACTTTACGTGACGAATCATCGTAGGTATAAGTGGTAGCTCTTGTCTGCTCCTTGCTAGTAACCAGTTCCTTTGTTTTTCTGCCAATGACATCATACTCAAACTGGACTACCGTGTTATCTGGATAGGTACGAGATGTCGGGCGTCCCAATGTATCGTACCCGAACACATGGGATATGGTACGCATTTGACCAGGTGCCGTCTCTACTTGCAAATTGATTTCTGTAGGATATAACCCCATGGCATCGTATGATGTAATGTTTTGCGTAACTGTTTTGGCATCTGTTCCCGTGCTTGTTTCTGTAACTGTCTTGAGCAGCTTGTTGGTATCATATGTGTAGGTCCGATCTACCTGTTCGACCTTGGTCGAAGTTCCGTCAGGATAGGAATCGATGATCTTTTCTGTCGCCAACAAGAGGTTGCTTCCGTAGGTGTAACTTTCTTGATGATAATGATTCGGATTACCAGCAGCTGTTTTCTTCACGTTACTTGGCATCCGCCATGACGAACTTGCCCACGGGAAGTAATATTCTGTATGGGTTACATTTCCCTTTGTGTCTATTTCCTTGATGACATCACCGAAGTCATTGTAGTCATATTCTGTTGTTTGCGCATACCGAGGGATACGCACCTTAACTTTAGATAATTTTTTGGTATCTGGTGCCAACAAGTACGTATAGACATCCTGGTCAGCCGTTATCGAAGCTGGACGACCAGGGAAAGAATATACGTGTGTTGGCTTTGTTTCGCGATCATTGTAAAGATAACTTGTGTAGCTGACTGGGTAATAAGAATAAGTTTTATCGTCTTCAGTTAGCTTAAGCTCTCCTCGAATCGTGTCCGTATCCGAACCTGAACCAATATATTGCTTCACCGATTGCAATAAAAAGTTACGATCTTTATTGACGACAAATGTTTTTTCCTCATTCGGTAGACCTTCTTGGACAGTACCTGTTACCACACGAGAACCGTCTCGGTTTATTGGCTGAGTAGCAAGTCTGACGGCTTCCGATTTAGGTGACTTCCAGATTTCTTTATTTGCCTCTGGATAATACTTGGTGTACGAGTACCACTCTGTGGTTGGCTGATCTGGATGAGGTGTCTTTGCAAAACGGAAATTTACGGCTGTGACAGGTTGATAACTCGTGTAAGTCAACATTTCTTTATCATGATAAACACGTACGACACCTCGATCCAACATTCCAGGGGCATCAGGTTGGTACAAGCTGTACGTATAAGTCATAGACAAGCCTTCTACCGGGTAGTTAACCTGTTTGAGCAGCTTATAATTTACCGTTGCCTTCACATTTTTGTCCGTAGTCGTATATGATGTGGACTCTATTCCCCCGTCATCGAAGTTAATAAGACCATTAGGTGCTGGGAATGTATAATTCGGTTTGAGGTTAAACTCAGTTTTTCCATACAAATTGGCATCGTGATAGATGTATTCGGCGATTACTTTGCTCTCAGTGCCAGAAGTACTATGTTCCAACACCCTGTCCTTGTTCGTGTTGATTCCCCATTCATATTGCAAATGCTTTAACAAGGTTTTCTCGCTGCTGTCTTGATAGACCTTGAGATGCGTTTGCAAAGCCGATCGTTCTATCTCGATATAGCGTCCGACGCTGTCCGTGATTTCGATTGGCTTTTTCATATCTTCCGGGATACGGTACCTAACCACATCTCCATAACGATTTGTTTTTTTGACGAGATACGTAATGTATGAATCGCCAACCTCTTCGCCAAATTCATAATTGTTTCCATCAATGACAAGCGTAACGACATGTTTGTCTTTAAACTCTCCTGTCGAGCTACGATAGCCTGACATAGTTGCACCTTTATAAGGTGTATTCACCCAATCCCCTTGAACAGATTTGGACTCCAGTACCGTTCCATCCTCTAGGGTAAACAAGTACCTATTTCCGTCACCTCTTTCTCCACAACTATATCTGGAAAAATCTGCGAAATACGAACATGACGTATTTGATTTACTGACTACCTGAAAGCGAGGAAAATTGAAGCTCCAACCGCTTGGCATGGAATCAATGCCCGATTTCAAGAAAGTGGTTTTATTGGTTCCTGCTGATGAATAGTATATACTCCGAGTCATTGCATCCAGGGAGGAATACGTGCGCTCAAGGGTCAAATCCATCCCATGCTTACCTTCCAATTGAAGGTCAACTTCTTTCACATTCGCCGCACGATACAGCTCATCCACCGGATTATCCGTATTCGTTCGCTGATACTTATAGGTCAAACCTTCCGTGTCGTACATCGCATCTGGAATACTCGCAGCAACCCCTGAGCTAGTCAGGGCACTTCTTTGTTGTGGAATTGGTTGATTCTGATTTACGGTATTGCTCCGCTCATAAAAGATTTGAATCGCAGGCAATAATGCTGCTATTTTCTCAACCTTCATTTTTGGTATGTCGCTGATCTTTTTAACTACAATTTCATCAGTCCATTGATATTTCTCAACTTGCTCATTATGAGACAAGAATTTATCGAACTGTGGGTAAAAATACGCAGCGATTTGAAGCATCTCTCTAGTAGAGATTTGGTATGCCTCCCATACATCGTTTGCGTTCAGAGAATCCCAATTCTCTGAATGGACTTTATCCTTCGTGTATTGGGGTTTATCTTCAGGTCCTCTTTCTTCATTCATTTCTTTTTCAGTTAGATACGTAGAAAGCCATTTTTTTGTTGTTCCGTCTTGCTTGGATGCAACTGATGATTCCGTACCCTCTGGTTGCTCATTTGCTGTTGCATATGCTATACCCGGTGATAACAAGGATATTGCCAAAACTATATTGATATTTTTTCTTAACCATTGTTTGATTCGCATGAAGCCAATTCTCCTCTTCCTTTAGTAAACCGTTTTCTTGATGAGATTTCCGTTGCCATCATAAATGAATTCGCTCAGGATTTTGTCGTTTTGCTTTATTTGGACCAATTGCCCTTTAGCGTTGTAAACATACTCCACTCCGAGGTAACGGGCTGTGAGTGTTGTTTGAACAGAAGTGTTATTTATGGGCGAAAGGACAACATAATAATCCTGACCTTCTTGTAAGGTTATGGTTACTTTAGAAAAAGAGGATGTGTCTCCATCATCACTAGAAACAAGCTGACGGGATTGTCCATAATCTTCATAAATAGCGAGCTCTGTATTACTGGTATTCGTAAAAATCTCAAAACTGCCAGATACAGAAGGAGTGAATTTTAAGATTTTTTTATTACCCGATTGTAATTGAATTTCCGTTGCTGTGGTTTCCAACAAGGACTCTGTATCGGTGAAAGAGATGGCAAAAGCATTTGTCACTACATCAGAGTCCGTTCCTGAAATCTGCTCTTTTGGAATCGTAATGTAAACATCTTGTACACTATGTTTCTTTTCATGAGCAATTGCATTACCAATGAATCCTACCGAAAGTTGAGTATCACTGTTACGCGTCACAATTGGTTGTATTCCTGTGGGCAAATTGGTGACCGTCACAGCAGAGGCAACATCTGGGGAAAACATACCATTTGTCAGGTTCACAATTTGCTTTGAAGAAATGCTGCCATCATTTGCTGTTGCTTCCTGAATCGTAGGTAACACCACCGCAGCACTTGTGTCTAAAGCCACATTCAATCTCGCATGTACAGGCTGAGACTGGTTGTAAGGATAAACGTAAACAAAATGTGTAGCACCAGCAGTCATACTCACCTTGATTTCGGAAAACAGAGAACCGTCAGTGGCTTCATCATTAAAATCAACGAGCCCCTTCATTTGCTCCTCTCGAAACATAAGTAGCATCGTGTCAAATGGTGCCCCGAATCCCCCGTATGGACTCGTGTTAAAACGGTAAGTTCCTGTTACAGGCGCAGTAAAACGATAGGCTGGTACTACACCGACAGGTAGACTAATATCTATAGGCCGTGCAAGACCAAGTTCTGTCTTTACTTTACTGAGAGACAAGCTGTAAGAAGCTGTTTCACTGTAGTGTCTATCAAAGCTGAACACGGAAATGTAGTAAGTGGTATTTGGTTGAACGGAGAAAGTGACGGTTTCTTTCAGACCAGGTTCGCTACTCGTACCGGAACCTACAGCTTTGTTAGGTTCTTGAACAACAAGGATGTCATAGTTCTTGTCCTCAGGGACACCTAGTGTGACCGTTAAATCACCGGCAAGAGTACCCGAATCGAAACGATACATATCAAGATCCTTTGCGAATGAGAGCTTGGAGGAGTATAAATTTCCACTTGAAATGGAATAACTCGTAGTCTTGTCTTCATTTGGTTCAAAGGGGTCTACGACGGAAGCAACTGAAGCTGAAGCTGCAGGAACAGCTGCAGTGCGTAATGTCGTTGTGTTCACCTGCTTTATTGGTGGTGTTTTTAGGGGAGAAAGCTCAGGCATAAGTTGTTCCCAGTATGCATTTACTTGTTGCTCCATTTGTTTTTGTAACTCCTGAATCTTGCTTTTTTGTTTTTCAAAATGCTTATTAATTTTTTCTTGATGTTTTAGCCTATTCGAATCTTTTGGTGCAGCGTGGAGCTTCGTGTTCTTTTGCGAGAACGAAGATATTTGCTTCTCGATCTTTTTCGCCAACTTCTTATCTCCCTTTTTTTCAGCAACGACTTGGAAGAAAGATAAGGTTTGCTGAAGTCCCAGTAATTCTCTATCCATTTGGGATACTTCCGCTATAGGATTTTGTGACGTTTTTGCTTCTGCCATAGGAAAACATGTGAGCAAAATCAGCATACCTACAAACGTAAAACTCATCAAACGATTTACCATTATTATGCCACTACTTTCATGATGAAATAATTGAACGATTCAAGTTACTTGACAGTGCATTTGCAACAAATTGTATATCCCTGAGGACATCACCTCATATGTATCGTTTATCTATCAAAAACCCAGAAGAAAGTATATCAACATTGAGCTAAAAATGATTGTCAAAAAATATGGTGCTCTTGGGCTGTTTTCCCAACAAACTTTGACGAATTCTTCAATAATAAAAAGCAAAAAGGGGCTGTCCGTTACGTGGTATTTCCTCCCGATAACTAAAAAAAGCAAAACCCAAGAATGCCGTAAAATCAGCATTCTTGGGTTATTAATTTCAGTGCAATTTACTCGAAAATGGACTTTTTGACAGCCCCTATATTCGTTATAATAATGCCAACTTAACCTGCAAGGCATGCATTACAAAGATGAATACTATAAAGTTATTTGAAGTATTCGCTTGCATTTGGATCTTTGTCAGCGTTTTTTTCTGCCGAAACACCGGTTACCTGGCCCGCACTGTTTATTGCCATCCGAAACTCATCGCCAACTACCTCAATGCGATTTACAAAGCGGCTTTAGATGACATCACCTACAGGAGCCCGCACTATGCAGTCCAAAATTTGAAAATAAAGCTTTAGACTGCTCGCTAATCCCCGTCGGCGAGTCCTTTTAACGTATAGAAAGGAGGACATTTGTGAAAACTATGAACTACTAACATAACTGATAACATAAAACAGTGAAAGAGTGGATAATTTGTCATTTGATGAGAGCAATATTCCTGATGTACAACGACGCGTCGCTGTCTATGCTCAGGCTAGAAATTTTCTGACTGGATTTTGCACTTTTCATGCTGACGCTGTCTCAAATCAGCGCCGATTAGAAGTGATTCTCTTTCCTTCAACATCAGCTAAAATTCATTACGAGCGTGTGGCTGATCTCGGTATTACCGATGAGAACGACATTCCAGAAGTTGCACGTCGGGTGGCGAAACTCGCACAAAACCTGAAAGACCCGAGTGGAAAAAATTATCTTACCGGATTTACTACCTTCCATGCTGACAACATAGGAACTGGACGCCGACTAGAGATCATCCTTCTACCAGACGACAGCACCTTAGCTAAAATTCACTACGAGCGTGTGGCTGATCTCGGTATTACCGACGAGAACGACATTCCAGAAGTTGCACGTCGGGTGGCCAAATTCGCACAAGACCTGAAAGACCCGAGTGGAAAAAATTATCTTACCGGATTTACTACCTTCCATGCTGACAACATAGGAACTGGACGCCGACTAGAGATCATCCTTTTTACACAAAATGTAGCAGCATTAGACTATGAATTCAAACTCGGACTGGGCATTATCGGACGTTTTTCTTTTCAACCAGAGATAAATAGTAGCCAGAGGTTCAAGTTAATCGAACGACATATATTTGCAGTATCGCGAGCCATAATTTGCGATACACTTGGAGACCATAAGCAGAAATTGCTTAACGCTTATACAAAAGCTATTGACCATGGCGTTAGTACAGATCCCAATGAGAACGCTAGTGTGCCTGTGCCGGAAAGGTCGCGTATTAACGTAAATTTCAGCGTTTTGTTCCCGAAAGGCGACATAGAAATTGCTCAGACTTTAATTCATGAGATGATGCATTGTGCTGGAGAAGGATTACAGTCTGAGCTAGACCATCCGCCTCGCCGCTTACCACCTCCCGGTCAGAGTTGTGCCGTACCCGAACATACCTTCGATTGTCCTTTCGACGGTGGGCCTTACTATAGTAGCCCTCCACTTCAGGCTGAGCTGTGCATCGCAGGTAGCCAAAGTGACATTAGCAATTGTATGCTAAACAGTCGTGGTGAGTTCACCGTTTATGAAAAGAATACTTAGAAAGTTAACCATCCAGCAACATAACGATCTGGTTTTTTTGCCCATTCCTCCAAAACGGTGGATTAAGCAAAATTGTTAGTCTGTGTAATAAACGTTATCTTCTGAGGGACGTGGACCACATTTACCCCGAGTAATAGAATTAGGAGTAACAAGTAATTTCAGTAGACACCAACACTTAAATAACGCCGTTTCACGAACGGAATGGTGAACGAAAAGCAGCCGATATTTCGGCTGCTTGTTTCGTTCTGATGCAGACAGTTTTGGGAATTGATTCTCTGAGTTTACGGAATCAGAGAAAGTATAACATTGGCGGCGAAATGATTAAACTATTCTGACCACTCAAATAACTCTTTCTCAGTCTAGTACTTTTTTTCAGTCTACAATTTTTCCTCAGCTATCGTTACCCTCTTTTTGAAATTAAATCATAATACATTTTTGGGGGTTAACACCTTATTTTGATTTACTCCTATAATTTGATGAAGGAAATCCGAATACAATATTTTCTTTTTCTCATTCATATACCCAATCAATACCATAAATAGTTAATATCCCTTAATCCAGGGAATTTAAGAGAAATTTTCTCTTTTATATTCTCCCTTCCTAATTCAATAACAGAAACTAGCTCAGTAGATATCTGAATCTGTAGTATATCGCCATCTATCTCCATTATCTTTGACTGTCTCGCAACCATATTTCCCACAATCTTTTCCCACTCAACTTTAACTTCCTCAATTTCTAACGAAGTTAGTGATATACCAAATTTTTTCACATCTAGTTCATTGAATAAGTCGACCTCATAATAATGTGATTCTCCTTGGATCTGAGATAGTAATTCTCTAGTAGCTATGCGAACCTCCGACTTTAATTTTTCTAAATCCATAGCACTATTAAAACGAAGTCGAATTAATGGAATACCACCTGTAGAAAAAATGAAGTTCTTCTTTTTCATATTTTCTGTTGCTACCTTAGTGTCATTATAGTCGCTATCCTTTTCAAAAGCTAAAACTGGTAAATAGGTAGTTGTGTTGATAATAACAAAGTCTACATGAGCCATAAAAAGGTAAGTCAGATGCTCTCCGTCTAATACATCTCTTAATTTCTCTATGTCAAAAATGGTCTTGAGACTCATGTTTGGAAAAATAAAATGCTGAGGGAACAATTCAATTAAAGCACGATATAGTGAAATTTCAGACTCATGATAGAAAATTGGTCTAAAAAATCTCGTTTTATCTATTTTGAGGATCTCACGCTCTAACTTTGGATTAATATAATCTCCAACTAATTTTTCTATCGTTGGGGCCATTTTGATTCCGTTCTTATCAATAGTAATAAGGTCTAAACTAACAAGATAATCGAGATTTTTCTTCAAGGTGGTGGAGCTTTGTCTTGTTAAATCAGATAAAACTTCTATGCCTACCTCTTGTTCTCCAAGTCGGTAAATTGAGAATAAAATTTGTTTGTGCCAATTCTTTGTCTTTTTAAAATAGTTCTCAGTTATTCTTTTTGGTTTTTCCGCTTCATCTAAAATTGCTTTTTCGGTAGATTTTAAATTATTAATTACAGTCTTATCTTCTGGATTAAGCTTAAGTGCTTTTTTGTAAAGATCCAAAGCTTTCTCTAGATTTTTTTCCACTTCTCTGTAATATACACCTAAATTGTTATAGATTGCTCCAGATTCATTACCATCAGCTATTGCTTTTTCATAAATTTCTTTTGCTTCTTTCTTATAACCAGAATTCGATAGTGAATAAGCTGTTTCAAAGAAGTAATTGTCCATCGGAATTACGCTAATTTGATACATCCTAGAGATAATTCGGTACTGTTTATCTTCATACAAAAGCTCAAATCGTCCTACAACAAAATCAATTAAATGCCTCTTTAACGTAGTATCTGACATATCTAGGACTTTAAGAGCATAATTCTGTAAGATATTTTTCATGGTTTGAGTATCTGCAATTGAGTAAAGATCATCAAAGCCAATAATTACATCACTATGAAGTTTCTGTTCAAACTCAGATAATACCTTTTTCGATTTATAATCAAAGGTTTTTTTCATTAAACTGAAAAAATTATTTACTAGCTCCTTGGATTTGGTTTTATTTAGTCTGAGGTCTCCTTCGATATTATTATCGTATTCCAGCTTGTTAATATACTGAAAGTATTGTATAAAAGGCTGTAGAAAAATAATATCAATTGAAAGACTGTTAATACTCTCATATGTTTTGAGACTCGATTCAAGTGAACCATTCCCAAAATAGCGTGTTATTTCATAGTGAGTCTTAACAGTAGCTATTAGATGGTTAGCTAATAGATCCACTTCGTTATTTTTATGTAATAATTCTAAAAAATCCAGGTAAGCATTTACAAATAAACAGTCATCACCTAATGAGAGGCTACATTCCTTTTCCCCCACCTCAAACAAATGATATAGACCGTTATATACAACAAGTCCTTCCAAAGATGAAGGATCTGTTAATTTTAATACCTCATATAACTGTTGCTCAATCGGTTGCTGTGAGTAATATGTTGCTAGAAGCTCATTATAAATAAGTAATAATACAAGCCGATCTTCAATTCTTTCTCCATCTAGAACCAATCTATCAAAAAATTTTGATACTCTATTTTTGAATACGGTCGTTGCTTTCTCATACTCACCTATTCGTATATATATCTCTTTGGTAGCAATAATAAGGTAAATTATATGTAAGCCCTTATTTTCTACTGGTAGTAAAACCAACTTTTCAAATTCTTCTATAACATAATCCAAAATCGGTGTGATGTTCTCTGGCGAGTAAAATTGGTGAAATACCTTTCGGGATTCTTCCATACTTCCTTCAGTTTTATTAGGAAATAATAGACCCAAAAGATCATTTAAAGTCTCTCTTTGGTCCAATTGCACTTAAAATCCCCCTTAATTTTTCCATCTCAATGCAATTTATTCTGCTAAACCTTATGTTCCATTTCCCCATAAATACAATCCAATTTTCCCCTGTTGTAAAACGTAAAGTTCAGGGTTTATGACGTTTATTGCCCGTTAGGGCATCAACCTTAGCTTGTAACTTTACGTACACCGAACTATCTATAATGGACGTCTTTATATACCTCTCTTACTGTTGTTTTCAATCAATTCTCTAAGAGTAATTACCAATCAATACATGGATCTGAACCATCCTGGATTAAAATTGCATAGAATTGATTTGCCGTTAGTAAAGGATCTAGCAATTTTTCTAATGTCTCATGGTCAATTTTTATTAAGTCTAAATTTGTATCTTGATATGAATATGTACCGATTACAACTGTTAAAAGATACTCGTCGTAGTCTTCTTGTCTATAATCAACAAAATGCAAATATTCTAACTGATAATAAGAAAGGAATCCAATGATTTTTTGTAACAATCTAATCGGTACACCCATACCAAAGCTTAGTTCTAATTTTGCTGGAATTTCTTCGTAGGATGCTAATTCGAGTCCCTTTATGTTCGTAATACCAACTTTGCTTAAAGAAGTAGTGATATCATAAAACTCTGCCAATAACTCATTAATAATTACTCTAGTCTTTGAGAGATCTAAATCATGTATCTCAAAGAGGGGTTTAAATAATTCAGTCTGACCATAATAGTTTTCTATCATAAAAATTTCATTAATAATTTTCTTTTTAAATTCACTGATATCATTGTCAATTCCGATAACCCCCACAGTTCCTTCTTCGGTCCCACATTCATCAGTATATTCATCTTCTTTAAGAGCGTTTATTTTAATATCTTTCTCATGAAACGTTGAAAGAGCTCCTTGGGTTAATCGTTTTGTAATTTGATCAATTTTTTCACTAAGTTCTAGAATTGTTTTATCACGTTCAGCAAAATAAGCAAGCTGTTCTTCTGTTGTAATTTCTATATCTAAAAATTCCAACCTTATACCATAATTGATTGGATTATTTAATATGTGAACAAGCCTTTCAAGATGGAAAACCTCAACGTAAGTACTTTTGCTTACTGACATTAACTTTTTTCTTTCAGTAATAGTTAGTTCCTGATTTGTTATAAAGATTATCCCTTCAACAGAATTCTTGTAGACCCCCTCTAGATCTGAAAGAAATTTTTTCTTTATAGTTTTAAAGTCTTTATGACCTCGAGGGAAGTATGCAGCTCCGATCCAGATTACTCCATCCTTAGCACAAATAAAATCTTTTAAGCTGTCCTTCCCCCCTAGTGGATGCGAGGGATCAATTGACGTGTATCCTGATGAATGTATAATATGACCCGCAAGCCTTTCAGCAGCCTTTTGTCCCTTAGTCCATTCCAGTAATCGATTCCACGTCTCATCTCCATCGGTTCTTCTTCTGCCATGATTCATTTTCCGTCCCTCATATAAAAAGTCCTCATTATTTTTATGTATTGCCAGTGAATCCATTCATACTTCTTCACAAGACCTGGATATTACCAATTTTCTTTATTACTAGGCTAATCTTTCTTTAACAGCGTAAATATTCCTTGTATCTCCGCTTCATATTTATCAGACCAGTTTGAATTTGCATCAAGAGCATTATTTAATACAATTTCATCACCTGTTGTAAATCTTATTTCCAAATTAATAATCATCTGATCTTTCTTCTCATACTGTAATTCCAGTCTATTTAAATGCTCATATTTCAGTACTTTTATGATGACTTGGCTACCCGTGTTCAGAAAAATAGTAACTTTATTATCTTCGAATACATAGACTTCCACGTCTTTATCTTCAACAAAAATATTCTTTGGATAAAAACCTAGAACATTGTCTTGATTCACATGTTTCCGTAAAAGATTTGCTAGAAAAGAAAGCCTTGATCCCCCCTCAAAACTCACCTTTCTAAGATAATCTGTGAATTCGATAAAATTTAGTCTCATTAATATATCCCCCTTTCACATTAATCTCACGGCCTACTATCGAATACACTCAACATGCTTCGAGCACCTAACGACTATTTTTTCAAAAAAATTATTGCAAGTAATGTGAGATGTGTCTTTTCCAAAGTTCTTCAACTACAGACTTTGCATCATGCCTCTCTTTGTTCCCAAATATATTCATGGTCATACTTAATTCCAGTTCATTATTATGTGAAACATTACAATAGATGATTTCATTCATAGATCCATCATTATGTGGGTCTATATACAATCCATAAGCGATATTAATACTTTCTTGACGTCCAAGAATTCCCCCGAGCCAAACTTTAATACTTGTTTTTATATTGCCATCCACATATAGCTTATATATCCATTTTTTCTCTGTTATTTTCTCAATGATGTATTGAAAAGTTTGATTATTTTCAGCAACTTTTTCAAACAATTGAGGTAACAATTTTGTAATTTCATGAAAACTCTTATCTAAAAATTCGGCTTTATCTATATCAGTTTTTTTGAAGACTTTGGATATCTGAAGATCATCGAAGGGATTGGGTTCTAATATTTCTTTTTGAGGTTGTAAATTAGGTCTTTTTCCTAACGGAGCAAGTTCATATAAATCTATTTTTAAAATTCTATGTAGTAGTTCCTTAAATGCTTTCTCGAAGTTTGCGTTATTAGAAAAATCGATTACGTAATAATCCTGCAAATGATCAGGAAAAGCTCCTTCAAAGCTACCCGAATGCCTTATAATAAAAATTAACTTATCGGGATTCCTTCTAAGAATTGGCAAAGATAACATAGTCTCAAAACCAACTCCCCCCTGAAAACTATTAGCTTTCTTAGCATAATTTTCAGTCAGGACCATAATAATATAATCCTTATCCATCATATTTGTAACCATCATCTCATTAAGATTAGTAGTTCCCTTTTGTGTTTCAACCAAATCAATCTTTGCATCTACACCATTTTCCCGTAATTTATTCATTAGCTTAAAAACCCATTGTTGATGCAGATCACTATCCCAACTATAACTAATAAAAGCAGAATAAGTTTTTTCCTCCATTATTTCTTCCCCTACTTTTCTATTATAATGTCTCACAAAAACTGCTTGTTTTCGAATCTTAATACTATTAAAAGTATATCACCCTCTTGAAATAAGTGGTAAATACTTCTCGTATATATTATTTTTTCGTCACATTAAATTCATTGGTTCAAATAATTATGCAGATACTATTTTATGTCTGAGATACATTAATTTTGGCCAAAAACAATTTGGCGAAAATTAATACAACCCAATGATGACAATTGACTATAATATTTATCTTGTTGAAAAAGACTTTACAAGCAATATCTCGGACGTACGCCTTCTTTTCCTCGTAGTCCAGCTTTTCCACCTGGAATTGCGTCCCTTGATGCAGGTAAATGGCTTCGTCATGTAAGAGCGTCATGGAGCTGAAACGGTCCATTTCCCCGATGACACGCTCATTTCCCCGTTCGCTGATGTCGATGATCACGACATTTTCCTGTGAGGCTGACCGCAGACTGATGTTGTGGGCCGGGAATGAATCGTTCATCCAGAACCACTTGCCCCGCGAGTAATGAAGCACCTGCTCCTCGGTCAAGAACTCCAGAATTTCCACGATTTCCGCGCGACCGAATGTGTCCCCCTCTCGAAACGGCAGCTCGTATGCCGCACATTTGAGATGATCAACCAAAATGATCAGGTTATCGGGATTGATCCGCGCTGTCTCAGGACTGCGGTCGAAAAAGTACTCTGGATTGGCAATCACATACTGATCCAGCGGCGTTGAGCTGCCGACCATAACAACGACAGATTCCCCCTGCCTTCTTCCCGCCCGTCCTGCCTGCTGCCATGTGCTTGCGACCGAGCCCGGATAGCCAGTAATGACACATGCCTGCAACTGTCCAATATCTACTCCAAGCTCCAGCGCATTGGTGCTGACCACACCCATAATGTCACCATTGCGCAAGCCGCGTTCGATCTCTCTGCGCTGGCTCGGCAAATAGCCACCGCGATACCCTTGGATCGTTTTAGGCCCAAGCTTGCGGCGAATCAGCTCCTGCAAATACGTCAGCAAAATCTCTACACGTACACGGCTTCTCGCAAACAGAATCGTCTGTATGCCATTGGTCAAAAACTGCTCAGTAATGTCTCGCGCCTCTAATGTGGCACTGCGTCTAATATTGAGCTGCTTGTTGACCACAGGCGGATTGTAGAAAAGGAAATGCTTGATGCCTGACGGAGCACCATTGTTGTTGACCAGCTCTACCTCTTCTTCTGTCAGGGCTTCCGCCAATTGCTTCGGGTTGGCGATGGTAGCCGATGTGCAAATGAATTGCGGATGACTTCCATAAAAGGCGCAAATGCGCTTCAACCGCCGAATGACATTGGCGACATGGCTGCCAAAAACGCCACGATATGTATGCAACTCATCAATCACGATGTATTTGAGATGCTCGAAAAAGGAAACCCACTTGGTGTGATGGGGCAAAATGGCGGAATGCAGCATGTCTGGGTTAGTGATGACGATATTTCCTGCCTTGCGTACCATCTGCCGGATATTTGCTGGTGTATCACCGTCATACGTTTCGGATTTGATCGAAAGACCCATTTCTGTAATCAGCTCGTGCAGCTCCGCCTTTTGATCCTGCGCCAAAGCTTTGGTTGGGAACAAGTAAAGAGCCCGCGCTTGCCTGTCTTCCGATAACGTCTGGAGGATCGGCAAATGATAGCACATGCTTTTGCCAGAGGCCGTGGGAGTAACCGCTACGATATGTTTTCCATCGCGCACATGGCGAAAAGATGTTTCTTGATGTGTGTATAAGGAGGAAATGCCTCTTCTAATCAGGGCATCGCGGATTCGCTCGTCCAATTGTTCTGGAAAAGAAACAGTCTTTGCTTCACGGGCAGGAATCACCTTCCAGTGCGCTATGTTGTTGCGAAATCGCTCGTCTGTTTTTATATGATCCAATATGGCAGATATATCTTTTTTCAGATTCATTATCATCACCTTCTTGACCTTATTTTACGAATGGACGTTCGGGTTGTAAACATGGAATAACGATCCACTTCAAACAGATACTACTATCAATTTACGTGGTTTGTTTACATACAGTAGATTAATGAAAAAGACTTCTAGGCTCTGGAATGGAAAGGGAATACTACAAGCACCTTCGAAAATTGCTCCGTTCTCTGACGAATCAGATAAAAAGAATATCAGTACAAAACGATAAAATAATCGAACTTCTCGAAGGATTGAAAAAACGTTAAAAAAGCCTGTAAGCATACAAAAAGCCACGAAAAGGAGATTCGTGGCTTTTGTGAATGTAGGAAAATTGAGCATTTGATTTACGTCGATTCCATTAGTGCCGATCTTTCAGGTTATTTTGACGATACAACTCGTCCTTGCACTGCCATGACAGAAAGCACCCACCTCCCTCGTCTAGGCCGTAGTACTATCCTTTTTATTTCCTTTGCGAATGAAGTAAATTATTCCTTCAATAATTGCTACCACAATTAAAGAGAGTCCAAATAGTGGCATAATAACGCCTAATATCACCATGAAGACAATGAAACTACTCGAAATACCACTTGATACTTTTGGAGGAGCTGAAAATGAGCCTTCTTTTTTACGAGACAGCCACGTCTTAAATCCCCAAAAAATGACGAGTAGGAACAACAAACAAACTGCTAAGTTCATTAATTTATTTGGCCAGCCAAACAAATGACCTTCATGCAATGGAATACCCCATGTAAACCATTTTGCTAAAATACCATATTCCTCGTAGCCCACTTTCGAAATCAATTTTCCGTTATATTGATCAAAATAGGTGGTGATTTCATCATAGGGACTAACATCTAAGCCCGTTACACCAGTATTGCTACCTTTGGATACATTAAATACGCCATCTTCACTTCTTGGGTAAATAATTGAGTACGGTCTAGAAATATGTTCCATCTCAATCTCGTGCATTAACTGTTTGATACTTATCATATTGCTGTTGTTTGACATACTAGGCATATCTCCGTGATGTGCATGAGATTGACTAGATGTTGGTTCCTCATTTTTTCGTGTCGCCCAAGGAATTTCACTCATGTCTGAAGTAGGCGGCTGTTGCTGTAATAAAGGAATACCGATAGAAGGATTTTCTTGAGCTGCAGAGTAAATAAAATTGCCCATAAGTGCAGACCAAGGTAAGCCTGTAAAAATAATAACAATCATTGGAATTGTTATTATTGTACCAACTAATGCATGCCATTTTTTATTCTTTTGTTGCTTTGTCAGATTCTGTTTATTCTTTAGTATTCTTCCTTTAAATGTCATGTAAATACCAGAAGACAGCAGGAAGATTGCCCAGCATGCAGCTAATTCAACTAAGTAATTTACAACCGTTCCACCAACAAATAGTGAACTATGAACTTCTCTCATCACATTTGAAAAAGTATATTTCGCATCTTGACTACCGACAATTTGATAATGCTCGTCTAAAAATACGTATTTTTGATCGCCATCTTTATTTGTCATCGTTAAGCGAGTATTATACGGATCATCTAAAACAATAATCTTTGAGACAGAATAGTCTTTGTATTGCTCTACCGCTTTCTCAATACCTTCATCAATCGTTAATAGCTCTGTTTTATCGCTCTTTCCAAAAAACAAATGATCGTAAGCTCTATTTTCTACATCTGTATAAAATAGATAGCCAATACCACTTAGCGTTAATGTAATTAGTAGTGGCGCAATAAATAATGCTGCATAGAAATGCCATCGCCAAAAGCGATTATAATTGCTTGTTTTCATTATCAAACCTCCACGGCCGAGATAAGCCTCATGTGTTAATTCGTTACATGGTAAGATACAGGCGTTTTTCTTTGTTCACTTCTTCCTGGATGTTTTTTCTGGCTGAAACATAGCCACTCCTCTTACCCTCCTTCTTGAACATCTCCTTGATGAGTATATGTCTTCCTCAAGTAAAGCTAAATGACTCAAAGTAGCTATTTTACTATGAATATTTTGTCAGTGTATTGAAATCACGAACGCTGATTGTCATATTCTCCCTTGATTCACTACCTAAAATAGCCATTCCAAAGGCCTCCGAGCTGGCTGCTTTAAAACCAGCAGTCATCATCGATAATTTCCACATGCCACAAGGTGGAGAAATTGCCAAGATATCAGGAAGCAAACTCGTTGAATTGAGAAAATTTTCCCGAAAGTGACCAGCAAACCCTGATTGACTTGATCAAAGATAACGCCGCGAAATTAGGTATTGTTTTTTAGCCAGAAACGTTCCAGAAAGAATAAAACCAGTGTCCCACGGTGGAATACCGAGACACACTGGTTTTTTAGAAAAGCTGATTCAAATGACTATACGGCGTTTCATTTCGTTGGATTCGCTCTATGTTTTCCACAAAAAATTGGTATCTTTTCTCGTGAAATTTGGTTCCGTCAGGCATGCCTGCTGTATGCGGCGTCAACACGACATTTTTCAAGGTGCGCAGCTCACTGTCGACGCTAAGCGGCTCCACTGTGAACACATCGAGGCATGCGCCGCCAATCACATTGTTTTTCAGCGCTTCGATCAAGTCCTCTTCACAAATGATCGGCCCTCTCGCTGTATTGACAAGAAGTGCATCGCTTTTCATTTTGGCTAAAAACTGCTTGTCCACTAAATGTCTTGTGGATTCATTCAGAAAAATATTCAGGGTGATCACGTCAGATTTGGCAATCAGCGTGTCCAGATCAACCATTTCGGCATCATCACTCTGCCTGTTTGGATCGGTGTCATACGCCAGCACCTTCATCCGAAAGGCTTTTGCCAGCTCCGCCACACGAGAGCCGATTGCGCCAAAGCCGATGGTACCGATGGTTTTTCCTGCGAGCTCGCCACCGACGTAGACGAGCTTCGTCTCATCCTCCCGATTTTTCATCGCTTGATCGAGATAAGAGATGTTTTTGTAATATCCGAGAATGAGCGCCATAATATGCTCGGCTACTGCGTTCGCATTCACGCCAGCCGCGTTGCTCACCCAAATATTTTTCTTCGTGCACGCCTCAATATCCACGTTGTCAAAACCCGCACCCGTCTGGACAAACTTCAAGTTGTGCGCTTTGTTCAGCAAGTCCTCATTTACCTGGATATGTTCAGGAATCAACACATTCGCTTCACTGATGAATGATTCGATTCTCTCAGGCTCCACGATTCGTATGCTCCAATCCTTCGGAAATGCTTGGGTCACGCGTTGCTTGGAATAATCGGTAAAGTATCCCGTAATCAATACATTCACTTATGTCACAGCCCCAGTCTTTTCGTTTATGCATTGGCCCACGCTTCGTAAAAAGCACGCTTTACATTGGCGATTATAAGCATTGGCGATTCATTCTCAAGCCGCCCCACCTCAAAGGTCATCACTGGCTTCCTGGTCGGTTTGGGGCTCTTGAAAAAATCAATGTCATGCAATGTCTTGATAAATGACGTCAGCTCATCCACGCCAACCTCCGAATCCTTGACGTTAAACGGGATGTGCTTATCCCCGAAATAGCTGGCTTGCCTGTCTTTCAAGTAACAATTTCCGAGATGAATGTGTGTCAAATAATCTTTGGCCTGCCACAACGATTTGTGCGGCTCTTCGCCCATAATTGGCAGATGGCTTTGATCCAACAAAAGCCCAAAGTTGTCGTACTCGCTGCGGATTACACGAGCTACATGCACCGCCTCATGAGTAGGGCCGAGCAAATAGTTGCGGTCGACATGCCGATCCCCGATCTCCAAAGAAATGCACAGCTCGTACGTATCGGCTTTTTGTTTTGCGAACTTGCATAGCTCCATAGCCGAAGCAATAAACGCGTGGATGTTTTTCGGTTTATTCTCTTCGCCTTCGAATTTGCCCGTCACGATATGCATGATTTTCGCGTTCATTTCATAGCAGTGGTCGATCAGCATTTTGCCTGATTCGATAGACTTGTTGCGAACGACCGGGTCCAAGGAACTGAGGTCAATCTGCAATTCTCTGGCTGCATCTCCGCCGTTGAATATAACCTCGACACCACTGTACGCCATATACTTTGCAGCCTGCTGCCTCGTCTCTTTGTCCGCGATATAGGACACTTCGACCGCCGTAAAGAAGGGGTCTTCGAGGATCGCATGGAGACTCGGAAGCATCTGCTCTGGCCTGCTTTGTGAAAAAGGAAACAGCTTGGGCAAAACAATTGCGATACTCGCCATCTTCTCCACTGGATAAATCATACGATTTTACCGGACAAAATGAGTTCAGGCAGTTCTTTTACCGTGTCGAGCACATGCGTATGATAGTACTTCCCCCATACCTCGATTGGCGTAGAGCCTTGCATCACGCCGATGACCGCTTTGCAGCCTGCATTGTAGCCTTCGAGCATATCTGCTGGCGTATCGCCGAGCTTGATGACTTGTCTGACGTTTTGCACGTTCAAATATTCCATCGCCTTAAAAATCATGAACGGAGCCGGACGTCCTTTGCCTTCTGGTACCATATCCAGGTCTACCGCATAATCGATCAAGCCATCCTTCACCCAACCGAGCGATTCCATGATGACGCTGTTGATCTCTTTATGGAACCCAGTCCCAGTCGCTACCTTGATGCCATTTTCTTGGCACCATTTCAGCGTTTCGGTTGCGCCTTCGATTTCGCGGCAATTTTCCTGATAGAACGTAATCATGTATTCGGTATAGCGTTCGTACAGTTTGACAGCGTCCTCGAACGAAGAATTGTCGATATCGATTTCAAAGTTTTTGAAGTCGATCATATTTCCTTTTGTTCTCGCAATCAAATATTGATAGAGATGAATCTTGTTCGTCCCCATGTGCGTACTGATTTCATCTGGTGTCACGTTCAATCCGTATTCCACAGCCGCTTTGTGCAGACAATCTCTGACTGCGTTATCATCCTCTACTAACGTTCCTGCCAGATCAAATACAGCCAATGCGATGTTGTTTTTCATTTTTCCATCTCTCCAGTTCGCTATGATTTATGATTTATTGCTTCAGTGCCTTGTCGAGTTCTTTCTGTGCCTTTTCTTTCGCCACTTTGAGCGCTTCTGCCGCAGGAACGTTTTCGATCAGCACCTTGTCCTTCGCCAACTCAATTTCTGCATAAATTTTGCCGCCTGTCGGGTCTACAAAAGGAGCAATTCCATTTGTTTTCGCCTGTTCCAAAGGTACCGAGAAGTACGGATTTTCTTTCAATTTGTTCTGGTAAATCTCTGTATTCACCGCGCTGTCCCGAATTGGAATATAGCCTGTCTGTACGGCCCAGTACGCTGTTTTTTCCGCTTCCGAGAAGAACTTCACGAATTCCCACGCGCCCTCTTGCTGTTCTTTCGAGGATGCTTTGAACAGGTTGAACATGACTGAAATCGCGACAGGTCTTGGTGGTTGCCCATTGAAGCCTTTTTGCATGCCGGTTGCTACCTTGGTGAAATCCAGATCTCCGCCGTCACCAGAAGAGCCTGTGTAGCCCGCGGATTTTCCTTTCATCACGTTGTCGATGGTTTTGTACCACCATTCCCAGCCATTGCCGCCATAGACGGTATCCATGATTTTGTCCTCATGAATGTACTTGCGAATGCTATCCCACGCATACACCCATTCTTCCGAGTCGATCGTGACAGTCTTACCGTCTTCGCTCACGATATCGCCGCCAGCAGAACGGGCGTAGTCGATCATATGCTCCGTGTACCACATGATGGACCAGCCGTTTATTCCCTCTTTTTCTTTGATGAGCTTGGCTGCATCCGCCAATTGCTCAAAGCTCGTGAGCGCATTGTAGTCGATCTTGTATTTGTCAAAAATATCTTTGCGGTAGTACATCATTTGCGTACTGACATAGGCAGGAACACCCAGCATCGCATCGTTGTATTTGCCTTGTGCAAGCAGCAGAACATCGTCCTTTTTATACTCCGGCTGATTGATCCGCTCATCCAAAGGCAGCAATGCATCGCTTTTCGCCAGCTTCATGAATTCCGGATACGCATTGATCGCCAAGGCTGGGGGCTTGCCTGCTGCCAGCGAGGCCTGTAGTGCCTGCAACGTCTCGCTGTAGTCACCTTGGACAATCGGAACGACCTCGTATTTTTCATTGCTGCTGTTAAAGTCCTGCACGATTTTTTGCATCGTCTCCCCGAGTTTGCCTCCGAGACCGTAGTAGAACTCCAGCTTGATTTTCTCGTTAGGGGTGGATGCTGCACTCGCGTTGCTGTCAGAAGCGGCGTTGTTCGAACAACCGACGGCTCCGGTAAAAATAAGCGCAGAACTCAGGATGGAAAGAATGACGCTCTTGGTGTTTCGCTTCTGATTTTTCACAATGACTCCTCCAATAAATAGCTGTCTTGGTCTATTTGTTGACATACAGATTAGCCATGGAATGAATGATTCTTTTGCTTGCGATTGCGAGCAGGATCAGCATAGGTGCCAGTGAAATCGCACATGCCGCCATCGCCAATGGGAAGTCCATCCCATAGCCCGCCTGACTCATAAACAACCGACGCAATCCAATCGTGACGAACATGTTTTCCTCCGACTTGATCAAGAGCGAGGGCCACATATAGTTGTTGTAGCTGTAAATAAAAGTGATCAACACCAGCGAAGCAATCGCGTTTTTGCAATACGGGATATACACGGTGAAAATGAGTCGTAGATGCCCCGCTCCATCCAGCTTGGCAGCATGCACCACATCCTTTGGCACCTGCGCAAACGATTGCCGCAGGAAAAAGACGGCAAAGATGCTGATGAGCTCGCTGAGAATGTAACCGATGTGTGTATCCAGCAAATTCGCTTTGGACAGCAAAATAAAGGATGGAATGTACGTTACGGCAGATGGAAGCATGTACGTCGCCAAAATAAGCACGAAGCAGTACCGAACCCATCTTTTCTGCGCCGTCGCGAAAACATACGCAGCAAAAATGGCCGTAAAGATTTGAAAAACGATGACGATCAGGCTGACAGAAATGCTGTTCCACAAATAGAGCAGCATCTTCGTTTCCGTGAATACGCGGATGTAATTCTCAAAATGAAAGGTGGAAGGCAGCAGACTCCCGCTGTACACCTCGCTTTTGGGCTTGATCGAAATCAAGAACATCCAGAGAAACGGAAACACCATCAGTACGCTTAACAAAATTAACATTGCATAATGTATGCCTGTTTTTAATTTTGCCAAGGACAAAGCTCCCACCTCATTTGGTAAACAGTAGTTTGGACAAGAAGAAATTCAGTGCACTGATCAAGAGACACATGACCAAGAAAATCATCGCCAACGCTGACGCTGGTCCCGTTTCAAAATATTCAAAAGCGAGCACGTAGAAGTAGTACAAGATGGTCGAAGTCGCACCTGATGGTCCGCCCTGTGTCAAAATATAAATCTGATCATAGGCTTTGAGAGAATTCAGCGTAAAAAAGATGAACAAGAATACGAGAATCGGTGAGATCGCAGGCAAGGTGATTCTGAATAATTTTCGTAATCCTCTCCCTCCATCCAAATCATTCGCTTTCTCTACTTCCGGGTCTAATTTCGCCAGAGCGGAGGAAAGCAGCAAGATCCCCAGCCCCATGTACTGCCAGATGGTGACGATAATGACGACAATCATCGCCGTCGTCTGTCCCCCCAGCCACTTCACTGGCTCCATACCTATGCCTTTCAGGAGATAATTGACAATCCCCGAATCGGTATCGAATATGCTGACCCAAACCATGGACACGACCACAGTGGGCGTGATCCACGATGAAAATGCACTCGCCACAAAGAAATGGCGAAACTTCTGTATTTTGTTTAACCGGATCGCCACGAACAGCCCAAAAATGATCGGTGGAACGACTGTAAAAAAGGTAAACACCAGCGTGTTTAGCAGTACTTTCCCGAAAAAAGCATCGCTCATCAAGTTTTGGTAGTTTTCCAGCCCTACATAGTCGTAGTCAGGTGAAATATAGTTCCAGTCTGTAAAACTGATATGGAACGTTTTGATCATGGGATAGATCCAAAAAATAACTAACGGAATCAATGTCGGCAAAAGTAACCCAAGCGACCATGCGTTATCCTTGATCGTTTTGCTGATTGGTCTGCCCATTTACTCGTACTCCTTGAAGATGTCTTTGATCGGTTGCCCGTCACATGGATGAGCGATTCGGAACAACTGCGCAAGTGTGGGTGCAATGTTTTCGATGTGTGTCTCTTCGATTACTTTACTTTTCGTAAACGCATCCCCTAAGCACAAGAGAAATCCGTTCATCTCATCGACATTCGCGGGATGATACCCGTGCAGGCTTTTCATCTCCTGGTATTTAGGCTGTTCGGGAAACGCGATATCTTCCCCGCATACCATATGCTTCAAATCGAGGATGCCGAATGGCTTGCACGCTGAAGGCTTGTCCCCAGCCAGCTCATAAAATCGATGCACTTCTGGTATCTGGTTAAAAAACGCCATGATTTCTTTGTTTTGCTGATGAGCTAATGAGCTATAAAACAACAACGCCCCGCTGCCGTCCCCGACGAATCTGATTTGTTTGTTTCGGAAATGCTGCTTCCACTGGCTTTTGGCCAAAATCTCATTTGGGTAAAAAAACGATTGAACATCACTTTGACCATGATCCGAGAAAATGATCAGGTTGAATGGTTTTTGCGTCTCTTTCAACGTTTGCTCGATTTGATCAAGATGCGTAGTCAACAGCTCCAGACAGTGCATCGCCTCTGGTGAGTCTTTTCCATATTGGTGCGACAGCGCATCATACCCGACAAACCTTGTAGCGATCAAATCATAGATTCCCGCTTTGATTGCCTGTGTCGTTTCGTGGAGTGCTACACGATCGATTTCCTCTACAGAAACGTTTGCCTTCAGCTTTTTTTTGCTGCTCGATTCCGTAACCAAATGGTGAATATACGGATTTCCGGACGTCATGGGCCAATGTATGCAGCAGCTCGTCCCAGCATTTCTCGCCAACGAGTGAAAAATCGTCTGCTTATGAAGGGCTTCGTTGCAAAGAATCTCGTGGTCGCCGTACAACGCCACTCTTTCCATCGTTTCTGGGCGAGCTACAATATTATCAAAGACACCATGCCGATCGAACTGGTTCCCGGTCATTGCTGCCGCATGTGCGGTAAATGTGACTGAGGGAAACGTCGTGATCAGTTTTTTGCAGCAGGAATAGCCATTCTCTAACCGTTGCTGCATGTAACCTGCAAAGCTCCGATAACTGATGCCGTCTAGCGAGATGAGTACATTCATGGGCGGCACCTCAGATTTTTTTGCGTCTGCCTGTCAAATACATGGACATGGTTGGCGCTAATCCCTGCGTTCACCTTTTGACCCTTTGCATATGTCTGGGTAAAGCTCTTCTTCACGATAAAACTGCTTGTTTTATACTTCAGGTGCACGAGTACATCCGTTCCGATAATTTCCGTGAACAGTACCTCCATCGCGAGTGCATCCTCACTGTCTTCGGTGAGAAAGCAATGCTCCGGCCTGATTCCCGCGACAATCTCAGGAGCTTGTTCCATCACTTCGAGCGGGAGATTGGTTTCCAGCAACACCCCGTCTACCTCCACATAGACTTGGTTATCCCGCTGAATCAGACTCGCATCCATATAATTGATGGGTGGTGAGCTGATGAAATTGGCAACGAACATATCCACTGGGCAATCGATGATTTCCATCGGCGTTCCGATTTGTCGGAACTTCCCTTCCGCCATAATCGCGATTCGATCCCCTAAGGTAACCGCCTCCACCTGATCATGTGTCACGTAAATGAACGTGGAATCCAAGCGCTCGTGCAGCTTTTTGATCTCAATTCTCATTTCATTTCGTAGCTTGGCATCCAGATTAGACAACGGCTCGTCCATTAAAAATACTTTTGGCTCCTTCACGATCGCCCGCCCGATGGCTACCCGCTGTTTTTGCCCGCCAGACAATTGGCTGGGGAACCGTTTCAACAACGGATCGATTTGCAAAATATCCGCCGCTGCCTTGATACGCTTTTCTCGCTCTGCTTTTTTGATCTTTTTTATTTTCAGGCCGTATGCCATGTTTTCGAATACGGTCATATGCGGATAAAGGGCATAGTTTTGAAAAACCATCGCAACTCCCCGATCCTTTGGCTCCACTTCATTCACACAAACATCGCCAATGTACACATCGCCTTGGGTGATCTCTTCAATCCCGGCAATCATTCTAAGCAGCGTAGATTTTCCACATCCGGACGGTCCCAATAACACCAGGAACTCTTTGTCTTTGATTTCCAGACTGATATCGTCCAGGGTGTATTTATCGTTCGTATATTGCTTAGACAATGACTTCAGCATAATACTCGACATATTGAAAACCCCTTCATCATTCAATCTTTATTGGACAATTGTTATTTTTTTCATATTCACACCAACATTCTCATTTTTGTTCAAAAATCTTTGTACACTCATCGTAATCTAGCATTGTTAACTGCGTGTCAAAGCCCATTGTGTTCTTTGTAAACCAACGCACACGACGAAAAAAAGCAATCAGATCAACCTTTCCTTGATCCGATTGCTTTTCTTTATGGGAGTGTTTGTATGCGTTTCTTATCTTGTATAAAGATTTGACCATCTTTTTCGTAAAAGAAGTGTAAATTCCGTTACTGAAACAGTGATGCAAGATGATGCTCCAGCACTTTCGCAATCCGTTCTCCATTGACTCGCTGCGGTTCGAGAAAGGCATGCAGCGCCAGACCATCGATGACGGCATAGAGCTTCTCTGCTTCCATTTCTTTGTCTAGCTCTTTGCGTAGTAGATTCAGTTGATCGGCAGAGTCCAAAAGGTTGCGGATGGCGGCGTATATCCCGTCGTGCTGTGCATCGAAGCCTTCTTTTTTGTGTCGGAAGTACACGGTAAAAGCAAACCATACTTCCATTTCGACCATCTTTTCTTGATTCGTAGGGAGAAGCTCCAGCAAGATTTTGCTGATTCTCTCTTTTGGCGCCCATTCTTCTTTGGAAGCGATCACAGCAATTCGAGCTGTCGCCCTCTCTTTTACGAGCTGCATGGCATACATCAACAGTTCATCCTGTGTTGCGAAGTAATGTCGCAGAGCACCTAATGAAAGTCCTGCTTCTTTTGCTATGCTCCTTACCGTCGCTCCCTCCATTCCTTGCTCGACAATGACGCGCCATGTTGCTTCTGCTATTTGTTCTCTTCTTTTCTCATGATCGATTATTTTTGGCATAGTTGTATTTTATCAAGATTTGCAAAGGACAAGCAACTTTAATAATACGGTTGTATTATTTTAGATTTGATGATAAAATTTCTTTTATTAGTACGTTTGTATTATAAAAACCTCTCCTATAGGAGAATACTCGTCATCAAAGGAGACTTGTACGATGAATTTTGTTGCATGGATGATTGTCGCATGCGAAATTGCTTTTTGGGTGGTCATTGTACTTGGTCTTTTCACAAGATACGTGCTCAAACAAAAAAAAGCCGGGCTTTTTCTTCTCGCCCTGACGCCTGTTGTTGATGTGGTTTTGCTCGTCGTCACGAGCGTGGATTTGTATCGGGGAGCTACCGCTACGATTCCTCATGCGCTGGCTGCCGTATATATCGGGGTATCGATTGCGTTTGGGAAAAGCATGATTCAATGGGCAGATGAAAAATTTCAGCAATACGTCACCAAGCAAGGTACGGCTAAACCAAAACGGTACGGCATGGAGTATGCCAAGCATTACGCTAAAAGCTGGTTTAGACATCTCTTCTCCTATATAATTGGGGCGGCTTTATTAGCGGGGACCATTTACTTTGTCGATGATGTGGAACGGACTGCTTCTTTATGGCATATTCTCCGGCTATGGACCGTTGTTCTGGGGATTGATCTGTTGATTACAGCCAGCTATTTTCTATTTCTAAAGAAAGATAATCGAGGCACCGCTCCCAAAAATAATTGGTGAGGGGCTTTCCTGCCCAAACAATGTCTTCGTTGATTAGCCCATGAGTGATTCCTGTTAAAAGAATCACTCATGGGCTCCTCTTATTTATGCATGAACTTCGTCTTCGCTGTCATCCTCACCAAATGCAAGCTCGATATCAATAAATTGAATCACAAGCTGGCATATTTGATCATTTTCATCCACCCCAAAATAGACAGGATAGGCGCCGTCTCCAAATCCCGTCTGAAACATCGGAATGGATAAATCGGTGTCTGGTATCGTCCAGTTTATATAGTCTCCAGCGCTTCTTTGGTATTTTGGATGGTCTTTGTAACTTTGTGCAAAAACATCAGCGAAATAGTCATCATAAATATTGCCGTCTGGATTCTCTTTTTTCCACTGATCATAAAATTCTAGATAAGCATCCCTCGTTTTGACATCTACCACTGTAGCAAGCCCCGCATCCACATTAAACCCAAAATACTCACCTTCCCCGAGGTTTTCGAGATCTTCATTTCCAATAAGGGCTTCCGTAAATTTTTGGGGAGTTTTATCTGTAAACTCCACCTTAACAGCTGCATACCTGTAATGGTCTTCTTCCACTGTTACCACACAAACGGTTAATGGGAAGATTCCCGTAGGGACTTTACGAAAATAAGGGGCACTGTTTCTCTCCAGATACACAAGTGGATCACGGACCATGATGTTTCCAGTCGGAATCGTTATTTCCCCCAAAGAAAGCAAGTTGATTGCTTTACCACTCATTTCAGTTGATGTGAAATAGGTATGTAATTCAATAGGGGGTGTTAACATCTGTTGTTTTTGTTCATATATGGCTAACCATTGATCGTTTGGAATCGTATTCATCTTTCGTACCCTCCTAAAATTGTATATTTGTAAAACACTCCTAAAATTATACAAAATCACCCATAGAAACGGTAGAACGGTTTGGATGTTTGCATAACGGGCAAGCCGAAGCATAGGCATGGTTAGTGGATGAAGTACGACAAAACATATGCCTGTCCAGGGATGAAGGAGGTTGCCCGAATGAATCCGCCAGACAAAGGGAATCAAATTCCTCAGCCGATGAGGAGTGATGGGGCCGGATGGGTCGATCTCGGCCCACGGAACGTCATGCGTGATCGGCAAAATCCGAATATGCTGGTTCCTCCCGTCACAGATGCGGGCCTGCTGCCCAATCTGAAATTTTCCTTCTCGGATGCCTTTATGACATTAAATCATGGCGGTTGGTCCCGTGAAGTTACCATACGCGAGATGCCAATCGCCACTACACTTGCGGGTGTAAACATGAGCCTGACGCCAGGCGGTGTTCGCGAGCTGCACTGGCATCAACAGGCAGAATGGGCCTACATGTTGCTCGGTCGCGCACGAATTGCGTCTGTTGACCAACGCGGCCGCAATTTTATCGCCGATATCGGAAAAGGCGATCTGTGGTATTTCCCTCCCGGCATCCCCCACTCGATTCAGGGACTTGAGGAAGGCTGCGAGTTTTTGCTTGTTTTCGACGATGGGCATTTTTCCGATCTGAATACGCTATCGATCTCCGATTGGTTTGCACATACGCCAACAGATGTGCTTTCCGCAAATTTCGGTGTACCAGAATCAGCCTTTGCCGACATTCCCGACAAACAAGTGTACATATATCAGAGCGAGGTTCCAGGTTCCATCGAAGCAGATGAAGTGAAATCTCCATACGGAACCGTCCCCCTCCCTTTTTCCCATCGTTTACTCGCCCAACGCCCCCTCATTACACCTGGCGGCAGCGTGCGCATCGTCGATTCCCGCAACTTTCCGATCTCCAAAACAATCGCGGCAGCACTCGTAGAGCTACGTCCCGGTGCGATGAGAGAGCTGCATTGGCATCCCAATAACGACGAGTGGCAATATTACATTTCAGGTCAAGCGCGGATGACAGTTTTTATCGGAAACGGAAACGCTCGAACTTTTGACTACCAAGCAGGTGATGTTGGCTACGTTCCTTTTGCGACGGGGCATTATATCCAAAATACCGGGACGGAAACGGTGTGGTTTTTGGAAATGTTCAAGAGCGACCGCTTTGTCGACGTTTCGCTGAATCAATGGATGGCGCTCACCCCGCATGAACTCGTCGCTTCCAACCTGTGTGTTGGTCCTGAATTGTTGGATGCTTTGCGAAAAGATAAATGGCCCGTTGTCAAATATCCTGGATATGGCTATGTACCGTGAATGCAGTGAAAAGACCAGCCCTAATGGACTGGTCTTCTTTTTTTTCATCATCCAGGAATGGACGGTTGTCTGGAAGCCGCATTGGCATCCTTCAGATTGCGCTTTTTAACTCCTAGCGATAAGACGAAACAGATAAGCAAAATCATACATGCTAGCGCATACGGATAGTTGATATCCACATCGAATAAAAATCCAGCTACGATAGGACCTGCAATATTACCAAGACTCGTAAAAGCTGAGTTAAGGCCAGCAACATACCCCTGTTGATCTTTTGCAAGCATCGACATTTGAGTACTGATAGCCGGTCGCAAAATATCGATCGCCAGAAATACGATGAAGGTAACGGCAAAAATCATCCAAAATCCATGAACAAAAAGCGTCAGAACAATAAACAAACCAGCAAAGAGCAGACAGACCGAAATGACCCTTTTCTCGCCAAAACGATTCATGATCCAGCTAAAGGCAGTAAGCTGAACCACTGCGCCTGCTATTGACCCGAATGTAATGATAAAGGCGATATCTTTAGGCTCAAATCCAAACTTATGGTCGACAAATAATGAAAAGACAGTTTCAAAATTAGCCAGTCCGAAAGACATCACAAACACTATGATCAAACTGAAAAAATAAGGCTCTCTATAGGAGTACATTAACTGGGAAAGCAGACTGCTTCGTTGTTTTTCACTCGAATAGGAGTCAGATAGTGATTCTTCTTCCGTAGGTTGCGATTCCTTGAGGATTAAGAATGTTATGCATGCAGCAATCATTCCCGCAATTGCTGCGGAATAGAAGGGTACGCGAATACCAAATTCAGCAATATATCCTCCAATGCCTGGACCGATAATAAAACCAGTAGTAATGGCTGCCGTAATATACCCCATCCCGGCCGCTCGTTCTTCTTTCGTTGTAATATCTGCTGAGTAAGCCATTACGGCCGGCATAATCAGTGCGGCACTGATGCCGCCGAGCAACCTAGAAGCAAACAGTAGGACTGGAGAATTCGCTATACCGAACATCGCTTCTGAGATAGCAAACACGACCAAGCCGATCACAATGATCCTTTTTCTGCCGAATAAATCGGCCCATCGACCGGCTACTGGAGAAAAAAGCAGCTGCGTCAACGAAAAGGCTGCAACTAATAAGCCAATAGTCCCCCCGGTAATTCCTAAGCTTTCCATGTACTTTGGCATAATCGGTATAACAAGCCCGATCCCCGTAAAGACAAGGAAAATATTGAACATCAGGATCAGTAGGGCTCCCTGTTTTTTTAATAATAAAGCCATTTTCTCTTCCTCCAATCCATTACCAAAACACTGAATATCTATTCTAGATAATCGCGTAAAAAAAGCTAGCGGGACGGTTTGACAATGCCAAATAAAAACACATCCATTGCTAACCGAAAAGTAGCCAGCGCTTCCTCTCGTTCCATTCGTCGCGTGTGTTGATTTAAACCATACATCAGACTGTCCAAGATAATGGCGACTCCAGTTACATTCGTCATTTCAAATTCACCGTTATCGAGCCCCTTCTGGAGCAACTGTTGATTAAAGTGGATATAACCTTTGATCATCTCGTTGATACGCTCCTCCACATCCGAAGGCTTCTCCGACATTTCGAAAAATTCATCAGCAGCCTTGGTCAGCGGATGATTCATATAGTCGATTGCAAAATGTTCAGCCATTCCATACAATTTATCGATCGAGGTCGTGTAGAGCTGTTCCTTGGCCAGCCATTTCTCTTCCCATTCGTTGTTGCAAGCTTCAATCAGATGTAAGAACAGCCCTTCCTTGCTCTTAAAATGATAATAAATGTTACCGCCGCTGTATCCAGTAGCTTTCACGATATCTTCTATGGATGTGGCCTTGTAGCCTTTTTGCATAAATAAAATACTGGATGCATCCGCTATCTTCTTCTTTGTCCGCTCCGTTTGCTGCTTCTTTTTATTCAATGAACCTTCACCAACTTCCCATCCAGAAATACTGAACTTTCATTCAGTATTATAAGCGTTACAACCATCCTTGGCAAACCTTCTTATGCGATAAGAAAGAGCTATGGAGGGCATTTTGGTTTGAGTCAACATAGTGGAGGAGAAGAAAAAGCACAGGTCTCTTCGACTCTGACACGCCAGCAGGGGGGATTCACTGGCCGTCTCCACTTCAAAAAGGGGACCGTCGAGCCAAAGCCACCCTACGGGCGGATGTTTCTCAAGGAAGCAGTGTTCGACAAGCGGGTCCCCTTTTTGAAGTTCCGACTGGGCAGGCGTTGTCAAGGTCTATGAGCTCTGTGCTTTTTCTTCTCACCAGCTTTATAACAAAAGCTGACGTCAGTCTAAGACAGCAACAGACCGTACAAAGCGCCAGTAACCACAACCAGCCATGGCGGCAGCTTCCAGTGCTCCAGCATGATAAACAAAATAGCCGCTACCGCAAAATCCAGCGGAGCAAAAATGGTACTCGTCCAAATCGGATTGTACAGGGCTGCCAGTAAAATACCGACGACTGCTGCATTCACACCTACCAGCATTCCTTGGATTTTGGAATTTCTCCTCAAGGAATTCCAGAACGGCAATGCGCCGATGACGAGTAAAAAGGCCGGTAGAAAAATCGCAATCGTAGCCACTACTGCACCGACTCCTCCTGCAATCATTGCTCCCAGATAAGTGGCAAACGTAAACAATGGCCCCGGTACCGCTTGTGTAGCCCCATAGCCAGTAAGAAATGCTTCTTCCGTCATCCACCCTGCCGGGATTACTTCCTTCTCTAATAAGGGAAGCACAACATGTCCACCGCCAAATACGAGAGAGCCTGAACGGTAAAAGCTGTCAAACAAAGCTAGTAACGAAGAGCCTGTCCCCTCTCTGAGGATAGGCAGCAGGATCAGAAGCCCAAAAAACACGCTCCAGCAAGCAATCGCTAGGGCCCGATTGATTGGAACCCGAAATTCCGGCAAACCAGGAGTTTGATGATGCTTGAAGAAAAGTAAGCCTGCTAAACCCGCGAGGATCATGACTGTGACCTGACTCCATGCAGAATGCCACAACAGCGTAATAGTAGCAGCGATGATCGCGATCGTCACCCGTGTTCGATCCGGGGCAAGCTTTTGTCCCATCCCCCATATGGCATGAGCAACAATCGCGACAGCTACTAATTTTAGACCGTGAATCCAAGAAGCACTGCCACTGTCAACTCCTTTTGAGACTCCCACGGCTAAAGCCGTAAGCTGACACCTTCGGTATCAGTGGGATTCTTGGGTGGTAGTCGAAAGTGCATTTCTGCTATCCGTAGTTCCCCCAAGTTTAGGGCTGTCTCATCAGCCCGTCCTAAGACAGTGCGTATAGCATCTTAGGCTGACAGACTGTTACCATCTGCCACAGGTTGACGCATGATATTGATGGCTCCAACCCGATCACGATGCGCATGGAATCCGCATGAACATTCGTACATTCTGTCTTTCGCTTTGTTCTTCTCTCTACAGGCAGGACAAGATTGAGAAGTGTAGGCGGGATTGACCTCCACAACTTGTATGCCAGCAAGATTTGCTTTGTAGGAGATACATTGTTGAAGTTGATAGAAAGTCCAATTATGCAGGTTCTTTGCGTTTTTACGGCTTGTTCTTGCCGTCTTGCGAATATTCTCTAGTCGTTCAAGCTTGATGATTGACACACCTTCCTGAATAGCTGTATTGACAATTTGACGACTGATCTTGTGGTTTTGATCTTTCATCCAACGTTGCTCTTTATTGCCTAACTTCCGAATGGCAGACAATTTTTTGAGTTTACCTAATTGGCGTCTACGCTGTTGGTGCTTTCTTCGTATGTACTTGTTCTGTCT
>NZ_PXZM01000069.1 GCF_003013395.1 Brevibacillus fortis | reverse complement strand
CTCTCCCAACTCGATCCGATAGCCGCGAATCTTCACCTGATGGTCAATCCGGCCCAAATACTCGATTTGTCCATCCGGGAGATAACGGACCAAGTCACCGGTGCTATACATCCGTGCATGCGGGTCAGCGTGGAATGGATTGGACAAGAATCGTTCTGCTGTCAGCTCTGAGCGATTCAGGTATCCGCGAGCCAATCCTTCCCCGCCAAGATATAGTTCCCCAGGTAAGCCCAGCGGTACAGGTTGCAGGTTGGCATCGAGAATATATGCTTGTGTGTTGGACAAAGGACGACCAATCGTCGGTTCTGTCGTGGCGCCTTTGGTGACCTGTACATACGTGGAGTAGGTCGTATCTTCAGACGGACCATAAAGATTAAAGACTTTTTCCACATGCTCCCGTGCATATAGACTTTGCACCAATGTGTTTGGCAGTGGCTCTCCAGCTAGGTTGACCACTCGTACCGTCGACGGGATCGCGTTCATCCGCACCAGCTCTTTTGCCGCAGAGGGAACGGTATTGATTAATGTCACTTCATTGACGGCTGGCAGGCTCGGTACATGCAAGGCGTTGTCAGCCAAGATGACTTTCCCACCGTAGCTTACGGTCACGAATATTTCATAGACAGACAGATCGAAGCAGATAGAAGTGGAGGCGAGCACCCCACTCATTTCTTCCGCCGAAAAGACGGTTTTCGCCCAAGCGATAAAGGCAATGACACTACTGTGCTGGATCGCTACCCCTTTGGGCAGACCTGTCGAGCCCGAGGTGTAAATGACATAGGAAAGGTTAGTTGGTACCACCAAATTTGGCAGATTCTCTTCGCTTTGCTCTGCGATATGCTCCCAGTCACGATCCAGGCAGATCACTTGTGCCCTATGTTCAGGCAGCATGGATAGCAGGCTACCTTGGGTCAACAGGATCGCCGCTTGCGAATCCTCCAACGTATAGCCGATTCTCTCTTGTGGATAGGCGGGATCAATCGGTACGTACGCGCCGCCAGCTTTGAGAATACCCATCATCGCTACGATCATCTCAGTCGTACGTTCCATGAGAACAGCGACCAAGACCTCTGGGCCGATCCCTTGCGCCCGCAGATAGTGAGCCAATTGGTTTGCTCGTCGGTTCAGCTCCGCGTACGTCAGTCTTTCTTCTCCGACGATTAAAGCCTCAGCATCCGGTGTAGCAACTACTTGCGCTTCAAACAGCTGGTGCATTACCGCGTCACGAGCATATTCCGTTTCCGCTGCGTTCCATTCCACTAACAGCTTGTGGCGTTCCTCGTCCGTAATAAATGAAAGTGTACGCAACGGCTGTTCCACTTGTGCAGTTAGGGCCTGTAGAACCTGCGACATCTGTTCTAATACCTTAACAATCACTTCCGTATCAAAACGTCCTCGCTCATAGATCAATTTGAGAGCAAGCTCATCGCCAGGAGCCGCCACCAATGTCAATGGGTAATTGGTTTGCTCCACTGCTTGGACTTCGCTCAGCGACACTCCAGAATCTGACTCCTCACTTGTGCTATTCAAGTAGTTCTCAAAAACGAGAATACTATCAAACAGCGATTGTCCATGTGGAACCTCACTCCAGCCTTGGACGTCTACAAGTGGTGTGTATTCGTACTGGCGGATGTCTAATTGTGTCTTTTGCAAGTGTTGTAACCATTCGTGTATGGTTTGGCTTGGGTCAAACATGACGCGGACAGGTAACGTATTAATAAAGAGTCCTACCATGTTTTCCACTCCTGGCAGGTCTGCTGGACGACCAGAAACTGTCGTTCCAAAGACAATATCTTCAGATCCGCTGTAACCACTCAGGATGAGTGCCCATGCCCCTTGCACCAGCGTATTTAGCGTCAACTGCTGCTTGCGGGCAAAAGCTTGCAGGTGGGCCGTTACTTCCTTGGATAAGTAAACGGTTCGATCTCTGTAGGCTTTAGGCTGTATGGCATGACTGCCTGCTTTTCCCATTGCAAGTGGTGTTGACTCGTAGAAGCCTTTTAACTGCTCGCGCCAATAGCGCTCCGCAACTTGTTTATCTTGCTTACTGAGCCATGCGATATAGCGACTGAATGGTTGAACTGCTTCTAATTTTTCTTCTTCGCCTTTATAAATCGCTTGGTAACTTGCCTGCCAATCTTGCAAGACAAGTGGCATACTCCAGCCATCTAGCAAGATATGATGGAAGCTCCATAAGAAGCGATACGTATTATCCTTCGTGTAAAACAATGTCCAACGCATCATTGGCGCCTGATTAAACTGGAAGTTTCGCACCCGGTCTTTTTCCATGTACGATTGGATTTCAGCTTCCTGCTTATCGACATCCACATGGCGTAGGTCGATTTTTTCCACGTTTACTTTTACTTGTTTTCGGACCATTTGATGCGGTTGTTCCAAGCCCTCCCAGATAAAGGAGGTACGAAGAATCGAATGGCGGTCTACTATTTTCTGCCATGCTTGCTCGAATACTTCCAAGCTAATATCTCGCACTGTCATGAGGAACTGTACGACATAATCGCCGCCCTCTTGTTCATACAGGGAGTGGAACAGCATCCCCTCTTGCAGTGGAGTCAGCGAGTATACACTTTCGATCTGACGATCCGAAGCGATGTATTTGTCGATAGACTGCTGATTTAGATTAGCCAGCGGGAAGTCTGACGGTGTGTAGCCGATTTCTTCTGCCGATTGAGTGTAAGACATAATCTCCCGCAGTGCTTCCATGTAATCATCAGCAACCGCCGCAATCGTCTGTTCGTCATGGATGTTTTCGTTGTACATCCAGGTGACGTGTAGCTGATCTCCTGTAACCGCACTAATGATATCTAGCAAGTTCTCTCGAATCGAATCAGGGGCAAGATTAGCTCCACTGCATTCAGACGCTATGCCAAACGTAGAGGAAACCGCCACTGTCTGATCAAATTGCCCGAGGTAGTTGAAGCTGATTTGCGGTTTCGGTTGGGCGTTCAGTCGGTGTTGTAGTTCAAGATCATCACGTAGATAGCGCAAAATTCCATAGCCAACACCCTTATTTGGAATCTGACGGAGATGTTCCTTGACTGCCTTCAGCGTATGCCCCCAAGGTTTTTCTTGCTCGATAGAAATCTGTATCGGGTACATACTTGTGAACCAGCCAACCGTATGGGATAAATCTGCCCCCTCGATAATCTCCTCGCGTCCATGTCCTTCCAGAAGTACGACCATCGTCTCTTTTCCTGTCCAATGATTCAGCGCTTTTGCTAAGGAAGCAAGCAATACGTCATTGATTTGCAGACGGTAGGAAGGGAGCGTTTCGTGAAGCAAATTGCGCGTTTCTTCGGCGGTCAGCGTAAGTGTAATCTGTTTCGTCGATGCCTCGGTGTTTTGAGCTGGCTCGTACGTACGGTCGACAGGAAGTGGATCCACTTCATATGCTTGATTTGCCCAATAGGCTTTTTCCTTTTCGAGCGCATCAGAGTTGGCATAAGCGTGTAACTGTTCAGCCCATGCCTTAAACGAGGTCGTTTTTAACGGGAATTGCACCGCCTGACCATTTACAGCTTGCTCATAGGCCAACTGCAAGTCTTCCAGCAAAATGCGCCAGGATACCCCATCGACTACCAAGTGATGAATAACGAGCAGGAGTCGTCCCGCGCGTTCTTTTCCAAAGTGGAAGTACACAGCTCGGAACACAGGGCCTTCAGTGATGCTCAGACTCGCCTGCATCTCGCCTGCAATTTCTTCCAGTCGTGCGAATTGTTCCTCTGGTGAGATGTCAGACAAATCAACCACATGGAAAGGTACAGGTTCGCCCAAGCCCTCGATTTGTTGTGACCATAAACCGTCGTTGTTGGTATAACGCATGCGTAAAGCATCGTGGTGTGCAAGCAACTCAGTAAATGCACGCTCCAATGCGTTCGTATCAACCGGTTCCTCGACTGTCAACAAGAAGGATTGATTCCAGTGATGGATAGACGGTTGATTTGCGGCAAAGAACCACTTCTGGATTGGCGTAAGCAACACATCTCCGGTCACGATGCCTTGTTCCGCCAGTTGAATAGCGTTTTCCCCGTTTCCAGTTGTTGAAACGAGAGCTGCCAGTTCAGCGATTGTTTGGTTTTCAAAGATCTGTTTAGGTGTAAGACGAATCCCTGCTTGGTTAGCCCGAGAGACGATTTGGATACTCAGGATCGAGTCTCCTCCGAGTTCGAAGAAGTTGGAGTTGATACTCAATTCTTCGATTCTGAGAACGTCTTGCCAAATCTCAGACAGTTTGCGCTCGATAAAGGTATATGGTGCAACGTAGTGCCCATCGCTTGTGTTCGCATAGTCAGGTTTTGGCAGGGCCCGACGGTCTACTTTCCCGTTTGGCGTAAGTGGCAATTCATCTAGCATGACGAAAGCGGATGGCACCATATAATCCGGTACATGTGCTTTAAAGTGCTTGCGCAGCTCGGCTGTGTCCATTTCTTGCTCCGCTTCCTTGACCACATAAGCTACGAGCTGTTTCTTGCCCGGTTTATCTTCGCGGACAATGACTACAGATGCGGCAAGCGCAGGGTGTTTGGCTAAAACTGACTCTACTTCACTCAGCTCGATGCGGAATCCGCGGATTTTTACCTGATTATCGATTCGGCCGATAAATTCGATCAGACCATTTGGCAGGTAACGAACCACGTCACCAGTCCGATAGAGTTGTGCTTGCGGATCGGTTGAGAACGGGTTTCGTACAAAGCGTTCTTCCGTCAAATCAGGACGATTCAAATATCCTTTCGCCAGACCATCTCCGCCAATGTACAGTTCACCTGTTACGCCAATCGGGACGGGCTGCATGTTGCTATCAAGTACGTACACAGTCGTATTCTTGATCGGACGGCCAATTGGGAAAGAACTGATCGTCTCTGGCAACTCCGTGACCGGATAGCAGCAGGTGAATGTCGTGTTTTCCGTTGGACCGTACCCGTTGATAATCGTTACCCCTTCGATTTCCAACGCTTTTCTTACGTGAGGAACCGAGACGACATCTCCACCAACGAGCAGTTGCCGAACCCCCGTCAGGTACTCTTTGTGATGATCAACCATCAGGGTGAACAGTCCCGCCGTCAGCCAAAGAGTCGTAACCTGGTGAGTCTGAATGGCTTGTCCCAGTTCTTCCAGGGAAGGCAGATCAGGCGGCATCAGCACCAGCTTTGCCCCATTCAACAAGCTGCCCCAAATCTCAAAGGTCGCCGCATCGAACGATACTGTCGATGCTTGCAGGAAAACGTCCTGCTCTGTAATCGTCACGTAGTCGGTTTCTTTGACGAGACGGACAATGCCTCGATGGATGACAAGCGTTCCTTTTGGCAATCCGGTAGAGCCAGAGGTGTAGATCACGTAAGCGAGACTTTCCGCTGTTGTGTCAATGTCAGGTGCAAGTTCACTTTCTTCGGCAATCATCGCCCAGTCGCGATCCAGACAAATCACGGTATGCTCTCCAGATGGGAATGACGATAGGAGATGCTCCTGCGTGAGCAAAACCGTGACGTGAGCGTCGTCCATCATGTATGCCAAACGTTCTTTCGGATAATCCGAATCGAACGGTACATAAGCCCCACCAGCTTTGAGAATTCCAAGCACCCCGATCAGCATTTCGAGAGAACGCTTCACGCAGATACCGACGAGTGAACCTGAGCGAACGCCTTGTTTTTGCAGGTAGTTGGCTACTTGGTTGGCTCGTGTCTCTAGCTGGGAGTATGTGAGCTTCTGGTCTCCCGATACCACTGCAATGCGATTCGGGTAAAGCATCGCGGTCTGCTGGAACAATTGATCCACGCGTTGATCCCGTGGGTAAGCAGTCGTCGTGTCGTTCCATTCCGCCAGCAGTTGCTCCCGTTCTGCCTGAGACAACAACTGCAATTGCGTAATGGTCTGCTCCGGCATCTGAACGATGGCTTCGAGTAATTGCTGGAAGTGCTGTGACATTCGCACAATCGTCGTTTCATCAAACAGCGCTGTATTGTACTCAAACGTTGCGATCAATCCGTTTTGTTTTTCTGCCATGGTCAACGTCAGGTCGAATTTGGCGGTGACCAGATGTTTGTCCATATCGAATTCCGATACGCGAATACCAGCCTTTTCGTCTAAGTCCAGCTGGAAGTTTTGGAGGACAAACATCACTTGGAATAGCGGGGAGTAGCTGAGACTGCGCTCCAGCGCCAGTTCATCGACCAATTTTTCAAACGGAAGATCCTGATGAGCATAGGCTTCTAGCGCCGTCTCCTTCACTCTTGCCAGCAAGTCACGGAATGTCGGTTCCCCTGACATATCCGTACGTAGCACCAATGTATTAATGAAGAAACCGATGAGCGACTCGGTCTCCTCCCGATTTCGTCCTGCAACCGGGCTTCCGACGAGGATGTCTTCCTGTCCACTGTAGCGGTAGAGCAGAGTTTGGAAGGCAGCCAGCAAGGTCATGAACAGCGTCGATCCTTCTTCACGGCTGAGCATACTCAACTTTGCTAACAGTTCAGCTGAAAGCGTAATGGTATACATCGCGCCAACGTGGCTTTGAACAGCTGGACGCGGACGATCTGTCGGCAAAGCCAAAAGTGATTCGGCATCGACTAGCTTTTCTTTCCAGTACGCTAGCTGTTGCGTAAGCACATCTTCTTCCATCCACTTCCGTTGCCATACAGCGTAATCGGCGTACTGCAATGTCAGATCGGCTAATTCAGGTTCTTTGCCGTAAACAAATGCTTCGTACAGTGCTCTCATTTCTTTGATGAAAATACCGATAGACCAGCCATCGAAAATAATATGGTGCATGTTAAATAGGAAGACGGCCTCTTGCTCGCTTATGCGGATCAAGATCGTACGGAACAACGGACCTTCGCTCAGGTTGAATGGCGTAGCTGCCTCTCTTCCTGCCAGACGCTGTGCTTCTGCTTCGCACTCGTCCGCTGGTAGCTCCCGTAAGTCGATTACACGTAACGGCTGCTCTTCATAAGGGTGAATCATTTGTACGGCTTGTCCATCTACGTGGCCAAAGGTTGTCCGCAAGCTTTCGTGGCGCTGGATTAGTACCTGTAAGCTCTTGTTCCAAGCCTCCATATTCAGGTCTCCGAGCAAACGCATCGCTTGCGGGATGTTGTACAAGACGCTGTCTGGCATCAGCTGATCCAGGAACCACAGGCGCTGCTGCGCAAAGGACAAGGGCAGATGACCTTCCCGTGAAATAGGTACGATCGAAGCTCCTGATGTTTCTTGCAAAAAGCTTCCGAGTGCTTCGGATAGTTCTGCAACGGTTGGGTTTTCGAAAAGAATACGGATAGGGACTTCTCCTGCAAACATGTCACGAAGTCGGGAAATGACCCGTGTCGCTAAGAGAGAATGCCCGCCCAACTCGAAGAAGTTGTCCTGAATCCCGACTTTTTCGATACCGAGCACTTGCGACCAGATCGTGGCGACCAGTTCCTCCTTTTGGTTGCGTGGCCCGACATACTCTTGTGTCGAAGCCACCTGCGCCCACTCCGGCTCTGGTAGTTGCTTTCGGTCGATCTTACCGTTCGGTGTGAGCGGCATAGCCTCCAGCCAGACAAAGACAGAGGGAACCATAAACTCCGGCAATTTTGCTTTTGCCCAGACGGCTAAGTCAGTGCCCTCTTCCCTACTTTCCTCTTTTGCCGTCACATACGCCGCCAGACGCTTGTCACCCAGCTTGTCTTCTCTTGCCGTCACCACGGCTTCCTTAACAGCCGGATGGGTGCGAAGGACAGCCTCCAGCTCTCCCAACTCGATCCGAT
>NZ_PXZM01000068.1 GCF_003013395.1 Brevibacillus fortis | reverse complement strand
TTCAGTTTTGAAGGAATAAATCCTTCAACGTTCCTCGGTAGCTCAGTTGGTAGAGCAATCGGCTGTTAACCGATCGGTCGGCGGTTCGAGTCCGTCCCGAGGAGCCATATACGGAGAGTTACCCAAGAGGCCGAAGGGGACGGTTTGCTAAACCGTTAGTATGCGCAAGCGTAGCGAGGGTTCGAATCCCTCACTCTCCGCCATATGTTTTAATCTCATAGCTTCATGGCGGTGTAGCTCAGCTGGTTAGAGCGTTCGGTTCATACCCGAAAGGTCGGGGGTTCGATTCCCTCCGCCGCTACCATATTAGTTGCGGTCGTGGTGGAATTGGCAGACACACCATCTTGAGGGGGTGGCGGGGCGACCCGTGCGAGTTCGAGTCTCGCCGACCGCACCATATTTCATAATCTTGGCCCGTTGGTGAAGCGGTTTAACACAGCAGCCTTTCACGCTGTCATACAGGGGTTCGAATCCCCTACGGGTCACCTAGCAACATGCCCTGCAATTGCAGGGATCCTGGAGGCTTAGCTCAGCTGGGAGAGCATCTGCCTTACAAGCAGAGGGTCGGCGGTTCGATCCCGTCAGCCTCCACCACTTATATTAATGGACAAGGAAGGTCAGCTAAAAGCGCCACGTCTTTTGGCAACATTGACACTCGATCGTCCAAATTGTCGCGGGATGGAGCAGCTCGGTAGCTCGTCGGGCTCATAACCCGAAGGTCGCAGGTTCAAATCCTGCTCCCGCAACCAAATATGGAGCTGTGGTGAAGTTGGAGTTCACGCCGGTCTGTCACACCGGAGGTCGCGGGTTCGAGTCCCGTCAGCTCCGCCATTTTCTTTAACAAATGGCGAAGATAATCATAAATGGCTCGGTAGCTCAGTCGGTAGAGCAGAGGACTGAAAATCCTCGTGTCGGCGGTTCGATTCCGTCCCGAGCCACCACTAATCATATTCAACAACGCCGGTATAGCTCAATTGGTAGAGCACCTGACTTGTAATCAGGGGGTTGTGGGTTCAAGTCCTATTGCCGGCACCACCATTGGGGTATAGCCAAGCGGTAAGGCAACGGACTTTGACTCCGTCATTCCTAGGTTCAAATCCTAGTACCCCAGCCATTTGCGAGCCATTAGCTCAGTTGGTAGAGCATCTGACTTTTAATCAGAGGGTCGAAGGTTCGAGTCCTTCATGGCTCACCAGTTTTTTAGATGAACTAGCAAAACTGCGTGATAGTAACAGTAATGCCTTTTCTGTTCTAAGTAAAATGCGGGTGTGGCGGAATGGCAGACGCACCAGATTTAGGTTCTGGCGGGCAACCGTGGGGGTTCAAGTCCCTTCACCCGCACCATACTATGACAGAAGGCTTTGCCCTAAGTAAAAAATTTATAAGAAACAACATGCGGACGTAGCTCAATTGGTAGAGCGTCGCCTTGCCAAGGCGAAGGTCGAGGGTTCGAGACCCTTCGTCCGCTCCATTTATTTGTGCCCTTAGCTCAGCTGGATAGAGCGTTTGACTACGAATCAAAAGGTCGGGAGTTCGAATCTCTCAGGGCACGCCATATTTCATATGAAACCGAAGAGTAGGAGGAGATCCTACTCTTTTTTTTATAACAACTTGCGCGTTTTTCAAATTTTAAGCATTTTTCCCTTGTATCTCCTAATTGCATCAATTACTTTAGAATTACGCTGAAAGCATGGAGGAACAGCTGTTACAAACCTGACGGAACAATATGATGGAACAGGAGTTGTATCAACATGAACCCTATAAAATTGGAACAAGTAAATCCTGCAATAGCCAGTTTAATCGATAATATAGAAAAAGTATTGATTGGTAAACGCTCTGTGATTGAGCTCATGGTTGCGGCTATTCTAGCGAATGGTCACGTTTTGCTCGAAGATGTACCGGGCGTTGGGAAGACCATGATGGTACGTGCATTGTCCAAATCAATCAGCGGTGAGTTTAAACGCATTCAGTTTACCCCAGATTTGTTGCCAACGGATGTGACTGGGGTTGCTATTTTTAATCAAAAAAATCTGGAGTTTGAGTTCCGACAAGGGCCGATTTTTGCAAATGTCATTCTTGCAGACGAAATCAACCGGACTTCGCCAAAAACACAATCCGCACTCTTGGAAGCAATGGAAGAGCGCTCGGTAACAATCGATGGTGCTACGTATCGATTGGCAGAGCCGTTTTTTGTGATGGCTACGCAAAACCCATTAGAGTATGAAGGAACCTTCCCATTACCTGAAGCGCAATTGGACCGATTTTTCATGCAATTAAGCTTGGGGTATCCAACCGTAGAGGAAGAAATGCGGATGCTGTCCAGATTCTCGGCAGCGAATCCTTTAGAAGAGCTTCAGCCAGTTATGTCTACGGCTGAGCTTGCGGAACTTCAACGTCAGGTATCGACGATCAAGGTATCGGAAGGAATAAAAGAATACATCGTGCGTCTATGTCATCGTACGCGTGAGCATCATCATATTTATCTAGGCGTGAGCCCGCGCGGTTCCCTTGCTCTCTTCCGGGCTGTTCAGGCATTGGCATTCGTTCGTGGACGCGATTATGTCATTCCAGATGATGTGAAGGAACTGGTTCCAGTAGTGTTTGCACACCGGATGATTGTGAAACCAGAAGCAAGACTGGAAGGAGCAACCGTAGAGCGGGTGTTGGCTATGATCTTGTCTGAGACCCGTGTCCCGGTAAGCTAAGGCGGTGATTGGAGATGAGACAGCAAAGGTGGGGTAAGCTCAAGGCGATTGCATTAGTCCTGATCACCTACGTATTCGCAAAATTTCAAGGCGGCTTCTCAAGCTGGTTTCTTTTCTATAGTAGTTTGGTGTTTCTCGTATATGAAGTTGTCGCTTATTTACTCATGTTCGCGAAGCTAGAAGTCGAGCGTGAACTGGATCGCAATCGTCTACAGGATGGGGAAGATGTCATTGTAACGATTCGCCTGCGGCGGAGGACTTGGTTTCCGTTGGGATGGAATATGATTATGGAGCCATTGCCGGCGAGGCTGGCTGGTGTGTATGAGCCGCATCGACAACTGATATTCCCGTGGTTCAAAAGGGAAGTCGAATTTCGTTATGTCATCCCCAATGTACCGAGGGGATACTATCGTCTCGATGAATGTGTAGTGAGCGGCGGGGATTTTTTTGGATTTTTTGAGCGTCGCAAGGTTTATTCGATTTCTCAAGAGTTTCTCGTTTATCCAAAATACAAAGAATTGACCCATTGGGCCCTTGGGGACGGGAGCTTCAGTGGGACTGTGCATGTTTCCCATCGTCGCTCTGACGACGTAGCAGCAGTACGTGGCGTAAGAGACTATCATCGGGGAGATCGGTTGAGCCAGATTCACTGGCGAGCTTCCGCACGGGGAACGGGTCTGAAGACGAAGGAGTTTGAGCATCAGGCGATGAATCAGGCGGTCTTTTTCCTTGATGTGGAGAAGGCGAGCTATCATGGGAAGCCTGTGCACTTGTTCGAAACAGCAGTGAAGCTAGCCGCGAGTCTGATCGCTTACGCCAATCGGAATCAATACCATTATGGGCTCGTGTACAAGCAAGCAGAACGCATTTCGATACCACCAGGTCTGACCCATGCACATTTCCTCAGAGTTTTTGATCAATTAGCTCGTGTCGCTCCAGAAGGACAAGAGTTATTTGCAAGAATTGTGGGAAGAGAAGCATTGGAGCAGCCTCAGGGTGTCACTTTGATTATTATTACACCACATGTAGAAAAAGCGTTGATCAGTCGTTTGATCACACTCGCTCAAAAAGGCAGACGGGTGCAAGTGTTTCTCATGCAGAACGAGTCAACGATTTCGCATGAACAAAAACAAGCGTTGCAGCTGCTAGGCGCAAACAAAGTAACATGTACGTCTATTCACATGGATGATCAAGAGTGGAAACGGATTGGAGGTGCATAGACTCATGAGCGTTTGGAAGCGTCCAACGATTTGGGAATGGGTCTTGGCCCTTTTTCTGTTCCTGATGTTAAGAGAGTGGCTTATTCCACTACAGACATTAACCGACACGGGTATTCTGTGGCCGTTTTATGCGATTGTGGCTGGAGTCATTTTCATTGACCTGTTGATCCCTTATCGATGGTTAACCTTGCCGATCAAGGCCCTGGGGCTAATGGGGCTTTTGCATGCTACCTTATTTGACAAATCGTTTTTTGACACGGAATGGATTGGCGAATTGTACGGGCAGTTGATTCACGATCTTCCGTTAGCGTTCCAACAGGATTGGGCGAGCATGTCGATCTTGTCGCGGAATACCTTGTTTGATCTCGTCTTGGTGTTGTTAGCGACGATGCTAACGTATCTGGTGCTGGAACAACGGCAAGGCCTATGGTTTGTCTTTTTGACGGAAATGTATTTGGTTGTGTTGGATACGTTTCTCCCGTATGATGCCAGTGCAGGGGTTGTACGGACGTTGATTATTGGTTTCCTGATGCTGGCTATCAGCCATCTGATGAAGATGACGAACATGGCAACATTGGCAGGGAAGAAAAGCCGTATTATGCTCAACTCACTGCTTGCCTCCGTGATGATCATTATGGTCTGTATAGGCATTGGTTATGCTGCGCCGAAGGCAGGACCGTCATGGCCTGATCCGATCGCCTATTTAACAGGGAAAGGAAACGATGCCCCTGTTGGCGTGATGAAAAAAGTAGGATACGACAACAACGACGAACGGTTGGGCGGTCCTTTCATGCAAGATAACACACTGGTGTTTATTGCAAAGACAAACGAACGCAGCTATTGGCGTGGTGACTCAAAGGACGTGTATACGGGAGTTGGCTGGGAAAAAGGCGAGAGAGATTATGAGTCAATCCTGGATCCGCAAACCTATACATGGGAGAATACGTTGTTCCAAGGGCTTGAAACGAAGAAGGTACAAGCTACATTAGATTTTAAAGGCCCACAGCAGTTCCCGACTGTCTTTTATCAAGGTCAGCTGAAAAAGGTAAGCAACTACGCTCCACCAGAGGCAACCGTTGTTTATGACAAAATGAATCAGCAACTCGAAGTACGGGCAGGAAAAATCAACTTGGTTCAGCTTAGCGAGAAAAACGGTCAGCCAGAGTACGGCCCCAATCCTCTTTTGCTTAAACTGAATCAATACAAGGTCGAGACAGAAGTACCGATTGTCAGTGAAAAGGCCGTGACGAATGCCGGGATAAACTATCCGGATGATATCAAAGAGCGCTATTTGCAAGTACCAGCCTCGGTGTCTCCGCGAGTAAGAGAGCTTGCTGCGACCATTACCAAGGATGCGAAGACTCCTTATGACAAAGTGAGAGCGATCGAGAATTACTTGCGCTCAAGTGGAAAATATAAGTATGAAACGAAAGACGTTCCTGTCGCTGCAGAAGGTCAGGATTTTGTCGATCACTTCTTGTTTGACAGCCTTCGAGGGTACTGTGACCATTTCTCCACTTCGATGGCGGTTATGCTTCGTACCCTGGATATCCCAACACGTTGGGTCAAGGGCTTTGCTCCAGGTGAACGAGTGGGAACGGATGCGTTTAACTACGAGACTGTAGAAGTGCGCAACAAGGATGCTCACTCGTGGGTAGAGGTATACTTCCCGGGGGTTGGTTGGGTTCCTTTTGAAGCGACGAGTACATTCATGTCGCCTGTTCGTTTTAATTATGATCTGGTCACCTCACAGCCGCAGATCCCCGTTCCATTGCCAAACATGGAGAATCAAACGAATATCGATCGTGGGGATGGACGTTTCAATGAGCTGGAAGAGGGCGACAGCCCAGCAGGCAGTTGGATTAAAATTCCTTGGCAAGTAAACGCGGGATTGGCTGTAGCGGCTGTCGTGGCAGGAATAATCGCGTGGCGTCGCAGACAAGACATCCAGCTATGGTGGATGCGCAGACAATTGAGCCAGGAGCGCAGCAGTGAGTTCCAGGATCGCTACCATTTGCTGATGCGAATGATGGAGCGGGTCTACACGCGTAGACAGCCAGGCGAGACGTTGCGGGAGTATGTGGGCAGGATGACGCTGCCAGCAGACAAGCGACAAGACCTGCGCTATTTGACCGAGCTGTACGAACGTACCGTGTATGGCTACAAACATATGGAACAAAAGGCGAGAACAGTAGCAGAGCAAATACTCGAACGATTAATCCGTCAATTGAAGCCTTGAACAATGCCGTTCCATCTGCTAGAATGACGATCAATGAGACTCGTATAATGATCAGGAATAGGGCCTGAAAGTTTCTACCGCTAGACCGTAAATTTGGCGACTACGAGGAGAGCACATCGGATTTTTGTACATGCAAACCGCACATGTGTACACAAGCTGGGACGTTGCCTCCGTATTGTTTATCGGAGATAGCAGTCCCGGCTTTTTTGCAAATATGCGACAACTTCGCATGGCATGCCGACACTTGCACGTCCTGTATGTTACAGGAGAAGGGGGATATGATGGACAAGTCAATGGAAATGGTCGTCGTACTCGATTTCGGAGGCCAGTACAATCAGTTGATCGCGCGCCGTGTACGCGATCTGGGTGTTTATAGCGAACTCATTCCGTTCAATACACCTGTTGAAAAGATTAAAGAGATAAATCCAAAAGGGATTATTTTCTCTGGCGGACCTGCTAGCGTGTACGAAGAGGGAGCACCGACTGTAGACCCGGCGATTTTTGACCTGGGCTTGCCTGTATTGGGTATTTGCTACGGTATGCAGTTGATGAGCCATTTGACGGGCGGAAAAGTAGAACGCGCGGGTAAACGCGAGTACGGAAAAGCTGAATTGCGTATGCAGCAAAAACACAGCTTGTACGACAAATGGGATACAAACGAAATCGTGTGGATGAGCCACTCTGACAAAGTAGTGGAGCTCCCAACCGGATTTGTCATTGATGCAGTAAGCGACAGCTGCCCAGTAGCTGCGATCAGCAACCCTGAGCGCCAGCTGTACGGTGTACAGTTCCATCCAGAAGTAGTCCATACCGTAAAAGGTACTGAGTTCATCGGAAACTTCCTGTTCAACATTTGTGGATGTGAAGCGACTTGGAGCATGACGACGTTCATCGAAGACGAGCTGGTTCGCATTCGTGAAACAGTTGGCAATAAGCAAGTACTGTGTGCGTTGAGCGGCGGTGTAGATTCTTCCGTAGTAGCAGCACTGATTCACAGAGCGATTGGCGATCAATTGACGTGCATGTTCGTTGACCACGGTCTTCTGCGCCAAGGGGAAGCAGAAGGGGTAATGGAGACATTCTCTGAAAAATTCTCCATGAAAGTGATCAAAATCGATGCTCGTGAGCGTTTCATGAGCAAGCTTAAAGGTGTTTCTGACCCAGAGCAAAAGCGCAAAATCATCGGTAACGAGTTCATTTATGTATTCGATGAAGAAGCAGCGAAGCTGACCGATATGGACTTCTTGGCACAAGGTACGCTGTACACGGATATCGTCGAGAGCGGGACAGCAACTGCACAAACAATCAAATCGCACCACAACGTAGGCGGATTGCCAGAAGACATGAAGTTCACGTTGATTGAACCGCTGAAAACCTTGTTCAAAGACGAAGTACGCAAACTGGGTAAAGAGCTGGGCTTGCCAGATGAGATTGTTTGGCGTCAGCCATTCCCAGGACCAGGCCTCGGCATTCGTGTTTTGGGTGAAGTTACAGAAGAAAAACTGAAGATTGTTCGTGAATCGGATGCGATCTTGCGTGAGGAGATTGCCAAGGCAGGTCTCGACCGGGAAATCTGGCAGTACTTCACGGCTTTGCCAAACATGACGACTGTAGGTGTAATGGGAGATGTTCGTACGTATTCTTACACAGTAGGGATTCGTGCGGTAACTTCTATTGATGGTATGACTGCTGACTGGGCGCGCATTCCGTGGGATGTATTGGAGAAAATCTCTGTGCGTATCGTGAATGAAGTAGACAATGTAAACCGCATTGTGTATGATGTAACGTCCAAACCACCAGCAACAATTGAGTGGGAATAGGAACAAAAAATTACTCTCTTTTATTTGCGCGATTTGCGAATAAAAGAGAGTTTTTTATGTCCAAGAATTATCTCGTTCCATACATCATGAGAAGCTTTCCATTTTCTTTAGCAAGAGCAATATAAATGACCCCGCCTAGCCATCCCGGCGGAAGAGTTCCTTCGATAATCCAAGCTTCTGCAATCGGGTTATAACTGATAGCGAAGGGAGTTTCCTCTAAAAACTGAGAATAGTGCTCCGCTAAATAGGAGAAGATTGCCGTGGCAACTGCATGTTCATCTGCAAGCTCACCAAAAGCAATTTCATCTCCAAACCGATCTTGCTGGAGAAGAGCGTCGCGATCGGCGAAATAGAGTTCAAACCTTCCAAATAGATTCTCATCATACAAATCACGTTCTATAAAGCCATATTCGATGACTTTCTCCTTTTGATGATCGTTGCGTTTGCTCTTTTTTTTATCGTCGACTTGTACGGTGATTTGATTGGCTCGAAGCCGGTCACGTTCTCGTTCCTGCTCCGCTATTATTTGTTCCCAAGCATCCATAAAGTTCATTTTGAATCACCTTCAAAGAGATTGTTGAGATCAGGAATCTAGTTATGAATTATAACACAGGCTTTCTTAAGGACAGAAATAGAAAATATCCGGATATTAAACTCTTTCCAAAAATGAATGTTCGTATTTTCGTTGACATTCCCTATGTCACCTGATACACTTCTCAATGTGAGCAGGTAATATAGGAAGGTTCGTATATTCTTGAGAATATGGCTCAAGAGTTTCTACATGGTCGCCATTAACGACCTGGCTACGAACAAAATGTCATCGGGATCTGATTTTGTTATTATATTTGGAATTATTCCCGGAGTGTTTTGTTTGGAGGCCAGGCGCATGATAAGAGCGTCCGGGCCTTTTTTTTGTGAAAAACGACTCGACGTTTTTCATTAAAGTAAGATGTGACCGTTTACGGTCGGCAAAAAACAGTCTAACTGTTTTTTGCCACAAGATTAGTATGGGGGGACTTATAGGTGCGGAAGTATTTCGAGTTTGACAAGCTAGGCACCAATTACCGTCGCGAAATTATCGCGGGTATCACTACTTTTTTGGCTATGGCTTATATCTTGGCTGTCAATCCATTCATTCTCAGTGGTGCTGATCTGCCTCCAGATTTAAAAGCGAACTACCCTGAATTTGGGGCTGTCTTTACTGCAACGGCTTTGGCTGCTGCTCTCGGTACACTGTTAATGGGTATTCTCGGACGTTTGCCAATCGGTCAAGCTCCGGGAATGGGTTTGAACGCATTTTTTACTTATACCGTCGTTCTGACGATGCAAATTCCTTGGCAACAGGCTTTGGCTGGCGTATTCCTTTCTTGTACAATCTTTTTGATTCTGTCCCTGACAGGTGTTCGTGAAGCGATCATCAAAGCGATTCCACAAAGCTTGAAATACGCAGTTTCAGCAGGGATTGGTCTTTTTATCGCATTTATCGGTTTGAAAAACGCAGGTATCATCGTAGCAAATGATGCCACCTTCGTAGCACTGGGACATTTGACCTTCTATCATGAAGGCATGAAGCCGGAAGATATTTTGGCAGCGAAAAATGCATTGCTGGCTGTGTTTGGTCTGATCGTGACGGTTATTCTGCTTTCTCGTAAAATCAATGCAGGTATCTTTATCGGGATGTTGATTACGGCGGTTACTGGGATGTTTTTCGGACTGGTGAATCTCCCTGAGCAAATCGTTTCTGCACCACCGAGCCTTGCTCCTACATTCGGTGCTGCGTTCCAATATCTCGGTGATCCATCTGCATTGTTCACTGTGAATATGCTGATTGTAGTTTTGACGTTCTTGTTTGTAGACTTTTTCGATGCGACAGGTACGCTTCTGGGTGTAGCGAACCAAGCTGGATTGCTCCGCGAAGACGGCAATTTGCCACGTCCAGGAAAAGCACTCGCTTCCGATGCAATTGCAGGTATGGCAGGTGCGGTCCTCGGTACATCTACGACTACGGCTTATGTTGAATCGACAGCAGGGGTAGCGGCAGGCGGACGCTCCGGATTTACCGCAGTTGTCACCGGGATTATGTTCCTTCTGGCGTTGTTCTTCTCGCCGATTCTCGCAATTGTGACACCAGCGGTTACTGCACCAGCGCTTATTATCGTCGGGGTTCTGATGGCTTCTCACATTGCAAAAGTGGCTTGGGATGACCTCGATGAAGCGTTCCCTGCATTCCTGACGATTTTGTTGATGCCATTGACTTACAGTATTGCAACAGGTATTGCGACAGGCTTCATCGTTTATCCGGTGATGAAGGTAATGAAGGGCAAGGCTCGTGAAGTGCATCCGGCGATGTATGTGCTGTTCTTCGTCTTCCTGGCGTACTTCATCTGGTTGCGCGAATAGAATTTTTTGGTAATTAAGCTCTTCGTCTACTGGACGGGGAGCTTTTTTTGCGCTATGATTGGAAAAATCTTTTATCTTGGAAGGATGGACCGATGAAAATGACAGGTCTCAATATGTTCCAAGGACAGCATCACCACACGTAGAGCGTTTGTATCTTCGGAAATTTTTCCGCAGGTGCAAGCGCTTCTTGTGCTTCGTGCCTGCGGTGGTGTATTTATGGAAGCCATGCGGGCATGAAGTTGCCTTGCATGGCTTTTTTGGTTTTCTCCATCTGAAAAAGAAAGGGTGTTTCTCATGGAAAACGAAGTATTAAAAACGGTAAAAGGCACAAAGGATTTCATGCCGCAGGAGCAAATGCAACGAAACTGGATACGACGGACGCTCGAAGCTGTATTCGAGACATACGGCTGCAAACCGTTGGAGACGCCTATGCTGCAGCACTACGAATTGCTGGCCTCGAAGTACGGCGGCGGGGATGAAATCTTGAAGGAAGTGTATCGCTTGAACGACCAAGGAGATAGGGAACTTGGGCTGCGCTATGATTTGACCGTACCGTTGACGAAGGTGGTGGGCATGAATCCTGAGATGCGAATGCCGTTCAAACGGTATGAGATCGGGAAAGTATTTCGGGACGGTCCAGTAAAAACCGGGCGATTGCGCGAATTTATTCAATGCGATGTCGATATCGTCGGAACGACATCGGTGCTGGCTGAAGCAGAATTGCTCAGTATGGCGTTTGAGGCTTTCAAGCGGCTTGGGCTCGACGTGTACATTGAGGTCAACAACCGAAAGTTATTAACTGGGGTGCTTCAGGAGTTGGGAGTTCCCGCCCTGCGAGCAGGAGACGTCATGCTGTCGCTGGATAAGCTCGAGAAAATTGGCGTGGACGGAGTACGTGATGATTTGCGGGAGCGAAACGTCGAGGAGTCACTCGTTTTGGCGATTACGTCTTTCCTGCAAGAAGGTGTGAATACGCTAGATCTGTTGGCAGAGCGCTTTACATCCCCGCTTGTTCAGGAAGGGATTCGGGAGCTGCGCGATATGCTTGCCTATGTAAAAGGAGCGGGTGTGAATGGGGATCTTCGTTTCTCGCCATTTTTGGCAAGAGGCCTAGGGATCTACACGGGGATTGTGTATGAGATCTTTTTGCAGGATGGAAGTATTACGTCAAGTATCGGCAGTGGGGGACGTTACGATCAGATCATCGGTAGGCTTTTGGATGATGGAAGAGAGTATCCTGCTGTAGGGATTTCGTTTGGATTGGATGTCATTCTTGCCGCGTTGGCAAATCGCAACACACAAGAGCAGGAAGCTGCCGATGTACTCGTCATTCCTCTCGGGACAGAAGCATCCAGTCTTGGGCTGGCCAATCGATTACGCGAGAGCGGCGTCAGAGTCGAGCTAGAGCTGACGGGTAGACGGCTGAAAAAAGCACTCGATTATGCAAATAAAGAAGGCGTAGCTTTTGCATTGATCTATGGGGAAAACGAAGTGAATAGTGGGCAGGTCGTCGTACGAGACATGCGAGAGGGAACGGAGCAGCCGGTTCCTTTGGAGTTGGTAGAAAAGTGGCTGTCCGACAAGTTAGCAGGTGGTAAAGAGGAAAGATAGTCTTTTTCTTCCATTTTTTGTACAGTAGAGAAAAGGGGGAGATGGCGTGAAGAAATGGGTCTCAATGGTCAGTTGTAGCTTATTGTTTTTGACGTGGATATTGCCTGTAAATGCTGAGGAGGGTACTGCGCTCAAGCGTAAGCCGCTCTATCAGGCTGATGTGCGAATCGATCCAATCAAGAAAGAAGTAGCAGGAACCGTTACCATTACCTTTTGGCCAAAAGACCCTGCTCGTGCCTATCTCCATCTATACCCGAACGTATTTACAGAAGAGCATCAAGGCATGCTATGGGAGGAACTTTTAGGCAATGGCTCAAAGCTTGGCTCATACACTTATAAAAAGCTCTTGGTCGATGGTGTAGCTGTTGTCGGCAAAAAGACGAAAGACGTGAACATACTTGAAGTGCCTCTGGAAGGAGAACAAGGCCCACGAAAGATTGTCATGGAGTTCGAAATGACTCTACCGCAAAACGACGGCAGGATGTCGTACGATGACCAAGCAATCTGGCTGGGGAACTGGCTCCCGGTTCTTGCGGCGTACGATCAGGAAGGCTGGCATCTCGATCCATACGAGCCTGTCGGTGATCCTTTTTACAGTGAGAACGCAGATTATGAGGTGAACGTAACGCTGCCAAAAGACTATCAACTGGCGAGTACAGCGGCAGACAGGGCTGCGAAGCAGGTTTCTGTTCGTGAGGGAGAAAAGACGATACAGCTCGGTGCAGAAAATGTGAGGGATTTTGCCCTTGTCGTTATGGATGCCTCCTATCAGCGAACGGAAACGAAAGTGGGCGAAACAGTAGTCCGAACATGGTGGCGCAAAACAGATGATCCGACAGTGGCTAAGCAGATTCATGAAGAAGCAGCGAAGTCCCTCGCCTATTTTCATCATCAATTGGGTGACTATCCCTATACCGAATACGATGTGGTAAGGACAGGCGGCGCGATTAACGGAATGGAGTATCCTGCATTAGTCTTTCTCGACGGACGTCATTTCTTTTCGGGGGAAGAAACAGGTATCGTCACGGTTGTACATGAAACCGCGCACCAGTGGTTTTATAGCTTGATCGGAAATAATCAGGTAAAGGAAGCATGGCTGGATGAGGGATTCACAGAGTACGTGACGCTCTCGTATTTATCTCAGCAAGAACCGCTGTTGGGAGCAGGACGGGTGCGCGGACGGCTGGAGCGTGGTACTACTGTTCAGTTTTATGTGGCACAGGAACTGCGTCCTTGGCAAGCGCTGTCTGCATTCCCTGATAATCAGAGCTATAGCGATCTCGTTTATTCCCGTCCGTCCTCGATGCTGTGGCTGTTGCAGGGAGCGTGGGGAGAAGAGAGGGTACATGACGTTTTGAAGCAGTATGTCGAGAAGTACCGTTATCAGGTGGTGAGCGGAAAGGAATGGGAAGCATTTCTATCTGAGATGGCAGGAGAAGATGCTAGCGCTTTCTTGGATTATTGGTTGAAGGTAGACATGTCCCAGCAGGAAGAGGCAGCAGCTTGGCTGGAGCGCCAACGTCTCAAGCATCAGAAGAAGTAATCGAAGGCAGGGGATCACGATGTGGCGAAAGCATTGGGTGGTCATCGTGGCAGTGGGAGTCGTTTTGACTGTATTCTTGTCCGTACGTCCTTGGACGGGGCAGGCTAGTTTAGATGCTCAGGAGATTGTGGTGATTGATCACAGGCAAGCTGCAAACACTTACAAGGCCGATGTACAAATCGATATGAGCAAGCACGTGGTGACAGGCAAGCTGACGGCTCGTTTTGTCCCACAAGATGACCAAGCTTTTTTTCATTTATATCCCAATGCTTTTTCGGCGAATGCTGCCCTCAGTGGAGAGAACTGGGAGGTTGTGCTGGGCAAACAGCGTGAGCCTGGTGGTATCAAGATAAGTGAAGTACGGGTAAATGGAAAAAATGTCGGCGTACAGTATGGGGGAAAGACCAATACGCTTTTACAAGTGCCCCTTCCTGCAAGAACATCGTCTGCTGAGACGGTAGTGGATATGAATTTTCAGCTCGCGGTCCCTTACAACAACGGGCGAATGTCTTTTCATGATCATGCGATGTGGCTGGGCAACTGGCTGCCGATCCTGGCGGTCAAGGACGCAGGAGGCTGGCGGCTCGATCCTTATTCCGCGATTGGCGATCCTTTTTACTCGGAAGTGGCGAATTATCATTTGCGTGTGCAGTTATCAGAGGGTTACCAGCTTGCGACGAGTGGATTGGAGAGCGTGGCTGTCATCACCGAGACGAGACCGCAACGGCATAAAATCTATGAGGTGGACGCATGGAACGTTCGGGATTTTGCTCTTGTTGTCATGGACGATACGTACCAGCCCATATCTGGCAAGGTCGGGGAAACTATCGTACGAACATGGGTGCAGAAAAGTGATGACCCGCAAAACGTAGAACGAATGCATGAGACTGCTAGGGAGTCTCTCGACTATTACGGAAAACAGTTCGGGGTGTATCCGTATAAGGAATACGATGTTGTCAAGACAGGCGGCTTCTTTGGTGGAATGGAATATCCGAGTCTCGTCTTTATTGCGCAGGAGTATTTTGACCGTAGCGATGCCATGGGGGAAGCGGTCGTAGCGCATGAAACGGCACATCAATGGTTTTACGGTTTAGTCGGAAACGACGAGGTGCGAGAGGCTTGGCTGGATGAGGGACTGACGGATTATGCAACGATGGTTTTTTTGCAGCAAAAGTCCGCCGCACGATCACAAGCGTATATTCAAATGCGGCTAGACCAAGCACGGGCAGCGGAAGGATATGCGAACCAAGGAGTCACTGCGAAGTCGTCCGTGGCGGCTTTTCCAGATTGGAGGAGCTACAATGACCTCGTCTATGGGCGAGCCGGTGCCATGTGGTGGAGCTTGAAAGAAGAATGGGGAACCGAACGACTGCATCAGGTGTTGCGTCAATATGTACGAGATCATCAATACAAGCAAGCAAATGGGGAGCAAATGACAGAGCTCTTGACTGCGGCTGCTGGAGCGGATGCCACACCCTTTTTGGATTATTGGCTTCAGGTTGCACTTGAGAAAGCCGAAGGGGCAAACAATTGGATGAAAAAAGGCAAACACGAATAATTTTGAATGGGTCATTTTTAAATGTTCGGAAACGAGGTTGACAGGCAAACTTTCTCCCTGCTACACTGAATACGTTGAGAGAAAACGAGTTCGAATAGCCCAGGCGATGAGAATGGCGAAAAAAGCCGTTAGTCGGTTGGGTTTTCTTCTGATGTTACAAAACGTAGGGGGCGAATGGTTCATGCTACAGCCTTTGGTAGGAGTCATTATGGGCAGTACGTCAGACTGGGAAACGATGAAGGAAGCTTGCGCAATTTTGGACGAATTGCAGGTACCGTACGAAAAGAAGGTCGTGTCTGCACACAGAACGCCAGACTTGATGTTTACGTATGCCGAGACCGCTAAAAGCCGCGGCTTGGAAGTCATTATTGCAGGTGCGGGAGGGGCAGCCCATTTACCAGGAATGGTAGCTGCTAAGACAGAGTTGCCCGTTATCGGTGTACCGGTGAAATCATCCAACTTGAATGGTCTCGACTCGCTTTTGTCGATTGTGCAAATGCCAGGGGGCGTGCCTGTGGCGACGGTTGCGATCGGAAAAGCTGGAGCCATCAATGCAGGGTTATTGGCTGCGCAAATTTTGGGGATCAAATATCCGGATGTACAAGAGCGGTTCGTGCAAAGACGGGATGATGTTCGCAATAAGGTGCTGGAGGCTAGTGAACTGGAATGACTACCAAGGACAGCAAGCAAATCAAACCAGGATCGACCCTAGGAATACTTGGCGGAGGACAGCTTGGACGGATGATTGCTCTTGCGGGACGAGCTATGGGCTACCGCTTTGTCACCATGGACCCGACAGCAGACGCACCATGCGGCCAAACGGCAGATCGGCAAATTGTTGCCAGCTACGATGATGTAGAAGCAGCGATGCAGCTTGCCTCGGTCAGTGATGTCATCTCTTATGAATTTGAAAATGTCGATGCGCAGGTTGCAGAAGTATTGGAGAGCCACGCTTATGTACCGCAGGGAAGCCGCCTTTTGCGTATCACCCAAAATCGGATTCGGGAAAAGACCGCCATTCGCGAAATCGGCATTCCTGTCGCTCCGTTTTGCGTAGTGAACAGCTTGGAGGATTTGCAGGACGCCGTGCGTGATCTGGGACTGCCTGCTGTCATGAAAACAGCAACTGGCGGCTATGACGGCAAAGGACAATGGGTATTGAGAAGTGAGGCCGAGCTGGCGGAGGCGTTTGAAACGTTGGCCAAAGCAGGTACAGAGCTGATCGTGGAACAATTTGTACCATTCCAAATGGAGCTTTCTGTTATTGCTGCACGCAATCCTGCGGGAGAACTGGCTGTTTTTCCTGTGTCAGAAAATATTCATCAGGAAAACATTTTGCATTTGAGCATTGTTCCAGCACGAATTTCGGCTGAAGTCGCAGCACGCGCAGAAGAAATTGCCCGTACGATTGTAGAAAAGCTGGGTGTGGTTGGACTTATCGCGGTTGAGCTGTTTTTGACCGAAGATGGTCAGCTGTACGTCAATGAATTGGCGCCGAGACCGCACAACTCCGGGCATTTTACCATGGATGCTTGTGTGACCTCGCAGTTTGAGCAGCATGTTCGGGCGGTCTGCAATCTGCCTTTGGGATCTACAGAGTTGCTCTCGAGCGTCGTGATGGTTAATATTTTGGGAGAGCATCTACAGCCTGTCATCGATCAGATCGACAAGCTGCCGCGCACAGCCAAGCTCCATTTGTACGGAAAAGCAGAGAGCAAGGCCAAGCGGAAAATGGGGCATATCAATGTGCTCGCCCCTACTGTGGAAGAAGCGCTCACCCTGATTGATGAGCTGAAAATCTGGACGAATACATCGGAGGTATTATCATGATCGAACGTTACTCCCGACCGGAAATGCGTGCCATTTGGACGGAAGAAAACAAATTCAAAGCGTGGCTGGAAGTAGAAATTCTCGCGTGTGAAGCATGGTCCAAGCTGGGCGTCATTCCTGAGGAAGACGTGAAAAAGCTGTGGGATAAAGCTACTTTTGACATGAACAGAATCTATGAGATCGAAGAAGAGACACGCCATGATGTGGTGGCGTTTACCCGTGCGGTATCGGAAACCTTGGGCGAAGAAAAGAAGTGGGTGCATTACGGGCTGACTTCTACAGATGTGGTGGATACTGCCCTATCTTACCTTCTGCGTCAGGCGAACGAAATTTTGGAGGGTGACATTCAAGACTTCATCGAGATTTTGGCAGACAAAGCTCGTGAGCACAAGGATACGGTATGCATGGGAAGAACGCATGGCGTACATGCGGAGCCTACGACTTTTGGCTTGAAGCTGGCTCTGTGGCATGAAGAAATGAAGCGCAACCTGGCGCGTTTTCAGGCTGCGAAAAAAGAAGTGGCGTACGGCAAAATCTCTGGCGCAGTTGGAACATATGCAAACATCGATCCGTTCGTGGAAGCTTACGTGTGCGAGAAGCTGGGACTGTCGGCAGCACCTATCTCTACCCAAACCTTGCAGCGTGATCGTCATGCCGAGTACATGGCGACATTGGCACTGATCGCAACCTCCTTGGAAAAATTCGCGACAGAAATTCGTGGTCTGCAAAAGAGTGAAATGCGCGAGGTGGAAGAAGCATTTGCCAAAGGGCAAAAAGGTTCTTCCGCAATGCCACACAAGCGCAACCCGATCGGCAGCGAAAACATTTGCGGCCTGGCTCGTGTTATCCGCGGTCACATGCTCACTTCATATGAAAATGTTTCCCTCTGGCATGAGCGGGATATTTCTCACTCCTCTGCGGAGCGCGTGATTTTGCCAGATGCAACGCAAGCGTTGAACTACATGCTGCGCCGTTTCATGAACATCGTGAAAAACTTGACGGTGTTCCCTGAAAATATGAAGCGCAATATGGATCGTACCTTTGGTTTGATCTACTCCCAGCAAGTGATGCTCAAGCTGATCGAAAAAGGCATGAGCCGCGAGCAAGCCTATGACACGGTACAGCCTCGTGCGATGCAGGCGTGGGAAGAGCAACGCTCCTTCCGTGCGATCGTGGAGGAGGATGCAACGGTTAGTTCTACACTGTCCAAGGAAGAGCTGGATGAGTGCTTTGACTATCGTTACCACCTGAAGCATGTGGATACGATTTTCCAACGTCTTGGTTTGATTTAATAGCAAGTGCCCTCGAATTTTTTCGGGGGCGTTTTTTTATTAAAGTAGCTGTTGTGGGGGAGAAGCGCATTTCCAGTCTACGCTTCGGCCTACGCCCTACTGGGGGATTGACTGTCCGCGGAGGAATAAATGACGGGAGCGCTTCAAACGTAGAAATTTCAATGAAGGATTCCATAAGTGAAGCTTAAATTCCCCGCCATTTATTCCTCCGCTGGGGCGGGCTCCAGAGGCGCTTGGACTGGAAATGCGCTTCTCCTGCGCAGCTTTTTGTGAAAAGCCTGAAAGTGAATTCAAGATTGATTGTGGAATTACTACTAAGAAGTAGCATCATGTAGCGTGAAAACTACTATGAAATGAAGGAAGTAGTCCCATGGCTATTCGAAAGTCCTGTCACATGTTCGGAAGGAGACCGCCCGAACGTAGAGAGGATATAGGCGACTGGAGAACATGTGACAGGGCTTCTCCCCCACCACAACGTTTTGAAGACAACTTAAATTACTCCTTAAGAAATTCTTAAAAATTTCTTTCGAAAGTTGTAACCAAAATGAAACCTCTTCCGTACCTACTTGTGCGAGCTTACAACGAGTGCATAAGTACCTTACAAAAGTGTAAGCTTCCTGAAATATAACTCGATGGTTCCTGCTTCGTTTCGACCGTACAATGAAATCAATTCATACGGATCACGAAACGGGAGATCGATTATGACGACAGCAATCATGTATCCAAAATTAAGTCACCAACAAATTTACGAAGATTACTCTGCTAAAATATATCGCTATTTCCGCTACCGGGTAAAAAACGTCTGGGATGTGGAAGACCTGACAACGACTGTGTTTATCAAGGTGTACTCCAAGCTTGAGCAGTACGATGGCCGCCATCCTTTTGGCGCCTGGATTTTCCGAATTGCGCACAACGCTTTGATTGACTACATGCGCAAGAAGCGGGAGAGTCCGGTAGATCAGGACACATTTAGCAATATGGTAGCAACAGATCAGCTGCCGGAGGAGTGCCTCCTGACTCAGGAGACTACTGAGGGCTTGTGGGAAAAGGTGCACACGCTGACAAAGGATCAGCGCAATGTAATCGCCCTGCGCTATCTCGGAGATTTGCGAATGAATGAGATCGCGGAAATCTTGGGTAAGACAGAGGCTTCGGTGAAAATCCTGCACTTCCGTGGAATTAAGAAGCTGCAGCAATTGATGGAGGCACAAGCATAAAGGGGGGACAACAGTCCTTCCTTTTTTACTATGTGGCTGTAGTGGGGAGAAGAATATTTCCAGGCTAGGCTCCAGGCTCCGTCCTGCTGGGGGCTGAGACTGCCCGCTCCGAAGGGATTAGCGGGGAAACGCAAAAGTGGTAGCCGCTTCGTAGCGCGAGCACGGTTGCGTTTCTATTTCCCGCTAATCCCTTCTCCGCTCGGTAGGACTCCACAAGTCGCTACGCCTGGAAATATTCTTCTCTGTCGTTACTGATGACATCCTTACATTCTTTTAAA
>NZ_PXZM01000067.1 GCF_003013395.1 Brevibacillus fortis | reverse complement strand
ATTTGGAGGATGAGATTGACAAAGAAGTGAAGAAGTTCGAGGTGAAGCCAAAAGGGAACCTCTATATCTACATCCACGAAGATGAATCGTATTTGGCTTACGAGGTGGAGCTGAATTTCCTCGATCCGCAGCCAGGGCGTTGGAAGTATTTCATCGATGCAAATTCTGGTGACGTGATCAACAAATACAGTATGCTCCATGAGATAACAGGGACTGGTACAGGGGTGCTTGGTGACTCTAAGTCCTTCGAAGTAACGAAAGTAAGCAATACAAACTACACGACGAAAGATACGACACGCGGAAAAGGGATTGAGACGTACAACGCACGAAACAGATATACCCTCCCAGGCACGCTTGGCTCTGATACCGATAACAATTGGACAGATGGAGCACTTGTTGACGCGCATGCCTATGCACAGACAACCTACGATTACTACAAAAACGCACATAACCGCAACAGCTATGACAACAAGGGTGCGAAAATGATTTCTACTGTCCATTACGGTAGCAACTACAACAACGCATTCTGGAACGGCGTGCAAATGGTATACGGGGATGGAGATGGAAGCGTATTCCGCCCATTGTCTGCTGGCTTGGATGTCGTCGCTCATGAATTAACACATGCCGTTACAGAAAAAACAGCCAATCTGATCTATCAAAATGAGTCCGGTGCGTTAAATGAATCCATCTCTGACATCTTCGGGGCAATGATTGACAACGATGATTGGCTGATGGGTGAAGATGTATACACACCAGGAACGCCTGGAGACGCACTGCGCTCTCTCGAAGATCCGACAGTGGCTGGCGATCCTGACCACTACAGTGATCGATACACAGGTCCAAATGATAACGGCGGCGTACACATTAACAGCGGAATCAACAACAAAGCGGCATATCTCCTCTCAGAGGGTGGTTCACACCACGGTGTAACGGTCACAGGCATCGGTCGCAATGACACAGCAAAAATCTACTACTACGCTCTAACAAACTACCTCAATCCAAACTCTAATTTCTCCGCTATGCGACAAGCAGCAATTCAATCCGCAATAGTTCTTTTCGGCGCCAATTCCCAACAAGTAGAATCTGTAAAAGATGCGTATGACGCAATTGGAGTGCAATAATTAAGTAGAATATTTTGTTATACGAAATATTTTTCGTACTATTTAAAAAATTGCTTTGCTCCTATTGTGGGGCAAGGCAATTTTTTGTATGTTGGTGCCACATGTTACCTGATCAGCGCGAATGCATAACATCGCATCCACGTCGGGGATTGTCGAATAAACACGAGCGATAGCTAGCTTACCTCACTCAGCGTCATGACACTGGCAATGCGCGATTGCATCCTGAAAAAGCGTGTGTCTCAGGAGGTTCATGCACACGAATTGGCTTCGCACCTGCAAATATTGCCAAGAAGTTCCAGGCCGCGCAAGGTGTATCGGATCATAAGGGAAGTGTAATTGTAATAAATTTACCAATTAATCATTTCTTTCAGGAAATGATTTTTTTGTCGTTAAAAAATTGTTCTCAAATTCAGAATCTTGATAAATAATAAGAGACATAAACAACTATAAACTTACATAAAAAACAATTATTTCCAAGGAGGAATTACTAAGTATGAAGAAATCGGTTTTTGCAGTAACACTCAGCTTCGCATTAGGTACCTCCACATTCCTGCCGCTGGCTGCGCAGGCCGAATCCGAAAGCATCGTCTATAGCGCTGAGTGGGAT
>NZ_PXZM01000066.1 GCF_003013395.1 Brevibacillus fortis | reverse complement strand
TTCTCCTGTTTCCTCTACGAGCTGTCATTGTTATACGGGTTTTAAAGCCTTAAAAGATTGAAGAACGTAATCAGTTATAACAGAGAAGAATATTTCCAGACGTAGCGACTTGTGGAGTCCTACCGAGCGGAGAAGGGATTCGCGGGCAAAAGAAACGCAACGTGCCCGTGCTACGAAGCGGCTACCACTTTTGCGTTTCCCCGCGAATCCCTTCGGAGCGGACAGTGCATGCTCCCCCGTGGGACGGAGCCTGGAGCCTAGACTGGAAATATTCTTCTCCCCACCGCAGCCCCATACTAGAAACTCCATAAAAAAACCGCTAATCTCAACTTCCTTAGATTAGCGGTTCTATGTATCGTGTTATGGCAGACGCAATGTCTCCCCTGGCTTCAATGCCTTGCCTCTGATGTCTTTCTCTGCCAGCTCAGCTACGAATGCTTCCCCATCCTGCTTGATCGGAGGGAATGTATCGTAATGAATCGGCACAACAAAATCTGCTTGTACCCACTCAGCAGCCACGAGTGCATCCTCAGGTCCCATTGTGAACACATCTCCAATCGGCAGGAACGCCAAATCGATGTTATGGAACTCTCCGATCAGCTTCATGTCACCGAACAGTCCTGTGTCCCCTGCGTGATAGATCGTTTTTCCACCCAGCTCGATCACAAAGCCCGCTGGCATTCCCATGTATACGATTTGTTTCTCATCATCCAGCACGACACCAGAGCTGTGGAAAGCCTGTGTCATTTTCACTTTTCCAAATGGAAGTTTGACAGAGCCTCCCAGATTCATCGAGATGGTCTTGACTCCCTGCCAGCTTAAATAGGTAGCAAGCTCATGGGTTGCAACGATTGTCGCATCGTTTTTCTTGGCTAACTCTACCGCATCCAGAATATGATCTTGGTGTCCATGTGTCAGAAGGATGTACTGGACAGAGATGTCTTCTAGCTTGGTTGCTGCCACTGGGCTTCCAGAAATAAATGGATCAATCATGATCGAATGCCCTTCACTTGTTACCTGCACGGAAGAATGTCCGTGAAACCGAATATCCAACATAGTGGTACCCCCTCTATTCGCAGCGTTTTTCAGTCCCTTTTATGTTACCATGCCGCAGGGTGTAAAGAATAGGAAAGGCCGTCGATCACTCGACAGCCTGAGAAACAAACCCTACTTTTATACGTTTAGGTCTTAGCAATCGCCGTCATGTTCTGTAACGGCAACAATTTTCGAATTGCGAATAATGGTGCGGTTGTTACCATTGTTTTCGCGCAGAATAATGGTGGACGATTTTACCTCTACCAATCTGCCAAAAAAAGTGCCATCTACAGTTTCAACCTTAACATTTTTGCCTTCAAACTTTTTTACTTGGTCTCTGAATGCCATGGTCAATCCCTCCTTCTCATGCATCGTATGTACATTTGGCACAGCCCTACTGAGCACATGCGGAGTTCAAGAGAAAATGTACTTGTACCCGTCCGTCATTTGTCCTTATTTTGCTCTACACTCTCTTACCAACTTTGTCGTCTGGTGACATAATGACGCCAAAAGAGCCCGCCGTTTACGAACACTGTGAGATTTTGTCGCACGATTCCAAAAGGAAAACCATTTTCACGTACAGAAACGGTATAGGAAGAGATGAGCGGACTTTCGTAGAGGAGGGATTTCCATGGGAGAGGTTATCGAATTATTGGCACGGGAGAGAACGTACAGTGGCAGAGATGTTGCAGGACTGTTAGGTATTGGGGCGAGTACCTTGCGAAAGTGGAGCATGCTCTTGGAACAGCACGGCTACTGGTTTTTGCGGGATAGTCAGAATCGTCGCGAGTACAGGCAGGTAGATATTACGTGTCTTCAGCGATTTTATAGCCTAACAAAGGATCAACTCATTCCACAAGATGAGGCTGCCCGAATGGTTGCTACGCAAAGCTCGCCTGAACCTGCCCGAAAGGAAACGGCCGTTGCGGTTGCATTCCCCCCTGTTTCCTCACATCTGGCTTTGAACCACTCTGCCATTGAAGAGCTGGATGAAAAGCTGCATGTCTTGGCTTCCCATGTCCAGCAACAGGACGTTGCGTACTTAGCGCTGTTAGCACGTGTAGAAAAGCAGGAAACCTATATTACCAACAATCTGAAGGAACGGGATCGCCGCTTGACCAAGGCAATGAATGACATCATGGATGCCAAAATCGAGTTAGCCAAAATCAGAGACGCTGAACGGAAAACATCGATTTGGCAGAAGCTTTTTCGGATGCGCTAGGCGGCAGCAAGATTTAGATTGTCGCTTTATTTTTTCTCGCTGCCCGGACATCTCGCTTACGAAATTGCCAGACCCCCATGATAAACGCTCCGGGCAGCCTTCGCTCTTGCCACAGCCCCCCTCTACTTTTCCTCTTTTTTCCGCGGTTTTTCTCCTATTTTCGCCATTCTTTTCTATGGAAAATTCTTATTGATAATAGTAATCATTCTCTATATAATCATAATCGTTCCAATAGATATTGATTCTCATTATCATAAATTTTCAGGAGGCTACGTACATTGAAACACGCAGGATGGAAAACCGGGATGATTGCTTTGCTACTGACAGGTGTAGTTGGATGCAGCAGTTCAGCGTCCCCCGCAGCTGTCACACAACAATCTGCTACCAGCTCACAGTCGGACTCGTCGACATCAAGTCAACAAGCCGTTCATACAATCAGCGTAGATGAAAAGAAAGTGGAAGAGCTACTCACCCAATTTAAAAC
>NZ_PXZM01000065.1 GCF_003013395.1 Brevibacillus fortis | reverse complement strand
GTCTTCGATTGTTTATTTTTGGATCGGTGTGATTTTCATATACGTAAATAATCTCCATACCCACTCAAGTGGCCCCATGCGGAAGACAGCCAGCCAGAGTGCGCTAAATACCATTTGCACCACGTAGATACCAAGGCAGATCAGTGTCGTTTGCAGGTAGCCGAGATTGCCAAACCAATCGAACAAATAGCTTCCACCAACGATCAACACAGTTTGACCGACGTAGTTTGTCAAAGCCATGCGACCGTAGCTGGTCAGCGGAGAGAGAATGGTCTGGGCGGTTTTGTTTTGCAGTACCCGGATTAAAGTCGCCGTGTAAAAGGCAGCCATGACAAGACCTGTGGAGGTCAAGGAAATCGTGTAGTTCATTAGCTGCTGAAGTGTTTCTTCCGATATCGTTTCATCCACAACTAGGTTCGCACCAGCCATAGACGGATCGGCTGGAGTCAGCTGGTATTGTACATACAACCCGAGTAACGAAAGTACGAGGGTTACTCCCTGCACTTTTTTGATCACAGGCAAAAACCTTGGAATATCTTGAAATACTCCGTACTGTCCGACAGCAAGTCCTAAAATAAACAACGGAAGCACCAAAAGCGGCTTGAAGCCGGTAGCGCAAACAGCGATAGATAGTAGTAGGCCGATGATCAGATTGGTTCGCGCCTTCAATCGATAAAAAGGCAATAAGATGAATCCGAAGATGGCGTAGATGAAGAGTGCTTCGCCAGGATGAAACATTTTATGCACAAAGCCAAGAGCGAGTAGCGCAATCAGACGGCGAATGAACAAAACGGTGCTGTTGGCGCCTTTTTCTTTTGCCCGACTGATGAAAATATAGAAGCCCACGCCAAACAAGAAGGAAAAGATCTCGAAGAAGCGAGATTCCACAAAGAAATTGAAAAACTGGAACAGCCAGTGGTCCACACTTCCTATTTCGGGTGTTTGTGCATACAGCAATGCCACGATGTTGACGAGGAGAATGCCCATTAAGGCGAAGCCCCGTACGGTATCTAATGTATCAATTCGTTGGTTCATGGTAGGTGCGTTTTCTTTCAATCCCATCACTTCCTTCTCTCGTTGTTAGTCGTCCGATCGCGCACTTTTCCTATCCTAGCTCATACGGGGATTGAGGAGAAATGGCATTTGCTTACGTCTCGCTTACAAAAGTGTAAGAAGTGTGGGACTCCCCAGTCCCCGACCGCAACTTCCTACCAAACTCCTGCGTCTATTGTAATAATCAGGAAGTCGGGGTGGGCAATGAAACCGATCGCACGGGGAAAGTGGCGTCTGGCAGCAGGCATGGCTTATTTTCGTTGGAAAAGGTATGTACAATGGACATTTGGTCAAACGAGGTTCGCTCATGAGAAAAGAAGCGAATTGTTGCGTTATGTCCATTATTCTCATCAAACGATTTTGTTACGCCCATTGCAGAACGTGGAAATGTGGATGCAGCACAACAAAGTGATCAACTTGCGTCTGGCGATTGCGCGACTAGGCGGATTGATCATTCATCCCGGAGAAACCTTTTCGTACTGGAAGCAGATTGGCAAGCCGACCCGTAGCAAAGGCTATGTAGAGGGCATGCTGCTCTCACAGGGACGCGTCACAGCCGGAGTTGGCGGAGGACTTTGTCAGCTCTCGAATCTGCTGTACTGGATGACCCTGCATACGACATTGACAGTGACGGAACGGCATCGACATAGCTACGATGTTTTTCCCGATTCGAATCGGACACAGCCGTTCGGAAGTGGAGCGACTTGTTTCTATAACTATCTGGATCTGCAAATCGCCAACCAGACGCATCAGCCCTTTCAACTGCATGTCTACCTGACCGATACACATTTGGTAGGGGAATGGCGTTCAGACATACCACCGACACGGACGTATGTCATTATCGAGAAAGAACATGAGATCCGCCCATCAATTTGGGGAGGGTATGAACGGAAGAATGAATTGTACCGTGATGTTTACTCGCTGGAAGGAGAATGGGTGGAGCAAGAATGGCTGACGCAGAATCGGGCGTATTTGATGTACGAGCCTTTGCTGCCGAAAGGATGATCTTTCCTGTTCGTGATACGAACTGGAACTCCACTGCGATCTGTGCGAAAATAGGAACATATGCTTTCGTCTAGGGAACGTGGAAAGGTGGATTTATACATATGTCTTTTGCAGATCGTTTCACAGCAGGCCTGAACCCGGAGCAGCGGGAAGCAGTGCTTACAACAGAAGGCCCCGTCTTGATTCTGGCCGGTGCGGGTAGCGGCAAGACCAAAGTCCTGACACAGCGTATCGCTTACCTGATCAGTGCCAAACAGGTAGCGCCTTGGAGCATTTTGGCGATCACCTTCACCAACAAAGCAGCACGGGAGATGCAAAACCGTGTGGCTGCCATTATTGGTGGAGCAGCAGCGCAGGATGCATGGCTGTCGACATTTCACTCCTTGTGTGTGCGGATTTTGCGCAGGGATATCGACCGACTCGGTATCAATCGCAGCTTTTCCATTTTGGATGCGGGTGACCAGTTGTCTGTCGTCAAACAATGTTTAAAAGAATTGAACATCGATCCGAAGCAGTATGAGCCGCGTTCGATTTTGGCTGCGATCAGCGGAGCGAAAAACGAGCTGACCGATCCAGAAACCTATACGCGTCTTGCAGGCGATCCATTTGCACAAGTGGCAGCCAAGGTTTACACGGCTTATCAGAAAAAGCTGAGAAATAACCAGTCGCTGGACTTCGACGATCTGATCATGACGACGGTTCGTCTGTTTAAAGAAGTGCCGGAAGTATTGGAGTTTTATCAAAAGAAATTCCGTTACATACACGTTGACGAGTATCAGGATACCAACCGGGCGCAATACCTTTTGATTTCCATGCTGGCAGACAAGTTTCGAAATGTATGCTGCGTAGGGGATGCTGACCAAAGTATTTATAAATGGCGCGGGGCAGATATCTCGATCATCTTAAACTTTGAAAAAGACTATCCGGAAGCCAAGCTCATTAAGCTCGAGCAAAATTATCGCTCCACCAAAACGATTTTGCAGGCGGCGAACCAGGTCATTGCCAACAACAAGCTGCGCAAGGAGAAGAAGCTCTGGACGGAGAATCCGGGCGGCGACAAGATCATGTGCTTCCAGGGAGATTCCGAGCATGACGAGTCGTATTTTATTGTCGATACGATTCGCAAGCAGATGGCACAGTACAAGCGCTACGACAAATTTGCGGTCCTGTATCGGACGAATGCACAGTCCCGCGTGGTGGAGGAAGTTTTCATCAAGTCGAACATTCCGTACACCATCGTCGGCGGAACCAAGTTCTACGATCGCAAAGAGATTAAAGATATCTTGGCTTATTTGCGTCTCATCTCCAATCCGGATGACGATATCAGCTTGCAGCGTATTATCAACGTACCGAAGCGTAATATCGGGGATACGACAGTCGATAAACTACAAGCGTATGCGAACGCAAATGGTCAGTCCCTTTTCCAAGCGATTCAGGAGACGGCTTATATGGGGCTGCCTTCACGCACGACAAATGCGATCCTGTCCTTTAATGATCTCATCTCGAATTTGATGCAAATGACCGATTACTTGAGTGTGACTGAGCTGGTAGAAGAGGTGCTGAAGCGCTCTGGATACCGCGATTCTTTAAAAGAAGAAAAAACACTAGAAGCTCAGGCACGCCTGGAGAATATCGAGGAGTTCCTGTCTGTAACCCAGGAGTTCGAGCGCAAAAATGAAGACAAGAGCTTGCTTGCCTTCCTGACCGACCTCGCGCTGGTGGCAGACATTGATTCCTTAGGGGATGACGGTGCCCAGGAGGAAGTATCGGCAGAGGGGCAGGTCGTATTAATGACCTTGCACAGCGCCAAAGGGCTGGAGTTCCCTGTCGTGTTCCTGGTTGGTTGCGAGGAAGGTGTCTTCCCGCATAGCCGCTCTTTGTTTGACGATACCGAGATGGAGGAAGAGCGCCGTCTGGCTTACGTGGGAATTACACGGGCGGAGGAACGTCTGTACATGACATGTGCCCGTATGCGGACGTTGTTTGGACGGACCAATGTGAATGCGCCGTCTCGCTTCCTGCAAGAAATTCCGGCTGAGCTGTTGGAAGGAAATCCAGCGACAGCAGACCGAGGCTTCGGCGGCGGTGGACGCAGCAGTGCGTTCGGACAGCGTGATGGCAGTGCATTCGGACGTGATACGGGAGCAAGACCGTTTGGAGCGTCCTCCTCACAAGCAGGCTCTGCTTCGAAATTTGGCATGGGTCAGCGAACTGCAAGCAGCACACCTGCTACGTTTACCCGTCCGGCGGGTGAAAAACTGCCTGGACACGGTCAAGGAGCAGGCGTTGATTGGAAGGTTGGCGATAGAGTGGCGCATGGCAAATGGGGCAACGGTACGGTCGTCAAAGTAAAAGGAACGGGCGACGACATGGAGCTCGACATTGCTTTCCCAAGTCCGACTGGCATTAAAAAGCTATTAGCGAAGTTCGCCCCTATTCAAAAAGGATAGTGTGCATATGCAAATACAGCCAATCGCAAAAAAGGTAGTTCAAAAAGTCGTCTTTTGATCACGAAGCAGTCCGGGAAGCTTATTCGCATCGATAATGGCGTTCACCTTCGAAGTCCGGTGCTCATGTAGGTACCTACACTCCGCTCCTCCTTCGTGCGGTTCTCGCCATTATCTCGGTGCTGAAAAGCCAACTTTTTGAACAGGTATGAGTATGAAAGGATGAACGAGATGGATCGATTGACGGCGGAAACAAAAATAAAAGAATTAGCGAAACTAATTGAGCGGCATAACCGTCTTTACCATGAAGAGGATCGACCTGAGATTTCTGACCAGGAATACGATCAATTGATGCGGGAGCTAAAAGAGCTTGAAACCAGCTTCCCTGATTTGCAGTCACCTGATTCTCCTTCCTTGCGCGTAGGGGGAGAACCGCTGCCTTTCTTTGAAAAGGTCGTTCATAAGACACCGATGCTCAGTCTTGGCAACGCCTTTAATGAAGAGGATATCAGGGATTTTGACCGCCGAGTGCGTCAGGCCGTTGGCAGTCAGGCTGTCCGATATGTAGCTGAACTGAAAATTGATGGTCTGGCCGTGTCCCTTCATTATGAAAATGGGCTGTTCGTCCGTGGAGCTACACGTGGAGACGGAACAACAGGCGAAGACATCACACAAAACCTGAAAACGATTCGTTCCATTCCTTTGCGCCTGACGAAGCCGGTAACCCTTGAGGTTCGCGGTGAGGCATACATGTCCAAAGGAGCTTTTGAAAAGCTGAACAAAGAGCGCGAGGAGCGTGGAGAAGCGTTATTTGCCAATCCGCGTAATTCCGCAGCAGGCTCGCTCCGTCAACTCGATCCGAAGATTGCCGCATCCCGTCAGCTGGATACGTTTATTTACGGCATTGGCGATTTGCAGGGAGAGACAGTGGAATCGCACAGTGAAGGGCTTGATTTGCTGGAGACGCTCGGCTTCATGGTGAATAAGGAGCGACGTGTATTTGACGACATCGATGAACTGCTCGCTTTTATTACAAGCTGGACAGAGAAACGTCCTCATTTGCCTTATGAAATCGACGGCATGGTGATCAAGGTCGACAGCTACGCTCAGCAGGAGGAGCTCGGATTTACTGCGAAAAGTCCGCGTTGGGCTATCGCATACAAGTTCCCTGCTGAAGAAGCGGTTACGATTCTCGAAGGTATTGAAGTATCTGTGGGTCGTACAGGGAATGTCACCCCGACTGCTTTATTGAAGCCAGTCAGTCTGGCAGGTACGACCGTGAAGCGTGCTTCCTTGCACAACGAAGATATTATTCGGGAAAAAGGTCTCCTTATCGGCGATCATGTTGTCGTCAAAAAAGCAGGGGACATTATCCCGGAGATTATCGCCGTCTTGCCTGAGCGTCGCACTGGAAATGAAGTACCGTTTGCCATGCCAACGCATTGCCCGGAATGTGGGAGTGAGCTGGTACGCTTGGAAGAAGAAGTAGCTCTGCGCTGCATCAATCCAATGTGTCCGGCACTGATCCGTGAAGGCATGATTCATTTCGTGTCCCGAACAGCCATGAACATTGACGGCTTGGGGGAAAAAGTGGTCGCACAGCTATATCGCGACGGTATTATCCACAGTGTCGCTGACCTTTATTTCTTGCACCAGCAGCGCGATGTTCTACTGGGCATGGAGCGCATGGGTGAAAAGTCTGTAGATAATTTGCTCGCGGCTATTGAGGCGAGCAAGGAGAACTCGCTGGAGCGCGTATTGTTTGGTCTTGGCATTCGCTTGGTCGGAGCCAAGGCGGCACGTGTTCTCGCAGAGCATTTTGGCAATATCGATGCCATTATGCAGGCATCTGAAGAAGAGATTACGCAAATCGATGAGATCGGGCCGAAAATGGCTGCGAGTCTCGTGAACTACTTCGCACAGCCGCAGGCTCAGGCTGTTATTGAGAGACTGAGAGCGGCCGGAGTGAACATGGAGTACAAAGGAATCCGCATTGAAAGTGGCACAGACCTCCCATTCTCAGGCAAAACAATCGTTCTGACCGGCACACTGACGCAAATGTCGCGGCAGGAGGCAGAGGAAGCGATTGCGCGCTTGGGTGGCAAGGTAACAGGCAGCGTCAGCAAGAAGACAGACCTGGTGATTGCAGGCGAGAAGGCCGGCTCCAAGCTGGAGAAGGCAGAAAAACTAGGCGTGGCTGTTATGGACGAAGCAGGCTTCCTGCAAGTATTGGAGAGCAACGCCTAAGAAAACGGTGGCGACAACGGATGAGTAAGGGAAGGGACGTGAAGAGCATGAATAGCTTCCTGAAATGGGGAATCGGTACAATAGCCATGCTGCAAATGGTTGGCTGTGGAAGTAGCAGCAGTACTGGCAGTGAACAAATCAATACGAATCCTCCAACAGTTACAGCTGCTGCTCTACAAGGGAACTTGACCTATCAGGACGTATTGGAGCAGGGAGCAACCATTCACAATCTGATGATGACCGATGATGCTCGTCAAATATGGGTTGGTACCAATTCAGGGCTGTATAGCTCGGCTGGTGGTGGATCGTGGGGATCTCTCTCGACAGATTTAGAGCAGTATACAATCGAAGGCTGGTTTGTGGACCCGGATGATCCGAAGCAAATATTTGTCGGTGGGATTGATGGGGTTCTTCATTCAACAGATGGCGGTAAAAAGTGGACTTCTGTCAACAATGGGTTGCCAGAGCCTGCGAATATCAGCAGCTTTGTGGGGAGTCGCCAAGGTAACGAAGTGCGTCTGTTTGCCTTTGTCTCGGGTGAAGGCATTTATCAATCGACGGACGAGGCCCAATCATGGAGCTTGTGGCAGCCAATGGATCAGGAAGTATTTGCCATGGACTTTGATCCAGAACAAGACCGTCTCTATGTAGCGGCCCAATTCAGCTTGCTCTATAATGAAGAGGGGCAGTGGAAGACAGAGGCGATTCCCGGAGCACAGCAGATCTATTCGCTCGCCATAAACAGACGAACTGGCACTCTCGCTGTCGCAACCGAACAAGGTATCTATGAAAAAATCAAGGGCGAATGGCGTTTGCTTGATGCTCGCTCACCAGAAAAGCTGATTGTCATTGCTTCAGGTGGCGAGAACACAAAATGGGTGGGAATTGGCGAATCGGCATTGATCTACAAGCTCGAAGACAAGCGATGGATCAAGTGGAACGAATGATTTGTACATCGCCCACTTTTGGATACGAAAAGGAGTAATCTATGAAAGTGAAGTTTTTGACAGGATGCAGGTTCTTGACAGCTTTACTTCTTGTGATGGCATTGACTGGCTGCTCGTTGATACCTGGAGGCAAGGACAAAGCTCCTGAGCCTACTACACCGTCCTTGTCGGAGGTAGTAGAAGTATCTGAGGATTACTACGGCAGCATTACCCCGTACCAGCCGAACCAGACACGAGGAATGCTTGCTGATACGAGATATCGCATCGATTTCAGTCACCTTGAATTAGGCCTGATGGAGTTTGCCCGGGAGACGTTCCCGACGTCCGATTATTATTTCCAAGAAGGTCAAGTGGTGAAAAAGGAGCAAGTAACCCAGTGGATCGCACAGGAAAAGACGGGCGGAGCAAACGGGAAAAAGAAGAGTGGGATTCTGGTACACGTGTTGGAGCACGATTACCTGAGTAAAAAGGATAAGAGCTTGGCTGGCATGGTGTTGGGCTTATCACTCTCGCCCAACTACCAGGATGCAACCGGTCAAGACAAGGTGTACACGACGCAGGAATTGCAGGCAAAAGGTCAGCAGGTCGCAGCTCGTATTGTGCAGTCTGTACGTGCCAACAGCCCGCAGGTTCCGATATTGATTTTGATGTATCAAGTACCAGAAGCGAATTCTTCCCTGGTGCCTGGGAACTTTATCATGTCAGGAACAGTAGGGGCGAATGAAGCGACTGTATCTAAGTGGTTGCAGATTGAAGAGCAATTTTTACTATTCCCGAGCCCAGAGGCCGAGAAGAAGTACCCAGAGGTGTCCTTGCAGTACGATAAGCTCATGCGCCAGTCCAAGGGTTATTTCGGTGAGTACATCGGGATGACTGGTCTGGGGCGCTTCATGGATGGCAGGCTAACGGAAATGACAATCACAGCTACGGCAGAGTATGACTCCAGAACAGAGGTATTGCAGTTTACTCAATTTGCAGCAGGAAGTATTAATCAGCTCTTCGACAAAAACGTTCACGTAAACCTGTACGTACAGTCGATGAACAAACCATTGTCGCTCTATATTCGACCGACAAGTGGTGAGCCGTATATGCATATTTACCGACAATAAGGAAAAGCAACAAGCACCCGAATGATTGCCTGAGAAGGTGAGTAATTCAGGTGCTTTTTTGTACACAAAAGATAGCGAGTTGAACAAAAGTGTAAAGTTATGAGCGGTGTGTGTACAAAAGTGTTCGAAATACTTCTTGAATCTTGGCGGTGATTTTTCGGCAAAAATGCAAACACTAATAGAGTCGAGCCTTTAATTGTTTTATTGGTATGATCCTTGCATATGTTTTATGAGTGATCCGAACATGGAAGATATCGATAAGGAGGCGTCACAGATGCAAGTGGAATTCAAAAACGAGGCGTTCACCAATTTTAGTCTGCCAGAAAATAAAAAGGCATTTGAAGAAGCGCTCGCTAAGGTAGAAAGTGAGCTTGGCCGTGAGTATGCGCTTATCATCGGCGGCGAACGCATCACAACTGAAAAGAAATCCAGCTCCTTCAACCCTTCTAATAAAGAACAAGTAGTGGGCGTTGTTTCCCAGGCTGACCAAGCACTGGCTGAAAAAGCGATCCAAACAGCTGCTAGCACTTTCGAAACATGGAAAAAAGTGCCTGCACAATCACGTTCCCGCTATCTGTATAAAGCAGCAGCAATCCTGCGTCGCCGCAAGCATGAGTTCTCTGCTTGGCTCGTAAAAGAAGCAGGAAAAAGCTGGGCAGAAGCTGATGCTGACACAGCAGAAGCAATCGACTTCATGGAATACTATGGCCGTCAAATGGATAAGCTGTCCCAGCGCCATGACTTGCCACGTATCCCGGATGAGGACAACGAACTGTACTACGTTCCACTTGGCGTAGGTATCGTAATCCCGCCTTGGAACTTCCCTCTGGCGATCATGGCTGGTATGACGACAGCAGCTCTCGTAGCAGGTAACACGGTCGTATTGAAGCCTGCTTCTACGACTCCAGTTATCGCTGCGAAATTCATGGAAATCCTCGAAGACGCTGGCGTACCAGCTGGTGTTGTGAATTTCGTACCAGGTTCCGGTAGCGAAATCGGCGATTACCTCGTAGAGCACAACCTGACACGTTTCATCAGCTTTACAGGCTCCCGTGACGTAGGTCTGCGTATCAACGAGCTGGCTGCGAAACACCGTCCAGGTCAAAAATGGATGAAGCGTTTGGTAGCTGAGATGGGCGGTAAAGACTCCATCGTGGTTGACAACGATAGCGATATCGAATTGGCTGCACAGTCCATCGTGGCTTCTGCATTCGGCTTCTCCGGTCAAAAATGTTCCGCTTGCTCCCGTGCCATCGTTCACCAAGACGTGTACGATCAAGTATTGGGCCGCGTAGTAGAACTGACAAAACAACTGACTGTAGGCGACATCAGAACCAACGATTTCTACACAGGTCCTGTAGTTGACGAGAAAGCATACAACAAAATCCTCGAATACATCGAGATCGGTAAATCAGAAGGCAAACTGGTTGCAGGTGGCGAAAAAGGCCCAGAATCTGGCTACTTCATCATGCCAACTGTGTTTGCAGATGTAGATCCACAAGCTCGCATCATGCAAGAAGAAATCTTCGGCCCAGTGGTAGCTTTCACGAAAGCGAACGATTTCGATCATGCATTGGAAATCGCGAACAACACTGAGTACGGTTTGACTGGCGCTGTCATCAGCCGCAACCGTGAAAACCTGGAGCGCGCTCGCGAAGAGTTCCATGCAGGTAACCTGTACTTCAACCGCAAGTGCACAGGCGCTTTGGTAGGTGTACATCCATTCGGAGGCTTCAACATGTCCGGTACAGACTCCAAAGCGGGTGGACCAGACTACCTCCTGCTCTTCACACAAGCAAAAATGGTTTCCGAAAAACTGTAAGCTTCACAATAAAAAAGGCTGCCTCTTTTACAGGGGCGGCTTTTTTGTTCCCATTTTGTCCACACTAAAGACAAAATGAAGGGCAAAGCAGGTGAGGGTAGCTGTTTACTTATATCGTGTCAGGACTCTCCTCGTTTTTTGTTGTGTATTTGTTGATGCCAGTAGCGAATTGGCTGGCCTGGAAAACAAAGCTGTTGGATATGCCAAAGGGGAGAAAGGGACATAGCAGACCGATCCCGTTATCTGGTGGTCTGGCGATGTTCGTCGGTCTCTTATTGGTGTCAACTTTTTTTGCAGGGGCGCAAAAAACCGTTGCAGTTTTGGCAGTTGGAGGGGCCATGCTGGTGGCCATTGGATGGGTAGACGATACGTACAAGGCGAAGAAAAAAGAATTTCCCGCAATGCCGAAGCTGATTGTGCAGCTATTGGTAGCTACGATGACATTCCTCATGGACATTCGCTTTCGTGGAATCAATTTGATGTGGTTGGGGGGAGAGGACGGGACGTATATCTCCTTTCCAATCCTTGCTTCCCTGCTGATGACCGTCCTGTGGATTGTCGGCTTGATCAATATGGTGAATTTTTTGGATGGTGTGGACGGACTAGCAGCAGGTGCTACAGTGATTTCAGCGGTGACATTGTTCTTTTTGTCCATGATCAAAGGTCAGGAATTAACGGCATTATTGGCAGTCGCACTGGCAGGTGCCGCACTTGCTTTTCTACGCTTTAATTTCTATCCGGCGAAAATTTTTATGGGTGACGCGGGATCGATGTTTTTGGGATTCGCTCTTGGCGTTATCTCGTTGGAAGGAACGATGAAAGGGGCAACGCTCATTTCGTTAGTCGTGACTGTGCTGGCAGTAGGCTTGCCCGTCATGGACACCATACAGGTCATCATCAGTCGGCTTTTAGCAGGCTCTCCCATGTACCAAGCGGATCGTCGGCACGTTCATCATCGACTCCTGTCTAGGGGGTTGTCTACGAAGCAAACCGTCATGATCCTGTATGTGGTGAGCTTGCTGTTCTCCGTCTTGGCTGTGTTTTTGTTTTACAGTCAATAATCAATGGAGTCAAAGAAAGAGAATCGATTACGCCCTGTTTTTTTGGCCTGATAAAGTGCTTTGTCTGCATTGCTCAACAGTTGTTCAGCTTCGCTTGCCGATGCCGGGTAGAGGGCAATGCCTATACTAGTGGAAAACGGTATGGCTCGATCCTCAATCATCCATGGTTCTTGCGTCGCAAGCATGATGCGGTTGGCAATTTTTTCGACCTGATGTTCGGAGTGAATGCCTGTTAGGATGATGACAAACTCATCTCCACCCAACCGTGCAACGATATCTCCATCACGAACAGATGACTTGAGGCGCGTAGCCAGCATCTGCAAAAACAGATCTCCTGTGTCATGTCCCCACGTATCGTTGATTTCCTTAAAGCGATCACAGTCCAAATAGAGGGCAGCGACCATCTCCTGTTTTGATTGGGCGGCTTTCAGAGCTTGCCGGAGCTTTTCGGAAAGAAGACGCCTGTTGGGCAATCCGGTGAGCACATCATGATACGCCATATAGGCCAGTTGTGACTCCAGGTTCGTTCGCTCAGTAACATCGCGGGTAATGGAAAATACATGCGTACATACGCCGTTACTATCGTAAACAGGAGAAAGAATGGATTCACCAATGATGTCACCATTGGCGGTAAAGTGGATCGGACTCCCGCTTTTTACTGCCTGTGTGTACATGTGCTGCAATAAGCTGGCTTTCTCATGAGGATAAACGTCTTCAAACCTTTTTCCGAATGCTTCCTCGCACAATTGGGCATTTTGCATAGCGGATGGATTCATTAAGACATAGCGGAACTGATACTCCCCGTCCGCAGCTTGTTCGACAGCCATGAGAAAGAACATGTCCGACATGTGATCGAATAGACTGGTTAGAATATCACCATGTTGACTGACGAGTGTAGTAAAATCGAGCTTCTTCACCATAACCGATATCTCCTGATAATGTGTGTTCAAAAAGTCGACTTTTCGAACAACCACTGATAGTTGGCTTGTTAGAATGATTATAGTATAGCAAGACCGTCGAAGAAAATGATGAACCGCTGGTAATAGTGCGGGGTTTACTGGCTGTTAGCAGAAGTGGTAAAGTAAGGGTATTGTTGTTTTACGAAGGAGCATTTCTTATGGGCAAAAAGCTGCTCCCAGGTCTCATCCATCGCTTGCCACAAAACGCGATGTCACGGACTATGGGTAAAATTACCGCTACTCCCTTTAGTCGATTAGCGATTCAACGATACATAAAGCATTATGAAATTGATACGTCTATCATAGAAAAGCCGGCTTCGGAATACCGTACGCTGAAGGAGTTTTTTACCCGACGCCTGAAGCCCGCAGCGAGACCGATTGCACCTGGACCAGATACGATTGTCAGCCCGGTAGATGGAACCGTATCGCAGTTAGGTGATATTTGCGAAGGTACCTTGATTCAAGCAAAGGGAAAAGCGTTCAGTGTGATTGAGCTGTTGGGCGGTTCGGAGGAAGAGGCCAAGCGTTACTACGGTGGTAAATTTATCACGATTTATTTGAGTCCAAGAGACTACCACCGGATTCATATGCCAGTAGCGGGCGATTTGAGCAGTTACTGCTATTTGCCTGGCAGACTCTATCCAGTCAACCAGCTCGGGATTGAAAACGTAGACCGTTTGTTTGCCCGCAATGAACGCTTGGTAACTCACATCAAAACAGACGACCTGGGCGATATGGCCTTGGTTAAAGTAGGGGCTTTGTTTGTAGGCAGCGTGAAGGTCTGCTACAACACAGCTACGACGAACATCAAGCACGGTCGTCAAACCCACGAGAAGATTGCTGAGACCCCTCGCTATGAAAAAGGGGCGGAGCTGGGCTGGTTCGAATTTGGATCAACCGTCATTTTGCTGTTGGAGTCCAACGAGCTCGATTGGGCAACAGGCGTTGAACAAGGGAAGCCTCTCTTGATGGGGCAGGCCTTGGCGAAAAAGAAGGCGGAATAGCAAACGATAGAAGACGCACAGTCCAGGGCAAATGCCTTGGACTTGTTTTTCTTAGTAGATGTGGCTGTGGTGAGGAGAAGAATATTTCCAGTCTAGGCTCCAGGCTCCGTCCTGCTGGGGGCTGAGACTGTCCGCTCCGAAGCGATTAACGGGGAAACGCAAAAGTGGTAGCCGCTTCGTAGTAGGGGCACGTTGCGTTTCTTTTGCCCGCCAATCGCTTCTCCGCTCGGTAGGACTCCACAAGTCGCTACGTCTGGAAATATTCTTCTCTGGCGTAACTGATTACATTCTTCCATCTTTTAAGTCTTTTAAGACCCGTTTAACACTGATCGCTTGTAGAGGAAACAGGAGAAAAAAGCGAAGATCTTTGGTACACCGACCGAGACGGAATGCAAAAAGCGAAACACGCTCTTAAGCGTCCACCTCTGAAAACACATCCTGAAAGGACTACTTTGGACGCGGTTTCGCTTTTTGCATGGAGTCNNTCCTCCCCACCACAACAGCCAGACAAAGTTTTTAATGGCGAACAATCGATCAATATTTTTTTGCCGAGAACATTATTTGTTTTCCCTGTTGAAATCCCTACGAAAATTGACTGAACCTGCTCTTTTCAAGTAAGATCAAAGTTATGTGATACGATTCGGAGGTGGAAAGAATGAGTGCCATTACTCGCAAAGAAGTAGAACACGTAGCTAATTTGGCCCGTTTGCAGCTCACTGAGGAAGAAGCGGAGCGGTACACAAAAGACCTGAATGCGATTCTTGATTTTGCTGCCAAGTTAAATGAGCTCGATACATCCAATATTGAGCCAACCAGCCATGCTACAGACGTGAAAAACGTCATGCGCGAAGACGTAAACAGACCGTCACTGCCGCGTGAGGACGTGCTGAAAAACGCACCGGATCACGAAGACGGACAGTTTAAAGTACCGGCTGTATTCGAATAACCCACTGGATAACGAGAAGGGAGGAACCCACTGTGTCGCTGTTTGACAAGCGATTGTCTGAGATACATAGCGCCCTGCGCGCAAAAGAGCTTTCGGTAACGGATCTGGTGCAGGCTTCCATCGCGAGCATCAAGGAGCATGATGGAGAAATCAAATCCGTCCTGCATGTAGATGAAGAGGGAGCCTTGGCTCATGCCCGTCAATTGGACAAGCGTCTGGTCAAAGGAAATGAGGAGCTGGGGCTTCTCTACGGCTTGCCTGCTGGACTGAAGGACAACCTAGTTACAAAAGACATCCGCACCACTTGCGCGAGCAAATTTTTGGCGAACTACGATCCTGTCCACGACGGGACTGCATCCAAAAAGGTGAAGGATGCCGATGCGGTAATTGTTGCGAAGCTGAACATGGACGAGTTTGCAATGGGCGGCTCCAACGAAAATTCCGGATTTTTCCCAGCGAAAAACCCGTGGAACACTGACTATGTGCCGGGCGGTTCTTCTGGTGGCTCGGCGGCAGCAATGGCTGCACGTCATTTTTACTTCACGCTTGGCTCTGATACAGGTGGCTCCATCCGTCAGCCTGCTGCTTTTTGTGGCGTTGTCGGCTTGAAGCCTACGTATGGACGCGTATCCCGTTTTGGGCTGGTCGCGTTCGCGTCCTCGCTGGATCAGATCGGGCCTGTAACGAAAAACGTAGAGGATTCCGCGTATGTGCTGCAAGCGATTGCGGGCCATGATGAATATGATTCTACCTCTGCCAATGTAGAAGTTCCAGATTACTTGTCTGCCTTGACTGGCGATGTAAAAGGACTGCGTATCGGGGTACCGAAAGAGTTGATCGGAGAAGGGATTGACCCTGAGGTTCGCGATGCTGTTCTGGCAGCATTGAAGCAGCTGGAGAACATGGGTGCTACATGGAGCGAGGTTTCCATGCCACACACGGAATATGCGGTGCCAGCTTACTATCTCCTTTCTTCGTCTGAAGCTTCGTCCAACTTGGCTCGTTTTGACGGCGTACGCTATGGTGTACGTGCAGACAATGCGGCAAACTTGATCGAGCTGTATAAGGAATCCCGCAGCCAAGGCTTTGGCCCAGAAGTGAAGCGCCGCATCATGCTAGGAACCTACGCGCTCTCGTCTGGTTACTACGACGCTTACTACAAAAAGGCACAGCAGGTACGTACCCTGATCATTCAGGACTTCAACAACATTTTTGCCGACTACGATGTGATCCTGCATCCGACTACGCCTTCTACGGCTTTCAAAGTAGGCGAAAACGTAGACGATCCGGTGAAAATGTACCTCGAAGATATTTGCACAGTTCCTGTAAACCTGGCGGGATTGCCAGCGATCAGCGTGCCGTGCGGATTCTCCAAAAATGGTCTGCCGATCGGTTTGCAGATCGTAGGTCGTGCATTTGACGAATCCACCGTATTGCGCGTAGCCCATGCGTATGAGCAAACAGCAGGCTTCTACGGGCGCAAACCGGAATGGGTGAGGGGGTAAGAGCATGAGCAAGTACGAAACCGTCATCGGCTTGGAGGTTCACGCCGAGCTATCGACCAACAGTAAAATCTTTTGCGGCTGCCCGACTGAATTTGGTGCACCGCCGAATACACATACATGCCCGATTTGCTTGGGACATCCAGGTGTACTGCCTGTAACGAACAAGCAAGCGGTAGAATTCGCGATGAAAGCAGCACTCGCCCTCAACTGCGAGATTTCCCGCGAGACCAAGTTCGACCGCAAGAACTACTTTTATCCAGACTCGCCAAAAGCGTACCAAATTTCGCAGTTTGACCAGCCAATCGGCTACAATGGCTGGATCGACATCGAAGTAAACGGGGAGACGAAGCGCATTGGGATCACTCGTCTGCATCTGGAAGAGGATGCGGGCAAGCTGACGCACAGTGATTTTGGCGCAGAATCCTTGATTGACTTCAACCGCGTAGGCGTGCCGCTCTTAGAGATCGTCTCCGAGCCAGACATCCGTACGCCAGAAGAAGCGCGTGCGTATTTGGAAAAGCTGAAAGCAATCATTCAATACACGGAAGTATCTGACGTCCGTATGGAACAAGGCTCCTTGCGCTGCGACGCCAACGTTTCGATCCGTCCATACGATCAAGAGGAATTCGGAACCAGAGCAGAGCTGAAAAACATGAACTCCTTCCGCAATGTACAAATGGGGCTAGAGTACGAGGTGTTGCGTCAGTCAGAGATCCTCTCTTCTGGTGGTACAGTCGTTCAGGAAACGCGCCGTTGGGATGAAGCGAACAAGAAGACGTTGACGATGCGTTCCAAAGAGGAAGCGCACGACTATCGTTACTTCCCAGACCCTGATCTGGTTCGCATGCAGATTTCCGAGGAGTGGATTGAAGCGGTTCGCGCAACCATTCCAGAGCTGCCAGATGCACGTCAGGCACGCTATGTAAACGAGTTTGGCTTGTCCAAGGATGATGCCGGAGTCATTACAATCTCCAAGGAGACGGCTGATTTCTTTGATGAGACTGTGAAAACAGGAGCAGATCCGAAGTCAGTAGCGAACTGGCTGATGGTTGACCTGTTGGCACACCTCAACGCCAACAACCTGGTGTTTGCCGATGTGAAAATGACACCAAAAGGCTTGGGTGAGATGATCAAGCTGATCGAGGATGGAACCATTTCCTCCAAAATCGCCAAAACCGTCTTCAAAGAGATGGTAGAGACCGGCAAAGAGCCGAAGCAGATCGTCGAAGAAAAAGGACTCGTCCAAATCAGCGATGAGGGCGCTCTGCGTCAAGTTGTCGTCGATGCGGTCAATTCCAACCCGCAAGCCGTGGCAGACTTCAAGTCTGGAAACGAAAAAGCAGCAGCTTTCTTCGTCGGTCAGGTCATGAAGCAAACCAAAGGTAAGGCAAACCCGGGAATGGTAAACAAGTTGATTCAGGAAGTATTGAACAGCCTGTAGGGCAAAACATACGACAGCACTTTCTCTGTAAAGGGAGAGTGCTGTTTTTTTGTGCTGTGGTCTATGCTAAATAGTGGAAAAAAAGTAAGATAGAATGCGTAGCTATCATCATAACAGATTAGGAGAAACGTTTATGACACAAAATTGGAAAAGTGCAACGGCTGCTCTTGCAGTGACAACCATGCTGCTGGGAACGGGTGCCCAGGCATTTGCTGCAAGTCCGGAGATGATCTTGAAAAATGAAGAAACTCAATCCGAAGACGAAGTAAAGCTGCCAGCTCGTGCGGTAGAGATTGTTGCTGCTCTCGAGAAGCTGGAGCCTGCTTTGAAAGCTTTGACAGTTCGGGAAGTTTTCGTTTCCGAGCAAGATGAAAATCAAGTGGTCTTGACTATGCACCATCCAGACAACATACACCAGGATGCGTATATCGTTTTTGATCGCAATAGCGGGGAAATGGTTGATTTCGAGGCTGCCACTATCATTTGGGACCAGACAGAAAAAGCAACAGATGAGGCCATTTTGAAAAAAGCCGATAAAGCCGTTGAGGAGTTGCTTGGGGCGAAGAAGCGAAGTATGACGGATGCCCCTCAATTGTCAACCATCGTGGAAGATTCGATTGAATTCCGGAATGTTTATTATCCGATTCTGTTGAACGGTCTGGAAATAGAGGGAATGCGTTTCGGCATAGATGTAGATATGGATTCCGCTGGTCATTTAATCGGTATCTCGTATCAACCACTCGATTTGAAAGGAATCCAGGTTGGTGACCCGAAAAAAGCTGTCGCAAAAGAGACAATCCAGAAGCAGATTTTTACACCTGAACGTATCCAGCATGGTTATGTATGGGAAGGCAGTGAAGGTAAGCCTGGATTAGCGTATAAGTTAAGAACATCTCCAGTATTTGATGCACTGACAGGCAAGCAGATCGTTGATGGATGGGGGGAAGAAAATGGGGAAGGCAAGCTAAATGCTGCTGATCTAAAAAATATTTCCTTGAAGCCTCAGGCAAAGCCATTCATTGAGAAAAACGCAACGGATACACAAATTTTAGAGCGCCTGTTTGGAATAGATACGAAGAAGACGTATTCGACCTATCGAAAGGAGGAGCAGGACGGCATAATCAATCATTATTGGGCGAACTATGTTGAAGTCAATTACGCTTCTGTAGTGGTAGACCAACTATCAGGAGAAATTGGCGGTTATTTGAATTGGACGCATATCCCCAATCTTCCTGCCCCACTCACAAAAGAACAGTCCTTGCAAAAGGCGATTGCCTTCCTGGAGCCATATGCCAAAACAGCCGATTGGCAGGTTGAAATGTATGAACGGGTGAAACCAGATGAGCCACTGGCTTTTGCGATGAATCCGAATCAGGATAAAACACAAGAGAAAGAGAAATCGGCAGAACAGTACGGCTTTTTATTTTTCGAGAAACAAAATGGTATACCAGTCATGGAGTATTCCTACGGAGTAGTAATTGAGCCCAAAAAGGGACAAGTCGCAGAGTTCCTAGCCTCAGTGCCTACAGAGGCTCGTAAATATCCTGTGCTCAAATCGTCTGTTACAGGCCAGCAGGTTGCTGAAATTTTCGCCAAACATGTACCGGTAAAGCTGACTTACATCTGGCCGACATCTAGTGATTATGATGCTCCCATTCTTGCCTACAAACTCGATACCAGCAAAGGCTGGCCAACTGTCGATGCCGTAAACGGATCGTTTACGTGGGACGAGATAGGGGATTAAGAAAGAAGGAGAAGTTTTAATGAAACGAAATGGAAAACGCACAGCAATCGCATTGACAATAGCAATGATGTTGCCAGGAACAAGTGGAACAGCCTTGGCTGCAAGTCCTGAAATCCATCCTAGCCACATTGCAACTGTTACAAAAAGCGAGGAAAAGCTCCCGGAGCGGGCCACTCAGATCGTAGCTGCTTTAGAAAAGCTGGAGCCTGCATTGAAAGCATTGACGAAACGAACGATTGTGAAAAGTGAGATGGATGAAAAACTGTTAAAGCTCTATCTGAGAAGTCCCGAATCCAATGACATGGGTGCCACTGTTGTCTTTGACAGCAAAACTGGAGAGCTGTTCATGTACAGCGCTAGTTTTCCTATTTGGAAGCAAGGGGAAATTGCGACAGACGAGGTTATTTTGCAACGGGCAGAAAAAGCAGTGCTTGAGTTATTGGGAGCAGACAAAAGAAAACAAATAGGCTCCCCTCAATTATCGAACGCTGTTGAAGAAGTAGACTCTGAAGTTTTGACTGATCCGTTAGCAATATACCGTATTGTTTATTATCCAAAGTTACTAAATGGGCTGGAGCTATTGGGAAATGGAACGGGCATATACGTGGCGACGGATTATGCTGGTCATATTTTGGAGGTATCCAGTACGACGGATTAAGCTGGTCATATTTTGGAGGTATCCAGTACCCCATTTAATTTTAGAGGGGTCAAGGTCCCAGATCCGAAAACGGCACTGACACCAGAAGCTGTCAAAAAGCAGTATTTCACTCCTGAGCATCTTGAATTGGGCTATGTGCTGGAAGGGAAAGATGCCAAGCCGGGCATGCAATATGCATGGATAAATCCCCCTTACATCGATGCTGTAAACGGCACACTTGAATGGGATGAATACGAGGAATAAATTCGAACGAAAAAGAACGCAGCTTTTCTGACTGCGTTCTTTTTTCTGTCCCTTTTATGTGCATGCCTGATTTGCAATGAGTCCCATCTGAATTTGTTCCAGTACCGATACGGCAGCCCGCTCATTTCGCTCAATCGCCTGCAACAACGCAATAGCCTGCTTACCCTGCTCCGCATCGTTCGGCTCGCCTCCAGCCGGGAACGGGAAAAGCTTGCTTAACCTGTCTAAGTCATCAGCAATCGCCCCGTACAAGCTAGCCGCTTCTTTCATCAGTGGGCGAACCTCATCAAACACAGAATCTGTCCACGTATCAACGATTTCGCTCCAGAAAAGAGAGGCGTAGCGACGTGCATCCCCGTTCACCACAGTCGTATACGCGTTGCCATTCGACTCAACCGTTCCCTTTTCATAGGCTTCCTGCCAAGCAGCATAGGCGGCTAGACCATTGACGCAGCTCGCGTCCTGCGGTTCTTCTCCACGATAATGAACGAGTGCAGATTGAAGGGCATTTGCGAGCATCGTACGTTGATCGATCGGAAACGCACGGTCGATGGCAAGGACAAAAAGCTCCTCGAGGATACCCCGCCCCAAGTTTTCATAGGGAATGGTACTGTCGTTTCGGCAGTTGTCTCCTGCGTAAAATACTCTTTTTTCATCATTATAGCCGTAGATCAATCCGAACTCTGGCATGAACAGGTCCCAAGCAAGCACAGGGTGCCCTTTGTCGATGGAGCGGTGAACCAGCTCCAATGCCTCTGGCAAGAGGACAGACAGCTGACGCTTCTGGCGTGCTTCCGGGCTGAGCAGCGACGGTTCTACTTGATTGGCATTCATGCTTGGTTCGCAGGAAAGATGATACGAGGTAACGGCACGAGATTCAAAGCCCATGTTTTTCAAACCCTGCTGCAAGACTCGCTGAAAGTGAAACATCGTCGGGCCCGCAATATGAATATTTTCAGGAACGATCGTCAAGCGAAAGGCATGCCCGCTCAGGCCAAGTATCATAGGCAAAGACATTTTTCGTTCGGTCGACTCTACCATTCCGTATAGTGCTGCTGCGCAAGTAACCCAAGTAGGCATAGTGAATGCTTCTGGTTTATTCAATACTGCTTGTTTCATACATCCCGCAACCTTTCTCGTCTTCATGTATTGATCAACAACGACACGAGTTTTTTCCTGAATCAGTTTTTTGCGAGAACGGGATAGCACTTGGTAGACATTAGCCTGGGACATCTGGAACATGTGGGCGATCTCATGAGGGGCCAAATGGTCAAAAAAGTGAGATTCCACAATGCGTCTCTCCCGAGGATTGAGGCAGTACAGCAGGCTCCTGATCGTCTCAAACAGTTCACGCCGCACCATGACCTCTTCGGGATTGGTGTTCTGCGCAGAGTGCGACCAAGACCGTCCCAGCCTGTGCAGAATACTATCGAGGTCCTCCCAGTCAGTCGGTTCCTGCTCTTGCGTTTGTTTGCCCAGACTCGAGAAGACAGTTTCCCTTTTTTGCGAACCCTTCGAAAGCCGTGTGTACGCCTGATTGCGCACAATCCGGTGCAGCCAAGGAAGGAAACGTCGGCTGTCCACCAACGTTCCTAGATGCAAAAAGGCGCGAATAAGGGCATCCTGAACGATGTCTTCGGCAAGAAAGGCTTCTTGTGTGTACGATCGTGCATAGCCGTATACTTTGGAGCGATGACGCCTGACCAGCTCGCTGAATGCCTCCTGATCTCCGGCTTTTGCCTGCTCTACCAAAATCTCGTCTTCTGTCTGGTCGTGTTCCTCATGAGACTTAGGCTTGATAATCAAGTGATCCATCGCAAAAACTCCTCGTGATTTGTTGATTTACTATGTAGACTTCTGGTTCACGGATTATCTGACACGGAATACAAAAAAATTTCGGAGTTTTTTTAACCGTTCTGTCTAGTGTATCAGACAAATAAAGGCAGTGGTTTTTCCAATGGCAGATGACAAAGCAATTTGTAACAATTTCCACTCTCCCCTATAATGAACGTACAGGAAGAAAAAGGAGGATGGAAGTACATGAAGCTCATTTCTGTTGCAGGAGAAAGTGTGGCACCTGGAAAAGGTGGTTCACCGTCTGATACATTTGATCGTTCCATTTCTACGTGGCAAGAAAATGGTCAAGAAAAAACAATAACCGTCACCTATGTACGTTATTTTGGCAAAGTGCTCGCTGAGCGGGGCATTTACGATCAAGAGGCAGAAGGTGTTCCTGTCAGCCATTTAGTAGCGACTCTGTTTCTGGAAAAGCATCCTGAGGCAAAAGAAACCCGTCATTATATAAATGATACGGAGGCTTTTGTCGCGTTGTTTGAAGACTTTTCCCTGACAAAGTGGAAAGAGCGTTATCCTCTGTAGGATACGAGGGTTACAGCTTTCAAAGTCAAAAGATTCTGATTCGCCAAAGACACATACGGGTAACTTTTGTGAGGGCATGCTAAGGGCAACCAATTATTGGAGGGAATTAGCATGTTTTCTATTTGGTTGCCGCTGTTGATGACGTCTTCTGCGCTTATGTTTGGCGCCATACCTTCGCATGTCTCTACGACTTCCTCAGCGGTGTGGATGGTTGCCGTGCAGGAGTTTGATGCGTTTGTGCAGGACTGGAAAAAAGGGCAGAGGCTCGCGAACCTGCGTCACCCGCTTTTTGACCTCACGGGAGTGTCAGCGGTATCTGGAATGATGGAGATCATCCGTTTTTCGGGAGAGGCCCATGGGCAAGCGGGAGAAATCACCCTTTCGTTTTATACACTGGAAGGCGACAAGGTCTTTTCGCCCCCAGGCTCCGTGTCTGTCGCGCGAGTCGATGAGAAGCGCCGGGAATTTCATGTCACTGGCGCCATTCCGCGGGTTTTACGCGGGCAGACGGGTGTTGTACAAGTGACGTTTACGGGAGAAAAGCGGGCGTCGTACTTGCTGAAGGTACGATTCTAGTAAAAATACGGGAGAGGAGGGGCTGCTGTTGATTGAGGTCAAGGATGTCAGCAAGCGGTTCAAGGAGATCGCAGCGGTCCAGCATGTATCGTTTCGCGTGGAAGCAGGTGAGGTTTACGGACTTCTCGGGGAAAACGGTGCGGGTAAAACAACGACGATGCGCATGATGGCGACGGTTTTGACCCCAACCGAGGGAGACATCGAGATTAGTGGGTTTTCCGTTCGACAGCAACCACTTGAAGTGCGCCGCAGAATCGGCATTTTGTTCGGGGGAGACGTGGGTCTTTATAGCCGTTTGACAGCGAGGGAAAATATCGCGTACTTCGGTCGTCTATACGGAATGGATCAAGTGACACTGGAGGAGCGGATAGATAGTCTGAGCCGGATGCTTGAGATGGATGATTTTATCGACAGGCGAGTCGGGGCCTTTTCGCGAGGAATGAAGCAAAAGGTAGCAATTGCCCGGACGCTCGTACACGATCCGGATGTCATTTTGCTGGATGAACCGACGACAGGACTGGATGTAACGGCTGCCACAATCTTTCGAAGAATGGTCAGAAGGCTGCAAGAAGAGGGGAAGACGATCCTGTTTTCCAGTCACAACATGGGCGAGATTAACAAGCTGTGCAAAAGGGTTGCGCTCATGCACAAGGGTAAGCTGCGGTTCGCTGGAGGATTGGATGCTTTGCGCGAGCAGTTTGGGACAGAGGATCTGGACGACATTTTCATGGCTGTCGTGGAAGGGAGCGAAGGCTGATGGGCTCGCATGTCGTTTGGACCGTACTGAAAAAAGAACTGATGGACTTGTTTCGCGATCGTAAGGCTTTGATGGGGACGTTGCTAATCCCCGTGATCGTCATTCCGTTCGTTTTCTTTTTGCTCGGAACATCCTATAGCAATGTGGAAAAAGAAGCGAGGATGTACATCCCGTTAGCCGTTCAAGGATCATCCTCATTGATACCTGTTTTGCAAAAAAATCCTGCCGTTCAAATCCTGGAGCCGTCCAATCCGGAGCAAGCCCTGCAAGCAGGTCAACTGCGCGCCATTTTGACGATTCCTGCTGGCTTCGATGAAGAGATTGCGGCGGGCAAAACGGGTCAGCTATCGGTTGCCTATGACTCCACCAATCAAAAATCAGTCTATGCCCGTACGTTGATCGAGCAGACAGTAGTGGCCTATAGCAAAGAAGTCGTAGCGAAAAGGTTGACCCAAGCGGGCCTGTCCGAGCAGACGATTCAACCGATTGTCTCGACCTTTCAAAATGCAGCCTCTGAAGAAAGGAAGTCGGGAGGGATGCTGGCTGGCATCATTCCGTTGATGTTGGTAGTCTCACTTGCATCAGCGGGAATGGCCGCAGCGAATGATCTTGTCGCCGGTGAGAGAGAGCGGGGAACGCTCGAATCTCTGTTGACGGCGCCAATTGCGGCCCAGCACATCCTCACGGCAAAGCTGTTGGCTGTCATGACTATGAGCACCATGGGGGCAGTAGCGTCGTTGATTTCTGTCACGCTGGCCATGCGTCTGGGACCAATGAGGACGGAAGGAGATCATTTTACACTCGCCTTCTTCTCACCTGTCACTTTGTTAGTGCTCATCGTGACTATTTTGTTGTTGGCGGCGCTTTTTGCAGGGTTGGAGCTTGTTTTGAGTACGATTGCCAAGTCTTTTAAAGAGGGGCAGACGTATATGAGTGCCGTCATATTTTTGGCGATGGTTCCATCGTATATGCTGATGCCAGTCAGTCCGGTGGACATCCCCGCGTATTACTACGTGATGCCTGTGTTCAATGGTGTCGCTCTGTCCAAGGAAGTGTTTTACGGCAAGGTCGACCCGATGCATGCGCTCCTGGGGATTGGCTCCTTGCTTGTCTATGTGGTCTTCACTATTTTTCTCGCGTCGCGCATATTCCGCAGAGAAGGGGCTGGGTTGAAGCACTGACCGTAAAAATCTCAGACCTGTCCCGTCACTAGTCGTTGTCATCTCGAGAAAGCTGGTGAAATGTTGTGAATCCGCTGTATGTCGGTGTGTTGTATATTTTTGGATCGGCTGCTGGCTTTGGCGTCATGTCTATTTTTGCTGTGTACGCCTACGAAGCGGGTGTGTCTGTTTCGACGCTCTTGTTTTTGCGGTTTTTATTGGCTACTGCCCTGTTTTTCGGTTTGCTGCTCTGGCGCAAGGAGCCGCTTCGCTTGGAGAAAAGACAGGTGCTTGCCATGTTTTGTCTCGGGGGGATTTTGTACACGCTGCAATCCCTTAGCTTTTTCTCTGCGGTAAAGTACATCCCGACCTCAATGGCGGCCTTGCTGCTGTACACATTTCCGGTGTTTGTTGCCATACTGAGCTACTTCGTCGAGAAGGAGCGGTTGACGAGAAAGACTGTCATCGCCATGCTGATTACACTCGTCGGTCTTGGACTGGTACTCGGCTTGTCATTTGGTGGGATTCATCCGGTTGGCGTGCTGTTGGCTCTCGCTGCGGCGTTGTTTTATTCCGTGTATATTGTGGTGGGAAATCGAGTGGTAAAAGGCGTCTCTTCCTATGTAACGTCTGCGTACATCGCCCTGTTTGCTGCTATTTCTACCTTTTTCATTGCGTTAAAAGACGGAGGTGTCGATCTGTCTTTTGCCGTACAAGGGTGGTGGGCACTGCTCGGGATCGTTGTTTTTTCTACGGTGGTCGCCATCAGTTTTTTCTTCCGCGGCTTGCAACTGATCGGGTCAACGAAAGCATCGGTGCTCAGCACGCTGGAGCCTGTTGTCACGTTTGGGTTTTCGGCGTTGTTGTTTGGCGAAGCCTTTAGCCTGCTCCAGCTATTGGGGGGATGCGCCGTGCTCGTCGGTGCTGCGCTGATTGTTTCGGGGAAAGGCAGCGAGCCAGAGTTAGCACCCAGGCAGGCTTCTTCATAAGGTTATACAAAAAGACGCTCTTGCTGTGAGGATTCACGTGCAGGAGCGTCTATTATTTTGTTGTCCGATCAGGATTCGTTCATCTGGGAACGGATTAACCAGCCTGCACCATACACACCCGCATCATTGCCGAGCTCGGCAGGAACGATCTCTGTGGACTCGACGACGTAAGTGAACGGAACAAAGCGTTTGAATGATTCGCGGATTCGGGAAAAGAGGAAGTCACCTGCTGCGGCTACGCCTCCGCCGATCATAAACTTCGCGGGATTGAGCACATTCGCCAAGTGGGAGAGAGCGAGGCCGAGATAGAGTGCCACTTGATCGATAATCGCGAGAGCTGCTGCGTCTCCTGCTACGGCTGCCTCGAGGACATCCTTGGCGGCAATGTTTCCTTTGGTTGCGAGTACAGCGGCAAGCACCGGGCTTGATCCGTTTGAAGCTGCGAATCGTCCTTCACGAATGATGGCAGTCGCAGATGTATATGTTTCGAGACAACCTGTTTTTCCGCAATTGCAGGGGGCACCGCTATCCGGGGTCATGGTGATGTGCCCGATTTCGCCGCCGACACCATTAATGCCATGGATAACCTTGCCATTCAAAATGACGCCTCCGCCTACCCCTGTGCCGAGTGTGATGAGCACGAGGTCTTGCGCGCCTTGGCCTGCCCCTTGCCACATTTCCCCGAGGGCAGCGACATTGGCATCGTTGTCGACCGCGACAGGCAGACCTGTAAGGGCTTCCAATTTTTCTTTCAATAAGACGGGTTGGCGCCAGTGAAGATTCACCGCTTGGAAGACGATTCCCTTTCCGCCATCGACGGGACCGGGTACACCTACACCGATTCCGCAGACTTGCGAAAGAGAATAGTCATGCTGCCGAAGAAGATTATGAGACATGTCTACGATTTTTTGCAAAATGCCATCCTCGCCGCCCGCAACAGGCGTCGGTTCTTGCATTTTTGTAACCAGCTCGCCGTCTGGTGTAATCAAAGCCATCTTGATTGCAGTGCCACCCACATCTACTCCCACGATGATCTTCTTCACAAGCGTCTCCCCTATCTCCTTGTTTTCCATCTTTTTCTATCTTATCACGCTATATGGAGCATAGCGATTCCCAAAAATGGCTATACAGGATATGATGGAAGAGAGTACCCCCGTGAGCGAGGGAAGGAAGAAGGGATCTGCCTTGAAACGAGCCAGATTAATCTACAATCCAAGCTCCGGCCGGGAGATCGTGCGTCGGCGATTGCCGGAAATCCTCGATTTAATGGAGTCGGCCGGATATGAAACTTCATGCTATGCGACCAAAGGGGAAGATGATGCGACAGAAGAAGCTGCTCGTGCAGTAGCTCGCGGTTTTGACGTCATCCTGGCCGCTGGTGGAGATGGAACCATATATGAAGTAGTCAATGGGATGGCTGAGCATAAAGCACGTCCATCTCTTGGAATAATCCCCTGCGGAACGAGCAATGATTTTGCCCGGGCGGTCGGTATACCGAAATCGATCAATCGTGCAACGGAGATTGTCACCAAGGGCAAGAAGAAACGCATTGACCTGGGGCGCATCAACAACCGCTATTTTATGAATATCGCGGGTGGCGGCTCGCTGACGAATTTGACCTACGAGGTTCCGAGCAAGCTGAAAACGCTAATGGGCCAAATGGCGTATTACGTCAAAGGATTGGAAAAGCTGCCGTCGCTGCACCCGATTCGTGTTCGTCTGGAGAGCCGCAAAGAGGTGCTGCTGGATGAAGAAATCATGGTATTTCTCATCGCCAATAGCCGCTCGGTAGGCGGCTTTGACAACATCGCTCCGGAAGCCGATTTGTCAGACGGCAAGCTGGATGTCATCGTCGTGAAAAAGTTGAATATAGCGGAGTTTATTCGTTTGGCGACACAGGCTGTTCGCGGTGAGCACCTAAAGGACCCCAACATCTTGTATTTCCAGGCAGATTACATCAAAGCTACTTCGCCTGGCGGAGAGACTGTTCAGCTCAATCTGGACGGTGAGCTGGGTGGACAGCTGCCTTGCGTGGTGGAAGCGTTGCCGGGGCATATCGAGTTGTTCGTCCCGTAAGAAGATAGTAAAATGAATAGCAATAGCCGTGGGGATGCCGCTTTGCGCTGTGCATCCCTGCATGCTTCCATGAGCGAAAACGAAAACTTATAGAGCAAGATAAAAGGAGCAATAGATAGTGGCGAAGACAACAAAGAAGCGGCGCGGTCCGCACCCGACAGCCAAAGTAGAGCTGGACGTCCCTGTACGTGTCGGACAAACCGTGGAAGTGGAGATAACCGGACTGAACCACGAAGGAGCAGGAGTCGGCCGGATTGAAGGATATACGCTGTTCGTCGATGGCGCACTTGCAGGAGAGCGGGTTCATGCGCGCGTCGACCATGTGAAGAAAAACTTCGGCTTTGCCAAGCTGACGGAAGTAGTAGAAGCGAGTACCCATCGCTACCTGCCGCCCTGTCCGCTGTACGATCGTTGCGGAGGCTGTTCGTTGCAGCATCTCGCTTACGAGGAGCAGCTACGGCACAAGCAGCAAATCGTGCGGGACAACCTGCGGCGCATTGGCGGTTTCCAGGTCGAAGGGGAAGGGGCCATTACCGTTCATCCGACACTCGGCATGAGTGATCCATGGCGGTATCGCAATAAGGCGCAGGTACCAATTGGCGAGGAAAACGGGGCGTTGGTCGGCGGCTTTTACGCGGAGAAATCCCACTCGATCATCGACATGAACGAATGCCTCATCCAGCATCAGGCGAATGATGAAGCAGTGGCAGCGGTGAAGCAGGCGGCGACCAAGCTGAATATAAAGGCATATGACGAGGTGCGCAGTACCGGATTACTCCGCCATGTGGTAGTCAAGGTAGGGGTAAAGACGGGGGAAGTCATGGTCGTGCTCGTAACGACAGAGGAGCAGATTCCGCAGCGCGATCAGCTGGTGGAAGCGATTCGTGCACAAGTCGCTGGCGTGACGAGTATCGTGCAGAACATCAACTCGGACAAGACCAACGTTATTTTTGGCAAAAAGACCGTGACGCTCTGGGGCAGCGATGTGATTTACGATTATATTGGTCCGATCAAGTTTGCCATTTCGGCGCGTTCGTTTTATCAGGTGAATCCTGCGCAGACTGAGGTGCTGTACAACAAGACGTTGGAGTACGCGGGTGCGACTGGGACGGAGACGGTGATTGATGCGTACTGCGGTATCGGGACGATTTCGCTCTTTTTGGCGCAGAAGTCCAAGCATGTGTATGGGGTAGAGATTGTGCCGGAAGCAATTGAGGATGCGAATCGGAATGCGCAGTTGAATGGCGTGGAGAATGCGACGTTTGAGGCAGGGCCTGCGGAGGTTGTCATTCCTGCTTGGAAAGAGAAAGGTATCCGGGCGGATGTGATTGTCGTTGACCCTCCGCGCAAAGGCTGTGATGAGGCGTTGTTGACGACGATTTTGGAGATGCAGCCGGAAAGAGTGGTTTATGTTTCGTGTAATCCTTCTACGTTGGCGAGGGATTTGAAGGTGCTTGCTGAGAGTTACGCGGTGAAGGAAGTGCAGCCGGTGGATATGTTTCCGCATACGGGGCATGTGGAGACAGTTGTGAGACTTGACCTGATTTGAGTGTCGAAACACAAAATTTGTCAGCTAATGAGGTTGTAGAGAGTAGCAAAGTCACTAATGTTGAAGTAACGTCGCAAACTGAAGAGAATAATGATGAAGTAACCGTACAAACAGAAGAGATGGTTCTTGATGAAAACCACTACGAAGATTTAACGTGAAGCACATGCTAAAGAAGTCTATTTTAAGAGAAAAGCAGAAATCGATGAGTTCTTCGAGTCTCGTTAACAGCATTGATGAGTATCTCTTGAAAACGCCTAGTTCTTAGAACTAGGCGTTTTACAAATTAAATAAGATTAAAAATCGTCAAGTTCAGCCCATTCAAAATCATCATCTGTTAGCTGTCCTTTAAAATTCATCTCTTGCACGAAATTGTCAACAGTATTTTTTAATGCTTCTTCGATACTTTTACCTGTTCCCAAACCAAGTGGTTCATTATCAAGTCTCTTTACTCCAATATTTGTAATACCATAGAAATCTCCATCTTGTTCCTCAAATATTTTCACTTTGAACCTACCAGATGGAGTTCGTCCGGATCGGGTTTCGTTAATACGGAATTCTGCCACGCATTTGTCAATATCTATTACTCCATTAATCTTAATATTCTTCCAGTTGGTCATTACTACTATCTCCCTGTTGAGTTCATTTGGTACGAAATAATTGTACCAGTTAACATATTAATTGTATCGTAACCTGTTGAAATCATTAGTGCTTTCCTATCAGACTAAATGCTATGAGAGGGAAGAAGATAGTGTTAAACCCATGGGCGATGGTACCGATTTTAGCATCACAGGCAAAAGATCATGGGCTGACGGTACTCGCAATACTGTTAATTTGTCAGCCTATACGGAGGGAGAAGGAAGGGATCTCACAAAAGTAAGAGTTTACTCATACTTCTATATCAATGGCGATTTAAAGCATCAAGACTACGATAACGATCCTTCTTATGCTTCTGTCGAGTACGAAAAGAAGGTTACAAATTTAATTGACACCGAAATTAGATCATCCCACTACGCTTACAATAGTTTTGGAGACAAAATTGAACGAGTTTCCGAAGCTTATTGGCCTGAATAAAACCCGAAGGAGGTAGAGTAGTATGAAAAAACGAAATGTAATTCTTTCTGGTCTTGTATTAGCTGGTGGCAGTCTATATGCGAGTGAAGATACTAAGTCGTATGTAAAAGGTAATCACCTAAAGGCACTGGAAGCAGTAGGAATTGAAGCGAAAGCTAAAGATCTGAGAGTAATGAAAACCATTACCGATGACAACGGTAAGAAATGGGTGTTCAATGAGTTTACAAAAAGTACAAAGCTTATAGAAGCAATGGAAGAAAAATATGAAGAGGATGTAGCTGGTGCGTTTATTAGCGTACAGGACGAAATTATGCAAGCGCACGCTAAACCCAGCGATTCCATTCCGACTATTGTTTTGGATGAAGCATTAAAAGAAGGCTATTTCGCATTTAGCAGGAAGGATGGGGAAACCTTGTCTTTCAAAATCAAGTATGATAATGGATCGTGGGAATACGAGTTGGAAAAATAATTTCGAATTTGATTCAGTATGAACGTTGTACTACATGGAGCGAAGGAAAAGGGGACTCTAAAATTGAACGCATAACGTAAAAAAGCCCTTCTCGGGGGGGCTGTCAAGAATTTTGTGTAAACTCAATCAACCGATATATGAAAAGGTTTCATCCCCCTAATTGGGATAACTTTTTCGGAGCCAACAGAGTCAAGGGCGTAAGGTGAAGCGAACCCTTGACGCGTTGGTGTAGAAAAAGACAATCCCTTCGGGGATGGAGCCTTTCTTTTATTGGTTAAGGGGTGTGTGGTCATACGCGATTCTCAAAGAAAACAGATAGCTGCATGAGAATCTGTCCCCAATTGTGGACTCGTCCCGTCCGTTTACGTAGGACATCACAAGATACATGTTGTAAACGAGTTACTCGAAATTCATTTAGAATTAGGTAATATTGATGCTATCGAAGAAGTGCTGATGAATGAGACAGCAATCTTACCTACCACTCCTCAGACACCTTATAAACACCGCTCGATATGTGGGTAATTTTGGAGAATGGTGGAGGGTTCCCAGATGAAAAAGGTAATGGCTTTGATGGTATTATCGTTGTCATTGACTGTGTGTATTAATTTGTTACCTACTGATGTGACCTACGTTAATATGCCGCATATATTTGAAGTAAAACAGAACGTAGCTGACCCCGGACATTGATTATGTGACAAATTCTTATAATCGAGAATTGGATTTCTTTTGTACCTTGATGAAAATGATCAGGGTGCTTTTTATTTTGACTTTATGCGAGTCCAGACTTGATAAGCTCGAGATGATGGCTCTGTTGAATCATATTACACTTAGTGAATACTGCTTTATGCCCCTACGAACTAATGCCGTCTCCAAAACTATTAAAGGATGGTATTTGCTTTAAATGGAGTATACTGTATCAATGAGAAAAAGGTATTTTAACAAAGCCATAGGCCTAACTGCCGCAAATACTGGTAGAAGGCCTTGAGAACATAGGAGGATACATGTCCTGGAGCAAATTGAAGAAGCAACTGGAGAGCTTTCTCTGTCCTGCGTTAGATGGAAGGGTCGAATATAGTGCAACCGGTTACCGTTATTTACCTGATAAATCAGGAATTTGTTATATTGCCGTAGATAAAAAGAACGTACTTAATATGAGTGATATGACTAGTTCAATCAGATGGTATCAGACGGAGCAGGAAATTAAGAATGATTCAGATATCCAAATTCCTATCAGCGATGAAGAAATTGAAGCGGTCAGAAAAGATACCAAGGGGATCGTTCCGGAGGATCGTCTAAAAGTAATTGCAAGAAATAGAAAAATATCGGAATATGCAAAGGAGCTTTTGTCAGCGCAGACCTCATTAAGTAAATCAAATTTTATCGTTGTGGCTAATACGTTTTTATCTAGTTCTATAGAGGAAAGCATAGAGAGTAATGATATCTTGTTGAATATTCTAGCTTTGGTGGACAGAAGGGTTGGAAAAAAGCGAATTTTAAACATGGCCGAGAAGATGAAGTTAAAGCATCCAATTGTGCAGTATTTTTATGAATTACGGCTTAGTACATTGTGACAATCAATATACCTGAAGGATTACTCCATAGCAAAATAGATGAGGATGATAACTTAAAAAGAAGGCTAGAAAACGCTTCTTACCTCTATACTGATGAAAAATAATGATGTAGTGACTAGACCTCAGAAAAAATTCTGAGGTTTTTTATTTATATGGGGTGGGTGACGAATGAAATGATTTGTTTTTCTTAATCGGATATAACCCTCGTTTGCTCACCTCGTAACAAAGGTTAAACATCCCCAGTTACCATAATTTTTAATCCTAATTTACCTACCTTCGTTTTCTCCCGTTTTTCCCAAAAATAAAAAAATGATGTTTCTTCGCAACAAACCTTGAAGTTAAAGCGATATTGAGGGTGTGAGGGGTAAACAGAAAACATTCGAAATAGTTCTCGCGACTAATCTTAGTTATAGACCGACTATGAAGAGTGTAAGGACAATTGGATGTGCACACCAATCTAGTTCTTGTAACACCGCAAAGTAAACACAAATTTTGAAGTGCAGGGGGAGAAAGTTTATGCTTGATACCGTGACTTAAAGCCGAAAATATTGTAGTTAATCCACTTCTTTCATTCTAAAAAAGGATCAAATTGCATTATTTTCAAAAAAATCAAAATATTATTGACAGTCAGAAAATTACAAGCTATCATTACCAGTATGTACCATACATTCGCGAATATGGTATAAATAACAATTTATCGGAGGCATTATTATGAAAAAAATTACTGTGCAAAAAACCGAGCCTGTAAAATTGACTTCAGTAGCTAACACAATGTACGACTGCACTTGCCAGCAGGCATAAAGATTTGTCAGTAACATGGAAAAGTGGGGCATTTGCCCCTCTTTTTCAATTATGAAGATAGCATGACAACATCCGGGAGGAAAGTCATGAACGAAAATCGCGTGATCCAATTACACCCGTTAACATTTCTGGAGGATAAGCAAGGAGTCCTGATTGGGCGGTTTGGGACGGATACGTTTGCTGTTTTTCCTGAGGATGGAGCAGCACTTGTACGAAAACTGCAAGAGGGCATGGGGGTTGCCGAAGCGCATTCCTGGTATCAAGATACCTATCACGATGAAGTGGACATGGACGATTTTTTGCAGACATTGCGTGACCTCACATTTATTTGTGATGTTGAGGAAAAGGAAACGAAAGCGCAGAAAGTATCGGGGCAATGGTTGGGCAAGCTAGCTTTTTCTCCACTTGGTTGGCTGATTTATGGTGCCATCATAACCTGTGCCTTATTTTTGTTATACCAATATCCACAGATTCGTCCGGGTCGACAAAGCATCTTATTTTCCGAATACGCCATGGTGATTTTTCTTGGCATGACGATCGGACAGATTCCAGGGATCTTGTTTCATGAATGGATGCACATGCTTGCCGGACGAAGACTGGGTATCCCGTCAGAACTAAGTATAGGCAGAAGAATGTACTTTTTGGTCTTCACTTCTTCCATGCCAGGTATTTGGGGATTCCCAAAACGAAAGCGTGTTCTTCCATTTTTAGTTGGAATGTTCGGTGATATTTTGTGGTATTCCTTATTGGTGATCGTTGCTGGTGCAATTTGGATAAATACAGGTGAGAAGACAATCATAGCTGCATATTGTATGGGACTAGCATTTACAACACTGTTGCGTTTCTTCTGGCAATTTTATTTTCATCTTCAAACAGATATCTATTATTTAATGATTACGATGTTGGGGTGTGTAAATCTTCAGGAGGCTACACGTTCCTATTTGAAAAATAGATGGTATGGACTAATTGGAAAAAAGAACAAGATGGTTGATATGTCCAAGTATACGGAACGGGATCATCAGGTAGCGAGATGGTACAGCTTTTTTTACGCAACTGGCTGGATGATGATGACAGGAATGATACTCTATATGATTCCGGTCGCTATTCAACTTTTAACGAATATTTTTCTCTCCATATTTACAGGAGAAGACATGAAATTCTGGGATTCCGTTGTTTTCTTGTCTGTAACGGGAGTCCAGTATGGAATTGTATTTTATCTATACCTAAAAGAGCGTAGAAACAAAAGGGAAATTCGGAATTTATCAATGGAACAGAGGGGATGAGTCGAAATGAAACAATCGATTACACACCAATGGCTGATTGGATCTCGACGCAGCGACCGAGAAAAGAAGTACTTCGAAGAGCAATACTCCACATGTTATGTCAGCAATTGTCATTGCAATCTTAGAGGACCCTATACAGGTACTGGTGACCTTCTTCGCCAGATTATTCCAGAAGCTTATTCGAAATGGCCAGACCTGATTTTATCACACTGCATCGAGATCTTATCCATAGCACCAGAACTGAAAGCAGTCGTTCCTGTTAGTGTAGAAACACTTACCTCTCTTGCTATTCCGAAAGAGAGAACACGTTATTATTCGAAATTGCGTACACTTCGCATGTCGAATGGTTTGATCGATCTTTTATTGGCATTAGCGAATCGGGAACGAATGGGAAAATTGACCCTGATTTTTGAAAATGTGCAGGCCTGTGATCAACTTGATGCAGAATTTATAAGTACACTTCTGCGTCGTGCGAAGTCTGACCTGATTCAGGTGATCGTAAGTTCAAGTGAAATAGCGGAAAATGAAGCCCTGAAAAAGGCGTTACAAACGTATACGGAGCCTACTACTATTCTTTCTGACATCGAACAAGATATGGGGATAGTAAATCTATCTGACGAACAGCGACTTGAGCTAACGAAACGATACATATTTTCTGACTGCACATCAGATTGTGAGCAGGAATTGCTCGCCTATGAAGCAACTCCTATTGAAATTCGTCAGAGCCTTCACGAAGAGCGGGCAGAATCTCTTATAAAAGAAGAGCAGTGGTCACTGCACTTAGGCGCCATTCCGTTTCATCTGGAGCGCGGTACTTCTGAGAAATCAGCAAGCGAAGCGTTGTTTAAAGCAGTTAGTTATAGCATTAACATGGGTTTTTACGATGCGACTATCGATATGAGCCTACGTGGCCGGAAACTGACGAATTGGAGCAGCGAATTTGATAATAGCCGGTATTTTACAATGAAGATGGCTACGTCTCTGGCTGCATTGGGTGAAACTGATGATATACCGACGCTTTTAGGAGAAGTGTACGCAAACACTGATGATTTTAGAGTTCATATGCAAATTTCATATGGATTTTCGATGTACTATACGAGGCATCACCGAGAACGAGAACACGAGAAGGCGAAAGAATGGATACAAAAAGCCATTGATTTGGCAGAATTGATTGAAGATGAAAAAGAACGTGCATTTCAACAAGTATTTAACCAAAATGGATTGGCTTTAGTAGAGTTACATATGGATAATCCTGAAGAAGCGCTTCGATTGGTTACGGAAGGATGGCAAAGGTTAAATCAGGCTCTTGCTCCTGATGAACATATGTTGCATCGCTCGGTGTTGCTTCATAATAAAGGGCTGATTTACGTAGCTTTAAAAAGGTTTGAAGAAGCAGCTGAAACATTTAGCCAAGTGATACAGATTGATTCCAATTATCCAGAATATTACTTTGATCGTGGAAACCTTTATAGCCGAATGGGGCGACTGGATGAAGCCATTGAAGATTATAACCAAGCGATAAAGCTTAGTCCTCCGTTTCCAGAGGTTTATTTCAATCGAGCTACTGCCTTCAATCGTCTTGGAGATGTGGAGAAAGCAATGGCGGACTATGACTACTTGCTTGATATAGACCCCGAAAATCTTGATGGATTACTTAACAGAGCTACATTATTGTATCAAGTGGAGAAACTCGAAATGGCCCGAAAAGATGCTGAATTCGGTTTAGAAATAGAGCCTGATCATGCGAGGCTCCTGTGTACACTAGGTTTAATTGAAATGTCGGATGGCAATAATGATCAAGCACTAAAAACGTTTACCGCTGCCCTAAACAAGGATAGGGAAATGATGGCCGCTTGGACAAATAGGGCTGTCCTGTACTATGAGATGGGGGAGTATGACAGGGCCATAGCTAATCTAACTGAAGCTATTGCACTAGAGAAAAATGCAACCGTCCTTTACAACCGTGCATGGGTCTATGAAGCACAGGAGGAGTGGCAATTATCCATTTCCGATTATACAGAGGCCTTAGCGTTTTCTGATGCAGACGAACAAGATATTTACTATCGGAGAGGTTTGTGTTTTATCAAATTGGGTGATAGGGAACTTGGCACGGAAGATTGGAACAAGCATCTCATGTTTGGAGAATCACCGCATGTGAATGAAATGATGCAACTGTTACCCTCCCTGTTCGTTTCGAAATAATGAAATATTTTGTGGACAAGGGACTGCAATGTGAGGAGCATCCAGTAACGGCTATTCATTTGAATTAGGAATAAGAAAAAGAAAAACGGCTGAAGTCCTTGATAAAAAGGATTTCAGCCGTTTCTTTTCCCAACTAATTAAATGTAATATCACCTGTTGGGTTTAATGTCGTTCCGCCAATTTCCACTTTAATTTCACTAGATAATGGAACATTGTACTCATCAATAACGGTTCTCCACCACTCCCACGCAAGGCCGGTGCATTCTTTCGCAAAAATCCTTATATTTTTTGCATTAGGTGGCAGAGGTATGACTGTATTGAAAGGAGCTGTTCTGTCTTTGTTGCTTCCTTCCCACGTTTTATGCGTGAGTATTTCTTCACCATTTTCATCATAGGAAACTTCATCCCAGGATACATCAAATTGAGCGACATACCAGCCATAGTGACCAAGGGATATTTTTCCTTTTGAATATTCTGTAGCTGTAGTCTCAATATAATCTGTATTGTTATGAACGGCAGCAATTGCATTATCTTTTAAGAAAACACTTGTGTATGAAATTGGATATGCTGGGTTCTTTAGGCTAAATTCCGCATTATCTTTAATGATATTACGGATTTCACTAAAGTCTTTTGTAACAACCTTGTTATGCTCTTGTGCATCTCCGCCTAATACGACAGCTGTAAAGGAACTGTCTTCATAAATATCCTTGTACTCGGCATTCGTTTCTACATTGACAGTATTCTGAAGCAAGGCTTTAAATGCTGCTTTTACGTCTTTGCTCTTAGAGGTTGTTTCTAATTTCACATAAATGGTTCTACCATAAGCTACATTTGATACCATAACAGGTGGGGATTGATCACTTACCCCTTTACGTTTTAAATCTTTAAAAGTAACACTATCATCAAAAAGATCGGATGGATCGTTAGGCAGTTCTGCATTTACCGTATAAAATATTTGTTTATATGCCGCCACCATCACTTTTTTCTCTCCACTAGAAATCGCATTAAAGTCAATTCCTAATGTAGAATCAAGATATTTAGCGTTAACATTCAGAGCACTTCCAATTTGCGATTTGCTATAAACCATAGATTCTGCATACTGCAATCGCGCAGGTAAAGTATGTGTTGCTGAATACTCATCGCTCCATTTAGATACAAGCTCATCTACTGCTCCAGACACATTACCGTATGTTGGATTATCCACAGTAATTGAATTTTCCTTTTTCAAACCTGGTAAATCAATACTAATAGTCAAAGGTTTCCTTGGTACCAGTAATAGACTAGGTTTATTTTCTGTAAAAGCTTGATTGGCAAGTTGTAATGCTCCTGGGTAAGTGCGATTAGTCATAGAATCAATAATGGAAATATCGACTGGAGAAGTTGAAAGTGACTTCTTTTTACGTTCTATGACGATAAACTTACCTTTTGGATTGATTCCTTCTTTTGGAACAAAGCTATCTATCTCATCACCACTTACTGCTAAAACTTCGTCATTATCATAGTCTAAGTCTGCTATACCGGTATTAATGTCATCGGCGTTGCTTGTTTCACTGACTAAACTAGAATCAACTGTTTCGGCAAAAGAGATAACTGGATAATTTACAGTAGCGAAAATAACAGATAAACTAGCGATTACTTTTAAAATTCTAGTATGATTTCGAATCTTCATAAGGTATCCTCCTTTGAGATGTAAGCATAACGTCAATCAGATATGCTCACAGTAAATATTTTCCGGAATACTAACTATATCGGTAGTTTCTGAAATAATCTTTAGATTGAACCAGAAAAAGTAAATGGTGGGGCAGATCTTACAGCCTGTTCATACTGTCTACTCCATACATGTGGACAGCGTGGCTTGCTTGTTATATAAGGGTTTTTGATTAGGTAGGAAGTGGATTTTTGACGAAATAAGGAGTCGGCGAAAATGCCGACTCCTTACGTTTTCTTATCCGTATCAAATTATGAGTTTGTTATAAAAGAGGGGGGATTGTGTACAAAGAAAATAGCAGTTCTGTACGCAGCTTAAATAGGCTGCACGTTAACGATAAAGAAGTGCAACCCATGAAACCGCGCGACAGGTTGAATAAATCCAGGGCCTGTGTTGCCGAATTCAAAGTATGTGTATCCTGTGTATCGAATCGTTGTAAAAGGGAAGGGAGCTGTGGTTTAAAAGCATGTAAATGCAAAAATTAACCGTAAATCAAATCCAGTTTGTCTCCAAGACCTACCCGTCCATCTAAACCCTGCAACCGACCTAGTACCTATAAAAACGGGGAAAAACCAGAATTGCTCGCCATTTACAAGCCAAACATACGTAAAACGAAACAAACATCTTTCAATTGCCCTTGGATCACCTCTAAAGGGAGCGGGTTGTGGGGGGATGAACGCTGGGGGAGGAGTTAACGGCTCTGGTACTTGTTGTGCTCCTGGCGGCTGACCCGGAGGTGGCCTAAATGACATTAAAAATCACTCCTTTTACAATGAATTCTCAACAGTGTATGTTCAATCGAAAAACAATGATTGGGCAGACCACATAGCAAATATTGATCCACTACGAAGCTGTCATATAACTGGTCACTTAACAAAACGGTAATTGTAGAAAGGATGAGTGCGAAATGGTGCCTATCTTTTTCACATTCCCGCGCGAGCTTTTCAAAAAAACTGCCCCCTTTTTCGCTTGGGGGCAGTGTAATTCCTAGGCTGTTTCATCTGCAAAATTAAAAAGTATTATATACATTTTCACATTCTTTCGCGGTCGGCTCATAAAAGCAGTGAAGCTTGTATCGTCCTACGTGCGGCTGATTATACCAGGTTGGCGGACAAGGCAGGGGATTTTGCGCCGTTCCCGGACGAAAATACCAGAGGGAGAATTTGCCCGGCCAATGCCGCTCCCCATTCACAGCCCGTCGTGCCAGACGGCGTTCTTTCTCTCTAGACCTTTGGTAGTACATACCATGTTGCAGAGCTTCGAACGCATGCGGCTGGTTGATCATTTGGGGAATGGTCCGTATTCCTTTAAAATCGGAGCAGTTCGCTCTGATTCGGTTAATGCCAACATTTCCAACAAGGAGCATACCCATTTCTCCTTCACCTACAGCTTCGGCTCGAAGCAACCTTGCCAACATGTCAATGTCACTGCTCCTGGCTTTTACGACTGCCATCGGCTCACCTCTTTAGATTGTTCTAGGCCATCATATTGTAGAGGAAGCGGATATGTTACGCTCAAATCACTCAATAGAGCAAGTACCGTCCGTCCGACTTAGATTTGCATATATCAAACTGGTCGATGCCGTATAACAAATTGTGTTAATTAGTCAATGATGAAGAAATCATCAAAACTCTCTCCCTCTAGATTAAATAATAGTTTATACCAGCCAAGTTTCTTCTCTTTAAAGACAATTGGGATATAGGAAACAACGTAATCAAATCCGTAAGATATAGCCGTATATGTTGCGTCGTTGTCCCATCTATCAATAAACAGAGCTACTTCTTTTAGTGCGACAGTTAAATCTTCCTCTTTAAAATTTTCACCGAATACTAAATTGAATTCTTCGGTGTCTTCACACTGGTAGTTCCTAAAACAATACCAAAATGCATTGATGGATCTGGTTTCGACATCATGCTCGAGGCACCATTGTTTTAAAAATCCGCTGTTCAAGAAATCACGACCTTTAGTAATTATTTACCTTTAATTTACTACAATAGTTAGGAGGCAATTGAGTTTTGAGCTTAACATTTCGGTAATTATGAAAAACACCTTCGGTTGTCCCGAGGGCCGTTGATGGATGTTAAGGTTCAAATGTAGTAACAGTGATAATCCAATCCGTTGATACTATACCGCCTTTGCCATCATCTGCCGTAATCGTGATGGTAAAAACATCTCCGACATTAGCATTATTAAATTCCATAACCAAATATTCGGAGTAAGCTGTTACATAAACTTTCGGATTATCAGACACAGCAGTAAATGTCAATTCATCTCCGTCTGGGTCAGAAAAACGGTTCGAGTAGAAGTGCAGACCAGTAGCATTCCAGGTTCCGCCGTCATGTTGGTCATAATTGTGTGGAGGTATAATACCATCTTGAGGTGGTCGATTGCTATTCTCGACTTATCCCTTTTGTTTATTACGGCTTTCGTTCGAGCCTACACCGTGCGGGCGACTTTCATCGCACACGGCGTTCCATCAACAGATAAAAAGATAAAAATACAACGGGCTAAATATGAGTGCTACAAATATGTCAATCCTTACAGGATTTTCAATCAACATATGTATCCATGTAGTTGGGTTTAACAAAACAATCGATGTGATAAACAAGCGATTGCTCCAATGAAAAGACATCAGAAATCTTGGGAATTCACCTTTCCATAACGGCCGCATCGAAAATTTTTCTATAATGGTGCAAATCAAATTGCGAGGCTAATGCGTCGACTGTAGCCCAAAATTCATATTCATTAAAGCCAACAAAATCTTCAACGATAAACTCTGCGAGATTATGGAATACATGGGCTATACGAAAATTCCTATAAAAAATAACCTCATCAAAGGTACCACTGTTTTTTAGGTCTAGGAAAGCTTGATGAATTAATTTCTTATAGGCGATCTTCTTTACTTCAGTCATTAGTTCGTCTCCTTTACCAAGCCCCTGATCCAAAGCATAAGCTAATCATGTGGAATGCACCAGCGTGCGGCGGACAAGAAAAGCCAGAAAACTGAGTGGTCTATATTTAACAAATTTTATAGAAATTTCAGGTCTCTTCTTATGATCCCCATACGTTTTTTCACCGAAAATACTAAAAATCTGTTCTTTTGTTAATGATTCAAATTGGGTTTGTATGACAACGTGATGTTCCTTGCCTTTGTATTTAGAAAGCATATATCTATATCCATCTCATTCGACGTAAGTGTTACCTTCAAGGATATATTGATGGAATTATATTACAATAAGCACAGGTAAAAATCATTGGTTCTTGAAAAATCTTGGAAGGGATGGATTTAGAAATGGAGTTGATAAAGTGGTTAGAAAATTATTACTCATCCAATTGTGATGGAGACTGGGAGCATGGTTATGGAATAACGATATGTACTATTGATAATCCAGGATGGTCGATAAAGGTTAATCTACGAGAAACGCCCTTGGAGAACAAGAGACCCTTTCAGAAATATGTTGTAGAAAGAACCGAGAATGATTGGGTACATTGCAGATTGAAAGACGGATGCTTTGAGGCATTTGGTGGTCCGAAAAACCTGAATGAAATACTTGAGTTTTTCAAGCAATGGGCAGAGAGCTAGCGAATTAAGTGTACGCAAGAGATTACAGAGATCCATTGAAGCTCTATTAGAAAAAGCCGCTCCATCCCGGATCGGCGAGATGAGCGGCTAACAAATTAAGAACGAGCTTTAAAAATCCCAAACGGACGCCCGACAGGAAGAAATACTTTGCCAAAGTGATTATTCAACACCGCTGCCCCTGCACCGTAGAAGGAAAGAAGAGCGATTCCCATCTCAGCATAAGCAGCCATTGGTTTGAATACGCCAGAAGCAATGCCAAAAGCATCAAAAGTCAAACCGACAAACAGGACGTCGATCAGCACGAAGATAAAGAACAATACTTTATGAGTCTCCATCGCTCCAATCGTCAAAAGAATGGAGAAGATGAGATATCCAGCGAAGGCAAAGCCGAGCTGTGCGCCATCAGCGTTAGCTGCGAGAGTCTCACCGAATACGCCGAGCTTTACGAGCCAGCTGCTTGCCGTCGCGAACCAGAAGAACGCATACGCTCCAAAAGCGGTCGTCCCGAATGTGTTGTTGTGCTTTGCATCGAGGATAGATGCGTAGAGTTGGGCAAAAGCACCGAGGAAGATAGCCCAAGGGATCACGAGTCCGAGACCTTCTGTCAGTCCAAGCTTTTGAGAAGAAGCTACGAATGTAACGATAGCCAGTCCGAACAGACCGATCGCGCTAGGATCGGCTGTGACGATTTTGACGTTGGTATGTTGTTGACTGTTCATGATAGTAGTAAAAGCCTCCAATAATATCAGGGTACACCTGTGAAAGAGTTTGACATTCTGCCGATCGCAGAATAGCACTGATATATTCTATCTGAAAATATACTCGACGCATAGAGGGGAAATGAGCAAAAGTAAGAGGACTGTCTTAAGCAGAAATTGATCTTCTACTTAAGACAGTCCTCTTTGTTTGCTTCAAAGTCATCACATCAGTCCTTATTTCCAAAGGAGTTATACGGCGTCAAGCGCAGGAGATCTTCCTGTCTTTTTGTCAATTTCGATAGCGGGATACGGTATGCCATATCGATAATTTTGCTTGCAACCTCAGCGCCGTTGGTAGGGATAAGACGAAATCTTTTTTGAATGACATCTTTATTTGCGAAAGCATACTGGATCTTTGGCACGAGATCTTCCGGTTCCTGGATCGCAACCATATCACTATGGGCTATTTCTCTCAGCATATCTATTTTTTGCTCGCGTTCCGCATCATCTGGCGGGAGGAAAAGCAATGGAGTTCCTGTAGAGATGCAATCTCCTAAAATGCCCATGCCCGGTTTGCTAATGACCAGACTGGCCGCTTTTACAAGATTTTTGCCATTCGGGATAAGAGGGGCTTTGATGATCCTTTCATCGAATGGGTAATCTTCATCTGCCAATTGCCCAGCTACAACAAATCGATAACGGCTAGCAAGCGTGTTTATTTGATCATACCACTTCACGATCTGTTCATAACGGTTAGCGAGTCCGCCCCCCATGTGAATCAGAATAAACGACTCGTTCTGCTGAAGGCCTAACAACCGTCGCACTTCTTCTGGGGATTGGCTGATTTCCCTGGTGATTAAAGGAATAGGGATATAGATGCAGTTCATTTTCGGAGGGGTCTGCTTAGGTGGAATGAGATTCATGTGCAAAAAGATATCGGATTGATTGGCGATTTCTACAATGCGATTTTTATACTCCTGCATCGGAGCTGAATCATTATTATCGATGATAAAGTCACTGTGATAGAGGGTCACGACCTTTGCGTTTCCACCGACTTTCCCCTCACTGCGAAATCGAGGCACATCTGAGCGCCAATCATTTATTAATAGTGTGGTTTGTTTACCTTCCTCGAATTTTTTGGATTTAAAGGTTTTCAATTGGATATCATTGTGCAGGTTTTTCGATAAATAGTCATGTGTTTCCCGAAACGCAAACACGTGAATGGGAAGACGATGTTGCTGCAATTTTTCCGTTATGCTAATGCATCTACCGAGATGGCCCATACCTCTGCCAACCACAAAGGAGATCATATTTCATCACCCTTTTAAATAGGTACTTTCCTGTTCCCTGGTTTGGAGCTTGGACAAATTACCCACATGCATCTACTGTTTGAATCCTTTCTATAAGGTCATTGCCCGAGTCGTTCTCACAGCTAATATATTGTATGGGGAAGGAGTGAACATGCTCTAGTCGTATAACGGTTTTCTTACCGATCTGAGAAAAAAGCCGCATCAGCGGAGGCTGGTAACTGTGAATTGTGCTCCCATCTAGGAATAATTAGGTATTTTCCTTACACAAACCAACACTGCTCATGAATAGTGTGTATATATAGCTCAATAAGGATATGGGGTGGGAGAATAGTGGGCACGATTCATATTGTAACAGCCGTTAACGATGGATTTGCTGTACATCTCGCCGTTATGTTATATTCCCTTTTTGAAAATAAGGTTTCTAAAGACCCAGTCATCATTCACGTTATTGACAGTGAAGTATCTGGGAAAAATAAATCCATCCTAACGAAAACTGTGAAACGATTCCATGCTCAAATCAAATATGTAACTATTGATCCGACCCTATATGATGGATTCCTCGTCCGTGATCATCTTACTCAGGAAACCTACCATCGAATTTCGATTCCAGACCTGCTGGATAAAGAAGTGGAAAAAGTGATTTATTTGGACAGTGATATCGTTATTAAAAAGGACATTACTCCATTATGGAACACAAAAATTGATCAATATTTTCTTGCAGCGGTGAAGGATTCTTGGCAAGGGGTAAATAAGTTAAGACATGCCGACCTGGCTATTCCGGATGACTGTGATTACTTTAATGCGGGCGTATTAGTCATGAATTTGAAAAAATGGAGAGAGCACGGCATCACAAATAAGATTTTGGATTACATGAAAAAGAATCAAAGTATTATTCGTTACCCCAGTCAAGATCCGATGAATGCGATTCTTCATGATAATTGGCTTCAACTTGATACAATGTGGAATTATCAGTCCAAACATCTTTACAAAAGTAACCTTCGAATAGATCCGGCCATTATTCACTACACAGGGGAAGATAGTAAACCATGGTTGAGTAAAAAGCACCCGCTTCGCGATGAATATTTTAAATATCTCAAAAGAGTGAAGAAGTTATACAACGATTGATCTGTTTTAAACGGACGAAAATCCCTTCGCAATGGAGAAATGATGGCTGGAGGGATTTTTGCCAGGGGATTATGTTAGGTAGGGGATTCCTTGCGTAACGCTGGCGGTTATCAAGCAGCGGCGAGACGTATCATGTCTTTGTATTCGAAAAAAGAAAATGCAGGAACACACCAGTCTTAATGGAGATGTTCGTGCCTGATTAAAAATGAAAAGCTTCTTGCCTCATCATCATGAGAGGCGAGAAGCTTTTTTCTATAACTTTTTCCATATGTTGAAATTGAGCCATTCCTCTTGAAGCACATCTTGGCCATGCAGGTTGAGCAACGGACCGAACCACAGCTTGAAATCCCTGTTCTTATCAAAATGCTCCGCGGGAACCAAAATGACCAGCATGCTCTCTACACTTTCACCTGGCTTTAACTCATCCTTGACTGTGGGGGTCAATCCGTTCGCGGCCTTTACGCTGGCTTTGGAATCGGGCAAATCAAGCGTCACCTGCAAGCTGTTGACTTTAACCGTTTGTGTAGAGGTATTATCAAGTCGGTATTTGGCTGTCAGGGCGACAATTCCTTTATCGCTGAACCCTTGAAAAGACTTGACGTAAGCTGGCTCAATCGTCAGCTTTGCCCATTGGTACCCTTGCAGTGTAATTGTGATGTTGTCATACTGATCGCTCTTTTTTGGCTTGAAGGTAAAGAGTACTTGTTTTTTGGCTATTTTTTTGGTGGTGAGAAAATCTGCATAAGGTGGTTCAGGAGGCTGGGGTTTAGAGGCGCTACCATCTGCGAGTAAAAAGTCGCGACCGCCTATGCGAAGTATTTTTGGACTTGGCTGTTCAGGGAGGAAAAATAGGAGCTTTTTCGTTTTGCCATCCTTATAGGTTAGAGAGAGGGTATAATTTACGATCTGATAGGTGCCGGATGCTTTGGACTCAGATCCGACACTCGTAGAAGTCCCCGAATTATCTCCTGTACTGGAACCATCTGTGGTGACGCCCACGATACTGCTGTCCACAAAGGTACCGTCCTTATTGAATACATAGGTGATCGAACTCGCATATCCCGTGCCAAGAGCATTGGAGGAATAGCTGAAAGACTCGTACTTGCCATGAAGCTTCAGCCCAGTGGATGGTGTATATTTGATAAATTTTCCACTGTTGATCTCCAGTTCGTTTGCTGATTTGACTTTGAACGTATACGATTTTCCATTACTGAGCGTGAGTTTGTTGCCTTTGATTTGATACGTCAAACATGTATCTTTACTGCAATTGAGTGCGTCAATTCCGCCATCCGGGAATGTCGTTGCCACCTGCTTATCGTTGATGAAGTAAAAATACTCCCAGCACAACGTCGAGCATCCTCGTATGCCGCCCACATCCATTTCCCATTTTGCATAAAAGCCCTTTGGTGCGACTTTGGCTGCGGCTAAAACATTTGCGTTTGTGTATGCTTCAGATCCCTTGCCCTGCGCCCCTTCTACGGATGGCACAAAGAGCAACAATATGGCAGAGAGCATCATTACGCTGATCACCCAAAGGGGTAATTTCTTCTTCCTGACTGCTAACAATAGGCAACCCTCCACTTCCTCTCGATGTATAGACGACAGGTTAACTGGCGAAATACCGTTCATTTTATTCATGGGGTGACGGGAACAGACCTCATTTTTCGAGGAATTTAAATGTGAGTAGGTAGTGTTATTCGTGTGACGTAGTGTCATAATAGAAGGATGATAGTCAGAAGGAGATAGATTCGATTGAATAAAACAGAAATCAAAAATGAGCTTCCCCAAAACTTTGAAGAACTAAAGAAAGCAGCCAATCGAACATCGAATTGGAGAGAGCGATTAGAGGCTGTTGAAGAATTAGGGCAGTGGAAGCATGAACAAACGATTCAATTACTGACGCGTATCGTGGAAAACGATACGGTGTACAAAGTGCAAGAGACTGCTTTTCAGAAACTCAAAGCTTTTGGGGTAGGTGTCCGATTACCTGCTCAGAAAAAAGGCGACCTGATTAAAGGAACGACGAAAGCCTTGGTACGCATTAAGAAAAGCTTGCCAAAGGGTCATACGTTCGAAGAATTTAAAGAGAAACTGCAAAAAATGAGAAGCGATATATATGATACGTATGAAGGGGAAAAAGGTGCTGATTTTGATCAGTGGCTGGAAAACACCTGGACCTCGTTATAGGAAGAGGAGTAGACATGGACTGACTGGAAAAGGAAGGGAATCATACCCCTTCCTTTTGTTTTTGTTTCAACGAAATGTAAGAATTACCGATCTTAGTAAAGTGGAGCGAAATTATGAGCAGGGAGCAATGACATGACAATTCCAAAGCATGTAACATTTGAATGCTGCACAGAGAAAATAGATATCCAAGATATTGAAACAGTAGAAGCTACATTGGGAGTAAAATTTCCGAGAGATTACGTAGAATGTATGCTTGAGAATAATGACGGATCCCCGGTTCCTTGCGGTTTCGATTATGGAGAGGTAGAAGGAAAAGTGTTCAACACATTTTATAGCCTTAGCAAAGAGGTTGGACACTACTATATATTGAAGGCATTCTGGATCAATCAGGAATATCTACCCGATGGCGTGGTTCCTATTGGATACGATGCTAGCGGTGGTTACGTTTGCTTTAACTATATAAATGGAAAGCATGCTGAACCAATCGTTGTTTATGCCGACCATGAAATCATGCTTTCCGAAAGAGATCTTGGCGAGGAAGAACTAAAAGAAAAATCTATGGAAGAATGGCAAAGAGAAGGGGTCTGTCAAGAATTTTG
>NZ_PXZM01000064.1 GCF_003013395.1 Brevibacillus fortis | reverse complement strand
CCTGCAACTCGGTACGCTTCGCGTCGAGCCAAATCAATTAAAGCAATAACTGCCAGTATCAATTGAATAGCAATGATAGGTGCAAGAAGCTGAATGTCGAATGGCATGGATAAAACCTCCAAATTTTATAGTTATTTTAAAGTTTATCATTATTTTGATTCTTTTCCCACCCGCCACCATGAAATGAGGTGACGGATGGGCATTTATTTTTTTATAGCTGGGCTTGTTCCCGTAATTTTAGTTGACCGCTTCTGATAAAGTAATCAATGACTTTACCGAAAACTTCTTCGTCGATTTCCGGGCATTCAATGTCGTTTTGGCGCAGCAAACGAGTCGATTTATTGCCTACATAGACTACACTTCCTCTGCTTGTGTGGCCGTCTGTGAACAGGTTGCCGAGCGGTGCGGCTGAGTTGGCCTCATTACCTTTTTCTTTCGCATCTTCTTGCACCGCTTCAATCCACTCATCCATGGTGACTCGTTCCAAATCAAATCCTCTGTTTTCAATCGCTGAAATCAGGTCTTCGTAATCGGTCGCGTTCGGGTTGAGCAAGTGGAAGTTTTCGCTCAAGCTCTGCTCGGTCATGGAGAGATGAACGATTCCTTTGCTTGCAAAATCAACTGGCATCATGTCCAGATCGCCGCTCATGTCAGGAGCTTTGCCCAAATCGATAATTCCTGCTGCAATTCTCCACATCAGGTCGTCCTTCTGGCATGCTCCTGTTTCGCTGTCCCCAGTCATCCGTCCGCAACGGTATATCGCCGCTGGAATGCCGCGTTCGCGTGCGAGATTGACGATATGCTCGCCTACCCACTTGCTCTGCGTATAACCGGAAGTGAGGACGCGACTGTTCTCTGGCATGTCCTCTTCGCGGAAGGCCATGGATTCTTCCGTCTCTTCGGATGCAAATGTGAAAATCGTTGAGACGAAATGCACAGGCTTGGTCTTTTTGGCTACAGCAAGGCGGAGGATTTCCTCAGTCCCTTTTACGTTTGCTTTCTTCAGGGCTGCGTACGGATAGACAAAGTTAACGAGAGCACCGTTGTGGTAGAGCACATCCACTTTTTCAGCCAGCTCGGAAAACTGATCGTCGGACAGATTGAGTCGTGGCTGTGCCAAATCACCGATTACAGGAATGATCCGATGCGCCTGCTCCTCATTCCATAACTCGTATAGCTCTAATGTTTTGCGTAGTCGTGCCATTCCTTCCTCTTCGTCAGAAGCTCGAACGAGGCAGTAAATGTCAGCATCTGTCATCTGTAGGAGATCACGCAACAAGAAAGCACCAAGGAAACCAGTGGCTCCTGTCAACAATGCCGCTTGGAACTGGCTTGGATCACCCACGTACGGATGTTCAGGCTGAATCGCTGGATCGAGTACGACTTCATCCTTGAGATCCTTTGCGTCGATGTCATGGGAAACAGCAGAAAGACCGTGTTTGAGAATTTCCTCGATGGTCTTGGCCATACCCGCAATAGTCGGGGTCTCGAACAGGATTCGCAGCGGTACCTCGAGCTGTAGCTCTTCGCGAATCTTGAAGATAAGCTGGGTAGCGAGCAATGAGTGACCACCGACCTCAAAGAAGTTGTCGTGCACTCCGATTTTGTCCATTTCCAGTACGGCGACCCAGTGCGTATGCAACATGATCTCGACTGGCGTTTGCGGCGCTTGGTATTCGACGCCTGATTCTGTGCGGTCGTATTCCGGCTTTGGTAGCGCTTTGCGATCCAGTTTACCGTTTGGCGTCTTCGGTAAGCTCTCCATGATCATAAAGTGTTGCGGAATCATATAGGCTGGAAGCTTGTCGGTCAGGAAGTGGTTCAGGTCATAAGACGTACTTGTGTGACTCGCTTCGAACACAATGTACGCTACCAGACGTTTATCTCCTTCCCTGTCTTCACGAGCGACCAGCACGACTTCCTTGACTTCAGGGTGACGTCTCAGGACAGATTCGATTTCGCCCAACTCAATGCGGTAGCCTCGGATTTTGACCTGGTAATCAACACGTCCCATAAACTGAAGATTCCCATCTGGCAAGTAGCGTACGAGATCTCCAGTCCGGTACATTCTCTCCCCTGGCTCACGGAACGGATTTTGCACAAAGCGTTCCATGGTCAGATCGGGGCGGTGGAGATAGCCACGTGCTAAGCCTGATCCACTGAGGTACAATTCTCCCGGTACGCCTACTGGAACTGGTTTGCGATGGTTGTCTAATACAAATACTTGCGTATTGAACTGCGGTCGTCCGATCAGTGGTTCTCTGATGGCTCCTTTTTTCACGATGGAGTGTGTAGAGTAAACCGTGTCCTCTGTCGGTCCGTAGAGATTAAAGACTTTTTCTACGTTTTCAAACGTATACAATTCCTGCGCCAGCTTGTTGGAAAGTGGCTCACCGCATAGGTTCATGACTCGCACCGACGCTGGAATACCTTTCATACGCACAAGCTCCATCGCTGCTGACGGTACAGTATTGATCAGTGTCACCTGATTGGCTGCTGGCAAGGCTGGCAATTGTAATGCATTTTCCGCCATGATCACTTTGCCACCCATGGTCAGTGTTGCGAACATTTCGTAGACAGACAAGTCAAAGCAGATTGACGTGGAGAACAGTACGCCGCTCATCTCCTCTGCTGTGAATGTGTCGTGTGCCCACGATAGGAAGTAAATGACACTGCGATGTTCGAGTGCTACACCTTTTGGATTGCCTGTAGAACCTGACGTGTAGATGACATAGATCAAATTGTCGGAAGTCGCAAGCTTGGTCGGGTTCTCCTCGCTTTCGCCAGCAACTGCTTCCCAATCACTATCTAGGCAGATCACTTTGGCGTGGTGCTCAGGCAGAGTTGGTAGCAGATTTTCTTGCGTTAATAGGACTGGAACCTGTGAGTGTTCGATGATGTAGGCAATACGGTCTGCTGGATAGCTTGGGTCGATTGGCACATAGGCGCCGCCAGCTTTCATAATGGCCAAAAGTCCAATCATCATCTCCGTTGTCCGCTGTGAGCAGATACCGACGAGCACTTCGGGTCCTACTCCTTGCTTTCGTAAATAATGAGCCAGCTTGTTCGCTTGTCTGTTCAACTCACTGTAGGTAATCGTTTGCTCTCCTACGATTAGAGCGATGTTGTCCGGGGCTTTCGCCACCATGTCCTCAATCATTTCATAAACGCATTTTTCTTTCGAGTACAGCGCTTCTGTACGATTCCATTCGGTAATGAGTCGTTGTTCCTCTTCCTCACGCATGAGCGGTAGCAAGGTGATTGACTGATCCGGGTTGGCAATGATTTCTTCCAGAAGCTTGTGGAAATGATCAACCATTCGAACGATCGTACTGTGATCAAACAACGCCTTGTTGTACTCCAGGGTAGCAATGAGACCGTCTGATGTCTCCAACATGGTCACCGTCAAATCGAACTTCGAGGTGACGGCTTCCGCGCCGACGTCAAAGCTGCTTATCTGAATATCATCAACAGGATCTACCTTCATCGGGATGTTTTGCAGAATAAACATCACTTGGAATAGTGGCGAGTAGCTCATACTACGCTCCAGCTGCAGTTCATCTAACAATTTTTCAAATGGAACGTCTTGGTGTGCATAAGCTCCCAGAGCTGTTTCACGAACGCGTGCAAGCAATTCGCGGAAGCTTGGTTGACCTGACATATCTGTGCGTAAAACGAGTGTATTGATGAAGTAACCGATCAGCTGCTCCGTCTCTTGTTTGTTACGTCCCGCAATCGGAGTTCCGACGAGAATATCTTCTTGATTCGTATAGCGGTACAGCAGCGTTTGGAAGGCTGCAACCAATGTCATGAAGAGTGTAGTCGTTTCTTTTCCGCTCAGATTACGCAATTCTTCCAAGAGGTCGGCTCCAAACTGAATGGAGAGCTTCTCTCCTTCGTATGTCTGTACAGATGGGCGCGGTCGATCTGTTGGTAGTTGCAGTAATGGTTCACTGCCCTTGAGTTTTTCTCTCCAGTACTCGAGCTGTCCATCAAGAACCTCTCCACTTAACCATTCACGCTGCCAGACAGCAAAATCTGCATATTGGATTGGCAGTTCCGTAAGTGGCGATGCCACTCCTTGACTAAACGCTTTGTAATTGGTCATTAATTCGCTCATCAAAATTCCCATCGACCAACCGTCTGCAGCAATGTGGTGCATCACGAACAGGAACACAAAGTCATTTTCGTCGAGCTGAACCAGATTTGCTCGGAGCAACGGACCTTTGGTCAGGTCAAATGGCTCGAGTGTGGCCTGCTCGGCAAGGCGTTTGACTTCTGCTTCCCGTTCAGCAGGTTTCATAGCCCGCAAATCGGTTTGGATCATTACCCAATCGTCCTGAGGGTGAATCACTTGAACAGGTCGTCCGTCACGAACCTCAAAGCGAGTACGCAAGCTCTCGTGACGCTGTATGATGGCTTTCAAGCTTTTTTCCCAAGCGAATATGCTGAGGTCTCCTTGGATACGTAAGAAGGATGGAATATTATTGACTGAGCTTCCTTGCGTGAACTGCTCCAGGAACCACAAACGCTGCTGGGTAAATGACAATGGGAGCGGTTCTTTGCGAGATACGCTCACAATCGGTGGAGCCATCTTGATGGATGTTTGCTTGGTGAGCATAACCAGCTGTTCACTAAGCCCTTCGACTGTTGGGTATTCAAACAACGTACGAATTTGCAACTCTACCCCAAAGATTTCCCGCAGGCGAGAAACTGTCTGCGTTGCAAGCAGCGAGTGTCCGCCTAATTCGAAAAAGTTGTCATGTACGCCCACTTTCTCTGTGGAGAGGATTTCAGCAAAGACGTTGGCGACCATTTCTTCCACTGGGGTACGTGGAGCGACATATACGGCTGTAAGCTGGCCCCAATCTGGCGTAGGTAATGCTTTGCGGTCAATTTTTCCGTTGATCGTAAGTCGAATTTCCGGAAGCCACATGAAATGCGACGGGATCATGTACTCGGGAAGCTTCTCTTTGAGCCAGAGCTTGATTTCGTCTATGGACGTCTCCTGCTCCAAAGCATTGGTCAGATATGCTACCAATCGTTTGTCACCAGGTCTAGCTTCTCTCGCAATAACGACTGCTTCTTTGATTGCTTCATGTTGTCTCAATGCTTCTGCAATTTCGCCTAACTCGATACGGAACCCACGGATTTTCACCTGATCGTCGACACGACCGATGTAGTCCACGTTGCCATCTGGCAAATAACGGACGAGGTCGCCTGTTCGATAGAGGCGTTCTCCCGGTTGACCGAATGGATTCGGAATAAATCGCTCTGCTGTAAGCTCTGGACGATTCCAATAACCACGCGAAAGACTCTCGCCACCAATGTACAGCTCTCCCGGAACACCGATAGGGACTGGCTGAAGATTTCGATCCAACACGTACAGCTTGGTATTCGGGAATGGACGTCCAATAGTCGGGGCATTGTCAGCATCCGTTAAAAGAGCGATGACCGTACCAACTGTTGCTTCCGTCGGTCCGTAGCAGTTATAAAATTTTCGTCCTTTTGCATAGTGGGCAACCAGTTCACGGCTGCATGCGTCTCCTCCCACCTCAAGGCAGACCAGATCCGGGTACTCTTCAACAGGTAGTGACGCGAGTACCGAAGATGCCATCGATACCTTGCTGATGCGACGTTCACGAAGGGTGCGAACGAGGTCTGGGCCTGGTAACAGAGACTCACGATCTTCGATGATTAACGTTCCTCCTGAGAGCAGAGCCTGTAGAATCTCAGAAATGGAAACGTCGAAGCCAAATGACGTAAATTGCAGGACACGGCTGGATTCGGATATTTCGAAGTAACTCATGTAAGCCTGCACCATATTCATCACACTGCGATGCTCAACAGCTACCCCTTTAGGCAATCCCGTTGTACCGGATGTGTAGATGATATAGGCGAGATTGGTTGAACCTACACCGCTTTGTGCGTTTTCTACGGACATCCGCTCGTAGAACCGATCTTCATCCAGGCAAATGACGTTCGCTTTCGTTTTTGTGAATGGCTCTGCAAGTCTCGCTTGTGTCAGCACGACAGCTGCTTGTGAATCTTCCAGCATGAAGGCCATTCTTTCTTCGGGATGAGCTGGATCAACCGGTACATAGGCTGCTCCCGCTTTTAACACACCAAGAATGCCAATGATCATTTCCATGGAGCGCTCCACGCAGATGGCAACAGTCGTATCAGGCTGCACTCCTTGAGCGAGAAGCAGATGCGCTAACTGGTTGGCTCTTTGGTTCAGCTCCGCATAAGTCAAGGCTTGTTGTTTATACTCAAGTGCAATATTTTCAGGAGTTTTCGCGACTTGTTGTTCAAATGCCTGATGGATGCAAAGCTCGCGTGGATACTCCTTCTCTGTGCGATTCCACTCGATGAGTACCTGCTCGCGCTCGATATCATCTATCAACGTCACGTCACTCAGATGCATCTCCGGAGACTTGCTCATAGTGACCATGAGTTGGGTAATTTGGTTCAAGACCCGCTCGATCATCGCGTCATCAAAACGATTTTGTTCATACTTGAGTTTGATTGCCACTTGCTTGCCTGGTGCTGCCACCAAGGTAAGTGGATAATTCGTTTGTTCGACAGCTGCTACGTCGTGAATTTCCAAAGAAACACTGGGCATAGCTGCATTAGACTCGTCTGTTTCTTGCCCTGCTGCTTGTACAGCCGGATAGTTCTCAAATACGAGTATCGATTCAAACAGTGCAGATCCACGCGGCAGATCGCTCCATCCTTGGATGTCGAACAGCGGAGTGTATTCATAATGGCGTATCTCTAATTGCTTGTGCTGCAAGTCTCTCAGCCACTCTAGCACGGTCGCGTTCGTCTGCAATGATATCCGAACAGGTAAGGTATTGATAAAGGAGCCTACGATCGTCTCAACATTGGAGAGGTCTGCCGGACGCCCTGAACCTGTCGCACCAAAAATCACTTCCTCTTCCCCGCTGTAGCTTCCCAGAATCCATCCCCACGCCCCTTGTACCAAGGTATTGAGTGTTAACTGGCGTTCGCGTACGAATTTTTGCAAGTGCTCGCTTGTTTCTTCTGACAAGAGGATGCTCTTCTCTTCGTATTGCTTCGGTCCCGCGGTGACTACTGTTTTGCTCATTCCCAAGGTAGTTGGTTCGTAAAAGCCTTTTAGTTGGTTTACCCAGAATTGCTTGGCTTCCTGCATATCCTGACGTTTCAACCAAGCAATGTACTGGGAAAACGGCTGAGGATGTCCAAGCTTAACTTCTTGTCCTTCGCTGATCGAGGCATAATAGGCAAACAGCTCATTAAGTACCAAAGGAACGCTCCAACCATCAAGTAGGACGTGATGGAAGCTCCAAACGAAGCGATAGCTTTCTTCTCCTGTTCGGAAGACAACCCATCGTGACAAAGGAGCATGTGTAATATCGAAGCTTCGTCTACGGTCTTCCTCTAGAAAAGCGGTAAACATCTCATCCTGTACATCCGAATGCAGATGACGCCAATCTTCCTGACAAAGAGATACGTTAACCTCTTTGCGGACAATTTGGTGTGATTGATTCAAACCTTCCCAGACAAAGTGCGTTCTTAGAATGGAATGGCGGTCCATCACTTTTTGCCATGCTTGCTCGAATACCGGCACATTCAGGTTCTTGAAATCAATGGCAAATTGGACGACGTAATCCCCGCTGTCGCTTGCATACAGGGAGTGGAACAGCATCCCTTGTTGGAGCGGCGAAAGTGTATAGATATCCTCGATATGTCGGTCAGAACCAATGTGTTTGTCGATACTCTTCTGATCCAATTCAGCCAGAGGAAAATCGGATGGTGAGTAACCGCCAGCTTCCTCTGTCGCACAATGGGCAATAATCTCACGAAGCGCATCCATATAGTCCTTCGCGACAGCTGTAATCGTGCTCTTTAGATGAATCTTCTCACTGTATCGCCAAGTCACATGCAGTTGTTCCCCTGCAACGACACTATTTACGTCGATCAGGTGGTGTCGTTCGGCGGCCGGGCTAAGGTTGGAACCGCTGGACTCAGGTGCCCAGCCAAATAAGGAATCGCCATCGACAATCTGATCGATTTTTCCCATATAGTTGAACAGCACTTGTGCTTGAATGCGGGAAATTTCATCGACAATATTCTGATCCGCATGGAGGTAACGAAGAACGCCGTAACCAAGCCCTTTGTTTGGGATCGCACGCAGTTCTTCTTTGGTCGTCAAAAGTGCTTTTCCTATGGAGAATGTTTCGTCCCATTGAAGGTGCACCGGATACATGCTGGTGAACCAGCCGATGGTACGGGACAGATCGATTCTCTCTGACAATTCTTCACGGCCATGCCCTTCTACGTTTACGAACACAGATCGATTACCCGTCCACCGAGTAAGTGACTTCGCCAAAGCGGTTAGCAGGACGTCATTGATCTGAGTGCGGTATGCCTGCGGTACGTTTTGCAGTAGTGCTTTGGTTTCTTCGCTGGTCAATGTAGCGCTGACGGACATTGTAGTTGCTTCTGTATTTTCCCCATCATCCGTCACGTCCACAGGTAGTTGTGCTGAATCGACGGAGGATTTGGTCAACCAGTATCTTTTTTCGTTTTGCAAAGCATCTGAATTCGCGTAGCGCTCCAGTTCATCCGCCCATTCTTTGTAGGATGTGGTTTTCGCTGGTAGTTTCACCTCTTGCCCTGTGGCAATTTGTTGGTAGGCGTTGTGCAAGTCCTCTAGAATAATGCGCCACGATACCCCGTCTATGACTAAGTGATGGGCGACGATCAACAGGCGATTGGGTTGGTCTTGACCCAAATAGAAATAAATGGACTGAACCACATGCCCTTCAAACAAATTCAGACTTGCCTGTGTCTCATCTGCAATCTTTTCGATAGCCTTGAATTGTTCATCTGGTGTCAGGTGGGTCAGATTTTCAATCCGGAATGGAATCGTATCACTTGGCGCATCCATCTCTTGTTTCCAGCCGAACTCTGTCTGTGTATAGCGCATGCGTAAAGCATCGTGCTGAAAGAGTAGGTGCCCTACCGCTTGTTTCAGTACTTCCTGATCAATGCCTGCCTGAATGGAGAGCAGCACGGATTGATTCCAGTGATGTCTGTTCTTCAACGGAAGCTGGAAGAACCACTTCTGAATCGGCAAGAGTGGCAATTCGCCGATAATAGGACCTTGTTCAGCAAGGATCGCTTCTTTTTCCTCTACGACCTCTGCTAATTCAGCGATGGTTTGGTATTCGAATAATTGCTTCGGAGTGAGCCTTAGACCTGATTGATTGGCACGTGACACAATCTGGATACTGAGAATCGAATCACCACCCAGCTCGAAGAAATTATCGTGTATTCCAATTTGGTCAATACCGAGAACTTCTTTCCATATAGCGGCAAGGTGTTGCTCCTTCTCCGTAGTTGGTGAGACAAATTTTCCTTCCAACTCAGGACGATTGAAATCAGGTGCAGGCAAATTTTTACGATCTACCTTTCCGTTTGGTGTGAGCGGCAGATAATCTAACGGGATGAAAAATGCAGGAACCATGTAATCAGGCAGTACTTCCTTTAGCGCTTTGCGGATGTCACTTGTAGCAATCTCCGTGTCCTCTTCTAAAACCAGGTAGGAAGTAAGACGCTTCGTTCCTTGATGATCCGTGCAGACAGTGACCACTGCTTCTTTTACCGCAGGGTGAGCGATAATGGCTGTTTCTACTTCACCCAGTTCGACGCGAAATCCGCGAATACTCGTCTGATCATCTGCACGACCGATGAACTCAATGTTGCCGTCCGCCAGGTAGCGCACCAAATCCCCTGTGCGGTAGAGACGTGCTCCTTCTATTTCGCTAAAAGGATGAGTGACAAAGCGCTCTTGTGTCAGTTCGGGACGGTTCAGGTAGCCGCGCGCCAAGGAACTTCCACCAATGTATAGCTCACCAGTGACTCCTACGGGAACAGGCTGCATACTCGCATCGAGAAGATAGACTTGCACGTTATCAATAGGACGTCCAATGGATGGTGCAAAGCTTTGTCCTGCCCCTATCGGAACGATACCAGCTGTTGCAACGACTGCGTTTTCGGTTGGACCGTATTGGTTCACCAGGGTAAACGGAAGTTTCGCACTTGGATAGTGATGGAGCTTGTCTCCTCCTGTCAGCATGTAACGAAGCTTGGTATGGCTCGGCCAATTCAGAGCCAGCAAGCTCTCTGTTAAAGGCGTCGGCAAAAAGCTGATGGTGATCTCAGAATCGATGAGCCAATCACGGAGTTTTTCCGGTACAAGACGGATTTCCTCTTCTGGCAAATAAAGTGTGGATCCTTTTGTTAAATAAGGCCAAATTTCCCATACAGATGCGTCAAATGCCGTCCCGGAGATCTGCGATGCTCGATCTACGGACGTGACATTATATACTCGTTGATGCCAAGAAATTAGATTGAGAAGCGCGGCGTGCTCGATCTCAACCCCTTTTGGCGTACCTGTCGAACCAGATGTGTAGATGACGTAAGCAAGCTGGTTCGTCGTAGTCAAGTTCATTGGAGTCGTCGTACTTTCTTGGGCGATCGACTCCCAGTCTGAGTCTAGGCAAATCAATTGGCTCGTACCCGCAGGGAGTTTTTCTGCGAGTCTGGCTTGTGTAAGTACAATCGACATACCTGCATCCTGCATCATGAAGGCGAGACGATCCTTGGGATACGCTGGGTCCATTGGTACGTAGGCACCGCCAGCTTTCATGATAGCTAGTTGACCGATCAGCATCTCGATAGAGCGCTCAACGCAGATCCCTACCAGATTTTCCTGACCGATTCCCTGCTTCTGCAGATAATGCGCCAGTTGATTCGCTTTGGCATTCAATTCCGCATAGGTAATGGATTGGTCGCGTGTGAGAACAGCCAGCTGGTTGGGCATTTCATGGGCGACCTGATCCACCAATTCATGCACGCAATGATCCTTGGAGTAGGCAACTACGGTGTTGTTCCATTCAGATACTACCTGCTGCTGCTCCGTTTCTCCCATCAGTTGTATAGCGGTGATGGCTTGATTTGCGTTGTCAGCAACGGCTTTGAGCAGCTGGGTAAAGTGTTCGATCATTCGTTCTACTGTATTCTGATTAAATAGAGATGTGTTGTACTCGAATGTAGCGGACAGGCCGTCTGCCGTCTCTGCCATCGTCAAGGTGAGATCAAACTTGGTTGTCTCTACCTGTTGACTACCTTTTGGCGGCAACATGCGAATCCCGTCAAGTGCTTCTACCTGAACCGGAATATTTTGCAGAACGAACATCACTTGGAACAATGGTGAGTAACTGAGACTGCGCTCTAATTGCAGCTCGTCTACGAGCTTTTCAAAGGGTAGATCTTGATGGGAATAGGCTCCCAAGGCTGTTTCCCGCACACGGCTAAGTACCTCTCTGAAGCTAGGGTCGCCTGACAAATCTGTTCGCATTGCCAATGTGTTGATGAAAAATCCAATTAATCCTTCTGTCTCTTGGTGACTGCGTCCTGCTACAGGAGTACCGACGAGGATGTCGTCTTGTCCTGTATATCGATACAGAAATACTTCGAATGCTGCGAGCAACGTCATAAACAACGTCGTACCTTCGCGTTTGCTCAAGGAAAGCAGATTCGTCATCAGCTCTTTGTCAAACATCAGTGTGATGCTGTTTCCTTCATAGGACTGAACAGCAGGACGGGGACGATCTGTCGGCAAGGCGAGAAGCGGTTCTGCTCCACCCAGCTTTGCACGCCAGTAGGACAGTTGTTTTTCCAATACGTCTCCTGTAAGCCATTCGCGCTGCCATGCCGCATAATCTGCGTATTGTATAGGCAGGTTGGTAAGTTGCGGTACTTCTGATTTGCTAAATGCCTGATAGCAGGTAAATAATTCGCTGAGTAAAACACCCGCTGACCAACCATCGGCGATGATATGGTGTACGTTCAGCAGGAAGATGAAATCCTGCTCTCCTGTTTGAATAATCGTCGCACGAATGAGCGGTCCTGTGACGAGGTCAAACGGCTTGTTTGCATCTTCTTTGGTCAAGCGTTGTCCTTCGTCGTCTCGTCTATCATCTGGCAGCTCTCGTATATCCATTCTGCTCAGTTTCCAATCAACCTCTGGATGAATCACCTGAACGGCTTCCCCGTTAATGTCAGAGAATGTTGTACGCAAACTCTCGTGACGGCAGATAATCATCTGCAAACTTTGCTCCAGCGCTTCAATGTTAAGCTCTCCTTGCAAACGAACGGCAGTTGGAATGTTGTAGAGAGCACTGTTTGGCATCAAGCGGTCAAAGAACCATAAACGCTGCTGTGCAAAGGAAAGCGGCAAATGTCGATCACGTGAAACGGGTACCAGCGGAATGCTAGAGAGTCCAGATTTGTCCTCGTTCATGGATACAATAAATTCGCTGAGTCTGTTGACTGTCGAGTATTCGAATAAGGCACGGAGCGGTAACTCTACGCTAAACGCTTCTTTTAAGCGGGAGATGGTTTGCGTAGCCAAAAGAGAATGGCCTCCAAGCTCAAAGAAATCGTCGTAGCTACCGACTCGTTCTACCGAGAGAACCTGCGCCCAGATGTTGGCTACCAGCTCCTCAGTAGGAGTACGGGGGGCAACATAATTACGCTGCGTGGAAAGTTGTCCCCAATCTGGTACTGGTAGTGCTCGTCGGTCTACTTTTCCATTAACCGTGAGCGGAATAGTCTCTAGCCATACAAAGCCTGCTGGTATCATGTATTCAGGCAACGATTCTTTCAGGAAAAGAGCGAGCTCCTCGGCAGTTGGCTTGTCTCCCGTTGCTACCAGATAAGCGGCCAAGCGTTTGCCTCCCGCTTTTTCTTCACGGACGATGACCACAACTTCATGGACGGCAGGATGCTGTCTGAGCGAATTTTCAATTTCTCCCAATTCAATGCGATAACCGCGAATTTTGACTTGATCATCCATACGTCCAAGGAATTCGATGTTGCCGTCTTGCAGATAGCGAACAAGGTCGCCTGTCCGATAGAGGCGCTCTCCTTCTTTGCCGAACGGATGAGTGATAAAGCGTTCTACTGTTTGTTCTGTACGATTCCAGTAGCCGCGAGCCAAGCCTTTTCCTCCGATATACAGTTCACCTGGTACGCCGATAGGCACGGGCTGCATAATTGCATCCAGAACGTACATCGTCGCGTTGGCAATTGGTCGACCGATAGGCGGATTGCTCATTCCAGCCTGGCAACGCATCATCGTGGAGCAAACCGTTGCTTCCGTTGGACCGTAGCAGTTGAAGAACTGGCGATTCGCCGCATAGCGTGCCACAAGTTCACGGCTCGGAGCTTCGCCGCCTACAATCAAGGTGCAAAGGTCAGGCAGGTCAGCTTCAGGCAGTGCCGCTAGTACGGAAGAAACCATGGATACGGTGGTAATGCGTTGTTCTTGCAAAACTTGGATCAGCTCAGGGCCTGGCAAAAGGGACTCTCGATCCTCGATGACCAGCGTCGCACCAGCGAGTAAGGCCATCACAATCTCCGACACCGATACGTCAAAGCTAAACGAGGTAAATTGCAGAACACGACTGGTTGGCTGAATATCAAAAGCATTGATCAAGGAATGAGCCATATTTACCACACTGTGGTGCTCTACCATTACCCCTTTTGGCTGTCCTGTTGAACCAGAGGTATAGATTACATAGGCAAGGTTATGGTCTGTGACCTTGCAAGCAACGTTGGCGATAGGTTCATTCGTTACATGATTGCTGTCTATACAAATGACATTCGCCTGTGTTGCTGGCAAGATGTCCATGAGAGACTGCTGGGTCAGCACAACATTTGTCTGTGAATCCTCGATCATATAGGCGATGCGCTCTTGCGGGTAAGCCGGGTCAATCGGTACATAGGCAGCTCCCGCTTTTAAAACACCGAGTATACCGATGATCATCTCAGGGGAACGATGCACGCATATGCCGACGAGTGTATCCGGTTTTACCCCTTTACTTACGAGCTGATGGGCCAGTTGGTTTGCTCGCTCGTTTAGTTCCTTGTAGGTTAGTTCTACGTTTTTATAAGTAACGGCAATCGCATCTGATGATTTCTCCACTTGTTGTTCAAACGCCTGATGAACGCACAGGCCGCTCGGATATTCCTCCGCCGTCTGGTTCCACTGAACGAGAACCTGTTCACGTTCGTTTTCGCTGATTATAGAAAGGTCGGCAATCCGTTGCTTGGCGTTTTTAGCGATAGAAATTAGTAGTGAATGAAGCTGATCAAGAACTCGCTCAATAGATGGAAGCTCAAACTGACTTTCATCAAATTTGACTTTGATGTCGATTGTTTTGCCTGACGCCGCAACCAGAGTAAATGGATAATTGGTTTGCTCCTCGGAATGTACATCTATTATCGAAAGCTCACTCTCTCCACTACCGCCGCTAGAATTACCGACAGGAGTATTTTCAAAGACGAGAATGCTCTCAAACAGGGATTGTCCACGCGGCAAGTCGCTCCAGCCTTGGATTTCCACTAGTGGAGTATATTCGTACTGGCGGAAGTCGGCTTGCTGTTGTTGCAAAGATTTGAGCCAATTGATTACGCTCTCCTCCGCTTTTACCTGCACGCGGACAGGGAGTGTATTAATAAACAGACCAATCATCGTCTCGACTCCAGGCAAATCGGCAGGACGTCCGGATACCGTTGCGCCGAAAATAATGTCGTCCTGTCCACTGTAGCGATTCAACAGCAGTGCCCATGCGCCCTGCACGATCGTGTTGACCGTCAGGCGATGTTGACGAGCCAATGTCTGTAATGATTTGGAGATGGCCTCGGAAACGGTCAGATCTAGCTCCCGATAATTTTTCTGATCAAGGTACGGATTTTTATAAGCTCGACCGAATGACAGTGGCGTGGTTTCCGTAACGCCTTGTAGATACGTGCGCCAAAACGCCTCCGCTTGCTTCAAGTCCTGCTTTTTCAGCCAGACGATGTAGTCACGGTAAGATTTAACCGGAGGAAGTTGTACAGGCTGTCCTTTGCATAGCATGTTGTACGCCGCAAACACTTCCCCGAAGACTAGCGGCATACTCCATCCGTCTATCAGCACGTGGTGCAAGGTCCACGAAAAATGAAAGGTATTACTACTCAAACGGAACAGATCTAATCTCATCAACGGCGCTTCTTCGATATTGAAACCACGTTTGCGATCATTTTTAGTAAAGGCATGTAGAAACGCTTCTTGTTCGGAGGAGGAAAGATGAATAATGTCATGTTCCACCAGGGAAACCTTCAGCTCTTTCAAGACAACCTGGACGTATTCTTTTACTTTACCGCCAATAAACCTGGTGCGAAAAATAGCGTGTCTGTCTACTAGGCATTGCCATGCCTGTTCGAATAACGGAATGTTCAAGGGACCTTGCAGCTTCAAGCCCATCTGTACGATATAGGCTCCGGACTCTGGTTCCAGCAAGCTGTGGAAAATGAGTCCCTGCTGCAAAGGAGTAACGGGATAATACGTTTCAATGTTATTCATCTTCTCCTGCCCACTCCCATAAAAAATTTGCCATAGAGGCGCCGTGATTGACGCCTCTATGCAGTTCGTATTCATTACTTGTCTTGGATAAGATCTAGTAAGTCGGCAATCTCTTCATCATCCCAACCGAATTCGGACAGATCACTTGTAGTTGCTGTTGCGGCCGTTTCCGTCTGACCTAACTCGATCAATTGACGTAGCGCATTTACGTAGTACTCCGCCAAATCTTTGACAGTTTCTTTAAGATAAATCTCTTCACTGAAGGCGATCGTGACAATCAATTGTCCCCCAACGACAGAGCTACCGAAATCCAGCAGGTGCTGACGTTCTGAGTTGCGGTTGAAGTTGTCGCCTCTTGCTTCGTTTGCAAAGCCAAACAAGGATTCTGTGTCATCGACTGCCTGATCAAGCTGACCGAGGTAGTTAAAGCTAATCTCTGCTTTTGGCAAAGACTTGAACTTTTCAGTCATTTCTTCGTTCAGGTAACGGAGAATTCCATAGCCGATCCCCTTGTTCGGAATGCTACGCAGCTGTTCTTTGGTCGTTTGTAGCGCTTCTTTGAGAGAGGTAGTACCCCTCGTATCCAAGAGGATAGTATACATGCTCGTGAACCACCCCAAGGTATGGGACAGATCGACATCGTCGAAGAGCTCTTCACGTCCGTGTCCTTCCAAGTGGACTAGGGAGGTTTGATTTCCAGTCCAGACGAAGATCGCTTCTGCCAATGCAGTGAGCAAGACGTCATTGATCTGAGTTTGGTAGATCGAAGGCAATTCCTGTAAGAGTACTTTGGTTTCTTCCTGTGTAAGTGCAACAGAAACCATCCTAGCAGTAAGCTCTCGGTTCTTTCCGTTCTCATAATCTTTTGGCAGAGCGTTTACTTCTGTATCGAGGCTGCTTAACCAATAATCCGCTTCCTCTCGCAGGCTGTCCGATTGAGCGTACTCCGTCAATTTTTCAGCCCAATACTTGTAGGAGCTGGTCTTTGGCGGCAGTTGCACCTGCTTGCCTTGAAGCAATTGGGTGCTGGCCTTATTCAAGTCTTCCGTGATGATGCGCCAAGACACACCATCGACTGCCAAGTGGTGAATGACGATTAGCAAGCGGCCTTCCTGTTCACTGCCCAAATCGAAGTAGACGGCACGGAGCAACGGACCTTCCGCTAGATGCAGGCTTGCCTGAGCTTCCTCAGAGATTTCCCCGATTCGCTTTACTTGCTGTTCATACGGCAAATGACCCAATTCCTCTACGGTAAATGGAATAATATCTGTCCAATCGTTGTTGATTTGCTTCCATTTTCCCTCCTGATGGTAGAAGCGGAGGCGGAGGGCATCATGATGTCCGAGCAAGTGATAGAATGCTTGTCTCAAAATTTCTGGATCGATCAGTTTGACTGTTAAAAGTACAGATTGGTTCCAGTGATTGCGATCTGCCAATTTTTGCTCGAAGAACCAGCGCTGAATCGGCAGGAGCGGCACTTCCCCTGTGACGATGCCTTGCTCGGCGAAAATGTTAACCGACTCCCCGATCGCTTGTGTCAACTCGGCAATCGACTGATTTTCGAACAAGAGCTTCGGTGACAAGCGAATGCCAGATTGGGCTGCGCGGGACACGATCTGAATGCTTAGAATCGAATCACCACCGAGTTCGAAGAAGTTATCGTGAATTCCGACTTGCTCTACTCCTAGAACCTTTTTCCATATTTCGGCCAATACTCTCTCGACAAACGTCTCTGGAGCAACGAATTCTCCATTACTCACTGTGTACTCCGGTATAGGTAATGCACGACGGTCTACTTTGCCATTTGGAGTGAGTGGCAGACCATCCATGATTACGAATGCGGCTGGTACCATGTACTCCGGCAGTATTTCTTTGAGGTAGCTGTCGAAGTTCCCAGCTTGATCCTCTCCACCTTCCTCTAGCACGATATACGCGGCCAGTCGTTTCACACCTGGCATATCTTCACGGGCAAGGACTATCGTTTCTTTGACAGAAGGGTGAGTGTACAGAGCGGTTTCAATCTCGCCCAGCTCGACGCGGAAACCACGGATACTCACCTGATCGTCGGCACGACCGATAAACTCGATGTTGCCGTCCGGCAGGTAGCGGACAAGGTCTCCTGTGCGGTACATTTTTGCCCCTCGAATGTGAGCGAACGGATTTTCGACGAAGCGTTCTTGTGTCAGATCAGGACGTTTTAGATACCCGCGACCCAAGCTGTTCCCTGCAATGTACAGTTCGCCTGCAACACCGATCGGCACAGGTTGCAGCTTTGCGTCAAGAACGTATACTTGCACATTGTCGATTGGGCGTCCGATTGTTGGTGCAGCTATCTGATTAGCTTGTACAGGAACGATGCCTGCTGTAGCTACGACGGCATTTTCCGTTGGCCCATACTGATTTACCAATGTAAATGGCAGATGAGCCGATGGATAGTGATGCAGTTTGTCACCACCTGTCAGCATGTAGCGCAAATCTGAATCGGTCGGCCATTCAACAGACATCAAGCTCTCTGCTAATGGCGTCGGCAGGAAGCTGATCGTGATTCCTGAGTCGACGAGCCAATCACGCAGTTTTTCCGGTACGAGACGAATCTCTTCTTGTGGCAGATACAGCGTGGCTCCAGCCGTCAGATACGGCCAGATTTCCCAGACAGCGGCGTCGAAGGCTGTTCCGGCGATTTGTGATGCTTTATCTTCTGGCGTGACGTTGTAAGCGTGCTGGTGCCAATAGATGAGATTCAATAGAGCGCGTTGCTCGATTTCCACTCCTTTTGGTGTTCCGGTAGAACCGGAGGTGTAAATGACATAGGCGAGATTGTTCGTTGTCGTCGCGATTTCGGGTGATTCAGTGCTCTCATCCGCAATCAAATCCCAATCGATATCGAGACAAATAAACGTTGCATCACCTGTTGGCAATGCTTCAAGCAAGCGTTCTTGGGTCAAGACGATCGGCATGTTCGTGTCATTCATCATGAAGGCAAGGCGATCCTTTGGATAAGATGGGTCCATCGGAACAAACGCGCCGCCTGCTTTGAGAATCCCTAATTGGCCGATCAGCATCTCGACAGAGCGTTCGACGCAAATCCCAACGAGAGTCTCTGTCGTAACCCCCTGTTGTTGCAAGTAGTTCGCCAGTTGATTCGCTTTAGAATCCAGCTCTGCGTAGGTGAGCGAGCCTTCCTTGGAGACGACTGCCAGTTGATTCGGCATTTTCCTTGTCATTTCGGCGACTAGCTCGTGTACTGTCTTCTCATACGTGTAATTTGTAGCTGTGTTGTTCCACACGAATATAAGCTGTTCACGTTCATCCGGACGAAGCAGTGGTAACGCCATGATCGATCGATCAGGTTGGTCGATTATTCCCTCCAGTAAATGATGGAAATGATTCACCATTCGCTCCATCGTTGTTTGGTCGAACAAATCTGTATTGTAATCGAACGTAGCGATCAGGCCGTTTGGCGTTTCTGCCATAGTCAAGCTGATGTCGTATTTGGACATCACTTCTTGGCTCTTACTTTCAAACGGAGCAATCCGAATGCCCTCAAGTTCATGAGCCTGCATTTGGAAGTTTTGCAGAGCGAACATGACTTGATAGAGCGGCGAATAGCTTAGGCTACGTTCCAGCTCCAGCTCATCTATCAACTTTTCAAAGGGCAGGTCTTGATGGGTATATGCTTCCAGTGCAGACTCGCGTACTCTTGCAAGTAGTTCACGGAAGGTTGGAGCGCCAGACATATCGGTTCTCATCGCCAGTGTGTTGATGAAGAAGCCAATTAATGACTCCGTTTCTTGTCTATTGCGTCCAGCAACCGGACTTCCGACGATAATGTCGTCTTGACCGCTGTAGCGATGAAGCAGGATTTGGAAAGCCGCGAGCAAGGTCATAAAGAGCGTAGCGCCTTCTTGTCGGCTGAGCGCGTGTAATTTTTCCACAAACTCAGCTGGGAAACTCGTCGTATATAAGGCTCCATTATATGTCTGTACAGGTGGACGCGGACGATCCGTCGGTAAGGCCAATAGCGGCTCGCTGCCACTCAGTTTCGCTTTCCAGTATGCGAGTTGTTGCTCCAGCGCCTCTCCTTGTAGCCATTCACGCTGCCAAGCTGCAAAGTCTGCATATTGTAGTGGCATGGCGGTGAGTTGCGGCGTTTCTTCCTTGCAAAGCGCTTCATAAATCGCAACCAGCTCTCGTATGAAAATGTTCATCGACCAGCCGTCAGATACGATATGGTGCATGTTAAGCAGGAAGACGAAATTCTCTTCGCCGATCTGGATGATCGTGGCCCGTAGTAAAGGTCCTGTACTTAGGTCGAATGGCTTGGTAGCCTCTTCTCTCTCCAGGCGATGTACCTCGTTGTCACGCTCCTCTTCAGGTAGATCACGCAAATCAATCTTGCCCATGCTCCACGCGATTTCTGGGTGAATGACTTGTATCGCTTCCCCGTTGATGTCAGTGAAGGTTGTTCGCAAGCTCTCATGTCGCTCGATGATCATCTGCAGACTACGTTCCCATGCATGTATGTTGAGGTGTCCCTGCATCCGCATGGCAGACGGGATGTTGTACAAAGCGCTGTTCGGCATTAAGCGGTCCAAGAACCACAAGCGTTGTTGTGCAAATGAAAGCGGTAGATGCTGGTCGCGAGAAACGGGTGCGAGTGGAATGCTGGCAACATTCGATTTGGCTTCCAGTAGACCGGTTAACTTTTCGCTCATTTGTGCCACGCTAGGATTTTCGAACAAGGCACGGAGTGGTACTTCCACACCAAATGTTTCTTTCAGGCGGGAAACGGTTTGGGTAGCCAAGAGCGAATGTCCACCTAGATTAAAGAAGTCATCGTGGATGCCAATTCCCTCAACGGAAAGAACCTGCGACCAAATATGGGCAATGATTTCCTCTGTTGGTGTACGCGGTGCCACATATTCTTTCTCTGTCCCCGCTTGTCCCCAATCCGGTGCTGGAAGGGCACGGCGATTTACTTTCCCGTTGACCGTGAGCGGAATCTCTGCCATCCATACGTAACCTGATGGAACCATGTATTCCGGTAGGGTCTCTTTCAGGTAGTGTATAAGCTCAGCATCACCCGGTTGTTGTTCGTTTGCTGCAACGAGATACACTGCTAAACGCTTGTCTCCTTCCCGCTCCTCACGCGCGATAACTACGACATTCTGAACGGCTGGATGCTGTCTGAGTCTATTTTCGATTTCGCCCAGCTCGATTCGATAACCACGAATTTTGACTTGGTCGTCAATTCGTCCGAGGAATTCGAGATGTCCGTCTTCCGTATAGCGAACCAGGTCACCAGTCTGGTAGAGGCGTTCTCCTTCCTTGCCGAACGGATGATGGATAAAGCGTTCTTTCGTAAGCTCAGGACGATTCCAGTACCCTCTGGCTATTCCTTTTCCGCCGATGTACAGCTCGCCTGGTACGCCTATTGCCACAGGTCGCCGGTATGCATCCAGTACATACACTTCCACATTGGCGATGGGTCGGCCGATTGATGGATTTTCGCCGTTATTCTGACAACGCATGAGAGTAGCGGTGACAGTTGTTTCTGTTGGTCCGTAGCAGTTAAAGAACTGGCGATCCTTCGCGTGAAGGGCGACAAGCTCACGGTTTAACGCTTCCCCACCGACAATCAGGGTCTTCAGGTCTGGCAAATCCGCTTGTGGCAAGGCAGATAGTACGGAGGTAGCCATTGTCACCGTCGTGATGCGTTGTTCCAGCAGGACTTGGATCAACTCCGGACCAGGTAAAAGTAATTCGCGATCCTCAATGACTAGTGTGGCACCAGCAAGCAGGGTCATAGCGATCTCGGAGACAGAAACATCAAAGCTATATGATGTGAATTGCAAAACTCGGCTCGTCGCATCGATTTGGAACGAATGGATCAGGGCATGTGTCAAATTGATAACCGAGTGGTGCTCGACCATTACGCCTTTGGGCAATCCGGTTGATCCAGAAGTATAGATTACGTATGCGAGATGATGCTCATTGACGCTGATATCCACGTTTGTGGTAGGCTCATCTGCCAGTTCATCGCTATCGAGGCAAATCACCTGTTTAGAAGGGACTGGTAGCCTGTCTTTCAGCGATACTTGCGTCAACAAAATGTTCGCTTGCGAATCTTCGATCATGTAGGCAATGCGATCCTGCGGATGTGCCGGATCAATAGGCACATAAGCAGCCCCTGCTTTCATCACACCGAAGAAAGCGATGATCATCTCTGGGGAGCGCTCGACGCAAATGCCAACTAGCTTATCCGGTTGCACACCCGATGCAATCAGCCTGTGTGCCAGCTGATTTGCACGTTTGTTTAGCTCGGCATAGGTCAACTCCATCTTCTTGTAGACGAGTGCAATAGCATCAGGTGTCTTTTCCACTTGTTTCTCGAATGCCTGATGGATGCAAAGCTGAGTCGGATAATCCACGCTCGTGTCATTCCATTCGACTAATACCTGCTGGAGCTCGTTTTCACTGATCATCGACACCTCTGCGAGGCACTGTTCAGGTTTTGCCATCATGGATTCGAGCAAGTAAGACATCTGGTGCAGTACACGTTCGATATTTTCAGACGTGAATCGGCTTTGGTCGTATTTGATCTTAAGGATGAACTCTTTACCCGGACCGCAGACGACAGTGATTGGATAATTCGTTTGTTCCATCGTCTCCACGTCAGATAATTGCAGCTGATCATGTTCATCTTTTACCGATTCACCAATCGGGTAGTTCTCAAAAACGAAGATGCTCTCGAACAGGGCAGCATTCCGCGCCATTTCACTCCAGCCTTGAATGTCAACCAACGGCGTGTACTCAAACTGGCGAAGCTCCACTTGGTGTTCTTGAATCTCGCGTAGCCATTCCCGCACCGATTTGTTCGCATCTATCAAAACACGAATCGGCAGGGTGTTGATGAAGAGACCTACCATCCCCTCTACGGTAGGCAGTTCAGCCGGACGACCGGAAACTGTTGCACCGAAGACGACATCATCCGTTGCGCCGTATCGGCTCAGGATGAGAGCCCATGCCCCTTGGACAAGCGTATTCAACGTCAACTGATGGGTACGGACAAAGGCTTGCAAACGTGAAGTCATTTCCGCCGATAAGCGAATTTCTTTCTCTTCGTACACTTTCGGCATATTTTCCCGGCCGCCTGAGTGGTTACTCATAGCTAATGGTGTAGACTCGTGGAAGTCTTTAAGCTGTTCGCGCCAAAAATGTTCGGCAGCACTCAAGTCTTGACGCTGTACCCAATCGATGTACGCAGAGAATGGTTGGACGAAGCTGTACGAAACCTCTCTATCTTCTGCTATGGACACATAAGCACTAAACCAGTCTTTTAGTACAATCGGGACGCTCCAACCATCAAGCAATACATGATGGAAGCTCCAAGTGAAGCGATAAATTCCCTCGCGTAAGTGGAACAACGTCCAACGCATGAGTGGTGGAGAAGCAATCTCGAAATTTCGTCTACGGTCAGCTTCTAGATAGTGAGCCAGTTCCGTTTTTTGCTGCTCCGTCGTCAAATGACGAAGGTCGATTTTTTCTACAGATGCTTTTACTTGTTTGCGTACAATCTGATGTGCCTCTAAACCTTCCCAAACAAAGTAGGTACGTAGAATCGGATGACGATCCACTACCTTTTGCCACGCCTGTTCAAACGCATCGACGTGCAAGCCCTCCATCGTCATGGCAAAGTGAACAATATAGTCTCCCCCCTCTTGCTCGTACAGGGAGTGGAACAGCATGCCACCTTGCAATGGACTGAGTGGATAGACGTTCTCGATCAGGCGATCCTGTCCCAGATGCTTGTCGATAGCACGTTGATCCATTCGCGCTAGTGGGAAGTCAGATGGCGTATAGCCGCCTGCTTCTTCGGACTGGCAGTGGGCAATGATCTCGCGCAAAGCTTCCAGATAGTTGCAAGCAAGCTCTTGAACCGTGCTTTCCTCGTGAATGTTTTCGCTATATATCCATGTGACATGGAGTTGTTCTCCGGTTATGACACTGTTTACATCAATCAGGTGCTGACGTATTGTGTCTTTCCCCAGATTGGAGCCTCTTGATTCTTGCGCCATGCCAAATCTCGATTCGGCTTGAACGATCTGATCAAACTGTCCGAGGTAGTTGAAGCTGATTTCTGGCTTCGGCTTTTCACTTAGGAGTTTTTGCAACTCCTCATCCTGACTGAGGTATCGGAAAATGCCGTAGCCGACACCTTTCTTTGGAATGCGACGAAGCTGTTCCTTGACCGCTTTCAAAGCGTCACCCCACGGCTTCAAAGGGTCATTCGAGAGCTGTACCGGGTACATACTCGTAAACCAGCCAACTGTGCGGGATAAGTCTGCTCCTTCGATAATTTCCTCGCGTCCGTGCCCTTCCAGATGAACGGCCACTATCTTTTCACCTGTCCACCGATTCATAGCTTTGGTTAAAGCGGTAAGCAACACATCATTGATTTGCAGGCGGTAAGGCGAAAGCGTATCCTGCAACAACGCGCGAGTTTCTTCAATAGTGAGCGCAAGACTGACTTGTTTGGAGGTTGCCTCTGTGTTTTGACTTGGCTCGAAGGCACGGTCAATTGGCAGTGGACTCACTTCATCACTCTGGCCCAGCCAGAACGCTTTTTCCGGCTCGAACGCTTCGGAATTCGCATAGGATTGCAATTGCTCTGCCCATGACTTGAATGAAGTCGTCTTCGCTGGGAATTGCACCTCTTGATCGTTTACAAGTTGCCCGTAAGCAGTTTGCAGATCCTCTAGCAAAATGCGCCAGGACACACCGTCTATCACCAGATGGTGGGCAACAATCAGCAGACGACCAGGTTGGTCCGCTCCAAGATGGAAGTAAACGGCTTGGAAAACAGGTCCCTCACTTACATGTAGACTTGATTGCACCTCGTTTGCGATTTGCTCCAGACGATCGGCTTGTTCTTCTTCTAGAACAGCGGACAGGTCCACACTACGGAATGGAATGGTCTCAGGAAGCCCTTCCATATGTTGGGTCCAGCCTTGCTCCGTATGGTTATAACGCATACGTAATGCGTCATGATGAGTGAGCAAACTCTCGATGACACGCTCTAGAACAGTCAGGTCAACGGGTTGTTGAACCGTCAAAAGCAAGGATTGGTTCCAATGATGGATCGACGGTTGTTCAGTCGTGAAGAACCACGATTGAATTGGCGTGAGCGGCACCTCTCCCGTCAAGATGCCTTGTTCTGCTTTAATTTTTACTGTTTGTATGCCGCCATTCGCTGTCACGACACTTGCCAGTTCCGCGATGGTTTGATTCCTCAAGAGCTGTTTCGGTGTCAAACGAATTCCAGCCTGATTGGCTCGAGAAACAATTTGGATACTTAGGATGGAGTCTCCACCTAACTCGAAAAAGTTGTCATAAACACCAACTTTGTTAATACCTAGAACTTTTTTCCATATATCTGCAAGCGTAGCCTCAATAGCAGTTGTCGGAGCAGCAAAACTGCCTTCTGTTTCAGTGTGTAATAAATCAGGTAGAGGCAATGCTTGTCGATCTACCTTACCATTTGGGGTCAGCGGTAGGTTACCCATGATGACAAATGCAGCTGGCACCATATACTCAGGCAGCTTTTCCTTTAGATAGCTACGGAAGTCACTTGCTTGAATCTCTTGTTTTTCTCCAAGTACGACGTAGGCTGCGAGTCGTTTTACACCCGGAATATCCTCACGTACGAGGACGATGGTTTCTTTTACCGCTGGATGAGTGTACAGAGCAGTTTCAATTTCACCCAGTTCGACCCGGAATCCTCGAATGCTCACCTGATCGTCTGCACGACCAATGAAATCTATGTTTCCATCTGGCAGGTAACGAACCAGGTCTCCCGTTCGGTACATGCGCGCTCCCGGTTTTTGTGAGTATGGATTGGCTACGAACCTCTCTTTGGTTAGATCAGGGCGCTTCAGATAGCCCCGTGCCAAGCTGTCTCCTGCGATATAGAGCTCTCCGGCTACACCAATCGGCACAGGTTTTAGCTTTTCATCAAGGACGTATACCTGCACATTGTCTATTGGACGTCCGATGGATGGTGCGAATACATGAGTAGCTTCTGTCGGAACGGTACCTGCTGTGGCGACAACCGCATTTTCGGTTGGACCGTATTGGTTCACAAGAGTAAACGGCATTGTTGCTGGTGGGTAATCGTGTAGCTTGTCGCCCCCTGTGAGCATATAGCGCAGCTTCGTGTTGATTGGCCATTCCAAGGTAAGCAATCTTTCCGCCAATGGCGTTGGCAAAAAGCTAATCGTGATACCCGATGCAACAAGCCAATCTCTGAGTTCCTCAGGTACAAGACGAATTTCTTCAGATGGGAGATAAAGCGTTGCTCCCTTTGTTAGGTACGGCCAGATTTCCCAAACAGATGCATCAAAGGCTGTCCCTGCGATTTGTGAAGCTCGATCATTTGAATCTACGCTGTACGACCGTTGGTGCCAGAAAATGAGATTTAACAAGGCGGCATGTTCGATCTCTACCCCTTTTGGTGTTCCAGTAGAGCCAGACGTATAGATGACATACGCCAGATTCTCAGTTGTCATTGCAATGTTGGGTGCCTCGCTGCTCTCTTCCGAAATGATATTCCAATCACGATCCAAGCAGATGAATGATGCAGTTCCTTCCGGCAATCGCCCTAACAGTCGTTCTTGGGTTAATACAACTGGCATATTGGCATCTTTCATCATGAAAGCAAGACGCTCTTGTGGATACGCCGTATCCATTGGGACATAAGCACCGCCAGCTTTGAGTATTCCCAGTTGACCGATGAGCATATCGATGGAACGTTCTACGCAGATGCCGACAAGTGTTTCGGAGGATACTCCCTGTTTTTGCAGGTAGTTCGCTACCTGATTCGCTTTGGCATCCAGTTCTGCATAGGTGATCTGCCCTTCTTCGGAAACAACTGCTAATTGGTTTGGCAACTCTTGTGCAATCAGTGCAACCCTCTCATGCACGCATGTTTCACGTTCAAAAGGTACATTTGTATCATTCCATTGAAGGAGAAGTTGCTCCTTTTCCATATCACTCAAGAGAGGTATGGCGGTGACCGGTTGCATCGGATTTACCGAAATCGCCTCCAGCAGGTGGGAGAAATGTATCCCCATACGCTCGATCGTTGCTGGATCAAAAAGATCGGTGTTGTACTCGAATGTTGCGATCAGTCCATCAGTTGCTTCTACGGTGGTCAAGGTGATGTCAAACTTGGCGCTTACACCCTCCTGACCTCTGTGGAAAGGCTCGATGCGAATCTGGGACAATTCTTGTACTTCCATCGGAATGTTCTGCAGTACGAACATCACTTGGTACAACGGCGAGTAGCTTAGGCTTCGTTCCAGCTCCAGTTCATCAACCAGTTTTTCAAACGGCAGGTCTTGATGCGCATAAGCTTCCAGTGCGGTCTCTCGTACTTTTGCAAGCAAGTCTTGGAAGGTTGGTTCCCCAGACATGTCCGTACGCATTACCAAGGTGTTAATGAAGAAACCAATAAGTGACTCCATTTCCTGTCTATTTCGTCCTGCGACCGGGCTTCCGACGAGGATGTCTTTTTGACCACTGTAGCGATAGAGCAGGGTCTGAAAGGCAGCTAGCAAGGTCATGAATAAGGTTGATCCTTCTTCACGACTGAGCGCTTTTAGATCGGCAAGCAGTTTTTCTGATAGCCTAATCGTATGCATCGCCCCTTTTTGGCTCGCAACGGCAGGGCGTGGACGATCTGTCGGCAATCTCAGAAGTGGTTCTGCATCGCCTAATTGTTTTTTCCAATACGCTAATTGTTGCTCCAATACTTCTCCTTGTAACCAATTGCGTTGCCATGTGGCATAGTCTGCATATTGCAGCGGCATTTCGGCAAGCTGTGGTGTTTCTCCAGCAGACAACGCTTCGTAGATGGAGACTAACTCACCCATGAATACACTCATGGACCAGCCATCCGCAATGATGTGATGTAAATTGAGCAAAAATACATACGCTTGTTCATCCATGCAAATCAGTTTTGCGCGTAATAACGGCCCTTGATTCAGATGAAACGATTGTTCTGCATCTTCTATGGCGAGACGCAATGCTTCTACTTCTCGCTCCTCTTCGTTCCAGTCTCGTAAGTCGATTCGTCCCAGGTTCCACTCGATCTTCGGATGAATGACTTGAACTGCTTCTCCATTGATATCCGAGAAAGTTGTACGCAAGCTCTCATGACGTTGGATGATCAGCTTAAGACTGCGTTCCCATGCCTCGACGTCTAGCTCACCATGCAGACGAACAGCAGATGGGATGTTGTATACGGAACTGTCTGGCATCAGCTTGTCCAAGAACCACAAACGTTGTTGGGCAAACGAGAGTGGCAAGTGTCCTTCACGCGACACGGACACGAGAGGGATGTCAGTGAGACCCGCTTCCCCTTGTAGTAATGTCGTAATTTTTTCGCTGATCGCAGCCGTTGTCGGATAATCAAACAGCGTACGAAGCGGCATATCTACGCCAAAAGCTTGACGCATACGGGAAATTGCTTGGGTAGCTAGGAGGGAATGTCCCCCCTCGTTCAAAGAAATCGTCGTGAATCCCGACTTGCTCAACGGAAAGCACCTGTGTCCAAATGTTAGTCACTATTTCTTCTGTTGGTGTGCGAGGTGCGACATACGCTTGTTGTGTGGTCAAAAGTCCCCAATCTGGTGTAGGTAGTGCTCGGTGGTCTACTTTTCCGTTGACCGTAAGCGGAATAGCCTCCATCCAGACTATGCCTGCTGGAATCATGTAATCTGGCAATGTCTCTTTCAGATAGAGAGCGAGCTCCTCTGTGGCTGGCTTCTCTTCACTCATTGCTATCAGATAAGCAGCCAAACGATTTTCTCGTACGGTAATGACAGCTTCCCGAATCGCAGAGTGCTTTCTCATTGCGTTTTCGATTTCGCCTAATTCGATGCGGAAGCCGCGAATTTTCACCTGATTATCGATACGTCCGAGGAATTCGAGGTTACCGTCTTGCAAATAGCGCACCTGATCGCCTGTGCGATAAAGACGTTCGCCTTCCGCTCCAAACGGATGAGTAATAAAGCGTTCCGCTGTAAGCTCTGGACGATTCCAGTAACCGCGTGCCAAGCCTTTTCCACCAATGTACAGCTCACCTGGTACGCCTATCGGGACAGGCTTCAAGTTGGTATCTAATACGTAGATGGTAGCATTGGCGATTGGGCGGCCAATTGGCGTGTTCGTCAGATTCGTATCCATTTGCATGAACGTGGTGCAAACGGTTGCCTCCGTTGGTCCGTAGCAATTGAAAAATTGACGATGATTTGCATAGCGAGTGATGAGCTCATAGCTTGGTGCTTCGCCACCGATCACTAATGTTTTCAGATCAGGTAGGTCGGCGTCAGGTAATGCCGCAAGTACAGCCGGCACCGTCATCACAGTTGTAATTTGTTTCTCTTGCAAGACAGAGATGAGTTCAGGGCCAGGCAAGAGCATTTCCCGATCCTCAATGACTAAGGTCGCACCCGAAATCAAAGCCATGACGATCTCCGCGACAGATACGTCGAAGCTGAACGAACATAACTGCAGGACACGGCTAGACGGCTGGACTTGGAACAACTCGATCAGGTAATAAGCCATATTCATCGCGCTATGGTGTTCGACCATAACACCTTTCGGCAAGCCAGTGGAACCAGATGTGTAAATGACATAAGCAAGATTTTGTTCTGTAATCCCACTCACCACATCGTAAACAGGTTCATTCTCCAGAGCATTACTATCAAGGCAAATGACTTGAGCCTTCGTTGTAAGCAAATGGTTTGCCAGAGATTGCTGAGTCAACACAATGTTTGCCTGCGAATCCTCGATCATGTAGGCAATACGCTCTAGCGGATGTGCCGGGTCGATTGGAACATAGGCGGCACCTGCTTTCATCACACCGAGAATCCCTATGATCATCTCAGGAGAGCGCTCGATGCAAATACCGACAAGCGTATCTGATTTCACGCCTTGGGCAAGAAGATGATGCGCCAATTGGTTCGCTCGCTGGTTCAGCTCGGCATACGTCATTTCCATCTCTTTGTACATAAGTCCGATCGCATCTGGCGTCTTTTTCACTTGGTGTTCAAATGCTTGATGAATGCAAAGCCCGCTAGGATAATCCACCTTCGTTTCGTTCCACTCGACCAAAACCTGCTCTTGTTCGATTCCGCTGATCATGCACACATCAGCCAGAGGTTGATCAGGATTTGCTGTCATCGATTGGAGCAGAAGAGTCATTTGCTCTAGGACACGTTCGATACGTACATGATCGAATCGGTTTTGATCAAAAACGATTTTGAGGACAAATTCTTTGCCAGGGCCACATACTACGGTGAGTGGATAGTTTGTTTGCTCCGCAGAGTCTATCTCAGAAATCTGAATACTGCTGTCCACTTCTTTTACAGACTCGTCGATCGGGTAGTTCTCAAAGATAAAAATACTTTCGAACAGAGATGTATTACGCTCGAATTCGCTCCAACTCTGGATGTCAACTAGCGGCGTGTACTCATATTGGCGAATCTCCAATTGCATTTCTTGCAATTCGCGCAGCCATACTTGAACGGTTTTGCTTGGATCGAGTGTGATTCGAACCGGAAGCGTATTGATGAACAGACCAACCATATTTTCTACGCCATGCAAATCGGCTGGACGTCCTGAACCAGTCGCCCCGAATACGACATCTGTCTCACCACTATAAGCTCCAAGGATCATGCCCCACGCACTTTGTATTAACGTATTCAGCGTTACCTGATGCTGACGGGCAAATGATTGCAGATGTTCTGTAAACTCGGTCGAAAATCGGATAAAGCGCTCGTCGTAGGTTTTTTGTTCACCAAGGGATTGGAGAGCTTGTCCGAGATTTATTGGTGTCGGCCCGTATATCCCTTTCAAATGGTTGCGCCAGAAGCGTTCCGCAGCTTGTAAGTCTTGACGCTGGATCCACGCAACATACTGGGAAAAAGGTTGTACAGCCCCAAGCTGAATGTCTCTTCCATCTGCCAGCGCTAGATAAGCGGCAAACCAGTCTTTCAGGACGAGCGGCAGGCTCCAACCGTCCAGTAATACGTGGTGGAAGCTCCAGATAAAGCGATACGCTTCGTTGCTAATCCTGAATAAAGTCAAACGCATGAGAGGTGGTTCTGTAATCGAGAAGTTTCGCTTGCGATCCTCTTCCAAAAATGCATCTAACGCTGCTTTCTGCCTATCCGTTGGTAAATGTCGCAGATCTCTTTCATCGACTGTCACCCGTACGTGCTTGCGGACAATTTGATGCGGATTGACTACTCCATCCCAGATAAAGGAGGTACGCAGAATAGAATGACGATCTATGACTTTTTGCCATGCTTGTTGGAGTGCATCGACTTGCAAATGATGGATCGTCATGGAGAATTGAACCACATAGTCTCCACCCTCTTGTTCGTATAGGGAATGGAAAAGCATTCCTTCCTGCAACGGCGTCAGTGGATATATGTTCTCGATAGAGTGATCTCTACCCACATAGGTGTCGAGTGTGCGCTGATCCAGACGAGACAACGGGAAGTCAGAAGGAGTATAGCCTCCTGCTTCTTCGGAGCGGCAATGTTCCATAATCTCACGTAAGGCGTCCATATAATCACAAGCAACTGCTTCCACCGTACTTTTCTCGTGGATGTTTTCGTTGTAAAACCAAGTGATATGCAGTTGTTCTCCGGAAATGACGCTGTTTACATCAATTAAATGAGCACGAATGGAATCGGGTGCAAGATTTGAGCCTCTCGATTCAGCAGCCATACCAAACTTAGCGTTAGACGAAACTACCTGATCAAACTGGCCGAGGTAGTTGAAGCTGATCTCTGGCTTCATTCGAGACTTCAACTGCTCTTTCAGCTCGTCATCCTGACTTAAGTAGTGCAGGATACCATAGCCAATTCCATTTTGCGGAATTGCTCGAAGCTGTTCTTTGAGCGTTTTCAGCAGTTCGTTCCACGGTTTCGTCTGGTCAAGTGTAAGCTGTACAGGATACATACTCGTGAACCAGCCAACGGTTCGGGATAAATCTGCTCCTTCCAAAATATCCTCGCGTCCATGCCCCTCGAGATGGAAATACAACGTCTGTTTCCCTGTCCAGCGGTGCATCGCTTTTGTTAAGGCAGCGAGTAATACATCGTTCATTCTCAAACGGTAAGGAGACAGTGTTTCCTGCAACAGGGCACGGGTTTCTCCTGCATTTAACGAGAATGTTACTTGTTTGGTTGTCGCTTCCGTGTTCTGACTCGGCTCATAAAAGTGATCAATCGGGATCGGACTCGCCTCGTGAACTTGTTTAAGCCAGTACTCATTTGCTTGCTGGATGTCGTCTGAATTGGCATACTCGACTAATTGTTCAGCCCACATCCTGAACGAAGTCGTCTTTGCTGGAATTTGTACGTCTTGACCGTTCGCTAATTGAACATAGGTATGTTGTAGATCCTCCAGCAAAATACGCCACGATACACCGTCAACAACTAGGTGGTGAATGACGAGCAACAGTCGGCCAGCTTGCTCTTCGCCCATGTTGAAGTACACAGCTTGTACGATGGGACCTTCTGTGATATTTAGGCTCGCTTGTACTTCTTGGGAGATTTCCTCCAGCCTGGACTCCTGCTCCTGTTTAGAGAGGTTAGACAGATTCACGCTACGGAATGGAACGTTCTCTTCAAGGCCATCCATCATTTGCGTCCATATGCCGTCATGGTGTGAAAAGCGCATACGCAACGCATCATGATGGGTCAGTAGGCTCTCGATTGTTTGCTCCAGTACAACAAGGTCTACTGGTTGCTGAACAGTCAAAAGTAACGACTGATTCCAGTGGTGCAGCGACGGTTGATTGGAGTCAAAGAACCAATTTTGGATTGGAGTGAGCGGTACTTTTCCAGTAACAGGGCCCTGTTCATTTTCCCATTTTGTATCTATTGCTTGGCTCAAATCAGTAACAACGCGTAGCAATTCTGCAATGGTTTGATTTTCAAAAAGTTGCTTGGGTGTGAAACGAATTCCGGAATGATTGGCTCTTGCGACGATCTGGATACTGAGAATGGAGTCGCCGCCCAATTCGAAAAAGTTGTCGTAGATGCCGATGTTCGCAACACCCAGCACACTTTTCCAGATTTCCGCCAATTTCATTTCCAGCTCCGTTGTAGGTGCTACATAACCGCTATCCGCCTCATTTCGGGAATAGTCAGGGATTGGTAGCACCCGGCGATCCACTTTTCCGTTTGGTGTCAGTGGAAAACTGTCCAACTTCACGAAGGCGGATGGGATCATATACTCTGGCAACCTATCCTTGAGATATGATCGCATCTCGATGTGATTAACCTCTTTTTCTTCTGCAAAAACGAGGTAAGCCGCTAGGCGCTTGTCACCAGGAGTTTCCTCTCTCACCATGAGTAATGATTCTTTTACAGCTGGGTGGCTCTGCAACACCGTCTCGATTTCGCCTAGTTCAATGCGGAAGCCGCGGATTTTTACTTGGTTGTCGATACGCCCGATAAACTCAATCGTGCCATCAGGCAAATAACGAACCAAGTCACCGGTACGGTATAGGCGAGAATTTCCTTGTGGGTCAAACGGATTCTCCACAAAACGTTCTGCGGTTAACTCCGGATTGTTCAAATAACCAAGAGCGAGACCATCTCCACCTATATATAATTCGCCTGCTGCTCCCAGAGGGACAGGTTGTTGATGTTTGTCCAATACGTACACCGTAGTATTGCTGATCGGTCGGCCGATCGGGAAGGAGTTGACGCCTTCTGGAAGCTCCGTGACGGGATTGCAGCATGTAAACGTCGTGTTTTCCGTCGGGCCATAGCCGTTAATCACCGTGATACCGCCAAGCGAAAGTACCTTGCGTACATGTGATGCGGAGACAACATCTCCACCGACAAGTAGTTGGCGCACGCCGTGCAAGTACTCCACCTTGTGATCAACCATGACCGTAAACAGACCAGCTGTCAGCCAAAGTGTAGTCACCTTGTGATTCTGAATCGCCTCTCCCAATTCATCGAGTGAAGGCTGAT
>NZ_PXZM01000063.1 GCF_003013395.1 Brevibacillus fortis | reverse complement strand
GGGCGTAAGGCGAAGCGAACCCTTGACGTGTTGGTGTAGGAAAAGACAATCCCTTCGGGGATGAAACCTTTTCATATATCGGTTGATGGAGTTTACACAAAATTCTTGACAGACCCAAGAAAAGAAGAATTAAGAAATTCCCTCCCCATTTTAAGGCTGTCGAGAAACTCGGCAGCCTTTCTTCGTCTAGAAAAAGAATCCTCTTATAGGAGATGGATTATCGTGAGTACCTTCATCTTTGCGTAGCTCTCGTGATTTCTGTCAGTAGCCTCTCATTTCATCTATAATTGCCTCATACTCTGTCTGTGCCTGTGCAATTCATCCTACCTTTTCCTGTACCTGCTTTGCCATTTTCCTATTCCTTCTTTAATTTTGCATGCATAAAAGGCCCATTCCTCCTCGTCGTTCAAGTTGGAATAAGCCTTTGAAAGTTTATCAAGTGTTATTTAGTGTTTGGTTGATTGGTTGTATTGTACGATCTTGTTGTTGGGATTGTAAATGGTTACACAAAATTTTTGACAGACTCTTGTTGTTTGTATCATTCTAAATACACATCGTTGAAAAAACAAATTGATCTATAAATTTTGAAGTTTAGATAAGACTTCCTTAATTCGCATAGAAAGATCCAACTTTTCATTTTCCGACAATTGTTCCCCCACATCATTCATATCGAATTGCTCTAATTCATTTTTTATTTTCAAAAACTCCCCTTTAGCATTAATTCTATATCTGATAAGTAGTTCTGCAAGTGTTGTTCTAACAACTATTTTTTCACTTAATGTACTCCTACATTCACGCTCGAATCGTTCCATTATTTCCTCAACAAGCTCAATTGCATCTTTCTTCTCATTGAATAAAATCCCAAAGTAATTTTTAACTTCCTTATCTATTTCAAAGTAGTAATATCTTGTATTCGGACTATAATCTACAGGTATACTTTCAATTCCATCAAGCACCATATCTCTTCGTTCTAATATGTCCTGATAATCATCTGGAGCTATTTCAAGTTGTAACTTATTTAAATCTAGAGAATTTAATGCATCAATTATCTTTTGTTTCGATTTAACAAAAATTTTCGAATGTGTTAAATGAATTCTCCCTTCCGCAATAAACAATACTGCTTTTTCCATTTCACCTCTTTTATCCATACCGAAGTATGCCTCACATGTGCAAGCAAGAGCTTCAGGACCACTCATTCTCTCACTTTTAAAATGAAAATAGTTTTCATAAAAAGCTCCAAATAAAGCCTCATAATTTCGTTTCACTTTATGTCCTCCCAATAAATTTCTTATGGTTCAACTATCTTATCACCATTATGGATTACCTCAATATCAATATTGGGATAATCTTTGTGAAACTTTTCTATAATTCTACTACAACTTCCACATGTATCTAATTCGGTAAATAATTTAATTTTTCCACGAGCTTTTGATGGATCTGGCAATTTATCAAGTCTAGATGCCAAATCATTGAGAATTTTATACTCAGTATCATTGTCTCTTAATCTTACATTACCACTCCTATCTGGTGCTTCAGTAGCCTCGTACTTTGGTTTTGTTGGTTTTAATGAATAATCAGCATAGGTCTTTTCCTTATTATCCCCGTTCAAACTACTATGAGAATAAAATTCATCCTTGTCAATTCCTTCAATTTCTACCTTCGCATACGCAAAATTCAGATCACCTTTAATCCTATTAGAAAGCTTACTTCTTAACACTTTAACTTTATCAATAATAAAACCTTCTGTTTCTAAATCAATTACTCTTGTTGGGAATACTTTTCCATGACTTACATTTGGAACTTCACCCGTCCCCTTAGTATCTGGCTTATTATTTCCTTGAGGATCATTTTTCTTAGTAGTATCAGGCTTACTCTTAGGAGGTATAGAATGATTCGAATTCCCAAAATCGCCATTCACTACCTTTGGTAAATCCTTCTCATCAGGAATGTCGTGAGGTTTTTCAGCATGTTGAGCATGTCCTGTCCTCGCCTCATTATCTGGCTTATTATTTCCTTGAGAATTATTTTTGTTAGCACCATTAGCCTTGCTATTCAGCGATGGAGAATAATTCGAATGTCCAGAATCCCCGTTCACTACCTTTGGTAATACATTTTTATTAGGAATATCGAGAGATTTTTCAGCGTGTCTCGTTTGGCTTTCTGGGGCACGAGAACCAGTATGACCCTTCCCGCCATCCAGTCTATCATTAATCTCTTTATTCGACTGCTCTTTCATTCTCATCTGTAACTTTTCAACCAGTGCTTGAATCTCTGCCTGCTTATCACCTGGTGTCTTAGCGCTTGTCTTCATCTTCCCATCAAAAATCGAAGCTCCGCCATCCATCATATCATCGACCGAGTCAAGCAATAGTCCACCTATTCCTTTTCCTCCGCCACCATCCAAACCCTTTCGACCACCTGGCCCATCGAGCTTATCGGCTATTTTCACCGTCCTCATGACTGCTGTACCTGTACCAGCACTAAGAGCACTTACCGCTACTTCCGCAACCACCATGTCTTTCTTAAATTCATTCTGGCCTTTCGCATAGCTCTCTTCTTCCGATCGAGTCCACAGGCCGCCTTTAAACAAGTTATCTTGATCGTATTGAGCGTCTTTCACGAATGGATCGATATAGTCATCGTATAGCCCTTGTCCAACCGACTTTGCATCGGATTTGATTTGTTCCCACGATTTATTGCCCGTTACCGTATCTCCTACATAATTGACTGCATTCGTAGCGCCGTCTACAGCTCCTCTAGCCAGATCATTTCGTTCGAGGAGAGAAGGCCGCTCTTCTCCAGTCACCCCTTCGTAAATCGCGTCTACCAGATACGTTGTTGGTAACGCGGTCGAGGCAATATCACCGGCATCTACTACCACATTCCACAAGCCTAACAAGGTATCTCCAAAGGCATCTATCTTCCCTTTCGCCTCAGCAATCTGGTTGTTGAAGGCTCTGCGGGCCATGACGGCAGCCACACTGCTTCCTTGCAATTCTTTTTCAAACGCACTTGGCATGTAATCAAACGTATTGCGATTACTCGCATCCAGCTTAATTTCCTCACTGCTGGATTTGTTTTCCTCCAACAGCTCTATCGTATCCGACGCCGTTTTCACGTTCAAGCTCTCAGTCCCGGACAAATACACAGCCGCACCACTCAAGCTCAGCGCACCACTCGCACTGATATTCACATCCGAGGTACTATTCAGACTGACGCCTACATCCTTGTTCATCGAGATGTAGAGCATCCCTTCCTGCGCAGTCATCGTCAGCTCTTTATCCCCGAGCGTAAACTCTTTTCCCTGCGGATTCCCAAACGACTTCACACCAGGATCCTGCATTTGCCGATCTTGCTTCTCGGCAGCCGCTCCTTTTGGCGCATGGCGAACGGAGTTCATGACCATACCGTCGTCTTCATCAGCGCTCGGGAAATACAGCTTTACTTTCGAACCGAGCTCTGGCATAAGGTACAAAATCTGGTTGCCTTCCGCCGCATACGGGAACCACTGGGCCTTGCTTGGCTCTTGCTTTTTGTCCATGTTCAAGTGGAGTTTGACCTGATTGCGACCGATTTGAATCACTTTTCCGTCGATCGCCGCACCGATGATGGCCTTGTTGTACAGCTTCGTTTGCTTGACGGCTTCAGGCACGGCACACACGTAACTCCATCTCAAGAGTCCCTGATCCAGCTTCCCAGTCACTTTCGTAATGACGAATGTTTGCCCTTCTCGCTGTACCTCATCCCCGATTTGCAGCAGGTCTTCGTAGTCGAAGGCGTATGTCGTGTATTGATACTCGCTGACGGACGATGAGCCGTTTGCGGCTTTTTTCATGTAAGGCGCGATGGCCCGGTTGACCTCGTATGGAGATTCTTCTTCCAGCTTGATTTGCTTGCGGCCCTCGGGCATGCCGATCCACAAGCGTACCTTATGCGCACTCAAATCCGGTACGAGGACGGCTCCGACATGGGACGCGATTCGTTTCAAAAAGGTCCAGTCTGTCTCCTCGTACTGCATGATGTATTTACCCTGCTTACGATCGTCGAAGGCTTGATCGATGACATCTCCACCGTGATAGACGGACATGATCTCGTCTACGACATCCCGGTACAACCGATTCACTTCTTGAAACGAACGTATTTTCACGCTCATGTCCAACGCATATGTATGCGACACGGCTTGTATCGTGACGTAGTGAATGTCGCGTACGACCTTGATCTCCACATGATCCAGGCGCCCCATGAAAATCGGCTGTTTCTGCCCGCCTTCCACTTTGTACAGCTCGATGGGATCGTGGGTGCCGGCACGATTGATGATCTCGTCCTCTTTGTCTTCCGGGACAATTCCTGTGATCGTGAGCTTGGCATGCGTGCCTGTCTGATGGACGAACTCCAGCTGGTCTAGCCGGATCGGTCCATATGGCCAAACGAATTTTATATCCTGATAGGTCATGACGCCGCTTGTACGTTGCATGTTCTCTCCCCTCCTTCTCTAGCAAGCAACGGGAAGCGTCAATCCTGACCGTCTGTTTCAATCGTGATGATGCCTGAAAGATTGCAAACCAACTGCGACTTGCTCAGCAAGGCATGCTCGTTGTCGATGAGCACATCGTGTTTACCATCTGTCCATTTCGAGGTCGTCTGTGGTACACACTCCCCTCCTCCTGCCGCTTTACAAAACCCAAAGCATCCGATATTCACGCCGGGGACATGATCGGCGACATTCATGACAGGTTTGTCGAGGCTGTAAACGCCATGGCACAAGGGTAAATTCAATACGCCGGGGTCGGTTCCCTGACTGCACTTGAGGGTCGCTCCCCGCACAACATATGAGTACTCGGGGCTGAACATCCCCATTGCAAGTGCTTGAAGTAACGCTAGCATCTTTAGACCTATCCCCTTTCCAAAAAAATCCTCTGCAAGCAACTTCCATATTCCGTCTTATTTTTACATTCCATCTAATAATCGGGATAAATTAGAAAGTGATTTATGGGTCAAACGTCCTGTTTCCTTATTTTTCTAAATAACCCAAAAAGGCTCCCACCAACGCCGCAAGGGTTGGGGAAGCCTTCTTGAAAGAAAAAGTATTCTCGTTATATGGTTACACTCTCTTCAATCACCAGCTCAACGTTTGTCGCATCGAGACTGGCCTCTACGCCCAGAGGGAGAGCAATGTTGCACGCGCCATGCCCGATCTGAATGTTCCAGATGGTCGGTTTTCCGTACGGGACGACGATATTTTGAAACACATCCCAGACAGAGAAGCCTTCGCGCTTTTTCGGCTCACAATCGGTCCATGTCCCGATGACGACGCCCGCACAATCATCGAACAAGCCACCTTGGGCTAGCTGTGTCAGCATGCGGTCAATCCGGTACGGCTCTTCGTCGATATCCTCCAAAAACAATAGCTTGCCTCTCGTATCGAGCTGGTAGGGTGTTCCCATCAAGGCGGCGACAAGGGCGAGATTCCCGCCGACTACGGGTCCAGATGCCTGACCTTCGACGAGACAGACGATTTCTTCCCCAGGCGGATTAATGATCGCTCCCAATGGCTCGGGGCGAGTCATGGCACGCAGCAAATATTGCTTGGACCAGTCATCCAGTCCATGTGCGATGTCTGAGGTTGCCATCGGTCCGTGAAGAGTAGCCAGATTTGCACGTTGCCCGAAAGCGGCATGCAGCGCCGTAATGTCGCTGTAGCCGATAAACAGCTTCGGGTTTTGGGCGATGCGGTCATAATCGAGCAAGGAAAGAAATTGCGGGGAACCGTAACCGCCGCGCATGCACATGATCCCGTCCACTTCCTCGTCGACGAACATGGCATTCAGCTCAGCCGCCCGGTGCTCAGGAGTTCCCGCCAAATACCCACCGTACGATTCTCGGCACGTATCCGATATTTTCACCTTGTATCCCAAAGCTTGGAGCTCTGCCATTGCTTTGTTCAGCACTTCTTCTGTAGCAGGACTAGAGGTTGCCACCACTCCGATTGTATCTCCCGCTCGCAATGCTTTCCCTTTATTCATCTGTCCAGTCTCCTCCCACGGTTTCTCTCCCCATTATCGTACATCTGTGTCACATGGTGCATTGCCATTTTCGCAGCTTGCGACTTGCAGACGGCTGGCTGATTCCGAGCGCTTCCGCTACCTTTGTCGTCGTCTTATGCTGCTCATAAGCCCGGTGCACGAGCTGGCGCTCCACCTCGTCCATGGCATCCTGCATCGCCATCACACGATCGACCTTGATCCCTTTGTTCACACTAGTCTCTTGGTTATGAATATAACGCGGAATTTGCGCGGGCGTAATGAGCACATCGTGAGAAGTGACGACGAGCCGTTCCACTACATTTTCCAGCTCCCGCACATTGCCAGGCCAATCGTATTCGCTGAGGATTCGGTAGCAGGTATCGGCGAGCTGCCTTTCCAAACAGTACTTTTGCGAAAAGACATTGAGAAAGTAGTGGACGAGCACGGGTATCTCTTCCTGCCGTTCGCGCAGCGGCGGAATTTCCAACGGGACGACGTGAATGCGATAGTACAAATCCTCGCGAAATTTGCCTTCCTTGACCATTTGCCTCAGGTTTTTATTCGTGGCGGTGATCAGCTTTACATCTACTTTTCGCGAAACAGAGCTGCCTACGGGCGTAATCGTTTTTTCTTGCAACACATTCAACAGCTTCACTTGCAAGGAGAGTGACATCTCTCCGATCTCGTCCAGAAACAACGTGCCCCCATTTGCCTTTTCAATCAAACCTGCCTTGCCATCTTTGTCCGCTCCTGTAAAAGCACCCTTTTCGTAGCCAAACAGCTCTGACTCCAGCAATGTCTCGGGAATGGCTCCACAGTTGATGTGCACGAATGGCTTGTCCACCCGCGGACTGCACTCGTGGATGTATTTTGCCAGTACGCCTTTTCCGACACCTGATTCTCCTAACAGGATCATGGACGATTCTACCTGCGACAGTTTTTTGGCCATCATGGCGACCTGCTCCATGGACTGACTGCGGTAGATCAGGCAGGTCTCTCCTTTTTGTCTGTTGTTCTCCTTGGTCATTTCACTCTGCAAAACCGTGCCGACGTACTTGACTTCATTGAGCTCCTGTTGCAGTTGGTCTTGGCCCGTAATATCTATCGACGTATTGACGACTCCACTAAAATTGCCGTCCTGATCCCAAATCGGTGTGCCCTCCACAAACAACTTGCGATTTTTGCGGGTGGTCTGAATCGTGTGCACCTTTTTCTTGTTGCGAATGACCCGCATCGTAATGGTTGGCGCAAAATAACCGAGATGATAAAACTCTTCAATCGGCTTACCCATCATCTCCCTAGGATCGATTCCGAAAAATTCCTCGTATCGTCCCGAACAATACAAGGTTCTGCCTTCTGCGTCTGTGACGTGCACGATATCGAACAGCGAGCCTAACAACGCTTCATAATCGATCATGGCGCTCTCTACCTCCCGTGCCCCCTGTATCTTGTGGAGTAACACGTACATAGCGATTCGTCGGTCTGCCTACCCCACCATAGATGACATCCATTCTGACACTCCCGCTCTTCTCCAGATAGTCCAAATACCGTCTGGCCGTCACTCTCGCAATCCCTACGCGTTCTGCCACGTCATCTGCCGATAGTGGCTGACTCTCTTTCTCGATCTGGCGCATGATTTGCTCCATGGTGACAGCGTGCAGTCCCTTCGGTAGCACTGCCCTGCCTGGATTGGCATCGGCTTGTTCTTTTTCCGGGCTTTTGCGGAATAACAGCTGGTCAACCTCATCCTGGGATGCATTTCCTTCCCAATCAATCCGTCGGCGAAACTCCCGATAGTTTTCCAACGACTGCTTGATCCGTTCAAACTGAAACGGCTTGATAACATAGTCCATCGCACCATTGCGCAGCATCGATTGGATCGTGGTCTTGTCCTTTGCAGCTGTCACGACGATGACATCCACTGCATGCTTGGCGGCGCGCAACTCCATCAACGTTTTCACTCCGTCCTGGATCGGCATGAAAATATCAATGATCACCAAGTCAGGAGCGAGCTCATTCACTAGCTTGAGTCCGTCTGCCCCGTTGGCTGCAATTCCGACCACGACAAAGCCCGGGACGCGCTCAATGAACTGCTTGTTGATTTCCTGTACCATCGGATCGTCTTCCATAATCAGTACGCGAATGTTTTCGTTATCCTTCTCCATGACTCTCCTCTTCCCCCATCGGAAACGTAATGAGGAAGCTGGCCCCTTCTCCTCGTGCCGAATGGCATACCAGCTCGCCTCCCCCTTTATTGACCAACTGCTGCACCAGATGCAGACCAAGTCCACGGTGCGCACGTTCTTTCGTAGAAAATCCCCGTTCCAGCATGCGTCGGCGCGTCTCTTCGTCCATGCCGATTCCGTTGTCCTCCACCAGAATAGAGCAAATCTCTTCGTCTTGCTCGATACTGATCATGATCTCCTTATCCGCGTGTTCGATTCGCTCCAGTGAATCAAAGGCATTCTCGATCAAATTGCCCAAAATGAGTACGAAATTGTGATGATCCATGTACGGAGGAAAGCTTTCCAAATGACTCCTGCGATCAATGACAACGCGGATGCCCAGCTCTCTTCCTCGACTTACTTTGCCTATCAAGAGCCCTGATAAATTCTCATCCATGATCCGCGTTGTTAAAAAGGAGGTAAGCTCCTCTTGCTGCTCGTTGACCTCGAACAAATACGCGAGTGCCTTTTCATGCTGATGGAGCTGGAGCAAGCCTGCGATGGTATGCAAATGGTTCATGTGCTCGTGATTTTGTACCCGCAGTGCACCGACGAATTCTTTTACGCCTGTCAGTTCCTCCGCCATTCTCGCTACTTCTGTTCTGTCTTGGAAAATCGCAATCGCGCCGACGACCTTTTCTTCGACCTTAATCAGAAAACGGTTGGACCAGAGCAGCGTATTGCCGACGTGAATTTCCGTGTTGGTAAAATTCTGGCGAAGCTCCAACACTTCTGGTAATCTGGTGTCGTGCAGGACAGACCTTATGTGCTTGCCCAGCACCTCTCCTTCTATACCAAAAATTTGCTTCGCCCGGTCGTTAAAGATCGTGATTCGCTCCCGATTGTCGATGGCGATGACTCCCTCGTGCATAGCATGGAAGGTCGCGGTCCGCTCTACCAGGATTCGCGCGATTTCGTCTGGCTCCAGGTCGAGCATCTGCTTTTTCATGTGACGGGCCAACTGATAGGAGCCCCACACCCCGAACAATAAGGAGAGGAAAAAGGTCAGCGCGATATTGTTTCGCTCGGTGTACAAGATCCCCCAAACATCAGGCATGACACGTCCGACCAAGACGACACCCACCTGCTGATGCTGGTCATCCATGATCGGCACGTAGGCCCGCAGAGCCGTTCCCATCTCTCCTTTGACTTTCTGAAAATAGGAGTGCTCGGCATAGGCCTCATCAACCGCAGGGTCCATAAACACGGTGCCAATCCGCTCATCTAATGGGTCTGAGTAACGGACACGCTCCCTATTCAGTACGACGATATATGTCACATCATTGACGACGCGCAGGCTGTTTGCTGTCGGTTGGATGACCTTCCACCCGTCTGGTTCCTGAATGCTTTTTTGTACATTGGGAATCGTCGCAACCGTGCGCGCTGTGGTCATCAGCCGTTGTCCCAGTTGGGTTTCCGTAATCCGAATAATCCCTCCGGCCATGATCAAGTTTCCGATGATCAAGGAAAAAAGAACGATTCCGACGGAGAGTAGCATAATCTTCCATTTGATTGTTAAGCGTTCAAACAGGTTCGTTCTTTCCTTTCCATTGGGTTTGCAACTCAAATTCATTTAACGTAAGCAGGTGTATGAAAATGAAATCGTTGGTAACCAGTACATTCATTGTCCTACTCGGACTTGTGAGCGCTGTCATAATAGGCTTCGGACCGGATCTCCTGAAGGAAAACAGAGGATACGACGAAGAACAGGTAGGGCTGTCCAATCAAATTATTATCAAGTTCAGCCACGTAATCGCAGAAAACACGCCAAAGGGGCTAACCATCGAACGCTTTTCTCAGCTAGTGAAGGAAAAGACAAACGGACGTGTAGAGGTACAAGTCTTTCCCAACAGTATCCTTCACACCGAGAAAACCGAGATGACTGCTTTGCAAAACGGTGAAATCCAGATGATCGCACCTGCATTCTCCTATCTTTCTAACACGATTCCCGAGTGGGCTGTCCTTGATCTGCCTTATCTGTTTCGTTCGCAAGAGGATGTCGAAACTGTATTCAATGGGGAAATCGGCCAAATACTATTCGATAAGCTAGAAGATTCTGATATGAAAGGACTGGCCTTTTGGGCAAGCGGCTTTAAGCAAGTGACAGCCAATCGCCCATTGATCATGCCTTCCGATTTTACCGGCCAACGTTTGCGCATCATTCCTGGCAACGTGATCGAAGCTCAGTTTCGCACGCTCCAGGCAATCCCTGTAGGCTCTTCCTTCAATGAATTATACAGCATGCTCGCTGCCGGAAAAGTAGATGGTGAAGAAAATACGATCTCCAATGTATACACCAAACGGCTCTACCAAGTACAGAAGCACATGACGATCAGCAATCACAGCTATCTGGGCTACACCGTCGTGATTAATAAAACGTTTTGGAACAATCTCCCCCCTGATATTCAGCAGGCCATTTCGGAGGCCATGCAGGAAGCGACTGCCTACAATAATCAATTGGCTGTTTCGATGAATGACAAACAGCTACGCTTGCTACAAGAAAATGGGGCGATGCACATCCACATGCAGACACCAGAAGAACGTGCGGCCTGGATCGAAGCATTGCAGCCAGTCTACGATCAATTCGCTCCGAGTATCGGAGAACCATTGATGGTAAAAATCAGAGAGCTCCACCAACGCCGGTGAAGCTCTCAAGCAATCTCCTCGCTCTTTTCTTTGCGCTTGGGCAAAATGAGCGTAAAAACAGATCCCTCTGACGTGCTATTTGCGAGAATGAGATCTCCCCCAAGAGCCTTCGCCATCATGCGAGAATAGGACAGCCCCAAACCAAGTCCACGTACTTTGTCTTTTTTATTGCTTCCCCGAAAGAACCGCTCGAACACAAGTGGCTGTTCCTTTGCGGGTATTCCTAGCCCATCGTCTTTGACGTCAATTCGTAAATCCGTGTTCGTTTCGTAGAGAGTGAGCTCTATGTTCCCATTCTCACCGACAGCCTGTTTCGCGTTGTTCAAAAGGTTAATCAAGATTTGCTGGACACGGCCCGGATCGACATAGATCATCGTCTGTTTTTCCAGAACCCCAACGGTAAATGTGACGGGACCGAGATCATGGACAATCCGCCATTGTGAGGCGATCTCCCGGATCAGCTTGTTCACGTTTTGCTCTTCCTGACAAACGGTGATCGCTCCTACAGCAAATGAATTAAAGTCTAGCAAATCCTCTACCATTTTTTGCAGACGCTTTGTTTCCTTCAAGCAGATTTCCAAAAACTCCTTCTGCTCCTCACCGGAAACCACCTCGTCGTTTATCGCCTGGATTAATCCGCTAATAGACGTAACGGGGGTTTTCAGCTCGTGTGTCACCCCAGCCAAGAGCTCTGTTCGCATGCTTTCCAACTGCCGTAGACGGTCGGCCATCTCCGCAAATGTATGCACCAGCTCGTGAATTTCCTTTTCCTTGATCGTTTTATTGATCAAGACGTCGTAGTTGCCTTCCACGATCTGTCGTGCGGACATCACAACATTTTGAATCGGTTCCGACAGCTTCCGCGCATGAAAATAAATAACCGCCCAGCCAAGCACACCCAAACTCCCCAGCATGATGACCAAATATTGGATTTCTTCTTTACCTACCTTGATATCCGTTTCTGGGAAAAGCAAGATCACCTTGCCAATGATTTGACCATTGTACTCCAAATACTTCCTGATTACATACAGGGTCTCACCTGAGGGATGCCTCACTTTATCCCGCGTGTCCGCCTGCTCTAACAACCCAGGTGCTGCCTGCTGCAAGGAGGGTGGAAGCTTGGTTGGTCGACTGTAAACGACCTCTCCTTTTACATCTTCTATGAACAAAATCAGATTGCGATCAACACCCATAAACTTGCGCCGATTATCCAATACCTGATGAAGCTTTTCCCCCACCAAAATATTTCCCACATCATCGACGACTCGATCAGCCACTTCCTCTGCAAAAAGTCGCGTGACCTCGATCTGCTTTTCAATGGCTGCGTACTTGATCCAATAGGCAGAAACAGCTCCAATGATGAGCAGTCCGATCACGAGGGTGAGCAGATAGCGCGTGGTCCAATAGCGCAGCAGCGATACGGGCTCATTGTTTTTTATAAACACAGAATTGATACCCAACCCCTCTTTGCGTCTTGATCTCGCCTTCCTGATCTGGCCAATTCTCTAGTGTCTTTCTGACCCGCTTGATCGCCAGGTCTACAGCACGGTCACTTCCTCCGTAGTCCATTCCCCATACTTGTTCAATCAATTGCTCTCGGGTAAAGGTCTGATTCGGATTTTGTGCCAGAAAAAGCAGCAAGGACAGATCGCGCGGGTGAAACGTCAGTTCGAGACCGTGCAGCGTCACGTGATGGGACTGAAAGTTTATTTTCAAGCTTCCGAATAGTCGAGTTTCCTGATCTTTCACCAAAATAACGGAGCGGCGCAGCACCGCATTGACTCGTGCCACTACTTCATCCGCGACGAAAGGCTTCGTTATGTAGTCATCTGCCCCTTGATTGAGTCCTTTGAGCTTTTGGTCTGTCTGACCGAGCGCTGTCATGATAATGACCGGACAGGAGCTCTTTTCGCGAATGTACTGGAGGATCTCCCAGCCATTGCGTTCAGGGAGCATGACATCCAACAGAACAAGATCCGGCTTTTTCTCGTCAAAAAGCTCCATCGCCTCGATTCCGTCGTTCGCTTGCCAGACCTCATACCCTGCCTTTTGCAAGTAAGCCTTCAGCACGCGAGATATCACCAGTTCATCTTCTACCAACAAAATGCTTTTCATAACTTCCCTACCTGATTTACAGACATATGATCATTCCTATTCGAGAATTGTCGCATGGTCTCTCTAATAGTCTACGTACTTCTATTCTATCAGTTTACAACCTCGTATTAAAATTTGGCTTTGATGTTTTTGGAAAATAGGAAAAAAGCCTTGCATCCTTTGGAAAGGAGCAAGGCTTTTTTTGTGAGAAACGTCCCCACTTCGAGGGAATTTATTTGATCTCGTCACCGTCGAAAGTGATATCGCCACTTTTTGCTTCACCTTCGAAGTCATAGAGCTCTTCGTCATTATCGCTGCTGTCGACGATTTCACCTTTAATATCTGCATCTTCGAAATCATTGTCGTCCCAAATATCTTTGATGATATTTTCCACGAGATTCTCTAAATCACTTTGGGACAAATCCTCGAATTCATCTTTGTAGTCATCCAGGTCAATCGCGATTTCTACATCAATATCATCCTCGTCGCCGCTGAGAGAGATATCCCATTCAAGGTTTTCGTAGTCATCATATTCAGAGTTCAGATCTTTTTCCAGATCATCTAGGGCATCCTGAATATCATCATTGTTGTTGTTATTGTTCTTCTTCTTGTCGTTTTTCAAATCAGAGATTTCTTTGTTCAGGCTATCGATGGTGTTTTGCAAGCTTCTGATTTGAGCATCACGTGCAGCCAACTCGTTTGCGTGCTGGGAGTTCTGCTTGTCTTTTACTGTAATGGTGTACTTCGTGCCATCCCATGCTACATCCTTGCTGAACACGTCAGCCATCATGCGAAGTGGAATGTACGTCGTTCCGTTTACGATGAATGGTTCGATTGTAGTTGGAACAGCTGCACCGTTATAGATAACTTTAATGTTGTTGTACTTAGCTTGCAGATTCTTCGTTCCAGTCGCTGCTTGAGAGCTCGTCGGAATAAGTGTGGTAGTCAGAATCAACGCTGAGGCAATCGCCAGGTATTGCTTCTTGAACATAGAAAATCCTCCATTCTCCCGGTTGTCTATTTCTTTCGTGTCACTATGTACATTTCCTACTTTACCTATTGTTCGTGTCGAGAGTATGTCAACAATTGATTTTTTCCTTTCCAATTTGAGGGGATTTCTATGACCAAAAGGACCAAAACAACCAATATGACCGTATTGTTTTCAATTTTCCAACCAATTTATACAATGCGAAAAAGAGGAATAAAGCGTTTTCAAAATCTGGAGGAGGAGCGAATTTCATGCGGATCAACTTTAAAAATCTGACCGTACAGGTCGTTATTGCCATCATTCTCGGTATCCTTGTTGGTCATTTTGCACCCAAATTTGGCGCAGAGCTGAAGGTGTTGGCCGATATTTTTGTCAAACTGATCAAAATGGTCATCCCACCGATTGTCTTCTTCACTGTCGTAAATGGAATCGCCAGTATGGGGGACATGAAAAAGGTCGGAAAGATCGGCGGCAAAGCGCTGCTCTATTTTGAAATCGTTACCACAATCGCATTGGGGATCGGACTGTTGGTCGTCAACCTGATCAAGCCTGGGGTAGGCTTTGACAAAACGGGACTGACCAGCGGGGACGTCTCCAAGTACACGGAGGCTGCCGCTTCGAGTAACAACGGTTTTATTGATTTTATTACGGGGATCATCCCAGAAAATGTCGTCGGTGCGATGGCAAAAGGCGAGCTGTTACCCATTCTGTTCTTCGCTGTCCTGTTTGGCCTCTCTCTCGCTGGCATGGGGCAAGCATCCCAGCCTGTCATCAAGCTGTTTGACAAGCTGACACACGGATTTTTTGGTGTCGTCAACATGATCATGAAGGTTTCTCCAGTGGCTGCATTTGGTGCAATGGCGTACACGATTGGCAAATTCGGAATTGGTTCGCTGACCAGACTGGGCCTCTTGATGACGGCTGTTTATATCACGATGTTTTTGTTCATTATTCTCATCCTGGGTGGGATCGCACGCTACTACAAATTCAACATCTTCTCCTTTATCAAATACATTCGGGAGGAAATCCTGCTCGTGCTCGGCACATCCTCCTCCGAGTCTGCTCTTCCGCGGATGATGGATCGGCTGGAGAAGTACGGCTGCTCCAAATCCGTTGTCGGCCTGGTCGTACCGACGGGCTACTCGTTTAACCTGGATGGTACCTCGATCTATTTATCTATGGCTGCCATTTTTATCGCCCAGGCATATGGCATCGAGCTCAGCATCTGGGAACAACTCACCCTTTTAGGAATCCTAATGATTACGTCAAAAGGGGCTGCCGGTGTCACAGGTTCCGGTTTCATCACACTCGCCGCTACTTTGGCAGCCTTTCCTGTCATTCCGGTCGAAGGCATTGCACTCTTGCTCGGCGTTGATCGATTCATGTCAGAAGCTCGTGCTATCACGAACCTGATCGGAAATGGCGTCGCTGCCGTCGTCATAGCCAAGCATGAAAACGAGTTCCATCCGGGACGCGTCCAGCAAGCAGATGAAACAGCCATCGAGTCGGACAACGATTCAGAAGCAAAACCGATCACGGCCTAGTCCATATAAAAAAGAGGTTCTCCTACTTCAGAGAGAACCTCTTTTTGCTTTAGTCATTTGGCCATGTCTTGCGAAGCTCAACCTCGAATTGACGCAGGTGATTAATTCGCTTCTGTGCTGCCTGATACTCCTCCTGCCAACCCTCTTTCTCTCGCTCTTTGATTAGCTCCGCCTTTTTCTCCAGCTCCCTTACCTCATTGCGCAATGCGATCACGATGTCCAATAGCTCATCCATATCCATGGACCGCATGTCTTGAATAAACACCCATTCGGCTTCTGTTAATCGATACTGTTTGTTCGCCATGTTTCATCATCCTTAAAATAACCTCTAGCGAAGCCCACTCCTAGAGGAGCGACCGCGTTTTAGAGGAAAGTTAATATGCCTATCCATTTATAAGTGTGTCATTTTCAAATGAAAATGTTTCATTTTGAAGAAAAATGACGTCATTTCGTGTATAATAGTGGATGTAGGTATTATATGTCGACAATAATCCGCACAACAGGGGGGATTATTACTAAAATATCACCGGATTGGATATAATTCCAAATAATTATTGACGACTCGCTGCTCATTTCTGGGAATCAAGAGCAGTTATCTATGCCAATACCGTGTTTTTTCGCGAAGGAGGATCTTACATGTTCTCTATTAGAGAATCCGATTTACCAGGAATCGGCAGGAAGTACCAGGTCGAAACCAGGAGTGGTGACAAGCTGGTTATCGTCATTCACGATGACGGCCGCCGGGAAATGTATCACTTTGACCGTGATGATATGGACGAAACAATCTCCATGGTTACCCTTGACGATGATGAGGCGAGACAAATCGCTGCCATCGTAGGTGGCTTGACGTACAAACCATCTGCGCTGGAAACAGTCGAGGTTGCGTTAGACAAACTCATGATTGAGTGGTACAAGATTGAATCCAACGCTCCCGCCATTGGCAAGACGATTGGGGAACTCAACATTCGTCAAGAAACAGGCGCTACCATCATCGCTGTGATCGAAAAAGACCATAAACAAACGATTAATCCCGGCCCCGAGTATGTCCTTTGTACAGGATCTACGTTGGTCGTTGCAGGTGAACGGAAGCAGGTGAAGGCTCTCAAGACTATTCTCAGCAACGGAGGTGAGTGATATTGGAGCACGTCGTTTTTGAAGTCGGTCTTGCCCTCGCACTCATAGCAATCGCGGGGTTCCTCTCTATGAAGTTAAAATTCTCCATCGTACCCTTCTACATTCTCGTCGGGATGATCGTGGGTCCACACGCTCCCGACCTCGGATTGTTTGATCTTCGCTTTATTGAAAGCGCCCCGCTCATCGAATTTATGGGCAGACTTGGCGTACTCTTCCTGTTGTTTTACCTCGGACTAGAATTTTCAGTAGGTCGCCTGATCAAGGCTGGTCGTTCCATTGCCATTGGCGGCACGATCTACATCGTGATTAACTTTACCCTCGGCCTCGTATTTGGTTGGGCCGCTGGCTTCCCTCTCAAAGAGGTATTGATTATCGCCGGTATTACCACTATTTCCTCCAGCGCCATCGTGGCAAAAGTACTGGTGGATCTCAAACGTACAGCAAATCGCGAAACAGAGATGATCTTGGGGATCATCATGTTCGAAGACATATTCTTAGCCGTCTATATATCGATTGTGTCCGGATTAGTATTAAGCGGTGCAACCTCTCTTACCGGCGTACTCTCATCCGCATTGATTGCACTCGGCTACATGCTTCTCCTCATTATCGTAGGCCGCAAGCTCGTACCTTTCCTGAATCGGGCATTGAACATCAAATCAAACGAAGTGTTTATGATTACGGTGTTTGCCGCTCTGTTTCTGATTGCGGGTTTTTCCGAAACGATCCATGTGGCCGAAGCCATCGGAGCCTTGCTCGTAGGTCTCGTCCTGGCAGAAACACAACACATGAAGCGCATCGAGCACCTTATCCTGCCGTTTCGTGACTTCTTCGGAGCCATGTTCTTCTTCAGCTTCGGTTTGACAATTGATCCATTGTCATTAGGTGGAGCCGTATGGTTGTCCATTGGTGCAGTTGCCATCACGCTTTTCGGAAACGTCGTCGCCGGACTTTTGGCTGGACGAAGTGCCGGATTGTCTCCAAAGGCTTCTACCAATATTGGACTGACCATCGTATCTCGCGGTGAGTTCTCCATCATCATGGCTAATCTCGGAAAAGCGGGCGCACTCATGGAAATTTTGCAACCATTTGCGGCTCTTTACGTTTTGATTCTCGCCATTTTAGGTCCCTTGTTGACCAAGGAATCCAAGCATATTTACAAGCTGCTCAATGCTGTGTTTCGTCTGGATCGAAAGGCACCAATTAAAGAACCAGAAAACAAAGCAGACACTGGATAATAAGAGGGACGTGACTACCGACAGCAGATATGCCTGCTGTCGGTTTTTCTATTGGATCGCAGACAACATGTTCTCCATGGTTTCTTCATTCATTGGGCCGATGTATTTATTCTGGATGACACCGCTCGAATCAATGATGTAGCTGGTTGGAATGGAAATGGCTTTGTACACATTCGCCACTTCTTTTTCAGGATCGAGCAAGATCGGGAAGGTAATGCCATACAACTTCACAAAATCCGCCACCGCTTCTGGACTCGCTTCCGTATCGGTCAAATTGACCCCGAGTATAACTACGCCTTCTTCCTTGTTCTCTTCGTAGTAACGCTGCATGTCCGGCATTTCTGCACGGCAAGGAGGACACCACGTCGCCCACAGATTGAGAATGACTTTTTTCCCCCGCAAATCGGACAGCTTGACCGTACCGCCACCTATCTGCTGCAGTTCAAAATCCGGAGCGGTATTTCCTTTCTCAATTCCAATCTGTCCGTTGCCTTCCTCGCTGGAGGAAGCGATTGGTTCCTGCCTGTTCAAGAATTCCGCGTCAAAGATGCCCCATCCCAACAGCCCCAAGAGTACAACGATCGCCCAACCATTATGACGTTTCTTCATCGGTCGTTCCCCCTATCGGCTTCACTCGTCTGGATAAAAAGAGCAGCAAAAGAGCGAATGCATAGTACATGAGTTGATCGCGGGTAAGTCCTGCAAACACAGCCTCTCGATTCGTAACAAAAAAGTGCACATAGACTTGGCTAATGGCAAACCACATCACGGGTGCAAGCCAAGCTGCCAGATGAATGAGTCCTTCCTTTTCCCGATGTAACCACCAAAGAAAGAAGGCACATATAGCGACCTGCTGTACGTGATACCACATGCTGTTCTGTTCTAAAATGACCGTGAGCAGATGGTAAACGCCTGTTGCAGCGAGAAAGCCTGTTGCCATTCCCAAGGCGACGAAATGAACAGGAATCGCTTTTTTGCGTACCGTCTTGGTGAGATACACGCCAACTGCCACGACTGCCAACATAGCTCCGTTTTCTCCCCCGGAAAAATAGAGAATGGATGAGGGATTTTCCACCACTTTCGAAAAATGAAACAGAACGTAGCTGAACTTCCAAACAAGAAATGCCAGCACCAGTGCATTACTCAACAGCTCAATAACGGCTGATTTTATTTCCCTGTTATGTTTTAGCTGAGCGGAAATAGCGACAAAGCCAAGCGAAAGAGAAACAATGACCGCCAGCATACTCATTTTCAACAATAAGGGGCCGATTTGAAAAGCATCCGACATTTTCGTTTCCTCCTTTAGGAAAATGTCTTACTCTATTGAAGACAAGTATTCAAACAACTATCACGATATCAGGAAATGGGGAATAAAGGAATGCTCACGAATATTTTTACGTTGCAGGAGCGCTATGCCCTCGCTTTTTCTACACGAACGGAGCATCCACAAGTGCGCGTCTACCGCGATGAATCGGTCCCGGACATGTATAGCCATAATTATACAGAAATTATGTCAGTTCCCACTCAAGACTGGCTGCTAGCTTACATCGAGCAAGAGCTTCGGCATGCCAAAGAGCAGCAGCTCGGCCACTTGAAGCTGGAACTGCATCCGTCGCTTACCTGTTCAGAAGAGTTGGTGTCTTTTGCGACCCAGCTTGGGTTTGAAGTAAATACGATGTTGTACATGCTAGCTCCTCTGGATGTTGCCGATAAACTGACGCCGAATCCACAATGCTCTGTATTGCGAGGGGATTCAACTGACGTCATGGAAGCAGGCATACGCTGCCTTACTGCTTATGATTCCGTTATGATCAATCCTGATTTTGCTATCCGTAAAGCGAACCGGAAAAGAGAGATTTATGAAACCGGTGAGATCATACCGTATGTGTGCTTTGTCGATCAGGAGCCAGTCGGTGCATGTGAATGGCATCTCTATAAGGAGCTCGTTCGTATGGAGGAATTTTGCATTCTCGATGCCTGGCAGCGCAGGGGATTCGGCACGGAAATCATTCGCGTCATGATGCAGGACGCCAAAAAACGCGGCGCCACCAATATGTATTTGACGACCTATGCAGATGATACACCGCAGCAAATGTACAGCAAGCTTGGGTTTGTGGAAGTCGGGAGGCATTTGGAAATGCTCTGGCTAAAGAGCTAGAAAAAAGCCCCCACCAAGTAGCTTAGTGAGAGCCATCCCATTTTTTGCGTTGATCTACTCTTTTGTAAAATGAAGCAGCGCTTCTGCCTCCCGATCCCTTCGGTCGGTCTCACCGTTTTTGGTCCATAGTAAAAATCGATCGTCCAAAAGCTCTGCCAAGATCGCCCGTTTGTCCGCTTCGCTCACCGCAAGCGCGAGTACTTGTCTTCTCACGCTGCCGAGAAAAAGCGTGTAGTCCTCGTATTCCGGTCCCACCCACTCTTCGAGCTGGCGGCGCATTTTCTTCGCCAGACCCGGGTTGTGCCCGCCCGTAGAGATCGCAATCTGCAAGTCTCCGCGCGCAACGACGGATGGAACGGTAAAGGAACAGAGGTCTGGACGATCGACGATATTGATCCACTGATGGGGAAGACACGCTTCGTATACAGCCAGATTGACGGCGGGATCACTCGTCGCCGCGATAATGAGCACAGCCTCTTTTACGTCCTGCGGGGTAAAGGGGCGCAGTGCTACTGCAAGCTTCTTCGCGTGTGACCATTCAAGGATAGTTGCCGTACAGGAGGGACTCACAACGGCGACATCCGCACCAGCAGCAAGCAGACTTCCGATTTTCCGCTCAGCTACCTGCCCTCCACCGACCACCAAGCAACGCTTGTTTTGTAGATGAACCATCATGGCATAGTGCGTCACCAGCGATCCCTCCTCGTCTTTCCATTGTTACGCTTGCTCCATTGCAAGCGTAGCTTCAAACCAGTTGATTTTCTCGCGCATCTTCACGACATCACCGACCAGAATGATAGCAGGATTGGTGATGTGACTGTTCTGCGCCAAACGTTCCTCAATATCAGCCAATGTACCCGTTACCACCGCTTGTTGCGGGAGTGTTCCCCAAGAGATAACGGCTACTGGCGTATGCGGATCGCGTCCGTGCTTGATTAATTGAGTGCGGATCAACGGCAGATTGGCTACGCCCATGTAAAAGGCTACGGTGTCGATGCCATTCGCGAGAGCACCCCATTTTTCTACAGCCAGCTCCGGCTTATCTTCGCGCAAATGTCCAGTCACGACAGCGAATGACGAGCCGTGATCGCGGTGTGTCACCGGAATACCCGCGTACGCCGAAGCTGCAATTCCAGCTGTTACTCCTGGCACGATTTCAAAGGCAATTCCTCGCTCAGCCAAATGCTGGGCTTCTTCTCCCGCACGGCCAAACACACAAGGATCGCCGCCTTTTAGTCGAACGACGACTTTTCCTTCCAACGCCTTTTCCGCTAACAGCTCGTTGATCGATTCCTGTCTCATTGTGTGATGATCCGGCAGCTTGCCGCAGTAGATGCGCTCTGCCGTCTGTGGCGAGTATTCCAGCAGGGCTGGATTTGCCAGCCGATCATACACAACCACCTCTGCCTTTTGCAGGCATTCCATTCCTTTTACGGTAATCAGCTTTGGATCGCCAGGGCCAGCTCCTACGAGATAGACTTTGCCCGCGCCGCTCATCGGTCACTTACTCCTGCGGATGCAAATGTCGCCATCTCACGAACCATCCGTGTCGCTGCTTCCACGATTGGAAACGCCAGTGTTGCTCCGCTTCCTTCACCCAGCCGCAATTTCAGGCTGAGCAACGGCTCTTTGCCCAATGCTTGCAGGACAAACTCATGCCCCGGCTCCTCAGAACGGTGACCCGCGATCAAGTAATCAGCAACGAGTGGCTCTATTCGAACGGCAAGCAAAGCCGCTACCGTAGCGATAAAGCCGTCCAGCAGCACAGGGACGCGACGAGAAGCTGCTCCGATGATCGCTCCAGCCATTGCTCCGATTTCCAGTCCGCCGACCTTTGCCAAAACATCCAATGGATTGGTTGCATCTGGGCGATGCAGCGCAAGTACTTCACGAACAACTGCTTTTTTACGCTGCCACCCCGCGTCATCCAGACCTGTTCCGCGTCCAACGATTTGCTCAGGATCAGCTCCGGTTAAAGCAGACAGTATCGCACTGCTGGCTGTTGTGTTGCCAATGCCCACTTCACCGACGATCAGGACTTTGGCCCCTTCGCCGATAATCGCTTCCGCCATTTCGAGACCTACTGAGATGGAGCGCGTCGCTTCGTCTGCGGACATCGCTGCTTCTTTGAGCATATTGCCCGTGCCCGCTCTGATTCGCTTGTTGTAAACACCCGGCGCTTCGACCTCGACCGCTACGCCGACATCTACGATTTTTTGGATGGCTCCGATTTGTCTGGCGAAGACGTTGACCCCAGCTCCGCCATGAACCATGTTCAGCACCATTTGCGCTGTCACTTCCTGCGGATAGGCAGAGACACCTTCCCGCGCTACACCGTGATCGGCCGCAAAAACAAGCACGCCCGGCGGTGTCACCACAGGCATCGTCTCACCTGTCATTCCAGCCAGCTCAATAGCCAATTGCTCCAAGCGACCAAGGCTGCCAAGCGGCTTGGTCAACTGATCCACATGCTGTCTCGTTTGCTCACTTGCTTCCTGATTTCGTGGCTCAATCGCCGGATAAATGACTGACATTACACTTGCACCTCTTTTTCTTGAAAAGCCTTCATGTACGCTTCGATCGTATCCAACTTCACATGGCGACGAACGGTATCCGCCAACAGATCGTACCCCTGCTCTCTCAGAGCGACAAAGGATGGGCGATCCGTGATGGGTGGGAGACCTTTTTTCTCACGGATGGTATTCAGCAACAGAGTGCGGAAGTGGTCATTGTGGAACAGGCCATGAAAATACGTGCCGATCAACTGCCGCTCCTCCTGACAATAGCCCTCCGTACGCCCCTCCATCTGGATAAAAGGAAAGTCATTGCTCGAATAAGCAGATTGCCCCATGTGAATCTCGTAGCCTTCCACTATCAGCTTTTCTTTTCCGAAGACAGCTTCTCCACGAGACAATACGGTTGTTTTCTTTTGCTCCATCGTCGTGATCATCGGGATGAGCCCCAGTCCATCAAGCTCTTTCAACGGAGACTCGACCCCAGCAGGATCGTGAATGGATTCTCCCAGCATTTGATAGCCGCCGCACAAGCCGACTATATACGTCTTCCCTTTATGATGAAGCTCTTTGACCGCCGCCGCAAGACCTGTCTCTCGCAGAAATTGCAAATCCTCGAGTGTATTCTTACTGCCCGGCAAGACAATCAGATCAGGTTCACCTAGCTCTTCCAAACGTGTCACAAAGCGCATCCTGCAATCCGGCTCTACAAAAAACGGGTCCACGTCTGTAAAGTTGGAAATTCGCGGGTAGCGCAAAACAGCAATGTCAATCTCCCGCGGCGTCTCACGCTGACCTTGGTAACGGTGCAAAATCAACGAATCCTCTGCGTCGATCCACAAGTCTGGGATAAATGGCACGACACCAAGAATTGGCTTGCCCGTATATTCCTCGAACCAGTCAAGACCCGGCTGCAATAACGTCAGGTCTCCACGAAAACGATTGATGATGACACCAATCACGCGGTCCCGATCTTCGGGTTCGAGCAGTTGGAGGGTGCCGACCAAGCTGGCAAACACACCACCACGCTCGATGTCTGCCACCAAAATGACAGGCGCGTTCGTGAGACGAGCGACCCGCATATTGACGAGCTCGCGGTCATTCAGATTGATCTCTGCCGGACTGCCAGCCCCTTCAATGACGACCCGCTCATAGGTGCTGGCGAGTCGTTGATACGCTTCCTCAATGACCCGCAAGCCCTCGTGATAAAATTCCGTACGATAGGCAAAAGCTTTCATGTTCCCGTATGGCTCGCCGTTGACGACTATTTGCGATTCGGAATCTCGTGTCGGTTTGATCAAAATGGGGTTCATGTCAGTCGTCGCCAGAATTCCCGCTGCTTCCGCCTGAACGCCCTGTGCCCGGCCGATTTCTTTTCCATCCAGCGTCACGTAGGAATTCAACGCCATATTTTGCGATTTGAACGGAGCTGTCTTGTAGCCATCTTGGGCAAAAATCCGGCACAGCGCTGTTGCAATCGCACTTTTTCCTGCATCCGAGCTGGTCCCTTGCACCATCAACGGGAGGGTTTTAGGCACGAGCGGCCACCTCCGCGCATCGGTTCAGCCAACGCTCAACCAGGTCTGGATTGGAGCCAAAATGCAAGTGGGTATAGCCCGCAACCAGATTATCCTGGGCATAGCCCTCCGGTTTCGTACCACGCAAGCCTTTTGTTTCGTAAGCTGCTGGCAAGTCCTGATCCGACGCATACGTAGAGTAGTGGAATTCATGCCCTTTTGCCTGTTCCTCCGTGCCGATCAAGAAATTGCCTTCCTTGCCGCGCACTTCGCGATAGCCGAGCGCTGCGAGTTTTTTCTGCATGGTCACCTTGCCCGGGATGAGTCCTACCATCGGATAGCTGTCGCCCTCAGTCGTCACGATCGCTTCCGTCAAAAACATGTAGCCACCGCACTCAGCCAAGGTAGGCAGGCCTTTTGTGATCGCAGCTCGGATCGATTGTTTCACCGCTTCATTTTGCGACAGCTCTGCCGCAAATTCCTCCGGGAAGCCTCCCCCGATGTACAAGCCATCTGCGTCCTCAGGCACTCCCTCGCCGGCCAACGGAGAAAAGAATGACAGCTTCGCGCCATATGCTTCGAGCAGCTCCAAATTTTCCGGATAGTAAAAATGAAAAGCAGGGTCCTTCGCTACAGCAATAGTAACATCGGCAGATGCTTTTCGCGGAGCAAATAGCTTCGGTTCTGCCTTGAGCGGCTCTGCCTTTGCCAGCTCCCAGATTTGCTCCAAATCAACTGTCTCTGCGATCAAGTCAGCCAGCTTTTCAAACAAGGGGGTCAACTCACCACGCTCGACAGATGGTACCAATCCGAGATGACGTTCTGGTATTTCCAGCTCGTTCTCCCGTTTCAGGTAGCCTACGACCGGAATCCCGCACTCCTGCTCGATCGCTGCCTTCACGATTTTGTGATGGCCTTCACTCCCGACCTTGTTCGCGATGACACCGACGATTCTCGCCTGAGGATTGAGCAGTTGAAAGCCTTTGACAATCGCTGCCGCACTGCGCGCCATGCTTTGACAATTGACCACCAGCAGAACCGGAGAACCAGTCAGGATGCTGATTTCGGCCGTACTGCCTTTATCGCTGGTCGCTTCCTTGCCATCGTACATCCCCATGACGCCCTCGATAATCGAGATGTCTGCACCCTCGCTGCCACGGACAAAAATCTCCTTCACGATCTCGTGCTCCAGCATAAAGCTGTCCAGATTACGTGAAGCTCTTCCCGTCACAGCCGTATGATACGTAGGATCGATGTAGTCAGGTCCGCACTTGAAGCCTTGTACGGTATGCCCTTTTCTTTTCAGAGCAGCCATCAGTCCGATGGTAACGGTGGTCTTACCCGCTCCGCTGCCTGTTCCGGCAATCACAATACGGCGGCTATCCGTCATGCGCGCTCCTCCTCGTGATAGGGCATCAATCCGACCGAAATGGTGGCATTGCCCGACTTCTTCTTGGTCAAAACGAGTTCGCCCGTGCCAGCATACAGCTTCGCAGCAGGCTCGCTCACTCCGTAAGCTCCGGTGAACTTGAAGACGGTATCAGACGGATCGCTGATCTCTACCTGGTTCAACTCTTCAGGTGAATACCAGACGAACGGCCAGCCGTATTTTTCGCAAACGGCGATCAGACCCGCTTCATCTTTTTTCAACTCGATGGTCGCCAGTGCTTTTACACTTTTGATCGAAAATTGCAGTTCATCCAGCGTTTCCTTGATGACGGCCTCGATCTCCTCTGCGGAGGTTCCCCGGTTGCAGCCCATGCCCAGTACGATGACCTTCGGACGATAAAGGACGCCGTTGTCCAAAATCGATTGTTCCTCTGGTGCGAGCAAGCGATGCGAGACAACCAGCGCAGCTTGCGGCTGATCAGCCCTAGCCTCAGCGATTGTCGCGTATTCCTTGATAGACGGCGGCATCGGCGTGTCGTGCATCCACCAGTCGCGTTCACCGGATTCGTTGATGACGGCTACTCGCTCCTCATTTACGACAGAAGCACTGACAGGGGTCAGCTTTTCAGCGGAATCCCACTCCCAGCCAAAACGTCTGCCGAATAGATCGACTGGAATCGTCTTTTGTACGTCTGATGCTGTCGTAATGATCGGACGAGCTTCCATTACTGCAGCTACCTCTCGAGCCAGCTCGTTGGCACCGCCCAAATGACCGGACAGGACGCTGATGACATTCTCCCCACGGTCATCGACGACGACGACACCCGGGTCTTTCTTTTTATCTTCGAGCAAAGGTGCGATCATCCGAATCACCGCACCTAGTGAAATAATGATGATTAACCCTTTATAAGCAGGCCAGAGAGACGGAAACAGCATCCGTACACTGTTTGAAAACAGCTGAATACCGCGTGCTTCCTCATCTCCGCGCTCGAACTTGCTCATGTAGTACAGGTCTGTCCCAGGAAATTTTTGCGCCAAATCACGCGCCATCTCTACGCCGTGCTTCGTGATCGCGACAATGGCATAGTCCCCACGTTGCTCGATGACAGGGATTTCTCCCTCGATCAATTCGATGATCTTCATTCCTTAACACCTTTTCTGAACCCGTGTGTAAAGGTTTTATCGTACAGCTTGGAACGGTATTGCTTGCTCTTGTCGTGGATGTTCGGGTCCAATGCCCAGCCAGCCAAAATCATCGCGTGCTTGCGGATGCCATTTTTGCCCATGTCTTCGTCCAAATTTTTCAGCGTCGTGCGAACGATCAATTGATCCGGCCAGCTTGCGCGTTGCACGACTGCTACTGGCGTATCCTCGCTCCAGCCAGCTTCGATCAGCTCACGGACTACTTTTTTCGTCAAAGTCGCACTCAAATAAAGTGCCAGTGTGCAATGATGCTCAGCGAGTGCACGCAGCTTTTCTCTTTCCGGTACTGGTGTGCGACCTTCCGCGCGAGTGAGGATAATCGTCTGTGTCAGATCAGGAATCGTCAGCTCGGCTCCTACTGCTGCCGCTGCCGCAAATACTGAGCTCACACCAGGAACGATTTCAACCTCAATGCCTTTTTCCTTTAACAGTGCGATCTGCTCCATAATCGCGCCATAAATCGATGGATCGCCCGTATGCAGGCGTACCACTGTTTTTCCACTGCTAATCCGTTCTACCAATTGTTCTACCATTTCTTCCAATGCCATACCAGAGCTTTGCAGTACTTCCGCATTCGGATTGCCGAGTGCAACCAACTCCTCGTTCACGAGAGAGTCTGTATACATAATGACATCTGCCTTTTGCAGCAGCTTCAAGCCTTTTACCGTAATCAAATCAGGGTCGCCAGGACCCGCTCCTACTATGTACAGTTTCATTACTTTTTCACCACCATCAGTGTAAGATAGCTAAGCTCTGCCCGCTCCAGTTCACGCATATCGGTCCAAACCATTTCCTCAGAGGAAGTGACCTTGGTCGCTACCGCTGCCTTTTCGGCAAGACCCATTTCTTTTAGCAAGCCAATGATCATTGGCAGTACTTTTGCTACCTTCAGGAACACGACTGTATCGTGGTTTTCAATAGCTTTTCGCATAGCTTCCTTGTCTTCTGTTGCAGGGATGATTCCGATCTGCTCGTCGCCATCCGCCAGCGGCAGATTGAACCTTGACGCTGCTCCCAGAAACGAAGAGACACCTGGTACGGTCACGATTGGCACTTCCGGGTGCTCCTCATGCATGACGCGCATCATGTGGATAAACGTGCTGTAAAACATCGGATCGCCTTCCGTTACAAAAGCGACGTCCTTGCCTTCAGACAGACGCTCCCACACGATCTCGACCGTGTTGTTCCACTCGCGCTCCAAAATTTCTTTGTCCCGCGTCATCGGGAATACGAGTCCGAGCATTTCCTTGTCAGGGGACTGCACATACAGCTCGGCGATTTGATGCGCGTAGCTTTTGCTGCCCATCCGTTTTTTCGGGTACGCAATCACTGGCGATTGCTGCAACAGGCGAAATGACTTCACCGTAATCAATTCAGGGTCGCCGGGACCTACTCCCAGTCCGTACAGAGTTCCGATCTTGGTCACTTGCTGTCTCCTCCTTGTTCTTCTGCCTGCTTGGCCCAGGCCGTTATGATGTAGATCGGATTCAATGCTTCAAAGCGCGTCAGGGACAAAATCGGCTTGCTGCGCGATAGCTGCGCCAGTGTCACCGATGTCTCGAAACCTTCCTGCGCGAATGCTTGTGTCGCTTCGTACAATGTCTCAATGGTCGCTGCATTCACCACAATCCGGCCATTCGGGCGCAGTCGTGTGCAGCAGATGTTCAACAACTCGCGCAATTCTCCACCACTACCGCCAATAAATACGGCATCCGGGTCCGGGAACTCATCCAAGCCATGTGGGGCACGCGCGTTAATCACTGTCAAATCCGTGCGAAACTTCGCCATGTTCTGGCGGCAGTTTTCCAGATCGTCCACGTTCTTCTCTACACCATACACTTCACCCTCGCGTGCGATCCGTGCCGCTTCAATCGCGACAGAGCCTGTGCAGGTGCCGATGTCCCAGATGGTGCTTTTAGCATGCAATTGCAGTTGTGCAATGCTTAAAATGCGCACTTCTTTTTTCGTAATGAGTCCCTTGTCCGGCTTACGCTGGGAGAACTCCTCGTCTGCGATTCCAAACGGCCAAACCGGGCTTGGACGGCGCTTTTTCAAAATCACGACATTCAGATCAGAGAAGACACCATCTGCCATTTCCTCAAGGGAATACCAACCTGTCCGCTCTTCGGCACTGCCCAGATTTTCCGCCACGAACGCATCGTACTCGGTCATTTGGAACGAAAGGAGATAGCGGGCAATCGCTGCTGGCGAGTTTTCCCGATCCGTCAACAGTGCGACCTTTTCCTTCCCGTCGATCCGCTGTGCCAGACCTTTGATGCTGCGTCCGTGCACACTCGCAAGTGTCGCATCCTGCCATGCTTCTCCCATTTTGGCAAAAGCGAGCTGGATGGAGCTTAAGTGCGGGTAAATCTCTACGTTCAGCTTTTTGGAAAGCAAGCTACCAATTCCGTAAAAGAGCGGGTCGCCTGACGCCAGAATGACGGTCTTGCGTGTCTCTTGAAGCAGCTCCTCTACCATCGCGGTCAGTCCGCCTTTCAGCACACGCTTTTCCCCTGTATACTCCGGGAAAAAACTGAGGTGCCGCTCCCCTCCAACCAAAAGTTCACTTTCTTCTATCCAAGTCCGGTACAACGGCAGCAGGCTCTGCTGTCCATCATCCCCGATTCCTATTACTTTCATCGCCTGTGTCATTGATCGTCACCCTTCCCAACAGGGACCCTTTCATTGTGATGATGATGGTTTCGACCTCGATCCCGCCGCCCACTTCCTTTAATGCAGCGCGACAGCAGTTTTCACACATGATCTCGAAAAAGGCGGGCGTATCCACCATCATATCGCCTACCTGCGAAGCGGTGTTGGCTCCCAGTATTTCATCGATTCTTTCTTGGGTGGACCCCGCATCTGCCGCCATCTGTGCAAGGAATCCGAAGTCAACCGGGGCACTTTTGGAGTGAACCATCATGACGCCCTGTGCTACCTTGGAAAACTTGCCCATCATCCCGACCAAGGTCACTTTGTGCATGCCCTTGTTCTTGCACTGCTTGAGGGAAAAGCCGACGAAATCGCCCATTTCAACGAATGCTTCTTCCGATAGCTCCGGGTAAGTAGCGATTCCATAGGATTCACTCTTTCCGCCCGTTGACAGCACAATGTGATCGCAGCCGGCTTCCTTGGCGACGTTGACCGCTTGCGCCACGCTCGCTTTGTAGGCAGAAGTGGAAAACGGCACCACGATTCCGCGCGTCCCCAAAATAGAGATGCCGCCGAGTATGCCGAGTCGTCCATTCAATGTTTTTTTTGCGATTTCCTCGCCCGCAGGCACGGAGATGACGATTTTGATCCCGCGCTGGGTCCCGTACTCATCCAGAACAGCCTGCGCGGTTTCCCTGATCATTTTGCGTGGGACGGGATTGATAGCTGCCTCGCCAATCGATACGGGCAATCCTGGCTTGGTCACCCGTCCCACACCGAGTCCGCCGTCCAAAATAATGCCGGGCTCATCCGACCATTCCACGGTAGAGAGGATAAGGGCACCGTGTGTCGCATCCGGATCGTCTCCCCCATCCTTGATCGTGCCTGCTGTCGCCCTCTCCAATGAAAATTCACAGCTCTCCATCTGAAAGGTGACCTCCTCGCCGATTGGCAGGCGAATTGTCGCTTGGCTTTGCTCTTCCTGAGTAATCAGCGCGATCAAAGCAGCCTTGGTCGTCGCCGTTGCGCATGATCCAGTCGTATATCCGTGGCGGAGGGGTTTGGCCTCTTTTTCGTCCGTTGCTGCTTTGGCTGCCATTTGCTTAGCCCAACCGTTCCGCCATGATCGAAATGGCATTCAATGCTGCTACCGTTACTGGGCTTCCGCCTTTGCGTCCCATGTTCGTGATGAATGGGATATCGAGCTTCGCCAGCTCTTCCTTGGATTCTGCCGCAGATACGAAGCCAACTGGCATCCCGATCACGAGACCTGGCTTCGCTTCGCCTTCCTTCACCATGCGGATCAGCTCCAGGAGTGCTGTCGGTGCGTTTCCGATGCAAAAGATACCGCCATCCGCTTCTTTGATCGCTTTGCGCATGGAAATGATTGCGCGGGTTGTATTCAAGCGCTTTGCCTCTTCCATGACATCGCGGTCAGAGATGTACACCTTTACTTGTCCGCCGAATTTTTCAATGCGATTTTTGCTGATGCCGACTTGCACCATTTGCACGTCTGCTACGACAATTTTGCCGCTGCGGATTGCCTCGATCCCCGATTTTACTGCGTCCGGGTGGAAAACAAGGCTGCGTCCGAGGTCAAAGTCTGCGGATGCGTGGATGACACGTTGTACAACTGGATACTGCTCTTCTGTAAAAGAATGCTCGCCCAGCTCATCTGTAATAATTTGAAAGCTCAATTCCTCGATCTCTTGCGGTTGTACGGTCATCGGTTTAAATTCCGTTTTGAAATCCATGGTTAGTTTCCTCCAGTCACTTGTTTGAGTTGGTCCAATACACTTGGGAAATCCGAAAACTTCGTTCCGTAATCGATCTTTGGACGACCGATGACGATTGTTTCGATGCCCATTTCCAGTGCCGCTTCCACCTTTTCGTCAAAAGCGCCTACCTTGCCGCTCTCCTTGGTGATCATCAGCGTGACACCATAATGATCGTAGAGTGCTTTGTTCAGCTCTTTGGAAAATGGACCTTGCATCGCTACGATGTTTTTTTGCTCAACGCCTAGCTCTTCGCATTTTTGCATATTGTCAAGGCGCGGCAACATCCGTGCTACCACCGTCGTATCCGGCAGGCCCAACAAACGATCCGTAAATGTTTTCAGCGTCTTGCTGCCTGTCGTCAGCATGATGACGCCACGCTTGTCTGCCGCCAGCTCAGCCGCTTGTACATAATCCTCCACTACAATCAGCTTCTCGCTGCCTGGTGAAGAGAGGCTTTCCCGCTCGTAACGAATGTAGGGAACTCCCGCACCCTGTGCTCCTGCCATGGCATTTTTGGAGGCTTCCTCTGCGAAGGGATGACTCGCGTCGACCACGCATTGCACGGCTCTCTCTTGGATCAGCTGCTGAATATCTTCGGCTGTCAGGCGTCCGACCTGAACGGGTATGCCCACTTCTTCCATGCTTTTCGCTGCATTGTCAGTGACGACCGTCGTCAACAGTTCGTAGCCCTTGTCCTTGATTAGCAAAGCCAACTCGCGCGCATCGCTCGTTCCAGCCAGTACCAGAATCATGCTGCGTCCCTCCTACTTGGTAACGTGGTCGTGCTTGTGGTCATGCTTATGGTCATGCTTATGGTCGTGCTCGTGATCGTGGTCATGGTCGTGATCATGGTCGTGATGATGATGGTGATGGTGGTGACCATGGTGGTGGTGATGTCCATGATCATCATCGTGGTGGTGATGGTGATGATCGATGTGCTCCATCGCTGCCAGCCTGTACTGACAGGTATCACAGTTCAGCTTCACTTCACCGTGCAACGCTTCCACCACACGATCCTTGAGCACTTCTTTCAACAACGGATGGAAACCAAAATACTCGGCCATTTCGAACTGGGCTTCTGGATATTGCTCGCGGAACTTCTCCAGTTGGTCGCTCATCCGTTTGATCAACACACCCGTGAACAGGAAGTATGGCAAGAGAACGATGCGCTTGGCCCCCAGCTTCAGGCAACGCTCAACGCCCTCGTCGTACAGTGGATACGTCACGCCCATGAAGGCAGTCTCTACCCACTTGGCTTTGTAGCGCTCCCAGAACAGTCGGGACATTTTGTAAATATCGCTATTGGCATCTGCATCGCTGCTGCCGCGTCCGATTACAAGTACAGCCAGGTCATCATGGTCTTCCCCAGAGGCAAAGCCTGCCCCTTCCATGCGAGCGCTCAAAATATTGATAACTTCGTCGTGAATGCCGATCGGGCGTCCGTAGATGAACTGAACGTGTGGGTGCAGCTCCTTCGCCTCGTCGATGGCAGCTGGAATATGAATTTTCGCATGACCGGCAGAGAACAGGATGATTGGAATGACTGCCACGCGGGTCGCCCCACGTGCTACACAAGTATTCAAGCCTTGCAGCATGTCAGGACGAGCAAACTCCAGAAAGCATGTCTCGATGATCGGTACATCCAAGTCCGGTGTTAACGTCGCTACAAACTGGCGAATCTCTTCATTGCCTTCTGGGTCCTTGCTTCCATGACCTACAAATAATACTGCGTCCATTTTATGTCCCCCTCGTTATTTATTCGGTGTTCTTCTATCAATCTCCGCATGCAGCGTTCTCGATTTCAGCTTTTGCTGGCTCATACCATGCGTAGCCCTCCAGCTCACCTACTCGTTGGAAAAACTTGTGGAAACGCTCGTTCGGAAATGCTTCTTTTTTGAATCGGTTCACGATTCGCTCCACTAGTGGAACAATCTCTTCTTTTTCGATGCCTTCTGCTACCGGAATACCAGAGTGTGCATTGCGCCCCACCGTTTTTGCTCCCAGGAATAAATCGAACGCTCCTTTTCGGAATACGATCCCGATGTCCTCTTGAACCGCGCCATAGCACGCCATCCCGCAGCCGTTGAAGCCGATCTTCAGTTCCTTCGGCATTTCTTTTCCACCCAGCTTTTGGTGCAGCTCGTCTGCATAAGGAATGCTGTCCTTTTTCTCGCCATCGCAGAAATCACACGCTTTTACCTGCAAAACGTCTCCGATCGGGCTGAGAATCAATCCTAGCTCACGCAAGCGGCTCGTGATGCTGTCAGGGTTGGAAGTCGACACGCGCAAAATCATTTGGTGGTGTGGGGTGTATTCGATCTCGCCTTTTTCGCCAGCCACTTCGGCAATCGCCATCATTTGCAACGGCGTGATTTTTTTGTTGGCAACACCCGGACTTACTGCACATTCGAAAATCATCTCTGGCGTAAAAGAAGATACAGGACGATGGACCTGCCCTGTAGCTGGCTTGGTCTCAATTCCTTTTGCCGCATTGATAGCATTCAAAGCATCCATCGCCCATGCGAAAGGAGCTTTTGGCGCTTCTGCTTCTGTAACAGGCGGGGCTTCCAGTACAGCCGTACTTGTCGCTGCGCTATTTACTGGTTCGGTAGCAGTCGCCCTATCCTCGGTTACTGCGATAGGTCTTTCTGTTTTAGGAGTAGCTGGTGCTGCCGGAGCCGACGACACGCTCTCCTCAGATGCCTCAAGCGACCAAGGCTCGTTTTCTACACGTAGACGCTGATGCGGCTTCAATGGCTGCTCATCAGCAGAGAGCGTGTATTTGCGCTGGTAGCCGCGCGGCGTAATCATTTTGCCGTCGTATACAAACGTCGATGTATTTCCGATAATCACGGTGGTCAACATGCCGATATCATGCTCCAGCATTTGCGCCAAGGTCGTCACGACAACCGTTTCGCGCTCGCGATAAGCACTTTTCACGATACCGACTGGCGTATCAGGTGAGCGGTATTGCAAAAGAATGCGTTGCGCTTCCACAATCTGACGTGTGCGTCGTCCGCTACGCGGGTTGTACAGCGCGATAACAAAGTCTGCCATCCCTGCTGCGTCAATCCGTTTGGCGATCAATTCCCACGGCGTCAAGTGATCGCTCAAACTGATCGTACATGCATCGTGCATGATAGGAGCACCGAGGATCGCCCCACAAGAATTGATCGCCGAGATGCCCGGTACGATTTCGATGGGTACGCCGGTTGCTTCTGTCCAGCCTTTTTCCACTAACACCTCGTATACGAGACCTGCCATCCCGTAAACACCTGAGTCTCCACTGGAAATGACCGCTACCTTTTTGCCTTCCTCTTCCGCCTGACGCACGGCTTCCCGTGCACGCGTCACTTCTTCCGTCATCCCTGTGCTGACGATTTCCTGATGCGTCAAAAGTCCGCGGATCAAATCTACGTAGGTGGAATAGCCGATAATGACATCGGACTCCTGCAAGGCTTCCCGCGCCCGCTTGGTGATATGCTCAAAACTTCCTGGACCAAACCCGATCACAAACAACTTGCCGCTCATAAGGCCCCTCCCCTTTTCACTTACCTGTTTATAATAAAATCGATATCATCACGCTAACGAGCAGACATAAGAGCGAAACGAGATACATCAAACGAATCGTCGCGACAATATCACTTGCCTGCAAGGGTCGCTTCGCATCTCCCATTTTTGCCCGATTCGACGCAACACCTTGGTAATAATTCAGTCCCCCGAGCTGCACGCCTAATGCGCCAGCGACTCCGGCTTCCGGCAAACCGCTGTTTGGACTCGGATGCAAATGCGCATCTCTTCTGATCATTGCCCAGCACTGCTTCCCATCCAATCGCGCAAGCCAACTTGCGGCAACGAGCAACAAAGCTGTCAAACGGGCGGGTATGTAGTTCAGTACATCGTCAAAGCGGGCGGATGCCCAACCAAGATTCATATACTTCTCGTTTTTATAGCCCACCATAGAGTCGAGAGTGTTTGCGGCACGATACGCCATTGCCAACGGTGCTCCCCCAATCGCTGCATAAATCAGCGGAGAGACGATCGCATCGACGATGTTTTCCGCCACGGTTTCCACCGCTCCCCGACACACTTCCGGTTCATCCAGCCGCTCTGTATCGCGTCCGACTACCATGGACAAGGAGCGTCTCGCCGCTTCCATATCCCCGGCCACGAGATGACGGGCAATCTCCATCCCGGCATCCGCCAAGCCTTTTATCGCGATCGTCGTGGAAATCAACCAGGCTCCCAATATCCAGGCAAGCACCGGATGAATAAACGTGGCTCCCCACAGGAGTAGCCAAACGACAGCGTAGCTGCCACCAACGATCACGAGCGGGAACAGGATTCCTGCCAGCTTCAAATGCGACTCCTTTTTGACGAGAGAACGTATGACTCGCTCCAATCTCGTAATCCACCAGCCCATGATAATCACTGGATGTGGCAGACTCCGGGGATCTCCCACCACTCGATCAATCAAGTAGGCCGCACACAATATCCATACTTCTGTCATGTTGTCCCTCTCTTACTCTTCAGGGGTTGTCGCACCCAACTCCGCCCTTCTACATCCAAACATTCCGCCACCAGAGCCTCTCCATGCGTTGCGCCATCGACCTGCCAATATCGGTCAGGCTTGTTTTCGAGCCATGCGGCCAGGAACCAGCGGATCACGCCGCCATGTGTGACGATGACCACTGTATCAGATGCATCCTCCTTGCTCGCTCTCTCCACCAATGAACGAAGCCAACTATCCACACGCATCCCCAGCTCTTCCAAACTCTCCCCTTGTGGAGGGCGATTTCGGATGGGATCGTCGTACCACCTCGTGGCTCGCACAGGGTCCGTCTGCATCAGCTCGTCGTAGGTCATCAGCTCCCACTCGCCAAAAGACAACTCTCGCAACGCAGGAAACGGAATAACCGATAGTCCCCAAGCAGCTGCGAGCGGTTCAGCAGTCTGAATGCATCTGAGCAGATCACTTGCGTAGATCGCAGCAGGTCGCCCGATGAGCACAGGTAATTCCTTTGCCAAATCACTCGCGTGCATATACCCTCGTTCATTCAAAGGAACGTCGCTATGCCCCAAATATCGATGCTCACGATTGCTGTCTGTCTCCCCGTGACGTATCCAAACCAGTTTCATAACCACCAGCTCCCGACTAACACCAGCAGAACGACCGCTTCACTGCTTTCGATAACAGCCCCGTAGCAGTCTCCATTTAAACCGCCTAGTTTTTTAGCAACCGAGCGTGAAAATAATAGAGCGAACAACAGCGACAGGAAAATGGCTGTAATGACCTGCAAGCCCCCGAGATACCATCCTGCGGCAAACAAGATGATGTAGCTCACGATGATAGAGGAAACGGAAAGCCCAGCACTGATGCCTTTTCCGATCCCTTTGTCCGCCGAAAGATACGGCCAGAGCTTGATCGACAAAAGCACATGTGTCCGCGCTGCTACTGGTGCTACGATCAAAAAGCTGCCCCATCCCGGATGCGCCAGCTCAGCGACTGCACCCGCCTTGATCAGCAACAGCATAATCGCAGCAAGAACGCCCATCGCACCTACGCGGCTATCCTTCATGATCTCGAGTATCCGCTCTCTCGGTCTGGCGCTGCCAAGACCATCCGCTAAATCCATCCAGCCATCTAGATGAAGACCACCTGTCACATAAACCCATGCGACCAACGTCAAAACAGCGGCTAGCCAAGGACTAAATAGCAACAATCCCGCCTGATAAACACCCCATAGCAATAAACCTATGACCAAGCCGACTGCAGGATACCAGTTGACGCTTTTTCTCCATGCTTCCTCTGAAGGACGAAGCCACGGGACCGGAATACGGGTAAAAAACGAGATCGCGTGTAAAAATGCATTCATCCTTTGATCCTCCACGGTATCCCCGACAACACAGCGTAGACGGCGTCCGCTTGTCGCGCACTTCTCTGATTGACATCGCCCAGCACATCCGCGAACCATCTGCCCAAACGACTCAAGGCTACACCACCCAAGCCGACCTCGCTTGTGACGGCAATTACTTTTTGCGGGGAATTCTGTACGAGGGACAGCCATGCCTCTGCTTCCTGCAACAGGGCTTGCGTGTGTGATGCACTTCTCCATTCCGACTCTTCCACGCTCATCAACCGATTACTCACCCAGGTAGACAGACAATCGATCAACACCACATCATACTGCTCACTGAATGCGTGGTAATCGGTCAATCGCTTTCCTACCTCCACACAGCCCCATTCCAGCGGACGACGTGCCTGATGCTGCTCGATTCTCTGCTTCATTTCATCATCCCAAGCCTTGCCTGTCGCCACGTACAGGACTCGACTGCTCAACGTCATCGCAAGCTCTTCCGCGTAGCGGCTTTTTCCTGAACGGACACCACCGGTTACCAGCACCAAGCTCACCGCTGTTCACTTCCTTCCGCATGGACCTCGCGGAGCGCTACCAGAAGTCGTTCATTTTCCTCTCGTCCACGCACTGCAATTCTCACATCATGTGCCGTCAAACCGGGATACATCGCACAATTGCGGATCAGAACGCCTTTTTTGCCGAGCCGTGCCTGCAACTGTTCTGCTGGCAAACCTTCTGGCGAACGCAGCAGCAAAAAGTTCGCCTCACCCGGCCATACCTGCCAGCCCAACTCACTTCGGATGCAATCGTTCAAATAAGCACGTTCTGCTTTTATGAGCCTGCGCGTCTGTTCCTCGTATGCCTGCTCCTGCAAACACAGTTCTCCAGCCAAAAGGGCCAGTGCATTCACGCTCCAGCTCACTTGCTTCTGGCGCATCCTCGCAATGACATCCGGATGCGCAATCGCATAGCCCAGGCGCAATCCCGGGATCGCGTACATTTTCGTCATCGAACGCATCAAAATCACGCGGGGAAAGCGCTCCAGCTGCGTTGCCAAGGTATACTGGCGCTCCTCTTCCACAAAATCGAGGAAAGCCTCATCCACGATGAGCCACGTATTGGTCTCTTTCGTCCATTCCGCCATTTGGCGCAGCTCATCCGGTTGATACAGGATTCCCGTCGGATTGTTTGGCGACCCGACAAAAACGAGGTCAGATTTCGTAAAAAGAGCGTACAGCTCTGCAGGATCGGGCTTGTACCCGTTCGCTTCCTTTCCAAAGCAGCCAATGACACGAGCACCGTACTGCTCGGAAAGTTGCGCGTATTCCGAAAAGCAAGGATATACCACACCAACTGTTTGCGGCGAAAGACCGAGAATAGCTAGTGCCATTGCCTCCGCTGCTCCATTGGCAGGCAACAACCATTCCTCCGGCACTTGCAGCCGTTTCGCCAATGCACAGCGAAACACTCGATGACCAGGGTCTGGGTAATGCGCTACAGCAGCCAGCGATGCCAGCAGCATCTCCCGGACGCTTGCTGGCATCCCCAGCGGATTAATATTGGCACTGTAATCCAGAAACTGGCCAGGATCTCTCCCGAAGCGCTGCGCTGCTGTCCATACATCTCCGCCATGGCCGTACGTTTCTATTACACCTGCGCTTGTCAAAACTCTACCCCCAGCACAGCCGGAATCCCTTCATCATAGTAATGCTTGATCGGCTTCATTTCTGTCACCAGATCGGCTATGTCCAAAATCTCCTGCTTCGCACTTCGCCCCGTAATGACGAGGTGGATATGACTTGGCCTGTTTTGAATCGCTTCCAACACATCGGACAATGGCAACACATCATCAATCGGGAAGCGGTCAATCGCCAATGCATTGTTCAGCTCATCCAGAATAACGACATCGTACTCTCCAGAAGAAAGCTTTTCGCTCGCAAACGCCCACGCTTCTTTCAGTGCCTGGCGATGCTCCTCCGGTGTCTTCGTCCATGTGAAGCCGATGCCCTTTTGCACAATCTCGATGCCCAATTTATCGAAAATAATCTTTTCTCCGTATGTACGCTCCGGCGACTTGATGAATTGAACCATCAGCACCTTTTTCCCGCGCCCTGTCGCCCGCACAGCCAACCCGACTGCTGCCGTTGTTTTTCCTTTGCCGTCTCCTGTGTAAACGAGAAGTAAGCCCCGCTTCTTATCGTTTTTCTCCATCGTTACCACCTCAAAAAGTGACGTATTTTACTCCGCTGTTTGATCCATACTTTCCGAAGCCAACAAAAAAAGCGCTCTGTTTCCCCTAGTACGTAAGGAAAAACAAAGCGCGGATAGCTGAAAAGCAACAATCCTCACCTCTTCCTTTGACCCGAAGGAAATCAGTGTAAACATAAAACAGGCAGGTCTCCTGGCTTGAGGATCATCGCTCTTCTTCTCCTTCCCGCTCCCGGATGGGCAGTGGATGGCATGATGCCTTGAAGAATAGCTACTCTCTTACAGTGGCGGGACCGCGTTGGTTTTTCACCAAACTTCCCTTTTAACCTCGCTCCTGCGAATCGGTTTCGCAAAAACAAGGACCTGTTTCTCTTCCATATGTAAATGTCATTCGTTTCGTTGACAAGCACTTGCTTTAATAATAGCAAAAGCTACCGAGGATTCAAGCAAAAGCTGCCGATTCGTCGCAGGTATCTATTTGCAGAAAATTTCATATCATCACCGTTTACTTAGCTGACGATTTTCGTTACCCTATTGGCAAAACAATCGAAAGTGGTGAGCAGTCATGCTATTTCCTCCTATTCCAAAAAAGCCAGACATGGTCCTGCCAAGCCCACTGCCGATCAGAGAATGTGGCGAACCGATGATCCCGCTCTCTTCCCTTTCTGCCCAAATCACGGTTTATCCAGCCTACTACCACGAGGGCTATGCCGGAACGCAGCCAGAAGCTTTTTTGCGAGAAGGGGCAGCACATAAGCTCGCCATGGCAGCCGCGCAACTGCCTGTTGGCTACAAGCTTGTCGTGTTGGACGGCTGGCGCTCGTTCGAGGTACAAGCATCGTTGTATGAACGTTTCCGTGAAGCCTTGCTTTTACAAGGCTGGCAGGAAGGCCCCGCCCTCACGGAAGAATTGAGCAAATTCGTCGCTTATCCAACAACAGACCTCTCCAAACCGTCCCCTCACCTATCTGGTGGCGCAGTCGATCTGACTATCGCAGGACCAGATGGCTGGCTTGCGATGGGGACAGACTTCGATGATTTCAGTGAAAAAGCAGCGACTTGCTACTATGAAGAACTCGTACATCCTGCGCAAAAAGACATCGAGATTCGAGACAATCGCCGACTGCTCTATCACTTGATGACCGCTGCTGGTTTCGTCAACTATCCGAAAGAATGGTGGCATTTCGAATACGGAACACGTACCTGGGGACAAAAAACGCAACAGGAGCCGATCTATGGCGGGGTTTTGTCGATGTAAGAAGTAACATCTATGAAAAAGACCGTCAGCTAGAACTGTGAACTGTTACCCGTTAG
>NZ_PXZM01000062.1 GCF_003013395.1 Brevibacillus fortis | reverse complement strand
TCTAACGGGTAACAGTTCAGCGATTTTGTTGGTGTCTTTTTTATCCATTCACGTAAAATTTATTCGAACGATATTTCTGAATACGAAGAGGCGCGGTGCTTTAGCTGTTTTCGAGTTGGCTTACAATGCCAGAATCACCATGGATGAAGCAGCAGCCGTATTAGAAAAATGGGAGCAAACGAACATTGCGAGAAAAGTGTATACGGAAGAAGGCGTGCCGATTTACATGGTGAGTGGCGTGGTTTCCAAAGAACAAAGACTAGCATCAGAGCATGTTTGAATAGGCTCCCATAATCTGCACATACTACCAGCACATCATCAACCAGAGGTGAACAGCAATGGCACGTTCGAATTCCTTGGTGTATGGACAAGCCCGTGCAGCACTTGATCAATTAAAGTACGAGATCGCTGCTGAATTTGGAGTCGAGTTGGGAGCAGATACGTCGGCACGCCAAAATGGCTCTGTCGGCGGAGAGATGACAAAACGTTTAGTTCAATACGCAGAATCTCAAATGCTTCTTTAATGTGCGGTACCCAAAAATGTTGTAGTAAATGGTTTCTTGAGAAAGTGCACAATAATATGGGCAACCTTTCAATAAAATACCAAAGTAAAAAGAGGGTCCCACGTGGACACTTCTTTTGTGCAATTCTGACTGAAGAAAATAAATCGGGTATAGAGTCAAACTTTTTGGTAATCATTAAAGAAGGACAATATCCTTTTATTTTATTGGATTTTCGGTGAGTAAATTAGAATTTTGCTTAATCCTACCCACTACCTATCGCTGCATCCAATCTAAGCGTAATATACCCTGCAAACTAATTTTTGGCCCGCTACACTTCTGCCACGTCAAAATCGTAGATCCGGAGGTATACCATGGTGCTCGGACCAAAGAACTTCAACCTTACCGTGTCTTTGGACAAGCTGTTTTGCTTCCAAGGCGACGATATCGACAATGTTATGGGGCCTGAGTCGGAACCCTATATGTGGGTCTTCATGATCAAGATTGACGGAGAAGGCCTGCACCAAGATGGCAACTTCCTCGCCGGCACCCCAATCTTCAAGGCTCCCACTAACAGTCACGGGAATATTGGCGGATCCATCAAGTACGGCACGCGTCCATTACCGGCCGAAGTAGGACGCTGGACAACATCATTGCGACCAATAACCATTTCCGTTCCCGGTCAGCCACCGATTGAAATTCCCGGACGCATCATTTGCGGTGGAGTTCTACTCGAGGAAAACCTCACTCCGAACTCCGCGATTGAGGCAGCCCGTCGTTCAACGATCAATCTCATCGAGCGGACGGTCAAATCGACATTGGACAGCCTCGGCCTAGCAGGGCTTGTTGCCGATGCGGCAGCGCTCGTAGCTACTTCCTCCAATCCGCTGACGATGGACAAAGCGTTGCAAAATATCTTGGCACGCCGGCTCAAGCCCATTCAGGACCTTTTCGAGGTCGCTGCTCCGTCGAGCGCGGTAGTGACAATACTCAAGAATCTTGATGCTGGCGGCTTTCTGGGCACGGCCATCGACCGCGACAAACCCATGGGCACGTTCTCCCAGTCCTTTGGTCAGGCTGAATTGGCAAGGTCCACGCAAGCCGGCCCAATCGAGATCAACCAGAAGATCTGGAATATGCCTGAATGGGCCTACACCATACACGGTCAAGCCTGGGCGCACCGCAAACTGGTGAGACGAGGACTCCCTACAGCGGCGCGTCTTCAGATCATGTGTAGCACCAAGGGAGCAATGCTCGACGGTGCTCGTAGGATAGTGGGCATCGGTGGCGTCGAGGCGCAGAAATCGTGGGGTTTGTGGCGCGACGAAGCCGCCCAGCAGATACTGGATGGCCAGCGGACATTCTTCGTCCGCAGCGCAAGCGGCCGAGAGACCGAAGTATTTGCTAGACAGGGCGGCTACTATGCAGGTCGGCCTTGGTATTACCTGCAAACAGCCGCCGACAGCGAGGAAGACAACAACCTTGTGAACCTGCCCGACTGCCCGAATGGAGGCAGCATATATGATGAAATCTGGTTCTGAAACAAAACATGAGAAACGCTACTGTAACTTTGCAGGCCTACTAGAACTATATCCAGATGGATTTTTCGTTTCAGGTCGGCTATTTGCGTAGGTAGCTCTTCCGGCCGTTGGCGGCATGAAGGACAAATAAATGGGTTCATTAAAATGATATGAACTTCGAAGTACGTAACAGGATGAATTAACTTAAGGTAAAACTAAATAGATTAATGATGAGGCATTTTCAATATGCCCACTAACTTTTTTCTTGGGCACACTGAAAGCGTATTATTAAGGAATTTTAAGCTTTTTAAGAATAATGCCATTTCTACAGTAGAACGCAGAACAGCAAATGTTTCGACTGTAATCCCTCCATGAGAGGGATTTTCTTTCGCTTACATTTGTCCGAAATATCGCGTATAGTTAGGGGGAGAGCGACGAGACAGTCGCAAGGAACGAAGTACAGCAATAGGGGGATTCTTGGCTTGAATAGCGACAATTTGCATAACTGTTTGTTTTTCACTTCCAATCGTTTATCCCGTGTGATTACGAAATTGGCAGAAGACTCCTTCCAGCGTTATGGATTTTCTCCTACCCATGCGTATCTTATGCTGGCTGTAAACGAAAAGGAGAAGGTGACCCCGACCCAATTGGCGCAAATTCTTCATATGACACCATCAACGATTACTCGTTTTGTCGATAAACTCGTGGGAAAAGGATTTCTGGAGCGAGAAGTAGAGGGGAAAAACATCTTCGTTTTGCCTACGAAAAAGGGGCGAGAAGCTCAGGCTGACATAGAAGAAGCCATTAAAGATATGTACAAAAACTATGTGGAATTGCTTGGGGAAGCTCAGGCAAAATCAGTGACACAGATGATTCATGAGACAGTCGAAATGCTGGAAAAGAACGAGACGGAGTCTTGATTCCAGCATTTGTAATGAACGGGAGAGTTGACAGTATCCTGTTCATCTGATAATTTGTATGTACAAACAAACGTAATTGGAGGATATCCATGAAAACTCTCGTTATCGCAGTACACCCTACCATGTCTCAGTCCCGTATCAATAAAGCATGGAAGGAAAGAATGCAAAAAGAAGAAAGCGTAACGGTTCACGATTTATATGCTGCCTATCCAGATTTCCAGATCGATATTGAACAAGAGCAAAAGCTGGTGCAAGATCACGATCGTATCGTCTTTCAATTTCCGCTTTACTGGTACAGCACACCAGCCCTTTTGAAACAGTGGCAGGATGCTGTGTTGACATATGGCTGGGCTTACGGATCTGAAGGAAATAAGCTGCACGGCAAAGAGCTTCTCCTCGCGATTTCTACAGGCGGACCAGAGGAAGCATATCAACGTGATGGATACAACTACTATTCCATCAGCGAACTGATCAAACCGCTGCAAGCGATGGCAAATTTAACGGGAATGAAATTCTTAAAACCATTCTTGTTCCAAGGGGTAATGGGGATTTCGGATGAGCAGATTGAGCATGGTGCAGAAGAATATGTGGCTCATGCACTGAACGCTTCCATGGAGCCGATAGGAAAATAATGAGACACGAGAGACGATGAGAAAGTTTTCATCGTCTTTTTTGTGTGGCTAGAAGTGGTTCTGGGTGCCCTAGCAAAAAACCTTGACCAATAGGTACCCCAAGTTCCAAAGCGGCAGATAAGTCCTCTGGCTCCTCGATTCCTTCCAGTACAAGCTGCGTTTGATCTTGGCAATATTGGACGAAAAGCGAGACGAGTTTTTGCTTATTAGGTAAGGACGACAATTGCTTCCCGAAGTACCTGTCGAGCTTTACGATATCTGGTTCATATTCCACGATCTTTTTTAAGGAAGCGGCTCCCGAGCCGACATCATCTAATGCGATCAGAAATCCCTGCTGACGTAGCTCACGTATTTTTTGCCCCAACAATCTTATCTCCCACATCTTGTCTTCTTCATTGGCTTCATTGATTTCCAAGACAATCCGATTGTTCCACGATCCAAACAAGTCCTCCGAAATAAACGATAGGAAAGCAGGGTTTATCAGCGTAGAAGGAAACACGTTGATAAACAAGAGCGGAGCATGATCGAAAGAAGTCACATTGGTAAAATACACTTCAATTGCTTTTTTCATCGATAGCGTATCCAATTCATACAAGTGTCCCTCTGAACGAGCCTTTCGAAAAAGGAATTCTGGAGATTGGTGTGTAGAGGAGCGAAGAAGTGCTTCGTACCCGAAAAATTGTCCTGACCTCAGATGTAACAAGGGCTGAAAAACAGGATATGGCGGTTCCTTTGACAATAAGACGTTCATGGAATCATATTCCTTCCAGCACGAAAGATTTGACTTGCAGAAAAATTGTTTCCTTGAGGAAAGATGATTTGTCGTTATTCTACAATATAGCATGGTTGTTTGCAATGCAGGATTCATGCATAAACGAATTTTGCACTAAGGAAACAAATTTGGATATGTACAAAATATTTTTCATCTTGTAAACTAGGCTTGTAACCGACAAATAAGATTGGAGGAGATAAGAAATGGAAGCCTTTACGTTACCGGAACTGCCATATCGCTATGATGAGCTGGAACCTTACCTGGATGCGAAAACGATGGAAATTCATCACGGAAAGCATCATGCAACCTATGTGGCCAACTTAAACAAGGCTCTTGAAAACTACTCGCAGTTCAGGAATGCTTCGGTCGAGGAACTAATTAGCCAATTGGAGGATATCCCGGAAGACATCCGTATGGCTGTTCGAAATCATGGGGGCGGCCATTATGGACACAGCTTGTATTGGTCGATCATGAGTCCGGCTGGCGGAGGGAAACCAACAGGGGATATTGCGAAAGGAATCGACAAGTATTTCGGAAGCTTTGAGGATATGCAGGATGAATTGACAAAAGCAGCTATCAGTCGTTTCGGATCTGGATGGGGGTGGCTTGTGGTCAACGGGGACAAGTTGGAAGTGATCAGCACGCCCAATCAGGATACTCCATTTATGGAGAAGAAAACGCCCATATTGGTCGTAGATGTGTGGGAACACGCTTATTACTTGCAGTACCAAAATAAACGCCCTGATTTTGTCTCGTCGTGGTGGAATGTGGTCAACTGGGAGGAAGTCAATCGTTTGTATAACGAAGCAATCCGCTAAGGAAGGTCCATCCATGAATAGACACGCGGTCTATTTTCAAGAACAGGAAAAACGTCGAGAAATTTTGGAGTTGCTTAAGAAGCGCCGTTCAGTCAATGTCCAGGAATTGTCAAAGCATCTCGGCATAACCAAAGTCGCGGTGCGTAAGCATTTAGACGTTTTGCATAGAGAACAGTACATCGAGGCTCGAATCGTCCGCCAGCGAACAGGCAGACCAGCCTATGTGTATCATCTGACGAATACAGCTGAACAATTATTTCCGCGTCACTACAGCGATTTGGCTACGGAGCTGGTGGCGGGCATTCAGGATTTGTATGGGGAAGCTTTCGTCGATCAATTGTTTGAGAAGCGAATGGTACGGATTTTACAAAACTATCGGGAGGTAATGCGAGGACAAGGTTTTGACGAGCGAGTGAAAACGTTGGCGAGCATACAAAATGAGCAAGGATACATGCCTCACTTGGAAAAAATCAGGGATGGATTGTACACGCTTGAAGAAGCAAATTGTCCTGTCCTACAAGTAGCCGTTCGCTATCGCCAAGCATGTAAATGCGAGCTATCGTTGTTTGAGTCACTAGTAGACGCGCATGTAGAGCGTACTTCTTGTATAGCCGAAGGGCAAGTGAAATGCCGTTACCTGATTAAAGAAAAGCTCAACAATGAAGAATCGTAGGAAGCAAGACATCCGTTCTAAAAGCGGATGTCTTTTTGTTGCAAGCAAGCGGTTGATCGGTCGGTGACTCATAATTTTGGCAAGGGGGCAACTGCTTTCTCGGGTTATTCGGGATAGGGCTTTTCTTTTTTTGTCATGGGAAGACGAATTGTGTAACGAAAGGGCAGGTGTCTATACAATCAGACGGGCGATCACGTATGGATAAAGGGAGGAGTATTTTGATGGAAAGGAGTGAGGACATGCCGAACGACAAGAAAAATCCTAAGAATAAAAGGCCAATTCTTAACCATCGAGGCTCCTTGAAAAAGTCGAGAGCATCATCACTCCCTCTCCTGTATGTCGCACCGAATGAACAGATGCTGCCTAAGCCTCAGGAACATGCAATGGATAAGCAGAAATTGTATCGTTCCAAGAAACATAAGGTCAAACGTAATCATTCATCTCCGCCTCCTGCTAACCAGACAGCTACCGAACAAGTCTCTCCGCATTCTACTCCCACCGCTGCGCCCACCTCTGCCCCCATGGATGCCAAGGATCTTACGCAAGAAAACAACAAGGCTCTTCAAGAACTGATTCAAGCAAAAGTAGTCCACGTGGAAAGCACGGGTCAATCGTTCATGCAAGTTGCTTTCCTAGAAGAAATTTGGGACGTAGAGTGGGTCCATTCCTTACGTGTTCCTTGGAGGCTTGATTGGAAAGAAGTAGAATGCCAGAGTAAGATCGATATCCAGCACGTTCGCCACGATGATGGCAAAAAGATTATCTGGTTGTCAGGTGAGTTGGAAATAAAGGGTCTCGGGATCACTGTCCATTCGCAAAAATTAGAGCATGAAACGATTCGTATTCCATTTACCTCCACTGTATTACGACCATCCTTGCCCAAAGAAAATGTAGGAACAAGTGCCATTTTCCTTACCGCACCAGCTTGTCCGACGAATAGATGGGTAGAGACGGGAGACTGGCAAATCAACATCATGGCAGAACCGCTCGCCCATTCGCAATCAGGATGGAAGGAGTTCAGCGGCTTGGCAACCATTAGCGGTCGTGTATGGTGGTATCGGAAGCAGCTGGTTCCCGTTCCGCCTCCATACATATCGAAGAAGGTAAATAGTCTTTTTTAGAAAAAAGGGCAGATAACGCTTGGTATCAGCCAAATCCATATTGAATCTAGTCCATATAATATAAAGAGAGTAGATGGCTGATAAAGGAGAGAGTAAAAATGGGTATACATGGCGATGGCTGCAAATGTGGCCAAACTCAAGTTACGGAAAATAGCTGCACGGTGGAAAATGCCCGTATGTTCGGAATGGCTTCAACCGAAACCACTTTTCCTAAAACAATTAAAGTACCTGTAACATTGGCAGAAACGGCTGCTGTCGTATGTGTGGAGGCTAAAGTCCATTTGGAGAGGCCTGCACTTGAGATCGTTCGGGTATTAAAAAGTGTCATTTTGGAGCAATGTGAGCTGGTTCCCACATTCAATCCGTTGTCTGCAAAGTTATTCGTCTGTGGTTTTATTCGCAAAAATATCGAGTACACGACAGTCGATCAAGCATCAGGAACTGCTGTATGTGGTGATGTACGACATACAACGGCGCTGATACCATTCGATTTCTGTACGGATATTACCTTTCCGGCTACGGGACCGACTTTGCAATTGGCACCAGATTTCGAGTCACACGGAGAATATTTGAATAAATCGGGTCATGCGGCAAAGATTAACGTAGGCTTGTTCGGTAATCGTAAAGTTTACAATGAGAGGCCGTTTTGTGAGCTGTTATTTTCGGAATTCACTGAATTAGACATTGGTCTAGAAACGAAACGATGCAAAGATACCACGAAGACATTCTCGACTGTCCGTGAAAAAATCGTTCTACGCCTTGGTCTGAAGGTTTTGCAGAATCAACAAGTTCCTATTCCAACAACACCACCACCGACACCAACTCCAAAACCAACATTTCCGCCGCCTTGCAAACCGACAATTCCGCCTAAGAAAAAATGGTAGTTCGGTAAAAGAAAGCGTGGATGAGACACTCAGAGCCGATCAGGAGCTACTGGGTGTCTCCTTTTTTATGAGGAAGTACTTCTCGGAACTTTGATATACATGGCAGTCAATGCAAACATAATCCGTTTTGGGGCATAAATTCTCCGCTCAGAGGTAGTAGCCGTTACGCATTTCTTTTACGATTTCTCTAAAGCGAACGGTCTGAAAGGAGATGGTGTACAATGTTTCGAATACGGTTCAGTATCTTTTTGAGTGTGTTTGTCGCGATGGTAGGCTTAATGATCATTGCTCCTGTGATGCCACCACTCATTCGTGAGTTAGGACTCAATGAACTTCATTCAGGTATCATTATTTCCCTTGGCTCCATTGCAATGGCGGTGATGGCACCCGTTTGGGGACGATTAAGCGATCGAAAGGGAAGGAAAGCAGTTATTGTCATTGGCTTTATCGGAATGTTTGTGAGTTATGTTCTGTTCACGGCCACGATGTATGCGGGATTGTCGCAGCTCATAGGCGGTGGATTACTGGTTCTTTTGCTTATTGTGGCTCGCGGATTAATTGGGATGTTTATCCCAGCCGTTCCGTCGGCAGCGCAGGCGTACATGGCGGATGTCACGGATGAAAAAGGAAGAGCTGGAGGTATGGCGTTTATCGGCGCTGCCAATGGGATGGGGCTTGTGCTTGGCCCGGCGATTGCTGGAGCGTTTGCGCTTATCGGTCTCATCTGGCCGTTATACATTGGCGCTTTGTTGCCGATTGTCGCTTTGCTTGTCGTTACCTTCTTGATTCCGGCGCAAAAACCAGTCATTCAAGAGAAACTACCCAAGGTAAATCCTTTTCAAAAAGGCTTGACGCTTTATTTGTTTGCTGGTTTGGCGACAATGCTCAGTATCGTCACCTTGCAAGTCGTGGGTGGATTTTATTTTCAGGATCAGTTGTCTTTGACAACGAAGGAAACTGCCCGAATGATTTCAGTAGGTCTCATGATTTCGGGAGTAGCGATGATCGTCACGCAAGGGCTGCAAATGAAAAATCCGAAATGGCAGCCAAAACCACTTATTCTAGTCGGTTCGTTGCTCGTCATCATCAGCTTGTCGCTCTTTCTATTTTTCATGAACTTGATGGTATATTACGTGGCTTTTTTCTTGTTCGGCATTGGAACCGGGTTCATGATGCCCGGCTTTATGGCTGGATCTTCTTTAGCAGTTGGCCGCGAGCAGCAGGGAAGTGTAGCGGGGTTAGTCGCATCCGTCCAAGGTATTTCCGCGGTGATCGCGCCAATTCTCAGCACAAGTCTTTACCAATTGGATAAGCATCTCCCCTTTGCCGTAGTAGGAGTGCTTGTCATATTGATGGGAATGACATTGCTCTTTTCCAATAAGGAGAAGGGGTATACGACACAGCGACATCTATGAAAAACGTCCAGTCATTTTCAAGCAGCTTTCATTCCTCATTAGGTCTCGCATATAATTGAGGTAGTTAATTGTTGCGAGGAGAGCTTGGGTTAACAGCGGATGAAATCAGAACGTTGTTCAGAGGTGAAGTTACATCTCCGGACGATTACGAATACTGCGAGGAAATGCTTGCGATTTACGAACAAAAGCTCAGCAGAGTGAACGAACAGATTGAAGCACTCCAGGAGTGGAAGAAAACCCTGGAGAGGCAAATATCGATTACACGTGGAAAAAAGGTTACGAGTTAGTTCATAGTCACGGCCCCGAAGCAGCTAATCGCTTCGGGGCCGTCTTTTTACAATGAGCTTAAGCTTTGCCCGAGTCCACCATCCACGGTTAACTTGGCACCAGTGGTAAAGGTAGCGTCAAAGGCGAGGAATAACACAGCTTTGGCTACTTCTTCTGATGAGCCATGACGTTTCATGGGTGTAACCTTATCGCCAAGCTCCTGGAAGGTAGCGCGGTCTGCATCCGTGAAACCAGCAACTCCCATGGAAGGTGTATCAATGAAGCCGGGACTCACGACATTGACGCGAATACCTTTGTCTAGCAACTCCGCCGCAAACCCGGAGGTCAAGGAACGCAATGCCGCTTTGGATGCGCTGTATACGCTGTATACGCTCATGCCGGGGTAGCCGCCTTCATCTGCTACGGAAGACGTAAAAACGATCGAACCTCCTTCATGAATCAGTGGCGTCAAGTGCTGGACTGTGAAAAATGCTCCTTTCGTATTCACAGCAAAAGTCCGATCATATGTCTCCTCAGTGACTTCCAAAAATGGCTCAAGCATGGAGATCCCTGCGTTTACGTGGAGAAAATCGATCTTGCCGAAATGTTTTTCAACATAATCTCCGAATGCTTGCACATCCTTCATGCTCGAAACATCAGACACGACAACATGTGCCCGTTCGCCCAACTCACGTTTTGCTTCTTCTGCATTTTTCGGATTGCGGCCTGAGACAATGACCTCGGCACCACCTGCGAGCAATGCTTTTGCCACAGCCAAGCCCATGCCATGTGTACCTCCAGTAACGACAGCTTTTTTCCCTGTATAGTTGTTCATTTCTGTTCCTCCTTGCGTGAATGAGTAACCTTTCTGAATGTAGTCTAAACGTTCACGTTAATGTGAAAGTCAAGGGCTTATGGAAAAAAAGAGTGTTTCACTCAAGACAACAGCACGAGGCATAGCTGCTTTCTAGGTCTATCTATTTGCGAGAAAGAAATGCAATTATCTGCTAAATGCCACCTTTATGCAAATGGAGTCGGATACCGATACATATAAGAACAGTTATACTGGGATTAGAAAGGGCAGTCTCATAGACAAAAGCGAGTCTGGGGATGGATTAATGACATGATCTAAAAACTTGAAGGAGAATCTAACATGAGCGTTTGGCCGAAGCCTTTCTTTGAGCCCGAAGCATTAAAACAGCGACTGCTTATCCTGAGCGCAATGGATATCGTATTGTGTCAGGAGGATTGGCTGCGCAGATATCAGTTTGATCCACAATGGGATGAAAACACAACATTCGCGAACGTTAGCAATGGAGCTGGCGACGATCTTTTTATCCTATTCACCCCCGAGGGTGTCATTGTAAAAGGGTTTGATCATGAATCGGAAATGAGTCCTTATGCCAGGGAAGAATACGAGGTTTGCATCTATGAGCAAGTCCCTCCTGCTTTGCTTAATCAACTAGAAGACGAAGCGGTTACCAAGGAGGACGTTACGTTTTGCTTATGGAGAGAATCTACTGATCACGTCTGGAAAACGGGCGACGTACATAATCCGCAAGGGCTGGATAACGGGTCAGATTTTTTGCTCGGGATGATTTATGACAACCCAGATGACTATGTAGAGTGGGCAGAGGCCTATTACGAGATAAAGGTCTCGCTTGATGTAGTTTCATACATCTTTACAAATACTTCCATTACGAAAGAAATGATGATGGAGCTGAATCCGGAAGTTGATCTGGAAATCGCGATCAAGGAGCTCCAAGCGATTGGATTTACAGTTACGTGAAGTACGCCATAACTTAGACAAATATAATGGAAAGAATGGAGAAAACGATATGCCAAAAGGTATGTATTCTCAAGGGGTTGCCGTCCTTCTGTCAACGGCGGTTCCGATTCACAAAATAGCAGACATGCTCAAGGATCCATTCGAAATTGCCAACATCGAGGAAACGTTCGACAAATGGGTGTTCAGTGGTCCTAGCTTGCTTATTCCTTATCGTCCAGAAGTAAACGGATATATTCAGGTCGATGTCGTCGATAAGCCTTGGCCGGATAGTATGGGAGACCCAGCAGAAGATACGGTGCTGTTTGGTGCTTGGTCAATGGGCTTTTTCGGACCGTTTACGTTCTCGGATAGCCTTGAGCGTGCAGTTCAGCAGTCGTGGGGATTTCCCGAAGGACGGCAAGCTGCATCCGAGCACAATGCGTTTATCCGTATTCGCTCTTCTTTCGTGTTGGGGGAGGCAAATGATCAGGCCCCTATACTGCCAGAGGATTACGAAGCGCTCCCGGAGTTGATGACTGTCACGGCTATTGCTGGGGCACTGTTGAAAATGCCAGAAGCCCTTTGCTTTTTTAATCCAAATGGAGAGTGCCTCGCGTCTGCCGAGCTGATGCAAGAGCTGAATCAACGCTATGAGCAAATTCAGCTTCTTCCGCTCGAGCTGTGGTCCAATGTCCGGTTGTTCAATCTTCCGGAAGGATGGCTCTTGATGGATACTGTCGGCATGCAGCAGCTGGATGTGATCGATCATGAGGCAGTTTTTAATGGGGACGCCTACGATCCGAATGAAGTAGCGAGTTTCTTGCGTAATATATCGAACTATGTCTACGAGAATGGTCCTGTTATTAATGACGGCGATACAACCGATGGGCCGGGTGAAGAAATTTGGAAGTGTGTCTTGTTGGAGGAAGGGTTGGCAAGTCCTCCGCGTGATGTGCTTCGTTGGTATCCATTGGATGGAAGGGAAAAACCTGCGGGATTGGAATAAGGGCGTTATCACTTGGGAAACCAAGGGAACTTGATAGGAAAAAGCACGACCATACCCCTGTTTAGTAGGGTATAGTCGTGCTTTTATACGTTAGTTTGATTATGTTAGAGAAGCTATGCTCACTGTACCTACTTATTTGATAATCTCCTCATAGATCAGTTTACCGTCATGAGTATACACGCCTATTTTTTTGGTCCCCGAGATGGTGTATTCGAGGGCAACGGTCTCATTCGTAGGTGTGATCAGCAATTGATGTGGAAAGTTGAAGCTATTATTGTTAGCTATGTTCGCAATGATCTGGGTATCCGTATGGAACAACTGCCCCGTCTGCTTGAGCTCTTTTATTTGTTCTGGCTTATTTAGCATATATTGTTGGGGTGAGACGACTTTATCTGCTGCATTTATTTTGGTAAACGTATATTGCTTGTTGGTTTTCGTCACAGCGAGAAAGTGACCATCAGATGTAGGGTGGATAAACGCATATTTTTTCGAAGCAATGAGCCCTTTTTTATTCATAAGCACATAAAATTCTTCGTTGCCCAGCTTGCCTGAGACAATAAATGCGCCACTGTGCATATTCGATTCGACTTTATAGTTACGGGAAGGCTTCAGCATAATTTTTCCTTCATTGCTGATAAAATGCGTCTGGCCGTTTATTTTCACACGATGCCAGCCTTCACCATATCCGAAATATTCATCAAAAAATGGCTTGCTCAGTATTTTTCCATGAATATTTCTCATGCCCATCTTGTAGTATTCGTCCCCTTTTGCGTCTTTTACCATTTCACCATAGGGCAAGTAATACGGATCAAACGTTTTTGTAGTCGGTTCGGCTACGTAGATTGGATGATCCGCGTCCGGAAACTTCTTGGTAATTTTCCCTGTTTTGGCATTGTACAGATACGGCAAGTTTCCCGGATAGTCCGTGCCCGTAAACCATTCCCCATGTATCTGCTTGAAAGCAACATCGCAACAGGTACCCATCGGTGAAACTTTGCCCTGCTTATCGTAGACCAAATATTCCACATGCTTAAAAAAGCTGCCATTATAAAAATAACCGTACCCATTTCGGAGCGGGTACACTTCACTTTCATAAACGAGGTATTTGCTTTTTATTACTTTTCCAGACGGTGAAACCAATGACATGGTGTAAGTCTTTGGAGGTGAATCGTGCTTGTAAAGTGGTTGCTTCGTGAAAAGAAAGAATGGCTCTGTCAAATGAGACGGGATTTGCAGGTTTTGATAAACCACTGGTAATTGTGGTGGATTTAATGGGTCTTGCTGCTCTTCAGCCTTGATTGGCGAGGTAGAGACGAAGGTGAGGAACAGAGCGAGCATGGTTTTTAACAGGGTAGAAAATTTCATGATAGGAATTCCTTTCGAGTAGGTTGATGAGTGGGCCTTATTTTATGACGGTTCAACTGTTACAAATGTTACCATTCGTTTCAAGATGAAATCAAAAAGCTTTAAAGGAGGCTACGAATATGCCTGAGAGTGACAAATTGTCAGAAACAGCTAAGGCTTTTATTCAGCAATGCACGAGAAGAGCAACCATTACTGACAGAGAGCAAGTAAAAAAAATCCTCCAACAGAATGGTATTCAAGCTTTTGATGCTTTACTGGATGTGCAGGAAAAGTACGGCGGATTGAGCTATTCATTTGGGGGAGAGATCGATAATAGCTTTTGTATCGATTTATGGGGGGATTTTGCTCATCGAGATGGTGAGGAACACAGATTACCTGAGGTTTTGAATCATGAAGGACAAACTGTGGTAGCGTGTTTTCATGTGATGGATGATCGATTGAGTAAGGCTGGTTTTATTGATGAAAACGGAAAGTTGTATACGCTACATTATACTACGTTTCAAGTATTTGCTGAAAATATCGAAGAACTGCTAGAGGGTGAAAGTGTCAAATACAGCCTGCTGCAAGAGAAAAAACAATGGGTAGTAAAATGGATAGAAAAGTCAGATGTTACGTATTGGCTCTCAATTATAGAACAGAAACCTATTCTTATTGAACAGGCGAGTCAGGGATATAAGAAGTGGTGGAAGAGCCATGATGGTCGGTTATATGTTCATGCTCGAAATGGAAGTGGAATATACGCGGTGGCTTATGCGATGGAGGTCGCTGATTTTACGCAGCTCGGTCTTAGCAGTTATCTCATTCTGCGTGGATTTCCGTTTGATTGCTCCTACCAATATGAGCGTGAACGTGCTGAAGTCAAGAATACGATGGAAATGTTTCATTTTCAATCTCGTTTATACAAAACCTGTGATTACTCTAGAATCACCGTTCCCCAGGTAAAGGAAGCGCAGGATATCTATTTGTATGTAACAGGAAAGAAAAACTACCAGAGAGAGCGACCAATCGAAGACTTTTTATTGAATTTTCCAGAGCTTGTACTACCTGTCGAGGATTTCGATCATAGTCTGCTGGAGTTTGCTTTGTATAATGGGGATGAACGGATTCTAAAGCTGATCACGTATATAGCTAACTTGGCAAATCACCATGATCATAGAAGTACTTCAGCAGAGAACAACGCGGATCATTTACTGTTCAATGAATATTTGCGACGGATACATGTTTTCATCGAAGCTCATCCAATGAACGTGCATCCATTGTACTTTCATCCCTATCGTGCAGCAGGTGTTCCAGTCGAGTTTGATATCGCGGAGAAAAATACAGTCGTAACAAGAATGAGGGATAACAATGCTCGAACCGTCAGTAAATTAACGCTGTACTATATGACTTGTGCCAAAGAAGGGAATGAGATCGCTGCTCACATCTATCGAATCTATGAACCTATGCTTTTACTATATGCACTCGAAGGAAGTATACGTGTAGATCATGGACTGATTGAGGTTGGTGGTGGAGCTTTTCACCCCTCAAGTTGGCAGGCGAGGGCTGGTAAAGATCCGATCGATATGTATCACAGAATAGCTGAAGCTTGGGAAAATCGGAATGTAGAGTATGCCATTGATCAAATCAAACGCGTGAAATGGGATAAGAAAATCGGAAATACATTGGAGCGGGGCTTTGGTAAGTCAAATAGAAATAACGAAGCGTTGAAAGCTGCGTTAATTCGTTTAGCGAGCCGTCCAGGAAATGATCTTTCAGAATCGCTTTTTGCTTCTGATCATACAGAGAACATCCTGTCAAAGCTATCCCATGACTACCCGCTCCTACAGACTGATGAAGGCGCCATCGCTTACTCGATTTGCCAACGATATCTAGAGTGGGCTCAATTAGTGGACCGAAAACATCCTGTCGCAACCAAAAGCCCGTGTTTGTACGAACCATTCATTGAAATGCTGTATGAAGAAGATCAAATAGAGAAATGGGAAAGGAAAGCGATGAATTTGATTCGACTTATGGAACAGGAATCCATCAAAAAGTATGCAGAAGTTTTACGAAAGAAAAATGATTGAAATAGAAAACCCATATGTTAACGTGGTTATTTTCATTTTTGTTCGGTTTTAAATAGAAGACTTTGCTCGTTGTTAAAAAAATTACGGGGGTTATACTTTTGGACGGACCTTTCAATGACCTAAAATCCGAACAATCCAAATGTGAATGCGGTGCCAAAAATGTTCATCGTTTATCAATCAAAACCGCTTTCCGAGCACATTCCCTGGAACTGAAATCCGACAGAGCGTAGACAACCCCAAATACCCAAACAACGGATACAAAAACATGAGCAACTGACTATATCCAATCAGGCACAGTACGAAAGAAGTAGAGAACAAATACAAGTAAAGCCGCGATTCCGGAACATCCAATAATTCACGCAGCTGCTGACCAATCCCGAACACATTGGAAATCAGAGTGGTAAAAATCTCGGAATAGAGCACGAAAACAAAGAACAGCTGGAGCCACTCGTTCCATTGGTCCGTTACAAAAAGAATCGGGATATTCATGAGACGGACATCGTCCCAGTTGGCTAACATGGCAGTATGGACGACAAGCAGCATGAATCCAAGCACGACACCGCCGATGACGGCAGCCCGAAACAAAACGACCTTCTCGCGGATCGCATAGCCGATCGGGATGAGAACGGATTGGGCCATAGCGAGATTAAAGGACACATATAAGATTGTTTTCCATAAGAAGGTGTAATCCGATGGGGGTGAGAGCGGCATGGGAGATTCTGCGGTGCCATCCAGCAAAATGAACAAAGCGAACAATAACATGGACGGAACGACAATCGCATTCACGACGAGTAATTGCTCCAACCCTCTTCGCAAAATCAACAGGGCGAACAACATAGTGGCTGTGGTCCCGACCAAATACGGAATGTCAAACTGCTCCTCCAAGACTGAGCCCGCTCCTGCCAACATGACAGTCGTTACGCCAAAAAGGGTGAGAAAGACCAAAATATTCATCGTACGACCGATCATCGGCCCAAACAGTTTTTGATTAAAGGATTCGTACGAGGGTGTGCGCAAATGATGAGCAATTAGCATCATCTTGTAGCCCAGCCAAACAAAAAGAGATGTGGCGAGCAGGATGCCAATCGTTCCCGCATGGCCGTAGGCGGTGAAAAACGCGAGAATTTCTTGACCGCTCGCAAACCCAGCGCCTACGACCGTTCCAATGTACGTTGCTGCGACCTGGATACTTTTTCCCCACAACTTCATACTGGTTTTTTCCTTTCCCATCCAAATTGATGCTAGTACAAGTGTATGAGTCTCGGAGAAAAACAGAATGAGAAACTTGTCTATCTTGTAACCTAATAAAGGAAAAAAGCGAATGGCACGTAACCATTCGCTTTTTTGTATAGATAACGACGTTTTACAGAAGAAACATCGCCACGATTGTCGTCACCAAAAGTCCGATCGCCACAGGATACAGATTTCGTCTTGCCAGCTCAAATGGGTCTACTCCGCAAATCGCCGCAGCAGGAATCAACGCCCAAGGAATGATCGTTCCACCGCCGACCCAGATTGCTGCAATTTGTCCAAGCGCTGTTAATGTAGCCGCACCAGCACCCAATGCAGTTGCGAACAGTTGGGCCAAAGAGCCAGCTAGTGTAATCCCGGAAAAGCCTGAGCCATCCAGCCCTGTAATGACACCTACTGCGGATACCGTGAGAGCAGCTACTTCCTTGCTAATGGGAATTGTCTGTGCAAGCGCCACGCCGAGGTCATTCACGATTCCGTGTGAACCCTGCGGCAGCACCTCCCCAAATACCTTAATAAACCCACTGTCGCCCATATAAAAGAAAGCAGCAATCGGGATGACCGGCCCAAATACTTTAAAACCGAACTGAAAGCCTTGAATGAGATGGGTTGTTACCTGCTCGAGACCACTTTGCTTGTGAGCGAGCATCGTTGCGATGATGAGAATGAGCAAGGCGGTTCCGCCAACAAGCGCCGTTGCATCGCCTCCGCGTAAATCAAAAGCAAACATGGCCACAACATCGAGGATAAATAATACCGGCACAAGTCCAGCTAACGCACGCCGCACACCAGCTGACAAAGGAACTCGTGCGGAAGTAAAAACCGCATCTGGCACGACTGTCTCTTTGGGGGAAGCAAGAACGCCGAGTTTCATGTCTTTTTTCAAATACCAGAATGCGATTGCGGTCGTCACGACGCCCATAATGATCACGAGAGGGACACTGGCCGAAATCACGTCCGAGACAGGAATTCCTGCGGCTTTGGCTGTTAAAGTGGGAGCCCCTTGAATAATATAATCTCCAGACAGTGCAATCCCATGCCCAAACAAGTTCATGGAAACGGCGACACCTATCGCCGGCAGGCCAGCGCGCAATGCCACAGGCAACATGACTGCTCCGATCAGTGCGACAGCTGGAGAAGGCCAGAAAAACCAGGAAATGACCATCATGACAATACCGATGACCCAATAAGCCAATGTAGGATTTCGAACCAAATGGGTCATCGGCCGAATCATCGTTTCATTTACGCCCGTATCCGTCAATACGTGACTCATGGCAACGATGATGCAGATGACTAAAATCGTCGGCAATAGCTCGGTAATCGCATAGATGAAGCTGCCGAATATTCCGCCGACAGCTGTTGTCACAGAACCTGTCGCGACGAAACCGAGGACCGCAATGCCCACGATGCTGATCAGACTAGTATCTTTTCGTAAAACCATTACGAGAATAATGCCGATCACGAACAAGACGTACACACCATGTAACCACAAAAGCTCGATTCCCATGTCGCACCCTCCTTTTTCGTTACTCCGATGAAAGTCCCTTGTTGTCACAACATATGCGAAAAATAGGCCATGGGTGAACGCACATCTTTGACGGACGACTGAATCAGCTGGAAAACTGGCATTCTTGTCCATGATATGCCACTATTAATGAATGACGAATACTTGGGTTCCAAGCAAGAGAGGGGGATCGGCACATCGACGTCCTTAACCAGTACGTCGTGCAGCCAACTACGATGAATTCGACTACACCCATCCAACGTAAAATGGACCAGGCAATTGAGCTTTTGGAGCGCCGTTTTCTGGAAAGAAGTGAATTGATTCGCCTTTTAATGCTCGGCATCATGAGTGGGGAAAATGCTTTGCTAATCGGTCCCCCGGGAACAGCCAAGTCTCAGCTAGCACGGTCTGTCTCTCAGCTTTTTGGATCGGAACATTGGTTCGAGTATTTGCTTACCCGTTTTACGACGCCCGATGAGATATTCGGTCCAGTCTCCCTTCAGCAGTTGAAGCTGGATCAATACGTACGAAAAACAGCAGGCTATTTGCCCAACGCTCAGTTTGCGTTTTTGGACGAAATTTTTAAAGCGAACAGCGCGATTCTGAATGCGCTGCTTTCTATATTGAACGAGCGAATTTATTTCAACGGCAGAGAAAAAGAGGAGGTTCCGTTGCAGTTCTTAATCGCTGCATCGAATGAACTTCCCGATGATGATGATCAATTGACTGCTCTCTATGACCGCTTTCTGTTTCGCTATGAGGTTCACTATTTGAAGCAAGCTGCAAGCTATGAGCGCATGTTTTCCTTGCCAACGACGCCTCTTCCTGTTGTGTTCTCTCTGTATGACGTGAAGGATATTCAAGCGGCAGCGAAGCAAGTGGTCATTCCAGAAACCATCATTTATTTTCTGTACCGTTTAAAACAAGACCTGGAAGCAAAAGAGTATGTGCTCTCTGACCGTCGTTGGAGCAAAATCGCGCATGTATGGCGTACCTCTGCTGCCTTGCATGGACGTGAGCAGGTGACAATCTGGGACACGGTTTTCACTCCGCATATGATATGGAATGTTCCTGAGGATTTGACCGTTATGCAGGAAGCGTTCGAACAACAATTTACGGAAATGCTGAAGAATGATATGGAGAACGAATTGCCGCTCCAGCGCTTCGGACAGATTGCGGATAAATGGAAGGAAAAAGAATCGGAGCTGCATGCGTTCCAGTTTAAAAAGGAAGTGGGCGCAAAGCTGGGCAAGGAAGCGATGGAGCGTAATGCCCAGTTGTTGGAAGAGAGTCGCGATGAGGTGGAAGAGACGGCGCGAGACTTGCGTAATCGTCTCATTCAGTGGGAGAAGCGGGAGCACGATCTACATGCCTATGTACTGGAAAAAAATCGCTTGATTCCCCATGTAGAAAAGTACGCGGTCAAATACTCGTACCTACGAATTGAAGGCGAACGGATTTTGCAGCAGCTACAACGCACGTATCGGACGATTTTTGACAAGGAAATCCCCGGGGCGGATTATGATTTTACGTTGTAGGGGGTAGTTCGTATGATCATTCACGCTAGTGGTGTTGATCGCTATCTATTTGAAACGTACCTCGCCTCTTCGCACACCGCTCAGGAATGGGTTCATGAGGCGCGGGCACGAGCAGCATGGTTTGATTTGGAGCTCTTGGCCGATTTTTTCCTCGTCTTTTATTTGGAAAAGCCGGAGATCGATCTGACGCAAGAATCCACTCCTTTTCATCATTGGATGATTCGTACGCTCATGAAGCAGTATTTTACACGCATGATTCATCCTCGTACAGTCGGGCAGGAAAGCGCATCGTTCAAAACCGCGATCAAGGCCTTACTGTGGCTGACAGAGACGTTTTCTGCGGAAGTGAAGCAGCGGGAAAAGGATCAACGGCCCTCTCCGCTCTTAACAGGCTTGAAAGACCAGCAAGGCCAAGAAGGAAGTCAACAAGCTCAGCTGTCCGAGCTTCTGACAGACAAACAAAAGGCCAAGCTCGAGTTAGTCGGTTATACCCTTCAGCAGGGGAAGCGGGTCGTGGAAGACAAGCAAGAGGCGATGGACACCAAGCCGTTAGTGCGGGCAGAGGTATTGTCCTTGCAAAATCGCATTGCGGAGCTGCAAGAAGAAATGAAAGTGCAGTTCACGAAACGGACCAAGCTCCTGCAAAAGGTAAAAAAACTGGAGAGTGAGCTCACCCAGCGCGAAAAGCAGCTGGATCGACTGCAAAAGCAAGAAAAGGAAGCGATCGCCGCTTTTGAAAAAGAGCTGGGACAATGGCTGGAGCACTCGTTAAAAGCAACGTTATCCGCTGAAGAACTCGATACGCTGTTTGTCGAAGAGGTATTTACGGCCAGTCAGCGTTTTGCCAATCGAAGCTGGGGTCATGAGTTAGGCAAGCTGCGCAGGCAAAGCTTTGAGCAGTATTTGAAATGGATTGAAAAATTGAAGCGACATCCTGACCTGGTCGCTTTTTTGAACGAGGTAGGCAGGCAAGTCCATCGCTTTCGTGTAAAGTGCAAAGAGATTCGCTCCAGACATTTTGCTGAGGAATACTATGATTTGCGGCAATCGGGCGATATTGCACACATGCTGCCTGGTGAAGCAGTGCTTCTCGCTGATCCGGATTTCGAGAACTACTTCATGCTCAAGTGGCTGGAGCAAAAGCTCATGACCTACGATACCTCGGGATGGGTAGAAGAACCGCCAAAAGGTCCAGTGATCTGCATGCTGGACACATCCCATTCGATGCGAGGAAGTAAGCTGAGGCTTGCGCAAATCTTCATCATGACGTTTGCCGCCCTGTCAATGCTGGAAAAGCGTGATTTTATTCTCCTCTTATTTGGGGCAAAAGGCGAGATCAGAGAGCAACCGCTCTATCACAAAAAGCCAGATTGGTCTGCCTTTTACGGGTTGGCGCAAATGGCATTTGGCGGTGGGACTCACTTCGACGCCCCGATGAAGCGAGCCATCGAGCTGGTAGAAAATGAACAGGCGTGGCGCGGAGCTGATTTTGTCATGGTAACGGATGGAATTGGAGGCATTTCTCCATATGTCCAAGAAAAGCTCATCTCTTTGGGCCAACGTAAACAAGTTCGATTGCACAGCTTGATTGTGGGTTCTGCCAGGCAACATCTCGTACAAGCGTATGATTTGCTGGGCGTTTCTCATCGGGTCAAATTTGCGACGAGCTGGGAAGCGGATGGGGAGGAGAACACAGGGCTGCTCCTGGATGTATTTCACACTGCCAAATAAGTAATCGACGTCACTTACAAATCTCGTCTCCTCTCATGGGACGGGATTTTTTTTAGAGAAGCTTAAGAAAAAATTTAACTCTTACCCACTTTTTTCTTTAATAGTTTCGCCTATGCTGAGCGTAACAGGCAGCCTGTTCAAATGTTGGATGCTGCAAAAGGAAAATGGCAAAAGGAGGACACCATGAAGGAACTGATTAAGCTGGCTAAGCTAATACGGGGAGCCAACGTCTTGTTTTCAAATATTGCACAAAAAGAGCTAGAGACAAATGAACTCAATTGGCAACAAGTATTGATTCTCGATATTCTTGGAAACGGGCCAAAAACAATGGGGGACATCAGCAAGGCTGTTGATTTGTCAAACAGCACAACTTCAGGCTTAATTAGTAGGCTGGAGGAGGAAAATTTGGTACGAAGATTCCGAGACCAAACGGATCGCCGAATCGTGTGGGTTTCACTGACGGAGCGATTATGCAGTGCATAAAGTAATCGGCTGAAAAAAGTGGATATACCGCTTCTTCTCAGCCGATGATCATGACCCCAATTAGCCGACTCTCGCTGCCATCGTACGGCCGAATTCAAGCTCGTCAAATTTGCTCTGAACAACTTGACGATCGTATTCCCACACGGCATCCTCCAGTGCATACTCCACCGGAACATCCCGGATAATCGTAGCCAGCTTTCTGCTCAAGTATACCTGATCACGATTCTCTTCCAGCTTGCTGCGCATTTTAGGTGTACAGTTTGCCAGATTTACATATAGGTTATCCAGATCACCATGCTCGGTAATCAGCTTCGTCGCCGTTTTCTCGCCGATACCTGGGCAGCCTGGAATACAGTCAGATGCATCTCCCATTAACGCTTTGACGTCAACGACCTGTTCAGGCGTTATTCCACGCAATGCCAAAAGGCTCGCTGGGTTATAATGCTCGTGCTTGCCACCATTTTTCAGGATTTTTACGCTGACTCGGTCAGAGATAAGTTGCAAGCTATCGTAATCACCTGTCGCAACGATGACCTCGTGTCCTTCTTCGGAGAGACGTGTGGAGAGCGTACCCAATACATCATCGCCTTCATACCCTGGGCAGCCCAGGTTCGGAACCGCGAAAGCATCCGTTACTTCTTTCACCAAATCGAATTGTGGAATGAGCTCATCCGGTGCGGCTTGACGATTTGATTTATAGCCGTCATACCATTGACTGCGCACCAAAGACTCGCGTGAAGCGACATCCCAGCCCACTACGAGATGAGTAGGGCGTGTCAACTCTGCGTAATCGAGCATCATCTTCGTAAATCCATAAACCGCATTTGTGTACACACCTGTTGAAGTCTGGCGATAGGCTCCACCCCAAGCAGAACCATAAAAGGCGCGAAATAAAAAGCTCATGCCATCGATGAGCAGTACTTTTCCTGAATTACTCACAAAACCTTGCCCCTCTCACTACCAAACTATACGCACCATTATAGCATAAAGGAGCGGGACAACCTTGTCAGATTTTACAATTGAAATATCGTACGAAAACGTGCATGTACTTTAATTACGGTGGGATGATAGTATCACAAGAGGTCAACAACCACCTCTTGAAAATCAACTTCCGGTCTCAAGGCGAGAAGCCAAAACGCTGACGGTTCAACCCCGTCCCGGGAGAAAAAACGCGTCGGGAGGAATCAATCATGGCTAACAACCAAGGTGGCACCAACAATCTGGTAGTTCCTCAAGCGAACCAAGCTTTGGATCAACTGAAGTATGAGATTGCATCTGAATTCGGTGTAAATCTCGGCCCAGACACTACTTCTCGTCAAAACGGTTCTGTTGGTGGCGAAATTACCAAGCGTCTGGTGAGCTTCGCAGAGCAACAAATGGCTGGCCGCTAAGCCTGCTTGATGACAAGTAAATAGCTGGATGAAGAGAGGTCCCTTTATAGGGGCCTTTCTATGTTTACCATCAAAAGCCCTTTTCTTTCCTGTGTGGTGCAAACACACAAGCACAATCGCGGACTAGTCATATGGTGTAACGAACAGATAACTATCCTCGTTTGTCCAGTGGAAAGGAGAGACGTCCGGCTATGAATAAAAAAGAAGTAAAGCAGCTATTAAAGAAGCATCCCGAATTTGAAGCGTGGGTCCTCGAAGATTCCATGCGGATTCGAGCGGTCCGAAGCAATCCCGGTATGGCCGAAGAATTGTTTAAAAGATGGAATGATCGAAAAAGAGGGGTGCTTGATTTTGAAGGCATCTCGCAAAAAACCAAACGTGCAAGCGAAATGCTGACAGGCGTGCAATCCATCATGGACATGATGTCCGATTATACGAAGAAACAATGAGTTAACATTTAGGATAATTGGAGAAGGCTAGCTCATTAGCCTTCTTTTTCTTTTTCCTTTCAGGGTGTGTTTTGTTATACTAGAAAATGGGAGGGAGCATGTCTATGTTCAAATCAATGGTTAGCCTTATGTTGGTCACAGCATTGACGCTCGTCTCTGGGACAAGCATATTCAGCCAGACAGTAGAAGGGGTTTACGCCCAAGCAACGAAACAACAACCTGCGATCAGCGTAACACCAGCCAAAACATATCCTGGGGACGTTATTTTCGTACGCAGTAAAGAGCCACAAACCGTAACGGTGTTCTCTCAGAACTATCGGTTGCAAAAGACACAGGATGAGTATGCCCGGTTTATCCCGATTCCTTTTAACACGAAGCCCGGGACCTATAAACTCACATCTGCTGACAAAAAACTTTCCGTATCGGTGACAATCTCACCGAAAAAATTTGAAGTAGACAAGCTCACGGTAAGTAAACAGCTCAACAAAATGCGCCAGGATACGAATCGAATTAATGCAGACCAAAAAAAGATCAATGCAGCCAGAGCAAACTCGAGAGCGATTCCTTATTTCTCGGAGCCGTTTAAACAGCCAGCAGTAGGAAAATTAACGACTCCATTCGGCTATCAACGTGTAGTGAATGGTGTACCAGCCAACCGGCACTCGGCGATTGACATCGCGAACAAAACAGGAACGCCAATTTGGTCGAGCAACCACGGGAAAGTGGTACTGGCCGACTCTTTATACTTAACAGGCAATACCATCATCATCGATCACGGGTTAAATATTTTTTCCATATATGCTCACTTGTCCAAGCTAGATGTCAAAACAGGGCAAGAAGTGAAACAGGGACAGGTGATTGGACAAATGGGTAGCACCGGTTTTTCTACAGGTCCTCACCTTCATTACGGCATGCTAGTGGGAAATACGTACGTAAATCCACAGCCGTTTTTTGATGCATCACCTTTCCTCTGTAAGTAATTGGAGGTGTCTTCATGAGAGTCACAAATGTGCCAAGCAAAGTGCTCAACAACATGGTCCATTTCTTGGCGCCGTATGAACAGGCAGTTGAAGAGCTAAAGTTAAAATTAAAAGGAATTAAATACGGCTTTCTAAAAAGCGGCCGATATTCTCCTATTGAATTTGTTGTCGGACGAGTGAAAAAAGTCGACAGTTTAGTAAAGAAGGCGAACGAAAAAGGAATCGACTTTTTGGGAGATCAATGGCAAAGTGAAGTCGCCAAGGAAGTTCAGGATATCGCGGGCCTTCGTGTGGTATGCCGCTATGTAGACGATGTGCGCGAGGTGCAGCAGTTGTTGCAGGAGCGGGAGGATATCGTCATTCACGATGTCAAAGACTATATCGCAGCTCCAAAGGATTCCGGATACAGAAGTATTCACATGATTGTTTCGTATACCGTCTACCACGGCAGCGAAAAGAAAACCCTCTTCTGTGAGATCCAAATCCGTACGTTAGGAATGAACTTCTGGGCGACAAATGAGCATGAACTACGCTACAAGTATGCGGGAAACATCCCGACAGACGTGTTAGAGCAGCTTAATGAAGCGTCCGTGATCACGCATCAGCTCGATGTGTTAATGAACAATTTGCGTCAAGAAATTCTCACACCGGCAGAAGTTGATACGACATTGGAAGAAAAATTGGAAGAAATTTTTTCCTTGTACGTTAAGCAAGATTTGGATTCAGCCGCAGCCTTGTACAGAGAACATGTCAGTGGCTTCGAAGAGGCTTTTGCGGACAATCCAAAGTTTAAAATGATTCACGATTTGTTGGGGATCCGGTTGAAATAACGTCTCCTGAAAAAACGCGACAAAGTAGGAAAGGATATAGACTAACATGCGCTTTCTGCTAACGAACCTACTCGTTGTGGTGATGGTTTTGTTCAACCTCGGCATGCCTTCTGCTTTTGCCGAGGAGTCATCAAGCCTGGAGCCTAACACTCTCACTGGACAATCAGCCATTCTGATTGATGCTACAACGGGACAAGTCTTGTTTGAAAAGAACCCTCATGAGAAGCTGTACCCTGCTAGTATTACAAAAATCGCGACAGGTATTTACGCGATAGAAAAAGGGAATCTGGATGATACAGTCACCGTCTCAAAAAAAGCACGCCGTGAAGAAGGAACGCGTGTATATTTGGAAGAGGGAGAACGGATTTCTCTACGCAACTTGCTGTACGGACTGCTTATGAATTCTGGTAACGACGCTGGTACAGCGATTGCGGAGCATATGAGCCAGACGACAGAGCAATTTGCAGTGGATATGAACGCCTATTTGAAAGAAAAAGTAGGGGTCACCGAAACGAACTTTACCAATCCGCATGGACTGCATGACCCGAATCATTACACGACTGCCGCTGACATGGCCAAAATTTCGCAGTACGCGATGAAAAACCCCGTTTTCAGGGAGATTGTCGGTACGAAGCGGCTGCCATGGCATGGACAAACGTGGGAAACGGTGTTAGTGAATCACAACAAGCTCCTGCGCGATTACGAAGGTGCGACAGGAATCAAGAATGGTTTTACTGATCAGGCGATGCATACGCTAGTAGGCTCCGCCAAGCGTGGCGAAATGGAGATAATCGCAGTCACAATGAAGGCTTCTACGAGTGCAAATGCATATAAAGATGTGAAAAAGCTACTGGACTTTGGCTTTCAAGGCTTTGAGACCAAACCAATCGCCAAAAAAGGGGATTCTTTTTCAGAAGTAGCTGTTCCTGGCAACAACTCGGTTGTGACTTTTACAGCCAAGGAGGACTTGTACGCGACGGTTCCCAAAGGTGTAGAGCCTTTGGTAGAGCTAAAAGCAGATGGGAATCTGTCTGTCCAGGCTGGCAACCTAACCGTCGCCTATCCGTTGCTTCGCCATGATCCTCCTGCTCCTACTACTGTTTTTGGGGATTCTGAAAGCGAAGTCACACATTCACTGGCCCGCTATAGCGTATTAATCGTCTGGTTAGGAATGAACCTGTTTTTACTTGTGTATACGTTTTCCCGTGCACGGAGGAATAAACGAATCCGCGAGCGCAGTCTTCAACGGCGGTTCTACTAATACGAAATGAGAAGTACAACAGGACGTGGCAGTATGCGCGTCCTGTTTTTATTTTGGCAAAATGGCGCGGCGAAACAGTGTGTTCTTAGTTGTTCAACTGTTGTTGTGTTGTGAGGGATAGATGCCGTGTCCAATCGTGGAAAACGAGCGTACATTAGAGTAATAACTTATGATCTGGTGAGGGGGGAGTGAGATGGACAACCGAATCTATGAGCGCCCTGCCGTGTCCGTCATCATCCCAATAAGTGACAACGCCAGGAATTTGAAAAGACTGCTATCTTTTGTAAAAAGAATAGATCCAGACACGGAAGTAATCGTCGTGTACTACGGAGTGAGCTCCCAAGCAGCTATCCTGTACAATGAATGGGGAGCACATGTCCTTTCAACCGGGTTGGAAGTAGATAGCCATGAGGCAAGAGCGATTGGTTCTGCTCACGCGAAGGGAGACGTTGTACTCTTTATCGACGAACGCCTCGCAATGCCTCTTTTATATTTGAAGAAATATGTCACGCTGGTCAAAAAGGGTGCGGATGTCATTATCACGACATGCTCCGATCGCTCGGCATCAAAAAGAGGAGTGCGTTCACCAAGTAGTGCTTATTGCTTGCTGAATCATCTTCTCGGTCAAAAAAGCATGGGCTCTGCATCCTTCGAAAATATTCCATTTGCCTTGAGCCGGAATGCTCTGGAAGCAATTGGTTCCAAGTCCTTTTGCAATCCGGCAGTAGCTTTGGTTCAAGCGTCAGTCATGGGGCTAAAAATGACGACAATCGCCCCGTTTGCCCCAGAAAAAAAACCAACAGGCACTCGTGATATCGTGCGAAAAGATATCCGTACGATTTACCAGGAGCATGCCAAGGCAATTCAGATGCTTTCGGACGGAACGAAACTGCGACGCGCAGATCAGGATGGACAACGACACCGCGACTTGGTGCATTCATCGGACGTTTTGCATTTGCGCTCAGTCATTCATCTGGAATCGCGCGTAAAGGAGGGCGGTGGATGGGGTGGCAAACGAAAAGCGAAATATGCGAGATCCCACAAAAAGACGCAGAGAAGAGCACATTAATGGCAAAGAAAAATGCCAGAACTTACAACGATTAAGTGTCATCCTCTCTGTTCACCACCACGAGCGAATGATCAAAAAAGTCCTCAAACAAATTGAGAAGCTCCGGCCCATGGAAATCGTACTCGTTGTGGATGGCTGCCCGGATCAATCGGTGAAAAAGATACTCACGTATTCTTCCTGTCCACTCACAGCGTTTGTGTACCCGTTTCCTTTAGGGGATGATGTATGGAGAGCAATTGGTGCCAAGGAGGCTACAGGAGATGTGTGGTTGTTTCTCGATGCGGATCACGTCGTAGCTGCAACTGATATGCAGTCCTTTGTCAGAACGTGTTATCGGGGCGCAGACATCGTCTTGAGAAAAAGCATGACACCACTTCGACAGCAATCAGTGGAACCGGATACCGTTTTGCTAGCGAAGACATTTCTCAATACCTTGGTTGCACGTCACGAACTAGGAACTTCCTCGATGTACGACTTACCTTTTGCCATGACGCGACAAGCTGCTACTATCATCGGCGTTCAACATTTAGTCGTACCTGCAGTTGCGCACGCCATTGCTCTACACAATCAATTGCGAGTCGTGCCATCTCATTCCATTGCATCAGCAAAGCTTACGAGAAAAAGCGCAACACAAAGAAAGAATAAACCCAGCAAAGAACAGACGATTCTGGGAGATCACCTGGAAGCAATGGATTACGTGATGTCCCATAAATGAATAAAACCGTTGTCGAGGCGATGCCATCTGTCGGTATCGCTTATTCGTTGGTTTCCAAAAGTCTCGTGCAAACGTGCAATCATACGCCGCTGGAATCATTTGATCTCTTGACTTTGCATCGTTCGGTTTTTGTAGTACGATAGGCAAGTAGGTCATTTTTTCTTGATAAAGGAGCAAACAGATTATGAGTATCCATATTGGAGCACAGCAAGGTCAAATTGCTGAAACCATCCTGCTGCCGGGCGATCCGCTACGGGCCCAATACATTGCTGAAACTTTCCTCGAAGGAGCAGAGTGCTACAACAACGTGCGTGGCATGCTCGGCTTCACAGGTACATACAAAGGTAAGCGCGTTTCTGTACAAGGAACGGGCATGGGAGTTCCTTCTATTGCGATCTACGTCAATGAGCTCATGCAATCTTATGGCGTTCAAAACCTGATCCGCGTAGGTACTTGCGGCGCGATCCAGGAAGACATCAAAGTCCGTGACGTGATTATCGCCATGAGCGCATCATCTGATTCCCAAACGAATCGTCTCCTGCTCAATCAGGTTGATTTTGCTCCTACTGCTAACTTTGATTTGCTGCACAAAGCGTATCAAGTAGCGACGGAACGCAATATGTCTGTCAAAGTAGGGAATATCTTTACGAGCGACAGCTTTTATCGCGAGAACTTAGATTTGTATAAAAAATTGGCATCCTATCAAGTACTCGCTATTGAAATGGAATCTTCCGCGCTGTACACATTGGCTGCAAAATACAAGCGTAACGCATTGTCTATCCTCACCGTAAGTGATCACATCTTGACTGGTGAAGAAACTTCCGCTGACGAGCGCCAAACGACCTTCAATGAAATGATTGAAGTGGCGCTGGACGCTGCCCTGATCAAGTAAATTATCATCCAGACGACATCCCACTGGCAAACTATCGTCAGTGGGATTTTATGTAGAGGAACGAAAAAGGGGATGGAATCATGAATCATAACTGCCCTGCATTTTTTGAAACGGCATTTGACGAAGGGTTTACGCAAGAGCAGGATGGCTATTTATATCGGTTTTTTTGCCAAGATGTGGGTAAACTCCAAGTGAAAACTGGAAAAATCGTGGCAAACGATCCGTTTGTCATGTTTGAGACCGAACCGTTTGAGGAGGTTTTCCCTAAGGGGAGTTTCTCGGTACAGTTAGCTATCGCGCAAGTTCAACCCCTGTCAAAGGAAGAGCAAACGGATGACTCTCTGGAGCCAGATGAACGGGTAGCATTGGCGCGGATTACCTTCTCGGAAAAGCCTGTCGTGTCTTGGAAAATGGCTGTTTGGACGGAGTCAGATCTGTCACAGCTTGGCTACGGTGAATTTTTTGGCTACAGTGTGGATGCGGGTACAGGCTCGTTCATGGATGCAGAAGCTTGCGCGCTTTTGGAACGTGAAATGGAGAAGGACGAGATGTTCTATGAGACGTTGACAAAGAAAATGGATCAAACGTATAAACACACACGGAGTTGGGGGCTAATAGATCTAGCGGAAAGCTGTAATGTTGCCATGTTTTCAACAGGATGGGGAGACGGCAGCTACGCGAGTTATATCGGATATGATGCAGAAGGACAAATCGCACGTTTGGTAACTGATTTTTACTTGTTGGATTGGATGGGAACGGCTGAAGAATAAAAGCCGAGGGTAAACGGGGGAAGGAAGAGAGAAGAGAAGCTTATAAACGCCAAAGTAGAGTGCCTCCAGTGGCACTCTTTTTATTGGTTATTTTTTCTTATTTCGCTCGAGGTATTGCGCCAGGTTGTTCAAGGTATTTTCATACGATCTTTTTTTCGTAGTAGTGGTGATCGTTTTGGATTTTGGGATTACTTTGGTCATTTGGGGACCTCCGGGCGTTTTTAGTTATAGTGATCTTAATTATAATATAAGTGAATTTACAATAAATGTAAATGTTATTTTTATATTAAAAGTGAATTTTTTTATTATGATGAAATTTAAGGCATCTATGAAGATAATTGATTGATGTCCTAGTGGCCTTATTTGATAATGGATGTTTCGGCAGCATTTTGGTTGCTGCTGTTAAAGTCTTACTGTGAAACTGACAAATATACTAGAAAAGCTCCTTATTAAATAGATTTTTATGAGCACATGATTCGGTGCATACATGTAGTCATGTGGTATCAACAGATGTGTAAAAAGCTATTTATTTTGCATCATCTTTCAATTAGATCCATTTACAAACGGGTTTTGTGACACATCCTTATTAACAGGTGAGTACCCCTCTTAGAATTTATGCATTTCGTATTGAGTCCGATAATATATATTATGTAAACTCATAAAAAGAGCAAAAAAGAATCCGGTGTGGATATAATGAATTTTCTTTTGTCTGGCGACACAAACATACTGCTTTAACCAGCGCCATACTTGTTAGATAGATTATTTAGAGTAAATATGAATAGATATTATGGACTGGATATCGTTATTTTTATTGTCGAGTGACACAAACATGTTCACTAAAATAAGATCATTTGTATACTTGTTTCACAGTTTAATTAATGTTAACAACACGAGTAGCGCCCCGATCCAGTTACACTTGGTATATACGCTCTCAGGGTCGATCAAAATAAAGTTCAGTTCATGAAAATGATATTTCATGAACTGAACCATAATCCTTCATGTAAGGCTACTCATCAGCAAGTGATTCAAAATGTAAAAACCGCATTGTTATGGTCTCTTCAAGTTACTTCACTTATTTAACATGCCTTGATTCGTTGATAACTCCTCTACCCTGCTTATCTTAGGATTAATCGAACAACCAAAAAACTGTCCCAAGGGTTGCAACAATAAAGATGTTAATCAAAGGCTCCCGTAATTGCTACCGGGAGCCTTTCCCTCTCTTTAAATGGGGTAATCCCAGCGTAGCTTTTACCAAGTGCCAACGACTATGATAATAAAGTAGCAAGAAAGAGGCCAGTTTTTCCGACACTGAACTGTTACCCAAGAAA
>NZ_PXZM01000061.1 GCF_003013395.1 Brevibacillus fortis | reverse complement strand
AAGGGGATCATAACTGAATGTCGGGAGCGCTTCAAACGTAGAAGTTTCGATGAGGTAGTTCATGAGTGAAGCTGAAATTCCCCGACATTCAATCCGGAGCTGGGACGGGCTCCAGAGGCGCTTTGACTGGAAATGCGCTTCTTCCTACGTAGCTTTTTCAACATACAAAAACAAGAAAAAATACAAGAGGGACCATCCAAGATGGATAGTCCCTCTTCTTTCTATTTCCCTTTACCGCCACGTATCTTCTCGAAATAGGGTGCGACTTTTTGGGGGAGTATCTCTTCAAACTGCTTCCGTTCCTCAGCAGTCAATTGATCTTCATGCATAACCCCGTTCTGATCCGTAATCTTTATTTTTAAATCCATGAGTTGTTTCATGACTGTCGAAAACTCCGCGTACTCTTCTTCCGTCAGCTTACTTTTCGCTTCCTGAAACAATTTCTCAATCTCCTGATAATCCTCCTGTGTACCACCACGGTCGATGATAGTTTTCGATGACCCGAAGATTTGATCAGCCAAATAAGGTGTAGCTAAGGCTGCCGTTGGAATTAGGATAGCCACTGCTACGATTCCACTTAACAATCGTTTTTTCATCAAAAATCTCCCTTTCTTTTGCTTCATATAGTCTTGATAGGAGAGGTACACACGACTCTCGATCTCGGGTGGGGTTTTTAACGATTCAGCATGTTGAAGAAGCTCATCGCGTAGTTGTTTGTCTATGGACATAAGAAGAGTCTCCTCCCGTTAATTCACAATGCTTGCGTAGTGCCTTTAGTGCCAAATGATGCCTGGATTTCACGGTTCCCAGCGGGATTTGCAGCAACTCGGCGATTTCATCCAGAGCATAATCGTGAAAATAGCGAAGAATGACTACTACGCGTAACTTGTACGATAGCGTACGAACCACTCCGAGTAATTCGAGCTGTGTCTCTGATTTCATCACTTCGGAATCTGTCCAATCAAATTGCTCATCGTGCATGAGGCGGTTTCGTTCAAAGAGCCGTATTCTTCGCCAAGCCTTCCTTTTCCAGTCCTGCACCTGACGAACGGTGATCCCGTGAAGCCAAAATCGAAACGGCCGACTCCGGTCATAGGTATGAAAAGAACGCCACATACGAATGTAGGTCTCGTTCGTGATGTCTTCGATGTCTTGTTTGTTGTAGATGAGAAAAGCGATCGTACGATGAACATCGGTGTGCGTAGTCTGGTAAACGAAGCGAAAAGCAGCCTCGTCTCCAGTCAGCATTTTTTCCAGCCAAGGTAGTAACTCTTTATCATTCATGGGGGCCCTCCAGAACGTATTCAACCCTATATTCGCTTACAGAGGCAAAAAGGTTCAGTTGTTTTCCGTCCATCTCTATATGATTTATCCACAACGTAGGATAACTTTCTGGATTGTTCACATATACTCCTGTGAATACTGGTGATAACACGAGAAAATGACCGGGAAAACCGTATATACTCTGTGGATTGTTCTGTGGAAAATGTGGATAAAAAAGTTGGGTTATCAACAGGAGGGAGACTCGTGAGAAAGAAACTCGCGCTGATTTGTTTGTTATTCCTGATATTGTTTCTACCTACAAATATCGGAAATACATTGATAGCAAAGGAAAAACAACAAGTCATCATGCTGTTTGTGGAGGGGATGTCGTTTCATGATCTGGAGCAACTCAAAAAGTTATCTACTGTGGATAAATGGTTGGATGATGCAGGAGCTGGGGCTCTGTCCATAAGAACACCTGGATCGCGCACGGCCGCAAACGGCTACCTGCTCATGGGGAGCGGTGGTCAGGTGCTTTACTCTGAAAAGAGCGGGACAGGCTATCATCCGTTTGAAGCACTCTCATCCAGGGAAACAGCCGGTGAACGGGCACATGAGCTGGGTAATGATCAGGCGCAGGAGATGGCGCGCTCCTCGATCGTTTTTCCGGGTATCTTCCGGCTCTTGGCAGATAATCGGGAGAAACCGTATTCTGCGCAAATCGGACTTCTTGGGACGGTGCTTGCTTCAAACAACATTCAAGTCGCTTTATATGGAAACGGTGACTATGAGGATACCCGACAGAGACATGCCGTTCTGTTTGCGATGGATCAGCAAGGAAGGGTTCCGATAGGGGATGTTTCTACAAAAAGCATGGAGCACCTTCGTGGCTATCCGTACGGGATCAAGACAAACTACGCTTACCTGCTTGAGAAAATCCACAGCGAGCGTCGAGCGGGCTTGATCATTGCTCAACTCGCAGATTTATCCCGGTTATACCAGTTGAGTGCGGATATGGATCCAGGTCAGTTTACCCGGCAATATCAGCGTGTTTTACGTGACTTGTCCATTTTCCTTAACCAGCTCCTGGAGCAACGTAAACCACACGAACGCATTGTATTGGCATCGCCAGCCGTCAATCATGTGGCGACAAAAGAAAAGGCTCTCTTAACTCCATTGTTCATTTGGGGAGAGAATGCGAGTGGAGTTTTGACATCAGCTACCACGAGGCAGTCGGGATTAGTCAGCGGACTGGATGTGGTACCAACCGTTCTGTCTTGGCTGGATGTACCCGTACCAAAAGGGGTGGCGGGTCATGCCATACGTATCGAAAAAGGGAATGGCCTCACTGCTCTTCAGAATCAGGTAGGCGAGATCCATCATACGTATGCGACACGACCAGCAGTGCTCTATACCTACGTCATGCTGCAAATTGTCATTGTAGGGTGTGCGGTCGTTCTCTGGTGGTTTAGGCGGAAGAGAGAAGGGGCAGGTCTTTTGCGGCTTCGTAGAGGAATACGTCTGGCGCTGCTGGCTTTATTGTGGTTTCCCGCATTGCTTTTGCTAGAGAGCCTGCTCGACTGGCAGGTTTCTGGTGCGGTTGTCTTGGGGGGACTTATCATGACTGCCTTGATCGCGGCTTTTTGGCAGGAAGCCCATGCGCTCCCGCGAATTGTGATGACGGTTAGCGGAGTGATGACAGCCATTCTGCTGGTGGACGGATGGACTGGCGCTCATCTGATGCGGCAATCGTACCTCGGGTATGATCCGGTAATCGGGGCAAGGTTTTACGGGCTAGGAAATGAATACGAAGGGGTCCTGATCGGCAGCACGATCATGCTTGTGGCTTCGCTGTACGAGAGAATGCGTGGGGGACAAAAAGAGCTAAGTCGGGAAAAGAAATGGTTACCTGCTATCTCCGCAGCCATATATAGTGTTGTGCTGTACTACATGGTGGCGCCAAATCTGGGAACGGACGCAGGCGGATTTCTTGCAGGGCTGATCGGATTTTCCGTGGCATTGTCACGACTTGAGGGCTGGCGAATCGGCAAAAAAGGCCTCCTGCTGTTGGCAGGCGGCCTAGTTATAGGTGTATGCAGTTTGATGGCGATCAGTCTCATGTCAGATCAGCCCGTGACCCATGTCGGACGGATTTCTCAGCAGATTGTACATGGTGAATGGTCAGAGGTAGGGCAAATGATTGAACGCAAGCTGGCGATGAACCTCCGTTTAATTCGCGTTTCCATTTGGAGCAAAGCATTTGTGGTCTCCCTGATTGCTCTAGGTGTTCTCACTTTGAAAAACGACCGCTTTTTGCACCATTTGGCGAAAGACACGCCTTACCTGGTCAAAGGCTTTGCTGGTGTCATTGTCGGGGCGTTGGCTGGGCTAATCCTCAATGACTCGGGCATTGTCACAGCAGCCACCTGTATTTCATTTCTGGTGGTTCCTGCTCTCTATGCCGCCCTGGAGGAGCCTGCGCAGGAGCGCTGTTCTACGTGAAGACGAGCTATTCTTCTGATAGCGCGCTCCACTCGCCATACAACTGCTCCAGTTCTTCTTTGGCAGCATGGATTTGATCATTACGCTCTTTTGCCTGCACATGATCGCTATAAATTTCTGGGAGACACAGCTCTTCTTCCCATTTGCCAATGTCAGCCTCTCGTTTTTGGATCGTGACCTCGATCTCTTCCAAACGGCGCTGGCGTTGACGTTCGCGACGTTTCGCTTCCTTATCGAGCTCATAAGAGGATTTCTCAGGCTGTGCCGCTACGGTACCGCCTTGTTTTTTTGCGGGCTGCGCTGCTTGTTCGGCTGCGAGCTCTTCCAGTTCCTGCTTTTTCTCCACGAAGTAATCATAGTTACCCAAATAGCTGGTTACGCCATCACCTGTCAGCTCTAATACGCGGGTGGCAATCTTGTTTAAGAAGTAACGGTCATGGGAGACGAACAGGATCGTACCCGGATAATCGTAGAGGGCGTTCTCCAGCACTTCCTTGCTGAAAATATCCAAGTGGTTCGTCGGCTCGTCGAAGATCAGGAAGTTCGCTTGCTTTAGCATGAGCTTTGCCAAGGAGACGCGTGCACGCTCTCCTCCAGACAGGTCGCTGATCTTCTTTTGTACATCATCACCGCTAAACAAGAAGTTGCCGAGCAAGGTGCGGACGTCCTTTTCCAGCATGTTCGGGTACTCATCCCAAATTTCGCCGAGCACTGTATTCCGTTCGTTCAGGTTGCGATGCTCCTGGTCGTAGTACCCAATCGTTACATTGCTTCCGAAATGAATATCGCCGCGCAGCTTAGGCAACTGTTCCACAATCGTTTTTAATAGCGTCGATTTCCCGATACCATTGGGACCGACCAATGCGACCCGCTCCTCACGCTCGATTTCAAACGTAAGGCCCTGAGAAAGGACAGCATCCGGGTAGCCAATCGCGACGTTGTTTGCTTTCATTACGATGGTGCCACTCATTTTGGCCACATCAAAGGAGAAGTGGACGGATTTGTTGTTCATGATCGGCTTGTCCAAGCGGTCTATCTTTTCCAACGTCTTGCGTCGGCTCTGCGCTCGTTTGGTCGTCGTAGCCCGAGCGATGTTTCGTGCGATGAAATCCTCCAGCTTGGCGATCTCTTCTTGCTGTTTTTCGAATCGCTTCAAATCCTGTTCGAGCCGAGCTGCCTTTTCGTCAAGGAAGCGACTGTAGTTACCGACATAACGGGTAGCGCGTGTCCGTTCGATTTCATATACAACAGTCACGAGCTTGTCCAAGAAGTAACGGTCATGGGAGACAACGAGAATGGCGCCCTGATAGTTTTGCAAATACATCTCCAGCCAGGTCAGTGTCTCGATATCCAGGTAGTTCGTCGGCTCATCGAGTAGAAGAATGGTAGGAGATTGGAGCAGTAGCTTGGCTAATGCCAGACGAGTCTTTTGTCCGCCGCTCAATGTGCCGATCGGAGTCTGGTAATCGAAGTCCGCAAAGCGCAGGCCGTGCAAAACCCCGCGAATCGCACCCTCGTAGCTGTAGCCGCCTTTTTCTTTAAAGGCTTCCGAGCGGTGAGAGTAATTTTCCAACAGTTGCTGGTAACGCTTCTCATCAGCGAGAATAGCCGGATCGCCCATTTTGGCCTCGAGCTCACGCAGCTCCAGCTCTTCTTTTTGCAGATGGGAAAATACGGAGAGCAACTCATCCCAAATTGATCGTTCCGATTCAAGGCCGCTGTTTTGAGCCAAATACCCAAGCGTGACATCCTTTGGAATGCGGATAATTCCTTTGTCGTAGCTTAGCTCGCCGGCGAGGATCTTCATCAGAGTCGATTTGCCTGCACCGTTTACGCCAACCAGACCAACCCGTTCCCCAGTTTGAATTTGCAGGGAGATGTCTTGTAGAATGGTTTCGATACCATATGTTTTTTCTATATGTTCAGCTTGTAGCAAAATCATCGGATTCACCTCTTTATATACTAATGCCAGTGTAGCCTAGAGAGAGCGCATGGGACAAGCCTCGTGGGAATGTCCTGAGCACGTTACGAAAGAGGGAATAGGTTGTCATGGACCAAAAAACGAATAAAAAACAGCTGCGAAGCCATATTTTGGAGATACGCAAGTCCATGTCTGCAAAGGAACGGGAGCAGCTTTCCAGAGAAGTATGCGATCATTTGCTGTCTCATGAAAGGCTGGCTGATGCCAAAGCAATCATGGCTTTCCATCCTTTTGGCGATGAACTGGATATCCTGCCCTTTATACATGAGGCAAAAAAGCGAGGCCAAGACATATGGCTGCCGCTCACAAACGTTGCCGAGAGACGTCTCGTCCCTTATCGGTATACAGGACCGCACATGCTGAAGCAAGGAGTCTACGGGATTTGGGAGCCAGACCCTGCCCTGGCAGAGGAAGCGGACGTATCGGACTTGGATGCGATCATTGTTCCCGGCGTTGCTTTTGACAGCAAGGGCGGGCGAATGGGGTATGGCGGTGGTTATTATGACCGCTTTCTGGCAACGCTGAAAAAGCTCCCGTTCTTGATTGGAGTCGGCTTTTCCATTCAGCTTGTGGAGCATGTGCCCCTAGAGTCTCATGATGTTTTGCTAGATGCAGTGGTAACCGAAAAAGGTCTTCTGCATTTTTGAATGTTTTGTGTCAGTAGCTTTTTCATGCCTTCTACTGTGGCGAATGGCGCTATCCGACAAGGAAAAACGACGAGACGTTTTTGACAGAAAAGTGTACAATACTATCGAATGAGAAACCGGAGGAATGTATCGTGAGCAAATGGAAGGTAGGCGTTATTTCTGCAAGTGATTCGATTGCCAGAGGAGATCGTGTGGACGATCGTATGCCAATCGTTCGTCATCTGACAAGGGAATGGCTTCATGTAGATGTAGCTGTATACCGTGCCGTTAGTGATGATATGGAAGATTTGCAAGAACATATGATTGAGCTCGTAGACCGCGAAAAATGCGATCTGTTGATTGTAACGGGGGGCACGGGGCTTAGCCCGCGTGACGTTACGCCAGAAGTGACCGCGTGGGTCATTGACAGACCAGTTCCAGGCTTGGCTGAAGAAATGCGCCGTGCTGGTTTGAAGCAATCCCGCCGGGCGATGCTGACTCGAGCAGTTGCAGGAACCAGGGGTAATTCTTTGATTATCAACCTCCCTGGTAATCCGAGAGGCGTAGAAATCTGTTTCAATGCGATTGGCGATATGCTGTCCGACGCTTTGCACATTTTGCAAGGGACGGGAGAAGCAAACGAAGATTGGGGAGGATTGCATTGGTAGAAAAACCTCAGATGCGGGAAGTGCCAGTGCGTGAAGCGATCGGAATGATGCTTCCTCACGATATGACACAAATTTTGCCTGGAGAATTCAAAGGGCGCTTGTTTAAAAAAGGACATGTTGTCACCGAGGCGGATATTGAGCCGCTGTTGTCCATTGGCAAAGAGCATATTTACGTGCTGGAGATGCCTGAAGGCTACATCCATGAGGAAGAAGCCGGCATTCGTATCGCGAAGGCTGTTTCCGGACTAGGCTTGACCTTGACGCCTCCTTATGAGGGCAAGGTATCGATGAAGGCTGCGAGAACAGGTTTAGCCAAAATCAACGAGGAAGCTGTCCACGCGTTGAACAAGCTCGAAGGAATTGCGTTCTCCACGATTTACGGCGATCAGGTCGTGCATCCGGGACATACATTGGCAGCTACGAGAATCATCCCGTTAATTATGGAAGAGTCTCGAATCATCGAGCTGGAGCAGTTGGCCAAGCAGTTTGATGAACCGATTGTACAAGTAAAAACATTTCAGGATAAAAGAGTGGGACTTGTTACGACAGGGGGAGAAGTTTTCTCTGGCAGAATTGCAGACAAGTTCGGTCCTGTGATTCGAAACAAGGTGGAAGCTCTCGGCTCTACTGTCGTAGACCAGCGTTTTGCGCCAGATGACAAGGAAGCGATCGAACAGCAGATTCACTCGTTCCTCGATGAAGGGGTCGATCTGATCTTGGTCACGGGGGGCATGTCTGTCGATCCGGATGACCGTACACCAGGAGCGATTGCAGGAGTAGGAGCGGAAGTAGTGCGCTACGGTACGCCGATGCTGCCGGGCTCCATGCTGATGGTTGCCTACAAAGGCGATGTACCGATTCTCGGACTGCCGGGAGCCGTTATGCATGAAACGTTTACTTCCTTCGATGTATTTTTGCCGCGCATTTTGGTAGGGGAGCGAATCATGGCATCCGATATGACAAGACTCGGATATGGTGGTTTACGAAAGTGCTAGCTGGTTAGACTGGCAAATAACGAAAAGCAAACGACTTCACAAGAAAAAGGAGTGAACACGTATGAGCTCAATTGGGATTCCTGGATTAATCTTAATTTTAGTTTTAGCCTTGGTGCTTTTTGGTCCGAAAAAGCTTCCAGAATTGGGGCGTGCGGTAGGTCATACTTTGAAAGAATTCAAAAATGCTACGCGTAGTCTGACAAGTGACGATGAAGACGACGATGAGGAGAAAAAGCGCAAGGAGCTAGCCTCCAAAGAAGCGTCTGCCAAAACAACGCCGGTTGTCGCTGAAAAGGATGCAGCGGAGCGGGAGCGAATTGAACGCGAAGTTCGTGAAAAGATGGAACGCGAGCGCTTGGAAAAAGAAATCCGCGAAAAGCTGGAGCTAGAGCGCCTGCAAATGGAAAAAGAACAGAAGAACGCGTAACAGGTAAGGTTGGTGGTTACCATGAAGGATCAGGAAATGACAGTGGTAGAACACCTGACGGAACTGCGCAAACGCATCATATGGGTGCTGGCCGTGTTTATTGTCGCATTGATCGTCGGTTTTTTCCTCGCCGGTCCACTCGTGGATTATTTAAAGCAAGAACCGATTGCGGATGGCGTGCCCATTGTCTCGTTGCATCCGTCAGACGCACTTCGTGTTTACATGCAGGTTGCCTTCCTGGTGGGCGCTGTCATCACACTGCCTGTAGCACTTTATCACGTTTGGCGTTTTGTTTCGCCAGGGATGGAAGTACAGGAAAAGCGCGGGACGCTTTACTTCATCCCGGCGGCTTGTTTTCTGTTTATCGTTGGTATCCTGTTTGGCTACTACGTCGTTTTCCCGATGGTCATGCAGTTTATGACCAGTATTACAGCATCGATGGGCGCAGACCCGAACTACGGAATCGCGCAATACTTTGGCTTCATGTTTAATATGGTCATTCCGTTCGGGATACTGTTCCAGCTGCCGATTATCGTCATGTTCCTGACGAGACTGCGCATCCTCAATCCAATGAGGCTGGCAAAGGCACGGCGCTACGCCTACTTTGCACTGGCTGTCATCGGGATTACCTTGACGCCTCCTGAGATTGTCAGTGATATTCTCGTGATCATCCCTTTGCTGCTATTGTACGAGCTGAGCATTTGGCTATCCCGAGTTGTGTATCGCAAGCAATTGAAAGAACAAGAAGCGTGGGAACAAGAATACGGCAGTATGGAAACAAACGAACCCGTTCAATAACGAGCATGAGAAAAGTCTTCTGTCCCGAGTGGCAGAGGACTTTTTTGTATTCCAACAAAAAATGGGAAATACTACGGACGTTATGATTCGGGAGGTGCTGAATATGTGGCTGATCGTATGTTTGGCGTTGCTCTTTTCTGGGAGTACGGCAAACGCCGCCGGGCTGGGGGAGCCCATCGAATTATTTGATACGGACAAGCAGCGCGTTGTGGCTAGCTTTGAAAATACAGCTGGATTTCAGGAGGAAGCCCAGCAGATTTTGCAGAGTGTGAGTGGGCGAGTCTTGGAGTTTAATCCATCGTTGGATTCCGCCATGATCGTGAAAATTCCGCTTGTCCCTCCAAAGCCAATGAAGCTAAAATCCACTAATCTCGATGCGATGATTGCAGAGATGTTCGTCATCATGCCGAAAAAAGGGGAGCGTCGTCCGTGGCTGATTCTGCATACGAAAGAATTTGAGACGGTCGTTGTGGAGTTTACCGAAAAGGTTGATCACCTGAGGGAACAGGTGAAATTGCCGTAAAGAGGCACTTCTTCTTGCAAAAACAAGCCCGGTCGTCCATAAAAAGCGACGAAACCGGGCTTTCGATTATTTCATGGGAGTGAGGAAGGTTTGGGTGAAGTAGTCTGTATATACGCCCACGCCTAACTGGGTGAAGCCTTTTTCGAGTACGTTTTTGCGATGGCCTGGACTATTCATCCAGCCTTCATGGACTTCGATGGCATCTGTGTAGCCTGCTGCAATATTCTCTCCGGCCATGCTGTAAGCGAGTGAGGCGCTTTTCATGCGGTCAAATGGATTACTCCCGGTAGTGGCAGAGATGTGATCGAAGAAATTGTTCCCCTCCATGTCTATGCTGTGTTTGCGCGCCACATCGGCAGCTATTTCGTTCCATTGAAGGGGCGGAAGCTTGTACCGATAGCGGGAGACATTGACCAGATCGAGGAGTTGCCGCTCAGATGCAATATTGACCTGCTCTCTTTCACCGACTCGAAGCGGCGGGGGATCAAAATTGGGTGCCTGACCTTGATAGGTCCATTTCGTTTCGTAAAAACTGCCGCGTAACAGCATTTGCGTATCCATCATACGTACTGCGGTGACCTTGTTGGCATTCTGCTTGTCCAAGTAATAAATGAAGGGGATGCCGTCTTTCATGACGAGAGGGCGTTGTTGCTTTTGATTGGTAATCTGGATTTGTGCCCCCTGAAAAGAGAAAGAAACAATATTTTGTACATCAACCTGACGCTCTAGTGATTGCTGGCTGGTGCCGACTCCGATGGCTCCGAGCTTTGCTGTCGGAGCGAGCGAGTACACATCGACGACTTTGTCATTTGCGATGCCGACTTGAATGTAGCGGGCAGGCTCACGATTGTACACCCACCATTGATAGCCGAGACTGCTTGGCTCTTTGCGGGCAGGCTCGCCTAGTAGCTTGCGTACCTCCCCAGAAGACATGCCGAGACCTATGTCAAAAATCGTGCTAGACTTCTCTTCTCGAATGGGTGCTGCAGGTAGTTTGTTCGTTGCAGGCTTTTGGGGAAGTGGCAGAGAGGCAGGGACTGCATCAGGTGCCGTCTGTTTTTCAGGCTGACTGATGGAGAATACAGGAGGTTGACCGACCCAAGCGGTTTGGGAAGTTTCATCCCAACCGATAGGCTTATTCAAGTGGCGACTGATCATGGACAGAGGAACATAAAGCGTCCCTTCATATTCTAAGGAAGCTGGTATCTCTTTGCCTTCATCCGTGTAGTACCCGGGCTTTTCTCTTGCGACGATTTCACGGCCATCCCAATAGATGGAGGGTGGGTTCATATTGACCCGTATAAAAGAAGTAGTATCCGAAGTGAAGAGACGGCTGATTCCCAAGACTCCCAGGGCAATTAAGCCAATCCAGAGCCATTTGTGCATGGAACAATTCCCTCCTTGGCGAGCTTGCTTGATTCTATGTTTCATTTATATGAGTGAGTCCGAATACTAGAACCTTTTTGCTAGAGAAAGCAATTTGATAGTAGGAAGAGTAGTCAAGCAGTAGCATATGGAAAAAAGTGAGGGAAACTACTTGCAAAGTACATAGTGATTCATTATTATAGGAATTGGGTGTTAGCACTCATAACAGTCGAGTGCTAACAACGTAAATTTGTTTACCTACATTTTTTGAGGAGGGTGTTTTTAGTGCTTAAGCCATTGGGTGACCGTGTGGTAATCGAAGCTATCTCCAAAGACGAAACGACTGCAAGCGGTATCGTTTTGCCTGATTCTGCAAAGGAAAAACCGCAAGAAGGCCGCGTAATCGCAGTAGGTTCTGGCCGTGTTGCTGACAACGGCGAGCGCATCGCTTTGGAAGTAAAAGAAGGCGATAAAGTAATCTTCTCCAAATACGCTGGTACTGAAGTAAAGGTAGACAACAAGGAATACCTCGTGCTGCGCGAATCCGATATCCTCGCGATCATCGGTTAAGGCTCTTAACATAGGAAGTCGAACGAATAAACACATAACAGGAGGTTGAGTTTAGATGGCAAAACAAGTCAAGTTCTCTGAAGACGCTCGCCGCTCCATGCTCCGCGGTGTTGAAACTTTGGCAAATGCGGTTAAAGTAACCCTCGGTCCAAAAGGCCGTAACGTAGTTCTGGAGAAAAAATTCGGTTCCCCGTTGATTACAAACGACGGTGTAACAATCGCAAAAGAAATCGAGCTGGAAGACGCTTACGAAAACATGGGTGCGCAACTGGTTAAAGAAGTTGCTACTAAAACCAACGACATCGCTGGTGACGGTACAACGACTGCAACTGTTCTTGCTGCAGCTATGATCCGTGAAGGTCTGAAAAACGTAACTGCTGGTGCTAACCCGATGGTTATCCGTCGCGGTATGGAAAAAGCAGTTCGTGCAGCTGTAGAAGAAATCAAATCCATCGCGAAGCCGGTTGAGAACAAATCCTCTATCGCGCAAGTAGCTGCTATTTCCGCTGACGATCCAGAGGTAGGAAACCTGATCGCTGAAGCAATGGAAAAAGTGGGCAAAGATGGTGTAATCACTGTTGAAGAATCCAAAGGATTCGTAACAGAGCTGGAAGTAGTAGAAGGTATGCAATTTGACCGTGGCTACGCTTCCCCTTACATGATCACTGACACTGACAAGATGGAAGCGGTTCTGAACAACCCTTACATCCTGATCACTGACAAAAAAATCTCCAACATCCAGGAAGTTCTGCCTGTACTGGAGCAAGTAGTACAAAGCGGCAAACCACTCCTGATCATCGCTGAAGATGTTGAAGGTGAAGCATTGGCTACTCTCGTAGTGAACAAACTGCGTGGTACCTTCACAGCTGTAGCGGTTAAAGCTCCTGGCTTCGGCGACCGCCGCAAAGCTATGCTGCAAGACCTTGCTGCTCTTACTGGTGGCGAAGTGATTACAGAAGAACTCGGTCTGGATCTGAAATCCACTAAGCTGGAGCAATTGGGCCGCGCAAGCAAAATCGTGGTTACCAAAGAAAACACGACAGTTGTTGAAGGTGCTGGCGACAAAGCTTCCATCGAGGGCCGCGTTTCCCAAATCCGTCAACAAATTGAAGACACCACTTCCGATTTCGATCGTGAGAAACTGCAAGAGCGTCTGGCTAAACTGGCTGGCGGCGTAGCAGTAATCAAAGTGGGTGCAGCTACTGAAACTGAATTGAAAGAGAAGAAGCTCCGCATCGAGGACGCACTCAACTCTACTCGCGCTGCAGTAGAAGAAGGTATCGTTCCTGGTGGTGGTACTACTCTGATCAATGCAATTAAAGCTGTTGAAGGCGTTAAAGTAGAAGGCGAAGAAGCGGTGGGTGTACAAATCGTACTCCGTTCCCTGGAAGAGCCAGTTCGTCAAATCGCTGCGAACGCAGGACTCGAAGGTTCTGTAATCGTAGAGCGTTTGAAAAAAGAAGCAGTTGGCATCGGCTTCAACGCTGCAACTGAAGAGTATGTAAACATGCTCGAAGCTGGTATCGTTGACGCGGCGAAAGTTACTCGCTCCGCACTGTCCAACGCTGCATCTGTAGCGGCTATGTTCCTGACCACTGAAGCAGTAATTGCTGACAAACCAGAAGAAAACAAAGCTCCTATGGGCATGCCAGATATGGGTGGCATGGGCGGTATGGGCATGATGTAAGAAAGCGGCTCGCCGTTTTCTTCGAAGAGAGGCAGACAAATCGTCTGTCTCTTTTTTTTGTACGTTAATATAGTGATGCAAGGCTCTCAAGCAGGACCTTATTTTTCAACAGATGTACTCGCTACTTATTTTTATCGTCTTGCTTTTGGCTCTGTGGCTGGGGGAGAATCGATCGGACTTGGCTCGGCGCTGGCTGTGGTGCTTTTTCTGATGATATCGAGTGCGACGTCTGTCCTGCTCTTTTTCATCAAACGCAAGGAATAGTAGGAGGGAAAACATGACGGCGCGAATCGGTCAGTTTGCTAAGTATATCGTGCTCCTGTTTTTTGCCTTTTTGGCGCTTTATCCGATTTTCCTGATGATCGTATCGCCACTTAAAAGCAATTTGGATATCCTCACCTCCCCGCTAGGGCTGCCAAGCTCCTTTTCTTTGGATAACTACATAGAGGTATGGGAAAAGGTTAACTTGTTGGATCAGTCAGCAAGGCTAGATGGGGGCAATGGTTTTCAAGTTTACTTCAAAATCATTTTGCCACTAATGAAACCGGCGCTGGCAACCGTAGGGATTGTCCATCTGATCGGAGTGTGGAATGACTTCTTTTACCCGCTGATCTTTGTAAAGAGTGAAGAATTGAGCACCATTCCGTTAGGCGTGCTTACACTATTTGGGGAGTACGACACGGAGTGGAATATGCTTTTTGCCAGTTGACTATTTCATCATTGCCGATGATTATTGCTTTCTTGTTTGCTTCCAAGCAATTTATCGAAGGACTTACGTTGGGGGCGATAAAATGAGCAAACGCTGGATTAGCTTTGATCTGGATGGAACCTTGATGCAAAACCCGTTTGGGGCGTGGGTATTTCCGGAGATTGCGCGTGTAATCGCCGGTCAATTGGGGAGAGAGCACGACATTGTTTCAGAAATGGTAGCTGAACATGAGCGTCGTATGTCCCAAGAGCGCTATGTAGAAGCGTATGATTGGGATGATATCCTATTTAGTAGATGCGATGCATTGTGTATAGAAAAAACCATTGAAATTGAATCGCTGGTTCGAAAACACTCTGTAATACCTAAGGTTAATTTGCTCGAGGGTGGAATTCTCCAGATGTTCGATGAGATGAAGAAGCGGGGCTTTTCGTTGGCAGTGGTCACAAATGGGTTTTACAAGTTTCAGGCACCAGTAATGGAGGCATTAGGCTTGCTGAATTACTTTGATGAGATTGTTACGCCAGAACGAGCCGGTGCTGGCAAGCCTGACCCAGCTATTTTGCAAAAGCTGTCGGGAGAAGTAATCGCTCATGTGGGAGATCGTTTGGATCACGACATTCAACTTGCTAACCGCAGTCATGTAACCTCTATTCTAATAGAGCGAAAATTGCCAGAGGACTTGGCGAGGCTCCAACCGCAGATGCGTGCAAATGATCAAAGAATGCGATTGTTATGCTTGGAGAAGTGGAAGAGGGAGTGCAAGAATCCTTTCTTGTTAGAGCTCCCGGAGCTTTTCATGCCGCAAATTGTTATTTGTTCTATGAGTGAACTCCTGTCTGTTCTGAATGAACAGGGGTTGGGATAAAATTCTAGGTAATAACGCTTGCGTTTTTGTTTCTGGCTTGGTATGATAACTCTTGTCGCTTTTGAAGGGAATTTTAGAGAGAATGAAAAAAACTTCAAACTTCTAAAAATAACCCTTGATTTTCAAAAGAAGACCTGATATAGTTTAAAAGGTCGGCGCCACAAGCGCTAACGACGAAAGAAAAGAACGATATGCTCTTTGAAAACTGAAC
>NZ_PXZM01000060.1 GCF_003013395.1 Brevibacillus fortis | reverse complement strand
ATATTTTACAGACTCCATTTTTATAAGAGGTGGAGGCTCTGAATTAATATCATTAACGACGACTTTCATTAAAGTATTTAGGCGGATCAAAAGATAATACCCATTAAAATTTGGAAGCAACACATTTTACTACCTGATAGTTTCTAAATAATTTAATTGATGATGTTAAAAGAATTTATTATTTTGTCCGTTGTTGTGGAATATTTGTCAAGATCTCCCTCTAAGCATGTAAATCCTATTACGTACCCCGTTTTACCTTTAAACACAACAGTCATTTGATGCGATAAATCTACATTATCTCGCTTTTCTTTTAAAAGTATCTGAATTGCTGGAAGCTCATTTATTGTTAAGTTGGAAGTATTAAGAACCTCAATACCTGGTGTCTGCTTCTTAATAGTCTCAATCATTCATCTTTATAGTTTTCCATAGGAGATATTGCTTCCGCTGGCAATGCAAACGCCTTTACAGTTATATTTTCTGTATAAACGTCTTGTTCACTCTCCTTTGGAGAATTAAACAGAACAGTTGCATTTTTTTGCATCGTATCAATAGTCCAGTCTTTTGGATATGAAATAGTGAATTTATTAGTTTTATCTTCGTATTTTAGAAATTCACTCGTCTCTTCTGCTATTTTTGTTTGGGAACAGCCTAACAGTAAACTCACCACAAAAAAACTTTGTATTAAGCTTCTTAGATGACGTGGTATATCCATACTCTTCCTCCATAAAGCAACTTTAGTTATTATTCCTTACTCTAAAAACAGAAGGTGCTACTATTTCTTCTTATTATCTTAATGTACCACCTTGAGTTTATAAATCGTTAGCCTTTTCTTTTAGATTTCCAGCCGCAATGTCTCTTTCATTCTCTTTTCGAATTTGTCCATTTTTTAACTCGATCTATACTCGTTTCTTTACTTATGTTCCCACCCTTGCCAATAGAGAGTCTCTTGCCATATCTAGGGTCCTTGCCTGGATGAACATTGTGTTCAACATTCATAATTATTTTGTATCAAAAAAGTAATCCGCGGTCCAATGCTCGGTAACGAATCGCTTCAGCTACATGTGCTACCTCTACGTTGGAAGCGCCATCCAAATCAGCGATAGTTCTTGCTACTTTGACTATCCTGTCGTAAGCTCGGGCACTTAAACCGAGAGTCTCGAAAGCTAATTGCAGCATCTCCTGTCCTTCTTTGTCCAGCTGGGCGAATTGTCGAAGCTCTTCACCATTCATCACACTATTAAAAGGACATCCTGGACGATAGTGGTATCTTTCACATTGAACAGCCCTCGCTTGTTCTACTCGCTGCTGAATGTCTTTTGAGGATTCCTCTGCTTTTCTGTTGTGAAGAAGTTGAACTGGTACTCTCGGCACCTCGATGTGCAGATCGATACGATCTAGCAAGGGACCTGAGAGCTTTGAGCGGTATTTGTAGATTTGTTGAGGAGAACATGAGCAGGTTTGCTTCTCTCGAGTACCGAAGAATCCACAAGGGCAAGGATTACACGAACCGATTAACAGAATCCGAGCAGGGAAGGTAAAAACCTGCTTAGATCGCCCAATCGTGACAACTCCTGATTCCAGCGGCTGGCGTAGTACCTCTAATACATGCCTTGAAAACTCGGGCATCTCATCCAGGAAGAGTATCCCACCGTGAGACAAGCTGCACTC
>NZ_PXZM01000006.1 GCF_003013395.1 Brevibacillus fortis | reverse complement strand
ATTTCTTGGGTAACAGTTCAACGCTTGTCGGTCTGTTCTTTTTGGTGCTCCAGAGCCGCTCAGTACAGCGCGATTGCGATGATCACGGAAAATCGTTCATAAGGTCTTTGCCTGTGACAAAAAAACGTCCTGAGTAGGTTTGTCCATGGTACAATATGGGTAAAGACATGGAAAGCGGTTCGGGGAGGAATAGTGCACATGGAATTGACCAAAAGAAGCAATGGTTCGGAATGGGAGACAGAAGCAGCTGTTGACCAACAGATTTTGTTTAAAATGGGGAACGAATATTACGGACTCTCGATTTCGCTCGTACGTGAGATCATCAAGCCACTGCCCATTACACGTTTTCCAAAATCTCCACCTTATGTCGAAGGAGTCATTGATCTGCGTGGGCGAATCTTACCGATAATCAATTTGCGGAAAATGTTTGATTTGGAACCTTTGGAAGAAACGGATGACACTCGCTTTGTCGATTTGCAGTTGGATGGGTTGAACATCGGGATTATCGTGGATGCGGTCTCTGAAGTCATGAATATTCCGCAGAACGTGATCGAGCCTGCACCACCCATTATTGCTGGAGTAGAAGGCAAGTATTTGCACGGCATTGCCCGCTTGAACGACAAGCTGATCATGCTGCTTGATGTGAATGAAATTTTTGGACAGTGGAAAAAGAAGTAAGTGACAGTGTAAAGCCCAGTGCGCGATGATGCACTGGGCTTTTACTCTCTGCCTCCACTTGCTAAATACGCATAGTTCACCCATACCATCTCTTCGATTCCCAAAATTTCCTTGAACAGGTCAACCGAGTCGTACAACAGTGAAGCTCCTGTGTCGTCATCGACGTTCGTCAACAACTGCAAGTCAAAGAGGGAACGTAACTGCTGAATCTGCTTCGGACCCACGATCCGACTAAACGACTGCGGCTTGATACGTGTGATCCCTTTACCTACCTCGCGCCGATACAACTCCGAACGCACTACCCTCTCCAGTATGTCTTCATACTTTTGCCGAACGTCCTCGCTGTCTACAATTCCTTCCTGCAGGTCAATTTCCGGATAAAGCCTGCCAAACTCGGCTTCCGCCATTTCCACATCGAGCGAGTAGCTGATTGTCGCTGACGCAACCTCGAAGCCTGCATCAAACAAGCGAAAGCCCCAGCCGTTGTCCTCCGCGTCATGAAACCAGAGGAGGGGTACGAATTGCTTGGACAGTCTCAGCAAAAAATCAAGCGTCGTGGAGGTCTCCAGCCACTCATCCTGCAGGAAAAATGCATTCCAGTCGCTGTTGACGTTTCTGTGGAAGTATGGCTGCTCTGTCTTGGATAAGGCAATCAGTACTTTCGGTTCGTATTTGCGTGGATAAAGAATGCCGGTCGTGAACTCACCCATCCGTTTTCCACCGCTTTCTGGAAGGCTTCCCTGATCCTTTCTTCTTAGTCTATTCAAGCAACGCTTGTTTTTTGCTGTGATCTTTATCAAACGTGCTCGTGTGGATAATCGTATGTACTGCGCCCTCCGGCAACAATTCGGAACGATACAAATGGAAATGGCGTGCCTTCCATTGTGGCGGTTCCTGCGCTAAATAACGTTCGTTCCAATCCAAGAGAGCAAGCTCTTCCCCACTGTGATGCGGACCGCGTGCGAGTGTAATATGCGGCCGATACCGTTTCCGATCGTAGGACAAGCCGTCATGCAATTCAAACCGTCTCCCCAACAATAAATGCAGCTGCTTCAGCACAGAAAGTTGGCCGCGCAGTCCCAGCCAGAGGACACGTGGATGCAGGGCATTCGGAAAAACCCCGAAGCTGCCAATCCGCAAGCTAAATGGCTGGATGATCGCACTGACAATATCCATGTCCTCGCAAATGGCGGGAACAAGTGATTCTTGAACCTCTCCAAGAAAATGCAGAGTCAAATGCAAATTAGCGAGAGACTGCCACCTGTCCGCTGTCACATCTTGCTTCAAGCGTTTTTGAACATCGGCAATATAGGCGCAAGCCTCGGTTGGAATATCCAGTGCTATGAATAAGCGCATTTCTGTCCTCCTTCGAAAAAAATAGCCCTCCTGTGACGGAGAGCCATTTCCCTTTCATGCCGCGTTAGGCAGCCATCATCTTTCCGGTTACGATTCCCAAAACACTCCTGACATATTCCGCAAGACGGTTCGATCCAGGCTGGTAGGTAAAGCGCAAGGTCAGCTCACTATGACCGACATGGCCAGCGGGAGGGATATTCCAGAAGTACTCTGCTTCCCCGTATAAAAACTCTTCAATACGCTGCTTCTTTCCTTCCATATCGATACTCGGATCATGCGTCAAGGAAAACTTCATCATGACAGAAAACGAATCTGTCCAAACTTGATCACGCTTATGTAATTTCCCATGGATAACAACTAAACCGGCTTCTCCCCACAGATTGTACTCGAGCAAAGCCTGAAACTGCGGGTGTACTTGCAGCTCTAAGGCAGGAAGCCCTCCTTCGATCGTAAGTGCATGACGTTGTGCCAGTTGTTCAATCTCCCCTTGAAAACGGTGGGCGCATTCAGAAACTGCCTGGAACAAATTGGGTTCAACAGCGTACATCGTCGTCACCTCTCCCCAATGGATTGTCTGTCTTACCTAATTCGGATTCCCACTTGTCGTATCCTTTGTTGAAAAATGACTTATTTACCCTTATTTCATCGAACTCCAAAAGATTCCGTGGAGAGTCTTATTTCACAATCTCTCAACAATTATAGGTAAGGAACAGGCGTTCCTGGAAACGCTTTCGCAAACGCCTGCGCAAGATGCATCTGTACATCTTCATCCAGCTCCAAATGATAAAGGCGACCGCTCTCATACCGCAATAGTGGATAGGCTCCTAACTGCAAGGGAGAAGCGTCCTGCGTCTGCACGTACTCCGGCAAGGTCATCATAAAACGCGAAAACGGATTCGCTTCATCCTCTGACATATGAACGACCTCGAACAAATGCGAGAGACTTGGCGTGAGTATGATCATGACGTAATCGCCCGCTTCCGCAGCCCATACGGTAAAGGACGTATCCCGGACATCGCTACGGGCGTGCCTGCGCATGACCCATACTGCTTGCTGCACAGTACTCATCAATAAATGCTGCGCTCCTTCTTCACCATGCACATCTCTCATGTGCTTGTAACGCAATACGAAGGCCATCCCCGATTCTGTAAAAACAGATGCGGGCAAACTCATCGCTGAGATGCTTTCGGTCTCTTCCTCACGCACCTGCACCTCATCGGGAAGTGTATCAGGAGTTCCCTCATAGAGAGCCTGAATCATCTCACGCGTACGAGCTACTTCCGCTGGGGAAAAAGAGATCGATTCAGAATAGATGTGGATAAGCTCGCTATCTGCGTAAGCCAAGTAGTGGATAGAAGAATACGGCTGCTCGATCAATCTCAAAGCCATGCTCCGCTCATCCGCCCGGACAATGTCGAACGTCAAGGGAAAACCAAGCGGATTCAGCGGGTCCGACAGTGTCCAGATGACGGCGAGCAGCTTATTTTGATACGTTTTGAATTCCAGCGAAACGGCGTCTTTCGTCTGCTCACTGAAAGTATCCACCGATTCGAACACCAAATACAGCTCCACCTCACCTGTGCCGCTAAGACGAACAAAGTAAGGAAGCCCCTCTTCTTCTGCCAGCTTGTACAGATCGTGATAAACCACGGGATCGAGAACCTCTCCCTGCGTTGACTCTTCTGGAGAACGCAAAGTGTCATCGGGGGTTAGCGGAGGGTAAAATTCCTCATTCATGCGTTATTCCTCCTGATTTCCCCAAGCTTTTAGCAATGCCCAATTGTCCATTTGTTTTAAGAGAGTCCGATCTGTCGCGTCAATGTGGACAGGAGTAATCGCGATATAGCCATGCTTGAGCAAATCATAGTCCAGCGGCTCCGCCAGTGGCATTACTTGAGGATACTCTCGTGCCAAATAATAGCCTTCCGCTTCTTCGCTATATTTGTCTTCATAATGGTTCATGGACAAGGTAGCCGGAACCATTCCTTTCACCTCAGCCAGCGGGACATGCGGGATATTAATATTCCAGAATACCTCTGAAGCCAGCTCTCCTTTGATCGCGTGATCGCTGAATTCTTTTACAATCGGACGAATCATCTCCACTACATCGCCGTAGTTGTCTTGATCGAACCAGTTATCATAAGAAAGTGCAACACCAGGAACACCCAAGATTACCGCTTCTCTTGCGCCGCTGCATGTACCGGAGTAATAAATGTCACGTCCGAGATTCGTCCCGACGTTAATCCCCGAGAATACGATATCCGGCTTTTTCCCATGTTCAAATAGGAGATGGTACGCAGCTTTTACACAGTCTGCAGGGTTGCCATTGACCGCCCATGCTTTCACAGGCATTCCGTAAAAATCACGCTGTTCAGGCGCGAGTGCACTGCGATAAGTGATTCCGTGTCCGACCCCGCTTTTCTCTTCAACCGGGGCTACTATATAGACCTCAGCTTCCTCCAAAGTGAGCAAGGCTTCTACCAACCGCTTGATACCAAGAGCATCGATGCCATCATCATTCGTAACCAAGATCCGCAAAATAGGGTCTCCTCCTTCATCAATAGCGTTACCACTCGCTGAGACGTCCTTTTTCTTATTGTACTGTAGAAATCGAGGCGGCGCCAAGCTTCCACCTAAAACGAAAGGACCCCAATCATATTGGGGCCCCGGCTATTCTCCTACAATATCTTTCCAGCGCTCGCGCCAAACAATCCCTTCGCGAATCCACTCTTCTACTTGATGCTGCTTTTCCTCCGAGATTCCGATCAGGCAAGCGATGCGGGCAATCTCTTTTGTCTCCGACGGTGACAACTTCCGATCGATCAATGCCATGTGGTAGAGCTTGCGCATCATAACGAGCTTTTCAGCCTGGGTCATGGCTACGAGGTCTTCCACGATGACCTCCGGACGCTTTGGATAGTCCATATCATCCATTAAAATTTGGCGTTCTTTCAATGTAAAATGTTCCGAGTTCACGATTTCATGAATACGATCCATTTCTTTATTTCCTATATAACCGTCGGCGTGCCCGACGCAGATCATCAAGCGAATGGACGCAAACAAAATGTGTTTGTCCTTTTCGATTTTGGTATACACCGGCATAGTTCCTCCTCAAAAAACTTTCTAAACACATTCATTTATCTACATATGATAATACGATAAAAAACGAAAGCGGTTTCACATGATTATGTGACAAATTTATGCTATTCCCTAACAAAAATGCGCCTAAAATCAATCCAGCCATAAGCATCCAGACTTACGCCAGATAAACGTGGATGTGCAAGCATTTCTACCCGATTCGAATACAGCGGGACAAACGTACTGCAAGCCGCAAGCGTATGCATGATGCTGTCCACATAAACTTGTCGCTCTTGTGTTGTTTGGACGCACGACATGCCCTTCATCAAATACTCAATCTCTTCCTTTCCCTGCGGATCTAAATGATGAGAAATACTCAACGCACCAGCGTATAGAAATTCTCGTAAAGACAGCTCCGCCCTTTCATCTACATTCGCACTATCCACAACCAAATCCGCCTCTTGTAATAACGAGGGCAAGGCAAGCTCCTCCGGGGATGCATACCTGATCTCTATGGCAATTCCGTATTCCTGGCACGTTTTCTGAATCCACAGGGCATCTTCTATATGATCAGAGTCTGGATACGTATAGAGCGACAGTGCTTCTCCCTGATGATACCCACTCTCTTTGAAGATACGAACCAACTCCTGTGAATCAGGCACCTCTCTTTTTTCTTGGAACGAATCAGTTTCCCCCCAGATGACTGCATGCTCTCTCGTTCCCTGTAGCTCTTGTCTCAAGGCCTGTCCACAAATGATAGCCACAATGAGACTCCGAAATTCATTATGTGACAGCGGGCCATTTTTTGCTCCATTCAAGCTGACGTATTGAAAACAATCTTCCAATCTGCCAACGTCACTCCATGCCGGAACGCTCGTATCCCGATAATCATCCATAGCCATTACGGTTAACAAGGTCTCATCTGCCTGTACCTCTGCTTCCATTCCAGGTACGCACCAGATTTCAATTCGGTCCAAGAACGGTCTTCCCCCAAAATAAGGCGTGAACGCTTCCAGCACGAGCATAGAATCGTCGTTGCGGACTACTCGGAACGGACCCGTTCCTACTGGCATTTGCGCAAATTGCTCTCCCATTTGCACAACGTAATCACGGGGGACAATCGCCATATATTCCTTACTCAGTGCCTGTAAAAACAGTTCATCCGGCATATGCAAGGAGATCGTCAGCACGTAGTCATCTTTGACGTCAATCGATTCAATTGAAGCAGCAAGCCAGCGATGCTTATAGGAATGCTCCATCAAGCGAAGCAAGGAAAAGCGCACATCATCGGCAACAAGTGGACGGCCATGATGGAATAAGACACCTTTCCGCAAGTAAAAAGTCCACTGCTTCCCTTCTTCACTAGCCTCCCAATAAAAAGCGATAGCGGGTTCAATCCTTTTCGTGACGGGATCAAACTGGACCAGAGAATCAAATAGCTGCTTGACCATGTGTGACTCGGAGCGCAGGAGAATATGAATCGGATCAAGCCCTGCGAATGGTCGATTGTAAAACAAACGTAAGGTATCTATTCTACCCTTACTTCCCTTTTCCCGCATCACACGATGTCCAAACTGACTATTCATCCATCGTGAAAATTTTTCATGTAAAACTGGCAAATTTGCCCCAAGTTCGTCGATCATATTCCGTGCAGCACGGATCTCCCCTTTTTGCACGAGTTCCTTGGCTACGCTCATGATCAGATCTGTGGGTGCAAGCAAGCATGTCAATACAGAACGATTTCCTCGCCCTCTCCCCGGCTGCCAGACTACCCATCCCTGGCTCTGCATTTTTTTCAAGGTCAAGGTCGCATTCCGCAATGTACAAAATAAGATCGAAGCAACTTCAGCCAACGATATGTCAAGCGGATGCCCAATGGCTTCATTAGGTCGGCCCGCACACAAACGCATGTATTGTTCAACGAGTTGCATCTTGCCACCACCAATTCCCTCATAAAACATGAAAAAGCTATTCGCCTAATCGTACGCTTTTTCTTCGGCCTTTGTCACCTTACAATTCTAAAAACACCAACGAACCGGAAAAGCCGGAGAAAGGACTTCCTTATGCCACACATCCCTAATGCACTCAGTCGATTCTTTGCTGCGTATCCGGCACTCATCTGGGTCCGTCTGTTCGGCGAAACGCTCACCTCTTTATCCAGCGCCATGATCGCCCCGTTTCTCGTATTGTACTTGAGCGAGAACATCGGGGGTTCTGTCACCATGACCATGCTCGTCATTGGCTTGCAGCCCTTTTCAGAGATTTTGCTCACGATATTTGCTGGAGGCATCACGGACCGTTATCGCCGAAAAACGATCATGCTACTCGCCCTATTCCTGCAAGGCTTTGCTATGCTCGGGATGGCTTGGGCAGACTCCATGGTGGGCTTTGCGATTCTGTACATCATCAACGGGGCCGGTCGATCCCTGTTTATCCCTGCCAGCCGCGCACATCTCGCTGATACGATTTCCTCCGCACAAATGGCTGGTGCTTTTGCCCTACTCAATACCTCTAGTAGCATCGGGGCCGCATTGGGACCTTTAGTCGGCGTCATTATTTACAAGTACGAGCCTGCTATGGCGTTTTTGTTTACTGCGATCTCGCTATTGATCTATGCAGTTGCCGTCTGGTGGAAAATCCCGCAAACACCCCTGCCAGAAGCTCCCGTCGAAGAAGCAGCAGACGTTCGTTCACGCAGCTCCTGGCATACTTATCGACCAGCCCTTGCCATTATGTTGCTGTCTTTGCCGATCAGTCTGTTTTACGCGCAAACCGAAACGAATCTCCAGCTTCATCTGAAATACACGCTGCCGGACTATTTGCAAACGCTCGCCTTGCTCATTGCAGTAAAAGGCATTATGCTGCTGCTATTCGAATATTTGCTCGTAAAATGGACACAGCACTTGCCCGCTCGCCTGTTAATTAGCGGCTCGTACATTTGTTTCCTCATCGTTGCATTGGGCTATGCCTTCATTGACAGTGTACCTGTCCTTCTCGCCCTGCAAGTGTTGCTCGTCATCGGAGAGAGTATTGGTCTGACTCAGTTGATGACCTTCGTCACACGGATATCACCTGTCACGATGCGCGGGCGGTACTTCGCGATCACGGGAACACACTGGGATATCTCCCGCACTTGCGGACCGTACCTGGGCAGCCTCGTCTTGCTGCATTATGGCGGCACGATGCTTTTCACCATTGTCGCAGGCATCCTCTTGATCGGTGCCGGATTCATGTACGCGTATCTTTCCAACAACGAAAAAGCCTCCCCGCTTGAACAGGAAGGCTGATTCGATCCGATTAGGTTAACAAGAAGCGATCCTCACTGAAGCTTTCTCCACCGCGGGCTGTTTCGAAGGCACGAAGCAGATCCTGCGGTTTCATCGTCCGTTTTTTCTCATCCGGAATGTCGAGGATGATTCCCCCATCGTGGAGCATCAACAGACGATTGCCCATGTTCAACGCTTGTTCCATATTATGCGTGACCATGATCGTCGTGAGTTTATAGCGCTCCACGATTTTTTCTGTTAATTCTACGATTAGCTGCGCACGTTTCGGGTCAAGCGCTGCTGTATGTTCATCGAGGAGCAAAATCTTCGGCTCTGTGAAGGTAGCCATCAACAGGCTCAGCGCTTGACGCTGTCCACCTGAGAGGAAGCCTACCTTGGTCTTCAGGCGGTTTTCCAGTCCTTGATCCAACTGCTTGAGCTGCTCGCGGAACAGCTCGCGCTTCTGGTTGTTCACCCCAAATCCAAGTGTACGGCGTTTTCCCCGCCCCAAAGCGATTGCCAGATTTTCCTCAATCGTCATGTTCGGCGCTGTACCTGCCATTGGATCCTGAAACACTCGACCAATCAGACCTGCGCGTTGGTGTTCCGCCAAGCGCGTGACATCTTTGCCGTCAATCTTAATGCTGCCCTCATCTGGCGTCAGTCCACCGGAGATCATGTTCATCATCGTCGATTTACCGGCACCATTACTACCGATAACGGTGATGAACTCTCCTTTCTTCACATGTAGATTGACGTTTCGAAGCGCGATCTTTTCATTCACGGTTCCTGCGTTGAATACTTTGTTGACGTTTGTAATATTAAGCATCGCTGCTTCCTCCCCTTGCCGTGCGTACCGCTTGCTTTTTCCAGATGCCTTTTGCCACAGTCGGGACAGTCAGTGCAAAGATAACAATCAGGGCAGTGATCAGCTTCATGTCAGAAGGATTGAGTCCCTGATCCAACGCGATGGCGATGACCAAGCGGTACACGATCGAGCCGAGAATGACAGCGAGCGTCACTCGGAAAATCGAAGAGCTGCCAAACAGAACTTCCCCGACAATAACGGAAGCCAGACCGATGACGATCATCCCGATCCCCATTCCTACATCCGCAAAGCCTTGGTATTGGGCTACCCACGCACCAGCTAGAGCTACTAAACCATTGGAGAGAGCCAAACCGATGATTGTTGTCGAATCCGTGTTTACCCCAAAGCTGCGGATCATCTTCGAGTTGTCACCTGTCGCGCGCAAATCAAGACCCATATCCGTATGCAGGAACCAGTCAATGATGAGCTTCAACACCATAACACCTACGATAAAGACGATAGCTACTCCAGACAGCAAGGTAACTCCACCTACGGCCAGGTTCGGAATGCCCATATCCTTCACATAAGTGAACAAGGTATCCTCCCGCAAAAGAGGCAGATTCGCTTTTCCCATGACACGCAAATTGATCGAGTACAAGGCGATCATCGTCAAGATCCCCGCCAAAAGTGCGTTAATCTTTCCTTTGGTATGCAAGACGCCAGTAAAAGCTCCAGCCAAGCCACCTACAATGAACGCCAGCAGTGTAGCCAAGAACGGATTGGTTCCATCGATAATGAACTTAGCTGCGATAGCGCCTCCCAAGGCAAAACTACCATCTACGGTCAAGTCAGGAACGTTTAGAATGCGGAAGGTCAGATATACACCGAGAGCCAAGATACCAAAAAGTAAACCTTGCTCAATGGCTCCCATTATTGCCAGTTGATTCATAGAAGAAATCCTCCAATTACTGCATTTATTACTCGATCACTTGTCCAGCACGGTCGAGCATGGCTTGCGGAATCGTCACACCCATTTTTTCCGCTGCTTTCTTATTCAATACGAGCTTCATATCTGCTTGCACTTCAACAGCCATATCTGCTGGCTTCGCTTCACCCTTCAGGATTTTTGCTGCCATATCAGCTGTTTGCTCGCCCAGCTTCGTGTAGTCAATCCCGTAAGTGGCAATCGCTCCGCTCTTCACAGAGTTTTCTTCACCTGCGATTACCGGAATTTTTTGTGCCTCGGCTACACCGATAACTGCTGCAATCGAAGATACAACCATATTGTCAGTCGGTACGTAGAAAGCATCTACTTTGCCCACCATGGACTCAGCTGCTTGCTTCACTTCTGTTGCGCTCGTAATCGCTGCTTCTTTAATTTCTAAACCAAGCTTGCTGGCTACAGCTTTTGCCGCATCCACCTGTACTTTGGAGTTGACTTCACCAGAACTATAAATGATTCCAACTGATTTCGCATCAGCTTTCAATTCTTTGATCAACTTCAATTGCTCCTCGACAGGGTTCATATCCGATGTGCCTGTTACGTTCGCACCTGGCTTGTCCATCGCTGCAACCAGACCAGCTTGTACCGGATCCGTTACCGCAGTAAACAGGATCGGAATTTCTTTACTGGTTTGTGCGGCAGCTTGTGCCGTTGGAGTCGCAATGGCCAACACCAAATCTACTTTGTCAGCCTCAAATTTTTGAGCAATCTGAATCGCTGTATCCATGCTCGCCTGAGCGGATTGCACATTGATTTTTACTTGCTTGTCATTTTCGTAGCCGTTTTTAGCCAGTTGACTGATAAAGCCCTCTCTTGCTGCATCCAATGCAGGGTGTTCAACGAATTGGGCAATTCCAATTGTCAGCTGCTTGGTTTCAGTAGACGGAGCAGGTGCCGTCGTGTTTGAAGGGGCTGGGGTGGAATTGTTTGCAGGGGTAGCGCTTTGCTGTCCACAAGCGGTAACAGACAAAAGCAATAAAGGAAATAAAAAACTCTGAAAAATTTTAATACTCTTCTTTTGTTTGAACATTTGGTGAATTCCCCCTCGTGAATTTTTTTCTACAGTTTAACATGGATAAAACCGTTTTAAAAGAATAAAAAGAGAGCATGACGCTCTCTTTTTACTTGATGATTTCTTTCGCCTGTTGTTTGAGTGCCTCAGAAATAGTGAGCCCAAACTTTGCAGCAGCTGTTTCATTGATATACAAATCAGCTTGTTTCGAAATCTCTACAGGAGTATCAGCAACACTTTGCCCTTTTAAGATACGGGCAGCCATATCGCCTGTTTGTTTACCGATTTGGTAGTAATCAATCCCATAAGTAGCGACCGCTCCACGCTTCACTGTATCGGTATCAGAAGCAAAGACAGGGATTTTGTTTTCCTCTGCTGCTCCGAGTACCGCTTCAAACGAGGATACGACGGTGTTGTCAATTGGGATAATAATGGCATCTGCTTTACTAGCAAGCCCTTGAGCTGCCAGCTGCACTTCGGATAGCTGCGAAATGCCTGCCTTGATAATTTCTACGCCTTCTTTGTGCGCTGCGTCTTCCAATTCCTTGACCTGTACCTCTGAGTTAATTTCGGAGGTCGTATAGATCACACCGAGCTTTTTAAGCTCAGGCAGGAAGGTTTTCACCAGCTTCAATTGTTGTTCCATCGATACTTTATCGGACGTCCCGGTCACATTTTTGTCTGGCTTCTCCAGACTGCCGACCAGTTGAGCCGAGAGTGGGTCTGTTACGGAACTGAAAATAACAGGGCTGTCAGCAATCGCCTTGGCTGCAGCCTGAGCAGATGGTGTCGCAATCGCTACGACAATATCCTTTTTATCTCCGGCATACTTCTGTGCGATCGAGACCGTATTGTTCATGTCGCCATGGGCATTCTGGGAGTCTACCTCCAAGTTCTTGCCCTCTTCGTAGCCAGCATCTTTCAGACCATCCAAAATCCCTTTATGAATCGCATCCAGTGCAGGGTGCTCCACGAATTGTGTCAGCCCTAGCTTCACTGTTTGCCCTTGGCCTGTCGTTGCTGCTGTCTCTGTTTTTCCACCTGTTTCATTGCCACATGCTGCCAAAGAAAACGCAAGCAATGCGGTCAGTACCATACTGACTGCTCGTCTCATCTGTACTTCCTCCTCTAGTCTCTGCTCTTTCGCTGCTCCTAATCGCCCTAAGCAATTAGGTTCATTGCTGTCTATGCAACTTGTGTCCCATTATAGCATATTATTACGCATTGAGAAGCCCCCCTTTCCTCTCTTACGTGGAACTGATCTCTTCTTCTGCTTTGCCGATTTTGTTTACATATACCCTCGTGATTCTGTAATGGTCGACCTCTCCCACCACAAATTCGTACTTCCCCTCTTTTACCCGATCACCCACGCGCGGCGGATGGTCGATTTGCATGTAAATCCAGCCTGCAAGCGTATCTACATCGCTCGACTCCAAATCGATTTCCAAATAATCGCCGACTTCTTCCAGTAGCATACGCCCGTCCAATGACAGCATACCGTCACTGCGCTCCACCTCTGGGCGCTCGTCATCGAACTCGTCCTGAATGTCACCAACAATTTCTTCCATTATATCTTCGAGGGTCACCAGGCCGGCAGTGCCCCCATACTCGTCAATGATAATCGCCATTTGCCCTCGTTGTTTTTGCAGCATGGTCAACAACCGGCTGATCGAGATCGTCTCCGGTACAGTCAAAATAGGACGCATGAATGTCTGAAGATCATTGCTCTCTCCTTCCAAAAGCCCTGTGAGCATATCCTTGATGTGCAAGCTCCCCACAACATGGTCCTTGTCACCATCCACTACCGGATAGCGGGTAAACCGTCCGTTTTGGACATGCTTGACGTTCTCGTCAAAGGGGTCGCGCAGGTTCAAGACAACCATATCCGTACGCGGAACCATGATTTCTCTTGCCATCGTCTCCGAGAAATCAAAAATATTATCGACCAACATCAGTTCGGTTTGATCAATCAAGCCGCTTTTATGACTTTCATTGACGAGAATGCGAATTTCTTCTTCCGTATGTGCTTCCTGATGCGGCTCCAAGGATATATGAAAGAGTGCAAGAAAACGACTCGCTGCCCAGTTCAGCATTTGGATAAAGGGATACATGATTTTGTAAAAGAGTTGGATCGGCTTGGCAACCGCAAGTACCACTTTTTCGGAGTATTGAATAGCCAGTGTCTTAGGAGCCAGCTCCCCCAACACGATATGTAAAAACGTAATCAGTGAAAAAGCGATAATAAAGGAAATACTGGTAACGAACGTTTCATTTAATTGGAAATAGCGAAATACAGGATGCAAGAGATGTGCGATGGCAGGCTCTCCCAGCCAACCAAGCCCTAATGAAGCCAGTGTGATCCCTAGTTGGCAAGCGGAGAGATAAGCATCCAAATTGTGCAGGACCCTCTCCACGTCACCAGCACGCTGGTTTCCTTCCGCAGCGAGCTGGGTAATGCGCGATTCCCTTACTTTTACAATCGCGAATTCGGTCGCAACAAAGAACCCATTCAGGAGTACGAGGATCATGACCAAGACCAAATTAAACAAGCTTCCCCAAATTGCCATGCTCCCGCCATCCTTTCCGTCCATGCTTTGGGATATTGTTTCCCATCGTAGCCAAAATGTTACCTGTTCGTTTTTCTTTCTTTTCGAGATTGTGATACCATAGTGCTGATTCCTATGCCCTTTTGTAACGAGGTGAGTCTATTGTCGTACCGTCCAGACCTGCCCTTGATCGTTCAAAGTGATCGGACGATATTGTTGGAAACTCAGCATCCTTTATTTCCTGAGGCCAGACAAGCTATCAGCGGTTTTACTGAGCTAATCAAGAACCCAGAATACATCCATACCTATCGGATCACCCCATTATCGCTTTGGAATGCGGCAGCATCTGGTCTTACATCACAAGAGGTAACAGAGGTGCTTGGCAGCTACAGCAAGTATGGTGTCCCGCCTACCATCGTCAAAGAGATAGATGATACCATGCGAAAATACGGCTTGTTTCGTTTGGAACGCATTGGTGATCAACTCGTATTAATAAGTGATGACCCGCTTCTTTTAGCAGAGGTGACCAGTTATAAATCCATCGCTGCTCTTTTTGAAAGCGATTTTGTCATCAAAAACTATGCGCGCGGACTGATCAAGCAAGAGCTGATCAAGCTCGGGTTTCCTGTTCAGGATTTGGCGGGCTATACAGAAGGCGAATCCTGTGCAGTCAGCTTGCGGGAAACGACATCCCATGGCAGAGCATTCTCCTTACGTTCATATCAACAAGAAGCTGTTGATGCCTTCTATTCTGGCGGAGCTGTGACCGGGGGAAGCGGCGTGCTCGTCCTGCCCTGTGGTGCTGGAAAAACCGTCATTGGACTTGGTGCGATTTGCCAATTACAGACTGCCACCCTCATTTTGACAACGAATACCACTTCCGTTCGGCAATGGATCGCAGAGCTCTTGGACAAAACAGGCCTTGATCCAAATATGGTCGGCGAATACACTGGTGACAACAAACAAGTCAAGCCGATAACTGTGGCGACTTATCAAATTCTTACATACCGCCCCACCGCCGAAGATGATTTTCCTCATCTGAAACTCTTTTCAGAGCGCGACTGGGGGCTTATTATTTACGATGAGGTGCATTTGTTGCCCGCACCCATCTTTCGTGTTACTTCTGGGATTCAAGCCACTCGCAGACTTGGGCTGACTGCTACTCTTGTTCGGGAAGACGGGCGGGAGGAAGATGTTTTCACCCTGATTGGTCCAAAAAAGTACGAGGTTCCATGGAAAGTCATGGAAGAGCAAGGCTGGATCGCAGAAGCGCATTGCCGAGAAATTCGACTCCCCTTTGAGCCGAAGTGGCGGGAGGCTTATGCACATGCAAGCGCTCGTCAAAAGTTTCGCATTGCGGCAGAAAATCCAAAGAAACTGGAGGTCGTCCGCGAGCTATTGGAGAGGCACGCCCACGATCGCGTTTTGATCATCGGGCAATATATTGATCAGCTTGAGCAGATGGCTACAGCCCTCCAACTGCCACTCATTACAGGAAAAGTACCGGACAAAGAACGTGAGCTTTTGTACACTCAGTTTAAAAAAGGGGAAATTACACGCCTGATCGTATCCAAGGTAGCCAACTTTGCGGTTGATTTGCCGGATGCCAACGTCGCGATCCAAATTTCCGGGACGTATGGTTCCAGACAAGAAGAGGCACAGCGCCTGGGACGTATCTTAAGGCCCAAAACAGACAACAACACCGCCCATTTTTATACATTGGTAACACGAGACACGAGAGAGCAGGAGTTTTCGCTCCATCGCCAGCTTTTTCTTGTCGAACAAGGCTATCCATACGATATTATAGAAATCGAAACGCTGGTCTGAAACGTTTACGAATAACCAGCGTCTCATAGAGGGAAGGGAGGCCAAAGATTCAATGCAATCCGACGCCGAAATCATTCAGCGGATTCTTCAAGGCGACATCGAAGCGTATCGCGACCTCATCCAGCGATATCAGCATATGATCTACGTTTTCATTTACAAAATGGTAAACAATCGCTCTGATGCAGAGGATCTCACTCAGGAAGTATTTGTAAAAGCGTATGAAAAACTGTCCACATTCCGTGGGGACAGCCAGTTTTCCTCTTGGTTACATACGCTTGCCCGAAATAAGAGCATCGACTTCTTGCGTCGCCGAAAGTATCATGACTCGGATGAACAATTGGCTTATGTGCCATCCAATACACGTGACGAATCCCCTCAGGAATCGCTCATGACAAAAGAGCAACGTCGAGAAATCCAGGAGGCCTTTTCCTTACTATCAGATTCTTATCGAGAAGTGATCGTCCTTCGCTGTACGCACGAATATCCGTTTGAAAAAATAGCTACACTCTTAGGCATCGCCGAATCTACAGCTCGCGTCCGTTACTTGCGTGCTCGTCAGGAACTCGCAAAATTGTTATCCCGCAAGGAAGGAGGGCTCGTACATGAACTGCCAGGCATTTAGAAAAGCATGGCTAGATGACACAGATAGCGATTCGCACTCGCATATTGAAACCTGTGACGAATGCATCGCTTGGATAGAAACGCAAATGACAACAGAAGAGGAGGTGCAGTTCTTGAAGGAGGTTCCACTACCTCAAGCGAACCTGGAAGACAGAATCATGCAAGCAATCTACCAGACCGCCGGAAAAGGTGTACCCCCTCACGCCGCTACTGCATCTTCAGAGCAACAAACTAGCACAGTGATAGCAAAGCCAAACAAGCGCTGGACCAAAGGCTTCCCTTCATACGCCTGGGTTAGCGCAGCGGCTGTTTTGCTCGCAGTTGGTTTCGTCGGCTACCAACAGCTGTCACCGAGTACTATTCAAATGGCTGCCATACAAGAAGACGGGATGAAAGACAACCAGAGCACCTTTGCATTCAACGAATCGGGATCAAAATCGGCACCGTCAGCTCAAGCACCTGCTCTCGCTTCCGTACCAGCAGCTGCCGATAGTCAGGCGATGAAAAAGGCAGAAAGCAATCCAGGGTCCGCTGCTACACAATCGCAGGTCACTCCGACTGCACCGGCAACAGATACACCTCCTGCACCACCTACCCAATCGAACAATGCGATTGCGATGGTCAAACCACAGGAAAAAGTAACAACACCTGAGCCACGTACAGTAATGAAAGACGAGCGGAGCAACGTGGCATCTCGCGGACTGCAAGGAAATACGGCTGATCAAGCAGCAAAAGCGAAATCGGAGCTTCCAGCCGAATCGTCAAATACTGGTAACCTTGTAGCCGCTAAGGAATCAAATGGCTCTACTACAGAGAAACCTACGACTTTTGGGATTGCCTCCGAAGTGGAACCAAACAATGCGGATAGCGGTACAACGGAGAACGCATTAGTGGGTCCAGCGTTGCCGACGGCAACGAAGCAGCCCATTACGCTCTCCTCCTTCTCGGATTTGAACACCGCTGTACAAGCATCAGATATGCCCGTGCCTGCCCTTACGCAAGCACCGAATGGGTTCTCGATGAGTACGGTATCGGTCCAATATGAATCGGAAACCAGCCAGAAGGTGACTCGCTTGACAGCAGATTACAAGCGGAACAACGACTGGATTCGCATAGATGTTGTGCGTAATACAGAAGGAAAGCGCAGCCTCTCTATCCCAGGCACTTTCTCCGCTACTCAGTTGTTCGCAGTCAACGGAGAGCAGGCCATCGCTGTTTCTTTTGATCAATCCGATTCAAAAGCATCAACAGCCCAGCACTCGGTTCATTTTAATGCTCAATCCGACAACCAATCGTTGTATGTGGTAGTGACTGCAAACGGAGTCACCTTAAATGAACTAATGGAGACTACCAAGCACATCACGTGGAATCCGTAAAAAACTCTCTACAACTGAAAAGACACGACCTGATTTTCAGGGTCGTGTCTTTTTTTGTCTATCAAAAGAGGCTGTTCTATTTTTTGCTCACAAATCCAATTACGATATAATGAAGGAAGATAAATATAAGGAGCTAACTTATGAACAAATTTCACATCTGCTTCGGTCCCTCTTCTTACGGTACCCTCCGGTCCGTCTTTCACAAACAAAATCTGTTACAGACAGAAAGCATCATCCGCATCGACGATGATTTCTCGGTTGGACCGCTTCATCGACTGGAAACGGCAAACGGGATGAATGAAAGGATAGAATGGATTCATTCTTTCTTCAAACAAGTAGAAGGGGTCTCTCCCGAAGACATGAGTACGCTAAAAGCATACCTGCTGCGAAATCTAACCCTTCCATCACAGATTCCAGACGGCACTAACGTAATTCTGTGGCATGGTCAGAACGCATCTGACGCCATAGGAATGAGCTATGCTGTCTCCATGCTTCAGGATAAAAACCTCTCGTTCGAAACAATCGACGTAACCGCATTTAGCGTGGATAGCGATTATAAATTAAAGGACTTGGACGGCAACGAGGAATCTTATGTATTGAAAAGTGTGGCTGCCCTCCCTCCCCGATTAGTGATGGACGCCTATCAGGTAAAGAAGGATATGGCTGCGCCTCTTGTACAAAACTTGATCCTCGAATGGGAAAAGTGGTCGCATTCGGATGAAAGCATGCTCCGCGTTTTCAAACAAGGTGAAGTGCTAGCCGTATCGGAAGATTTTTATGATGCCTCACTCTTGGAACATGCATCAAAAAAGTTCCAAAAGGCTGCACGTGTTATCGGTACCGTCATGGGAGAAAGCGATCAATGTATTGGTGACACGTATTTGATACACCGTGTTCATGAGCTGATCAAGAAGCGCCTGTTAGAGTACCGAGGAGAGTTGATGCCTCTACATCGGTTAGAGATTCGATTGAAGTAAAAAAAACGCTGTTCTCTTTCACAAAGAGACAGCGTTTTTTCCATCCTTAATGCTTTTGATTTTTCTCCTGATTCCACAGCTTGATTTGCTCAATGATTTCACGAATTTGATTTCGTGCTTCCATATGCTCAGGCTCGCTTCCCCAATGCTGAATCAGCGGTGGCATCGCTTTTGCCATTGTCGTGTATAGGCACCATACTTTCACCATTTCTACGCGCTCAGGAGTCGCTTCTCCTGTCAACAACTCTGTAAATTTACGAACTAGATCCTCCAGTTCAGGGACCAACGCTTCTTTTTTCTCGTCCATGTCAGTTACCTCACTTTCGGGAACATTTCTATTTGTGTCCTTAGTTTATTTTACGAAAAAACAGCCATGCGGAAAAGGAAGATTTTTCAGGAGTGATCGGTTACGCTTAAGCTATCCAGATGATTGAGGTGAAGACCTATCAAAGACACACGTATCCGCTTGGTTCCAACAACCAGGGATAACTGGCAGGATGCACTACGCTTGCAGGTTCATGATGAGCAGCAGCGCTTTGTCCCGTCTGTTGCCGTTTCATTGGCAAAGGTTCACATCCGCCCTGATGGTGACGACTGCGTATATGAACCATTCTGTCTGTATGGCGCTGATAAAATGGTTGGGTTTGTCATGATTACCTATGACGCCTCAACAGATTGGTGTTACTGGTTCAACGGCTTCTTCATCGATCAACAGTATCAAGGCAAAGGATATGGCAGAGCGGCTCTCGTAGCGATAGTGGATACGGTACGGAACCGTTTCCCACAAAGCCGATTTGTCAACTTGACTGTATGGACGGGCAATGCGAGTGCAAGACATTTATACAGTCAATTCGGTTTTGAAGAAACCGGCGACGTATACGATGGAGAGATTGTCTACAGACTCTCGCTATGAATTCGTATGAACAAAAACCGCCAGAAAAAATTGGCGGTTTTTCATGCATACAAGCTATTTCGCTTCTGGTACCATGAAGTGCAAAAGACCAAAAGCCACTCCTGCCGTCAATAACACGCTCCAGATAATGATGCCCACCGACATCCACAACATGAGCTTTTTCGTAGGTGCTCCCAGCGAGATACCAATAGCAGCTCCGAGCGGTGCTCCCGTTAAAAGCGGCGAAGCGAGACCAAGGCCAATTACCCCGTATTTATCCCATATCTGCCACATACGCCCTTGACGCTTGCTGCGTTTCTCTACACGCTTTAAAAGCCAGGTACGCAAGGAGCCTCCCAGAAAAATGACGACACCTGCGCTGATGATCGCACCCACCGCACTAAATATTCCGATTAACACCGGTGGTAGTTCCAACATAAAACCTACAGGGATCGCTGCCCACAGCTCAAGCATACCAGATAGTGTCACCGATCCTGCTTTCCATAATACGTCCATTCTGTTTCGCCTTTCCCCTCTCGCTGTCTTTTTCATTCGTCATGGTAAAGACGAGCAGACATGTCAGAAAGTAACGGAAAAAGCCAAATTAGGATGTGACATCCCTACGGGTAAAAGTCGCGTACGCAATGATTAGCGCTGCGATCGCCCATACGCTCAATACCGTCAACGAGAACGGCAACGTCATCCCCTTAATCGGAGGCAGTGTTCCATTGAGATAATCCGTAAGCTGCAAATTTACCACGAACAAGTATTTGGACGATTCCCAGGAGGATGCCATCTGCGTCAGGATCGTTCCGCTGATCAACGCTGCCATCATGATTCCCATCCCCGCAGCTGCACTCCGAACCAAAACAGAGACCATGAGGGTTACCGTTGCAACCACGACACAGACGAACCAACCAAGCCCGTACTGCATCAGTAAAAATTGCCATTGTGGCAACATGAATGCGCCAGATGTCTCCAGTTCTCCTCCCGACACTTGAAATCCAGTCAAAATAGGCAGGTCCCATCCCGAATAGCCGAACACGACCCCAGAAAGCAAATAGGCAAGAATCAGTGTTGTGAGAACAGTGAGAGAGGTAAACAGCAGCAGAGTGATATATTTGCTGGTCAGTACCTTCCATCGCCGTACGGGTCGCGTCAATAACAATTTGACCGTCCCCTCGCTAAACTCAGAAGATACGAGGTCGACCGCGAGTACGACGATAATCATTGGCAAAAACATCGAAATGGCCTGATCCATAAAGCCACGGGCGAATGTAGGTCCACCCGGTGCCATTGGGTTAATGTCGTGATCCAAATAATATTGCTGCTGTGCGATCCTAACCTTGATAAAATCCCGCCACTCTTCGGGAAGACGGCTTGATGCCAGCCTGTTTTGCATATCGACGATTTGCTGGGTTAATAGCGGGCGCCAGTCAGTTGTCCCCATTCGTTCTTGTGCAGTGACAACCGAGCGGTACTGTGCATATGTAAAAATCGGAATCAGAATCGCCAAGATCAGCACGACGACGAGAAAACGGCGCCGACGCAGCAATTTTATGGTTTCATTCTGTACGAGCCCCACCATGCTCTGCTCCATGACTTCCCCCTCCTCCCGTCAATGTAAGGAACAGGTCTTCCAGAGTTACCGTCTTCGTCGCAATTCCCATCACAGGTATGCCGCCATTGACCAACGCTTGGTTAGCCTCGCTCACTTTTTCTATATCCATGCGTGATTTCAGGCGCTCTTCACTGACTACCCACACCTCTGTCACTGCTTGCAGTTTTCGCAGGACTTCCTCGGCCTTTTGTATGTGGGAAGATGGGATTGTCCAATCGACCTGATCAGCAAACTGCTCCATCAGTTCTTTGACTAATCCAACCGAAATGACCTTCCCTTGGCTGATAATCGCCACCCGGTCGCACATCATCTCGATTTCACTGAGAAGGTGACTCGAAATGAAGACAGCGAGCCCTTCTTCCTCGGCCAGCTTGCGAATAAACTGACGCAACTCACGGATCCCCGCCGGGTCCAATCCATTCGTCGGTTCGTCCAGGATCAATATTTTCGGACGGTGCAAAAGTGCCTGCGCGATCCCCAGTCGCTGCCTCATTCCGAGCGAGTACGTTTTTACCTTATCATCAATCGCCCGCTCCAAATCAACAAAGCGGACGATTTCCTCAATGCGTTCAGGCGTAATACCTCCGCTCATTCTCGCAAATTGCTCCAGATTCTCTCTGCCAGTCAAAAACTTGTACAGCTCCGGATTTTCGACGATACAACCAACCTGCGCAATCGCTTGCGGAAACTGTTCCTGAAGCGAGATACCTCCGATGCGGATATCTCCCCCATCAGCTTTTGCCAAACCGACGAGCATGCGGATCGTAGTGGTTTTGCCTGCGCCATTCGGCCCGAGAAATCCAAATACCTCTCCGGCGAAAACGTCAAACGTAATATCATGAATGATCGGCTTTTTGCCAATCGCTTTTTGCAATCCTTTTACTGAGAGGACCGTTTCGGCCAATGTGCGCCCTCCTATCTGAGTCTCCCCTCGTCAACTGACGATGGCATTCTGTTTATGGTACACTGTCATAAGATGTCCATCCACATTATACCATGACCATACACTCTAAAACGAATAGGAGGATACCCGATGCGCACATCCGGCCAACTTCTTTGGCGCACGGCAGGTCTCTTGTCTTTACTCTCTTTTCTCTTATTTGCAACAGGGTTTGTCCTCGCGATGAATCCGCAGCAGTTGGCCCCATCCACCGCAACCCTACCTGCCAAAAACGAGCAGCCTCCTTCGCCTTTACCTAAAACGGGTGTACACAAAGTAGTCGCACTAGGGGATTCGCTCACACGCGGTGCCGGAGACGCAAACGGCCAAGGCTATGTCGGACTCGTTCGCCAAGCATTGGAGAAAAAAGCGGGCCAGTCTATTACCTTCACAAACCTCGCGATTAATGGACAGGAATCTTCTGATCTGCTAAAACAAATGTCCCAGGAGCAAGTAAAGAAGCTGCTCGCGCAAGCCGATCTGATTCTTTTTACCATCGGTGGCAATGACTTGTTCAGACAAACAGGCGGGCTGTATACCATTGAAAAAGAAAAAGTGACCACAGCTCTTCATCAGCTTGCGGTCAACTATGAAGAGATACTCAAACAGATTCGCAGCGTCAACAAGACGGCGACGATCGTCTATACTTCCCTGTACAATCCTTTTGGCAATACGGAAGCTGCCGTCGACACCATCGGGCCCGTGCTCGACTGGAACAATCAGGCGTCCCAAATCGCCTCACGGTACCCGCAAGTATTCGTGGTGCCGACCTACGACTTGTTCTTGCGCAAGGAACAAAGCTACTTGTACACAGACCATTTCCACCCGAATACTGATGGCTATAAACGGATGGCGGATCGTATCTTGCAAACGTTAGAGTGATTCAGCCCTCGCTTGATTCAAGGGCTTGCCACGGGTTGCCTCAAAGGCGCGAGCACCCGCCCATTGGAACGCACTGCTCATCATCGAGGTAGCTGCTACAATCAGGAACAAGGTCGTACCTCCGTAGTGTGCCAACAGCAATCCACCCATCCACGGACCGATGAACTGCCCGAGGTTGCTGAAGCTTTTCGCACCGTAATAGCTGCCGCGCATACTCTCTGGAGCCATTCGGTCGATTAGGACGTCCCCTGCTGTAAACGTTAGGATTTCACCAATTGTGAAAAATACCATCGCCACGATGAATATCAACCACGAATTGGCAAATGCATAACCCACGTCACCAACCGCATACATGGCGTTTCCCACCACAATCGCGGTGAGAGGCGTCTTTTTTTCTGCCCAGTTCGTCAACGGAAGCTGCATCACAATGACGACAATCGCATTGACTGTCATCAGGATGGCAAACAGCTCTGTTCCATTTACGACCGTCATTTCTGCAAATTTTGCCAACGTAGAAGACATCTGCGAGTAACCAATCGCTCCTAAAACTCCGGCGAGCATGTACAAGCGAAAGGCCTTGTCGTTCATCACAATACTGAATGCACGCCCGAATGTAACGACTTCTTTCTTTTGACCTTCAATTTGCTTAATGCCGAACTTGTTCAATAATCCTTGCAAGCTAATCACATAGATCAAATAGATCAGCGCCGTCATCAGGAAAGGCAGAGCTACAGAGCTTTTCGCGAGTACTACCCCTGCGATAGGCCCTACCGCTACCCCCACATTAATCGCCATGTAGCGAATACCGAACACACGAAGCCGCTTCTCTTGTGGCGTTACATCTGCCATCAGCGCCTGTGAGACCGGTTCGTAGAACGATCGACAGAGCCCCCCTGCTATATTGAGCAAAAGCAGAATCCACGGGTCTTTACTAAGCGCAAACCCGACGAACACGAGCGTCCACACGTACAACGCCCCGAGCATGACTCTCCTGCGCCCGATCCTGTCCGACCATGCCCCCGCAATAAAGCCTCCGATCGTACCCGCGAGCGGTCCTGCTCCAATAGTCAATCCGATCATTGCCAAGCTCATATCTGTTTGATTAGACAAGTATAAAAATAAAAACGGCATGCTCATCGAGCTGGCGGCCCGGACGAACACGGTCCCAACGACTAATGACCAGACGATCGGGTGAAATTCCTGTAAACGCATCTTGATCCAGCTCATTGTCTCTCTCCTCACCACTGTTATGCCCTTCCATCTCTGCCAGAACAGATGCTCTGTGATGTTCCCATTGTAGAGAGGCAATTGTCGTTCGTCAATGAGCATTCAAAATTTTTTGATTATGAAACATTTCTATTAGAGTAATCAAAATTTCGATAGGGTTGGACACATTAACACGTAAACAACGCAAAAGACCGCCAGAAACCACTGACGGTCTTTGCCTATCCCTTTTTACAAAACAACTTCTATCCGATCAATTATTTCTCCCTGTTCGTTCCATTTCACCGCACGGTAAACGCTATCGTGGTAGAACGTGAACCAAGCTCCTTGCTTGATCCCGTTGTTGATCCATTCTTCTTTTGCAAAGATGGAGGTCATCGGGTAGTCGTCGTAGGCCATCACCCATAATGGATTTTGATGGGCGTGTGTAGGCATGATGTCAGCTAGATGCAAAAGCAGCTGCCCCTCTGTCTCCATCCGTACGATGGCATGTCCCTGGCTGTGACCGCCTGTATGATGAAGCGTGATTCCCGGCACAACTTCGAGCGAATCTCCGTACGTCTTCACCTGATTCTCAATCGGACGCCAGTTCTCTTCCCAATATGTATTCTTCGAACGAATATTAGGCTCTCTCATCTCCGCCCATTCTTGCTCCTGCACGTAGATGACAGCTTGTGGAAACGTAGAAACAAGTTGTCCATCACGAATAGAGACAAGTCCGTTGGCATGATCGTAGTGCATATGCGTCATGATGACGATATCAATATCGGCAGGAGTCAACCCTTTCGCCGCGAGGGAAGCCACCACTTGTGACTCTTCCTCCAAGCCAAAGTTACGCTTCTGTTTTTCCGTTAGACGGTCATTTCCCATACCCGATTCAATCAAAATACGCTTGCCATGAGCCTGTACCAGAATCGGGTCAGCACGCAAAGGGATTTGATTGAGATCATTGGCTGGATATCTTTTGCTCCAGAGCGGCTTTGGCACCACTCCAAACATTGCACCCCCATCCAACTTGGTGAGTCCACCACTCAGCCAAGACAATTGAAACTGACCTACCTGCCATTCGTTCCCTACCATGATCCTGCCGCCTCCTCGATTGCTCGGATTGATGATTGAAGTTGAAAGTGAAAAGCACCCCGTTCAGGGTGCCTTACTGCTTTTCTGCTACACTTACAGTTCTAGTGGCCGGGGCGATTTCTAACAGGAGATCACTCGATACAGCCTGCACAGTGACATCTGAATCACTTCGTCTATGATGAAGCACGAGTTGCGCTACCTTTTCAGTCTCTCGGTAAACGCTGATTAATGTCTGTAATGGATTAGCACTCCCGCCTGCGATCATCTTAAACCCCGGGGCTATCGTAAACGTCCATCCCTCCACCTCTACTAGCGGTGCTAACGAGTACAGGAAGTAACGTTTCCCTAAGAGAATGCCATTATGGTTCATCAAGGCGAGAGCCCCCAATCAAATGAATTTGAACAGTATAACTTCATTTTGCAAAAATTAGCGTACGTTGAAAAGCGATTCGACAAAACTTCTAAAAAGACGACATACTTTTCTTAATCATATCCGAAAAGCATCATGTTCGAAATAGAAAATCTTTTCAGCGCCTTAAATCGCTCTTCCTACGGTCCCACCCTCCAAAATGGCTCTCTTCGCATCGAGCTCTCCCGCTTCTTTAGCCCCGCCTATGAGGTGCACAGGCAGTCGATCAAGCAATGCGTGGTAGAGCGAATTGTTAGAGGTCGCTCCAGCCGCTACAATGACCGTATCAGCAGGTATCATGCGTTCTTCTCCATTCTGAATGAAAAATACCCCTTCTTCTGCAATCCGGCTGTATTCAATTTGCGTCAGCATCTCTACACCACGTCGCTTCAGGTTGGCGAGTACTGCCCAGCGCGTCGTTTTGCCCAAGCCCGATCCGACATGCTTCCCACGACGTAGCATACTGATTTTTCGTTTTGTCTGTTGCAGTTGCTGAACAGCTCTCCCATCCAGAATCCGATACTCCTGCAAGTATTCTGCTGCCTTTGCTGAAATCGTTTCGTCGTGCATCAGCAAATGCGACAAATCACATGCGATTCCCCCCGCACCGACGATGACCACTTGTCTACCGACCTTGGCGCGCTTTTCAAATACCGCATCATATCCCTTCACATGTCCGAGCTCCACACCTGGAATCTCAGGACGTCGAGGAATGACTCCCGTTGCCACTACAACCTCTGCAAAGCCTTCTTCGATCAGTGCCTCTGCCTCCGCCAATGTTCCCAGCCTGATTTCTACACCAAGACGCGTAAGTTCTGTCCGATAATAGCGAAGCGTTTCATTAAATTCTTCTTTGCCCGGCACCTGTCTAGCGTAATTCAATTGTCCACCGATCTGTTTTTTGGCCTCCACGATGACCACCTGATGCCCTCGTTCTGCCAGCACACGAGCTGCCTCCAAACCGGCAGGCCCCGCACCGATTACAGCTACCTTCTTACGATTTTCCGCCGGAACCAACTGCCACTCTGCTTCTCTGCCCACGAGAGGATTGACCAGACAGGAGGCTACCTTCCCATCAAAAATATGGTCGAGACAGGCTTGATTGCAAGCAATACATGTGTTTACTTCATCAAATCGTCCTTCTTGACTTTTTTGAACGATATACGGGTCCGCTAAAAATGGTCGGGCCATCGAAACCATATCACAGCATTCTTCATACAAAATCTTTTCAGCCTGGCGCACGTCGTTGATTCGATTGCTGGCGATAACCGGGATGTTCACGACCTGCTTGACTTGCTGAGCCACCCAAACATACGCTCCACGCGGCACCATCATACCAATCGTCGGTACTTGTGATTCATGCCAGCCAATTCCGATATTGAGAGCATCAACACCTGCCTCCTCAACCATTTTGGCAAATTGCAATGTCTCTTCCATCGTCGTACTATCTGGCATCAAGTCCAAACCCGACATACGGTAGATGATCGGATATTCCGGTCCCACTGCTTGGCGAACCCGCTTAGCCACCTCGATGCCAAAGCGGGCTCTGCGTAAAAAGTCCCCACCCCACTCATCTTCTCGTTTATTCGTCACAGGGGACAAAAATTGATTGATCAAGTATCCTTCCGAACCCATAATCTCTACGGCATCAAAACCAGCTTTTTTGGCGCGGACGGCACCATCAGCAAAGCATTGGATCGTAGCTTCGATCTCCTCTGCGCGTAACTCTCTCGGCTTCCATCGGTTAATCGGCGCCTGCAATGGCGAAGGTGCTACCGGGTCTAATCCCGTTGCTTCCTTATACGCGTAACGCCCGGCATGGAACAGCTGTAACGCAATTCTCCCATTGGCTTGATGAACCTCTTTCGTGATCAGGCGCAATTTCTCGATATCCTCGTCATGATATACATTGCAATACTCGTCGCCCATGCCGCCTTTTGGATGTACGGCAGCCCCTCCTGTCACGATCAGACCTGCTTCTCCTTTGGCACGCTCTGCGTAAAAGGTGGCCAGCCTGGCTACACCATTCTGAAGCTTTTCGAATCCAACGTGCATGGACCCCATCATTATCCGATTTGGCAACGTCATCGAACCAATTTGAATCGGTTCCCATACTTTTGAAAGTTCCATGTGAAACGCCCTCCTAACGAGTGAATGCTCATTCATTTCATTATTTATACGATTCTCTCTCCCCTTCTCATATTCCTTCTTCCTAACATTTCATACAAAAAGCTCAGGGACACAGCTCCTGAGCTTACTTATCAACAGACTATTTTTTTATGACGAGCTTGACGAGCATCCCCAAATCTGCGGAAAATCTTGCGAGGGTTTCCGCAAATGCCATTTCCTCAGCTTCTGTTTGCGGCAACTGCACGACAAAGTGATAATCCAGCAGGACATTCGCTTCTGCCTGCTTGCCAGGCTCCACAAATCGACGTTTTTCTGTCAGCGAGCACTCGGCTACCAAGCTTTTTGCTTGCGTCCATAATTGTTGAATTTCCTCATCTTGCAGGCTATAAGGGTAGTCAATTTCCACCTCAATTTCACAGCTGTCCTCTTCCTCAAGCGAGAACAGATGGATGGTAGCCTTTGGTTGCTTCTCGTCCTCCGCCTCGGAAAACGTGATCAGAACTTCTTGCTCTTCCGATTCTTCCAACAAAGAATGGTCGGAGCGCAAGACGATATCCGAAATCATTCCATGCATATGTAACTGTTGATTTAGTTTTTCCACCATAAATTGTAGCACGTATTTCTTTCCTCCTGTTTCACGATATTCTCTCGTAGCAGTATAGCACGAGTCCTACAGATGCGAAAAACCCCTTCACGAAGAAGGAGTCGGTGTATTGTTCATATTTTTTTGATTCATGAATTCTGACAGCCACGCACGACGTACTTCTTTGTTTGGACAGTAACCCAAAATGTAGCTTTCTCCGCGCATATATTTTTCCTTAATCCACTCTTTATGCTTGCGGAAAAAGGCATGCTGGAAATCGATCGGCATCTGCTGATATTCTTCCAGTGCTGAAGGGTTCTGGAGGAAAAAATCTTCATCGTACACAAACTCTTCGTTTTGTTGGCGGCTGATCAGGTACACAAACGCAATCACCAGAAACAGGTTCACCAAAAAAATCGTCATAGAAATCCCTCCAGTCAGTAATAATTATCTGATTAATCTGTCTTATCAGCATATTATTATTGTACCACGAAATTGGTGTTTTCTAAACCTTTTCCATAAACGAATTTTTAAAAATTTCTAATGAATCGACAAATAAAAAACACCCGCTGGTTATGAACGGGTGTTTTTCGTATTCTTTAGGAGTTCGTGCTCGGACCTTCTGTAGGTGGTGGACCAGCATCCTGACTGGACGGCGGGATGATATCCGGCGGTGGAGTGGAGTTGCTGCCGTTATTACCTGCTGGTACAGTTCCAGGTGATTGTGTTGCATCAGCCGAAGGCGTCTGCGCTTCTTGACCGTGATCAGTCGACTGGCCTTGCCCGTCTGGGGTCACAACATCAGGTGGCGGCATTGCGCCTTCATTTGTCGTACCGTCTTGATCCCCTGTTGTATTCGTCGGCTCTTGTTCTTTTTGAGCCCCCGTTTTTGACTTAGCTTGCGCTGACGCAGCTGATTCTGTCGTTTTCTTCTTTACGCTCTTCTTGTTGCTTGTCGCAACCGCTTCACCGGAACCAAGTATCGGCGAATTGTTGAGCGACGCTACGACGCTTCCACTCAATCCCATCTCTGTTTGCAAGGAATCACGTACAGCATCGAGCTTTTCTTTTTCGAGATACGTGTATCCTCCCTGCCAATATGCCCCATTTTCCAGTGCGGTGACCGTAGAGGAATTGAATCCTTTGAAATCGTAGGCCAAGCCTTTGATCTGATCCTTGGAAAGATCCGTATGTATATTCTTGGCACCTACGTCCATAACGTTAAAAATCTTAGTCAAGCCTTCAAGAGAAGCCGTTTTGCCCACGACAGCCTTGATGACCTCTTGTTGACGACGGTTGCGGTCGAAGTCACTGGAGTAGTACTTCGTTCCACGGTTGTCATGACGATGTCGCACATAACCAAGTGCTTGTTCGCCATTCAATGTTTGAACTCCTGGCTGGAGATTGATATGTGTATCATCAGTTGGATCATCGTATACTAGTCTGCGATCCACATTGACTTCCACACCACCTAACTCGTCAATGACCGCTTTGAAACCATCGAAATCAATGGCTACAAAATGCTCAATTGGAATACCCAGTACTTCGTTCAACGTTTTCTTTGTTAACGAAATGCCATCTTCGGTAACCGTCTGGTTATTGCGCTCTGCTTGCCTGCGTTCTGCTTCGCCATTAGCATAGACAGAATTGATCTTGTGGTAGTCGCGATAGCCTGGGATCTTGACGCGAGTGTCCCGTGGAATCGATACCATGGTAACTTTCTTCGTCTTCGGGTTGGCAACTGCCACGATCATTACGTCTGTGTTCATGGACCCCGTCTCAGGACGCGTATCAGAACCAAGCAATACGAACGACATCGGCTTATCCGAGTAGTAAACAGGATCGTTATTTTGGGATACTGGCGAAGTAAATCCGCTGTTTACAGGGCTCGTTACTTCCGTCAGAGTGTCTTCAATTTTCCAATAAATTGCTCCAGCCACACCGCCAACCAACAGCAAGGTGATCAATGTGAGGGATACAACGAGTTTACGTATTTTGCGATTACGGCTCGGCTGTTTCTTTCGAGAAGCTGAAGCGCGTGTTTTCACAACAGTATCTGGCATATGAATCAGTCTCCTTGTTCGCGCACGCTTTTTGACAAAGTAAAGGGAGGCACGATTTTGAATTGTGCCACTCGACAATATGCACCACTTTTTTCTTCAGTTGGTAATACTCTGATTCAGGTATTGTATCATATCGTTGTCTGCATTTGTAGAAAAATGTTCCTTTAAACGAAAAGTCCCCCATCTTTTTGTCGATAAGGGGACTTTAGTAGCAGATATCATTCTCGTCTTATTGCAAGCCGCGTGGTGCCTGACTAAACCCTTGTACAGGACCATCAGGACGCTTATTTTTGGAGCGGTGTGAATCTCCGCCCTGCCGAACATGGCTCTCTTGTTTTCCGTTGACATCATTCGATTTCTTTTCCATGACATACACTCCTCCTAATTCCAACTAACGGGTAGTGTACGTCAAGCTATGTATTTTCATTCTCTGTCGATGATCTGTCTTTCTTTTGCAGCATAGTAATCTTTTCGTGCCAGAAGAGCATCGATATCGTATCGGCCATTTCCCTTTGTTCTCATCTCCGCCAGAGCAACACCGAAAGCTGCTTGTTCTGTAAGGGACCATGCTTTGTTTTGAGCGTAAATGATACCCGCTGCAAACACATCTCCCGCTGCCTCCCGAATCGGCATAGTCGGTGCAGCAAGCCATTTTTCCTCATGGGCGGTGCACAGCCACAGCCCTGCTTCCCCACAAATGACCATGACCTGATGAATTCCTTCTGCCACCAATTTTTTCGCGCATGCTTCCACATCATTATAGGAATGGAGCGATTGGCCACCTAACACTTCCAGTTCTTCAATGCTTGCGACAAGTATATGAACGCCTTCAAGCAACCCTTTCCATTTTTCTGCTTTTTTCACAGAAACAGGGTCCACGATAATCTTTTTGTCAAGTCGCCTTGCTTCCGCCAAAAATGCCCGCATGACATCGACGGGAAGATTGGCATCTAGGAACAAACCTGCAGCCTGAGGCAAACGCTTGAGACCTTGCTGGACAATCTCCGCTGGCCACTCTTCATTTAGTTCCATATCTGCAACAGCCGTGTACAATTCACCATCACGATCACGAATAGCCAAGTAACGCCCAGTCGATTTTCCTGCGATTCGCAGCATGCCATGGGTAGCAACTCCACTATTTGCTGTGACCTGTCTTAGCCACTCGCCATCTGCATCTTCTCCCACCAGAGCAAACAGCTGCACTTCTTCTCCTAGCCATCCCAGATTTTCCGCCACGTTTCGAGCTACGCCGCCTGCTGCTTGATGCACTTCACCCGGATTACTTGTTCCAGGCAACAGTCTGGCAGAAGTGACTCCCTGCACGTCAACGTTGGCCCCTCCCACGCATAGCCAGTATTCTGTTATACCTTCCAGCATTCCAGCATTCCCCCTAGCCTTCTGCTCATGGTCTAGTCCATTGTGCTCCTCTCTTTTTTCGACAGCGTTTCTCCATTTACCTACCTTTTTAAAAACTTCCTGACAGATCAAATCCTTTATTTCCGGCCATCATATTCCCGTTGTTTATGGATGACGTCCTGTAGAATCCGTGCTACATTGAACCAAACTGAAAAGTTAGCTACGAAAGAAAGGTTGGGGATGAACTGACATGAGTGCCTCATCGACACCCATTCACTCTACGCCAGCAGGGACTACGGCACCGACTGTCTACCGCATGCTATTTGCCATTAGCATTGCGCATCTGTTAAACGACAGCTTGCAAGCAGTCATCCCTGCATTGCTTCCTATTGTAGAGAAAAACCTGGCGTTAACGTTTACACAAGTCGGAATGATTTTACTCGTCATGAATCTTACTTCATCTGTTTTGCAACCATTCGTCGGTTACTTCTCCGATCGCAAATCGATCCCTTTATTGCCACCACTGGCTTTGATCGTATCGGGATTGGGGATGCTGGCACTCGCTTTCTCCGGCAATTACTATTTCGTTCTCGTAGCTGTCGCCTGTGTTGGAATTGGCTCAGCCATCTTCCACCCAGAAGCCTCACGCTTCGCCCACTTGGCATCCGGTCCTCGCAGAGGGCTGGGGCAATCGATTTTTCAAGTAGGTGGAAATGCTGGGCAAGCACTCGCTCCCCTGATGACTATTCTAGTCTTTGCGAACCTGGGACAGACAGGGGCTGCCTGGTTTCTTCTGCCCGCGCTATTAGCTAGCGGCATCTTGCTCTATGTTGCTCTATGGTATCGTGGGGAACAGCGTTTGAAAAAGGCTACTGCCGCACCTGTCACGTATACGAATCGGAACAAGCGGCTGATTGCCCTCGGCCTCTTGATTGCCATCGTCAGTGTACGATCCTGGATGAATGCTGGCTATCAAAGCTTTTACCAGTTTTATTTGATGTATGTCAAAGATATGGAGTACGCCAGTGCACAGCTCGTCATTTTTGGTTTCCTTTTCGCAGGCGCGATTGGGACATTTTTTGGGGGACCGCTGTCGGACCGATTCGGTAAAAGAAACTTGCTCATCATTTCCACACTCGGTTCACTTCCACTGACACTGCTGACGCCTTACGTCTCAGGGTTTTGGACTTTTCCATTGCTGATGATCAGCGGTTTTATCATGCTTTCCAGCTTTTCCGTCACGGTCGTATACGCGCAAGAGCTATTGCCTGGCAAAATCGGGACCGTATCCGGACTGATTATCGGGCTTGCCTTTGGAATGGGAGGCATGGGCGCTCTCGTATTCGGCTATCTCGCCGATCTCTACAGTCTGAGCTTTGTCATTCTATTATGTTCGTTCCTCCCGTTGATCGGGTTTATGGGCTTTTTGCTGCCGAAAGACAAGGCACTCCGCGAATGGGCTCATTAATTTATACGCAAAAACAAATCAAGACAAAGACAAAAAACCCGAGGACACGAATCCTCGGGTTTTTTATGCGTAGTGGATCTATACCAAAACTCCTGTTGGTGCGCCCAGCACTTGGGCAATGACTGGCGGATACACCTCAGGCGTACCGAACAGTCTCCAATTACCGTCCTCACCTTGACCGAACAAGCCATGGATCATCCAATCTGCTGCCAGCATAGCACCCAATTCGGCGCCAATAGACAGATTGATTGTCTCGCCATTTGAAAGTTTTGCCGTACATCCAGAGGAAGTGATCTCTTGCACGAGCATCGATTCTTCCGTGATATCTTTGATCACCATCGGGTTGCTGTAAAGATTTTGAGTCGCTTCTTTTTCCAGCACGCCACGCAAGCGATAGGCTTCCGGCAATGTTTCTTTCAACTCTGCGAACAATGGCTGCATGACAGAGTAAAGTGCGTATGGTCCTTGCTTATCCAGCCACTTGAAGAAGGCCGTCAAAACAGACATCAGATTTGTTGCCAACGTTTTGGTCGTTGCGTCCGTGCGCGTGAAAATGTCGTGGACGAGGAAGTATACCAGGTCCTCTCTGCGCAGCTTCTCCCATGTGAAAGATGGGCCAAACGCTCCTCTGACGAATGAACGGAAGTTGTTCATGACCTCATCGTACTTTTTAACGGTTGCTTCCGACTTGCCTTCGGTCATCTCTTGCACGAAGCGATTGATGTCCGCAAGTCTGTCAGGATGCACGGTGTACACGCTCTCCGGCAAGCCCTCGATCAACGGACGGCGCAGCAGGTTATGCACATGCAGGCTGTCATTTGACAACGAGAGGCGAGGACGAAGCATGTCCATTCGGATAAAGCGAGCCAAGCCTTGTCCGATTTTATGATCCTGTTCCATTTGCTCCATCAGCTTGTGGAGTTTTTCATGCAACGCCTCGTTGTCTGTAGCCGCAACCAAGAGCGGAGCCAAATCATCGAGCTGTTCATGGGAAGTAACCAGCCATTTTTCAGCAAAATAGGTTTGGACTGCCCACTGCAACACTTTTGGTGGCAAAGTAGGCTGACTCGTGATAAACAGAGTTCCTTTGGACAAACGAGAGCCCGTTGAAGTAAGAACGCGAATCTCCTCTTCTTTCTCAAATGCAAGCAGCAGCAAAAGTTCTGCAACTTCGTCCAACTGCGGCGCATACCCTTCCAGAACCAGGCTGTCATCCTGCAAAATCACTTCTGCCTGTACTTCGTATAGCTCCAGCAAGGCATCCTTTAAATTCGGGAACAAATGCTCTTCCTTGCGTGTCGCATAGACCCATGTCTCGCGAGCTCCGTCCCGTTTTTTCAGCTCAAAAGCAGGATTCGACTCGATTACTTTCAGCAGCTGTTTACGATCTGGCATGGCATAAGTGCGTCGCAGGAGCGAATCTTGCTTCGGTGCTTCTGTCTCGCTTGCCGCTTCGCCAAATTGAACGATGAAGTGATACAGCTCTGTCGTATAACTTCTCTCGCTCGTATCTGTTTTCGCAGCTTCTACTTCTGGATGTTGGTGTAACCACTCGAGCAGGCTTTCCTTGACATGTGGCTGCAAGATGATGCTGCCAGAGAAGAGCATATCACGCAGACCTAGATTCAGCAGGCGCCCTACGATCAATTGTCCAGGGACAACATTCAACGTATTGGCACGAAGCAGGTAGTGTTTTTCTTCGGAAATCGGTTGTTGAACCGTGATGACATCACGATCCACTTCTACGATTTCATAAACATTCAGGTGCAATCCAGCAAACGCACGGCGAAGATCAGGCTCCATCCGACGTCCATGCTGTTTGATATAGTTCTCAAGCAGCGTGCTTCCACCTGTTTTGAGGTCCAATACACACCAATTGAAGAAATGCGCTGCCCATTCAGGACGTGCGACACTCTCTTGGGTCAAACCAACCTCTTCGGCAAAACGACTCCGCGCTTCTTGAATCGTCTCGCTGGTTACATTTGCGCCGACAAAATGGTTCAGTCTTTCGACCCAGCCAGCGTATTCTTTTTGCAGCTTTTGCTCGTGGCGGCTACGCAGCTCCGTAATTGGAGTGACAACCCCGCAGCATTTTTTGTATTTTTTTCCGCTCCCACAAGGGCACAGTTCGTTTCTTCCTACCGACATAGAGGGTTTGGATCTCCTTTCCATCCCACGCGGCATGCGCGGGGAATCATGCACAATCCCCCTATTTTACCGCATTATTCGTCATGTGTTCAAGTGTTCTCGCTTTGGTTCATGTGCGATACCCACATCCGTGTTGTTGCTTTCCCATTGAACAATAAATTGTTCCAGTCGATTCATCAACCTGACGATGCGCTGCTTCTCGCCCATGCATGCTGAAATAGCAGAGAGCTGGTTGGCGGAAAAAAGCTCCACCACTTCCTGCTCCATGTCTTGAAGGCGAATCCGATAGCCCGCGATAACCTCGCGCAGGAAGGCAAATCTCTGCTCTAACCGGATCGTAGCCTCAAGTTTACTCATTGTTGTTCACTGGTCGCCAGCACCTGTTGAATGCCAAGTACGATCTGCTCATGCTTATGTTTCTCTTTCATTAGCACTTCTATAGCTTGCATATTGCTTTGTTGAAAATGAGCGACAACTTCTTGGGACATTTCATGGTTTCTTGTCTCCAAGCGGTTGATGGCATCTTGCATCAGTTTTTGTACTTCCTCAAGAACTTGCTGGTTGGTAATGGTAGACATAGTAGCTTCCTCCTTAGTAAATAGTACTTCTTGTTGTTCTTCCACCTGGTGTAAGGGATTCGCTGGTTCTTCCGATGCAATTTCTTCTGAGACGGACTCGCTGTTTCCTATCGATACAGAAGGGGCAGCAACAGCAACCTCGAGGGCCACCTGCTCTTCCTTGGAATCTTCGCTACGAGCAATGATGTACATGGTATCACCGTCAATGCGGAAGCGGTCATCTTGCGCAGGGAGAAAAGCAGCATCTGCAGCAATCCCTACTTCCTGCTCCAGAAAATGGACTAATGTGCGAGCAGCTACCTGCGTAATGCCATTGTCGCGGCAAAACGCATACACTTGGTCATTGCCCAACATCCACTCTGCCAAAAACCATCTGCTGTCGCCTTGATATTGCACAAAGCGAGGATCGCGTTCCAATTGCAGCATACGAAGAATCTGGTTCCAACCAAACTGCGTTTGACGACGCAGCTCTGCGACAATTTGCTCTAGCTTTTTCGGTGTTTGGCTATCGCGCAAAAAGCGATAAGCCAAGTCGTACACCTGATGCGGCTGGTGAGTGACCTCTACGATCGCCTCTGAGCTTCCAACTCGCACAGGAGACTGCTCCATGTTCAACACTTTATCCAGTATTGTCTTGCAGTCCAGATCCAAAAAAGCATTCAGCTCATTCGCTTCCATCCGGGAGCAGATCTCCGTACGTGGAAGGGAGCGCTCACCGGGCCGGAATACCTTTTTTACAATACTTGGTAGGGTATAAGTTGGCCGTTTCATTGCACTTTCTCCTTCTCGTGATCGGCATTGTTTGCCAATTCAAATGGGAATCAAGAAGATATTCTACAAAAAGAAAAAAAATCCTACCTACCTTGAAGTGTTTATGAATTCCGATAATGATGAAATGGAAAACCCGACATGGCTTCTACACCATATCGGGTACTGGTTATTAGTTAGCTTTCCATTCCAGCCAGGTTGCTTCCACTGCACCCGTAGCAGCATCGATTTGCAGAGACTTGGCATCGGCTGTCGGTAAATAGGCTAACTGCGGCAGTTTCGCTGTATGGGTACCTACCTTCGGATACCAGTATGCCAAGCGCAGATTTGCCTCTTTGACATACGCATCCTTTGCTTTCTCATCCTTGACAATACCGTCTTTACTGATGGTAGCAGGCATGGACGGCAGGTCATTTACTTGAGCAAGGACTACATTGCCCTTCTTGGCGTCCACTTCAATGTAGAATAGTGGGCTCTTGGTAGGGATACCGTTAACCTCAGGATGAAAAGCAAAGCTACTGATCGGCCGCACCAAATTTTGATCCGCCCACCCCGGCAGATTTTCCACAAGACTCTTCTCCTTCACGGAGAAAGATTGTTCTTTGGACAACAAGTATTTCTCCACAAAGGTAATGGCAAGGTCTTTTGCCTCGTCATGCGTGAGCGGCTTTTCGAGCTCCTTTTCCACGGATCCGTCCAGTTTGAATTCGATCGGTGATTTTGTTTTTCGGTCGAGGGTAATCCACGCGCTTTGATATGAGCTGGCATTCCACTCATGGCGATCGATATCACTATTTTTATATTGTTTGTCTTCTTTTACATTTTTGTACGTGCGTTGATTCAGCTTCAGGCCGAAATCCTTCTCGAGCATCTGCTCCATTTTTTTCGTGTCACGCCAGACGCCCATGTCAGCTGTTCCTTTGATTTTCATCGTTTCACTCGTTGTTTTATACACAGACGGAACTTCTTCACCAGACAGAGCATCTATCGTTGGCAATTGGTCAGGCAGGTAAACGAGCTTGCCCGCTGACTCATCGTATACCAATTCCAAGGACACCTTGTCTTGCCATTCCTTCCCTGCCTTTTCGAGCGGTACAGCCTTGCTTGGGTCCGCTACTTCTGCTGCAGTAGGAAGCTTTACCTTTTCTTGTTGAAAACGGACAACCTGACCCTTTGCGTCAACCATGACCCGTGCTGTCTCTTTGTCCACCCATGTATTGTTCAACTGTGGATAGACACTGACAACTGCCAGATGATCCAGCTCTGATGCACGATCTGAAGAGAGCATTGCTTGCGAGGAAATAACATGGTCAACCGCTATGTAATTTCGAATGAAATCCACTGCCTTTTGATAGGCTTCTTTTTTATTGATTTTGGTTGTTTTGTCCCGGTTCACATCATGAAGGACAAGTTTGGTCATATCTCCCTCTGCATTTGTGGAGATATTGAGCGTCGTATTGGTGGTAATGACACTCTTTCGATCCGAAAGATTAATAACATACCCCGAATTGCTTGTCCCTCCGTATGAGTCCACATGAAGGTCTTTCATGTGAGGCACATAGTCCTCTTTCAATTCGTTTAACAAGTGGACGATGTCTTCTGGCAACTCAATGGGTTCCAGACTCGATTTGCCATCATACGCATAGGAAGAATACGGATGCAGAAGTATCACTGGTGCTGTAACCATCGTGACTGCCAGTATGAGCATAGCAGCCCTGTTTCGCTTTTTCACATAAATACCCCCTAATTACAAGACATTAATAGATAAGACGAGCTTGATAGAAGAAACGTTTCTGATTTATCGAAAAAAAGCCAACTGCTTGTTGGTGCTAAGCAGTTGGCTTTTTCAAACTTGATTAATACCCGCGCCAGACTTTTCGTCTTAGCACGCCAGCATATGCCCATTCCTCTTCTTCCGTCATGTCCCCTAGTGTTTGGCTCAAAGCATTCATTTTGCTGTCGATTTGGTCCAGGTAATGGAACATGACAGCTGTAGGCGTTTTCCCAGATACAGCACTGCCCCAGCCATTCTCTACCTCTCCATGGTGACTCAAAATACAATGCTTCAAGTGCAGAACCTCAGCGTCCCCTACAGAAATATCTAGCTTTTGGCAAATGCCGCTCACCATCTCGACTCCCATGACCAGATGACCAATCAACTGGCCCGGCGTCGTGTAATCCGGGGCGATGGGATCAGATAGCTCGTACAGTTTTCCAATATCGTGCAAGATACAAGTCGCGTACAGTACATCCCTGTCCACATGTGGATACAGTGGCAAGAGGCTCTGTGCTGCCGTCAATAGAGAGACAATATGCTCGAGCAGCCCATGGTAATAGTTGTGGTGCATGCGCACGCCAGCTGGATAATGGCGAAGGCGATCCTGAATCTCCTCTGTAGCCAGAGCTTCTTGAATGATTGCCTTGAGCGTGGCACTCTGCAAGCTGTCGACTGCATGGGTAAGCTTCGTCCACAGTTCATCCACTGGGACTGGCGAGATCGGAATGAGCGACTCCATCTGAACTTCGTCTGATGCGGCAGCCGGTCTGATCCGTTGAATCACCAATTGCTTTTTCCCTCGATACATTTGGACGGCAGCGTCGATCTTTACGACAGATTTGACGTTAATCCATTCCTTCATTTCTGCATTAACATCCCATAGCTTTGCCATGATCGTACCCGAGCGATCTCCCAGCTCCAGATTCAAGTATTCACTCTGATTACTGGCTACACCAGCTTCCTTGTTTTTAATCAGGCAAAAAGCGACAACACGCTCTCCCTCTTGATAATCCATTAAATATTTCATCTATTTGTCCCATCCTAGCTTATTTTTTTCGGAACAGGATTTCTTCCAGCTTTCGCACAATTTTCTTGCCGACTAGATCATCCGCAGACTTAATGACCTTTGTAATGACCGCCAAGAGATCTTCTTCTCCATTCCAATGCTCACGCACAATCGCTTCATCGATATCGACCAATATCTTGCGTAGGGCATAAACAGCCAAAATGACATCGTCCACAAGTCCAAAACCACCGATTAATACTTCCGGAATAAAGTCAATCGGGGTAATGAAGTAGGCAACAGCCACACCTGCTAATGCTTTTGATTGAACACCTACTCGCTTGTCCAACATCAGTCGTGCTAAGAGAACGAACAAGTCTGGCGCAAGCAAAATAAAGTTGGCTACAGACTCATTGACTCCTTTATCTTTGATGAACGTTTCCATTTTCTCACGCAATTTATCATAAAATCGCTGGTGTTTTTCCGGTAATACGACAGGAACCAGCTCGGTTGGCTTCTGAACCACAGGCAGTAGATTTTCGTTGCGGTTTTCTTCACTCATTCTGATCCCTCCGTAATTGCTTTTTTACATTCGCCTTGTGTCTGAAATACGACCAGGCTGCGATCAATGCGAGCAAAGCGATAAAGAAAATCGCGAGGTTACGGGCTATCAAATCAAACAGCTCATCCCAGCGTTCTCCTAATTGCCAGCCAAGCGTCACGAAAAGCAAGCTCCAAAACAGCCCACCCAAATAGGTAAAGAGCATGAAAGTCGGAAACGGCAATCGCGTGATCCCGGCAAAATAGGCCGTAAATTGACGAACACCAGGGATAAAATAGCCTAGTGGAAGCGCCCATTTACCGACGCGATTAAACCACTCTTCCGTTTTTTTGTAAACGGTATAGCCGATCCCCAGTCGTTTCCCATATCGTTCGAGAAAAGGGTAGCCTAATGTTCTGCCGATCCAGTATGCCACTGTCATCGCTGTAACGGAACCGAGAAAGCAGACGAAAAAAGTAGGCCAAAATTCCAATTTTCCCGTTGAAACAAGAAATCCAGAAAAAACGAGCAGCGTTTCTTCAGGCAAGGGCATCCCCAAAATTCCCAGAAAGAACAATCCAAACAAGGCGCCATACCCATATTGCGAAATATAGTCACCAAAGGTTCCCATTACATCTTCCACGAATGTCACCACTTTTCCAGCAAGCTGCCCTCTTCCATTATGCCAAAAGAAAGGCGCATTCACAAATCAGAGCTTGTATAGCAACTATTAATTTTTGCCAATTTGGAGATACTCTACAGCATCAACCTAAAAACGGATCCAGCTTCACCGTTCGCCATACCCTTAAGGGATTTCACAGACAAATGACTTGGGACAAACGAGGGATAGCACGGATGTGGAAAAAAACATATCGAAAGCTAAAATTCGAATACTACAAGGTGCTGAGAATGAAAGGGGCTCCAGCTTTTGTCGCCCGCGGATTTTCACTCGGAATCTTCATCGAGTTCATTACCCTGCCTACTTTTGGACTCGCGTTTCTGTTGCTTTTCCCACTTTGCAAACTGTTTCGTGCCAGCTTGCCCGCTGGTTTAGTTGCGTTTGTTATCGGAAAGCTCATCTTACCGCTTTTCATCCTTTTCAATTACAATATTGGATACGTGTTGATCGGCAAACCGTTACAAGGGCATTTTGTCCATCACGAGCCTGGGAGGCAATGGCTTGTCTGGGTGAAAGAAAAAGGACTTGCCTATTTTACTGGGAGTGCCATCATGGGGCTGATTGTCGCGTTCACGAGCTATTTTCTCGTCTTAACTGGCCTTCACTTGTATCGCCGCAAGAAAATACGGCGCTCGTTGCCCGAGGGAAGCCCTACACCTTAATCGCTCGAACGAAAAAGACCGGTCCGACAATCAAATGTCAGTCCGGTCTTTTTTGCTCGCAATGTTATGCAAAGTAGCCTTTATCGCGCAGGTGCTCCATGATTTCGGCAACAGTTTTCTCTTCATTCATGAGCTCCAAGGTTACTTCCACTTGCTCTGGGGACAAACCGTTCGCTCCCAGGCTCTCCTTGATCAACACGTCGTTAGGGCGACGGAAGTACGTTTGCAACGTACGCTTCACACGTCCTTCCAGACTTGTTCTCAGCATCAATTCAGTTGTAGACATCTGTTCCACCTCTTTCCTAGAAAGATTTGCGTAACCCCTATTATCTTATAAAACCGCGGAATAATCAACCTTTCGGCGAAAGAGCTTCCTTGCATAGTTGATCCCGGTTTTGGTCATGAGCAGAGTGGAGATGTTCATCGATCGACACACCATCATACGTCAGTTGTGAAAACTGCTCTCTCCGTACGTCTTCCTCTACGTTATTGGTAATACCCTCGAAAACGACTGCACGTGCATCCAACAAGTACTGGCGATCCCGTTCAATTCGATGCAGGATTTCCTCGCGTCCTTTTGCAGGTACACCGTGTCCTGGAATGACTTCTTCCACTTTTCCTTGAAGAACCAATTGCTCGATTTTTTCCAAACTATCCAGATAGGCACTGCTATCATCGATAAACGGGAACTCCAAATTGGACAGCATATCACCGACAACAAGCAGCTTCTGCTCCCGGAACAAAGTCGCCATCTGATCGGGTGTATGTCCTGGTACAGGCAGGAAAAAGACTTCCTGCCAATCTTGGGCATCCTCTACTAACTTCGTGAATTTCGGCATTCCTACTTCATACGATCTGACCACGTAATACGAACCGTCAAACCGTTTCGCCTTGTTCAGTTTCTTCTCGATCCGTCCACCAGTGAGGATTTCCTTTTGTGCAATGATTGTGGCATCCGGAAATTTGCCGACCCCGACAACATGATCCCAATCTCCGTGAGTCAGGACGAGAACAAGTTCTCTTCCATTCCTCTCCCTTTGCACATAGTCAGCAATCGCCTCTATCTCATGGGGAAAATAGGCAGGATCAAACAAGTAGAGACGTTGCTCGGTTGATACGACTGCACTGGTCGTTTGCCACAGACAACTCGTAAACAGCTGATAGGATTGTGCCATATCTATATGCCTGGCATGATGTTGCGCTTATGTTCAGAGATTTTATGCAGGTAATCAATGCGTTCTTTGGCTTCCGGTCGAGTTTCTCCTGTAATCAGCAAACGATCCAGATCCTCATAGGTGAAACCCATCTCCTGTTCATCCGTCTGCCCTTCCCACAAATCGGCAGAAGGCGGCTTCGTAATGATCGCTCCAGGTACTCCGAGCTCAGCAGCGAGAATCCGCATCTCATGCTTGGTCAGACTTGCTACTGGATTAAAGTCGGCAAGACCGTCTCCACCCTTTGTCATATAGCCAACATGAATCTCACTTCGGTTGCACGTGTCCGCTACCAAGTAACCTTTTTGGTTAGCGATGGCATACAGCACTGTCATGCGCAAACGAGCCTTTGTATTTCCCTTTGTTTTGTCATCAAGCCCAAGTACACCTTCGATAACAGGGACCAAAGCGTCGTAGGCTGGCCCTACATCTACCGTGTGCAAATTCAATCCGATCGCTTCAGCAAGACGCTTGGAATCTTCTTCATGAACCGTCTGCGAGTAAGCAGGCAACCAAACGCCAATAACGCGTTCTGAACCTAATGCACGAACACAAAGCGCTGCTGTAACGGCACTGTCAATCCCACCAGAAATACCGACGACTGCACCGCCAAGGCCATTTCCGTCAATTTGCTCACGAATAAAGGCAATACGTTTTTCCACGTCTTCTTTTACATGAATCTGGTAGTTCGCCAGATGTTCTTGAAACTTGTCCACGCTACCTACCCCCAGGGTTGATTATTTCTCCCTCATCCTACCATGCCGTTTTCAGTGTGGCAATTGGCGCAGAACGGGACTACACTATATACTATAGAGAGTTCTTGACTAACGAGGAGAAGGAGAGAGTCGATGATTATCCTCAAGACACCTGAAGAAATTGAACTCATGCATGCAGCAGGCAAGATTTTGGCTGCTTGTCATCGTGAGATTGCCAAGATGATTCGTCCAGGCATTTCTACCTGGGAGATTGATCAATTCGCAGAAGAATTTTTGGCTAAAAATGGCGCGACCCCTGAGCAAAAAGGGTTTCATGGATATCCCTATGCCACATGCGGTTCAGTAAATGATGTCATCTGCCATGGCTTCCCGAAAAAAGAGCCTTTGCGTGATGGCGATATCGTTACCATCGACATGGTTGTTCGCAAAAACGGTTGGCTGGCTGACTCCGCTTGGTCTTATGAAGTGGGAACCGTGTCCCCTGAAGCGAAAAGACTGCTGGAAGTCACTGAAAAATCGCTGTATCTCGGTATCGAGCAAGCAGTCGTAGGCAATCGGATCGGTGACATTTCCCACGCCATCCAAACGTATGCGCAAGAGCAAGGCTATTCCGTCGTACGCGATTTTACCGGACATGGTATCGGGCAGGAAATGCATGAGGAGCCATTTGTTCCTCACTTTGGCCCTCCAGGCCGAGGACAACGCCTCAAAGAAGGCATGGTCATTACCATTGAGCCCATGCTGAACATCGGGACCTACCATGCGATGGTCGATGAAGATGGTTGGACAGCACGTACACGCGATGGCAAGCTGTCCGCTCAATACGAGCACACCCTCGCGATTACCGCGAATGGACCTGTTATCTTAACAAAACAATAAGGATGTACGAAAAGCCCTTGCATTGTCAGGGCTTTTTCTTTTTCTCCCAATGTGCTCGGTCGCACATTCAAGCGTTGACATCCCTTCTTGCGGTTCGTATGATGCAAGTACGTTTTGTTACTACTCAGTAACAAACTTAATCAGACCAGCAACCGCTATGCACAAGGAGGGTTCCATCCCATGTCCGATACAATCTCATTTAAGCAACTACGAGACATACCATTGTCCGTTCTCGATTTAGCCCCCATTACGGAAGGCAGCAATGCTGCTGAATCGTACAAAAACAGTCTCGATCTGGCGCAACAGGTGGAAAAATGGGGCTTTACACGTTACTGGCTCGCCGAACACCACGCGATGCCCAGTGTAGCCAGCTCTGCCACCTCCGTTCTCATCGGTCACATAGCCGGTGGCACCAGCAAAATCCGTGTAGGCTCAGGCGGCATTATGCTGCCTAACCACGCTCCGCTCGTCATCGCCGAGCAATTTGGGACACTGGAGTCTCTCTATCCAGGCCGGATCGACTTAGGTCTTGGGCGAGCACCCGGGGCAGACCAACGAACAGCACGAGCGCTACGCCGAGATTTGCGGATTGGTGGAGAGGATTTCCCGGAGCTTTTGGAGGAGCTGCGTGAATATCTTCGTCCACAAACCAGTGAGTCAGCATCAGCTATTCGCGCTATCCCTGGCGAAGGTCTGAACATCCCGATCTGGCTGCTCGGATCCAGCGATTTCTCAGCGCGACTGGCAGGTATGCTCGGGTTACCGTTTGCCTTTGCAGGACATTTTTCACCGAACTTTACCTTGCCTGCGCTGCAAACGTATCGCCATTGCTTCCGTCCATCGGAAGTGCTGGATCAGCCATATGCCATGGTTGGCGTCAATGTGATGGCAGCCGATACGGATGAGCTCGCGAATCGACTGGCCACCTCTCATTATCAGGCATTCTTAAATCTCGTCCGTGGTGATCTCAAGCCAATCCAACCACCTGTGGACAATATGGATGAGCTATGGAGCGAATTCGAAAAACTGTCTGTCCAAGCGCAGCTACGTTCTTCGATCATCGGCAGCCCTGCTACCGTGAAAAGCAAACTGCAAGAGTTGCTCGACGCTACAGGAGCAGATGAACTCATGATTACGACGCAAATGTACCACCATGCCGATCGTGTGCGCTCTTTTGAAATTGTCGCCGACGTCTGGGAGTCCTAAATGGGGGAATGTATATGACGGAAGCAAAACGGCCTCGCGTGCCGCGTGAAAAAGCACAAGAGATCATCTTGAATGCTGCTGAAGAATTGTTTTATCAAGAAGGGATCCATGCCGTCAGTGTAGACGCCATTGTTGAGCGTGCTGGCATGAATAAAATGAGCGTCTATCGGCAGTTTTCCTCGAAAACAGACCTGATTCTCGCCTACATGACGAGGAAGCAGGATGTTTTTTGGCAAGAGTGGGAAGAGAGCATTGCCAAACACCCCAAACGGCCACGAGAGCAAATCATTCAGTTTTTTGCTGATTTGGCTGAGCGAGCGACCAATGAGCAATTTCGCGGCTGTTGCTTTATCAATGTAGCTGTAGAGTTTCCTGATCCGATTCATCCTGTTCGCGAGTTGGTTTGCTCGCATCAGAAACGAATCCGCGACGCTTTTTTGGAACGCACGACTGCCCTTGGCGCTTCGAATCCATGCGAGCTGGCCTATACGCTTATCTTGTTGATGGAAGGTACTTACGCGGATAGCCAGACGTACGGCACCGATAGTGCAGCGATCCGCATGGTTCCTGCCATCGTTGAAAAAGTTTTGGACCAAGCGATTCAAAATTAAAAAAGTGGCTCCCTGCCTTTTTCCGGCAGTTGCCACTTCCTTCTTTTGTCGCTCATCCAGCTGTTTTTAGCGCTGGGCACTGGTCGCATACTTTTCTTGTTTCGCCGTCATCGCTTCTAATTCTTTGACGTCTTTTTCCAAGTCATGAATGTCTTCTTCAATCAGTTTTTTCAGATGTTGCTTTTCCCGCAGAATTTTGCGGGTTTGCTCCAAACGCTGATTCAAATCGAACACGCCGAGATACACTACTTTTCCCTCCCTATGTAGGTTTTCCACCTTACATGTTATGCAGCGATCGCCAGAAGTTGCAGACCATTTTTTCGTAAGATCAAATAAGGCAAACGGGGAAATAGATTTTTGCGGCTTTTACGCCTGAACTGTGACCCGAGAACAATATTTGAAAAAGCGTTTAAATGAAACACAAAAACCCGCTAGACAGTCACTTTTTTTAAAGTATCTGTCTAGCGGGTCACAGTTCACACCCGACTCATTGATAAAGCACTTTATAAATGAGTACTACTTTTTTATGAAGCTTGACACCAACAGCAGAATGAAACCTGGTAGAGATGTGTAGTACCACGCTTCTTTTGGAGCAATGCCCAATGGAACAACTACTCCTGAAAAAAGTAATACTATGCCAAAAATTCCTATTAGTCTTTTTTTAAGAATCATTAAATTTCTCCTTTGATTCAGAATAGAGACCCAGTGCCTCACTTGCTAAAACGTTTCTCACATGAGCTCTGACTGTTGAAAGGCTTATATGCTGTGATGTTGTGATTTCAGAATCAGATAATCCCTGTCCGATCAACCGAAGTATTTCTTTTTCTTTTTTGCTACGTAGGAACAATCTTTTAATTTGTTCATGATGATTACAACACAAAAACCCGTTAGCCGGTCACTTTTTTCAAAGTATCCAACTAACGGGTCACAGTTCTGCTCTAGAATTCCCTTTTTACTTTAAAGCCCTTTATATTTACCCAACTCTTCGCGCAGGCGATATACTTCCTGTACCAAAGCACGCTTCTCCAGACGGTCAATTTCCTGATCCAAATCGTTCATGCGTGCATGTCCACTATACGGTGCATCATGCATCGGGAAACCGTCAGAAGCGTATGACCACTGCGGTTCCTTTGGCATGATCATCGCCATCAGCAAGTAAAACAAAATCGGTACTCCTGTAAAAACAGTGAGAACGACAACTCCTACACGTACCAGCGTAGAGTCAATGCGTAAGAATTGCGCAATCCCACCACAAACCCCAAATAACCGTTTATCATGAGAACGGTATAGTCGTCTTTCCATCATTGCATTCCACCCTCTCTACAGTATCCGCTTGCCTTGTATCTACAGGATACCCGATAGGCGATTCCGGTAAAATGGTCCGTAGAGGGATTTGTCCTCCGTCGCTGGGCGGAGATCAATCATTTGACCGGTGGCTCATAAACGGGGCGTGGACGATCAAACCGTTCGCCCAGAGTCGCATACGTATGGCCCGCTAATCTGCTAACGGGTGCAAACGCTGCGGAATCGATCCGTCCTGCATGATACAGTTCATCCTCTACATGAGCATGCACCACTTCCCCGATAATTAAATCCGAAGTCGTCGGACTCCCTAATTCCACAATCTGATGCAGCTTGCACTCAAAATGGATGCGGGATGCACGCAGCCTCGGCACCTTGACGCGAACAGAAGGAGCGACTTCCAGCCCCAATGCCTCTACTTCACTGATCTCTGGCGGATAATCAGCAGAAGTCTGATTGACCGCATCCACATTGTGAACGTCCACCATATTGACCACGAATTCTCCCGTTTGTATGATGTTTCGTGCCGTATCTTTCGGGACGCTACCCGGCTTGCGCATGACGGCAACCGAAACCATCATCGGCTCAATGCTGGCGACATTAAAATAACTGAAAGGAGCGGCATTGACGATCCCTCCCTCCCCTAATGAGGTGACCCAAGCGATCGGCCTTGGGACGATACATCCGATCAAAAGCTTGTATTTTTCCTGTCGTTCTATCTCATGAATGGCGATTTCCATTATACGCTTACCCCTCTTCCTACTCGCGCGGCGGCAACCAGCTCGCCATGTACGCCTCATCCTCGATTTCCAACGCATGCTTTGTGACGCGAAGCGGGTGGAATGTGTCCAACATGACGGCAAGCTCCTGCGTTTCTTTTTTCCCAATGCTCGCCTCTACCTTGCCTGGATGCGGCCCGTGAGGAATCCCCATTGGATGCAAAGTAATAGAACCCTCGTAAATCCCTTTTCTACTCATAAAATTGCCATCTACGTAGTATAACACCTCGTCACTTTCTACATTACTGTGATAGTAAGGCGCAGGGATCGCTTGCGGATGATAGTCGTACATCCGCGGAACGAACGAGCAGATGACAAAGTTTTGACCGGCAAAGGTTTGATGGACAGGTGGCGGTTGGTGAATGCGTCCAGTAATCGGTTCAAAATCATGTACACTCAGTGCATACGGATACAAATAACCGTCCCAGCCAACGACATCGAACGGATGGAAGTCAAAGAAGTAGCTGTAGACCACGGACTGGCGTTTGACGCGCACTTCGAAGTCTCCGGTTTCCACATGTGTCACCAATTTTTCCGGTACACGAATATCTCGTTCACAAAACGGAGAATGTTCCAATAATTGACCATGCTCGTTGCGATAACGCTTTGGGGGAACGATCTCATTTTGGGACTCAATGACGAGGAAACGACTCTGCACAGAAGGTACAATCCGATAGGTCGTGCCGATCGGAATGACGAGGTAGTCGCCAGGCTTGTAAGTGAGCGTACCAAAAACCGTTTGCAGCTCTCCCTCACCTTGATGGACAAAAACAACCTCATCCCCATCTGCATTGCGATAAAAGTAATCCATCGGCTCTGTCGGTGCGCATACAGCCATGACGACATCGTTATTCCCCAGCATGTAGCGCCGTCCGAAAATCGGGTCCCCGCCTAGCTGAACATCAAACGTTTTAAAATGCTGATGCTTCAAATCAACCTGCTCTACATATTCCAAGCGGACGTCTGCGTATTTGCGCGTCTCCCTTACTTGGGTAGGCGGATTGTGGTGATACAGAATCGATTGAATCCCGGAAAACCCTTTCGTTCCCATCACTTGTTCGCGGTATAGTCCCCCATCCGGCTTGTAAAACGTCGTATGCCGCTTTTGTGGAAGCTCCCCCATCCTTTGATAAAAAGCCATACGTTCCTTCCTCCTTTTTTCATCCTTATTCAGAAATCGTATTGCGGAGCACACCGAGGCGTTCCACCTCTAGCTCCACTACATCACCTGGCACAAGCCAGTCATACTGTTCTGCCCCAAGCTCCAAAATGCAGCCAGTCCCTACTGTTCCCGATCCGATGACATCTCCGGGATACAAGGAACAGTCCTCCGAGGCGCGAGCAATCATTTCAGCGAATGTATAGTGAATGTCTTTGAGGTTTCCTCTTGAGTACTCGTTACCATTGATACGTGCCACCATCTCCAGATCGTAGCGGCTACCCTTTTCGCCTGTGATGCGTACATCCGCCAGCTCCTCCGGTGTAACCAGCCACGGTCCCATGGACGTTGCGAAGTCCTTGCCCTTGGCTGGCCCTAAGCCGACCTTGACCTCCTCGCGCTGTATATCCCGGGCGCTCCAGTCGTTTAAGATACAATATCCTGCGATGTGCTCTTCCGCTCGTTCAACTGGAATGTTAACTCCTGCTTTCCCAATTACGCAGGCTATTTCCAGCTCATAGTCCAGCCACTCGGTTGCTTTTGGTCTGCGAATATTCGCTTGCGTCCCTGTAAAAGCTGCTGCATTTGAAAAATAAAAAACGGGGAAGTGATACCATTCGGGCACCATCGGAAGCCCGCGTTTGGCTCGCGCAGTCTTCACATGGGCCTCGAAGGCATAAAAGTCACGAAAGCTGGCGGGACGGGGAAGTGGCGAACCTAGCTCGACTTGCTCCAAATCCCAGCCATCCTGTGCCTCGTAAGCTGTTTGGAGAACGGGCAACCAGTTCGCCCACTCCTCGAGCAAACCCAGCACTGTACTTGGCGCCCCCGGGCAAGCATGTGCAATATCCTTGACTCTTCCTTCGTGCATAAACCCCCCTCGCCAAGCATCCTCTTCCCTTTCTCGATAGGAAACCAGCTTCATGAAACCCTCTCCTTCTCTTGGGCAAATAAGAAAACCCAGCTCACCCCCAAAGCAATTCCGGTGCATGACAAATAAAAAGGGAAGCCCTCTTTGTCAAAACGATCCGAAACAGGCATCAGGCGCAAGCTGGGTCTAGTCTGCTACTGAAAAAAATCTTTGCGGGATTTCCCCCCGCAGACAGCCAGCTATTCTCTGTTGTGTTTCCAATGTTTGTAACGTATTTCTTCTATCATATCGAAAACGCTTACAGCTTTCCAGAGGGAAATGACGAAATTTTTCGCCTAGGTCATTTCCTTGCGCAGATAATCCGGAAAAAACTGTTGGGCTACCTGCTCCATGTCGCTTGGCAGCGGCTCCTCCCAGCTCATCGCAAGACCGCTACGCGGATGGACAAAGGATAGCCCCCATGCGTGCAAAGCTTGTCTGCCGATATGCTCCCGTTCTCCCCCGTACAGATCATCTCCTGCTAGTGGATGCCCTTCACTGCTCATATGCACGCGAATCTGATGTGTTCGCCCAGTCTCCAGCTTCACCTCGACAAAACTCATTCCTTCTCCTCGGGCAAGCACACGATAATGGGTAACAGCTGTCTGCCCATCCGGTCTTACCTGTCTGGTGATAAACGAATTTTCCGCAAGGCCAATCGGGGCATCAATCGTCCCTTCGTCTGAATCAACGATCCCTTGCACGATAGCTCGATAGGTCCGCGTAAGCGTCCTGATCTGTTGCATGCGGCTGAATTGTTCATGCGCCCATTGATTTTTCGCCACGATCATCAAGCCTGATGTATCTTTATCCAAACGGTTCACCGCTCGGAACTTTCTGTGCTCGCCACGCTTTTTCCAATAAGCGATCATCCCGTTTGCCAAGGTTCCACTCGGATGATTTCCTGTCGGATGAACGACCAATCCCGCTGGCTTTGCGATGACCATCAAATCCTCGTCCTCATAACGGATGGAGAGCGGCATGTCCTCTGGAGCAACGGTCTCTTCTGCCTCTTCTTCAACCATGACTGCTATTTTGTCGCCAACTTGCAATTTTTCGTTCACGAATACGAGGACGCCATTCCGTGTAATGGAGCCTTTAAACTTAGCACGAATGAGCAAGCGACGCGATACACCATACCGCTTTTGAAGTACTTCTCGCACAGTTTGCCCTGCATCTGCCTCATCAACCGTGAAGCTTATTACTTCTTCTAGCATGTTGTCTCTCCTTTAAGTCTTCCCTCCCCTTCAGTATAGCAAAAAACGATCATGGCTGTTTGGCCATAACCGTCTGGAAGGATGATCCGATGCTGTCCTTTACTTCGATAACAAATGCATGACCTGCATCACCTTGCGCCCACTGACCGCGAACGTCAAACAAATACCAGCCTGGCTGTTCGGGCGCCTTCCACTGATTGCCATTCTCTATCACTTGCTCCACTTCTTTCATGCCATTCCATTGGGTTACCTTGAGCGTATTTGCGGTTGGCTGCTGGGCAAAAGTTACGGTCAGCGTGGCCCCTGGCCTTACTTGCAGCGGTGCAGGCTTTTGCTCTGCGACGAGTTCCGGTGGTGCCGCCGTATCCTTGCAGATCGCCTCGTTATTATAGCTCCAGCAGGAAGATGCAGGCACCGTCGCAGCTGTTTTTCCACTCCATTCGATGACTGGCTGCGGTGGTTGCGCAAGCTGCGAATTCCCTTGCGCGGACGATCCGTTCCCACACCCCGTCAGTAACAGTGTCGCTATCAGAAATAGTTGACCAATCCATCCTACCTTTTTCATCCAATCACCTCAAACCTATGACGGGAGGAAAAGGGGATTCGTTTCATCCGATTCGATTCAGGCGAAAAATGCCCTATGATTGCCAAACACTACTTGGAATCGAAAAAGAAGTAGAGACCTCTTTCAAATAGTCATCGAGCTGCCCTGCCGGATTTTGAATCGGCTTGCCATGACATACTTCCAAATGGCGTGGTCGCAATTGTCGGACGATCAAACTGCTTTTGAGTGCTTGTGCCATATCCGCTGTGAACATCGGCATGGGACGATGCAATCTGCCGCGTTTGGAAGTAAACAAGTCTCCCGCCAAAAGCACTCCGTCCTTTTCGTGATAATACACCACATGCCCCGGAGAATGACCAGGTGTCAGATACGGTTGCAGTCCGCCTATCGGAGCTACATTCCCTTCGGCATCCTCTGGCAAAGACTGAGCTACGCCCGGCTGAACGTTTGCTTCCAGCTTTTTACGACGAGGATACAGCTCTTGCCCTTCCATATATGGAATTTCGATTCGATGTGCATAGACTGGTACAGATTCTGCCTCCGTGATTTTTTTAACGGCCCCCACGTGATCCGAATGACCATGCGTCAGCAAAATTCGTTTGAGTGGTCCTGCATTCAACTGCTTGATAAATGCCATAATCCGTTTTGTCATAAATGGCATCCCCGCATCGACAAGTGTAACGCCGTCTTCCTCCCTGACAATCCAGACCCGCAAAGGAATCAACAACCACGCTTTGATACACCAAATGTTCTCCGAGATTTGTTCCACTCTGATCATTCTATCGTCACTCCCTGTTCATTATTTTTTGACTTCCTGCGAGAAAAACATCTACAGCTAAAGCGAATGTAGGTGCCAGCCTTTCCATCAAGCTGTCCAACGGTTCTTCGGAATGTGTATACGTACCGACGATGCCATGCAGCGTGTAGAAGTAAATCCGTGCATGGGCAAGCGCTTTTTCTTCCTCTATCTCACTTGGCAAGCATCTACTTACTGCCTGCCTCAACAAACCAAACAATTGATTGCGCAGCGTTTGCAATTCTTTTTCCGGTTCCTCTACATCGATCCGAGAGGCTTTGATCATGAAGAATAAGGTATACATCGTTCGGTTGCGCAAGCAAAAGTGGATGAACTGACTGCTGATTTCACGCAAGATCTCTTCTGGTGTTCGTCCGCGTTTTGATAGTGTTTCTTCCATTTGTTGCGCCAAGCTTTGCAACGGTTCCTTGGACAGATGATGAAGTAGCGCTTCTTTGTCCTTGAAATATATATAGAGAGTTGTATGAGAACAGCCGGCTGCTTTGGCGATTTCCCTGATGGAGACCGTATCAAAGTCTCGGGTGGCGAATAGGTCTGCTGCCGCCGTCAAAATCGCCCGTTTCGTTTCTTCTGAGCGTATTTCTTGTTTGCTTGCCATGCGTGATATTCAGCTCCTTACTTCTGTTGTGGTTTTTGTAACCAGTGGTTAGTAACCGTTGGTTATAATATAACCACTGGTTACCAATTCCGTCAAGACTATTTTTTCCACTTGCTGCAAATAAAAAACTCCCTTTTCGTCACTTGGACAAAAAGGGAGCTTGCTTATGATTTTGCTTACTTCGCAGCTTGTGCAGCAGCAATCGCAGCTTCGTAGTTTGGATGCTCACCAGCAGCAGCCACATACTCAGCGTGTACAACCTTGTCGTTTGCATCGATTACGAATACAGCGCGAGCCAAGAGACGGAATTCTTTGATCGCTACGCCATAAGCTGTACCGAAGGACAGGTCTTTGTGGTCAGATACTGTTTTCACCTTGTCGATGCCAGCAGCACCGCACCAGCGGTTTTGCGCGAATGGCAGGTCAACGGAAACAGTCAACACCGTTACGCCTTCCAATTTCGCAGCCTCTTCGTTGAAACGGCGAGTTTGTGCATCGCACACGCCTGTGTCAATAGAAGGGATTACGGAGATGATGCGAATAGTGCCTTTGGAGTCTTCCAAAGTTACAGGGGACAGATCGCCACCTACTACAGTAAAGTTAGGAGCAGTATCTCCCACTTTGATTTCAGGACCGAGTAGTGTTACAGGACCACCTTTGAATACAAATGCGCCTTGACGCTCAACAGCAGTTGTCATGATTTCTTCCTCCTCACCAAATCTTTCATATGTACCTCAATTATCATACCCTATCATTCACTTTTTTTCACTATGCCAATAGTAGAAATTACAGATTCACTTGCACTTTACCACCTTGCTTGGCTTGTACCTTGGCGATTCGCTTCACTTCATGCTCATATTCCCAATCCGTTTTCGCATTCAGCTCATGACAGCGCATCAGCGCGTGATAGAGGGCAAAAGCGAAGGTAACCTGCTTCATTTCGTACCGCGTTCCATGTGCTTTTGGCAATGCCGTGTTGATAATCTCGATTTGATACGTGGCTTTTTCCCGTTTGTCCCTGACTGGCACGATATACCCCATACGCTTTAAGACATGACCGTAATCGAATTCTCCTTCATCGTCAAAATCAATGGTGTCATCCGATATTGCCAAATACTCCAGCAAGGTCCCCATATCCAGCGTTTCGAAGCAAGCAGGCTGAGGCATGGACAAAACTGAGCCGTCATTGTTTACAAAATAAATATGGTCGCGATAATGAAAGATCAGTTCATCTTCTGGAACTTCGTCGGGAAACATCCAGTGATTTTGCGGAATCAGGTAACGCCAGATCTGTGCAGGATCACAATGGAGTAATTCCATGGTAGGGTTCCCTCCTTTTCCCTACCAGTTTTGGCAAAACTAGCACTGGCTATTCAGACAGCTCTTGCATGTAGCGTCGCCAATTCCCATGCGGAATGTGCACCCCTGTTTGCTTGACAAGTTCTTGGTCCAAATAACGATATACGTAGACGTTCACGACCTGACCTGTTCCTTCCATTGTCGCAGGCACGATGATTCGTTCATATTCATTGCGCTGATCACCCTCACCATAGTACGTCTCCAGCTCGTCCAGTCCAGCTAGTGCTTGCTCGTACACATCAGGAGCAAACGTGACGATTTCCCCCACGACCTCCTGCTCTCCTTGAAGCAATCCCGGATAGCCTGCCGGCAAATGATAGATCTGACCTTGAATCGTTGCAAGTGTTGCCTCATGCTTATACGGTTTGACGTAATTCCTATGATTTCCAAAGCCCGCCAAAAGTGTGCCGTACACAAATACAGGCAGCCTGTCGTTCTGATTGGTCACGTTCATCCATCCTCCTGTAATCGAAAAAAGTGTGTCTTGTGTCGTGAAAATTTTGTATATTTGTTCTATATATAATTTTAATACGTCTTTTTTTCCGAGACGTAAGGGGGAGAGAATAATGAAAAAGAGAAAAATCAATCGCCTACTGGTAGCAAACCGCGGTGAGATCGCCATTCGGATCTTTCGTGCAGCAACGGAACTCGGCATACGTACGGTAGCCGTGTACTCCGAGCAGGACAACGTTTCTATCCATCGCTTCAAGGCTGACGAGTCATACTTGGTTGGAGCGGGAAAAGGGCCTATTGAGGCTTACCTCGATATTGAAAGTATCATCGAAATTGCCAAGCGCAACGATATCGATGCCATTCACCCAGGCTATGGATTCCTTGCTGAAAATGCTGATTTTGCAAAGCGTTGCCAAGAGGAAGGCATCATTTTCATTGGTCCATCCCCTGAGCTGATCGAAAAATTCGGGGACAAAGTAGAAGCCCGTCGTCTTGCGACTGAAGCGGAAATCCCAGTGATTCCAGGCACTCCGGAGCCAATCGAAACACTCCAAGAGGCGCTTCTTTTTGCCAAAGAATACGGCTACCCCATTATTATTAAAGGCGTATCTGGCGGCGGAGGCCGTGGCATGCGTATCGTCCGCAGTCAGGAGGAATTGCAAGATTCGTTAGATCGTGCACGTTCCGAGGCTCGCTCTTCCTTCGGTAATGCCAAGGTGTATTTGGAGCGATACCTAGAACAGCCCAAACACATCGAGGTCCAAATTCTCGGTGACAACCACGGAAACATCGTTCATCTGTATGAGCGCGATTGCTCTGTTCAGCGGCGCCATCAAAAAGTGGTCGAAGTAGCACCGAGCCTATCGCTGGATGACAAGTTGCGTGAAGATATTTGCCATGCTGCTCTCACTCTCATGCAAAAAGTCGGTTATTCGAACGCTGGTACTGTCGAGTTTTTGTTAACGCCGGACAAGCGTTTTTATTTTATAGAAGTCAATCCACGCATTCAAGTAGAGCATACCATCACGGAGCTCATCACTGGAATCGACATTGTTCAGTCGCAGATTCGTGTAGCCGAGGGGCATTCTCTCTCCGATGCAGAGATTGGCATCCGGGCGCAAAGTGATATCCAGATGAGTGGTTTTGCCATCCAATGCCGTGTCACGACCGAAGACGCTGAAAACAATTTTCTGCCAGATGCCGGTCGCTTGTCCGCCTGGCGTTCCGGTGGAGGCTTCGGCGTAAGGCTCGACGGCGGCAATGGTTATCCAGGCGCGATCATTACGCCGTTTTATGACTCGCTACTGGTCAAAATCTCCACGTATGGCGCGAGCTTTGATCAAGCCGCTCGCAAAATGCTACGAACATTGCGTGAGTTCCGTATTCGTGGCGTGAAAACGAACCTTCCGTTTTTGGAAAATGTCGTGACGCATCCCGATTTTTTGAGTGGCAACTACGATACGTCGTTCATTGACACCAAACCAGAGCTGTTCATCTTCCCTGGCCGTCAAGACCGAGGTACCAAATTACTATCTTATATCGGAGACACGATTGTCAACGGATATCCAGGACTGGGTAAATCGGAGAAAAAGCCGCACTTCGACTCGCCCCGCATCCCGCGGACACCATTTACTCAGCCATATCCCGACGGTACGAAGCAAATTCTGGACAAAGAAGGCGCCGACGGTCTGGTACGCTGGATTCAGGAGCAGAAGCAGGTGCTTGTCACAGACACGACATTCCGCGATGCTCATCAGTCTTTGTTTGCTACGCGTGTGCGCACCTACGATATCGCCTCCATTGCAGAAGCGACAGGCAAGCTCGGTTCCGGGCTCTTCTCGCTGGAGATGTGGGGCGGCGCCACTTTTGACACAACGATGCGCTTTTTGCAGGAATCTCCCTGGGAGCGGCTGCAAATCCTTCGCCAGCGCATACCTAATGTCCTGTTCCAAATGCTCTTGCGCGGAGCAAATGGCGTAGGCTACACCAATTACCCAGATAATGTGATCCAATCCTTCGTCAAAGCCTCTGCGGAAAATGGCATCGATGTCTTCCGGATCTTTGACAGCCTGAACTGGCTTCCCGGGATGCAAACAGCCATTGAAGCCGTTCGTGAATCTGGCAAGGTAGCCGAGGCAGCGATTTGCTACACTGGCGATATTCTGGACCCGTCCAAAACCAAATACACCTTGGACTACTATGTCAATCTGGCAAAGGAATTGGAAAAAGCAGGTGCCCATATTCTCGCGATCAAGGATATGGCAGGTCTTTTGAAGCCGTATGCTGCTTATTCGCTCGTCTCTGCATTAAAACAAGAAATTAGCATTCCGATCCATCTGCACACGCACGATACATCAGGAAATGCTGGCGCCATGCTTCTTAAAGCAATCGAAGCAGGCGTGGATATCGTCGATGCTTGCGTCAGCTCCTTGTCCGGACTCACTTCCCAGCCAAGCTTGAACGGGTTGATCGCGAGCTTAGCCCACACGGAGCGTGAGACTGGTTTATCCCTTGATTCGTTTAACAAGCTGTCTGATTACTGGGAGGATGTACGTCCGTACTACCAAGGCTTTGAAAGCGGCATGAAAGCGAGCAACACGGAGGTATACGTTCACGAAATGCCAGGTGGACAATACACCAATTTGGAGCAGCAAGCCAAAGCGGTTGGTCTGGAAGGTCGTTGGGACGAAGTGAAACACATGTATGCTGTCGTCAATCAAATGTGTGGCGACATTGTAAAAGTGACGCCGTCTTCCAAGGTCGTCGGTGATATGGCACTGTTCATGGTCCAAAACAACTTGAATGAGGAGAACATTTGGGAGAAAGGCACCCGCCTCGACTTTCCGGATTCCGTCATTCAATTTTTCCAAGGGTATCTCGGTCAACCGCCGGGCGGATTCCCGAAGGAGTTGCAGGAGCTCGTGCTAAAAGGTCGCGATGCCTTTACTGCACGTCCCGGTGAATTGCTTGCGCCCATTGACTTTACGCAAGTTGCGGCAGAGCTGGGAGCTAAAATCGGACGTGAGCCGAGTCATTTAGATGTCCTGTCCTATATCATGTATCCGCAAGTTTATTTGCAATTTGAACAACGCCTGAAGGAATACGGTGACCTGTCTGTATTGAATACGGGAACGTTTTTCTACGGATTGCGTCCGGGTGAGGAAACTGCCATTACGATCGAGCGCGGTAAAACGCTGATTATCAAACTAGTCGCAGTCGGCGAGCTTCATCCAGATGGCCGACGCATCATCTATTTTGAACTGAACGGACAGCCGCGTGAAATCTTCATCCGCGACCAGTCTGCGAAAGTCTCTGAACTGATCCGTCGAAAAGCAGAAGCGCAAAACCCTGCCCACCTCGGTGCCTCCATGCCAGGAAAAGTGCTCAAGGTGCTTGTAGCAGAAGGTGACAAGGTGCGTAAAGGCGAGCATCTTTTGGTGAGTGAAGCGATGAAAATGGAAACGACGATCCAGGCCCCGCTCGATGGAAAAATTAAAGCCGTCTATGTGAAAGCTGGCGAAGCCATTCAAACTGGCGATCTACTCATTGAAATGGAGTAGGCATCGTCTATAATAGGAGATAGTAAATTGTTCCTGGAGATTCATTCCATTTACTTGTGAGGAGGTGACCGAACATGAAAACGAATCGAGTCAGCCATGTTCCATTTACGCAGCGGGTAGGCCGCTATCATTCCCATATGCTTCAGGCAAAATTAAGCACGCCAGTCAATCCGATCTTTCGTTATAATTTGCAGCCTTACTACGCTCGTCAGCAGCAATGGACAACGGAGCTTTCCGATTCCTTATCGCGTCTGTACCGGTTCTCCTCAGATTTGGAGAAGAGTTCTCGGGAATTAATTGCAGCGGGAAAAGACAACGAGGCTGGACCTGACATTGAGCAATTACATGAGCGCACACACTCAATAGTAAGTAATTATAATCGCCTGCAGCAATTTCTTGAGGAAAAAGCAGATACCTTGACGACGCAAAAGCTGGATACATTCGCTCAAGTTGCAAAAGACGCTGAGGAAATACTCCAATCGTTTGGAATCAAGCTGTTACCCGATGGACAACTGGAAATGGACGATGAGAATTGGCTGGAGTCCGTACAGACCCGCTATGCGGACTATACAAATACAATGGAAAGTGTAGCCCAAGCATTCAGAGCAGGTACATTGGGATTACAAAGCAAGCCCCTTGGCTCCTTTTCACGTTACTACGAGGAAGCGATGGCTCTCCATCCTTATATCGCCTCCTCCAGCTCGAGCCTTCAATATCAGCATGTTGCGAAAACAGGATTGTATGTAAACGAACGCTGGTAATACCATACGCTTACTACCGAAAAAACAGGTATGCCCCTTTTATGGAGGCATACCTGTTTTGTGCTTTCCTTATTTTCGATCCATAAGATCATCCAAATCTTGTTCTTCTGCTCTGGCAATAATCGTATTGGAATAAACAGGTGATTCATCCGTTTTGGTAAACATCCCCTGAACTTTATCCACGATTTGCGGAACAGAATCCAAAATCCGGTCATAGAGATGAGTCGTATTTTCAAGCGGAATCGAACGAATTCCTTGTTTACCAACGACCAAAAAAGCTACGGGTGTGATGGAGACACCGCCCCCACTACCCCCACCAAACGGGTGACCAGTATGTTCATGCTGCTGATGGTGTTGATGCCCATTATGATGTTGATCGTATTGGAACTCACTACCCCCGGCCGCGAATCCAAATCCGACCTTGGAGATCGGAAGAATGACACTACCGTCAGGTGTCTCAACAGGATCACCAATGATTGTATTCACGTCCACCATTTGCTTGAGATTTTCCATCGCTGTTCTCATGAGGCCTTGAATCGGGTGGTCTGCCATATTTGTCGCTCCTCCTTCCTGTCTGTGTCATGTTTTATCATTCCCCCAACAAATCAGGAGCATGTACCTTTGTACAAAGGAATAAATATGCGTGCTCCCACATTTGTGTTTAGGCACGCGTTGGCGCAGCTTGCCATTTTCGCTGTTTACTTTTTCGGACCCGCAGAAATACTTTTAGCGCTGAGTACAGGAAATGACCCAAATAAAAATTCAACACAGCATGAACTTTCGTATGTAGAAGTGCTTGGTTCCAGACAGGCTGTACACTCATGGCAGGCATCGTCTGTAAAGAGATGGAGTGGGAGAGAACCCCGACAATCAGGCTTTTCACTCCCCAGATTAATCCTGTCAGCGCCCCTGTTTCCGCCGCCTGACCTGTGCCCAACAACGTATGCCATTCTAACTTCGTGCAGCGAATTTGTTTGAGCAGATCTTTTAGCACAGGCAGTAAATCACGTACTCTTTCCAGCACATCTCGATAATTGCGATACCATATTTTCACTTGCCTCCGCGTAAAATCTTTGACCTTTTCCCGAAGCTTGCTTCCATGCTGGATCGTTTCCACCTTTGCGACAAGCTCAGGCCCAGCTTCTGTCATTTTCACGAGAAGAATGGGAATTTCATATTTCCTGCGAATGATACCCCAAGCTGCAATCGTAATGTCCAATTGATCATTTTCGCCCTCGCGACTGTAGAAACACGTCAATTGTATTGGCGTGATAATGATTAGGACAAATAAACAAACCAATCCTAGCAACACCCATACCATGAAAAAATCCCACCCCTTCCACGTTAGTATGAGTGGAAAGAGCAGGAAATATGTTCAGCATTTTTATTAGTCAAGCACGTATACTTTGACGCCTTTTTGCAAGCCGTGATTTTCAGCTTCGTTCATCGTCGGAAGATACAGATCCACATGGCGTTGCTTTACCGCACCACCGATATCCGCTGCGACTGCATAGCCGTAGCCATCGATGTACAAGTGTGTACCAAGCGGGATGACATTTGGATCAACCGCTACAACACCTTCGCGCAGTGGATACTCGAGATACGACAGGATCTTGTCGTTCGTGTAACTGTAGGCAGTCGTCTGTACCGTTAATTCCTGGCGAAAAGGTGTACCGTTTGAGAGGGCTTTTGTCGTTCGCGGCTTATCCGAAACCAAGTGAAGGGCCGCGTATGTGGCTGCTTCGGCTCTCGTCATGTACTTGTTCGGCTTTAATGTACCGTCCCCATAGGCACTCATTAACCCGCTTTGCATGGCGTATACAAGTGGACGTTGCTCATTCTCTTTCACGTTGTTCCCATCCGGGTATTGGTTCAATGTCTGGATCGTCGTAGACCACTTCAGGTTATTGACTGCTCCACTGGCTCCCATCGTTCTTACCAGAATAGAGGCGAGCTCTGCTCTTTTGACTGGAGCATCCGGATGTAAGTACAGGTGATTCCCCTGCTTTTGTCCATGGACAATTCCCAGCCGATAGGCCGTCTCAGCATAGGGCGACAGCCAGCTGTTTGCAGGTACGTCCGCAAAGGATGTTTGCTTGTTACCCACAGGTTCAATTCCTTTTGCATTCACAAACATCGTGAGCAGTTCACCCAATGTTACGTTGTCATCAGGTCGAAAATATTCATTTTGACCAATTACGTCAGTTATGTAAAGTTGATTGATTTCTTGTTCTGCCCAATGGCCGCTAATGTCTACATAAGGTGTTTCGTTAATTTGAGTTGTTTCTGCCTCGACAACTGGTGTACCTACGAGCAAAAAGGCTACCAGCGAGGCAAGGATCATCCGTTTCTTCATCATCAACCTCCATAGGGAACTATGCGAATCCTTTCGTTTCATTTTATCGAACTATTTTGCAAACACAACGGACAATAGTTTCCAATTAAAAGGAAAGCCCTCGAACAGCATCATGACGAAAACTGTTTCAAGGGCTAAAATGGTTGTTCGTTAAATGGCAAAAATGTGTTTGCCGATCTTTTTCACATGTTTACGAGACCAAATCCACTTGGAGGTAGCCGTAACAGGATTAAAGTAGTAAAGAGAATTACTTGTTGGGTCCCATCCACGTACAGCATCCCATGCTGCCTGGTAAGCAGTCTTGTTAGGAGTCATCCAGAATTGTCCATCATCTACAGCGGTAAACGCTAATGGCTCAAAGATGACACCCTCAAGTGTATTGGGAAAGCTTTTGGACTGGATACGGTTCAACGCGACCGCAGCCACGGCTACTTGGCCCTTATAAGGTTCTCCGCGCGCTTCAGAATAGACCAGTTGTGCCAGCATTTGCATTTCGGCTTTATTTACCGACACTTTCTTTAGAACACGCCATGTATTTGTACCAGTAATACCGTCAATCTGTAATCCGTATGCTTTTTGAAACTGTCTGACGGCCTTCGTTGTATTCGCACCGTAAATGCCATCCAATTTGCCATTGTAGTAACCCAGCATCTGCAAACGATATTGCAAATCCCATACATCCCCGTTCACACTACCGCGTTGAATCTGTGTAGCCGCCAGGGAGTTGGCCGGGAAAATAAACGCTACAGCCATAAAGGCAGCAAGCAAGGTTGTTACTGCTTTCTTGCTCCACCACATAAATTGTTCCCTCCTTTACCCAACCCATTCTACTAGTTGGCGAAAGTAGGTTCAATTCAAGTATTTTGGCACAAGTGGTAACATGTACCTCGCCATTATCCTTTTGGTCGGAACAAGACTGCCGTGATAAATCCGAAGACGATGGCAGCCGATATCCCCGCACTCGTCACTTCAAAAATGCCAGTTATAATGCCAATGACTCCATGTTGCTCGGCCTCCGCCATTGCCCCGTGGACCAGTGCATTTCCAAAGCTCGTTATAGGTACTGTCGCTCCTGCTCCGGCAAAATTAACCAGTGGCTCGTATAGACCGAATCCGTCCAGCACTGCTCCAGTGACAACAAGAGAGGACATCGTATGGGCAGGTGTGAGCTTGACGACATCCATGAGAAATTGACCAATTAAACAAATCGTTCCTCCTACGAGAAACGCCCACAAAAACATCATGGTATCACTCTCCAAGTTGCTCCGACTCAACAGCCACGGCATGGGCGATGCAAGGTATGCTTTCTCCCTGCTGGAAGGACAACGGGGATAAGAGGGCTCCCGTGGCAATCAGCAAGATTCGCTTCCATTCTCCTTGCTTCATCCGCCGAAGTAGATGTCCATAGGTAACTGTCGCGATACAACCACATCCGCTACCACCCGACCACACATTCGGATTTTCTCCATAAATGAGCTTCCCGCAATCGATGTAACGCTCTAATGGAATTTGCATGCGATGCTTGGGCAACAAATCAGATAAAATGGCATGGCCCGTTCGTCCTAAATCGCCCGTTACGATCAAATCGTAATGGTCGTGAGGGATCTGAAAGTCACGGAAATGAGACTCAATCGTGGATAACGCAGCTGGTGCCATCGCTGCCCCCATATTAAAGGGGTCTGTCAATCCCATATCGACGACATGCCCGATGGTGGCTCCCGTAATCCGCAATCCACTACCCTGACTGGCTACAACCGCAGCACCTGCTCCCGTCACTGTCCATTGTGCTGTTGGGGGCTTCTGTGAACCGTACTCCGTTGGATAACGATATTGCTTTTCCGCAGCTCCATTGTGACTGGAGGTAGCAGCCAAGACGAAATCAGCAGATTGACTATTCACCATGAGAGCAGCCAAGGCCAAGCCTTCCATCGCGGTTGAGCACGCTCCGAAAATCCCCAGAAACGGAATCGAAAGCGTCCGGGCTGAAAAGCTAGCAGAGATGATCTGGTTCATTAAATCCCCGGCAAGCATAAAGTTTATTTGCTCTTTCGTGAGCCCCGCTTTCTCCACTGCTTTCGAGCACGCTTCTTCCAGCAGGACTTTCTCCGCCTTTTCCCAGCTGTCTTGTCCGAGATTCAAGTCTCCGTGCAAGATATCAAAGTCTTCGGCTAACGGTCCCGTAGCCTCAAAAGGCCCACCAATTGCAGCGTGCCCGAGAATGACAGGTTTTAAAGGAAAGACCCAAGACTGATGACCTTGGCGCATCCGTCAGCCTCCCATCGTAAACAATGTTTTGATCAAGCCAACGACGAAAGCCGCCGCCACTCCAAACACAATCACTGACCCCGCGAGCTTGAACATGTTGCCGCCGACCCCCAGCACAAATCCTTCACTGCGATGCTCAATGGCCGCAGAAGCAATCGAGTTGGCAAAACCCGTAACCGGCACACTCGTACCTGCCCCAGCCCATTGGGCAATCCGGTCATATAGTCCTAGACCGGTCAAGAGTGCTGAAAGAATGATCAAGACAGCAACTGTGGGATTCCCAGCGGTTTTCTCCGTAAAATCGAAGTAGTGAATGAACATTTCTTGTATCCCTTGTCCGATCACGCATATCAGGCCACCCACTAAAAATGCCCGGGTAAAATTGCGCAAAAGCGGTCGCGGAGGCTCGTGCCCCTTTGCCAATTGCTGATATTCTTGCTGGACCGGGGTCAGCTTTTTCTTTTTTTGATCTGCCATTCTCACTCACTCCTTTTTACCGTATCATGAACGGTTTTACTTCATCGATGATCTGTTGTAGCTGTTCCGAATCCGTTTGGTAGGTACGCTTCATTTGTTCATTTTTTGTACTGAGTGCATATAGCTCCAGATCCGCCTGACATTTTTTCAATGTAGCAAATGCCAGCTTCATCGCTTGGGCCTCAGGGACCATCAGTTTATCGTCATAGAGGTCGAGGTAGAGCTCTCCACCTTTGTCTACTTGCCCCAGGAAAACATTTTCCAGGGCCACTCCTGCTTTTTGTAGCTCCGTGCGAACCCATCTGCGATTCAGACCTGCTGTTGCCAGGGGCTCGTCCATGATCATCCCATCCATAATGACCACTTGATTCTCTTCCGAAGGAGCCACGGTCAATTCAAGGTGTTTGGGTGTTACCGGCTGACTCTCTGATTTTAATAGGACACTGACTTCCCCGCTTGTTTCCATTAACGCAAACTCTACATCCGCTACGCGGAACACATTTTTGACTCGTAATTGCTCCATCAAGTCTTCCGTGGTCAATCGTTCCTTCTTCAGATTGTCCTCCAAAATTTTGCCTTCCTTGATGAGAACGGTTGATTTCCCTTCAAAAAAGTCACGGAGAAACTTGCTTTTGAGTGAAAGCCACTCCATTAAAACAGGGAAGAGCGCAAAGACCCCCATGGCGATCAAACTATGATAGATCGGTCCATCCATTTCGGTTGCCATAAAGGCGGCAATCGAACCGATGCTGATGCCGACAATATATTCGATGTATGTAAGTTGCTTGATTTGCCTTTTCCCAATGATCTTCGTCAATAAAAATAAGTACGCAATTGCGCCAATAGCACGCAACGTGATATTTATCCAGTCAGGCATAAGCCACCTCCATCACCTGAGGTGATTTTTATAGGTAGTAAAACCAAGAGAGAGGAAGTCCCTCTCCCTTTCCCAACACTTCCTAGAATCCCTTAAACTGTGGTTCTTCCTTTTCCAGCTCCGTTACACGCTGTTGGAGGTTATCTACGATGGATTGTGTTTGCTCTGCTGCTTGCGAATACAATTGCTTTGCTTTCTTGTTTTGCGTACTAAGAGCAAACGTTTCAAAATCTGCTTGTGCACCTTTTAAGCTGGCAAGCGTCTGTTTCACTTGTGCTCCTACTGTCATTTCCACTCACCTCCTAACACATATAGAATCTGCCTCCGCCCATTATTTATGCGGTGGTCTACCCCAATTTTATCTGTAAATAATTTCCCTTTTTCTCGATAACAAAAAGAGAGACACCATAGGTGCCTCTCCTTCATCCAGCTTATTAGATTAGCCACGTCCAGCCAATTGTTGCTCAGCAAAGGAGACAAGACGTTTTGTAATCTCTCCTCCAACTGAACCGTTTTGACGGGAAGTGGTGTCTGGTCCAAGCTGAACACCGAATTCGGATGCGATTTCGTATTTCAGTTGGTCCAGAGCTTGGTTTGCTTGAGGAACCGCCAGATTGTTACTGGATCTGTTGTTGTTAGCCATCTGTATCACCTCCTCGTCGTTTGTAAGTTTAATATGTGTGAAGTTTTGCTTGTTCATTCGTTCTTTTTTTCTTCCAATTTTAGTCTGTTAATTGGAGAAGAGCGTGGGCAATTTGATGCGCTGCTTCTGGTCGGCCCAGCTTGTCCAAACAGCCTACAAAAGCATCCCTTGTTTCAGGCTGACGCCATAACCTGATGATTTCTTTGATTTCTACTGGCGTTTCAGCCAAGATCGCCGCTTGCTGCTCGAGTAAAAAGGAACAATTATGCTGTTCTTGTCCAGGCAATGGATGGAATAAAATGAGGGGTGTCTTAAGAGCAAGTGCCTCCGCACACGAAATGCCACCTGGCTTCGTTATATAGGCGTCTGCTGCTCCAATCCACTGCCACATTTGCGGTTCAAACCCTTTCAATATAAAACGATGACAGTTGGCCTCCGTACTTAGCAAGTCCGCCAGTCGTTTGTACAGTCCAGTATTCTTCCCTGTTACGACGACGATCTGCAATGGATGTTCTTCCAACATCAACTCTCGTACGACCTGCTCCACTCCACCATAACCGCCTTCTCCCCCACTAATCAGCACAGTGAATTGATCTGGCACGAGTCCAAGCTGTCTTTTCCAAGCCGCTTTGTCTGTAAGTAACGCTGTAGTAAAAGCAGGACGAACTGGAATGCCATAAACATGTATTTTTTCAGGGGCAATCCCATAGCGCTCACGCAGAATTTGCGCAATTTGCTCATGTGCCACCATGTACGCATCAATTTCTGGATGAATCCAAAACCGATTGATATGGAAGTCCGTGGGCACACAAACGAGCTGGAAGGGCTTGGATACCCTTCTCTTCGCTTCTGCCAATGCGGACAAGCAGTATGCATGCGTAGCGATGACCACATCTGGTTTCTCTTCTTGTAATAGTTGATTGGTTAGTCTTTCAGATAGCCACCATCCCAGTGCTTTGGTCAATGCACTACCCAGCATCTCTTCTTGTTCATAGATGCGTTGCCACACTGGTTGACCGTACCGCAGCATATTGCGATAAAAAAAATGAGAGAGCACACGTAAGCTTGGACTGGCGGTTTTCAGTCCTCCCACCACTCGCGCAGATCGTGCACCCTCCTTTTCCATTAAAACTTCTTGCAGAGCTTCGGCAGCCATCCGATGACCGCTCCCTGCCCATTCCTCTGTCACTAATAGAAACCGCTTTGCCATTAGTAGGACTCTCCTAGAGACTGCTTGCTCTCAGCATATCGATTCACTAATAAATCCTTTGACATATAAACACGCTTTAGGGGCATTTCATGATTCCATGATTGCAATCGCCGCTTTCCATTAGGGTGTACGATTCTGAGCATGAGACGCAAGTACCATCGCTTGTATCGAAAAAAACGGGTCATGGGCACATCAGAAATCGAGAAACCCAAAGGTGTTACCCCTTTATGTAGCATGGTCGTTCCCACTATCCCTTTTATTTGGTCTTTATTTTCCATGGAATTCAGAAACGTGGCTAGCTTCGGCAGTGACTGGAGGATATGTCTACGCAAGAGAAGAGCCATTCGCAGTTCATCCTTCACTTCTTTACTCAGAGTAGCAAAGTAATAATTGTGTATATGTAGCTTTAAGATCAAATCCCCGTCATGGATGATGCAATTATCGGTAGTAACGAGCGGCTCTCCCCGATAGCGTAAAACGACAACCCGAAATATATTTTTCCCTTTTTCAATATAGGTAAGTCTGGTGCAACGCTGGTAGATTTCATCCCAGTATCCCCATAGCATCAAGAGGCTTGTATTCATTTCGAAATAGTTCCTTTCCCGCTATGTTTTCATTCAGCTTGATATGACCACTTACATTCCGCAACAACGGTCATGACTTTTGTTGTAGTATGCCCCAGAATGTACGATCCTCATCACCTTTTCACGTCCTTTTCATCCGCCCCCAAAACATGACCACTACGGCAGCAAATACGGGCAACCACATATGATTGAGGAGCAAAGGATTCACCCACTTCCAGACATACGGATCTTGAAGACACATATCAACTGCTGTAAAGGTAAGAATTCCGCCGCCTATGATGACCATACTGGGAAAACGATTCATTATGCCGGCAATCCACACACTTCCCCACATTAATAATGGAATGCTCATAGCTAAACCCAGCAAAACTAACCATAAATCGCCATGTGCTGCTCCACCAACTGCCAAAACATTGTCCAAACTCATGACAAAATCTGCGACTATGATGGTTCTGACTGCCTGGCCAATTGTCTGATTATGCGATACGTCTGCGAGCTCTTCGTTCTCCCCTAGCATCAGCTTACACGCTATCCATAGCAATAATACTCCCCCGATTGCCTTCACGAGAGGAATATCCAACATCCAGGTAGTCATTCCCGTTAATACAATTCGCAATAGAATTGCACCCAATGTCCCATATAATATCGCCCGTTTTCTCTCATTTTGAGGTAGTCCGCGACAGGCCATACCTATGACCACAGCATTGTCACTGCTTAATACCAGATCGATCATGAAGATGTGTACAAGACCTAGCCAAAAATACTCGCCCATCCCTGCCTCCCTGGTCCAATAAAGTTCGTCCATTCTACTTTATGCGACTGGAATCGGACTCATGATTGAATATTTTTCCGAAAAAAGGCGGTTTTCAGCGGATTTTGTAGATAAAAACTTCCGAAAAAAATACATTTTATTGCGAAATCAGGCTAATTATACCTTGTCTAATCTAGGCCTTTTCCCTTACGATTTTAGTGGGGTGGATAAGAGATGGTGGAGACTGTGACGCTAAACCTTTACGAAGTTTCAAGGAAGATTTTAGACTTAACACCAAGTATCACCACAATATGGCTGCAAGAAATTGTTCGCAGCATGGAAATTCCTGTAACCATTCCTCGCGATTTTGCAGAAAAACGAACAGTGCTCTTGGCTCGCTATCTGGTTGAGGATGTAGATCATGACATGCAGACTTGGGCATTAGATATGGGAGAGTGGCTTCGTTCTCAGGAATTCCCTTTCTCCTCCATTTTGCGCACATATCAATTGTACCGGAATGTATTCTGGCGGGTTCTTCAACCAGAATTACAGAGATGGTCCCTCTCCTCACAAGAAATGCACTATCTAGAAAGCCAACTGGGCAAAGCCATGGATGAAAGTGTCTTCTGGGCTGTTTATCATTTTGAACAAATGATGAATAAAGAGCTTGTCCAGAAGGAAGAAACGATCTCGTATTTGCATAACGACAAATTGACCATGCTCGGAAAAATTGCCGCTAATATGGCTCATGAGCTGCGCAATCCGTTGTGCGCCATTGAAGGGTTCCTGAAACTGATCGGCGAGTCTACACAGGAACAGGCCCAGCTTCAGACGTATATCCAAGTCGTCATGCATGAATTTGAGAATTTACATCGGCAACTAACCGGATTCCTCAGCTTTTCCAAGAAACCAATTCTCGATGAAATTTTTAAAACCGTTCAAGTAGAAGAATTGCTTGAAGAAGTAGAAATGCTGATTACGCCTCGCCTCGTGGGAGAAAACATACGTTTTGAAAAACAAATCCACCCCTGCTCACTCGCATGTTATGAAGAAGGCTTGAAGCAAGTTGTCGTCAATCTATTAAACAATGCTATTGACGCTGTACAAAATCGTTCAGACAAATATATTCATGTCATTTCCACGTCTTCAGATGGTTGGCTCTATTTGAGTGTGGAAAACAACGGCGAAAGGATTCCACCCGAGATCGTAGAGAATCTTTTCCAACCATTCTTTACGACTAAACAAAATGGGACGGGTATCGGCTTGTCCATCTGCAAAAATATTATCGAAAAGCATCAAGGCACGATTCATTGTGATTCCAATGAAAAACGTACGCGCTTTATCGTTTCTCTGCCTATTGCGAATACCCAGGAGACTGGTCCGAAAATGGCTGCCCTCTAAGACACATTCTCTCTTGTACAACGTAAAAAAGCCCCCTGACAGTGCAGGAGGCAAGGCAAGAGATCCGTTACCAATTTCATCGGTAAGCGATCTTAGTTTTACTGTACACGAAAATATATGTTTCAACCATAGAAAACGTCAGACAGCTTTCGACATAAATTTATATCTGTATTGAAAATAGGCTTATCCATTCAACTCTTGGATAAGCCTTCATACTTTTGGCTCCAGTAAAAATAGGCCTGCTTTCCTAGACGTAAAAAAACAGAGAACCTGTTGGCTCTCTGCTTTATGTATGGAGCGGGTGATGGGAATCGAACCCACGCGACCAGCTTGGAAGGCTGGAGTTCTACCATTGAACTACACCCGCATCAAAATAGATGCTGGTGCCGAGGACCGGACTTGAACCGGTACGGGAGAAACTCCCGACAGATTTTAAGTCTGTTGCGTCTGCCCATTCCGCCACCCCGGCAAACCTGTAAAACGTGGGCAAATCATGGTCGGGAAGACAGGATTCGAACCTGCGACCCCTTGGTCCCAAGCCAAGTACTCTACCAAGCTGAGCTACTTCCCGACATTTTATTTTCTTTACTTTTGTAGTAAAGAAGCGTGCCCTGAGAGATTCGAACTCCCGACCTTTTGATTCGTAGTCAAACGCTCTATCCAGCTGAGCTAAGGGCACACATTATGGAGCGGACGAAGGGTCTCGAACCCTCGACCTTCGCCTTGGCAAGGCGACGCTCTACCAATTGAGCTACGTCCGCATCGCAAGAAGAAGTTGATTGGTGCGGTCGAGAGGACTTGAACCTCCACGGTGTTGCCACCACTGGCACCTGAAGCCAGCGCGTCTGCCATTCCGCCACGACCGCATTTTCCCATCCAAGTAGCCAGAGCCTTTGATAAGCTGACTTTCACTTTTCGGGTTTATAAAAACTGGTGAGCCATGAAGGACTCGAACCTTCGACCCTCTGATTAAAAGTCAGATGCTCTACCAACTGAGCTAATGGCTCATGAAAAATGGTGGGGAGAGACGGATTCGAACCGCCGAACCCGGAGGGAGCAGATTTACAGTCTGCCGTGTTTAGCCACTTCACTATCTCCCCATTTTCATGGTGCCGGCAATAGGACTTGAACCCACAACCCCCTGATTACAAGTCAGGTGCTCTACCAATTGAGCTATACCGGCATATCTTTAATTATGGCATATCTTTCATGAAAAATCAACGTTTTTTTATTACGTTAAACCTTTTTCATGTTTATGAACTATGCCATCTCGTTAAGAAAGATGGCGGAGCTGACGGGACTCGAACCCGCGACCTCCGGTGTGACAGACCGGCGTGAACTCCAACTTCACCACAGCTCCATATTTGGTTGCACCCAATGGGCACTCTGATCCTACTTGATCAAGAAGATTACTCGACGTAGAGCAAGTAGAAAATTTGGTTGCGGGAGCAGGATTTGAACCTGCGACCTTCGGGTTATGAGCCCGACGAGCTACCGAGCTGCTCCATCCCGCGATAGTCAGGACGACTGAGTGTCAGTGTTGCCACAGGACGTGGCGCTTTTAGCTGACCTTCCTTGTCCGTTAATATAAGTGGTGGAGGCTGACGGGATCGAACCGCCGACCCTCTGCTTGTAAGGCAGATGCTCTCCCAGCTGAGCTAAGCCTCCAAATCACCTACAAGTATGTAGGGATTTTCCTAGGTGACCCGTAGGGGATTCGAACCCCTGTATGACAGCGTGAAAGGCTGCTGTGTTAAACCGCTTCACCAACGGGCCAAATATCATGAGATTACTTCTGGTGCTCCCGACAGGAATCGAACCTGCGACCTCTTCCTTACCATGGAAACGCTCTACCGACTGAGCTACAGGAGCATCGTATGGCTCCTCGGGACGGACTCGAACCGCCGACCGATCGGTTAACAGCCGATTGCTCTACCAACTGAGCTACCGAGGAACGTTGAAGGTTTATTCCTTCAAAACTGAATACGCATGATTGCTAAGAATTTGTGGATAAGTCCTCG
>NZ_PXZM01000059.1 GCF_003013395.1 Brevibacillus fortis | reverse complement strand
GACAGGGGTCAGTGCATTCAATCCGGAGCGGACAGTCTACCCCCTTGCAGGGCGTAGGCCGAAGCGTAGACTGGAAATGCGCTTCTTCCCCCACTACAGCCGCTCGTTTAAACACAAACAAAAAGCATCTCTAATCCAACTTCAGAGATGCTTTTCACCCATTCATATATGCTATTGCTCAGAAAGCGACAAGCTTGGTACGCCGTTTAAATCAAGCCCCTCAAACTGTCCTTTTTCATACTTGATGAAGCCCGCTGCCGCAATCATCGCAGCGTTGTCCGTACATAGCGTAAACGGTGGAATCACCAACGGTATTCCTTCTGCCTCGCACCTTGCCTGCAACCGATCCCGCAATCCGCGATTCGCCGCAACACCGCCAGCCAGCAATACCTGCTTCGCTCCATGAGAACCGGCTGCACGAATCGTCTTTTCTACCAGCACCTCTGTTACAGAGTCTTGGAAGCTCGCAGCCAGATTCGCAGGTTCGATCGTCTCTCCTCGTTGTGCTGCATTGTGCAAGGTATTGAGTACGGCTGACTTTAAGCCGCTGAAGCTGAAGTCGTAGGAATGTGGCTCCAGCCATGAACGAGGGAGCGGTACATTTGCCTCCCCTTCATGTGCGAGGCGATCAATATGAGGTCCGCCTGGATACGGCAAATTCAGCGCTCGTGCTACCTTGTCGTACGCTTCTCCTGCGGCGTCGTCCCGCGTTTCCCCCAAAATTTCGAACTGACCGTGCTCCTTCATCCAGACAAGCTCCGTATGCCCGCCTGATACGACGAGTGCGATCAGCGGAAACTCCATTTCTTGCACAAGACGATTCGCGTAAATATGGCCCGCGATATGATGGACGCCAATCAGCGGGATACCCCTGGCCATGGAAATGGCTTTTGCTGCTGCGACGCCAACTAACAGGGCTCCGACAAGCCCAGGCCCGTACGTCACCGCAATTGCCTGGATGTCATCCAACGTTTTCCCAGCCTCAATCAGAGCCTCTTCGATGGTAAGCGTAATATTCTCTACATGTCTGCGAGAAGCCACCTCCGGCACGACTCCGCCAAACCTTTTATGGATATCGGCTTGGGAAGCGATGACGTTCGACAGTACCTCTCGGCCATCACGGATGACAGCAGCCGATGTCTCGTCGCAGCTTGTTTCAATTCCTAAAATATAAGTAGGAGCACCTGATTCCCTATGTGCTTCGTATTTTTGCTGTATGCGCTTCTCGTAGCGCGACGTATACGTTTTGTTCATTACAATGTCACCCACATAATGATTGCGTCCTCATTGTTATCCGAATAATATCCCTTGCGCCGTCCATGCTCTTTAAAGCCGAGCTTGATATACATGTTCCGCGCGGCTGTGTTCGAAGGTCGAACTTCCAGCGTCATGCTATGGGCACCCTGCATTTTGGCAACACCCATCATTTTGATCATCAGTGCCAATCCAACCTTCTTTCCACGATATAAGGGATGGACGGCGATATTTGTAATATGTGCCTCATCGATCACAATCCACATGCCGCAGTAAGCGATAACCCGATTTTGGTGAACGACGACTACATAGCGTGCATTTGGATTTCTCGTCAGCTCGTTGACAAATGCATCGTGCGGCCATGGAGTTGTAAAAGCTAAGCGCTCCAGCTCTGCCACAGCCCCAACGTCCTGCATCGTCATATAACGATATTCCAAATCGATTGGTTGACTCATGCTTTTACTCCTTTACGGCCCCCGCCTGCTTTTGGGCAAGCCACTTTGCTTCTGCTTCTGCCAGTTGCAAATACTCCGGAACCAGTTCATGCGCATTTCCACCGTCTTGAAGCTTGCGCAGTGCCACATAGCCGATATGGGCAGCGCGCGGGTGATTGAAAGCTGGGGAAGCAAATTGCGCTTGATTCCCGAGCTCTTGCACAATCGTCTCCCGATGCAGCCTCACATCTTCACCCAGGAACAAGATCGGCTCACCTTGTGCCAAGTCTCGCAACAGTGGCAACCATTCTCGCAACAGTATGATTTGTTCTGTGGACTGCGCTCGCACCGCCTCCATGCCATGGGAACGATAACAGCCGGTATACACTTGACCTCTGCGCGCATCGAACAGCGGTACAATCAGTCCAGAAAAGCCTGTGGCATTCATGGCAATTACCTCCAGACTGGATACACCAATGACTGGCACATTCAGTGACCAAGCCATGCTTTTCGCAGAGGCAACGCCGATTCTCACGCCTGTGTAGGAGCCCGGTCCGTTTGCCACCCCAAAACCGCTGAGTTCCTCTGGCGCTGTTCCTGTTGCATCGAGTAGTTCACTGACGCAGTCCATCAGACGCACGGAATGGTTTTTTTGCTGGTTCGTCGTCATCTCTGCCAAGACCCGCTCTTCCTCTACCACAGCTACACTTAGCACCAGATTCGATGTATCAATCGCCAATACGCGCATCAAAATCAAACTCCTCACACAATTTCACATAACGATTGCCTTGAGGAACCAGCTCGATTATCCGCTGTTCCTCCCCTTCTCTACGCAGGAAGACGGTCATCCGATCTGTCGGCAGGACATCCTCAATCAAAGAGGCCCACTCTACGACACAGACACCTTCTCCAAAAAAGTAATCGTCCAGACCAAGAGAGTCTGGATCATCGCCTACCCGGTAGACATCCATATGATAAAGCGGCAAGCGCCCCTGATATTCTTTTATGATGGTAAAGGTCGGACTGTTCACTACTTGTCGAACTTCTAGTCCTTTGGCCAACCCCTGGGTAAAAGTCGTCTTACCCGCCCCCAGATCTCCCTCCATCGCAAGGAAGTCACCTGGTTCAAGCAGACCTGCCAGTTGCTCGGCAAAGCGCTGCGTCTCCTGCGCTCCCGTGAGCCTCCATGTATAGCTCATTTCTTTCATCCACTCCTAAAATGGTTGAATCCCGCTTTGGGCAACGGGAGCTGTTGATCATCGCGCTGAAGCATCAATTTTGCCTCTTGGCTTTTTCCTACCACCTCACCGATGACAGTAAACGGTACACCATTAGCGGCAAATTGTTTGCTTACGGCTTCGAAGTGACTTTTCGCTAGCGTTCCGACCAATTGATAATCTTCACCGCCATAAAAAGCCCACTCCAACGGATCTTTCTCTACGTGCCGTGCATACTCCCGAACTTCGTCATGGATAGGTACCGTTGCAGCATCGACCAAAATGGATACGTCACTCGCCTCGGCAAGCTCCCATAGCTCTGATGCAAGTCCATCACTTACATCATTCAACGCACTGCATGCCCCTGATTCCAGCAGCAGTCTGCCCGCCTTTATTTGGGCAACGGGACGCTGATGGGCATCCATCAATGTCTTCCAAGGTAAAGATACGCCCCTTTCAGCAGTCTCGCCTTGCAAGAGAAGATGTAGTCCTGCTGCAGAAGTTCCGACATGCCCTGTAACAAAAACAAGCTGCCCAGGCTTAGCCTGTGAACGACGAATGGCACTCCCTTTTTCCACCTCGCCCAGTACAGTGACACTCAGGTGTAGGGCATCAGGCGCAGAAACGGTATCGCCACCAATGACACGAACTCCGTATGCCTGACAAGCCTCGTAAATTCCTTCATAGATTTGCTGGCATTCGTCAGGCGTCCATTGCGGACTTACCGCGATACTGACAAGCGCATACCGGGCAATCCCGCCCATCGCTGCAACATCGCTCACATTGCTGATAACAGCCTTATATCCGATATCACTAGGATTCATCGTTTTCTTCAAAAAATGAACCGTCTCCACCATGGCATCGCAACAAGCCACGACTTCCATTTCTGGCGCTGGGGAGAAGACAGCGGCATCATCCCCTATCCCGACGGTTAAACCGTTCCCTTCCTGCCCCGCAGAACGACTCGTCCATTGCCGGATCAGGGAAAATTCGTCGTGTGCCACTTCAAACGCTCCTTTTCCTTCGCGGAAAACATTTTTCGTCTGTTCATTATACCCCTGCTGTCAAAAGACGCGCAAGAAAGCTAACCGCCTCTGACGCTTTACGTCGTTAACTCCCGCAACAGCAGCTTTCCTTTGCAGCGTCCGCAACGATAGCGGCTTGGGTTCATCTTACGCTTGCGTTTGTAGCTCATGCCACATGCCTGGCAAACCAGCTCGTAGCGATAAGGCAGAGTCGTCCGACCGTTTCCTACCTGTTGGCAGTATCGGCTTCCTCCCACCTGACGCAGAAGCAGTTGAAAATCCTGATCAGCGTGGCGATATCCGCGCTTTTCTATGTGCAAATGATAATGGCAAAGCTCATGCTTGATGATCGCAATCAATTCCTCTACACCATGCTCCTGCAAATGCTTCGGATTCAGTTCAATATCATGCGAGCGCAGCAAATACCTTCCGCCAGTCGTGCGCAATCTGCTGTTAAAGCGGGCCTGATGGCGAAAGGGCTTGGCAAAAAATTCGCTGGATATCTGCTCTACCAGCATTTGCAGTTCCGAATCGGTCATCTCATCTCCTCCGCTTCCTTCATTTCACCATAGCAGTTCCAGTTGAAAAGTGCCAGACAGATAGGCTACACTGAGTGCAAATAAACGGTTGTGAGCGTTTATTTGCTGACCGCATGCGGTCATATCCTGTTTAATGAAAAGCGTCGAGACGTTTTTCACAAATAAACGGTCATTTAGACAGAATGGTGGAGGAGTTCATGCGTTACTTGTTGTTGCAGACCCGTGACGGGCTACAGTTTGTCTCGCTGCCCGAATCACATATGTACCAATTGATTGCTCTACTCAAACGACTTTACAAGGAAATTGACAAATTGACGATCACAGAACGTCCGGAATTGCCTACAGTTCTGGCAGACTGTGCGGATGTGGAGCGGTTAGAGAGCGGACTTTCGATCGTGGATGGTTTGGAGTACGTCAGTGGTCTGGAGCGCCGCTTCGCTGCCCTACAAGAGACAGAGTATCCGCTCATCTCTTTATTGACAGAGATCCGTGCCCTGCAAGCCCAATTGGAGTATTTGCACGATGAAGAAGAGTAAATGAAAATTCTAGGCACCTCCTGCTCGTCTCGGCGCATACATTGCCTATAGACGAATATCTCCAGGAGGTACCTTCATGCCACAATGGATGCGCAGGCAGTTGCAACGTGCCTTTAATGGGAAGGACGTTCGCCAAATTCGTGTGCTCAACAGTTGCTGGTTCTTATACTTAGAAAAAAATGGCGGCCGCCCTGACTGACAGGAGGCCGCCTTTTAGTTCATTCTTATCCTTCCGTTGGTGCGATCATGGTCATCCCTACACGCTGACGCTTCTCGTCAATTTCTACTACCCATACATCTACGATATCGCCAACTGTCACCACTTCCAATGGATGTTTGACAAAGCCCTTCTTCAAACGGGAAATGTGCACGAGACCGTCGTTTTTCAGGCCGATATCCACAAACGCTCCGAAGTCGACAACGTTGCGTACCGTTCCTTGCAGCTTCAAGCCCACACTCAGATCAGACAGCTGGAGGACATCGCTTCGCAAGAGTGGTTTTGGTAGCTCGTCACGCGGGTCGCGCCCTGGACGCAAGAGGCTGTCCACAATGTCTTGCAGCGTTGGCTCGCCAATCCCGAGCTTCGCAGCGGTCTCTTTTACATCCAAAGACTGTATGCGTTCCTTGCAGTCCTCGCTACCGATCTCATGAGCGTTAATGCCCAGCATCGACAATAGCTGGTGAGTCGCATCGTACGATTCCGGATGAATCGGCGTTTTGTCCAGTGGATTCGCACCCTCCATCACGCGCAGAAACCCGATACACTGCTCATACGTTTTAGCGCCCAAGCGCGGAACCGCCTTTAGCTGGGAGCGCTCCGTGAACTTCCCGATCTCGTCCCGTTTTTTCACGATATTCCCCGCCACTTGACGGCTGATCCCTGATACATACTGCAAAAGAGAAGGTGATGCGGTATTCACATCTACCCCGACATGGTTTACGGCAGACTCAACCACGAATTGCAGACTGTCTGCCAGCCTCGACTGGGAAACATCGTGCTGGTACTGACCAACCCCGACTGATTTCGGATCGATTTTAACCAACTCAGCGAGTGGGTCCTGCAAACGGCGCGCGATCGAAGCCGCACTTCGCTCTGCTACATCCAGGTCCGGAAATTCTTCCTTGGCCAGAGTGGATGCGGAATACACAGAGGCACCTGCCTCGTTCACAATGATGTACATGACCTCTCGCTTCAGCTCTTTCAGTAGCGTGGCAATGAACTGTTCTGTCTCGCGCGAAGCAGTACCGTTCCCAATCGCCACAACCGTAACCCCATACGTTTCGATTAACTGCTTCACTTTCACTGTAGCTTCCGCCACTTTATTGGCCGGAGGGGTCGGATAAACGACTGCAACCTCCAGCAGTTTGCCGGTTTCGTCTACAACGGCGAGCTTACAGCCTGTCCGAAACGCCGGATCTACCCCAAGTACGACTTTGCCTTTTACAGGCGGTTGAAGCAGCAGATTGCGCAGGTTTTCTGCAAAGATGTGAATAGCACGTTCCTCGGCGGCCTCTGTCAACTCGGCGCGAACCTCTCGTTCAATAGAAGGTGCAATCAGACGCTTATACGCGTCCTCGACTGTCAGTGTCAGCAGATCGCGAGCCACTGTATCACGAGGAATTGTGCGTTTTATTATCCAAGCCAAAATTTCTGCGACAGGCGCTTCAATAGAAACCTTCAAAATGCCTTCGTTTTCTCCTCGATTGATGGCCAGTACCCGATGTGGAACGACCTTTTTCAGAGGCTCACTATATGCGTAATACATTTGGTATACATTTTTCTCGTCCGCTTCTTCGGCCTTCTGCTCCGTTAGAAGCAATCCTTTTTGCACGGAGCGTTGACGAACCCACTGGCGAATTTCTGGATCATCAGATAGAAGTTCCGCCACGATGTCCATTGCTCCTTGCAAAGCTTGCTCCGTCGTCTCGACGCCTTTTTCCGGGTTGATATATGGTTTTGCTTCTTCTTCCGGATTCCCGGTTTTCGGTAAGCTCATGAAGTAGTTGGCAAGTGGCTCTAGTCCCTTCTCCTTGGCCATGGTTGCACGCGTGCGGCGTTTTTGACGGTAAGGGCGGTACAAGTCCTCTACCTCTTGCAGCTTGGTCGCACGCTCAATAGCTGTGCGCAGTTCGTCCGTTAGCTTGCCTTGCTCATCGATGAGCCGAACGACTTCTTCCTTCCGCACTGACAGGTTGCGTAAATAGCGAACGCGTTCCTCAATCGCTCGAATTTGTGTTTCATCTAGCTGCCCCGTCATTTCTTTGCGGTAGCGGGCAATAAAAGGAACCGTGTTTCCTTCATCCAGGAGGCCAACCGTACGCTCCACCTGGTGAGGTTTGACACCCGTATCTTGGGCGATTGTCTGGATCATCAACGTAAGCTCCATACCTGTCCTCCTGCGCTCATTCTTCGTCGTTTATTGTACCACATTTGCTAACAAGGACTGGAAAAAGGGAAGAAAAAAGAGGAGCCACTTGGCCCCTCTACGTCACGGTTTCCAGCTGTTCTACTTTCAATGCTTCTCTCAGCTTGCCCAACGCCCTGCGCTGAAGGCGGGAAATATGCATCTGCGACATGCCCATGATGTCCCCCGCTTGCTTCTGACTCAAATTTTGATAAAAAGTTAATTGAATGATTTCTTTTTCACGATGATCCAAAATTTGCAGGGCCCGCTCCAGCATCAGATTCTGCTCGACTGCTCCGTATCCTTCTTCCGTCGTCCCAACTAGGTCGAGTAAAGAAATGGTGTTGCCGTCCAGATCCGCTTCCAGCTCGCTGTCCATGGAAAGGGAATGATAGCTGCGCCCCATCTCCAATGTTTCCAGAATCGCTTCCTCTGTAACGCCGAGGCTGCTGGCAATGTCCGCAATTTGGGGAGAACGCTGTAGCTTGATCGTGAGCTCGTCGACCACCCGTTTAATCTTCGGGCTCAGCTCCTTTACTCTGCGCGGAACATAGACACTCCATGTCTTGTCCCGAATATAGCGCTTTATCTCACCCACAATGGTCGGGATCGCAAAGCTCTCAAATGTCCGCTCAAAACTAGGATCGAACCGACGAAAGGAAGCAAGCAGGCCGATTAATCCGACTTGCACGAGGTCTTCATACATGACTTGTCCGCGAACGAACTTCTTCGCTAACGATTCCACAAGAGGAGTATAGGCCCTCACCAGCTGTTCCTGTATCGCAGGATCTTTTGTTTCACCATACAGGTGGATGAGCTCCTTTAACTCCTCTGGACTATATTTCTGCTTCCGAGATTGTCCAGTCATTGCCAGCCACCCCATCCTGCCGAACATACTTGGTCATGGAGACTACTACTCCTGATTCAGAGCGAATCTCCACTTCATCCATAAGCGTGTGGATGAGATAGAGTCCGAGCCCGCCCTCATCCAAATCCTCAAGGCTTTTCCCTGCATAAATCGGCGTCAGTTGCTCAGCAATGAGCTCGTTTGAAAATCCAACGCCATGATCGCCTACCTCGATCACCAATCGATCTTCATAAACGTGGCATTGGATATGAATGGAGCCAGGATTCTCTGTTTCCTTGTATGCATGTCTTACTACATTCGTGCATGCTTCTCCGACGGCAAGCTTGATATCCTCAATCTCTTCATAAGAAAAGCCCATACGGTTGGCTACACCGGATACAGTCAGACGCGCTACTCCCAAATACTCCGCCTGGCTTGGCAAAGTCAATTGAATCACGTCTGCCTGAGGTCGATTTGGACCCATTACTCGCTCTCTCCTTTGCGGATGGCAATATGATCGTATAAGCCAGTGATGCGAAATAGCCTTTCCACACGCGGAGACAATTTGTGCACCTCAAATGTACGATTTCGTTGGATGCACTCTTTCATAATCCCGATGAAAATTCCGATTCCGGTACTATCCATATATTCTACTGCTTCCAAATCAACCGTAATGCGATTGATATCCGGCTTGGTGACGAGTGACATGAGTGTTTCCTTTACTTTCGGTGCTGTAAAAGCATCAATATCTCCACCAAGGACCACTCGGTGCTCTGTTTCAAGGCTCGTTGTCTGAATTAGCAGGTCCATCTGCGTCTACCCCCCGTACGTTGCTTAGGTTCTTCGAAGTACAATCATGGTGTAATCATCCAGCAGGTCAAACTGGGAGAGCAGAAGAAGTCTATTGTACAGGCCGTTTGCCATCTTCTGGGCAGATTCGCCCACCTCTTTTTGCAAATGGTGTACAAGCTCTTCCCTTTGCAAATAATATCGGTTATTTTTGCATTCTGTTACACCATCCGTCAGAAGAATCAGAACATCATTTATTTCTAAACGAATCTCCTGAACCTCGTATTCACTGTTTGGGCATAAACCGAGTGCATTTCCTCGCCCCTCGAGATCGTAAAACTTCCCTTCGGCCGACCTGTACAAAAATCCTGGCTCGTGCCCTGCCGTCGCGTAACGGAAACAGTGCTCCTTCGAGTCGTAACTGCCAAACAGCATCGTCACAAACATGCTCGGATCAATATTTCTTCCCACAATCCGGTTTAAATGGTGCAGCATTTCATCAGGACCTAGCTCCATTTGTCCAAGGCTGTCTATCGCATATTTCACCATCGACATACACATCGCAGCAGGCATTCCTTTTCCGGTAATGTCTGCGATGGCGACGCCAAAACGCCCTTCATTTTGCCCAATGAAGTCGTAATAGTCACCCGAGATTTGTTTCGCAGCAATACTCACTACGCCAATCTCCAGCTCTGGATAGACTGGAACCTCACTTGGCAAAAGTGATTGCTGCATCGCTTTCGCCACGGCTATCTCTGATTCCATTTGCTGATGCCTGTTTCGCCAGCTGTTTACGGATCGGTGCTCGTTCCCATATTCAATCATGACCTCTGTCAAAATGGAGAAGGAGGAGCGCACAAACTCTGGAACTTCCCCGAGCTGCTCAAGCGCTCGCGCATGCAAATCTGTTATTTCTTCTGGCGAAATATCTCGAGAAAGCATCCATTTGCCCAACTGCTGGGCTCCGTATAGCTGGTCCTCCCCTTGAGCACTCAGGTAATCCCGAAGAATTTTTACATACTCTTCTTGGAAGCTCCGGGTTACCATCTATCTCATTCCTCCTTTGCTTGATCGCTCCACTTTACAACAACGACACGTGTCCCTTCCCCCAGGGTACTGTGGATCTCAAATTCATCCATCATGCGCCTAACACCCGGCAATCCGGCCCCAAGGGCACCCGAAGTCGAATAGCCATCATCTAACGCCTGGCGAATATCAGGAATCCCTGGACCGCTGTCATTCGCTGTTATTTGCAAGCCGATCATTCCTTCGCGCTCAATCGGCGAAATGGTGATCGTCCCCGTACCCGCATACAAATAAATGTTGCGAGCCAATTCAGAGATTGACGTGGCGATGCGGGACTGCGTGATCGTACCAAAGCCAAACTGCTTCGACATGTTTCGCCCCACTTGTCGCGCCGTCACGATGTCTGATTCTTGTTCTATATTGATTGTCTCAGGAGAAAAGTCTGCCACAACCAAAAAAACCCCTTCCGCCTCGCTTGGTAGGTAGAATTGAGTTTTTTCTCTACCTTGAAAAATAAAGCATATTGTGTCGCATTTTGTCTTTTATTCTCTTTTCGAACAGTTCGCTGTGCACCTATAAAATCCCTGCAAATCTGACAGCAAAAAACCACTTGCTTCACTCAAGTGGCTTTTCCTATCAAATAGTCTGATCTTCTTTCACACGTTAAAAATCAATGAGTCCTAAACTGATTTGCAAGGATTCATTAACCCGATCCATCATCTCGTCATCGAGATGCGTAATTTTATCAGTTAGACGTTGTTTGTCAATGGTTCGTATTTGTTCCAACAGAATAACGGAGTCACGATCAAATCCATAAGTTTTTGCGTCAATTTCCACATGCGTAGGCAGCTTCGCCTTTTGAATCTGCGCCGTAATGGCTGCGACGATGACCGTCGGACTAAATCGATTTCCAATGTCGTTTTGAATGACTAAAACAGGCCGTACGCCTCCTTGCTCAGAGCCAACGACCGGGGACAGGTCCGCGAAAAATACATCGCCACGTTTGACAATCACCAGTCACACCCCGCTAACTAAGCGGACAAGAGTATGGTCAGCCTCTTGTTCAGCGCCAAAAGCCTCCGATGCCATATTCAGATTAATCTTCGCCATCTCCATGTACCCTTTTTGCATGGTCTCACGGATAGTACGTTTTTTACGCTCTTTTAAATACAAATGCATCGCTTGACGAATAAACTCGCTGCGATTGGATTTTTCCTTTTGAATAACGCCATCCACTTCCTGAAGCAAGTGTTGTGGCAAGCTGATCATGATGCGTTTCGTGTTTGACTTCGACAAGACAAATCCACCTCCAACCATGACCGTAACTTCCATCCGCTATGCTGGTTCTAGAAAGAACAGCCAGTATGAACAATACACATTATGTCGAATCCATTGCAAAAATATACCTACTGTGCGCTTTTTCGGTGAGAAAACGTGAGTGTAAACAATCCAAAGGTGTAGGTGAAGACTTCGTTTACCCAAAAAAGCCAGCTTTTTCGCTTAACTAGTATTCGTGTTCCACGGGAAAATTCCTGCTGATTTTCCTTGCTAGTTATTTACATTTTCATAGGACGAGTATTTCATCGTCAATGGGTGAAATACGTCCGTTACTTTCTGGTCGCGCAAATAGAGGCGCGGAATTCGGTAATTTAGCATACAAGGAACCTCGTAATTGATTGTTCCCAGCAAATCGGCAATTTCATCCAAGGAGATTTCCTCATCACCCTGCTTACCATACAAGACGACCTCATCATTGACCTCTGCTTCTGTCGATTTCAGGCTGACCATGATTTGGTCCATGCAAACTCTGCCTGCAATCGGGTAGCGAGATCCATTGTACAACACCTCACCACGATTGGATAAAAGGCGAGAGTAGCCATCTGCGTATCCGATCGGCAGTGTTGCGATCCACTCGGCAGGCTGTGCTGCATAGGTAGCACCATAGCTGACTGTGAATGGCTCATCTGCCTTCTTTACGTGGGCAATTCTGGTCTTTAGCGCCAAGGCGGGGGCAAGAATGACATCCGCACGTTCTTTCATGTACAAAGAAGGATACAATCCGTATAAACCTATGCCTAAACGAATCGTATCATACCCCCAATCGGGAAATGCGATAGCCGCAGCCGTATTGCAGCAATGAACCGTCGGCAATGTTTTATTTGCTTCACGCAGTGCTTGCAAAAAGGATTGAAACAAGTCGTGTTGTCGTCGCACATGGGTTGTATCTGGTTCATCCGCGCAGGCAAAATGCGTAAAAATGCCTGTCCACTTAAGCTTCGAGCATTCTTCAAGGGCACCTACAACCGCAAGCAGATCTTCCTTTGTCCGAACGCCCAAACGCCCCATGCCCGTGTCGGTCTTCACATGAATCCCGACAGGTTTGTGATTGTTTTTCTGAAGAATGTCGTTCGCATTCGTGATCCATTCGACGCTGTAAGCGGTTAACTCCACTTCCAGCTCGCTTGCGGTGACGATGGATTCGACAGGTGTGTAACCCAGCACCAAAATCGGCGCTGTGATCCCTGCCCTCCGCAAAACAAGCGCCTCATCGAGCAATGCAACTGCAAGTGAATCCGCACCGCTCGCCAACGCTTCTTTTCCGACATGGACAGCGCCATGGCCATACCCGTCTGCTTTCACAACAGCCATAATACCCGTTTTTTCTGGCAAATGGCGTCTGAATGTCTGAAGGTTTGCCCGGATGGCCTCCAGATCAACCTCTACCCAAGTGTCACGACAAAACGATTTCATTCCTATCTCCTCTTGTTCCCTTTTTTATAGTAAAACAAGCGCTCATTTAAATGGCTGAGAAATTGCCTGGAAACCATCAGTGATTCCTTTTTGCCGCCTACACGATAAAAATGACGGCCTTCATAAATTTGCTCGACTTCAGACAGCGGGTAGCTCTTTTCCTGTCCTGACATGGATATAATCAGGTGGGTCTTGGTCAACTTGTACACTGGACGAAAAATCGATTTGTACAGAAACGGAGACAATCCAACTACAGCAATGGCAATAGCGAAAACAAGCACCTTGAATCTCGTGTCATTGCTCGGGAAAAATTGAGAGAGAATCATCATCCCCAGCACAAACATGACAGTCTCGTTAATACGCATTTTCCAGCTTTTTCGCAGGAGCATGTCTTTGTAGGTCGATGCTTCCTCGTACAAAACTTCGTTAGACGGTTTCTTCATGTAAAGCATGCCACCTCATTCAATAAGTTACTCTGAATGTATCGTGTTTTCCCGCTGTGTGTCAATTCGCGGATTGTCCCCTCACCTCATTCGCGCGTTGGTTTTTATGTACAAATCGTCCCACATCGACCAATCCTGAGAAAATAGAAAAGCAGATGGGATCAGCTCCCACCTGCTGTTTTTTCTACATCGTTTCCTTCTTGTCTTTTTTCTCTTTGTCATGTCTTGGGAAAACGACTTTTTCAAAGCTGCCATCCACCATCTTTTGCACCATCGCTGTCAATTCCTCGCTGCGTTTGTCTGCTTGCTCCTGTGTGAGCTTTCCTGCCTTTACTGCTTCTTTCAGCTTGGCTTCTTGCTGACCTACCAAGAGCTCGATGACGTCATCCACTTCTACGCCCTGCTCCTTGGCGATGGTTGCCAACGATTTCCCTGCTTTTTGCTCTTCCTTCAGTTTGTCTGCATCCAGCTTGAGGAGGGACAGCAGTTCTTCATTATTTTTCTCGAAGCCCATTCCTTTACCCGGTCCACGTCCTTGATGCGTGTTTTGCACCATTTCTTTTACCCGTTCGCTGGCATTCTTATTCATTTTGTCGGCTTGTTCCTGTGTCAGCTTCCCGGCGGTTACCGCCTCTTTCAGATTGGCCTCTTGTTGTTTGACCAAAAGCGCTACCAGATCATCCAAGGATACACCTTGCGCTTCTGCGATGGTAGCCAGCGATTTCCCTGCTTTTTGCTCTTCCTTCAGTTTGTCTGCATCCAGCTTGAGGAGGGACAGCAGTTCTTCATTATTTTTCTCGAAGCCCATTCCTTTACCCGGTCCACGTCCTTGATGCGTGTTTTGCACCATTTCTTTTACCCGTTCGCTCGCATTTTCATTCATCTTGTCGGCTTGCTCCTGCGTGAGCTTGCCTGCCGCTACCGCCTCTTTTAGCTTGGTTTCCTGTTGTTTTACCAACAAAGCCACCAGATCATCCACAGATACGCCTTGAGCTTCTGCGATAGCAGCCAGCGATTTGTCCGCTTTCAGTTGTTCTTGGAATTTAGCGGCATCCAGTTTCAAAAGGGACAGCAGTTCTTCGTTTTTCTCGAAGCCACCGATGAAGCCACCTTTGCCGAAGCCTTTATCCGGTTTCGTGTTTTCTACCTGTTCTTTTACGCGATCGCTCAGATTTTCAGACAGCTTATCTGCCTGCTCCTGCTTCATCTTGCCTGCTGCTACTGCTTCCTTCAGTTGGGCCTCTTGCTGTTCAACCAGAAGTTCCACGACATCGGCAGTGTCGACTCCTTGGGCTTGTGCAATCGCTGCGAGTGTTTTCCCTGCCGCAAGCTCTTCTTTCAGCTTGTCAGCATCCAGCTTCAACAGCGAAAGCAGCTCTGTATTTTCTTTGAAGTTTTCTTTAAAGCCTACTCCACCGTGGTGGCCCATCTTGCCTGTTTTGAATTTTACTTCTGTCGGTTTATTCAATAAGGTTGTTTGTGCTGAATCGGCTGCCATTGCTCCGCCTATGCTACCCAGACTCAGAACCACTGCCATCGTTCCCATCAGCATTCCCATTTTCGCTTTGCTAAACATATACACTCAACCCTTTCATTTGCTAGTGGTGTGTGCTGCCTCTTTGGTACAAGACCAAGTGTACATGGATATTTTTAGATTCCCTTTTGAGAAAAAAGGAAAACTTGAGGGAAAATCGAGGAGTAGTGGAGGAAAAGAAAAAGCACAGCTCTCTTCGACTCTGACACGCCAGCGTGGGTGATTGACTGTCCGTCTCCACTTCAAAAAGAGGACCGTCGAGCCAAAGCCACCCTACGGGCGGACGTTTCTCAAGGAAGAAGTGTTCGACAAGCGTGGTCCTCTTTTTGAAGTTCCGACTGGGTAGGCGTTGTCAAGGTCTGCGAGCCCTGTGCTTTTTCTTTTCGCCAGCTTTTCATCCTAATTAGTCTAAATGGACGGAGTTCTTCTCAAATAGTAGAACAAAGCCGCTTGGGAAGAAGTGCATTTCCAGTCCAAGCGCCTCTGGAGCCCGACCCAGTCCCACTCACAGCAGGGCGTAGGCCGAAGCGTAGACTGGAAATGCGCTTCTTCCCCTCCACCGCACCCTCTCCCAGAAGACAGCAAAAGAGGACGGCATTCACCGTCCCCTCTCCCACACTTTTATTTCGCGCTGAGACCATATGTCGACTGTGCGACATTCACCATTTCTTCCTCTGGAAGATCTCCTGCGATTGTATATTCGATGCCGTCGAGCTCCCATGTCAGAAGCCGCTGATTTTCACCTGTCTGCGCAAGCACCCCAACCGTAAAGCCGAGGTTTACAGGCATCCCTTGTTCATACGACACAGATGCTGCTGTCGGACGTCCTTCAATTACTTTGTAGTTGTAGGCCCCTTTGTAGGTCAAGATGACTTTTCTCTCCCCATCACGAGTAACTGGCTCGATATCTCCTTGCGTAACCCCTTCAGGCGTATACGTAGGGACAATGACACCGAATTGGCTGTTCGGCTGTTTCACGACCTGTCCATTTGTTTGGGCCATTGTTGGGATCGTTGCTAACGAGCTCGTTGTCATGTTGCGCTCTTTGTCAAAAGCGTCTTTGTCAAACATAGGGTTGAACGAAAAATCAGTGAAATCAATCCGTACGAGCGGATTCATGCTAGCATCCATAATTTCGGCGTGCGTAGGTTTGAAATCTTCTGTCAGCCAAATTTTTTGCTTGGTCAAAGAACGATTGCCGCTGTAGTTCGCTTTCACTTCAAACACATACTGTTTTTCTTCCATCTTCATTTGTCTCTCAGTGTCATCGATAATGCTCTTGGCCAGCGTTTCGTATAGATACAACGGTCCGTTGTTCTCAGGCCAGCCACTTTGGAAACGGAAGCTCTTGTTCAGATGCGGGGTCAGTACAAAGACGCCTTCATTGTTTCTCAAGATGATTTGTGTAATGCCACGCTGCTTCGAGGTGAGAGCTACCCGATAGTTGGTTGGCTTTTCATACCAGACCTGAACATCGTACTCCATGGGGGTAGAGCCTGTCTGCATGGTCAAAACAGCCTGAGACTTGTACCCAGACATTTTTCCCAGCGTACCGTTCAGGTCGCTCACCACATCTTCTGGTGTTTTCTGACCGAAACAACCGCCGAGGAACAGGGTGAAAACCAACAATAACACCAGTGGTAAAGCTACCCGTTTCATTCAATGAACTCCTCCTTGTCAATATTTTCGACAAAGAAGGGCATCCCTGTCTATTTCCTGGGAAATCTGTCAGTCTCTCGCCTATGCAGCGCACATCGTGTCAATGGTTGCGAATGGATACGAAGTTGGCGATATATCGCTTGGATCGGCTACAGACTTAGCCTTCCTGTGTAAGAGCAGGTAGTCCCTCCTGATCTACGCGATATAAATGTATGTCCATCCTCGTCCCAATATGCAGACAAGTTTATCTTTCTTCTACAATTACTTGCGCAATGGCATGCGTCTGGCTATGTGAAATGCTCACATGAATATGCACGCGAGCTGGGTCCAGATCAAGTTTGCTGTACACCTCGTTCTTTATGGTCATGACCGGCTTGCCCGCATGATTCGGGAGGATTTCCATATCCAAAAAGCTGACTACAGCACCAATGCCTGTGCCAAGAGCCTTTGCTCCCGCTTCCTTGGCAGCAAATCTGCCTGCAATCATTTCCGCCTGTCTCGTATCTGCTTTTCCTTGCAGGAGCTGCTGTTCATCTGTGGTCAAAAAGCGTTTGATCGCACTCTCTTGTCTTTTTATCAAAGTAGCGATGCGCTCTATTTCCACAATGTCTACGCCTGTTCCAATGATCATGAGCAAATGCCTCCTAGTGGGCTGATTTACGAATCACAGTATCATCCACTTCCACGCTTTTGCAAGTGCGAGGATAGAAATCACATTCAGCGCATAGACTTTACGTAAAAATAAGAAAACCCCCGCAAATAGCGAGGGTCTTTGTCCGCTGGCTACTACTCAGTAGCTTGGCCAGAAGATTGTTGCGAAGCCGATTGTTGGTTTTGACGGCGAACTTCCGCAACGTTTGTTTCACTTGCGAATTCAGTCGCTGCGTTTTGGGAAGCAGCGCTTTGTGCAGATTGTTGAGCGGATTGTTGGTTCTGACGACGAACCTCTGTTGCGTTTGTTTCACTTGCGAATTCAGTCGCAGTGTTAGCTGCTTGGCTAGCTTGGTTCGCTTGGCTCATACCAGCTTGTCTGTTTTGTTTAGGCATCGTTCCATTCACCTCCTCGACGTCACTGAATATAATTTGTACCGCCCCCTACTTGTGTATCCATCCTTTTTTTTCCAAATCGTATTGTGGATGCACTTGCTTTGTTGCGACCATTCAGGCATATTGGAAGTGCAAGGCTTCTACTCTTGCTTGTGAAAGGAGCAATTCTATATGGCTCATAAGGTCATCATCTATACCCAAGTCACTTGCGGTCCTTGTCAGGAAGAAAAAATGTGGCTGACTTCAAACAATGTGGCATTCGAGGACAGAGACATCCGTCAGAACGAAGCTTATTTTCAGGAAGCCATTCAGCTAGGTGCCAGCATGACACCCGTCACCTACATTGAAAAGGAAAACGGCGAGCAAATTGTCATCCATGGATTTGACAAGGAAGAACTAAAAAAAGCGTTGGATCTCAATTGATCCAACGCTTTTTACGACTGATCAGCCAAATGAAGGTTCACTTGCGGCTGATTTTTGTTTGACGATTGGCGACATGTCCGGCAAGTTAGACAAAATTTGCTTCACTTCAGGACTGCATTCCGTATTAACGGAGTAATATACCCATGGTCCCTTCCGGCGCTCTTTGACCAAACCATGAGTTTTTAGTTTAGCCAAGTGCTGGGAAACAGAAGGCTGGGAAGTTTGCAAAATTTCTACGAGATCACGGACACATAAGGACTGTACTTGCAGGAGAGCCATGATCGTCAAGCGCGTCTTGTCACCAAGTAGCTTATAAGTCTCTGACAAAAACAGTACCTGCATCAAATCCATTTCCATAAGGATACCCACCTTTGCCTTACATATCTGTTTATCAGTATACTATATGGCTTATATGATGGGGAAGATAGGAACGCAAAAGTTATGTGAACCCTGCTTATACATCTTGCTTTTTCATCGCCTCAATGATCTTGTCTGCAGTGCGCGCAGCCAGCGCCATGACTGTATTTGTCGGGTTGCTTCCGCTCGAGGTAACGAACGTAGAAGCACCCGCTATGAAAAGATTGGGTATGTCATGTGACTGCCCATATTCATTCACAACAGAGGTTTCCCTGTCATTCCCCATCCGGCAGCCCCCCATGAGATGCGCGGTATCAGACACCACATGCTCCGGCTGTCCCCCCATCGCTTCTATAATCCGGTTCATTTGCTCAATCGCATGCTTGTACAGCTGTTTGTCGTTTTCCTGATAACTGAACGTTACCGTAGGAATCGGCATTCCGTATTCATCTTTTTCCCCTGAGAGCGTCACCCTGTTATCTGGATGAGGGAGCACTTCCCCTACCAAGGTGACCCGCGCATACCTATTGTAATCCAGCATGGTCTCTCGAAGCTGTTTTCCCCATAAATACGAGCCGTCTTCCCTCTCGGCAGATATGGCAGCCGCCATCCCGACCGGACGTGCTCCATGTGCACTCAACGTATATCCGCGGGCAAAACCCCGTTCCCGGTCCGTCTCATAAAAATGCTGGGTCAAGGCAAGGACAGGTGTTCCTTTGTACAATCGAACTTCCTCTGGGAGTCTTCCGTATACATCATGGCTGGAGTGGGGCATAATTGCTTTTCCTACCCATCCACTCGAATTCGCCAGCCCTTCGGGAAACTGAGCATTTGCCGAACTGAGCAGCAATCTGGGAGTCTCCACTACAAACCCGGCCAAAATAACCACACGAGCCATTTGCCTGTGCGTCAAACCATTATGGTTGAACAACACGCCACTAACCCGGTCGCCAGCCATCAAAATTTCCGTCACCATGCAGTCAGAAAGTACCTCTGCCCCCTCCCCTATCGCTTTGGGAATATGATGAATCAACCCGCTGTATTTGGCATTCGGCATGCACCCTTGATTGCAAAAGCCACGATTGATACAGGGGGGACGTCCATCAAAAGGAGCAGATAAGATCGCCAGAGGGGCGACCACACTCTCGATCCCCAGCTTCTCGCACCCTTCCCGGAACAACTGGGCATTGGCACTGATGGGCTCCCGAACGGGGTAAGGATACGGGCCTTGAAAGGAACCCCACGGAAAATGATTCGGACCTGATACGGCAATCTCACGTTCAATCTTGTCGTAATACGGGGCAAGGTCCTGATACGTAATCGGCCAGTCTTCCCCTACGCCGTCTACGCTCTTTGTCTTAAAATCACTCTCGTGGAAACGAAGGAACACCCCCGTAAAATGCACGGTGCCTCCCCCAATTCCGCGTCCTGAGTTGTTATATCCCAAACGCAGGGGGTCATTTCCTGCTACCAGCCTTGTTTCCTGCCAGGCCAATCTGCGCATCGACAGCTCATCACTTGCAAAATCGTGTTGCGGGTCCCAAAACGGCCCTGCTTCCAGAACGACAACACGCAACCCGGCCTTTGCCAGCTCGTAAGCCAGTACGCCCCCTGCCGCTCCAGCACCTACGATGCATACATCTGCGTCATCGGCGTATTTTCTTTGATCCACGGGAGTGGGGCGATGAGTAATCGTACGATGGTCATGACTCGTCATTTGCTTTCGCCTCCCATGGGTCCGTCAATCCTTTTTCCACCCGTACATAGCCTCGCGGATAAGCCGGGCCGCCATAGCCGATATCCGACCAAACCAACGGATGTGAATAGTACGCACTAACTGTGTCGTGCAGCAACCGCTTAAAAAAATCGACAGAAGCGAAGTCTGTCCACGGCTCATGGTTTTGGATGCCCCCATTCGCGACATGCTGAAGAACGGCCTCCTGCTGGTCTAGCTTCAACGCAACAAAGTCAGCTCCATAAGCGGCATGACTCTCCGCATCAATCCCTTCCAGGCCCGAGCGGTAGAGCTCTTTTTTGGGTGGAACTCCAACCTTTCGCTGCGACTCGCCAATATTACTAGCCGTCGTATCATCCAGATGCTCCACCACAAAGGTCAGCACCTCCAGGCGGTGATCATTGACCAATACGCCTACGACTGTCTGTAAGAGCAAGGATTCCTTCTTCGTAAAAAATTGATTGGCCATCGCGGGCATTCGTCTGGCCCCTACCACTTTCCTGGTGTGAGCATCCCACTCTGTATGCTGGTCCCAAACATCATAGGATGGGTAACGTCCAGTCTTCTCCATGTCCTCTCACCCCTTCCATAACGTTTTTTACCAAAACAGCGCAAGAAGCCCCAATGCTGCAATAGCCGTGATCAGTAAAGGAAGAATTACAGGAGGACCGACGAGAAAATTTTGACCTTGCGAATAACCTCCCACACGCTGCCCAACTCCGACCGTATGCAAATAAGCTCCGTACACGCCGCCAGCCATGCCGACAACCATCATCAAGGCAAACACCCAACGCAGCCACCCCGCATTCACAAACGATAAAACAATAGCAGTCACCGCAAATACAGGAAGCTCAAGTACGGGAATCCACATTGCCCAATGTCGGAAGTTTTGTCTGGCGTGAAAAAGTGTGACCTGAACCGCAATCAGGACAAAGGCCAGTCCAGCAAAAAGAATCAGCACGCGTTCGATCGGCCAGCCATGCCACATGGAAACATCCTCCTTTTTACGTACGATGCGCCTATTTTTTCCGTCCGCGTCTGGTCCTATTCTGTTTGTTTTACTGCAAGCCACTTAATGAATAGAAAAAAGCCTGCTGACTATCAGCCAGCAGGCGAGGCGTTTCCTTTCCTATGAAAAATAGACCAAACCAAAAAGAACGGACCTCGAAAAGTCCGCTCTCCTACCATCATGCCTATTGAATTATCCGAAACGTCCGGTAATGTAATCCTCTGTTCTTTTGTCACGAGGATTTTGGAAGATCGTCGGGGTACTGTCAAACTCGACTAGCTCACCATTCAAGAAAAACGCAGTCTTATCGGAAATACGTGCTGCCTGCTGCATGTTGTGCGTCACGATTACAATCGTATAACGGTTCTTCAGCTCTTCCAGCAGCTCTTCGATTTTGGCTGTAGAAATCGGGTCAAGGGCAGAGGTTGGCTCATCCATCAAAATGATCTGTGGCTGTACCGCGAGTGCCCGCGCGATACAGAGGCGTTGCTGCTGTCCACCGGAAAGCCCTGTTGCTGGCTTTTTCAGCACATCCTTCACTTCATCCCAAAGGGCCGCTGCCTTGAGGCTTGTCTCTACCAACTCGTCCAGCTTGTTACGATCGTTCATGCCATGGAGTCTCGGCCCGTATGTGATGTTGTCATAGATGCTCTTCGGAAATGGATTCGGATGTTGAAACACCATGCCGATATTTTTGCGAAGTCGCTCGACTTCTACACGAGAGCTATAAATATCCTCGTCGAACACTTTTACCGTTCCCGTTATTTTGGTATTCGGTACAGAATCGTTCATACGATTCAACGTCCGTAAAAATGTAGACTTACCGCAGCCTGACGGGCCGATTAAGGCTGTAATAGAGTCAGACTCTACATCCAGATTTATATGATAGAGGGCTTGCTTATTACCGTAGAAGAGATTCAACTCTCTCACCGAAATAACGCTCATACGGTCTTCGCTCCTTCGTGGTTGTTACGTCCTTTTACTTCCCCACTATAGCGCACCAATGTTAGGTTTCCGTATGATGTTTATTAAGTTTCGATAAAGATTTTTTCTTAGGACTTTTTACATAGGTCATCTTACATTAAGTTATGGTAAATGTTGCCGGTAAAGCATATACGCTCCCCTAGGTACCCCCTACAATAAAGCTGAACGTTTTGACGAATAAGGGGAGAACAATTAATGCCAGACATAAGAAAACTATGGGGTCACTCGTCGTTTCATTATCGTTCAATTTTCACTAGGTTGTTCGCAGGCATTATGGGGATGGTAGTCTGCATGATGGCAATCGCCGCTTTCTTCATCAGCTATCAGTCCGAAGCCACACTTAATGAAAAAACAAAGCAGCAATTACATGAGGCATCGGGTGCAGCTCTACAGAAAGTACATAGCAGGGTCTATGACATCGTGACCGCCTTGCAATCATTTGCTTCCACTTATAAAAACAGTAAGGTCACCAACAGCCAGATATTTGGCATTTTTACAGATATGTCTGCAAGCAATCCTACGATTTCCGAATTACAGATCGTCACTACAGACGGACGGTACTTGACCTTTCCTGGATCACCCCTCGACAGTTCCTACGATCCGCGAAAAATGGACTGGTATGAGGGGGCATTGAATCAACCACAGCAGGGGGTTTTTGTCTCAGATGTCTTCCAGTTTTCCGAGACGGAGTTTCCAAAGATCGCCGTCTCCCTCCCTTTGCGCAATGAAGACGAGGAGCCCGTAGGCGTCGTCGTGGCATTTGTCTCAGTCCCGAAGCTGAGCGAATCAATCGGTCAAATTAAGCTAGGGGAAACCGGATATGCCATGATCGTTGATCAACAAGGCAAGCTGGTCGCTCATCCCGATCAATCCTATGCGTTGCAGCGCCCCCTTCTCACAGAGCTTGCGATCGTCCAAAACATCATCGCTGGTCAATCTGGCTACGAACCGAGCAGGATCAATGAGGTGGACTCTTTTGCCGCCTATCAATTTGACCCCTCCCTCAAATGGGGTGTGATCGTCGTACAGTCGGTATCCGAGGTAAAGCAAGAAGTACGTCGCCTGCAGCTAACCATTTTGGCCGTCTCACTCGTCGGACTCGCTGCACTCGCACTGATGCTGTATGTGTACGTACGCCGAATCATCAAGCCGATTAAGGAAGCACAACAAAAAATGTCCGCCTTTAGCGAGGGCGATCTCCTGCAAACCATGCACGTACATAGCAATGATGAAATTCGCCAGCTGGCCGACAGCTTCAATCGAATGAGTGAACAAATCCGGACGATCATCGGTAAAATCCAGTACGTCATCGCAGACGTCAAACAAGTAGCCGATCATGTAGGGAAAGGCTCCCGCCATTCTCACGCCATGCAGTCAGAAGTCGTATCCGTAACAGAGCGGCTTGCCCAAGAAATGGACAACCAGCAGGAGCAGATCGATGATATCCACGCTACAATGGCCGACATCACGCAGGAAATGTCTCGGATCACAGACTCAATGGAACAAGCAATCGTACAAAGCCAGGAATCACGTCAGCAAAATGCCAAGGCAGCAACCTCCATTGATTTGCTCAAAGAAAATATGCACAGTATCTCAGAAGATATGAAAGCTTCGCTGCATGCCATGTCCTCCATGCGAGAGAGCATGAGTGATATCAACGAAATGCTCGGTCTGATTTCCGCAATCTCGAAACGAACTAAGCTATTGTCCTTCAATGCCCGAATCGAGGCTTCCAGGGCTGGACAAGCCGGGATCGGCTTCAGCGTCGTAGCAGACGAAATCCGCTTGTTATCCGACCAGACTGAAGAGGCATCGGCCCGTATTCAAAAGGTAATTGTATCAGGGGAAGAACGAATGGAGCACGTAGCCGCCTGCTTGCAAACGACCGATCACGCTACTGTAAATGGCATTCAAACCTTGCACCAGGCAGCCTCTATCTTTCACAATACGATACAGCTCAGCGAAGCGTTGACTGCGCAATTTGAATCGATCAGAGTGCTCACAGGAACAATCTCGACACAGAGCCAGGTTATTTCACAGCGAGTAGACAATCTGTCTGCCTCTGCACAGCAGGTAGTATCAGGTACACAGCAAGCCGTGGCCGCCAATCAAGAAAGTCTATCCTTATCAGAGCAATTTCTCGATGACTCCCTGCGCTTGGCAGATATCGTTGAGGATCTGGAGCAAGCGATCAAATTTTTCAGAGCGGAAGACAGTCCCTCTCTCCAAAGACATTCATCATGACACGAAGAAGCCCTCCTGCAAGCACATGTGATATGCTCCCCTTCAG
>NZ_PXZM01000058.1 GCF_003013395.1 Brevibacillus fortis | reverse complement strand
ATTTGGAGGATGAGATTGACGCAAAAGTGGAGAAGTTCGAGGTGAAGCCAAAAGGGAAACTCTACGTCTACATCCACGAAGATGAATCGTATTTGGCTTACGAAGTGGAACTGAATTTCCTCGATCCACAGCCAGGCCGTTGGAAGTATTTCATCGACGCGGATTCGGGTGATGTGATTAACAAATACAATATGCTCCATGAGATTACAGGGACGGGTACAGGAGTACTAGGTGACACCAAATCATTCGAAGTAACGAAAGTAAGCAATACCAACTATACGGCGAAAGATACGACGCGCGGCAAGGGTATCGAAACGTACAATGCACGCAACAGATTAATCCAACCTGGTACTCTTGGTTCTGACTCGGATAACAACTGGACAGATGGAGCACTTGTCGACGCTCATGCCCATGCTCAGGCAACCTACGATTACTACAAAAACGCACATAACCGCAACAGCTTTGACAACAAGGGTGCGAAAATCATCTCCACAGTCCATTACGGTAGAAACGATAACCGCGCATTCTGGAACGGCGTACAAATAACATACGGGGATGGAGATGGACGCTTATTCCGCCCATTTTCCGCTGGCTTGGATGTCGTTGCTCATGAATTAACTCACGCTGTCACAGAACGAACAGCCGGTCTGATCTATGAAAACGAGTCTGGTGCGCTGAACGAATCCATGTCTGACATCTTTGCGGCGATGATAGATAATGACGATTGGTTAATAGGTGAAGATGTATACACGCCAGAAACGCCAGGAGACGCACTGCGCTCTCTCGAAGATCCAACAGTGGCTGGTGATCCTGACCACTACAGCAATCGATACATCGGTCCAGCAGACGAGGGAGGCGTTCACACTAACAGCGGAATCAACAATAAAGCGGCATATCTCCTCGCAGAGGGTGGCACACACTCCGGTGTAACGGTCACAGGCATCGGTCGCAATGACACAGCAAAAATCTACTACTACGCTCTAACAAACTATCTCAATCCAAACTCTAACTTCTCCGCTATGCGACAAGCAGCGATTCAATCCGCAACAGTACTGTTTGGCGCCAATTCCCAACAAGTAGAATCTGTAAAAGATGCGTATGACGCAATTGGAGTGCAATAATTAAGTAGAATATTTTGTTACACGAAATACTTTTTGTACTATTTGAAAAATTGCTTTGCTCCTATTGTGGGGCAAGGCAATTTTTTGTATGTTGGTGGTAATTGATCGCGTGTGTGAATGGCTGAGAAAGGAGTACCTTATGGATCATTTCAAAACCATATTGAGACACCACTATGATATCGAAGCTATTGATGTCATCCCTCAGCAAGGAGGATGGTCTGCGCTTGCTTATAAAGTCATAAGCGACCAGCACGCCTATTTCTTGAAGGTTTATGAAAAAAGCAGAGCATCTACGCCAAAGTGGACAGCGCTGATCGATAAGTATGTTCCCATTATCCAGTGGCTATCATGCCAGACCAGACTACAAGGCAAAATTCCAGTTCCGTTACAGACAAGAAACGCAGCGTATAAACATGAAGACGACGTGGGTATCTATCAGCTGTTTGCCTATATTGAGGGGAAAACCATTGGCAGCCAAGCGTTAAACTCGATGCAAATTCGCCAGCTTTCAGAAATCATAGCAGAGTTGCATTTGTACGGAGAAGAAATCCCGGTCAGTACGGCTGCAATCAAGGAAGACTTCCGCATCCCATTTGCCGAGCAGTTCAGAGAAATGCTAACCGAAAATATCCACCATCTGCCTGATGATGTGAATGAAATCGTCAAACCTTTTGCCGACATACTGGCTACCCGCATGAGTCATTTGGAGATAATTGCAGAGGAACTGCGAGGTAGCGCGGTTAAAATGAAACTTTGCCATACGGATCTTCACAACTGGAATCTGATGCAATCCGATCAACAGCTTATTCTCATTGACTGGGAAGGGGTGAAGCTGGCTCCGGTAGAAGCAGATTTGATGTTTTTAGTAGGTAAGCCTTTTTTTGAGGAGTTTATGGCTACCTATCTTATGGCACATCCAAATTATGTGGTCAATCGAAAAGCGTTGGAATTCTATCAAATCCGACGTACGTTGGAAGATATATGTGAACTGCTAGAGCAGCTCTTGTTTGATGAGCAAGAGGAAAAGGATCGAGTAGAGACGATCGGGCATTTGAAAGGGGAATTGAGTAAGGTTGAGTTTTTTTGGATGTTGGATACGAATCAGCAAAAGTGGACGAGAAGGCAAATACGATTATGACAAAAGGATCTTTTCTTCCTGAACAGCAAATCGAACAGCTATTGAGAGAATAGACAGACTATTATACAATTAAGGACATAACCGTTAATCAACCGTTATTGGCTCAACATAGAAGGAGGAGTGGCGCGTCATGATCAATTCAGATCGGTTGTGGGATCGATTGGGACAGCTTGGCAGCATTGGGAAGCAAGAGGCTGGAGGCATCACGCGGCTGTCTTTTACGCCAGAAGAACGGGCGGCAAAAGATCTCGTCACAGGCTTTATGAAAGAAGCAGGCCTCGTCGTTCGCGAAGATGAGGTTGGGAACTTGATTGGGCGAAAAGAAGGGAAGAATCCGACCGCTCCTGTCGTATTGGTTGGTTCGCATATCGACTCCGTACCAAATGGCGGCGACTATGACGGCCCGCTTGGCGTACTCGCTGGTGTAGAAGTTTTACAGACAATGCAGGAACAGGGGATCGAAACAGAACATCCGATCGAAGTCATCGCGTTCACGGATGAAGAAGGAACGCGTTTTGGTTACGGGATGATCGGCAGTCGTGGTATCGCTGGGCTGATCAAGCGTGACGAACTGGAACAAGCAGACAAGAATGGGGTCACGATTGCCGAAGCAATGCGGCAAACGGGGCTTGACCCGGACTGTACCAGTCTCGCTGCGAGAACTCCCGGAAGTGTGAAGGCGTATGTGGAGCTACATATCGAGCAAGGCAAGGTACTAGAGAGCCGTGGGCTATCTGTCGGGATCGTGACAGGAGTGGCGGGTCCGCTCTGGTTGAATTTCGTGTTAGAGGGAGAAGCCGGTCATGCTGGGGCAACGCCGATGAATTTGCGCCGTGATCCGATGGCAGCAGCCGCTCAGGTGATGCTTGTCATCGAGGAAGAAGCCGGACGGACAGGAACCAGTGTAGGGACGGTTGGAAGGCTGCAAGCTTTCCCTGGCGGAGTGAATGTCATTCCAGGACGAGTCGAGTTTTCGCTTGATTTGCGCGATGTGGACGAAGCGATCCGCGATGAAGTGGAACAGCGTATTTACGAACGGGCAAAAGCGATCTGTGCTGATCGCAATGTGACGTTGAAAGTAGAACTGCTGCAACGTATCGCTCCTGCTGTATGCTCGGACGATATCCAGAATGCTGTAGCCGAAGCGTGTGGGGCAGAAGGCTTGGAAGCATTTAGACTGCCGAGTGGCGCAGGGCATGATTGCATGCAGCTAGTCGATCTGTGCCCGGTTGGTATGATCTTCGCTCGTTCGAAGGATGGCATTAGCCACAACCCGGCAGAGTTCACGACAAAAGAGGATTGTGCGAACGGAGCGCAAGTACTGTACCGCACCGTTTTATCATTGGCAAAATAGGCATAAGAGATAGTAAGTGGGGGAGCCACGTAAACCAGGAGGAGAGCGGCGATGACAGCAACAGCAGTGGTAACGCTAAATAAGGCGGTCGAAGAAATCAAGGATCAGGTAATCGCGTGGAGACGGTATTTGCACGAGAACCCTGAATTATCCTTTCATGAAGAAAAAACAGCACAGTTTGTATACGAGACATTGCTTGGCTTTGGCAATCTGGAAGTGTCCAGACCGACGAAAAACAGTGTGATGGCCAGACTGATCGGTTCCGAGCCTGGAAAAGTGCTCGCCATGCGGGCTGACATGGACGCATTGCCGATTACCGAAGAGAATACGTTTGAATTCGTATCGAAAAATCCTGGCGTCATGCATGCGTGTGGACACGACGGACATACTTCCATGCTGCTCGGAACAGCCAAGCTGCTGTCCGGAATGAAGGATCAGATTAAGGGAGAGGTTCGTTTCTTCTTTCAGCACGCGGAGGAAGTATTCCCAGGCGGGGCAGAGGAAATGGTACAGGCAGGCGTCATGGACGGCGTAGACATGGTGATTGGTACGCATCTGTGGTCGACGATGGAGTTTGGGACAGTGGGTATCTGCCCAGGTCCAATGATGGCAGCTCCTGATACGTTCTGGATCACCGTTCTTGGAAAAGGCGGACATGCGGCGCTCCCGCATCAAACGATCGACAGCATTGCAATTGCGGCACAAGTGGTGACCAATCTTCAGCACATCGTATCCCGCAATGCCGATCCGCTCGATAATCTGGTTCTCTCAGTCACACAATTTGTGGGGGGAACGACACATAACGTCATTCCGGGTGCTGTAGAGATTTGCGGGACAGTCCGCAGCTTTGACAAAGATCTGCGCGAGTCTGTTCCGGGACTCATGGAACGCGTGATCAAAGGCATTACGGAAGCACACGGCGCGGCGTACAAGTTTAAGTACGAATTCGGCTATCGCCCGGTCATCAATGATGCCGAAGTGACGAAATTGATGGAAGAGGTCGTCGAAGAATCACTGGGAGCAGAATGGGTGGAGCATATGCGTCCAACCATGGGTGGCGAGGATTTTTCCGCCTTCCAGCAAAAAGCCCCAGGCTGCTTCTTCTACGTTGCTGCCGGAAACAAAGAAAAGGGCATCACATATCCGCACCACCATCCACGTTTTACGATTGACGAGGCTGCGCTCGAAGTCGGTGTAAAAATGTTCGTCAACGCAGCAAGAAAAATCGTGATGTAACGATCGTGGCATACATGCAAAAAGAGCTTCCCGTCAAGAGTGACGAGAAGCTCTTTTTGGCGTGTGAAAGGCGGTAACAAAAGCTTAGTGGGTGAGTTCCTTTTCTTTCGTATGAAATGATTTTTGCATCTGAGAAATTTGTCCGGCATGGATACCCGTGTGATACATGAGGCGGCCCAATGCTTCTAATGGAGTAGAAGAGCCCAATGGCGTCTCAACAGGCTTATGCCACGCTTCCTCCGGTAAGTCACGCATCGCATCGATCAAGTGTTGGTTAGAAGCGGTCATGAAATCAGCGAGCTCTTGCAGGTTAGTAAATACAACTTTGGTTCCGGCAGGACCGTGTTTCGTCAATAGCTCTATGTCTGCCGGGATGCTCTTGCCGAAAAACCATTCGGCAAACATGTACTCGACCTCAGCACTATGGCGTAGCATATACCCGATAGAGACTGTATTCATGCTCAAATGCAAATCTTGTTCGGGCATGCTTTTCGCAGTCTTGTGAAAACGCTCCTGGATGGTGAGCCAAAGTGTCAAAGCGGTTGAATAGGTCATGAATGATATTCCTCCGTTAACTGAAAAACGTCTCGACGTTTTTCATAGAAATTGGATGTGACCGCTTGCGGTCAGACGAACCGGTCAAGACCGGTTTGTTGATGTGTGACCATCTCGGTTGACGTGAACAAATTTATCAGCTGTCAGATCAATGTCGTAAGCCTGACCAAACCCAGCTACATAGCGTCCCTCTGATGGTGTCAATTCGAACAAGGAAAAATCAAGACCGCGCAGCATATCCATCATGTTTTTTCCAAATGACTGTGCAAACAGCTCGAAGATCTCTTCGTAACCCGCATTCCCCAGATTCAGGGCAGAACACACGAAGCGGGCGCGCTGGCGAGCAAACAGATTGGTTGATTTCGACTCGTCTTCGATGAGCATGGCATCGACTGCCGGATTTTCTTCCATGTAGCGATAGTGATTCGCAATTTTACTAATGTAGATGTAGAACTTTCCATCGTATTTGACGAACGGGGCGTAGGAGAGAAACGGTTTTCCATGCTCGTCGACCGTGCTTAACATGAGCGTCTTCATGTTCGCAGCAAACGATTGGTACTGGGCCTTCATCGCTTCCTTATCCATCGCTTTCATACGAGCACCTCACTTGTTTAGTTTGCTTTTTTCAGTATGTGAATCCTGGGGCTAGCGCTGTCTGGCGTGTACTGAATCTCGGTTTCGACACCGTACACGCTGCGAATCAGCTCCATTGTGAGCACATCTTGAGGTTTTCCAAAAACACGCAGGCTTCCGTCTTTGATCACACAAATTTTATCGCTGTAGGCGCTGGCGTGATTCAAATCATGCAGCACCATGACAACCGTCAACTTCAAATCCTGATTCAGCTTGCGAACGAGCTCAAGCACATCTAGTTGATGGGCGATGTCCAAATAGGTAGTCGGCTCATCGAGCAACAAAATTTTCGGTCGTTGAGCCAAAGCCATCGCGATCCATGCACGCTGTGCTTCCCCGCCAGACAGAGAGACGAGGTAGCGGTCCTTGTAGCTTCGCATACCCGTTTGTTCCAAAGCCCATGTGACGATCTCGTAGTCTTCGCCACTCAGGCGTTCATACCATTTTTTATGGGGAACGCGACCGTATCCGACTAGCTCTCCTACGGTTACGTCTGCCGGGCACGTGTTGGATTGGCAGAGCATGCACATGATGCGAGAGATTTGCTTCATACTCAGGCTGTTCAATTCTTGATCTGCAATACATACACGACCGCTTTCACAAGGAATCAGCCGTGAAATCGCTTTGAGAATCGATGATTTTCCTGAACCGTTTGGACCAATGATTGAAACAACCTCTCCTTCTTGGATGTCGAGGGAAAAGTCATGGACGATTGGACGTGGACCGTAGCTGATGTTCAACGATTGCACCTGTAACAAGTCACATGCCCCCTTTTCTCATCAAGTAAAGGAAATAAGGTCCTCCCACGATTGCCATGACGATCCCGGCAGGAATCTCCAAAGGAGCGAATGCAGTTCGACCAAACGTATCGGCAACAAGCAATACAAGTGAGCCAAGCACGAGGCTTAACGGCAAGCAGAGTCGGTAATCAGAGCCGACGAGCATGCGAGCCATGTGCGGTACGACCAGTCCGATAAACCCAACAAGACCGACAGTCGATACGGAAACGGCTGCCAGATAGACCGCGATGATAGAAAGAGAGAGGCGCAATCGATGCAAGCTTTGTCCTAAATTGTGAGCGACTTGTTCTCCGAGGCGTAAAATGTTTGCTTGCCTGATCGATAACAGCGCCGCGATCCACCCGACGATCGAGTAGGGAAGCATCACCAGGACATCGCCCATGTCTTTTCCGGACAGACTGCCATTCATCCATTGCAGTGCACCCGGCAGCTTGTCGCTGTATAGGATGGACAATAATCCGATTGCTCCGCCAAAGACAGCGTTGACGGCAACTCCAGATAAAATGATTCGCACAGGTGTTAATCCACCCTGTTTTTTCCAAGCCATGGAATAGACCATGCCTGCTGCTACTCCGCCACCGATGATGGCAGCTAGGGGTATCAGGTAAGAATAGTCGGGCATGACCAGCATGATGAACAATACCGTAACGGCTGCTCCGCTGGATACGCCCGTCAAGCCTGGATCGGCAAGCGGATTTTGCATGACGGCTTGCAGTAGGGCACCCGAAGCAGCGAGATTGGCCCCGATCAAAAGTGCGAGAAAAACACGCGGAATCCGGATATCCCACAGAATGGTTTGACTGGCGGCATCGCCGTGTCCCAGTAAGGTTTCAATTGTTTCGGCAAGAGAGAGGCGCACACTCCCCAGACCAATGGAGAGCAGTGCAGCTACAGCGAGCATGATGCAAGCTGTCACCAAGAGAGCTGCTTTCCTGTTCTGAATGTTCTGGGTCACTGGAAAAACTCCTTATTTGTTATACAGGATTTGTGCGAGCTCCTCGTAGGCAGCCGGGACTTTTACCAGAGAGGCGATCCCGAATGTGCTGTAATCGAGTGCTTTCATTTTGCCATTTTTGAATGCGCTCAGTTTTTCCCATGCGCCGTTTTTCTTCACGTCTTCTTCGAACTTTTTGGTCACTGCGCTCGGATCGCCATGCGCTACCAGTAAAATGACATCGGGATTGGCAGCTACGATCGATTCCATATTGAGCGGCACGTATGTTTCGGTTTGTTTCAGGACATCGGAAGCGACATTGGATGCGCCGAGATTGCGGGCAAGGCTTCCGACAAACGTATTTTCATTCATGACCATAAGGGCCTCGGCAGAACCGAACAAGAACAATACTTTGGGAGCGGATTTCCCTTTGGTCGCGTCTATGATGGTTTTTTCCTTTTCCACGATGGATTGGAGAAATGCTGTAGCCTTCTCTTCCTGTTTGAAGAGGCGTCCAAGTACGACAGTAGACAGTTTGAGCTCGTCGATTGAGTCTACAGGCAAGTACGCGGTAGGCAGTGCGGCGGGCTTGAATTTTTTATCGATGCTCGCTTTGATTGACGTAGGGCCGAGAATAACGTCAGGCTGAAGCTTTGCGACCTGCTCCAAATCAGGCTGGTGAGAAGTGCCGATACGCGGAACGTTGTCGAGGGAGGCTGGCAGCTTGCTGCTTGTCGACGGTACGCCTACGGGAGTGACACTCAGCTCGTTCAATATCTCGGTAATTGCTACGGAAACAGTCACGACTTTTGTAGGTGGCTGGGTTTTAAATTGGGTGAGTAGCTCTTCCACTTTCTTTTCATCTACGCTGATTGTATGAACGGCTTGTTGACTTGATGTCGACGAGTCCGACTGTGAGCTGGTAGCAGATTGTTGTGTGACAGCTGCGGGGGACGCTGAACTGCTGCATCCAACTACACCTGTCAGTAGCAAAGCAATCATCCCGGTTTTCCATCCTGCGTGTTTCAATGTACGTAGCCTCCTGAAAATTTATGATAATGAGAATCAATATCTATTGGAACGATTATGATTATATAGAGAATGATTACTAT
>NZ_PXZM01000057.1 GCF_003013395.1 Brevibacillus fortis | reverse complement strand
GGGGTCAGTGCATTTATTTCATAGCGGACAGTGAATCCCCCCTTGTGGGGCGTAGGCCGAAGCGTTGACTGGAAATGCACTTCTTCCCCCACCACAGCTACATAATAAAACGAAAGCTGCCCTCCCACGAATCAGGAGCGCAGCTTTTCTACTTATCTTCGAAGCTTTTCATTTATCGGTGACTTCAATGTCTGCAAGCACATGTAGCTGATGATCCCGAACAAAATCGTGATAATCATGGAATGAGTCAGCGTAGCGTACAGGTGCAGCTTGTAGATAATTACGAATCCACCGCTGAATACCTGAGCAATGCAAAGAATAAAGCTCAGAATACTTGCACCGTACAGGTCACGCCGTTTTTCCTTGAAATGACGCATACAGTAAAGCATTGTCCCTAACAACAAGAATCCTAACACCATCGCAGCAATTCTGTGGGCAAAATGAATACCGGTCTGCCCGTACAACTCTGGGATGATCTGACCTTGACACAGTGGCCAGTCACTGCATGCCATACTCGAACCCGTATGTCTGACATACGCCCCGAGATATACGACAGCGTACGTATAAGTTGCGACGAACCACATCCAGTTGCGGAAGCCTTTAGATACGGTCGTTTTCACCAGGCTTTGCGTTTTTTCCCGTTGATAAACGAACACACTCAACAAGAACACGCCTGAATAAGCAAGCAAGGAGAATCCGAAGTGCAGGGCCAAAACAGATGAGGACTGTGGCCAAATGACGGCAGAAGCGCCGAGAATGGACTCCACTACGATGAAAAACAAACCAAAAATAGCGAGATTGCGTACTTCTTGGTTGCCTTTGTAATAGCGCCAGCAAAGTACGGAGAAAATCACGACAACAATACCGGCAACACCTGTAATCAGGCGGTGTGAATATTCAATAATGGATGCCAACGTATATTCCGGAACCCATTTTCCGTTGCACAGCGGCCAGTCATTTCCGCAGCCGAGTGCTGAATCTGTCTTGGTAACAAGCGAACCGGCCACCATCACGATAAACATGATCAAGGTAGCAAGAAAAGCTAACGGCTTCAGCCATTTTTCCATAGTAATTCACCCTGTTTCTTGTGAGGATCAAACAACACCTCGTTCTATGTCCTCTTTTACGATAATGAAACATCCCCTGCTAAGCAAGGGATGTTCCGTGAACATTTAGTGAGTGTTTCGTGTCAATAATAGTTGACCATGGTACTAATGACGATCGCTGCACAAAACACGGTCAAATAAAGGATGGAATAGCCGAACAGTTTGCGTGCCCAAGCAAGATCATCCTTGGTCTTGAACCCTTGGAAAAGCAGAACCATGTACACAATCCCCATCACGCCCATGATGAGCAAATACACATAGCCTAAGCTAGCGTGGATGAACAGCAATAAAGAAGCCGGGAACAACACCGAGCCCCACAGCACCATTTGTCGCTTCGTCTCGGCAAAGCCTTTGACTACCGGTAGCATCGGCAGATTACCTGCACGGTATTCGTCTGTTTTCAGCATCGCCAACGCTAAAAAATGGGGAGGCTGCCACAGGAACAAGACCAGGAACAACAGCCAAGCAGTCATGTCCATGGTGCCTGTTACCGCTACCCACCCAATCACTGGAGGAGCTGCACCTGAAATACCGCCAATCACCGTATTGAGAGTGGTCACTCGTTTCAGCGGCGTGTAAATCAATACGTAAAAAATATGACCAATCAATCCCCAAACAGCCGCCAAGGGATTCGCATATACAGCCAGCACAATAACCCCTGCCAGCAGCAAGCCAATTCCTAAGAGGATCGCGTTACGAGCCGAAATTCTTCCGGTCGCTACCGCACGATTTTGCGTCCGCTTCATTTTTTTGTCTAAATCACGGTCGTAGAAATTATTTAAAGCCGCACCTGACATAATGACCAAAGCGGTTCCTAGCATGGTGAAAAGAGCCAGTTTCCAGTTCGGATAACCGTAGGACGCTAACCATAAAGCAGCAAAAGTGGTCATCAAGTTTGACAGGGTAATACCAGGCTTCGTCAGTTGTACGTAATCCTGAAAGGTAGCAGGCCCTACCGGCTGGGTCTGCAAAGAAGCATCGGTATCAAGCGATTCCTGCACGGTCATTTGCTGGTCCACGTTTTGTACCTCCTGTTTCCTTCTATCTGAACATCCGAATCATGACTAATAAACTACCTACATTGTATCCAATGCCCCAAAAACTACTAAAACGATTACTTACCAAAAATTACATCCAGTACTCCAGACGTCTCGCCACCTGGATAAATCCAGTACAGCAGCATATAAACCGCAGCTCCTGTAATCGAGGTGATAAACCAAACAATAGACGTCCAAGGACCGATCTTACGATGAGAAGCATAGTTTTTCGTGTAAGCGAATCTGAGTGTAATCAAGCCCATCACACCACCGACTGTTGCCAGGATGATGTGGAAAAACAAGAATGTCTGATAGATTGGCTTGATGCTGTCTGGCCCGCCAAAATGCGTATTTCCGACGAATGCCGTTCTGGAAACATAAGTGATAAAGAAGATCGTGGCACAGATCGCAGCCCATTTCATAATCTTCATATGCTTTTCTACTTGTTTTTTCGCAATGACGTACCAGCCAATCGCAACGAGAATTCCGCTAATGACGATAAAAGCCGTACTAATCGTAGGCAATAAGAGCCCCATTTTTTCACCTCATTTAACAAACGTATCTGTTGTTCGCGCGTATTTAAAAAGTCGGCTTTTCAGCACCGAAAGATTGATCCATCGGCAAGTCGTCCTGCTTCTCTGCCTTGTACCAATGGTAGAAGACGTAGGCCAGCACACAGCCGTAAACAAGCTCCTGTACCAGCTTCATAATGATTCCGCCAAGACGCTGATCGTTAAACGCATCGAGGCTCTGGAATAGCTGTGGAGCAGCTATATACGTAGCGTACAGCGGTTCCGAGGCAAAAATAATCAGCGCACAGGCTGGCGTAATCAAGACACCGTTTGCAAAAACGTACGACAGTTTTTTCAATCCAGCCAGTTGACGCTTGTTATCAGTCAACGGACTCACAATTGGCCACCACATCGCAAATGCCGCAATCACGAGAATGATATGATAAAACGTCATCCACTCATGATTGATCGCGATGGCATCGAAAATAAACGGAACATGGTAAAACGAAAACAGTGAGTTGAACAACAGCGCTGCCACTAACGGATGTGTCAACGAGTTTAGGATGAACTTCAGCGCTTTCGGACGGAAGATCTTGGCCAAAAGCCATTCAGGCATTGCCAGGAGCATAAGCGGTGGCAGGGCAAAGTACAAAATCGATTGTTGGAGCATGTGCAAACTAAACATGTAATGATGGCCGTAATAACTGATAGGGCTCCCTTGTGCGGCGTAAAACAACACGATTGCCAACACAAAAAGTAATCTTTGCTTGCCAGTCGCCGGTGTAGCGTTTTCAAAACGTTTGTGCATAGGACCTGTTACGAGAAAGTAAACAGTAGTCACGAGCAAGGACAATAGCATCACATCCGGACTCCATAAATCCGAAAAGGTTGCTAATCCGCTAGCTGGTGACATCTCGTGCATTTGATGTGCATTTCCCATGTATTTATCCTCCCTTCTAAATACAAAATCTTGGACTACGCCACACTCGCTGGGCGTCGTCATATGTACGTTTTGTGACAATATGAAATACCAATTTTTATCTATTAAATGTTGCCCTTGATCCAATCTCCATTATACCGTTGATTCCCTTTTTCTTTGTAGACAAAAATGAACAAAGTGTTGAACAATACAGTTCACAAAAAATACATAAAATCCTTGTGAATTGAGTCAGCATAGTGGAGGAGAAGAAAAAGCACAGTTCTCTTCGACTCTGACACGCTAGCATGGGGGATTGACTGTCCGTCTCCACTTCAAAAAGGGGACCGTCGAGCCAAAGCCACCCTACGGGCGGAAGATTCTCAAGGAAGAAGTGTTCGACAAGCGGGTCCCCTTTTTGAAGTTCCAACTGGGTAGGCTTTGTCAAGGTCTACGAGCCCTGTGCTTTTTCTTCTCACCAGCTTTATTAGTTCATCGGTACGTTTTAAAACCATTCCAATATTAAATAAAAAAAGAGTCCAGATCTTGTCTGAACTCTTCTTCCTTTCTTAATCTTACAATCCAAAGGAAACGAACTTGGTTTCCAAATACTCATCCATTCCGTAGCGGCCACCCTCACGGCCGATTCCACTTTCCTTAAATCCGCCAAACGGCGCTTGTGTCTGGGTTGGCGATCCGTCGTTGATTCCAACGATTCCGTATTCGAGGAGCTCAGCCATACGGAAGCAACGCTGATTATCGCGGGTGTACACATAGGCAGCTAGGCCATAACGTGTGTCGTTTGCCAACTGTACGACATCCGCCTCCTCAGTAAAACGCACGAGCGGAACGACAGGACCGAACGTTTCCTCAAAGGAGATTTTCATATCCGTTGTAACGCCAGCAATCAAGGTCGGTTCGCAATAGAAGCCCTTGGCATAATCACCTTCAACCAAACGATTTCCGCCGTATACGACTTGCCCGCCTTTGTCTTTGGCGTCCTCGATATGCTCGAGCACCTTGTTCAAGGCACGCTCGTTCACCAGTGGACCGATCTCCGTCTCTTTCTGGCGACCATCGCCTACCTTCGCACGTTTCAGACGCTCCACCAGCTTTTCCGTGAATGCGTCTGCGACATCCTCGTGAACGTACAAACGGTTCGTGCAAATGCACATTTGACCGGAGTTGCGGAACTTGCTCTCAAACAGACCTTTTACGGCTGCATCCAGGTCAGCATCAGGGAATACGATGAATGGTGCATGCCCGCCTAGCTCCATACTGACGCGCTTCACTTGCTTCGCCGCGCCTTCCATCAGCAGCTTGCCAACACGAGTGGAGCCTGTAAATCCGATTTTGGAGAGCTTCGGATTGTCGATGAATTCTTTCCCAATCGATTCAGGGTTTCCGATGACGAGGTTTACGACCCCTTTTGGAAAGCCAGCCTGCTCAATCAGCTCAAACATGCGAATGGCAGACAACGGCGTGCTTTCTGCTGGCTTTAAAACCACTGTGCAGCCCGCAGCCAAAGCCGGAGCGATCTTACGTGCAACCATGTTCACCGGGAAGTTCCATGGGGTAATCGCCCCTACCACCCCTACAGGCTGACGCAGCACCATGATGCGCTTGTTCGCAACGGAGGATGGGATCGTTTCTCCGTTGACACGCTTGGCTTCTTCTGCGTACCAGACAAAGTTATCAGCGGCACCCAGCACTTCGCCTTTTGCCTCGCCCAAAGGCTTGCCCATTTCAGCAGAGATGATCCCAGCCAGCTCATCACGATTGTTTTTCACCAGCTCGGACAAGTTGTACAAATATTTGGCGCGCTCGCGAGCAGTCAGTCGAGACCAGCTTGCAAATGCCTGATGAGCAGCGTCGATAGCCTTGTTGGCATCACGACTATCGCCGAAGGTTACTGTTCCAACTGTTTCACTTGTAGCAGGATTCGTAATTTGAATGGACTCGCCACTCTCGGCATTCACCCATTCTCCATTAATAAACATTTGCTTGTACTCTCCCATGACATTCGCTCCTCTCAATCTCTCAATAGATTGGTTTTAGGGCCTCAAACGGATTTTTGCAGTGCCGGCAATACAAAATACTTCGACAAGCAGCAGGACCAAACAAATTCTCCATTTGTGTATACGGGGAATCACAGTAGGGACAGGCCACTTCCCATGTATCCCCCGCTTTGAAGTCAAGCGGTGGCGGCGCGATGCCGAAGCCTTTCAACTTATCGCGAGCATCCAAGGCGATGCGATCAGATGTCCAGGCCGGATCATAGACGAACACTACCTGAACCTGATTGATTCCTTCTGCCTCCACCAGCTTTTCTGTGATGTTCTTCTTCATGATCTCGAGTGCCGGACAGCCGACAAAGGTAGGGAGCACCTCGACGTGAACGACGTCCCCATCGACGCGCACTTTGTGAATCATCCCCATCTCTACCATGCTGATCACCGGAATTTCGGGATCCGTTACTTGCTGCAGTAGTTCCCAGCATGTCGCTTCGAGCCCTTCATGCAGTTGCATTTCTTCTTGCGCCATGAGAGAATCACTCCTTTTACCAGCCCGCAGCCGGATCAATGCGATACACTTCAGACAAGGTAGCCAAAGCATGCACCAGATCAGCCGTATGTTCACCGTGACGGCCGCGCTCTTGTGGCATTCCTGGCTCACCCGGCCAATCAAGGCCAGCTTTATCGAAAATGTCTTTGGTCAGCGTCAGCCATTTCTGTTTCAGTTGCTCTTCTTCTGCAATCAGACCAAATTGAACGATATCGACCTGGTTTGGTCCCAGATCAGGGAGCTCCCCGGCATCCTTCCAAACTTTTGCAATCGCTGCCACAAGCCTCTGACGCGCATCAACGGTACTGTTCGCCAATTGCTTCAACCAAACTTGCCAGTGCATGAGATGATAGCGATGCTCTGTCATCATTTTGCGACTGACCAGTGCGAGTGGTGCGTATGACGACTGCGTAAGAGCCTCCAAGCGAACCTGCTTATATAAGCCGTACACATAGCTGCGAACAATCGCATAAGCCCAATCGTAATGAGGATGATCGTTGTATTCACCATCGCCGTTTTTACGCTCTACCAAGATCGCATTGGAAAACGCCTTCGCCTCGCGCAGCTGTGCGAGATCGTCTGCTTTGCCTACCCCTAGTTGCTCAAGCATTTCATAAAACATCACAGCATGGCCCATCATGTCCTGAGACATCGATGAAAACGCCACATCTTCTTCAATATGCGGAGCAAGCCCGAGCCATTCCGATCCGCGATACGCCAATATAAAATCGTCATCAGCAAGCTGGAACAACAGGTTGGTCAAGGCTTTTGCGAATGCCGGATTTTGTTTTGCTGCTTCCACTGTTTCTACATGTAAACGGTCGCCCATGATTGTCTCCCTCCTGCTTAGCTGCCGTTGCCTGCATGCTTCTGTTTTTCTTCGTACTGCTCGCGATGGTGGCGCCATCTCGACTGCAAGTCGCCGTATCCTTTGGTCTCTCGATAGCTCTTGTTGTCGAGTCTTTCCAGGAAAGGACGCTCCTCTGGCGGCAGTCCAAAAATGTCGTCGCGCTTGACTACCCACAAATTAAAACAAGGCTCGCGGCGCAGGAAGTTTTCCCTCGCCATGCTCAATGCCACTTCTTTATTGGGTGCTAACAAACTGAACTGTTGGACGAACGGAGCATTTACACTTTTTTGACTGAATACCTCATATATGAAAAAGTTTTCGTTGCTCATCCACATTCACCTACCCTACTTGTCGGCCGTACGACATAATCGCGTCGCGCACCCATTTGGTTTCCTCATAAGACATTACCCGAAGATTCAGACGGTGAGCGGAGCGTGGTCCGTTCCCCTTGACGATTTGCTTGAACTCTTCCCAGTCAGGCTGTTGGTAGACCCATTTGTCTTCTGCCTCGTCGAAGTGAATCGTATCGTCTGGAACTGTGAAGCCAAGGTGGAAAATGCGAGGCAAATACTTTTTCAGGAATACTTGGCGCAATTCTTCATTGGTCTGTGTACGAATCTTGTAGCGCATGTTGGCTTCCTGATTGCTCGTAATGTTGCCGTTTTCCGGCGGTCCGAAAAACATCAAGAGCGCAGGCCACCAACGATGAATGGCATCTTGCAGCATTTTTCGCTGTTCATCGGTGCCTTCTGCCAGCTCCAAGACGATGCTCTCCCCGTGTTGAGCGTGGAACTTTTCTTCCGCACAGATTCGATGCAGAGCGCGTGCGTAAGGTGCATAAGATGTATCGAGGGACATTGATTGCGTAATGATAGCCGCTCCGTCAACCAGCCAGCCAATGACACCAGCATCTGCCCACGTAGGCGCTTCCATGTGGAATACATTGTGAAATTTCAGTCTTTTCGAAAACAAATCATTTATGATGTCCTCGCGCGTCTTGCCCAATGGCTCAAGCAAGTCTTCGGCAACGCGCAGCAGCAGTTGACCATGCCCCATCTCGTCCTGGACCTTCGCCATAATGGCCAGCTTTCTGCGCAGTGTCGGCGCCTTTGGAACCCATTCTTTTTCCGGCAAGGCACCCATGATCTCACTGATGCCATGCATAGAAATCAGCTTGATCAACTGGTTGCGATAGTCGTCTGGCATCCAATCGTCTGCCTCTATTTTTTCCCCGCGGTCGATTTTCGCTAAAAACGCTTCCAATTTTTCGTTTTCAGTCAGATCGGCCTGTTCGATCCTCGTTTGCATGGAGAAAGCCCTCCTTTTATCAGATATGCATTATGTTAAAATTATAATACGTTTTTATAACGCAATAATAACATATCGTCATACGTTTTTGCAATACGCTTACATAGGAACTCACCTATTCTCCGCGCCCAGTTATTTCTGCTGCCTTTTTCAATTGCTCCGCCATATGCCGCAGCTCTTGCATGACTGCATCCAGCTCCTGTATTCGCGTCGACTGCTGCACGCTGTGATTCATCGTCTTGTCCATTTCGCCAGTTACCGTCCCCACGAGTGCATTCATTTCATCTAATAGACGGAAAATGCCCTTCGCTGAAGTGGCGGTCGTCTGGGAAAGCTGACGGATTTCCTCTGCGACCACGGAAAAGCCGCGACCAGCAGCACCTGCACGTGCCGCTTCGAGGACGGCATTCAAGCCGAGTACATTGGAGCGCGTCGAGATATTGCGGATTAATTCGTTGATCTGGGTCGTCTCTGCAATTTTCAGCCCTAATTGACCCGCTGCATCACTAAGCGTGTGGCTAGCTTGCGCCAAATGATCCGCGTCCTTTGCCAGACTTTCTGTGTGCTGTGCGATATTTTCCAGAGCGTCCGTCAAGTTTTGGGCCAAACCGTGCAGGCGATCCTCTTGGTCGGTTGTCACACCTGTCGCCAAGCAGCCGACTACTTGCCCATTTTCCACGAGCGGATAACCGACAGCGATATACGGAATGCCGTAGAGCTCTTTGGAAATCTTCTTCACGACCCGCTTGCCCTCTTGTACCGCCGTCGCATTGATACTCCCTGGGCGCAATTCGTCTCCTACTCGAATCCCCAGGTTCAAGCCTTGTGCCGGATAATAGGCGAGAAACTTATCCTTGTCGGTAACTCCCACCATACATTCGGACAAAAACGCCTTTTGTAAAATCGGTGCAACTATTAAGACGCTATTCAGCAATTGAGACATCTCTTATCCTCCTACCTTTGTGATGAAAACAACGATTCCCCCCGCGTTCTTCTTCACGACGCGGAGGGAACTAACTGCTTTTCCTTATTGAACGAGCTGGAATTTTCCATCCTTCACTTCAACCATGATCATGCTGTCTTCTGTCAGACCGTTATGATCATCTGTCGTGAACTTGAATTCTCCGGTTACCCCTACATATTTCACCTTTTCCAATACTTCGCCCAGTTTGGATGCATCGCTGCCTGCTTGCTTCAAGCCCTCCACGAGCAAATTCAATCCGTCGTATCCGTATCCCGCGAAGCCGTCTGGCTGTGTATTGTAGGCAGCTTGATAGCCTTCCACGAATTTTTTGATGATGGCAGATTGCGGATCGTCTGCAGCTACTTGTTCAGGGATGAGCAGTTTTCCAGCTACCATCAGGACACCCTCGCCAGAGTTTCCAATCAGTTCGAGGAATTTGCTGTTCGCAGAGCCATGGCTGCTAATGATCGGAATGGTAAGGTTCAGTTGTTTGGCTTCCTTCACAATCGTTGCTGGCCCAGGGTTTGTACCTGCCACAATCAGTGCCTGCGCATCAGTCCCTTTAACCTTGGTCAATTGGGAGCTCATGGACGGATCTTTTGTGCCGTATTTTTCTTCAGCTACAATCGTGATGCCGTATTCAGGGGCATATTTTTGCAATTGCGTCGTCCAGCCACTTCCGTACGGATTGCTGTCATTGAGCGTAGCAATTTTCGTAATGCCTTTTTCCTTCAAATATTTGAAGATGCGTTTCGTTCCGTGTACATCTGTGTGCGGTGTTTTGTAGATGCCCGCACGAACTGGATTGGTGATTTGGTCTGCGGCTGCCATCGAGATCAGCGGGAGCTTTTCTGCTGCGGCATACTCAGCCATCCCGAGAGACGGACCACTACCCGAGGAGCCGAGTACAGCTACGACCTTTTCTTTCGAGGCGAGCTTTTTGATCGCTTTTACCGCTTCTGTATTGTCAGACTTGTCGTCTTCAAAAATGACTTCCACCGGTCGGCCATCCACTCCACCTGCACCGTTGATTTCTTTTACCAACAGCTCTACCGCTTGCTTCTCCGGTACGCCGAGCGGACTGTTCGGACCCGTCAGCGAGAAAATAGCGCCGACCTTGATCGGTTCCTTGCTGGCGCCACCAGTGCCTGACTCTGCTGCTGGCGTCGCGCCGCCTCCACAGGCGCTCAAGAACACGAGCGAAGCGACTGCTGCTGGAAATAGCCATTTTTTGAATGTTCGTTTTTTCATGGGTGTACCCCCTCATGTATGTGGTTGGTCTTGATCAAACTGCTATATTGGCTACACTGCTTCGTGGGAGCTTCCCAAATAAGCAGATTGCACACGCGGGTCATTGCTAATCTCGTCTGCCTTCCCTTCCAGCATGACGGTTCCCGTACTGAGTACGTAAGCCCGGTCGGAAATCGCGAGCGCTGCGCGAGCATTTTGCTCGACCAACAGCACCGTGGTGCCCCACTCCGAGCGAATCTCCTGCACAATCGTCAGGATTTCTTTGGCAATCAGTGGAGCCAATCCTAGTGAAGGCTCGTCCAACAAGAGAAGCTGCGGTCGAGACAAAAGCGCCCTGCCAATGGCGAGCATCTGCTGTTGCCCTCCAGAAAGGGTTCCTCCGAGCTGCCACTTCCGCTCTGCCAAAATCGGAAAGCGTTCGTACACCGTCTCCATTTCTTTGGCAATTTCCTTTTTGCTCGTCTTGGGCATCCGATGCGATGCACCCAGCCACAGATTGTCCTCGACTGTCAACGTGGAAAAAATCTGTCTGCGCTCCGGTACGTGTGCCATGCCCCGGGGTACCACTAGCTCCGCAGGAACACGCGTAATATCCGCCTCACGAAACCAAATCTTGCCTTCCTTTTCGCCGTGCAAACCGCAGATACAGTTCAAAAGCGTCGTTTTTCCTGCCCCATTTGCACCTAACAAGGAGACGATTTCGCCTTCGTTCACTTGCAAAGAAATGCCGTGCAGCACTTCCACTGGACCGTAGCGAGCCGTGATGTTGTCTACTGTAAGGACTGCCTTCCCCATGTTTGTCCACCTCTTTCGCGCTTCATTCTGCACCTAGATACGCCGCAATCACTCGCGGGTTCTCCTGAATCTCACGCGGGGTTCCTTCTGCAATTTTTGATCCTTGATCCAATACAACGATGCGATCCGCAATCGTCATGATCATGTCCATGTCATGCTCCACCAGCAAAATTGCCGTTCCGTTGTCGCGAATCTCGCAAAACATGCGGCTCATCTCCGCCGTCTCAGTATGGTTCAAACCCGCAGCAGGCTCATCCAACAAAAGCAGCCGCGGCTTGGCTACCATCGCGCGGGCAATTTCCATCAGCCGCAGCTTCCCGTATGGCAAACTACCAGCCAGTGAGGATGCTACCTCTGCCAGTCCTACATTCGCTATCCACGTCTGCGCCTGCTCCTGCATCAGCTTCTCTTCCTTGCGTGACTTTGCTAGATTCATGCCGCAGGAAAAGAGACTCGCGCTAGTTTTGGTATGCATGCCGACCATGACGTTTTCCAAGACGGTCATATCGTCAAACGTTTGGAGGTTTTGAAAGGTTCGCGTGATGCCTAATCCGGCATATTCGTAGCCTTGCACACGTGTCAACGGCTGACTACTGAAGCGAATCTCTCCTTCAGAAGGTGGGATCACACCTGACACCATGTTGAGCACGGTACTTTTTCCAGCGCCGTTCGGACCGATCAGCGCGAGAATCTCTCCTTCCCGCACCTGAAAATCTACTTGATTTACTGCCCGTACGCCGCCAAAATCGCGAGAGAGTTTGTGCACATCCAAAAGTGTTGTCATGTGGCAGCCTTCCTTTCCACCTGCTGCTTTCGCTGCGCTTCATCAGCCATGGCCTTCGCCTTTTTCGCCTGCCCTTTTTCAATAGCTGCCCGGATGCGCGGAACCAATCCTTCTGGCATGAACATGATGATCAGCACGAGAATCGCACCGAACACAATCGTGTCCACATCCCCCTGCAAGCCCGGCACTACTTCACTCAGGAGGATCAGCCCTTCACTGATAAAGCCGATTAGGATCGTCCCGATCAAAGCGCCCCAGATGCTTGTCATCCCACCGATGACGACCATCGTGAGAAACTTGATCGACTCATGCAATCCGAACGGCTGCGGATCGAGAATTCCCATGTAATGGGCGTACAATCCGCCGGAAATACCCGCGAACATACCGCTTACCACGAAAGCATTCAGCTTGAACTTGCGGACATCAATTCCCATCGAGGTCGCGGCAATCTCACTTTTGTGAATCGCCCGAAACGCTCTACCGACGCGTGAATTCAACAGATTAAGCGAGAAAAGCAGCACACAGGTAACAACTCCCCAGATCAGAAAGTACATGGACAGCTCGCTGTCACCGAAGAACGTCATCTGCGGAATGCTGATCATCCCGTTTGCTCCACCCGTAACCGGCTCCCATTCCGTTATCCCGATCTGGACGATGTAGCCAAATGCGAGTGTTGCCATCGCGAGGTAGTAACCTTGTAGCCCCGCTATCGCCCTCCCGAGGATAAAGGCGAATAACCCTGGAACAATCGCAGCTGCGATGAGACCGATAAATGGCGGCAGACCGTACTTCGTCGTCAATACTGCCGATGTGTAGGCACCGATCCCCCAAAACGCTGCTTGTCCCAGCGAAATTTGTCCCGCCAGTCCCATCACGAGGCATAGCCCGATGGTTACGATTGCTTGAAGACCGATAATAATTCCGACAGAACGATAGTATTCATCTGGCATAACGAATGGGAAAAGAATCATCAAGAACAGGTAGATCCCCATGCTTTTTCCCCACTTATCGATAATCTGCTTCATCATAGCCCTCCTTTTCCAACGCTGCGTTCTCCAAAGATGCCGGATGGCTTAATTAACAGCATGCCGATCAACACCAGAAAGGCAATCGCGTCCTTCATACCAGAACTGATGTAACCAGCTCCCAGCGACTCGATGATCCCGAGTAAAAAGGCGGCTACGGCTGCACCCAATGGATTTCCCAGTCCGCCAAGAATAGCCGCGGAAAAGCCTTTGATTCCGAGCAGCACGCCGATATCGTAGGACGTTACGGAAAGCGGTGCGATCACGACTCCTGCAATCGCTCCTGTCGCTCCACTGATGGCAAAGGCCAGCATACTCATCTTTGTCGGGCTAATCCCCATCAGGCGAGCTGCCATCGGGTTGACTGAACAGGCGTTAATTTTTTTGCCGAGAATCGTCTTGTCCATCAAATACCAAAGTAAAAAAAGAATGATGAGAACAGCAGCCAAAATCCAGACACTTTGTTGCGCGATCATAACGCCGCCGATGGAAATCGGCTCATTGCTCGTGATCGGTTCGAGTGCAAACGCATCTTTCCCCCAAATAAAGCTGGCAATGCCGCGAATCAAGGTGGAAATCCCTATCGTCAAAATAATCAAACTAATTGGGCTAGCTTTTTTGACGTAAGCGATTACATATTTCTGCATCAAGACCCCGATCAAGGTGACCAAGAGGATCGCGAGCATTGCGGCCAACCCATATGGGAGATTCATGCCAATCAAGGCGACTGTGACCATTCCACCCAGCATCAAAAATTCACCCTGTGCCAGATTAATCACCTTGCTTACGTTGTAAATCGTGATGAAACCAACCGCTACGATCGCGTAAATCCCGCCACTGACGAGGCCGTTTGCAACGTACTGCAGCAATTCCGTCATATTCGTGCTGTACCCCCTTTGTATCGCGTCCACCAAATGCAACCTAAGTAAAACGCTTACATTTTAAATAATGGAAAAAATATTAGTTAAAAAAGACCCTAGACGTGCTAGGGCCTTTCCTTCGTAGCTATCGCCTATGCGGAAGGCGCAGCTTCATACACGGTCTCGAAGAATCGTACTGCCCCTGGGTTCAATAACTGGTAGTAATTTTGGAACAACTGATCCGCCTCTTTGCCTAACCACAGCTCTGGCAACAATTCCTGTGGCAAATCAGGATCGATGAACAAGAACTTTCGGTATTGGTGGACAAGCTTTGTCTTTTCCACGAAGCAATGGCTGTCTTGAGCTTCTTCCCCACTGCTGAGTTTTGCAGAAAGCTGCTCGTATTCTCCTCGGTAGGCATCGATGAAGGCCTTGTATTTTTCATTGATTTCATCGATATCCCAGCATTTCTGCACGAGCTGCTTCGGATTGCTCCAGCCCATGTGCTCTGATGTGAAAATCTCGACATAATCTGTAATCTCGTGCGCTTCCGTCAGGTCCTTCACTCGATCACTGAGGTTATTCGGGCTGATCCATGTGCTGGTCGTCAGCATCCCGAAGCCCATCCAGCCCAGCTCTTTGCGCAGTTGATCCCTCAGTGCTCGACGCTCCTCTGGGATGTTGTAGCTGGCAATGCACCACTTGCCGTCCCACACATCTGTCTCGACCTTATAAATACGCGCCGCTGCCTCTTCCAGCCGCTTTTTGCCGCGCTCGGATACCGAGTAGAAGCTGCGGTTCCCTACTTTTCGCGATTCCAGCCAGCCTTGGCGAAGCATCCGGGAAATCGCTGCACGAACAGCCGGCTCCGACAGTCCGAATTCCCCCATCAGCTTGGTCAGACTACCAATCCAGATTTCGCTTCCATAATGGCGGACGTATTCACCGTAAATTGTAAAAAGCATGGATTGTGGCTTCACGTTTCTTCTACCCCCAAATCGATTCATACCTATATGCTGTGTGAAATTGTACCATATTCTTTAGGAAGTGCGTGAATCGATCGAGAGTATATGACGATAAAATCGTATAACGTAATTTAAACGTAATTATAGTAAAACATTTTAAAAGAGTCAATTTATTCTGTCATATTTATTATTTTCCATTTACTTCCTGGTTGATCTCAGCTTGTAAGTTCTCAAAACGACGCTTGATCTCGTCCTTTTTGAAGATGGCCTGGACGAACGTCCCGAGCCCTACACGATTACGCTTAGTGTCCGCCGTAACCTCGCACACTACGCGTTTTTCGGTAACCTGCACACAGATAGCCCGGAACGTGACCTCCTGACCAATCACTGCTGGGCCGACATGCTTGATATCTACAGCAAATCCCGAGCCCTCTTCATCGGCTTCCAGGTACGGTAAAATGACGCGCCTTCCTGCCCATTCCATGTAATAAATCATGCTGACTGTCGACATCACGGGATGCACGACTTGCCCCTCAAAAACAGGCAGCATGTCCTTTGTCACTGTCACAGTAAATTCTTCCGTCGTACCCGGCTGCAGTCTATCTATCAAGAGTACCTGCCTCCCTATCTGCCCAAGCTACACACGCTCGATAATCGTCGCAATTCCCTGTCCCACTCCAATGCACATCGCTGCCAACCCGTAACGGGCATCACGACGCTCCATTTCATACAGAAGAGTAGTAAGGATGCGCGCACCGCTACAGCCGAGGGGATGTCCCAAGGCAATCGCTCCACCATTTACGTTGACCAGATCAGGGTTTACCCCCAGCTCGCGTACACTCGCCACTGCCTGCGCCGCAAAAGCCTCGTTGAATTCGAACAGATCAATCTGCGCAAGTGACAAACCTGCCTGCTTCAGTACTTTGCGTGTAGCAGGTACAGGCCCGATTCCCATCACGGAAGGTTCGACCCCTGCCACAGCGGATGCGACGATCCTTGCACGAGGCTTCAAGCCGGCTGCAAGAGCCGCTTCCTGTTCCATGATGAGCAGAGCACATGCTCCATCGTTTAGACCGCTGGAATTGCCTGCTGTTACGCTGCCATCCACTTGGAATGCTGGTTTTAGCTTTTGCAGCTGTTCGATGGTCGTCTCGGGACGTGCATGCTCATCATGTTCAAACAGCGTAACCTCGCCTTTGCGCCCTTTTAGCTCTACGGGAACGATCTCAGCATCCCACTTTCCTTCTGCCAAAGCACGTGCATAATTTTGCTGACTGCGCAAAGCAAACTCATCCTGCGCTTCGCGGCTGATTTCGTATTGCTCTGCTACCTTCTCCGCTGTTTCCCCCAAGCTGATTGGTGGATACATCTCTTTCATTTTTTCGTTAACCAATCGCCAGCCCAACGTTGTATCGACCAACTGCTGATTGCCGCGCTGAAAAGCCGTGCCTGGCTTCATCATCACCAGCGGAGAGCGCGTCATGCTCTCTGTCCCTCCTGCGATATATACGTGACCTGCTCCGGCTTTGATTGCATTCGCACTTTGGTTCACAGCCTCCAGACCTGAGCCGCACAGTCGGTTCACTGTCACTCCCGGCACCTCGACAGGCAATCCCGCCAACAGAAGTGACATACGCGCGACATTGCGGTTGTCTTCCCCAGCCTGATTGGCACATCCCATGATGACATCCTCAATCGTCTTCGGATCGATGGAGTTGCGTTCCAGCAGCTTTTGAATCACCAATGCGCCCAGGTCGTCCGGGCGCACATCCTTCAACGCACCACCAATACGGCCGATTGGCGTGCGCACAGCATCTATGATGACAGGTGTACTCATTCTTCCACTCCTCCCATGCACTAGGGCTTGTTTCTATAACGCTTCTACTAACGTGGCCAATCCTTGACCGCCGCCTATGCACAACGAAACGATTCCGTATTTCTTTTGGCGACGTCTCAGCTCGAAAAGAATCGTACCTGCCAGGCGGGCACCGCTCATTCCGAGTGGATGACCCAACGCGATTGCCCCACCGTTTACATTGGTTTTCAGAGGATCCAGTCCCAGCTCGCGCATGCAGGCGAGTGACTGGGAAGCAAAAGCTTCATTTAACTCAAACAGATCGATTTGCTCTACCGTCATGTTCGTTTCTGCGAGCAGCTTGCGAATCGCAGCGACCGGACCAATGCCCATAATGCGCGGATCAACACCAGCACTGACGAAATGAACAATGCGTCCTAAAGGAGCGACGCCTGTCTTTTGCAGCATTTCTTCATTCATCAAGAGCAAGGCCGCTGCGCCATCATTGATACCGGAGGAGTTACCTGCTGTGACGCTGCCATCTTTTCGGAAGGCAGGCCGCAACTTGGACAATGACTCCACACCGGAATCTCTTCTTGGGAATTCATCCGTATCAAACAGCGTTTCTTCCCCTTTTTTCCCTTTTAACGCGATTGGAATGATCTCGTCACGGAACAAACCTGCATCTATAGCGTTAATGGCCCGAGCTTGGCTCTCTGCTGCAAACCGATCTTGATCCTCGCGACTGATGCCGAATTGCTCCGCCACGTTTTCCGCTGTATCTCCCATGGTCAGATCGCCATATAACGAGACAGGAGCAGAACGAGGTCCACCAAAAGACTCGATCAGTGTCTGTCCGCCACGCTGATACGGCTGCTCGAACTTTTCCATGATGTACGGTGAACGAGTCAAATTCTCTACGCCACCGGCCAGCATGACCTCACTATGTCCTGCCTGGATGGACTGCGCAGCCAAATTGACTGCCTCCAGCCCGGATGCACACACCCGATTCACTGTCAGTCCCGGTATAGTGTCGGGAAGCCCTGCTTTCAATAAACCGACGCGGGCTATGTTAATAAACGGCCCGGCCGATATGACGTTTCCCATGATGACCCCATCAACAATCTCACCGGATTGTCCTGCCTTCGCAAGCGCTCCATTCAAGACAATGGCTGTCAGGTCGTCGATGGGGGTGTTCTTCAGACTTCCTCCAAGCTTGCCGATTGGTGTTCGTACTGCTGCTGCTACGTACACATCCTTGTGAGTCATGCTCATTCCTCTACACCCACTTTTTCCTCGTACGTGTAAAAGCCTTGCCCGCTGCGTACTCCGACACGCCCCGCCAGCACCAGCTTTCGCAATAGTGGCGCTGTGCGATAGCGCTCCTCGGCCAGATCGCGTTGCAAGCCTCTCGATATCGCAAAAATCTCATCCAAGCCGATGCGATCTGCCCATTCAAGAGGGCCGAATGGGTAGCTGGTGCCTTTTTTCATCGCGATATCGATATCCGTAGCTGTTGCTGCTTTTTCCATCAAGGTAAAGACGGCCTCGTTGATAATGAGCGTTAAAATACGAGGGAACACGAGACCTACCTCGTCGCTTACGGTTTCCGTCTCTTTCCCCAGTGATCGAAAGAAGCCTTCGGTTGCCTGAATCGTATCCAGCTCCGTTTGCAGGGCAGGGGCAATCTCGATCAGCTCACGATCAACCAAGGGCACGAGTGTCCCAAACCCGCAAACGCGTTCAGGGTGCTGTGTCCAGGACGCTACCTCTGTCGCTGTAATCGCGAGCGAAGTCGTGATAATCGGTACGGTTGGTGGCAACAGGTCATCCAGCTCGCGTACCTGCCTTTTTTTCGCCTGCATATCGACGCTGTTTACTTCCACAGCCAATTCAATCAGCTCCGGTTCAGCCATCGCTTCTGCAAGCGTAAGCACCTGGTAGCCTCTTTCCACCATCAAATGATTCAACTCTGCGTACAGCGGGCTTGTGCCCACGAGCAATACAGCCTTATTTGTTATAATCATAGAAGCCTTCCCCCGTCTTTCTGCCCAAGCTGCCGGACTGAACCATTTGTTGCTGAATCCGGCTAGGCTTAAATCGTCCTTCATGGAAGAAGTCGGTATAGACCGATTTGGTGGTGGCAAAATTGATGTCGATGCCAATCATGTCTTGCAGCTCGAACGGTCCCATTTTGAATCCGCCAGCCAGCTTCATGATGCGGTCAATCTGCTCTACACCTGCCACGTGATCGCCCAGGATACGCAATGCTTCATTATAGTAAGGCCGTGCGATTCGATTGACGATAAAGCCAGGGGTGTCCGTCACCAGAACAGGGACCTTGCCCAACTCTTGCGCAAATCGATACGCCACCTCCACATTTTCCTCGCTCGATTTTTTCCCGCGTATGACCTCAACCAAGGGCATGACGGGTGCCGGATTGAAAAAATGAAACCCGAGAATGCGCTCGGGATGCGATAGCCCCCCTGCAATCTCCGTAATCGAGATGGAGGAAGTATTCGTTAGTAAAAGGGCATCCTCTCTGCAAATCCCAGTCAGCTGGCTGAAAATGCTTTTTTTCAAATCCAGGCGCTCTGGCACTGCTTCGATGACGATATCACTGTCTGCCAACTGCTCCATTTCCGAAACGAGATGGACCAGCTGTAGCGTCTCTGTCATTTCTTGTTCACTGATTTTGTTTTTCTCTACGTCTTTTGTCAGGATCGATTGCAAATAGACAAGCGCTTTGTCCAGCACCGCCTGATTCGCATCCAGCAGCACGACCTGATGTCCTTTACGAGCACAGACGAGAGCGATTCCCGCTCCCATCGTTCCCGCCCCGATGACGCCTATTCTTTTCATACTCACTTGGGCTTGCCTCCCTTCGCCTCTAACGGCCTGTAAAACGAGGCGCACGTTTTTCCATGAAAGCGGTGACCCCTTCCTTATGATCCTCTGTGCTGCCAGCCGCTTCTTGTGCAAAAGCTTCATATTCCAAGGTCTCTTCCAACCCCATCTCAAGTCCTTTGTACATCGTGCGCTTAATCAAACCAATCCCCTTCGTCGGCAGTGACGCCAGCTTGCGCGCATAGGCCAACGCATCCTCCATGAAGCTCTCCGCAGGGTACACCTGATTCACCAATCCGATTCGCAGTGCCTCCTCAGCGGATACCTTTTCCCCCGTCATCGCCAGCTCCAACGCCTTGCCAATCCCGACGATGCGCGGCAAGAAGTAGCAGCCTCCTGAGTCAGGAACGAGCCCGATGTTGACAAAAGCATTGACGAAGGATGCCTTTTCCGATGCCAGGCGAATATCACACGCCAGCGCAATACTCATGCCTGCACCTGCTGCTACACCGTTTACCGCTGCGATGATCGGCTTCTCTGTTTTTTGAAACTGAAGGATCATTGGATTGTAACGATCTCGCAAGAAACCACCGTAATCCACATCTCCTCCTCCAGAAACGTCACTGAGATCCTGACCCGCATTGAAAGCTCGCCCGGCTCCAGTCAGAACGATGCAACGCACATCCGCATCCTTTTGCGCTTGCTTCAGTGCATCGGTGATTTCCTTGTTCATGACGGCTGTAAACGCATTGAATTTGTCCGGGCGGTTCAAGGTCACCACTGCTACGCCTTCTGACACTTCATAAAGAATCGTTTCGTACATGGCCGCCTCCTAATTTCCCGTAAAACGGGGTTTGCGCTTCTCCAGAAAAGCTTGCATGCCTTCTTTCCGATCTTCGCTTGCCAAAAGAAGATAAAAGCTGTTTCGCTCGTAATCCATTCCCTCTTGAAGGGGGAGATCACCAGCTTTGTACACGGCTTTTTTGATTACCTGTACCGCGAGTGGCGGCTGCTGGGCGATTTGCTTCGCCAGCTTGAGCGCTTCCTGATAGTACGCCTCCACTGGCACTACCCGATTGACCAATCCGTATTTCAACGCTTCTTTGGCCGATATCGGTTCACCCGTGAGCAGCATCTCCAGTGCTTTTCGCTCACCTACCACACGCGTCAGACGCTGTGTACCACCAGCCCCAGGCATGACTCCCAGCTTGATTTCTGGTTGACCAATGACGGCTGTCTCAGAAGCGATCACAATATCGCAGTTCATCATTAATTCACAGCCACCACCTAGCACAAAGCCGCTGACAGCACCGATGATCGGCTTGGAGATGAGTGAGATGCGATCCCAAACCGCGAACTGATTGCGCTTCATGATGTCAATGGCTGAAGCTTCCGCCATTTCATTAATGTCGGCACCCGCTGCGAACGCCCTCGCGTTGCCGGTTAGGATGATCACCCGGATGTCCGGGTCGCGGTCCATTTGCTCCAGCTGATCAACCAATTCGTCGACGAGCTGCAAATTCAGCGCGTTTAGAATCTTCGGTCGATTCAACGTAATGATACCGACACCATCTTCACTGGCTACGCTAATATATTCATAGGCCATGAACTGTCACACCCTTTTTTTTACAGGAGTTGTTTTAGATAGCTGCCTGTGATTTGTTCCGGTTGTCCACGACACGAATCGCTTTTCCTTCACTGCGCGTCAAGGAATTTGGTGGTTGCACCCGCAGCACCACGGATACGCCCAACGTATTTTTGATGTGATGACAGATTTCTTTCACCAATGGGGAGAGAGCAGAGCTGTCATTTCCACTGATCTGATTTGCATATGCTGGTGTCAGCTCACAATGCACCTCAAAACGGTCAAGGGCACCGTCGCGTTCTATAACAACCTGGTAGTGTGGAGCCAATTGGTTGAACGTAAGTAGGACGGACTCGATCTCTGTCGGGAACACATTAACTCCGCGAATAATGAGCATGTCATCTACACGCCCCTTGATGCGCGACATCCGCATGGTTGTCCGTCCGCATTTACAGGGCTCAGGATTGAGGGAAGCGATATCACCCGTGCGATAACGCACAACCGGGAATGCTTCTTTCGTCAGCGACGTGAATACGAGCTCGCCCTCTTGTCCGTATGGGAGCACTTCTCCGGTATTCGGATCGATAATTTCTGCGTAGAAATGGTCTTCTGCGATATGCAGGCCATCTTGTACCTCATGACATTCAATGGAAACACCTGGCCCCATCACTTCGCTCAGCCCGTAAATGTCCACCGCTTTAATGTCGAGCTCATACTCCAGCTGTACGCGCATTTCTTCCGACCACGGCTCTGCACCAAAAATCCCGTATTTGACACTCGTCTCGCGTGGATCGATTCCTTGCTTTTTCATCTCTTCTACGATGTTGAGGACATAAGATGGCGTCGCTGCAATGCCACGTGGCTTGAAGTCCTCGATCAACGTAATTTGACGAGGGGTATTGCCACCGGATACCGGCACTGCTACTGCGCCCATGTACTCGATACCGTTGTGCAGACCCAAGCCGCCTGTAAAAAGGCCATAGCCATACGCGTTGTGGAAAATGTCTCCCGGCTCTCCGCCCGCACAGCAGATGGCGCGCGCCACGATCTCCGCCCAATTCTCCAGGTCTTTTTTGGTGTAGCCGACAACAGTCGGTTTTCCTTTTGTCCCGGATGAACCGTGAATGCGTGCTACTTCCTTCATTTCTACTGCAAACAGACTGAACGGATAATTTTCTCGCAAATCTGTCTTTTTCATAAATGGAAGCTTCTGAATGTCTTCGATCGATTGGATATCTTCTGGTTTCACACCAGCCTCATTGAATGCTTTTGTGTGAAAAGGGACGCGCTCATATACGCGTTTGACCGTTTCTTTCAAGCGTGCCAGTTGCAGTTCCGTCATTTTCTCTCTTGGTAGCGTTTCCATTTCTGTATTAAAGATCATGTCGCTTCCCTCATTCCCTTGCGTTATGACTCGGTAGGAGTAGTTATTTGAACATATTACTCGCCCTTAAAAACTGGTTTTCTCTTTTCGCGAAAGGCTTCCAATGCTTCGAGACGATCTGTCGTGGGAATAATCACTTCATAGCACATTGTTTCGATATCTAGACCTGTCTGCAAATCGACACTGCTTCCGCGATCAATGGCTGACTTTGCCTGATAAACCGCCAGCGGAGCATTTGCCAAAATCTCGCTCGCCAGCCCCATTGCCAGCTCACGCAGCTCCTCTGTATCTTTTGCAACAGCATTTACAAAACCGATTTGATACGCTTCCTGCGCTTGGATGCGCCTGGCAGTCAGGATCAGCTCCTTTGCCTTGGAAGGTCCGATCAAGCGAGACAACCGCTGCGTACCACCCGCTCCAGGAATGATGCCCAAGCTCACCTCTGTCAGACCCATTTTGGCATCAGCGACTGCATAGCGGAAATCACAAGCCAGCGCCAGCTCAAAGCCTCCGCCAAAAGCAAATCCATTGATCATGGCAATGGTCGGCTGCGGAAGTCTCTCCAACGCAGTAAATACATCGCGGATTTTGCGAACATTGCGGCGCACCTGCTGTTCCGTCAATGTACGTCGCTCCTTCAGATCTGCCCCTGCACTAAATGCTCGCCCTTCTGCCTTCACGATGACCACGCGAATCTCTTTTGCATCCAGACGCACCTGTTCGATCAAGTTTCCCAGGCGCTCCAATGTATCGTAGTTCAGTGCATTCAGTTCTTCTGGACGATTCAGCGTGATCAGTCCTATATGTCCTTCACGTTCAAAGCGAACGCTCTCTTCCATCATCAACGTCCTCCTTGTGCAGCCGGGTTGACCCGCGCATACGTGCCTGTGGCAAAAGCCACGAGCTTGCCATCACAAGTCACGCGTGCTTCCATCACAATCAAGCTTTTTCCTTGTTTCAATACGTGGGATTGTGCCTCTAGTACCTCACCGCGAGCAGGGTGCAGGTATTGAATCTTGCTCTCCACCGTCACACATTGTTGTACACCATCCACATGAGGTGCTGCCCCATGCCCCATTGCCACATCGGCCAAAGTCGCCGTAACGCCTCCGTGTACGACACCTTCGATGCTATTGAACAGCTCGGGGCGAATTTTCAGTGCTACCTTACAGCCCTGTTCATCTCGGTGCACGACTTCTATGCCCAGGTAGTGGTTGAATCGATTACGGATCTCCACTGACATCTTTGCCCCCTTTCTCGTATCGTCTTGAAACAGTGAAAGGAGCCTAAGCACATGGCATTCGGCATCCTTTCTCCGTTTTATTTTCGCAGTCAGTTATTCGGATTCGTCGATTTCAACGAAGTAATCACTTTTTCGATAAGCTAGTGCATCCAGTGTCGCTACCAAGCCATGCTCCGTTTCTACGCGGATGCGATACCAGGCTGTGCGATTGTTTTTCTTCTCTTCGGTCGCGGTTGCCACCAAGCGATTCCCCTTCATGGCAGCAGCCAAAAATCCGATGTTCATCGACAGTGCTACAGACGTTTTGCCATAGGAATTACAGGCCGCTGCAAAAACAAAGTCTGCCAGGGAGAAGATGATTGCGCCATGAGCGGTGCCGTGCGCATTCAGCATATGCTCGGCAACTGTGACTTCCGCAGTCGCCGTTCCTTCTCCCAGCTCAATCAGCTTGATGCCCAAAAATTGTGCAAATGGATCTTGCTTTAGCTTCTCGCAAATCTCTGCGTAATGCTTCTGATGGAGCGCTTGTTCGTCTATCAATCTTTTCGTGGACATGATTAAACTACTTCAGCGAAATGCATGGACACAATCGGTCCAGCGAAGCCACGGAGGTCTTTTCCTGCTGCTCGACCCTCTGGCGATGATAACGCTTCCATCAATGCTTCTTTCGATTCAAAGTACATTTCTGCCATCAGATGCAGGTCAGATTCTCCCATTGGCGTTCCGTAGATTTTGCTCACTTCCATTTTGATCAATCCAGGCATTTTTTCTGCCAATGGGCCATGTACCTCGAAATAATGCTTGTCAAAAGCATCGATATCTTCGGGCTTGCGATAAATTGCTACCAATTTCACCATCATGATCCCTGCTTTCCTCAGATTATCGTTACAATGTGTGACGACTAATTTGTATAACGTTATTTTAACGCATGTTAATATTTTTATTATATAAAGCCTTTGTGACAGGTGCAAGTATTTTTAAAAAAGCGAGAAAACTCTGACTGATTTATTTCCTCCTTTCCTTCATGTTTATGACTGGGAAAAGGCTGACAGAATAGGCTTTGATGGGGAATCTGTCCAGCTTTTGTGGTCGGGGGAAGCCCTGCCACATGTTTTCCAGTCGCCTGTATCCTCTCTTCGTTCGGGCGGTCTCCTTCCAAACATGTGACAGGACTTTCGAACAGCTGTGGTTCCCTTCGATTTTCCAAGCATTTGCGGTGGTATTTCAAGGAGTCTTCCTTGATTTAACTTTCTCGATATTTGAGTAAAAGCCACGTGGGAAGAAGCGAATTTCCAGTCCAAGCGCCTCTGGAGCCCGACCTAGCTCCGGAAAAAATGGCGGGGAATTTCAGCTTCACTTATGAAAAACCTCCTCGAAACCTCTACGTTTGAAGCGCTC
>NZ_PXZM01000056.1 GCF_003013395.1 Brevibacillus fortis | reverse complement strand
TCAGAGGTGGACGCTTAAGAGCGTGTTTCGCTTTTTGCATGGAGTCTCGATCGGTGTACCAAAGATCTTCGCTGTCTTCTCCTGTTTCCTCTACGAGCTTTCTGTGTTAGACGGGTTTTAAAAGCCTTAATAGATGGAAGAATGTACTCAGTCACGACAGAGAAGAATATTTCCAGACGTAGCGACTTGTGGAGTCCTACCTAGCGGGTAAAAGAAACGCAACGTGCCCGAGCGTCGAAGCGGCTACCACTTTTGCGTTTCCCCGCTAATCGCTTCGGAGCGGGCAGTCCATGCTTCCCTGAGGGACGAAGCACTGAGCCTAGTCTGGAAATATTCTTCTCCCCACCGCAGCCACTGTTTGGTTTTTCATCATGCTTCCCCTGTGTTGCGGGTTTCAAATAGAATAAAAAAAGCACATCACCCTCTACAGGGGAAATGTGCTTGAAACACTACTCTTCTTTTCCTGATATCCAGACGTCCTCTATTAGTCTATATATCCAGCGATTCCTTTTTTAATCAAGTATTCCATCTCTACATCCAGGATCTTCTCGACAGTGATCTCATCCAGCTTCACATCCGACTTACCCATAATGTAATCTACGAGATCATCAAAATCAACGTCGACATCACCTTTTGAATCTGCCTTCGCACTGTTCATGTACGCTTGCTCATGCTTGAGTACGATCATGATTTTTTGCGGGTCTACTTTTGTTTTGGTAGCTAAATGCAAAACGAGTTCCTTTTCGTTTACTTGCTTACTCATTTGTTGTCATCTCCTATTTCTCTTACCTTCTGTCATTTTACAATATCATTGCCGTTCCACACAAAAAACCTTCTCTTCTTGTAATTTGCCCCCTTGTCATGACTACTCTTCTCTTACGGATAGCCAGACGTCTTTGACCAGCTCCATGAAGGTCTGGATCGCCGGCTCTTCTCTTCGGCGTTCCAAACAGACTAGCGATGTTTCTGCTTTCTTGGAAAAGCGAAACAGCTCGATCAGTTCGCCTGTTCGCAGTTCTTTTTCCACGAGAACCTTACTGAGCAGGGCTATGCCTGTTTGATTCAGGACTGATCGTTTGATGGTTTCTTCACTGCTGCATTTGATGACAGAGGGTGGGATGTAGTTTAATTCCAGCAGGCATTGGGTAATAAATTCATCGAGATTGCACCCCTCCTGATAGGACAAAAAGGGGAAGGTCACAAGTGCGTCTGCCAATGTTTTTTCCCTCATCAAATCAGGAGAAGCAATCAGGGTGAATTGTTCTAAGTCTACCACGTTCGAGTGGATACCCGGTTGCAAGGTGGTGCCCGCAATGATCCCAATATCTGCCTCGTGGGCCTGGATTTTCTTCAACGTCTCCTGACTGGTACAAGAAATTACCTGCAGATTTACCTGTGGGTGTGTTTCCACATACGCCTTCAGAATTTGGGGCATGTATTGGATGCAATAAAATTCTGGGGCCGCAACGACAAGCGGACCTACTGGCATGTCTAAATGATTAAGTCCCTCCGCCATGTGCTGGAGAACGTAGAACAGCTGATCCGTATGCTGCTTCACAATTTTTCCGGCCGGTGTCAAAAACGTGCGCTTGCCTACCCGATTGAGCAAAGGATGACCCAGCTCCCGCTCCAACGCTTGAATCTGGAGCGTAATCGTAGGCTGGCTGTATCCGAGTTGCTCTGCAGCTTTCGTCAAATTCAAATGCTCGGCAACGACCTGAAATGTCTTCAGATTGCGTAACTCCATAATTGATTTTCCACTCCCTCACCGAACGACACCGTTTCCTCGTATATATGCGTGTTCAAAAAGACGACTTATTGAACAAACTCTATTAGAAAAAGTGTAGCCGAGAGTGGCTCTATGTTCAACCGATTCCCTATGCGTGCTTCCCTATGATCCCCGCCAGCTTGCCAGCATCTACATTACTGCCACTCACAATTGTCAGCACCTTGTTCCCTGCCAGATCGGGCACAGTTCCTTGCATGAGTGCAGCGATGCCGACCGCCCCTGAGCCTTCCACCATCAGATGATGCTCTTTTGCCAGCCAGCTCATCGCTTGGGCAACGTGTTCTTCCTCCACGAGCAGGAAGTCATCGACGATTTGCAGAGCCAAGTCCAGGTTGCCTTGGGTGATTCCCCCATGAAGACCGTCCGCAAGCGAATCACTGTATACCACATCCGCCAAGCGCTTTTCGCGGAACGAATAATACCATGGGGGAGAAGCGTGTGTTTGAATCCCAATCACCTGCACATCCGGCTTGATTGCCTTTGCTGCGAGTGCCACTCCGCAAATTAACCCGCCGCCACCAGCAGGTACGAGAATGACGTCAAAATTCGGCTCTTCCAAAAGAGCCTCCAGCGCTGCCGTTCCTTGCCCTGCTATGATCTCATTGTCTTCAAAGGCGTGAACGAACGTGCGCCCTGTTTCTTTCGCCAGCTCATAGGCATGGCTTTCTGCGTCATCATAGCTGTCTCCATACACGACCAACTCCGCACCGTAGCGCTTGATGCCCGCTTTTTTGGTCTCGGGAGCTGTTTTTGGCACGACGATCAGGGCCGACGCGCCTTTTAACGAAGCCGCATACGCGACACCTTGTGCATGATTTCCTGCTGAAGCGGTAATAACGCCCCGAGCCAGCTCCTCTTCCGTCAAGGATGCGATTTTGTTAAGTGCACCGCGCGCCTTGAATGATCCTGTTTTCTGATGGCATTCCAGCTTCATCCAGACATCTGCATCTGCGATGGCAGACAGCGCGGGTGATGATATCAACGGGGTATGGATAACCTGCCCCTTGAGATTCTTGTGAGCATTTACAATATCGAGAAAGGATACGGACAACGACATAGATTACTCCTCCTTGTTAAAATCTTTTTACTACTTGAATCAATAGCTCGACAGCCGTCGGGATGACATCCTCATCAATGTCAAAACGCGGATGATGGTGCGGATAGCTACTCTTTTCTCCACCCATTCCTATAAAAATAAAACTGCCAGGCTTGCGCTCCAAATAGTACGAAAAGTCCTCGCCCCCCATAACCGGCTCCACATAAGCAAGACTGCTCTCGCCAAATTGATCGGCTACGACGTCAGCAACGAATCGGCTCATCTGCTCATCATTGACAACAGGTGGCGTCCCCCAGTCCACGATGACTTCACCATCTGCGCCCCATGCCGAACACAATGCCTCAATCTTCTGCTTCAGCTCGCGAGCCAAGAGCTGCCTTGTCTTTTCCGACTGCGCCCGCAGCGTTCCGTATAAAACAGCCTGATTCGGGATGATGCTATAGGTCGAGCCAGCTTCCATCCGACAGATGGAAATGACCGCAGGTTCGATCGGATTGACGCAGCGCGCCACGATTCCTTGGACCGCGTTAATCACCTGACTTGCCACATAGATCGGATCGACTGTTTCGTGTGGCATCGAGCCATGTCCTCCACGTCCGGTTATGACGATGCGCAGGTCATCAGCAGACGCCATCATCGCGCCCATACTGATTCCGATCTTTCCTTTTTCAAGAGGCTGCCAGAGATGCAGCCCAAAGACAGCGTCCACATCATCAATCGCACCTTGACGGACGATAGCTTGCGCTCCACTAGGGAGCATTTCTTCTGAGGATTGAAATAGAAAGAGTACATTTGGTGCTACGTCTCTGCGGTTTTCCGAGAGCCATTTGGCTGCTGCTAGCAAAATGGCGGTATGTCCATCGTGACCGCATGCATGAGCGACACCTTCATTTTTCGAGAGATAAGGCTTCTCTCCCTCTTCAACTAACGGTAGTGCATCCATATCCGCCCGTAACGCAATGGTTTTCTTACCATCCGTCCCCCGCAAAATGCCGACCACATTCGGCGGCTCACATGGGAGCAGTTCCATTTTCCATTCCAGCAAATACTTCCGAACATAGGCTGCTGTCTGATACTCCTGACCAGACAGCTCTGGATATTGATGCAAGTATCGCCGTTCACTGATGGCCCATTGGGCAAGAGTTGGTGTGCAAAGTGCCATTCATGATCTCCTCCCGTCAATATGGTCCATAACCAATCAAATGCGCCACGACTACTGCGACTGTCGCAATCCCGTACTGCATCAGGATCAGCGGTATAATCCATTTCATCCAACGTAACCATGGGATGCCAGCCAAAGCCAAACCAGCCATGAAATAGCCGGAGGTCGGAATGAAGATATTGGATATGCCATCCCCGAACTGATAGGCAAGAACCGCAGTTTGACGCGTGACGCCAACTAATTCTGCCAGCGGCGCCATGATCGGCATGGTCAATGCAGCCATTCCACTGCCGGATGGAACGATGAAGCTGATCACGGTTTGGAGGACGAGCATGCCAAACGCTGTAAGCGCACTAGGCAATTGATTCAAGACACCAGCAGAATAGTAAAGAATCGTATCCAGTACGTGACCGTCATTGAGCACCACAACAACTGCCCGTGCAACTCCAATGACCAAGGCCCCGGCAATTAGGCCAGCAGCACCTTTCATGAAGTTGTCTACCATTTCGTTGATGCCGAGCCTTCCCACGATTCCGATGATGATGCCCAGCAACAGAAAGAGTCCGGACAGCTCGGTGAGATACCAGCCATATTGAATGACACCAAAGACCAACACGACAAAGTTGAGAACAAAGCAAGCCAAGATTCCTTTATGTCTGGCTGTCAACTTCATATCTTCACGCAAAAGCTCAGCCGTGTCTTTCCCTTCGAACAATCCGAAGAAACCCTGCGAACGGTCTTTTTTGATTTTTGACGCATACCGCAGGACGAATGCAGTCGATACGATGTACATCACGACAAAAACAGCAATCCGATAACCCATTCCCGAAAAAGGGGGCAGTTCAGCGATGCCTTGGGCAACCCCCACTGTAAACGGATTCATTAGTGCAGATGTAAAACCGACCGACGCTCCTACCAGCACAATGGCAGCGCCAGTCATTGCATCAAAGCCAAGAGCAATCGCCAGCGGAATCATAATCGCGATGTAGGGCAAAGTTTCTTCGGCCATGCCCATGAGCGAGCCGCCTGCCGCAAAAAACAGCATCATGATGGGAATCAGCCACTTCTCTTGATTCCTGAGTAGACGCGATAGCGTGACAATGAGCGCTTCGATTGCGCCAGTCGCTGTTAAAATACCGAATGTTCCGCCAATTATCAAAACAAAAAAGATAATGCCTGAAGCTTCCACCAAACCGGTATGCACGCTGTTTACGAGACCGAGTGGCTTTACTGGAGATGCTTCGATCCATTGAAACGACTGTGGATCAATGACGCTTCTACCGTTTACCTCTACCCGTCCGTATTCTCCTGCCGGCAAAATGTGCGTCAGGATGACCGCGATGGCAATCACAGCAAAAAGTAACGCAAACACATTCACTTCCCACAGCTTCTTCTGTTTTTTCGGCTGCAAATCTACATTAGGCTGACTCATGATATCCCCCCAGTTCGGTATCGTGATCAGAAATGCCAGAATGCTAGAATTTCAGGATAGAAGTGTCCCTTGCTCTCGCCGAAGGGACACTCCTCCTCCCGTTTTATCCGTTATTTGCGTGACTCCAAAAACTCCGATACTTTTGCCAAACCCGCTTGAAGCACCTCTGTCGAGCAGGCGTACCCGATTCGTACCCAGCCTTCCATGTCAAAGCAGCTACCTGGTGTCAAAAACGCCCCCGTTGTTTTAAACAAGTCGATACAAAAAGCCTCCGACGGGATACCCAGCTCGTACTTGAGCATCGCAGTTGTTCCTGCCTGCGGCTTGACGTAAGAGACCAACGGCTCCTTCGCCACCCACTCATCGAGAATCTGCAGATTGTCACGCACGATCTTCAGATTGCGCTCCATGATCTTGTCGCGGTTTTTCAGTGCATGGACAGCCAGCATGTCATCCAGCATTCCGCAGCTGATGGTCGTGTAATCACGGTGTTGGAAGCAGCTCTTGATGACATCCAGAGGCGCTGCAATCCATCCCAGACGCAAGCCCGCCAACGAAAATACTTTGGACATGCTGCTAGTCGCAATCCCTTTTTCGTACAAATCGACGATGGATGGCACCACAACCTCCGGGTCTTGGTGCAAATTGCGATACACCTCGTCACACAACAGGTAGGCATCGACGGAACGTGCGATTTCTACGATTTCTCGCAGAATCCCTTCATCCATCAAAGCACCAGATGGATTGTTCGGATTGTTGATACAGATCAGCTTGGTCTTGTCTGTAACGAGCGAGCGCAGCTCATCTGGATCAGGCAGAAAATCATTTTCCGGCAAAAGTCTAAGCAGCTTGACCTGCGCTCCGAACGACTCCGGTACTGAATAAATTTGCTGATACGTCGGATGAACAGTAATCACTTCGTCTCCAGGTGCGACGAGCGAAAACAAGGTGAGAAAATTCGCTCCGATCGCCCCATTCATCGCCAAAATGTTGTCCGGCTTCATCGTGTGGTACATACTCGCGACGAGGCTACGGAATTCCGGCGAGCCTTCGATATGACCGTACGTTAGCTTCTTGCGCGCCATCTCGCGAAAAAAATCGTCCGGTTCATCGGAGAGGCGAATCAACTCTTCTACCGTCAGCGAATCTACGCATGTTTCGGCAATGTTGTAAACGGCCTCCATCTCGTAAGCGTTCATCCATTCTTCTACTTTAAAGGGTGCAATTCTCATCGGTCATCCCTCTCCTTATGTTCTAGCTTTCTTTTCTACAGATCGACAATCGTGCCTACGCCGCTCTTATCCGCTACTTTCAAAATGTGGTTAGCCGTCAGCAAATCCTGGAGTGCGATACCCGTGCTATCAAAAATCGTGATCTCCTCTGTGCTCTGTCTTCCACCTGAAAGTCCGAGGATCACATTGCCGATCTCCGCTTCAATATCGCTCTCTGCTATCAACCCTTTTTTTACAGCCACCTTCGTCTCTCCCACGCGTATTGCCTGCCCGATATCATCCACAAAGACGCGCGCTTTTACAAAAAGCCGTTCATCGATCTCCTGTTTTCCTTCCATATCTGCCCCGATGCAGGTGATATGCGTCCCCGGCTTCATCCACTCCTCTTGGATCATCGGTTCGCGTGAAGGGGTTGCCGTAATGATGATGTCTGCTTGCCTTGTCGCTTCTTCGAGGTTATCCATCGCGATAAACTCCACGTCACAACGGCTTGCATACCGCTCGTACTCTTCTCCCTTATACTTGGAGACGAATTTGGTTATCAACTTATTTTTGATTTGGGCGGCAAAGCTTTGCGCCTTTTCTGCGGACCGCGGATTGCAAATGTACACCCGCTTGATCTGCTTCATCGTCATCAAAGTCGCCATGATTTGAAAAGGAGCTTGGTGCCCCGTCCCTACTATCAATAGGTTCTCTGATTCAGGGCGTGCCAAATATTTTGCACCGATACCACCTGCGGCTCCCGTACGCATGCAAGTAATGTGCTCTCCACTCAAAATTCCCTGTGGTACGCCGGTTTGGCCGTCCAATACCATCACAGTTCCGACTAACTGTGGCAGACCTTTCTTGTCATTGTCACCGAACCACGAGACGAGCTTGAGTCCAAATATATCCGCTTGGGGCAAATGACCGGATTTGATATCCATGTCGGCCCTACCCTCTACGAACTCATGAAAAATAAGCGGAAACAACGTCGCCTGCTGACTCGATTTCATTTGATAGGCTTGCTCGACCACTTCAATCACGCTGGCCATATCCAGCACATCTTCCGTGGTTTCCTGATTAATGACGCGAAATGGAAACATGTCTATCTTCCCTCCCCACTGTTTCTTTCACACTAACACAGTTTTTCAGGGCGAAAAAATTGAAAGATCCAATGGTTCATATTAAAAAAAGCAAACCCTCCACCCACAGATACTGGAATGGAGGATTTGCTTATGCTCCGCCGATTCTTGCCGAAATCGTCGCGGCCTGACGCTTCACTTTTTTGATGAGTAGGGGCAATCGATCTTCGGTTACCCGAAAGCATGGCGCATTGATCGAGAGCGCTCCGACGAGTTGATTTCCGTAGCCGATGATCGGAGCGGCGACTGCCATGGTGCCTTCCGTCTTCTCCTCGTAGCTGATCGCATAGCCACTTTTCTTGGCTTCACTCAGCTGTTCAAAAAATGACGGCTGCTTGTCTGGCGCAAGCTGGGCTGAAACGACTTTTGTGATCGCATCCTGCTTCAAATACGCGAGAATGATTTTGCTGGGGGCGCCGATTGTGAGAGGAATCCGCTCCCCCAGGTTCTCGTCTATCCGTATTTTCAGTGGACTTTCTACTTTTTCGATCGGCATCGAATCCGTACCCGCCAAAACGTTGAGGAAGATACTCTCCTCGACTTCATTCGCCAGCTCCTCCATGAACGGTCTCGCCACACCACGCAGGTTCATCTTTTCATGCAAAATAAAACCGATTTCCATCCACGTATAGCCCGGCTTGTAATGCTTGGTGACTGGTTCCTGCTCAACCAATCCGAACTGGATCATCGATTCGAGAAAACGGTGGAGCGTGCTGATTGGTAGACCGGTTGCACTCGCTAGCTCCGAAATAGGCCAAGCAGATTTTTCGTCTGATATCAGCACCCTGATTATTTTCATCGCCCGTTCGACTGATTGAACCATCCTTTTTTCTTCCTCCATGACAAAGAGTTACGCTGCGACACTCGTATTATCTTTCGTTTGTTTACTCGGGGCTTTTCCTCTGGCCAGCCTTGCTTCCAGCTTGTTCACGAAATACGAGAAGATCATGATCAGCACGAGATAGTACAAACCGACGACCATGTACGTCTCCAGCTGCTTGTAATTGGAAGCTGCTTCACCAAGACCTGTTCCCCATAAATCCTGCATCCCTACGTATGCGACCAACGACGAATCCTTCAACCCGATAATAAACTGATTGCCAAGCGATGGGATCGCCCGACGGAACGCCTGCGGCAAAATGATTCTGCGCATGGCTAACGGGTACGACATGCCGAGTGATCGGGACGCCTCCATCTGTCCACGGTCGATTGACTGGATGGCGCCTCGGAAGATTTCTGCAATATACGCACCATTATGAACTGCCAGCGCGATAGCCCCTGCCCAAAACTGCGACAGCGTGACCATATTCGCCAAGCCGAAGTACAGGATACAAATTTGCACGATCAATGGCGTTCCGCGAATGACGGTAATGTAGGTGTGTGCGATATAGTTCAATACTTTGGAATCGGATATCCGAAAAAAGGCAATGACCAGACCTACTACACACCCGAGCATCAAGGCAACTGCCGTCAACTGTACCGTGAGCCATGTCGCTTTTAGAAAAAGGGGATAACTGGAGAGAAAAATATCAATAACCACGTGCAATCCTCCTCACATGAAGCGTTAAAAGTGGGGCGTCCAACACGGACACCCCGTTGCCCACTTACTGTTTTTGCAGGATATTGCGGCCAAACCATTTTTGGCTGATCTTCTCATACGTGCCGTCTTTGACGATCTCGTCCAATGCCTTGTTGATCCGCTCCACTGCCTCCTGGTCACCCAAGCGCACAGCAATTGCTTGCTCGTCAAAGCTGAGCGGTTCGCCTACGTCAATCACTTTGCCCCCGCCTTCTTTAATGAATCGCAAGCCTACTACCTGATCGGTAATGACTGCATCTAGACGGCCTGTCGGCAGGTCGAGCAATGCTGTAATATCGCTGTCATACTGAGTGATCTTGTCTTCATCAGTCAGCTTTTTCGCCCAATCCAAGTAGTTGGATGCTTTCACTACACCGATCTTCTTGCCCTTCAAATCTTCTTTGGTCTTGATCGTGGTATTGCCCTCTTGCACGAAAACTTGTGATCCGGAACGGTAGTATGGATTGGTGAACAAAACGGCTTTTTGACGTTCAGGTGTTACCGTCAAGCTTCCGATCACAGCGTCGTATTTTTTTGCGTCCAGACCCGGGATGATCGTTTCGAATGGATTGGTGATCGGTACTGCGTTCATACCCATTTTTTCTGCCAGTGCTTGTCCGATCTCTACGTCAAAGCCAGTCAGTTGACCGTTTTCCTTGAAGCTAAACGGCTTGTACACGCCACTCATCGCGTACGTAAAATCTTTCTTTCCTCCGTCTCCAGAAGCTTGTCCACCTGCTGCCGGTGCGCTCTCCTGTGATCCACAAGCAGAGAGTAGCAACGAACCCACTAGAACAGTAGACAACAAAATTCCGGACCATTTAGCACGTTTTTTCATTGGTGATTCCCCCTGTTATTTATCTCTATATTTATATTTAGATTTAGCGGATTTTAACGAATGCTACCTAAGAACTGCTTGGTACGCTCATGCTGCGGATTTTCAAAAAATTCACTCGGCGGTCCTTGCTCCAAAATTTGCCCATCGTGCATGAACACGGCCCGATCCGCTACTTCACGAGCGAAGCCCATTTCATGCGTCACGACGATCATCGTCATTCCTTCCTTGGCGAGCTGCTTCATAACCTGTAGCACTTCACCGACGAGCTCGGGATCAAGAGCAGAGGTAGGCTCATCAAACAGCATGATTTTCGGCTTCATCGCGAGCGCTCTTGCAATAGCGACCCGCTGCTTTTGTCCACCGGAGAGCATGTCCGGGTAGACATCGGCCTTATCCTGCATATTCACTTTTTTCAAAAGTTCCATTGCCAATTGCTTTGCGTCTGCTGCATTCATCCCTTTGACGTGAACAGGTGCCTCGATCAAGTTTTCCAAAACGGTCTTGTGCGGAAACAGATTGAAGTGCTGAAAAACCATGCCGACCTCGGCGCGGAACTGATTCAGATTCGTCTTGTGCGGATCAATCTGCTGACCGCTGATTCGAATATCTCCGCTGTCGTAAAATTCCAGAAAATTCAAACATCGAAGCAAAGTACTTTTGCCTGAACCACTGGCTCCAAGCAAGACGACAACTTCCTTTTCTTCCACCGTGAGCGTAACGCCCTTCAACACGGTTAACGGGCCAAAAGATTTGACAAGTTGCTTAACCTCAATCATCCTGCTATCCCCCATTTATCTCCCGGATGAATTGCGTATCATTTTTTCCGAATACCGGAAATGATTTCTGATTTAAATTATAATTATATATTTTCTGATATTCAAGAAAAATAAGTTTTATTGAGTAAATATTCACGATAGGACTATGGAATAGTTTTCCTCCTACCGTGGAATGAATAAACGGGAGTGTTTTATACATCAAGGAGGACCGTGATGAAAGTAGCAACGTACTTCTATGTAGGACTCATCCTCATTTTTCTGCTCTCCGCCTGTTCGCTGCCAGGTCCACAAGCAGTACCACCGCCACCGCCACAGCAAGCGGCTCCATCTGACCCTGAGCGGGAAGTCAAAAGACCGACAACCGATGAGATCAAAGGTCGAATCATAAACAATCAGTTCACTGTGCCGATCCCGATCACCGAGACATTTACGTTTGCCATCCCTCCCTCTTGGACAGGAAATTACATCGTGGAGGAGTTCTCATCCACTGCTAAGCGTCCCCCTCGCCAACAGCCACTGGAGGGCAAGCTGGATGTGCCGACGAAATACGAAGCCCATTTTATGTTCGCTCCCAATCAGCGAAAGGATGATCAATCCTCACTCCTCACCATTTTTGTCATGACGGTACCGCATTGGAATCATCTATCCAAATTGGAAGGACCGCCGCTGGGTGAAGTACTGGCACAAACACATGGGCTCGTCTACGCTGCCTCCTTGCCTCAGTCCAATCCGTATGACCCCGCAACTCCGGACGGCAAGCTGTATGGGCAGATGGTCCTGTCACTTGATCAGGTAAAAAGTGCGTTTTCGGTTCCGTAATAAAAAAAGTGGTTAGCAGCGCAATGTCTGCTCAACCACTTTTTCGTGTAAATATCACGAACGCAACTGCTCCCTGACTACCATCAATGCAAAACCGAGCAAGTTTTCTCCCCGCCACTTTTCAGGCTGTTCCGCATGCGGATGATCCTGGGCCATCCCGATTCCCCATATCCGATCATAAGGACTCGCTTCTACAATAATGCGGTCACCTGTGTCCAAGAGGAACGCTTGCAAATCGGCATGCTGGCTGAATTTTAATAGGTTTGCCTGGCGGACGATCGCCGTCTTGTTCGCATTCCACACCGCCTCGTCAAAGGAATGAACTTTTCGCCCCAATTCCTTCGCTTGTTTTGGATGGCTTTTCCTGAGTATTTCATCACGGACGGCAAGATCACCGAACAGCTCAGCCTTTTTCGCCATCATGTAATGCTCCGCAGTCAGGTACGTGATACCGTCCTCTACAAAAGCCGCCGGATACCATTGGCTAAAGCACGATTTGTCGATACTGCCTGACTCTTTTTGTGTATGTCCCCAAAAGAACAAGTATTTCACTCTGGTCTTTTGCGATTCTTTGATTAAGGTTTGGACGTCTTGTATTGGCTCCATTTCGTTATCCCCATCTTTCTTTTATAAACAATCCCAGGTAAAAGAAACCTTTGAAAAATCCAGACGAAGGAGATCCTCCCTGCGAATGGAAAATGGTTACATTCATTTTATCTGAACCATCTACCTATCCGCAAATTTCTTGCATCATTTTCGCAGCAGGATGCCAGCCTGCGGTAGTCCGAGCCAGAACCCCGAAACAGGCATGGCAATCGCTCCGACCACACAAATTGCAAGAATCGTCCACCCGAAGGCAGCTGGCGGTTCCATCTCCTTCTTTTTCATCAGCCAATCTGCTAAATAGCCAAGTAAAATCAGCAAGAAGCCCCACATTATAAACCAGAAAGCAGCATCTTCCTCCGGCCCTACCGCATTCCAAAAGCCGTTTGCGACGATTTGCTGAAGCGGCTTTGCGTAGAAAATGAGACCGACGACTGTATGCAGCAGTCCTGTCAGTATGAGAGTGAAACCCATTTGGCGCTTGATCCCACTTACCATGTCATTTCTCTCCTCTCAAATTGGCCTATTCCTTGGAAATGTTGATTTTGTGAGCTCTCGGACGCTCCTGTTCATCCTGTAACGCATCGATCACGCTATCTATCACGGACCGCGATGCGAGCAGCCATTCTTTGCAGGCATTTTTCACATGTCGCTCGGTTCCGTGCTGTTCCATGTTCCCGATAATCGTCAGCACGATATTCAATCCGGTACGCCTCAACGCTGGTCAGCCCCTTCCCTTGCGCTAAAACGAATCATCAGCCGATCTTCCACATATTTCGCTCCCGTAACCTGTCGTCCCATTAATACTCGCGGCAAGATGACTTTTCGCTTGTAATCACCCGCATTTACGGTCAATTCATCCCCTGTTTGCGTTAAATCCAAGGCTGCTTTATCTACAAAAGGAATCATCAACTCCAAATGCAGTTCCCCGTCCACTTCCCGAATCTGTTCCGTTCTGCCCTGATAAAACATGGCGGATGGGTCTTCTGTTCCAAAAACGATATCAGCCAATTCTTCTAGAACAGGAAGCCCAATCACTTCTTTTGGCATCATCGGTGCTTTTAAAATCGGCAGCGGCTGAAAGTTTTCCACGATTTCGTTCTCATACTTCCGTTGCAGCTCTCGCCAATGTGCAAAAAATCCCTCACCCGCTTCATCCGGAAGCACCCGATTCACGATGACGGCATCCGTATTGAACCCGAACAGATTCAAGTACGTGAACGAGCGCTTTGCTTCCGCAAGCACCATTTTTTCTGGGTTTACGACGATCCTCACTGATGTGATCTCCGGGTCCAAAACAATACGTTGCATTTCCTCCAGCCCTCGTGCGAGTTGCTCTACGCTGTCCAGCACATGATCGGAAGGAAGCTCCACTTTGTTGACAATCTTGGCCACTGGGCGAACGAGTTTGATCAGCTTCCGCTCAGTCGGGAAAATTTTCTCCAACCACCAATTCAATACGTTGGGATAACTGAGCAGCCGAAGTGTTTCCCCGGTTGGGGCACAATCTACTACCAGGACGTCGAACTGCCCACTCATTGCATGCTCTTTGATCTGCAACAAACTGAACAATTCTTCCATACCGGGAAAAACGAGCATCTCCTCCGTTGTAATATCTGTCAGCTGTGCTTTGTCGAGCAGTGTTGTCAGCCATCCTTGAACTGCCCCCCAGTTGCGCTCCGTTTCCCGCAAGCTGTTTACTTCCTGGCCCCATAAATTTTCGCTGATTGGTACGGGGTCTGGTCCGATCACAGTCCCCAATGAATCTGCCAAACTGTGCGCGGCATCCGTACTGAGTACGAGCGTCCTCTTTCCCTGCTTTGCCAGCTTGACTGCCGTTGCCGCCGCAACACTCGTCTTCCCAACTCCGCCTTTTCCGGTGTAAATGATGATTCTCATCTCGAATCTCTCCTTCACGATCCATTTAGTACGATTTCGTAGTAATTAGACAAAAAAAGAAGCAGGCTCGAACGGACTATTCCTCAATGTTGATCTTGATGGAACGAACCTTTGTTTCACGAGGCTTGACAGATCCTCCATCCTGAAACACCTTGGCTGCCTTGAGTAAAAGGGTGGTGAATTGCTCCATTTCTTCAGGTGTAAACGCCTCCTGAAGCCTGCCCAGCATCGCCAGCATAATTTGTTCCGATTCTTTTGCGAGCTGTTTGCCTGGTTGTGTCAGCGTGACGAGCTTCACCCGTTGATCCTCTACAGAGGTAGCCCTCGCGATGTATCCTTTGCGTTCAAGCCTTTTCGCGATGCTGGTCATCGAACTAAGCGGCGCCCCCATCTCTTGCGCCAGCTCTGACATGGTCAAATCTCCGCGGAATAGCAAAATGAGGAGTGTCGACAAATCGGAGCGAGTCAGTTTTTCTTCAAGCTGCATCGTATCGGACATAAAGGCGAACGGACGCAAACCGGTTTTCAGAAAAAGGTCGTATAGTTGCTGCATACCGGTGACTCCTTTTAGTACGATTTCGTAGTAATTTCTCTTTCAATTTATTACATATTTTAGGGAATGTCAACAGTCGTAAAAAGTATACCATGCTGGGCTGACGTACATATTATAGCTGTTACGAATGACAGGAGGAATAAACATGAATAAACAGCGCGCGAAAGAAATCGCCGCTTCACCCGTTATGGCGAATGTTACCTGCGATGGAATTCCCGTATACATCCAGCACATCGATGATGACAACGACATGGCGAGGATTTACCCGCTCGACCAGCCGGACCAGGAGATGAGCGTTCCTGTAGCCAGTTTGCGTGAGCACGGTGAGTACTGATTTTCGTCACGATAAAGATGGAAGGGACCTGTAGCCAATCACAGGTCCCTTTTGTTTTCCACTGTGCAATTGACTTGGAGAAGCAGCATTCCCGGATCCCCACTGATCGATCGGGATTTTTACCGAAAAACAAAAAAAGACTGCGAAAAGTATTCGCAGCCCTTCCCTTGATATGCTTGTCTAACTCTTCGCCACCTGAGCCTTTTCGTCCCTGCTTTTGCCTAGCTCATGCTTGATGAACAAATAACTCTCAATCTCTCGAAGAAGGTAGAACAGTGAGGCTCGCGTCTCAAATTCCTCTCGTGTTCGCGGCAAATCTGCGGCCTTGATCTCCTCTTGCATCACTCGCAGTTGGTCGATAAAGCGGTAGGCGGTATTGCCCGGATGTACCGAGTCACTGATTCGCTCAAGAAAATCTGCGATTCTATGGCTCTCTGCCACCTGATTGTCCAAGGAAGAGACAATCGGCATCATGCGTTCCAATAGCTCGAACTGCTTTTGCCGCATTACAAAATACTCGTAGTACGAATCGTTACGACGGCCCAATCGATTGTCCACGTCTCGTGAAGCCAAGCGAATCGCCGTTTCCAGCACGCCTGTTGTTTCAATCAATTCTTTCCCGTCCCAATCACTTTCTCCGTGACGCAAGTAGTAGCAGAACTCACGCATGATTTTGCTAAACAACTTCTCCACCTTTACTTGCATCCCTTTTAGCTCTTTATCGAGACTCGGCATATACAGATTGACCAATAAGGCTACGCCCACACCGATGATGAGCAAAGCGACCTCATTCAGCAATAGCATCCCGTCGATTCTCTTGGAAGAATACAGATGCATGAGCACAACCATGCTGTTGACGAAGCCTTCCTGAATGCTAAATCGCACCGCGAGCGGCAAGAAAAGCAAAATGAACAGGAGAATGGCAAGCGGCGTATAGCCCATGACGGAGAACAGGCAGACCCCAATTCCAAGCCCCAACAAGCTGGCTAGAATCCGATTCCACGCTGTTCGAAACGATTGCTTGACTGTTACCTGAATACACAAGATCGTAATGATCCCCGCAGAAGACGCATACATCAAGCCTAGCTGCTGGGCGATCAGAATCGAGATAGCCGTTCCAATGGCTGTTTTTAACGTACGATAACCAATTTTAAACTTGAGAAAGCCCAGTCTTGTTCCCCTCCGCTGTCAAAAATGCTTAGCTGTTTCATCTCACTATACTGTATCAAAAAGTGCCGGGGAACCAAAGACAAGGTTTCGTTAATTTTCGCAGGAATGTCGGTACGGGTACTCATGCGGTCTGGCTCGTGTCACCCACTGGGCTACTGCTTTCGTTCCTTGGTACTGTGCCACTTGCCATCTGCTTTGACGAGCCCTTTTTCTCCCACATAACGATAGACGAGGAGTGGGTGTTCAAGCATTTTAACTCTTCCATAACTTCCACTTACTTTTGGGTGAAAGTAGGTTAGCATGAACTTCTTGTTCTCTTTCATGACTTTTTTCGCCGTATTCAGATCGATACCATCTGCATTTTTTTGGGGAAGAGATGAATCACCGGAAGGTCCATCGTTATACAGATGGTTATACAGATCCACTACTTCCCCTGTCTCAGCGTCGACATCGACTTGAAAGATGGAATCGTCTTCCGGAATGCCGTTGATCAAATAGCCAAATTCGATCTCATACGGTTCATCATTTTTCAAGATTTCTTTGATCCTTTTTTCTCCCGGATTGTAATCGACCGCATAAATTTCCCCTAATTGATCGGAGTAGAATGTTTGTACGAGTTTTCGTGCACTCTCTTGTGCTTGTTCCCAAGTAATACCCTTTTCTATTTTCTTGCTCTCTTCTCTGAACCTGCTTTTTTGATTCACGTTGTATTGGACTAAATAGCCACTGTCGTCAATCCCTATTTTCACCGTATCTGACTTTTTGCCATTCCCTGGTTGGGAAATAAACTCGAAAAACCAGGTTTTGTCTTGAGATCCTGAGCCTGATTCAAAGCTTTTGCCATTCGAACGGTATGTACCGGGAAGCTTTTCGAGGTGTTTCTCTGCTATTTTTTGCGCCTCGTCTTTCGAAATGAGCTTTCGTTCTGTTGAGTTTGGAGGAACGTTTTTCCCTAACGGCTGTATCTTTCTTTCTTTGGAAATTTGTCCGTACGAATCGAGCATTTTTCCTGTGATAGCATCGACAAATTGAGGGTCCTCTCTCTGGAATTCATACGCGGGCAGGTATGATTCAGGTTCCTTACGAGAGCCGGACGCCGTATCCTTGTACAAAAATGACGGAATCGCCCCTTCATCCCATTTCTTTTCTGCTTCTGTTATCTCAATAACTTTCGAAGCATCTGGTAGTTTCCCCTCTGTCCAGCGCCGCTCAAAATAGATCACTTCCCCATCATAGCCCACTATCAGTCGAAACCCATTCTCCAGAAAAGGAATCCCGTTTTCTATACGAGTAAAGTTTACATCTATTCCCGGTTTAGCACGCGTATAGAAAATGTCCGAATCAGGATATTCATTGGGCTTGGATAAACGGCTCCGTTCTTCTTCTGTCGCTACTTGCTTAAGAAATTGAGTCGCCACTTGGAACGCCTGATCTTCTGTCAGCTTCTTTTGATTTGCATCCAATTCCCGTTCTTCCCCACTATACTCATATTTCCATATTTCCCCTGATGTTGCATCCTGTTGAACACCTATACTTCCACCATTTTCTTTATTCCAGCTGGTATACCATATTGATTTTCCCCATAACATTTCAATGCCGTCCACGAATTCGGCACTTAGCAGCTTGTACTCACCAAGATTCTTCAACTGCTTCTGGGCAAGCGCGATTGCCTCTTTCTCCGAAAGTGTCTTCTCGGCAGCATATACGACTGACGTCAGACTTTCTCCCCCTACTGAAGCAAATACAGTTGTCATCAAAATGGAAGATGACACTCCTAGTGAAAGTCCCCACGACGAAGTACGTTTTAACACAAATCAACCTCTCCTCTCCATCTACAAACAACCTCATTTTACCATTAAAGCAAGGAACTAGGATAAAAAAGATCCGCCGATGCGACTCTCTCGCACAGCAGATCTTTTTAACACGTACCAGTTCAGTTTTCTTGCAAATCAATGCCGCTTTTGCTGCTGATCGTAGACCATTTTGAGCAGCTCAGCGATTTGCGCGCGGGTTACGGTTGCATCCGGTTCGAAATTCGTTGCTGATTTTCCTTTGAAGAGATCGTGAGCAGAGAGGAGAGTAACGGCTGGTATATGCTTCGGTTGCAAGTCCTGATAAGGAGACTTGAATAGTTCAGGCTTGTCCAGGAGATCATTGTATCCCAACAGCCTCGCTACCATATCCGCTACTTCTGCGCGTGTAATCATTCGGTCTGGCACAAAATTCTTGCCTGTCTGTGGAATCAGTGCGTACTCGACGCTTTTTTGAATGGCATCGTAGCTTGGATGTGAGGAAGGTACGTCGGAAAAATCATGAATGCGCCGTTCTCCATCGCTGTCAAAGTAAGGACGCAGATGTCGGAATTCACTCTCATCTACCATCTGTGCCAATATCATGGCCATTTCCCCACGTGTAACCTCTTTTTCAGGTCCTAACTGGCCGTCTATGACCGCCATCCATCCCCTGCGGACCGCAAAATCAAGCACTGCCTGCTGAGGGTGCTCATCGATGTCGCCCGGTTCTTGCTTTTTTTGTGCCTCGACAAAGCTGTACCATTCACCGGTGTCTGCTTTCACAACCCCGTTATCTCCAACGTAACGATAGACGAGAAGCGGTTCGGACTGCTTCACCGGTTTCCAATCTGGAACAGGCTGGAGGTAGACAAGCTGAAGCTTCTGTTGCTTCTTGATTACTTCTTTCGCGCTTTGCTGGTCCGTATGCTTTTCTTTTGCCTTGGGCAGCTGACGTGTTTCTGAACGTGACCTTGTGTTCAGTGACTCAGCTACCCCTGTCTCCGGATTGACCTCGACTCTGAAGGTTTCATCCGCAACCGGAATACCATTGATCAACATGCCGAATTGAACTTCGTAATGTTCACCATTATCCGCATAGCTTTGCAGAGTCTCCTTCGAAGGCTCCTCTTCGATCAGATAAATCTCTCCAAGCTGATCGGCCAAAAGAGCTTTTACGAGTTTCGTAGCACTTTCTTCGGCTTGCTCCCAAGTGATGACCATCTTTTTGGGAGTTTCTTCAAATCGACCGTTTGGATTCACTTGATAACTGACCAATTCTCCCCGATCGTTAATATCCACTTCCACCTCGTCTGACTTTTTGCCTCCTCCATTTTGAGGTGTGAAATCAAAACTCCAGTGGTGTACAGAGATACCGCCTCGTCCGGAGCTCGAACCACCGCCGCTACTGCCGTCAAAACGATAGTTGCTAGGCAGCCTTTTCATGTATTGTTCCGCAATTTTTTGTGCCTCTTCTTTTGTAATCAGCAGCTTTTCTGGTGTTTCTTTGGAGACCGTATTCCCCAACGGCTTGATTTTTTTCTCACTCGCTGCTTTACCAAATAAATTGATCACTTCTCCATTCGTAGCGTCTACCAGCTGTGGGTCCTCATTCTGAAACTCGTAGACGAGCTCGTAGGTGCCAGGTCCTTGCTGATAGTTATTCGTCCTCCCTGCCAAATCCTTGTACAGAAGGGATGGGAATGCTTCCTCCTCCCATTTTTTCTCTGCTTCGGCTATCTCAATCACCTTCGTGGCTTCCGGGAGCTTGTCGTCATACCATTCCCGGTGAAAGCTGATCACTTCTCCGTTCCTGTCCACGATGATTTGAAAGCCATTTCCGAGAAAAGGAATTTCGTTGACCATGCGAGTAAATTTTACAAGTTGTCCCTGATTTTTGAAATAATAGGCGTCCAGGTCCACATATTCATTCGGCTTGGATAAACGACTCCGTTCCTCTTCGGAAGTTACTTTTTCAAGAAACTGCGTCGCTGCTTCTATGGCCTGTTCTTCCGTTAGCTTATTTTTTGTGCTTCCTAGTTGATCGTCCTCCAAATGGTTGGAATAACGGGACAATTCACCTGAAGCAGCGTCGATTGTTACATAAATACGTCCGACTTTGCTTTTTTCCCAGCTAATATTCCAAAATGTTCGTCCTGTATAATTGTAATCTTCATCCGGATCTGTCATTCTGGCACTTCTCAGCTTGTAGTCCCCCGGAATGGTCACCCACTTTTGTGCTTGCTTGATTGCCTCTTCCTGCGAAAGCGCTTTCTCGGCTGCATGCACGATTGGGGCGAGACCCTCGACACCTGCTGTCGCGAATACAGACGTCATCAGAATAGACGATGACACGCCAAGTGAGAGCCCCCACGATGCTTTACGTCTTAACACGGATCAACCTCTCCTCTCTTTTATCGAAATACAACCTTATTTTACCATTAAAGAGAAGATATGTAGTCCAAAAAAAGATCCGCCCATGCGACTTTTTCGCACAGCGGATCTCTTGGGCTTATTGATTATACTTCCAGCTTTTTCGCCAGTGTTTCTACGTTCAATACGTTTCCTACGAGGAAGTTGCCGAATTCGCCGAAGCGTGCACTCACTTCGTCAAAACGCATTTCGTAAACGATATGCTTGAATTCCAGCGGATCGTTGGCAAAGAGGGTAACGCCCCACTCCCAATCGTCGAAACCAACAGAGCCACCGATGATTTGCTTCACGCGACCTGCGTAAGAGCGACCGATCAAGCCGTGGGAGCGCATCATTTCTTGGCGCTCCTGCATGGAGAGCATGTACCAGTTGTCTTGCAGATCACGCTTTTTGTTCATTGGATAGAAGCAGATGTGCTCCCATTTTGGCAGGATCGGATACAGGCGGTCACGTACGTGCGGATTCGCTTTTGGATCTTCACCTGGGTTATGTACATAGTTGCTCAACTCTACTACGGATACATACGAATAAGGAGCTTCTGTATAAGCAGCAAAGCGGGTTTTATTAAAAGCTGTTTTGATCTCATCGAGTTCTTGCATGGTTGGACGCAGGAACATGAACACGAGGTCTGCTTTGTGTCCGAGGATGGAGTAGACAGCCGTGCTGCCTTGGTTCTCGCCCTCATTCGCTTCCCATGTGCGGATCAATGCATTCAGCTCGTCCAACGCTTCTTGGCGTTCTGCTGCGGACGCTGCTTTCCACTTTTCCCAATTGATGGTGCGGAAATTATGATACGTATACCAACCTTCTAATGTAAGCAAAGCTTCGTTTGCGCTCATTCTAAATCAGCTCCTTTGAAAAATCTGGTGACCTTTTTGCAACATTCCCAGTATAGCATAAGGAACAAGTGCGTATTCGGAACAGATTGGTGAACAAGAAAAATGAAAACCAAGCGGTGCATTAACTGCCGCTTGGTTTCGTTCCTGCCAGTACGGAGGTTGTCAGCTTGCTCGCTGCCTCATGATCCACAATGACTGTTACATTCGGATGTAATTGCAATAAGGAAGCTGGTACATCTGCCGTAGGCTCCCCCTCTAGCATCAATCTCACTGCCTCTGCCTTTGCCTCTCCACTTGCGAGAAGAAGGACTTTTTTGGCGCCAAGAATCGTCTTGATCCCCATGGAAACGGCCTGAGTCGGCACCTGGTCCACACTGTCAAAATAGCGAGCATTTGCTTCAATGGTGCTGTCAGTGAGCTGGACCACGCGTGTCACCGAGTCGGCAGGGGAGCCAGGCTCGTTAAAGCCAATATGACCGTTATTGCCGATCCCCAGCACCTGTATGTCGATCCCGCCTGCCAAACGAATCGCTTCCTCATAGCGTGCACACTCTGCCAAATGGTCTATCGTATTTCCAACTGGCACCTGTGTTTTCTCCGCAGGAATGTTGATGTGATTGAACAAGTTTTCTTGCATATACGAGCGATAGCTTTGCGGATGAGTGGAGGAAAGTCCGACGTATTCATCCAGATTAAAGCTGCTCGCTTGCGAAAAATCGATGCTCTGTGCTTGTGACAGCTTGATTAGCTCACGGTACATCCCTACTGGTGTGCCTCCGGTTGCAAGGCCAAAAACAGACTTCGGATTTGCTTTTACTTCGCTTACGAGCATTTCAGCAGCTTTTCTGCTAAGCTCCGCGTAATCTTTCACGATCACGAACTTCATTTCCAACCACTCCTATCCAATATAAGTTCAGAATGCTTTTAGTATTTTCTCTCCAGTACAGCCTTCGCAGTTCTCTCTTTGTATAAAAGAGCCTTTTCCTTGTTGCGCATCGTAATGGTCGTACTGATAACATCCAGTACATGCAGCTGTGCAATTTTGGCTGCGAGAGAGCCTCCCTGCAACGGACCTTCTTGCGCTGCGGTCAGAAGCGTAATGTCCGCTACATTCGTAATAGGCGAGCGTCGATAGTGCGTCAGGCAAATGCAAGTTGCTCCTGCCTGCTTGGCGACTTTCAATGAATCGATGGTGTCTTTCGTACTGCCTGATACAGACAAACCGATCGCGACATCCCCCGGTCCCAGAGTCGCTGCAGCCATCGCTTGCAAATGCGATTCATTAAAAGCGTCCACGCGAAGCCCGATCCGCAAGAAAGTGTACTTGGCATCCTGGGCGGTTACCGCTGACGTGCCTACCCCGTAAAAATGGATCGTGTTTGCTTTTTGCAAAAGGTCTACACAACGCTCCAGCTGTTCGATCTGAAACAGGGCCGTGGTATCCCCAATCGCCTGTTGATTGGTTGCTGTTACTTTGTGCGTGATGATGTCCAGCGAATCATCTTCTCCGACTTCGCCATGCAAGTTTTTGACTGGATTGACCAATTCTTGCGCCAATGCCAGCTTGAATTCCTGATAGCCATGAAAGCCTATTTTCCTGCAAAATCGGAGAACGGTCGTTTCACCCACTCCCGCCTTTTCGGAAAGGTCAATCACCGATGAATAAATTACGCTGTCTGTCTGCTGTAAGACGATATGGGCAACCTTTTGCTCCGATTTCGTAAAGGAGGGAAGGAGACTCTGAATATGCAAAAGCGTATTTGTCTTCGTGATGGTAGCTGTCAATGGATGGGACAGCTCCTCTTGCTGTTTCACCATATGGCTCGCTCCCCCTTGAATAAAAGTCAGGATTTTCACAGTTGTTTTTACCCAAAACAAAATAGCTGTATTTCTACAGCTATTATATCAAAAAAGGAGTTATCCGCCATATTTTTTATTTTTGGTGGAGTAATTCTCCAAAATATCAAAATGGGGTAAACAAAATGTTCGGACATGTTGCGACCCGAAAAGATCCGCTCATTGCTGCTGGAACCAGAACCAGACCGAGCGTCACGATTTCCCCTATGCCCAGCGTCACTGTAGCTCTCGCTTCTCCACTCCCCATCGCATTGGCTACAACCAAGTAGGTGCCAGGAGCAAGATCAGTCACCTTGTACCTGCCGAAGCTGTCTGTTTGGACGACCACAGTCGTTCTGATTGATTGATTCACCGTTTGCACATACACAGTCGCCCCTGCAACTGGCAGACCTGTCAAACCGGATCGAACCGTTCCTTGTATCGTACCCGTTTGAGAAAGGTGGATGATGATAAAGGTTGTTTGGTTCGGCAATACAACTGCTTCTGCTTGACCGGTACCAATGCCCGGGATGCTCCCGATAACGGTATACGTACCTGGAGCCACATTGACAAAATGGAATGTTCCATCCGGCTCAGCCAGGATATTTTGTAGACGAATCTGGTTTGAATGGAATAGCGACAATTGAATATTGTTTCCGCTGGCTTGCGTTCCGTCCGGCAAGAGGACCATTCCGGATATCGTTCCGACGATTGGCAATAGCTCGACTGTCGTTACGGTCGTCTGACCGTTTACGACCGTAACTGTACGGTAATGCGTACCGAAGCCATCTGCACTTGCAATGACATTGTACTCTCCAGCCGTCAAGCCATTCACCTGGAATTGTCCACTCTGGTTCGTAACCGTGTTGGCAACAAACAAGGCGTTGGAAAACAGCTGAATCGCAACAGCCGCCCCTGTGATCGGGAGTCCCGTCAACTGATTGGTCACCTGTCCGGAGATACTGCCTGGGAGAGGCGACATCGTGAGAATGACTCCGCTAATTGTCTGTCCAGCTGTCACGGTTATGTTACTGGTTGCCGCTGCATAGCTGTCTTCACTCGCGCTTATCACATACGCGCCAGGCGGCAGGTTACCGACAGAGAAATTGCCGAGATCATCCGTGATCGCACTCCCGAACAATGTCCCGTGTGAATCCTTCACCTGTATCAATGCATTGGGAACAACTCCTCCACCAGTAGCCTGTACCTGACCTGTAACCGTTGCTGGAAACGGGGGAAGCCCCACGTCGATGACCGTCGTCTGACCAGAAAAAATCGTCGCGCCAACTGGCTGGGTGGCATAATTAAGAGCACTGATCGCCAGCGTATAGGTTAAAGGTGCCAAGCCGTCGATAGTAAACTGACCGAGACCGTCTGTAATTGCCCGAGACAGCAGGTTGTTTGTGCCCGGGAAAAAGATCAGAACCTCCGCTCCTACCAGAGGAGTCCCATCAAACGCATCTCTGACAGCCCCCTGCAAAATACCTGGGTTTGGATTCAGCGGAATATTGACTGTAGCGGTTCCCCCTGGCGCTACATCAAAGGATGCGTTTTCTCTCTGATAGTTATCGTTTCTTGCCAAAACGGTGTAGTTTCCTGCCGCAAATCCATCGATGAAGTAGATCCCCTGAGCGTCTGTCTGAGTAGCAAAGAGAATCGTATTATTGTTGCCTAACAAGCGGACGAGCGTGTTCGGCAAGGGTGTGTTAAGGAGGGCGTCCGTAATTTCTCCCGTGACGCTTGCAGGTAGACTCGGCAAGGAAAAATCGAGACCTGTAGTCGCTCCCAATCCGACCATAACAGTTGAAGCCTCCGCCGCAAATCCCGAAGCAGTAGCGATCAGTGTATAACTCCCCGGGGGAAGTCCACTTACCATATATTTCCCTTGCTCATCAGCCTGAACAATGGAAAGAATCGTCCCAGATGGACTTCCCTGCCGAACCGTAATGACCGCGCCGGCAATCGGCAAAGCCGTACCTTGCTCTCGCACTGTACCTACAATCGCACCGGGTAACCCTTGTAGTGCAAAGCTTAAGGTGGACATCGCCCCAGCTTGAATTTGTGCACCTGCTACATCGCTTGCATACCCGGATGCATTTACATTGACGGTATACCCTCCGGGAGCCAGCCTGTCAAACGAATAGTTCCCTGCAGCACCTGTCAGGACAGATCCTACGGCTGCACGTGTGCTGTCGTAGACGATTACCGTTGCACCAGTGATCGGCAAGCCCGTCTCCGGGTCAGTCACAACGCCGGATAAACTGCCGGGATTGGGAACTAATGCCTGCTGAAAGTTGGTGGTAATGCCCCCTTGCAAAATAGCAGCCTGCGAGACGGATACAAAATTTGGCGCAGAAACAGTTACATTCACGACACCCGGCGGAAGCTTCTCTGCCAAAAAATTGCCTTGTTCGTCTGTTAATAATTGAGCAAGCACAACACCATAGTCATCCGTAATGAGCACTGTGCTTCCCGGAATCCCGAATCCCGTCATCTGATTCGTTACGACTCCCGAAATGGCAGCAGGCAAGTCAGGTAAAGTGACGGTCGTTGAAGTTGCGGTATTGGCCGCCACGATCACGCCGATACTTCCTACCGCATAGCCAGGCGCTGACGCGATAACGGTGTAAACGCCGGGAGCGACACTCGCAAAGAAAAACACGCCCGATTCATTCGCCAGCAAGCTCTGTATGACGGCTTGATTGCTATCCATCAGCTTGACGTTGATTTCGCTTCCCGTTACAGGAACGCCCAAGCTGTTTATGACACTTCCCACGATGGACCCTGGCAACGGCAAGAGCGCCACACTAGCCCCCGTCGTTTCTCCTGTGATTACATTGGCCCCTACTGATTGATCCGCATAGCTAGGCGCACTAACCGTGACGGTATAAGCACCCGGCAACAGATGTTCAATCAAATAGCTGCCCGTCTGGTCGGTACTTGCTGTAGCCACTACATTTCCGTCGCTTATCGAACGAATCAGTATAACGGCGCCTGCAATGAATATCGCGGGATTTGTCGCGTCCGTCACCTGTCCACTAATCCCGCCTGCATTCGCCCCAAGAGTAAAGTCTACCCCGGTTTTGTTTTCACCGGGTCCAAGTGAAGTACCAATCGAGCCCGTCACATATTCAGGAGCACTTGCCACTACGATAAATGAGCCGGCTGGCAGGTTGCCAATCGTATAGCCCCCGTTTGAATCCGTATAGCCAAAGCCTATTGTCGTCTCATTCAAATCCAGAATACGGACAACGGCATTGACAATCGGCTGCATACCCGTATCTCGCACGGTTCCAGAAATACTGGCCGGATTCGGGGTAAGCGTAAATGAGACGTTGGCCGTCTGCCCAGGCTGTACGATCGCCCCAACGGATTGAACAGCGTAACCGGAAGCGGTAGCTGTAAGGACATAAGAGCCTGGTGCGACCCCTGAAATTGAAAATGTCCCGTTTCCATCTGCAACGACAGTACCGATCAACAAGTTATTGATATCAAACAATTGAATGGTGGTTCCTGGTACGACAGGTGCTACTGTACCGCTTATAAAACCGAAATCCTGGTTGAGCTGAAGCTGGACAGGGGTTGTTGTATTTGCGAGCACGATGGCTCCAACATGATTGGACTGAAAACCATTCGCTGAAGCAATGATGACGTATTGACCTGCAGCCAAGCCCGTGATAACAAAGCTTCCTTGACTATCGCTGTATGCCGAAGTCACGACGGAGCCATTGGAATCGAGTGCATTTACTTGTGCACCAGCAATCGGCTGTAACGTTCCTGCCGCGACCACCTGTCCTTGGATCTCACCCGGACTCGCAAACAACGCTAAGCTGACAGGTGTATTCGTATTCGCAAATACAATGGCGGAAGCACTGTTCGTTTCATAATTAGTTGCACGTGCGGTAATGGTATAAACTCCGGGTGCCAGTCCTGTGATCTCGTAATTGCCAGCCAGATCGCTATTTGCATGGGCGACGATTGCCCCTGCTTGGTTCAATACGCTAACCTCTACCGAAGCACCTGTTATCGGCAGACCCGACGTAGCATCAAAAATCGAACCGGAAATACTCCCCGGCAAATCTGCCAGCTGTACATTCACCGTTGTTGTCGTCAATGAGGTGACGACTGCCCCTGTGATCACTGTCGTTTTATCCGGAGCAGATACGTTGACAACGTACGCCTGCGGTAGCAGATCAGGTACCACATACTGTCCGTTCCCATCCGTCAATACAGTAGCGACAGCTGCACCTGCTGCCGTATTTTCCCGAATGATGACAGTGGCACCCTGAATAGGCTGATTGCTGCTGTCGATCACCTGTCCCGTGATTGCTCCCGGTGAAGCTTGCAGGACAAAATCCAGAAATGATATTTCCTGAGGCAGCACAGTAGCCCCCAACACAGCAGTGGAATAACCAGTAGCCGATGCAGTTACGGTATACGTATCCGGGGCCAAATGCGGGAAGGAAAAGGTGCCTGTGCTGTCGGTAATCGTCTGTGCAACAGGAACAGTTCCCTTAAAAACAACGACAACGGCATCAGCAAGAGCATTGCCTCCTGTGTCCGAGACTGTCCCCATCAATACCCCGGCCTGTTTTTCCAACTGGAGGTCAACCGTCGTCGTAGCGCCAGCAGTGATTTCTACCCCTACTATTTGGCCCGCATACCCCTCCGCAGCCGCCGTAAGGACATAGGTTTCTGGACCGAGCAAAGATAAAGAGTAGTCTCCATTTACGTCGGTTAACGTCTCTCCTACAGCAATTCCTGAACGAGTGTCAACCTTGATGCTCGCATTTGGGATTCCCTCACCCGTTTGCTCATCGGTAATGGTTCCACTTACGGTTCCAAAGGCTGTCGTCAATTCGAAATCAAGTACCTTGGCATTTCCGGGTTGCAGACTGATTCCGGCTAACTGAGTGGAAAAGCCTGCGGCACTGACACGGATTTGATAAACACCTTCTGCGAGCTTGGTCAGAAGATACGTGCCTGCTCCGTCTGTTGTCGTTTCCGTCAGCGTAATACCTGCTTGGTTCAACACTTCCACCAATGCCCCGGCAATCGGTATGCCACCCGGACCTGTCACCAGACCAGAGAGCTCGGCAACTGATGACTGGAGCCCTACATTTTGTGTAGTCGTCTGGGATCGAATGACATTGATTGCAACCGTTGCTGGCTGGAATGTATCCACACTGACTGCAAGGGTGTAGGCACCCTGCATGACATTGGTAAACTGATAGGTCCCCCCTACCCCTGTCACTGTCTGGTTTACGGTCACGCCTGTCGTATTAATGAGCTTTACCACTGCACCTGAGATGGGTGCCAATCTGGTATCTGTTATCGTCCCGTTCACCTGACCCGGACTCGTAGGAAGCAAAATGTCTGCTCTTGTGGTCTGCCCTGCCAAAACGCTCACGAATTGGATTTTTGGATCATAAGTCGGCGCGGTCACCGACACAGAATAAAGACCAGGAGCCAATCCAGTAAACGAATAGGCGCCATCCGTATCTGTAGTCGTCGTTCCGATTCGTACGGGAATCGAATCATACAAATCGACCTGCGCACCTGCGACAGGCAAGTTCGTGGACTGGTCAAGCACTACGCCAGCAATACTTCCAGCCAAGTTAACCGTGATGACAATATTATCTTGAATTGGAGACAGCGTCCCGCCAGAAAAGCTGTCTACACCAGTGACTGTCGCTGTGTTTAACCGCCGCGTTCCGCCTGGAGAGATCGCGAAAACCCCACTGACCGTAAATGACAAGCTGGCAGTTGAACCAGCGGCCAAATTGCCGATCTTCCAGCTAAGCACCTTGGTGAGCGGATTGTAGCTGACAGCGCCGGTACTTGTAGCGTTTACCGTAAAAGCTGTTACCTGATCCAGCTCGATCAGATCGTTGACAACGACTGTCGCTGCCTGGCTCTTCCCTGTATTGGTGACAGTGATCGATCCCGTCCATTGCGATAGTTGTCCTGTGTTCACTCCGGCTGGCCCTGCTGTTATCTGCTTGTCGACAGCAAGGCTGGCTCGCACATCTCCCGCCGCTATCGTAGTCGGATTGCTAAGGGAGTTAGCAAAGCTAAAGTCTTCGCTCGTCCGCAGAGAGTCCCTGTTGTAATGATTGTCATTCGTAGAGGTAAAGGGCAAGAAACGAAGGGAAGAAAGTGAGCTAACACCGATCGTGGAGAAAAAAGCAGCAGCCGGCATGACGAGATCAATGAAGTAATCAGGATTTCCACTGAAGATAGAGCCATCATTCGTCAGCCGCACACGGGCAGTATCAAAATTGATGATCGGCGCTTGCCAGTTTGGCCCTCCACTGCCGTTTGTGCCTTCTGCTTGATCCTTCCATGAGTTAAATTCAACAATCGTGTTTTGAATTAACGCAATGCGATTGCGCATGCCTTGCACACTTAACATCCATTGGTACGTGCCTGCCACTCCGATTGTATTGATCAAATAACCCCAGGCATAATTTCGAAAACCCGTTTTTTGCGGATTCCTTGGATCTTCGTTTACTCTCATCCGAAAATAAAGAGTCGTTCCATCATACGCCAAAAAAGCAACAGGAAATGTAGCATTCCCTACCAGGTCGACAAAGTCGGGATTCTCATCGTTCGGGACGTCTCCGAATGGACTTCCCCCGAGTATAAAAGGAATGAATTGACTGTCAAAAGGATAGGCCATTTTTCCTCACCTCTCCCCTCTAACATATGTACATAGGGTAATATGGCCCCCCTTCTCATCTCTCTTTGGCTCATCCTCTCCCGTCCAATCAAAAAAAAAGGCTTTCGCCCGCAAGTATCTTTTGCGAGGAAACCCTTTTCCTTCCTGTATTGCCTACCTTACATAAATACGCGATAGCCCAGCAGAATCACCAGCACCAATGCGACAATACAGCCGATGAAGAAGCCGATGCTGCCTTCTTGTCTCTTTGCTTTGCCCAAGGACATTTCCATCAAACCAAAGGCGATAACCGCGATGATGCCCTTCAAGTAGTAATAGAAATCTGATGCGTGACCCACGAAAAGCATCCAAGCTCCCGATACAAGAATGATGACCATCATGAGTCTGAGCAGCATATGTACGATCTTGCCTGCTTTTGCTTTACCCACGCGATACAGGATGTAGGCAACGATCAAGAGCACGAATGCGACTTCCCAGCTACCCACATGCGCTTCAATTAACGCTTTATACGGCACAAAATTCAACTCCTTTACTCCTAAATTCAATCTTGTCCATTATAACAGAAGAAGGGGAAAAATGCTGATGTCCCAATGCGTGGCAGTATTGTGACTAGGCTTTTTTGAGGATAAAAAAGAGGCTGCCTGTGATCTGCAGCCCCCTTTTCCAGCAAATGATCCTATCGCAGTAAAAATCCGTCTTTCAGCGGGTCCGTAGGGTCAACGACAAATTGATGCAGACCTGTGATGAATGCCTTTCCTTCTATACTCGGAATGACAGCCGGATAACTCCCCACCTGCGTGGTTGCTACTACCTTGCCAATAAACTGGCTCCCGACAATTCCTTCATGGACAAACGCTTCTCCAGCAGCCAGCTTGCCTCTCGCATGCAAGGTGGCTACACGAGCCGCAGTACCTGTACCGCATGGTGAGCGATCGACCTGCTTGTCGGCGAAAATCGTCACGTTGCGCAGGTCTGATCCTTCCACTCTTGGCTTATCCGAGATAATCACTCCGTAAATGCCTTTGAGTTCTGGCTCCAACGGATGAACTACCTCCATGTTCGCCTCGATTTGTTCCTTGATTCGCCTTCCCCACTCTTGCAGCTCTGCCAATTGCTCAATTTCTACCTGGACTCCTATGTCTTCTGCCTGCACTACTGCATAAAATGCTCCGCTAAAAGAAATGTCCACTGGGAAAATGCGTCCTTCCCACTCAATGGGAACGTCTTGTGCCAAAACGAATGAGGGGACATTTTCAAACGAGACGGACTGAACCCGCGATTCTTCCACGTTTGCGTGTGCGATGATTCTTCCTGCCGGACTGTCAATCACAATACGCTCTGTTGGATCTTCCAGCCGAAGTATTCCCGTCTCAATAGCAGCCGTGACTACCGCAATGATTCCATGCCCGCACATTGTACTGTAGCCCTCGTTATGCATGAACAGCACGCCAAATGCCGCATCTGGACTGACAGGCTCAGTCATGACACAACCGTACATGCCATGATGTCCGCGCGGCTCATACATAAGCACCCGCCGGATATAATCCAGCCCCTCCCGAAAGTAGCGCCGCTTCTCTAGAATCGTCTCGCCCGCGAGTGGTGGGATGCCGCCTGTAATGATACGCAGCGGCTCCCCTCCTGTATGGGCCTCGATCGTCGTAAACAACTGATTGATGTGCATGACATCCTCACCCTTTTATGCGATTGGCAATTACTTGATAGATCACCAAGAGTATTTGATCGCGCATGTTTTCGTCGTACTGTAGAAATCAAGCGCCGCCTGCCCCTGCTCCCGCGTATGTGAGCTGGATAGCTTCATGCCGCCAAATGGAGCCTGGTATTCCACACCTGCCGTCTCTTGATTGACCCGAACCATCCCCGCCTGCACCACATCCAAGAAACGATGGGCACTCGCCAAATCTCGGGTGAACAGCGAAGCGCTCAGTCCGTATACAGACTGGTTGCACAGCTCCACCGCCTCGTCAAAACCGTCTGCTGTCAAAAGCACAGCCAATGGTCCAAACACTTCCTCCTGAACGAGGCGATGATCCGCAGCGACACCCTCGACAATTCGGGGACGGATGTAATAGCCTTGCTCCTCTTTTACATAAGCAGGGCTTTGCGCAATGACTGTTGCTTCATTGTTAGCCAATGCGATGAATTGCCCAACCGTCTCATACTGTGCAGCCGATGCAACCGGACCCAAATACGCTTCCAGATCGCTGGCATCTCCTACTCGGCACGTCTCCATAGCTGATTGCAGTCGCTCGACCAGTGGCTGATAGATCGATTTTTCTACAATGATCCTGCTAGTAGCCGTACATTTTTGACCAGCCGATCGAAACGCCCCGCTGAGCAAAATCGGAACCGTTTTATCTAGATCAGCACCAGCCAAGACAACTGCCGCATTTTTCCCGCCCATTTCGGTTTGATACTTGATATTGCGACCCGCGCACGCGATGGCAATCTGTCTGCCTGTTTCAGATGAGCCAGTAAAGCTAACCGCATCGACGCAGGCTTCATTCGTAAGTGTATTGCCGATCTCTCGGCCCTTGCCAATCACCAGATTCAGCACACCCGCTGGCAGCTTGGTTTCTGCGAATATTTCAGTCAGTCGTGTTGCTGTAAGCGAGCCGTTTTCCGCCGGCTTCCAAATGACTGTGTTCCCGCAAATGAGTGCAGGGGCGATCTTCCAGATGGGGATCGCAACAGGAAAGTTCCATGGTGTGATAACCGCCACGACTCCGAGCGGGACTCGAAGGCTGTATTGCAGGACGTTCGTATCGGAAGAAGGAATCAGGTTGCCGTTTGAACGCATCCCTTCTCCGGCATAATAGCGCAACAGACTGACCCCGCGCGCCACTTCTCCCCGCATCTCACCAAGCTGCTTGCCCATTTCCCGGCTCGCCAGCTGTGCCAAACTGTCTGCATTTGCCTCTAATGCAGCAGCCATTTGAAAAAGGATTTCGCCTCGAGCCGCACCCGTTTGTTTTGCCCAGCCGATCTGGGCCATGCGAGCAGCCTGCTCCGCCGCAAAAACATGTGACCGATCAGACAGATGCAGAACGCCGACTTCTTCTGTAATACACGATGGGTTTTTGACCGTTAGTTCCTTCCCTGACGGCGTTATCCATTCGCCGCCAATCCAGTTTTTGCTGTGCATCCTACTCGTCCCCCTTATCGTCCACTCGCAGCGCCGACAGCGTAGTCAAACGCCTTTTTAATGCCCGCGTAGTATTCTTCGGACAGCGGCAGACGCGGCGGACGAGTCGGTCCTACTGGGAAATTCGCCAGCTCCATCATGTATTTGATCGACTGTACCAATTGTGGACTCGCGTCGTAGTGGAACAACGGCAGCAATCGACGATAAAGCGCTTGTGCTTCGCCCAGCTTGCCTGCCCGTGCCAGACGGAACAGCTCCACTCCTTCTTTTGGCAGCGCATTCGGCACACCCGAAATCCAACCTGTCGCCCCGATCAAGCCGCCCTCCATGACGAGATCGTCTACACCGACCATAACTTCCAAGTCCGTCTGGGCGAGAATGTCCTGCATGCGGCGTACGTCACCGGAGAATTCTTTCACAGCGACGATATTTTCGAATGCAGCCAGTCTTGCCAAAATGTCCGGTGTCAGGTCGATTTTGTAGTCGTGAGGATTGTTATAGGCAATAATCGGCAGCCCGACTGTATTGAGTGCCTCATAGTGGGCAAACACTTCATTTTCCAATGGCTTGTAGTTAATCGGAGGCAGGGCCATCACGCCTGCTGCTCCCGCATCCTTGGAGAATTGCACCCATTCCACTGCTTGACGGGTAGACGGAGCAGCAGAGCCTACGACCACCGGAACTCTACCTTTTGCGGCAGCGATCACAGTATGAATGACTTTTGCCCGCTCTTCTCCTGTCATCGTCGCGTATTCTCCCAGCGAACCGGACGGAACCAGTCCGTCTACGCCCTCCTGAATCAACCAGTCGCACAATTCCGTCAAACGTTTGTAATCCACCTCATAATCGGTTGTAAACGGCGTGACAATCGCTACGTATACTCCTTCAAATCGTGCCATTTTCATTTCTCCTCTCATGTCTGGGTTTTGTTTAATGATCGGTTGCGGCTGGTATGAGCAAAAAGCCATTCGCCAGCTCGTCTTCCGGATTGTAAAAAATCGTATGCTTGCCCATCAGCCAGGCCGAGCCTGCAATTCGGGTAATGACAGCGGGCAGGCCCCCTTCGTCCGTCACCTGCAACACTCTTCCTGTAAACAGAGAACCGACGATGCTCTCATGTACAAACGGTTCGTCGATGCCGATCTCCCCTTTGGCAAACAAGGTCGCCAGCTTGGCGGAAGTGCCCGTTCCACATGGCGATCGGTCGATTCCGCCCGGCGGTACGACGACGGTATTTTTCACATCCGCTCCTGGATTGTCAGGGGCCGTATAGAACTCCACATGGGTCAGTCCGCGAATAAACGGCTTCTCTGGATGAACAATCTCCATGGCCTGATTAATCGCTTTCCGAATAGTGACGGCCGTATTGACAATGGTGGATGCATTGGCTGGGGTCAGTTCGAGATGGAGCTTGCGTGCATCCGTGATCGCATAAAAGTTTCCACCGTACGCAATATCGCAGGTCACCGCTCCAATCCCGTCTACTTCTACTGTCACATCTTGCTGATAGAGGAAGGCTGGAATGTTCACAAATGATACTTCCTTGGCCCTCCCTCCCTCTACCTGTATGTCTACCTCGACCAATCCTGCTGGCGTATCGAGCGTAAGCTTTGTCACCGGCTCGGTCACGGGGATCATGCCTGTCTCTACCAGCGCTGTACATAGACCGATCGTGTCGTGGCCGCACATCGGCAAGTATCCGCCTGTCTCGATATAGATCACTCCCACATCCGCCTCTGGATGGCATGGATCAACGATCAAGGCGCCCGACATCACATCATGCCCGCGCGGCTCATACATCAAAAACGTGCGAATCCAGTCGTACTCGGCCTTCATCTGGAGCATTTTTTCTCCCATCGTGGTACCGGAAAGCTTCGGCAGACCACTGATGACCGTGCGGGTAGGGTTTCCCCCTGTGTGCGTGTCAATGGTGGTAAACACCCTCGTTGCTTTCATGGATGCAACACTCCTTTTTTCGTAAACCGGTCCAAGCGCAGCGGCTCTGACGGAATGATGGTGTCTGTCTGATCGACTAGCATCTCGGACACCAGCTTACCTGTGACAGCTGCCAGACTGATTCCGTCTCCTTCATGACCAGCCGCGATGAAGTAACCGGGAACTTCTTCTACGCGAGAAATAATCGGTAAGTGATCCTCTGTCCACGGGCGCAAACCGCAATACGTGCGGATGATAGCGAAGTCGGCGATCTTCGGATAAAAGCGCAGGGCTCTTCTCGCCATGCACCTGACGACATTCAGATCGATTCGAGTATCGAAGCCTACAAACTGACGACTGGAGCCAATCAAGAAGTTCTGGCTCTCTGTCGGCTCAAATACGAGCGCGACTCCGTATTTCTCTGTCTCCTCGTCTACTTGTCGCACGCCGCCAAACTTTGAGATGAGATAGCCGAATTCCATCACCTTTCGCACGCCGACAGGCATTTGCCGCGAAGCGACGATCAAATGCCCTTTGCGCGGAACGATCGGAATATCCACCCCGACCATTTTTCCAATGACTGGTGCCCACACCCCAGCAGCGTTGACGACCTGCTTGGCTGTCATGCTGCCTGTACCAAGCCCGATGTGAAACGTTCCCGTCGCCTGATCACGTCGGAGCGACTTGACCTCTGTCCGGCGCATGATCCTCGCTCCATGCTTTTTCGCTCCTTCAAACAGGGCAAAGGTCAGCATGTACGGATTGACGGTAGAATCGGTGGCGCACTCCAAACCTCCCAGCAAGTCGTCGGCAAAGTAAGGCGACTCCTGCCGAATATCTGCTCGGTCCAGCATCCGAAACGGCAGTCCGACTTCCTTTTGCCGTCTCACCCATTCATGAGCGGCTTCCATCTCGGCCTCGGATTCGCAGACGAGAATGCTTCCCGGTGCCCGATATTCAAACGTATGGTCCAGCTCCCGACTTAGCTGATCAACAAGCATCTGGCTTTTCAAGGACATCTGGCTGTCAAAGCCGGGGTCCTTGTCGATCGCCAAAATATTTCCATCACAGCGCGAGGACGTCCCTGATGCCAGCTCGCCTTTTTCCAGAACAACGACATCCAATCCCGCCTTGGCAGCGTAATACGCAATCGCCGCGCCGATGATGCCACCGCCGATTACCGCAATCTGCGCATGGGTTTGTACTGTCATGCTGATTCTCCTCAAATGCGTTTTCTACTACTCTCTTACTCTTTTTGCAAAAGCCATGCCAATTGTTCTATCCGCGATTCCCAAAATATTTCGTCTAAATTCTTTGACAACAAAAAGAGCGAATGTATAATAAATGAGAAAATGTTCAAAATTTTATACACTTGAACTACCTCTTTCAAAAGGGATGATCGAGTTGAATCACAAACTTCCTGCCTTAACCGAGTTGATACAGACAAACATGCGGATTTTCAACGATCTAGAGCTTCTCCCTCCTCAGTTGGAGGAAAACATTCCTGTATTTGCCCAGCGTCAAACCAGCTGGCATGTCGCCGATTCTTCCCTTTTCACCGCCAGCCTGACGATCGATTGCACACAAGCCCCTTGGGAACCAGCTGCTGTGATGACATTGGATTCAACATTTGCGGACGCCATCCATCTACTAGCTACTCACAACTATCTCCTGATCGAAAAACAGCCCGGAGTCCCTGTCGGCTACCTTCATCGAGGTGCCGTCATACAAGCCATCTTTTCCTCGTATGAGATCTTGGAAGCGTATTTCGAGACGATGATCAAGACCATGGACGCTTCCATATCCGTCATCGACGAAAAAGCACGTGTGATGGTTTGGACAGAAGGCGCGGAACGAATCTTTTCCTTGAAAGCAAAAGAAACGATGGGTCGCCCGATCACCGACTTTTTCCCGCTCGAAATGCTCGAAACACTCAAATCGCTCCAAAGCGGACAGTCTCTCTATCGGCATCAGCATCAGCCGCGGGAGGATCTCGTCGTGCTCATCAATACCAACCCGATCTATTTGCATGACAAAATCATCGGTGCTGTCGCGGCGGAAACCGATATCACGAGTCAGGTTCGACTGAACCAGGAGCTGCTGAACGCCAATAAAAAAGTGAATCACTTGCAGCAGGAAATGGCGAAGCTCAGTCCAACCCCTGATCCATTTGCACAGATCAAGGGAACGAGTCTCTCCATTCGCCATATCAAGTCCATGATCCAAAAGCTCAGCGCTACACAAGCAACCGTCTTGATCACAGGGGAAAGCGGCGTTGGCAAAGAGTTATTCGCCAAAGCGGTGCACGATGTGCGGGAAGGCTCCAATGCGCCCTTTATTGCCATCAACTGCGGCGCGATTTCGCCTACCTTGTTTGAAAGCGAGCTGTTCGGGTACGAAAAAGGTGCCTTTTCTGGTGCGGATCAGAAAGGGAAAAAAGGAATGATTGAGCTGGCACGTGGAGGAACGCTGTTTCTCGACGAGGTGGGAGAAATGCCGCTCGATATGCAAGTGAAGCTGCTTCGCGTGCTTCAAGAGAAAAAGTATTATTCGGTCGGAGGGACAAAGCAGATTGAGGCGGACTTCCGTGTGCTTGCCGCTACAAATAAAAATTTGGAGGAGTTAGTGAAGGAAGGGAAGTTTCGTCAAGATCTGTTCTATCGGCTCAATGTCGTGACGCTGAAAATCCCTCCGCTTCGAGAACGCATTGAAGATACGATTGAACTCGCCCACTTTTTTCTCTATGAATTCTCTTTACGTTACAATCGTCCCATTCATGCCATCTCACAAAATGTGATGCAAAACCTGCTCCAATACGACTGGCCAGGCAACATTCGCGAGCTGCGAAATGCGATTGAGCGATTGGTGGTATTTGCGACAGACGGGGTGATCAAAGAAGAAGATTTGCCTTATTCCCTGCAAGTTCAGAGTAAACAGGTACCGATTGAGTTTCCTCCCGATCTCTTTTCTCTGCAAGAAGAAATCGAAGCGCATGAGCGCCGCGTCATTTTGCGAGCCATCGAGCTGGAAAACGGCAACAAGCAAGCCGCTGCGAAAAGACTGGGCATATCGCGGGCCACGCTGTATAACAAATTGGGTAAGTAAAAACGTTGTTCTTCAACGGTTGTGCATGGGGAAGCCCTGCCACATGTTTTCCAGTCGCCTGTATCCTCTCTTCGTTCGGGCGGTCTCCTTCCAAACATGTGACAGGGCTTTTCGAGCTGTTAGGGGTTCGTCGTGCTTTTCGAACCGTTTTGGGGTCAGTTCAAGGTAGATCCATTGTACTAGCTGATCATCTTGAGTTATCGAATTGCGACTGTGAAGCATTTGTGGTTCGTTTTGAAGACTCAATGATCGCGATCAGGATCTTTCCTTCTTGAATCGACTTGCAATCATTTTTCAGTAGAGCCGCGTAGGAAGAAGCGGATTTCCAGTCCAAGCGCCTCTGGAGCCCATCCCAGCGTAGGAATGAATGGCGGGGAATTTAAGCTTCACTTATGGAATACCTCTTCGAAACTTCTACGTTTGAAGCGCTCCCGCCATTCAGTTATGATCCCCTTTAGGTAGACAGAAAAAAGAGCGCA
>NZ_PXZM01000055.1 GCF_003013395.1 Brevibacillus fortis | reverse complement strand
ATTCAGTTTTGAAGGAATAACGAAGAGAGGAGTCAATCCACTGGATTGGCTCTTTTTCCTATAGGAGAAGGGGAGCACATGGAACCAAAAGCAGAGAAAAAATATGAAGCTGACATGTACGAACCGATTCGAAATTATTTTGTCGCGCAAGGATATGACGTTTTTGGCGAGGTCAAGCATTGCGATTTAACGGCTATCAAAGGCGAGGAACTGATCATTGTTGAGTTTAAACGCAACCTAAGTGTGGAATTGCTCATTCAGGCTACCAAGCGACAACGCTATACCGATTTTGTTTACATGGCAATCCCGAAGCCCAAATACAAGTTGTTTTCGAAAAAATGGCAAGATATATGCTACTTGGTTAGACGTCTCGAGCTCGGTCTCATTCTCGTGTCCTTTCCAAAAAGAGGGGCAGCAGTCATGGAAGTGAATATATCACCGGGACCGTTTGATCGGGTAAAAAGCAAGCAATTCAATCAAAAAAAGCGAAACCGCATCATTGAAGAGATGCGGGGAAGATACGGCGATTACAATGTGGGCGGCAGTTATCAAACCAAGCTCATGACAGCCTACAAGCAGAGCTGCATTCAAATCGCGACGTTGCTCCAACAGCATGGGCCGTTATCGCCCAAATTACTCAAGAGTAAAGGGGCTGGGGAAAAAACCTCGTCGATTCTTATCCAAAATCATTACGGGTGGTTTAAACGTGTGCAACGAGGACTGTATGCGATCACGCCGACAGGAGAGAGAGAAATCGCGGAATACCCTGAGCTGATTGCTTACTATCGAGAACAGGCAGAGGAAATACACGATTCGCTTTCTCTGGACGCAGAGTTGTCATCTTCATCGACTATCAAAGCACAAACCAGAAAGAAAAAACAAAGGCAGCCTGCCGTGAAAGAATGACGGGCTGCCTTTTCCTATTGAAGGAATGAATTAGGGCGCGATCCATTCTGCTGTCATTTGCCCCACCAGTGCACGCCCAGCCACAATGTCTGGATGGAACTGGATCGTTGCATGTTGCCGGACGATTTTCACCTGTTGAATGGCATCCGATAATGGCTGTTCATTCGTCAGCTTCCCCCGAGCTTTTGCGATAGAAAGTCCCGCGACCGTGCCTTGAGCCATTGCCACTTTGGCACTTTCAATTCCCGTGATATTGCCGGCAACATAGAGTCTAGGGACTGGCGTTCGCATGCTTTCATTGTGTAACGGGACATGCCCGCCCAAGGATGGAACATAGGCAAATGGACACCCGGCAATCGCTGCTAATTCAGCGAGTGGACTTAATCCCCCTGCGATACAGACGAAATCAGCTGGAATGACTTGTTCGGTTCCATCTATAGGCGAACCATCGGCTGCCACCCTGGCGATACGGACACCCTCGACTTGAGACGTTCCGACGATCTCCAGAGCTGTTGTTCGCAGCTGAATCGGGATATCCCACATGGAAAAACCTTTCGAGGGGTAGAGGGCGATTGCCAGCTTTTGCATCCATGGACTCCTCATCAGCTTGCTCCCGATCCGAATCATCAGGGAAGGGGCAAGATGGGCGACGCGCAATAAGGATTGCATCACTGCTTCTGGTTGCCCCGCGGTGCCGCTGACAGTCGTACTAGGTGGGAGAATCATTCGATCCACCGTAACTCCAGCCAATTGCAATTCCCGTGATATCGCCACTGATAAGATATTGACCCCAATGACTACCCCGCGTTGTCCTACGCGCACTCGCTGCACATTTGTCATGACTTGAGCAGCCCCGATGGACATCACGCCGGGTAACGTCCACCCTGGCACAGGCACGGCTGCTTCAGAAGCCCCGGTTGCGATCAGGAGCAATGGGACTGTCATTTCCCCCTGTGTCGTAGAGACGACCCAGCCATTCTGGGATTGCGTCAAATGGAAGACGGAGACGCCGCAACAGATTTCTACACCGAGACTTTTCGCTGTCTCTGTGAGCCGGGCCGCCTCATCCAGTCCATTCCACCACATACCGTCCGGTTCTTCGTGAAGTTGTCCGAGCAAGCGGCCCCCTGGGCGATAAAACTCATCGACTACACGAACAGCCAATCCCTGCCTGGCACTTGCAATTGCTGCAGATAAGCCAGCAGGTCCAGCCCCGATGATGAGAAGGTCGATCATGCATGATGCCCTCCTTTTTTCAAAGGAGTAGGAAGGAGCGAACCCGCATTTACCTGCATACCTTCCTGAACAAGCGTCATACAAGCACGCACGGTAGGAATACCGTCTACATGAACGCGACATTCATAGCAGTGACCGATGTTGCAGTAAATTCCTCGCGGTGTTCCTTTTTCCTCATGCACCCGAAGTGTGCGGACCCCTGCGGCCAATAGGGCCCCCGCAATCGTCTCGCCTTCATAAGCCATATAGACGGAGTCGTTATAATGAAAAGAAAGCTGCTTTCTGTCACCGAGTGAACCGAGGACAGGATGGTGATCAATTCGTTGACTCATGCCCTATGACCCCCAAGCGTATGAAATGAGACAGGTCGGATAGGCGGTTGGTATCCGAGAGGTACAGTATGAGAAGGCGCTTGGCCAGTTACTTGCTGAATAACCTGATCGATCATTGTACGGCAGGTTCTCCCACCGCAACAGCCCATTCCGGCTCTGGTCCGTAGTTTTAGCTCGCGTGCGGTACATTGATAGGTTTGGGCGGTCTCTACCAATTCAGCGAGAGTGACTTCTTCACAACGGCAGATAATCAATGGATGCGATTCCATGATGAAGCCTCCTTTCATTCTTGCTTGATGAAAATGCAAGTGTCGTGCCATGAGGAAGCGAGTGAGCTCGTCCTGGCTGGCACAATACTTGCTGAATATTCCCAAAGAACTAGCCAAATCACGACAAACAAAAGAGGGATGACAGAGATGGAAAAAGTAAAAAGACTGCGTGAACAATTCGATTCACTTGGAATTGACGGGCTTTTGATCACCAATGGACAAAATCGCCGATACCTCACGAACTTTACAGGTACCTACGGAGTTGTTCTCATCTCACGGGACCAGGCCAAGCTCTTCACAGATTTCCGTTACATAGCGCAAGCACAATCACAAGCAACAGACTTTGAGATCGTTTATTTGCCGACAAAGGAATCCGTATACAGTGAAGTAGCCCGCCAGGCGGAAGCGATGGGGATCAACCATCTCGGCTTTGAGGAGGAGAATGTCACCTTTGTCTTGCATCGCAAATACAGCGAGGCCGTCAAAACAGCATTCATTCCGACGTCAGGTGTCATTGAGGGATTGCGGTTGATTAAGACAAAGGAAGAGCTCGCAATCATCCGAACGGCTGCGCAAATTGCCGATGCTGCCTTTTCCCATATTACTTCCTTCCTGCGTCCAGGTATCACAGAGCTTGCGGTGTCTAACGAATTGGAAATGTTCATGCGAAAAGAAGGGGCGTCAGGTTCTGCTTTTGACATCATTATTGCTTCTGGCTATCGTTCCGCACTTCCTCATGGCGTAGCAAGTGAAAAAATAATTGAAGCAGGAGATATGGTCACAATGGACTTTGGCGCATTGTACCAAGGCTATCGCTCTGATATTACCCGTACGGTTGCTGTTGGCACTCCTGATGAACAGCTCAAAGCCATCTACGAGATCGTTCTGGAAGCACGCAATCGTGCTGTTGCAGGCATTCGTCCTGGCATTACCGGGAAAGAGGCAGACGCCTTCGCACGGGACTACATCACGGAGCAAGGCTATGGTGAGCGATTTGGACATGGGATGGGGCATGGAGTGGGCCTGGATATTCATGAGGAGCCTTTTATGTCCACACGTTGCGCAGTTGTTCTCCAAGAAGGCATGATTTTGACAGTGGAGCCGGGGATTTATATCCCAGAGCTTGGTGGGGTCCGAATCGAAGACGATCTGGTTGTCACTGAGAGTGGCAATGAGGTGCTGACACATTCACCGCGCGAATTGATCATCTTGTAAATCGAGAGACAAAAGCCTTGGCCGAGTAAGTGGGCTGAGGCTTTTTTTGTCTAAAAGCGGTGTCTAAGATTTGAAACACAAAAAGATATACAGTGTACAAATAAATTTACAACAACCGACCCTATGACTACACCACTGCCTCCTTCATTTTTGGCACACCTCTTGCATTCTGATAATTCTGAAAACCGATGCATAACGACTGAAAAATGGGGGTTGATCAAATGAAAAAAAGTATTTTCGCTCTAATGAGTAGCGTAGCGGTGATGGGATTAGCTTTAGCAGGATGTGGAGGAGGACAGCCAGCAGCGAAGCCAGCCGAGCAAGCATCACAGAGCGGACAGTCGAGCACGCAGCCAGCACCTGCCACCACTGCTAAAGAACCAGCAAAAGCACAAGTTCTTCGCTGGAATCTTCATTCCGAGCCACCCACAGGTGATCCTGGACTTGCGGAAGACACGACATCTGCTGCCATCGTCAAAGCTGTTTTTGATGGACTGACACGCATCGGGCCTTCAGGCAAGCCGGAGGAAGCTGTAGCTGAGAAAATTGAAGTATCGAGTGATATGAAAACATACACATTCAAGCTGAGAGACTCCAAGTGGAGCAACGGAGAAGCGGTCACAGCGCACGATTTCGAATATGCGTGGAAGCGAGCTCTCGATCCGAAGACAGCGTCCAATTACGCCTACCAGCTCTATTACATCAAGAATGCGGAGAAAGCGAACAAAGGAAATGGCAGCTTGGATGATGTCGGCGTAAAAGCATTGGATGACAAGACCCTCCAAGTAGAATTGACGAATCCAACCCCGTTTTTTCTGGAGCTAACCGCCTTCCAAACTTATTTCCCGGTAAATAAAAAGGTAGTCGAGTCTGATGAAAAGTGGGCTGGAGATGCCAAAACGCACATAGGAAATGGTCCATTCAAAATGGAGTCCTGGGAACACAAAAGCAAAATGGTACTCGTGAAAAACGACAACTACTGGGACAAAGATAGTGTCAAGCTGGGCAAGATCGAGTTCTCGATGGTGGAGGATGAAAATACAGAGCTGTCCATGTTCGATAATGGCGAAATTGACTGGGCAGGTAGTCCGTTAAGCTCGCTGCCAACAGATGCGATGCCAGCGCTCAAAGACAGCGGAAAGCTGCAAGTAAAGCCTGTCGGTGCTACCTACTGGTACAAGTTCAATACAGAGAAACCTCCGTTCCATAACGTGAAGATTCGTAAAGCTTTTGCCTACGCTATTAACCGACAAATCTTGATCGACAACGTACTCCAAGCGAATCAGCAGCCAGCGATGGCAGCAGTTCCACCGACCATGGGACTCAATACGGGCGGTTATTTCAAAGACAATGATCAAGAAACGGCTAAAAAGCTGTTAGAAGAGGGAATGAAAGAGCTGGGCATCTCCAAACTGCCGCCGATCAAGCTCAGCTACAACACGTCGGAAGGGCATAAAAAGATCGCAGAAGCGATTCAGGACCAATGGCGCCAAAACCTTGGTGCAGAAGTGAAGCTGGAAAATCAAGAATGGAAAGTGTACCTCGAGACCATGCACGAGGGCAACTACCAGGTCGGGCGTCTCGGCTGGTCGGGTGATTTCAACGATCCGATCAACTTCCTGGAACTGTTTAAGGAGAAGGATGGGGGCAATAACGATACGCGCTGGGAGAATCCGAGATTCAAAGAGCTGCTGAATCAGTCCGCGACAGAGAGTGATCCGGAAAAGCGCAAGGCGATTCTGCGTGAAGCCGAGCAAATCATGATGGACGAAATGCCGATTATGCCGATCTACTTCTATACGCATACATGGGTGAAGAATGACAAGGTAAAAGGAATCTTTCAGGATGGTTTAGGCGCAATCGACTGGAAATGGGCATCAATCGAATAATATTCGAATGGGGGATGGGCTATGAAAAAATGGGGAAGCGTGATAGTCTCGGCGATGTTGACTCTATCGCTGGCTGTAGCGGGATGTGCCAATCAAGGATCTTCTACTGGAGGTGCAGAAGCTGGCGAAATTCTCGTTGGGGTGATTTTGCCAGTAACTGGTAACAATGCGACGGATGGAAAAGACATGCAAAACGCCATCGAAATGGCTGTCAAAAAAATAAACGACAGCGGTGGAGTTATTGGAAAAAAATTGAAGATAGAAGTGGCTGATGATGGGTGTGATCCGCAAATGGCGACGACAGCAGCCAATAAGCTGGTCTCCCAAAACGTAGTCGCTGTCGTCGGTGGCTACTGCTCAGGTGCGACACTACCCTCATCGGGTGTATTCAAAAATGCCAACATTCCCATGATCGTTCCCGCAGCCAACTCAGCCAAATTGCCCACACAAGGCCATGACACCCTATTTTTGATCAATGGCCTAACCCCAGATCAAGCACAAACCGCAGCAGATTACATGGCAGCGAACCAAGCGAAAAAAGTCGTACTCATTCATGATAATTCAGCCTACGCCAAGGACTTGGCCGATTTTGCCAAAGCGTCCGTTGAAAAATCAGGAGGCACCGTCATTGCGTATGAAGCAATCAATCCAGAAGAAAAAGATTTCAGTGCGCTGGTAACCAAAGTAAAAGGCCTCCAACCGGACGCTACGTATTTTACCGGCTATTATGCGGCTGGCGGACTCATGGTCAAACAATTCAAGCAAAAAGGTGTATCCGGCTTGTTCCTCGTTGGCGATGGCTCATTCAGTGAGGACGTTATCAAGATTGCAGGTGCGGACAACGCAGAAGGGCTGCTGATTACCGCGACTCCTACAGCCGAATTCATCGAGGGAGCAGAAGCGTTCACCTCTACGTACAAGCAGACGTACAACAACTTGGCACCGGGTCCCTTCTCTGCGTTGAGCTACAATGCGGTCAATCTGCTGGCAGATGCGATCGGGCGAGCGAACTCGACTGATCGTGACGCCATCAAAAAAGCGATCAAAGAAACAAAGGATTTCAAGGCACTTGGTCAAACAATCTCGTTCAACGCCCAAAATACGCTGGATACCTCCAACTTCGCCGTTTTGAAAGTGACGGGTGGCAAGTTCACGTTAGCGAAGTAGGGTCTACGTCAATTATTGCCTTAAGTAAGGATGGTGGAGGAATGGATATTCTCGTCCAAACATTGGCGGACGGACTGGTCATCGGTGCTTTTTACAGTTTGATCGCTTTGGGCTACACGATGGTTTTTGGCATTATCAAGCTGCTCAACTTCGCGCATGGGGATTTGTACATGCTCGGTGCATTTGTCGGCTATACCTTGCTCAGCGTGCTCGGCAAAGACTCTTCCGGAGCAGGCTTGATGGGAATATTGATTGTCTTATTGCTTGCGATGGTGATTGTCGGGGTCATCGGGATGGGGATCGAGAGGGTGGCTTATCGGCCGCTCCTGTTGGCTCCACGACTCTCTATCCTGATTACGGCAATTGGTGTCTCACTCTTTTTGGAAAACGGCTCGATGATTATTTGGGGCGCGCAGTATCAAGTGTATCCGTTGCAGTTTTCTCACGACGGTATTAGCTTGTTAGGGGCCAAAATCACGTATGTCCAAATCGGGCTTGTCCTCATCTCGGCGCTTTTGATGCTGAGCTTGCACCTTTTCATCAATCGTTCGCTGTACGGCAAGGCTATGCGGGCGATTGCGCTCGATCAGACGGCTTGTCATCTAATGGGCATCCATGTGCATAAAGTCATTGGTTTGACCTTTTTCATCGGTGCTTCGCTGGCAGCAGGTGCAGGCACGATGGCAGGTGCTTATTACGGAACCGTCAATTTCATGATGGGCTTTATCATTGGACTCAAGGCGTTTACGGCGGCGGTTTTGGGGGGATTGGTAGCATTCAGGGCGCGATGCTGGGCGGGCTGTTGCTCGGGATGATGGAGACAGCCGGAACGTTTATTTTCGGCGGTTCATGGAAGGACGTCGTGGCTTTTTCCTTGTTGATCCTGATTCTCGTATTGAAGCCAACTGGCATCATGGGTGAGAAAGTGACAGAGAGGATGTAGCGGATGAATCCATCTCGAAAAAAAATCGCTGTTGTTCTGTTGCTCGCTGTCGCGTGTGTACTGCCGTTTTTGTCCAATAACTACTGGCTGGATGTTGCGACACTTGCCTTGTTCTACGTTGTCTTGGCCCAGGGGCTGAATGTGGTGGTCGGCTTTGCTGGATTACTCGACTTAGGCTACGCCGCCTTTTTTGCCGTAGGCGCTTATACGACAGGCATTTTGATGACGGTCTATCAATGGTCGTTTTGGCTGACCTTGCCTGTTTCCATGGTATTAGCGGCTATTGTGGGTGTGATCATCGGTGCGCCGACACTTCGGCTGCGCAGTGACTATCTGGCAATTGTCACCCTCGGCTTTGGGGAAATCATTCGTATTTTAGCGATTAATCTCCCTATTACTGGATCAGCATCTGGCATTTACGGCATACCGCGTCCTTCTATTGGGGGCTATGTTCTTGGCGGACAGATCGACTTTTACTATTTGATCTTGATCATTGCTGTTTTGGTGGTGGTGGCTGTAAACCGGTTGGGCACGTCCCGCATTGGCAGGGCGTGGATGTATATCCGCGAAGACGAGGATGCTGCAGAGGCGATGGGCATTAACCGGATCAAGATGAAATTACTGGCGTATTCGATCGGAGCTGTCATTGGGAGTCTGGCTGGTTCTGTTTTTGCTGTCAAAATGAGTGCGATTGCGCCGCTCAGCTTTAGCTTTACCCAGTCCATCATGATTCTTCTGGCCGTGGTCTTGGGGGGCTTGGGCAGCATTCCCGGCGTCGTCTTGGGCGCCGTGCTGGTCATTGCCTTGCCGGAGCTGCTGCGCTCGGTGGAAGATTGGCGGTATTTGATCTTCGGTGCCGCGCTGGTCGCGATGATGCTGTTTCGCCCCCAAGGGCTGTGGCCTGCCCGCTATGAGACGAAAAGAGACACGAAACGTGGCGAAACAGAAGAGGCTACGGAAGGGGGCAGCGGTAATGACGTCAAGCTTGACAGTGAAAAATGTAACGCTTAAATTCGGCGGTCTGACTGCGGTAAACGATTTGTCTTTTGATATCAGCCCAGGCTCGATCAGCAGTATCATTGGCCCGAATGGAGCGGGGAAAACATCCGTCTTCAACATGATCACCGGATTTTATCGTCCGACTGCGGGGCAGATCATCCTGGCAGGCAACCAGCTCGTGGGAAAAAAGCCAAGCCAAATCACACGGCTCGGCATGGCGCGAACGTTTCAAAACTTGCGGCTGTTTCCGAATTTGACCGTCTTGGATAATGTCAAATCAGGCATGCACAGCCGCACGAGTCAGACTGTATGGGGAGCTCTCTGGCAGACACGCGCTCAGCGCCGAGAGGAAACCTTTATCGAGGATTCGGCAAGAGATTGCCTTCGCTTCGTGGGGATAGAAGACAGTTGCGACCGCATTGCCAAAAACTTGCCGTATGGCGCTCAGCGTTATTTGGAAATCGCGCGGGCCTTAGCTACCAAGCCGCGAGTGCTGCTCCTCGATGAGCCTGCTGCCGGGCTGAATTATGAGGAGAAGGAAGACCTGATTGCTTTGATCAAGCGAATTCGCACCCATTACGAGCTGACAGTGCTGATCATCGAGCACGATATGGGTTTGATCAAAAAAATCTCGGAAAAAGTAATCGTCCTCGACTACGGACAGAAGATCGCAGAGGGAACTCCAGAGGATGTGCTCAGCAATCCGCGTGTCGTAGAAGCCTACCTGGGAAAGGAGGAGGAGGCGATATGACACCACTTTTGACAATCAACAGCATTCATTCGTTTTACGGGAAAATTGAAGCGCTTAAAGGCATCGACCTGCATGTGCAAGAAGGAGAGATCGTCGCACTGCTAGGCAGCAATGGTGCAGGCAAGAGCACGACACTCAAAACGATTTCTGGAATCGTTCGACCAACCAGTGGAGATGTCTTGCTTCATGGAAAGAGTCTCGTAGGCTGGGCTCCTCACCAAATTGTCGAGGCAGGCATCATCCATGTACCGGAAGGCAGGCGGATCTTTGCTGGTTTGACTGTCCGTGAAAATTTGGAGCTAGGCGGTTTTACACTGAGAAAAGAGAAGGCGGCCATCGGAGAGGGGATTGAGCAGGCTTTCGCGCTGTTCCCTCGATTGAAGGAGCGGAGTGAACAAATGGGAGGAACGCTGAGCGGAGGCGAGCAGCAAATGCTCGCAATCTGCCGCGGTCTCATGGCACGTCCAAAGCTTTTGATGCTAGATGAGCCGTCGATGGGGCTCGCCCCAATAATTGTGGTTGAGATCATGAATATCATTAGAGAAATTAACAGGCAAGGCACGACTATCCTTTTGATCGAACAAAATGCCAAGGCAGCGTTGAAGCTAGCTCATCGCGGCTATGTAATGGAGACAGGGCACATCGTCATGGAAAATAAGGCAGACGTGCTCAGGACCGACGATTCGATCGTCAAAGCGTATTTGGGTGCGTAGGCTGAGTGGAACAGGATAATTGCTTGATGACAAAGGAGGAATCAACCATGGAATTGATTCGAATTTTGTCTGAGGTGTTGCCGCCTAAAGAAGGGCGACGTTTTCCTGATTTTTGTTTGCGTTGGCGTTCGATTTTTAAAAAGAGGCTGTAGTGGGGAAGAAGCGTATTTCCAGTCTACGCTTCGGCCTACGCCCCGCAAGGGGGGATTGACTGCCCGCTCCGGAATGAATGCACTGACCCCTGTCAAGTAGACAGCATATAGAGAGCAACACTAAGGAGTCTGTAAAATATTC
>NZ_PXZM01000054.1 GCF_003013395.1 Brevibacillus fortis | reverse complement strand
GTTTTCAAAGAGCATTTTTACTAGCACTTCAAAAGTGCCGGACTCACAATATACCATGTGTGTTTGTTTCAAGTCAACAGGTAATTTGTATCATTGGTTCAATTTTGTTTCGCCCTTTTTCAAAGGCAGATTGCTAATATAACACGAGCTGTTCGTTTAATCAAATGCAATAATTGGAAATAATGTCTCAATCGTCATTTCCCACGAACGCTAATCTCTGAAAACGACGAAAAACGCCCGAAAATATGTTATCGGGCCACTCTAGCTCAAATTCATTAGTGTCGAATATTTTTTCTAGAGATTTCTCATTAATCTTGACTTGTTCCAAGAGCTCTATAGGGTTTTTAAAGCAAAGAACAGGTGCGCATCACGACGAAACTTCCCCCACGGAACAACCCTGCAAGGAAAAAGCAAACACAATCTCCTCGCCTTCTATCTGCACATCATAACGAGCTTGATGTTTGTCCAGCACAGCTTTGACGATGGAGAGTCCTAGTCCCGTTCCGCTAAGCTGTTTGTTGCGAGACTGTTCGATCACATAAAATGGCTCCCAAATTTGCTTCAATTGCGAGACGTCTATACTTCCGACCCCATTTTTAATGGAAAAAATGACGGTATCCCCCGTTTGTCTGATCGAAATATCAATGCGCCCATTCGTCGTGTACGTGACAGCATTGCCAAGCAAATTACCCAGTACCATTTCCAGCTTGTCACGATCAGCCCACACACAATACTCCACATCCGCTTCCTTCTCGATCGTGAGCTGAATCGCTTCTTGCTGGATCAGCAACCGGTATTTCTCCAGCGTTTGTTCCAGCGCAGCTTGTAGAGAGACGGCAGTAAACGAATATTGATCCGTTTGATAGCGGGACAATTCCAGCAGCTTGTTGACCAACTCCGCGATACCGTCTGTTTGCTTGTCAATGACCGCCAGAAAGGTCCCGTCATCCAGACCATCCTTGATGCCCGCCGTATACGCCTTGATTAGAGCCAGTGGCGTTTTTAATTCATGGGAAATATCCGAAATAAACGTACGTAGATTCCGATTTCTCGCTTCCAGCTCTTCGTGGGCCCGTTGGAGCTTGTCACTCATCCGGTTAATGCTCTGGGCCAATTCCTCTATCTCATCGCCCGTACGAATGTCTGCCTTCTGAAAACGCAGATTGGAAATCTCCTCCGCCGTATCCTTCAGCTGTGCGAGTGGGTCAATCATCCGTTTGGCAAACATCCCGCCCACGACAACAGTCAAGAGCAACGCCCCCAGAAAAATATACGTATTGAACTGATTCACAATGCGAATCGTATCACTGGAATACGCAACCGATTCACTGATCGCGAAAACCACTCGCTCCTTCATCATAAACCGGACGAGTACATTCGATTTCAACTTTTCTTGCATATACAGCTTGTTTACGTATTCACCATCCTGTAAGGAAGCGACGCTCTCCTCGGTGATCCAAAATTTGCTGAGCGGCAATCCTTTTTGGGCAAATAGAGCGCGCAATGATTCGTTCAAATCATCGTTGTTTCCCGTATACGAGGTGTACACGATCGTGACGCGGTACTCATTTTCAAGCCCTTCGATCTCATTTTGCAAAGCATCTGCTGTGAAGCCTTCCATCTGGGAAGTAATCGCGGATAACGTATTTTTCTTCTCATACAAAAAATACTTCGGTAAAAAGAACGTGTTAATGAGAAAAGACAAGACGTACACGACTGCGACCACGATGGCAATCTGCACAAACAGCCGACGTCCCATCTTATTTATCCGGATTTTCAAAACTGTACCCCATCCCTCGATGTGTTTTTATCCAGTTATCGCCTATCTTCTCTCGCAAGCGGCGAATATGGGTGTCCACGGTTCTTTCCTCACCGAAATAATCGAATCCCCACACATGGTCGAGTAAAGCTTTTCGCGTCAATACTTTTCCTTCATGCTGCACAAAGTATTTCATGAGCTGGAATTCCTTGTTGGTCACATGCAGGTCTTCTCCAGCGTGATATATTTTTTGCGCCTCCAAATCCACCTTGATCTGTCCAAACGTATACTGCCCATCCAGATGCAGCATTTTTTTGGCGCGCGCTAGCAAAATTCTCGGGTCAAACGGCTTTCGCACGTAATCGTCAGCTCCCGCTTGCAAGGCGTAAAGCTCGTCATCAATTTCCCCTTTGGCTGTCAGCATCAAGACTTTTACTGTACTGTTTGCCTTGATTTCCTTGCATACCTCGATGCCACTTATTTGGGGCATCATCCAGTCCAGGATCGCCAGGTCGATTTGTTCGTTGTACAACATATTCAGTGCTTCTTGCCCATCATTGGCGGTATATGTAGTGAAGCCTGCTTTTTCGAAGTAGGCTTTCACGATTTTGACCATGTATTCTTCATCATCCGCGATCAAAATGTTCATGTGCAGCTCCTTTTAGCAATGCCCACACCTTGTCGACTGCTTTTTCATCCTTATTTTTCCTCATTTTCGCCAGATAAGTCTCGCGATTTTTGTACAGGGCAAGGATTCTCTCCACAAACATCTGTGTCGTCATTTGTTCTTGCAAAAGTACATCTGCGTAACCCACAGCTTGAAAGTTTTGGGCGTTCACGAGCTGACCTGTACGTGCCCCTCCGTTCGTATGCGGGAGAAGAAGCATCGGTTTTTGTAATGCGAGCAATTCAGAAATGGCATTGGAACCAGCCCGGGATACAACCACATCGGTAGCCGCCAATAAATCAGCCAATTCCTCTCCAACGAAATCATACTGCTTATACCCCGGATAATGAACAGAGTAATCGACCTTTCCCTGCCCACATATGTGAATGATCTGGAATTGGGACAGCAAATTCGGCAGCGCCTCGCGAACGATGCGGTTGATCGTCTCTGCCCCTTGACTTCCTCCCATGATCAACAGCACGGGCTGCTTTTCATGAAACCCGCAGGCGGCGATTCCGCGCAGACGTTGACCAGCCTTGAGCGACTCCTTGATGAGCGGCCCGACATGGATCACTTTTTCGCTGTTCAGCTTTCTCTTTGTTTCCGCAAATGTCGTGCATACTGTATCTGCAAAAGGCAGGCAAAGCCGATTGGCGAGCCCCATATGCACATCGGGCTCATGAATGATCGTCCTGATCTTGTTCATGCGGGCGCCGAGCACGACAGGAACTGAGACAAAGCCACCCAGTGAGTATACGACGTCCGGCTTTATTTTACGTATCAAGAAATACGCTTGAAGGATACCACGGAGCACCTGGAGAACATCCGACACGTTTTTCCATGAGAAGTACCTCCGCAGCTTTCCGGTCGAGATACTATGATACTGCACGGCTTTTTGTGCTTCTACGAGCTGTTTTTCTATTCCTGTCTCTGAGCCGATATAATGCACACTCCAGCCTTCTTGCAGGCATTTGGGAATCAAAACGAGATTGCCCGTTACATGCCCGGCAGAACCTCCGCCTGTAAACAAAATCGTCTTCATGAAAGGAAACCTCCTGCCCGCAGCATTACCCTCGTCTCTTCCTTGGTCAAGACCACAGACTCGGAATGGAAGCTAGCAAAGTCGACCTTCGGATATGCAGCGTAAAAGGCTTGCAGCTCTTCTTGCGGAAAAGCCGGCAGGATGACAAAGTATTGGTCATTCAGGTCAATCGCCCTGTCACTTTCCATCTCGGACACCAGCATTTCATATCGTTTTTCACCCGGGCGCATCCCGATGGTGACAATACGGCTGGCCTGCGCTCCCGCCTCTTCTCTGAGGACCTCCGCTATATCCATGATCCGGCAAGAGGGCATTTTCAGTACAAAGGTTTCCCCGCCCAGACTTTTATGCGTAGCCGTAAAGAGCAGGTGGATCGCCTCTTCCAGACTCAAGAAAAATCTCGTCATTTGCTCATCTGTCACACCGAGATCCAATCCTTGTTGCAATTGGTTTTTGAAAAGGGGAATTACACTGCCTGTCGATCCCAAAACATTGCCGCTTCGCACACAAACAAACCGAGTAATGACATCCCGCTTGTTGGCCTGAATGATCAGCCGCTCCCCAATCGCCTTGGTCATCCCATATGTGCTGGAAGGATTGGAAGCTTTGTCTGTGGAGACATAGATAACCTTCTTCACACCGTTGGCAATCGCCGCATCGATGACATTTTGCGTGCCGATCACGTTTGTTTTCAAGGCAATATACGGTTGGTTTTCACAAATCGGGACATGCTTCAATGCCGCAAGATGATACACATAATCGACCCGCTGACATGCCTGCATCAATTCCTCCTGATCCCGAATGTCTCCATTCATAAAACGCAGTCGTTTATCTTGAAAATGATGGTTCATTTCTACTTGCAGTGCTTCATTGCGCGAAAAAATACGGATTTCTTTTGGCTGCTGCGGCAGGAGTTGCTTCACGAGCTCCCAACCCCAAGAGCCTGTACCACCCGTTATTAAAATGGTTTTGTTTTTCATCTATTGTACCTCCGAAGCATTCATGTGACTGACATGAATATCGTAGAGGTCGTGTGTTACGCCAGTGTGACAAATAACGGGGAAATGAAAAAAATGACGCCAGAAAGAATCTCTGACGTCAGTTTGTCCTTACAACTCTGCTCTTCCCGTTCGGATCGCATACGCATAGTCTCTGCGCCCGTTTTCTTCCGCTCTCTTCGCTGCCTGCTCGAAATCATAGGGAACCAATACTTGCTCGACTAGCCACGAGCCCCCTTGTCGATTTACTGTGACGTACTTGGCATGTGGCGTCTTCGATTCCATCGAATGCGGGTACGGTGCTTCTTCAAAATACGCTGGGAGTCCCACGCTTCCCGGGTTTACCACGAGCTTGCCATCTGGGAGCCATACGGATTTGGGTACATGCGAATGCCCGCAAAAAATGACCTGCTGCTGAATGCCGGTCAGCTCGATCATTAAGGCGTTTTCGCTTTTCTCGTCAATCCCATATGGAGCGACATTCTCCAATAAGTACACATCATCGGCAAAAGGTGTGCCGTGGCAAAATAAGAGATCATCATGAATCCATTGCTTTTGGAATGACCCGATCCAGCTGAGCGTTTCTCTTGTAAGCAGTGGCTTCACGTATTCGAAGGTGATTGACTCCATTTGCTCTTGCAGTAAATATCTGTCACAATTGCCCATGATATGTATCATTTCAGAACGCTCCATCAAGAGCTCTGCCGTTTTGATCGGATCAAGCGGTCCGAATAAGGTGTCGCCCAAATTCACAATGGTTTGAATGCCGCGGGAATCAATGTCATGCAGCACGGCTTCTAATGCGTAGGCGTTGCTGTGTATGTCGGAGATAACTGCGATGGAATGGTTGTTTTGGCTCAAGCTCATATACTCCTTTACGAACGGAAATTGTCCGTATGTTTTGAATGAGCCTTTGACATTGGACAGATCGAACAGTTCGAAGCTTCGGCTCACATAGTATTACCGCAAGACTACAAAGATTTCCTCCTCCATATCGGAAATGGCGGGAAACACTCTAAATAGTTCCCACTGTCATTGTCGCATGCAAAGGATTGCTTGGAAGAAAGCTTACGAAAAACAGTAGGCTTAGAATATATGAGTCATCGCTCCTTCCACGAGGTCATCGGGCGTGTAAACAGACTATTTACACACGATATCGGTGGAAATCGCTTCCCGCTGTATGTGGAAGGACTGGAGCAAGAGATTTTAATCAAAGGTGTTAAGGATATAGCCGTTTCCGTCGGGGATGTTATTAAAATCCGAGGACGGTTGAGTGGAGAGGTTTATCGGATTACGCGGTAAAAAAGCAATACTTTTAAAGAGGATGCCCTTCTAGTGAAAGAAGAGAGGCATCCTCTTCCTATGCAAATTTCAATTTTTATGAAAAAAGCTTGAGAGGGGTCCTTCCTTCTGTTCGTCTATAGTAATGAACAACGTCGAGACGTTTTTCACAAAAAGGAAAAGCTGCGCAGCACCTTTTTGCAAGGAGGTAACAAAACATGCAGGACGACCTGGAGGTCATTGCGGAGGTTCTTCAAGGTAATAAAGAGGCTTATGCTCTGATCGTCAATAAATACAAGGGAAAAATCGCTTCGGTTCTTGGGCACACGCTCCACCATTCTCATGATGCCGAAGACATGGTTCAGGAGGTTTTTATCAAGGCGTACTACAGTCTGCCTGATTATAAACCCAACCACTCCTTCTCTGCCTGGCTGTATCGGATCGCGATCAATCGCGGAATTGACGAGCTACGAAAGCGAAAACGAATGCCTTCCGTAACAGAGATGGATGTCGAGTTCAAAGACGAGTGTCCGATCCCGGAGGAAGATTATCTGGTCAAAGAACAGCAACATGCTTTGCGACAGCAGATGATGGCACTGGACAAGAACTACAGGACGATTCTCGATCTGCACTATCTCCAGCATTTAAGCTACAGGGAGATCGGCAACAAACTATCTTTGTCCGTAGATACCGTGAGAATGCGCCTTTCCTATGCCAGGAAAAAGCTGCGAGACCAGCTAAGCAAGCCGAAGAAAAAAGGGGGTACCCCGCTTTGAATTGCCTTTCGCAAAGACAGCTGATCGCCTACATGGAAGATCGTTTATCGCCTGTGAACAAACGTAATGCCGAAAGTCATCTCGACCATTGCACACACTGCCAGCACCAGCTGGAGCAATGGATCGATGAGCTGCACCAAACGGAAGAAACGATGTGGGAAGAGTCCCTCTCCAAAAATATGGATCAAAAGATTATTCAGATGCTCTCCCCTCATCCTGTGAGAGTATTAACCCCTGCTACCCCTACACACCAACCACCTGCGTGGAAACAAAGGAGTATCACGATCATGAAAAGAATGACACTTACCGCTGCTGCATTAACGGTTGTCGTATCGGGAGGAATGCTAGTCTCCCCTACCTTTGCGAGTTATGTCAATGCTGCTTTTACGAACAGTCCGATTGGCAAAGCTGATCCTGTAGCACCTATGAATAACAGTATTCTTCAAAAGTCGGGGGACTCTGGTATTGAGCAAGCAGCCCAAAAAGGTTTCGCTCAAACCGTGAATGTAAGTGCGACCGATCAAGGTATCACTTTTGAGGTGAAGGAAGTGATGGCTGATCCTCTGCGCATTAGCATAGCTGCTATTGTAAAAGACAAGAACGGCAAACCGATGGACAGTTTTTTGAGCGAAATGATCAGAAGAGATAACAAGGAACAAGTGATTACGATCAAAGACAAACAAGGGAACGTACTGAAACCTATTGAGGCGTCCGCAAATGAAGACACTCGCAAACCAAATGAAGATTGGCACAATGTTATGAATGTAGATACTGGTTACATGTCCTTGGATCGTGAGCTGCGCAGCTACTTTGCTGATATCAGTGAAATTCCGGACGAGCTGATTGTAGAGTTCAACATTAAACAATTGGACGACATCAAAGGAAACTGGAAGCTGTCCGTACCTGTTGACATGAAAAAGGCAAAGGCTGCGACGAAGACACATGAAATCAACAAAACATACACGACTCCGCAAGGACTCAAGCTGGACGTAAAACAGATGACGTTTGCACCGAGTGGGGTGGAAATGGTCATAGATCGCTCGACTACGGATAACCAGCGAAAAGAATACAGCTACGAGTTAGTCAATGAAAAGGGCACAGTCGTCGCCGCTTGGGATTCCAAGGCTGTCATCCGTGAAGCCAGCAAACAAAACAATGTCATCAAGTATTTGAAATGGGATCATACCCGCTCTACTGAAAATGGAACAAGAGACTTCCACTACTTCCAACCAATCGACGCAAGCCAAAGCCTTACCTTCAAGCTCGGATCTGTTTATACAGAGGAAGCGGCTGCATTAAACGCCAAATTGGACACCGATCGGCTTGAGAAGAAAGAATCCATAGCAGTGGAAGACCAGGGAGATCAGTTCACCTTCAAGAAGTATCAAAAAGATCCAAACGCAGTAGTTGATGTCGAAGGCTATGACGGTGTACACCGTGTAAATGACGATGGAAGCACCACGAAATTGGAGGGCTACCACCTTTCATTCGAGGGAAAGCTCGATCCAGATACTGCTGCTATGACCCCTTTTGAATACTGGACCATCTCAGACGAAACAGGGAAAAAGTATGTAGACGTCGACTACTATATTCATAAGACAGAGTATGAGAAGGGACGGGCGATATTGGGAAGCACCATATTCTTAGAAAACCTCACAACCCTGCCTAAGCAACTGATCATTACTTCCGAGAAACGAATGGTTGAACACAAAAATGTAGAGTGGGAAGTACCCATTTACGCTGGAAAATAAAAGACACCCTTCATAAGCAAAAGTGGTAATATCCCCTAACGGTAGACAACGTAAAAAAGACATCTGCTGAAGATGGATGTAGACGTTGTGATCGAAGGGGGATTTTTTCATGGGGAAAACGAAACGACCGCTCCCCAGTGGAATATCGGGAAACGGTCGCTGCGTAATTGATGTCTTTTTAAGTGTGCTCCAGCTCCTTCCTATACGTACAAATGTCCGGTTAACCTATTGGGTAAACGATAGGGCCCAACAGGTACTTGTATTAAACAGCTTTGGTTTACATTCGTGATTTTGTAGATTTTATCGCATGTTTTTGCATCATACTCGAGAAGTGGATGGCCTGCCAATCCGATCGAAGAAGCTACCAACAGTAATTTTTGTACAAGTATACCCGCTTCCATTTGTTGAATACGATATCCTCTGTATCCGAGTTTATGTCTGTAGTAATGATAGTCCCCTACGACATGCAGGCAGATCGGAACATCGAGTATATTGAAGTCGCTCCTATTCATTGCCTGTTTTAATATGGGGCGATGGTCTCCAAGACGAATGAGCCTTAATTTATGGGAAGGATAGTCATAATAATAGGCGCCAGCGGGAATATCCTCCACAGAATAGAGACAGCAGTACAACGAAACTCGAGACTTCGGTTGTTCTTGGATTTCTGGGATATCTATTCGATCCAGATCATTTCGGTAGAAGAAAGCATTTGTCGCCTCACGCAAAAGAGTGGCTAATTGCTGTTGACTCACTTCGCGTAAAACGAAGTGCTCACCAGGTGAAAACCTCTTTCGGCTTGCCTCCATGAGATCCCAGTTTAAAGGTTTTACGTTTGGTAATGCCAAAGAAGGACCTCCAAAGGCAGGCTTTTTTTCTCCCCGTACCCGCTGAAAGTAGTCCGTTGATTCGAACTTTGATGCTTCATTCAACTTTATCAGCATGGGATATTTTCTAATCCTTCGAGAACGAATATAGGAATGATGCTGAACAGCGGGTAACTTCCGATACAATTCTTTATCCCAGACAATTTCCATTCCTTCACGCTTATGGGCAAACCAATTGATATCTGATTTTATCGAGAGAGGAATCACCGCATATACGCTTTCTTCCCATTGGTTCAGCCCCAGCAGATGATTGACGGCTCGATCGAGAAATTGATAGTAAACACCTGTTGTAAAACCAAACCTTTTCGCTGCTTCAAGCAGCTGGCCAATCAGTGCGCCTGCATCCAAACCTTGGAGGCGGTACGACAGATTATGATACTTAAAGAAATTTTTCCAAAACATTGTCGATACAAATACTGCAGCAAAACACTCTGACATGTCACAATAGTAACCCAGAGCCATTGTCAGATATGAATCGCAATTTCCTTTGCGCAGCAACACCAAACGATGATGGGCAGCGTCGTAATGGTACACTCCTGCGGGCAAGTCATCCATGTTTAGATACACGTATAATTCGCTTGGATACAAAGCCCCTCCAGACGGAACAAATCTTCGGAATAACTCCTCTGATCTTTGGTCGTAGGAATCCCAGTCATTACCTCGAACAGACACTCGGGTAAGACCAAATGTGACCCAGAGAAAATGGCCAATATCACGAATGGTTGGCTTCGATGATTGTTTATTTCTGCCGTGTTCAAGAGACAGCGGAACTTCTAACGAAAGCGGCACGACAGGCAGTTCGCGATAAATCTTATAAACCAAAGGGGAATCTTTCCAATCTACTTTCCAGTCGGCGGGGATAATTTTTTCGACGTCATACAGCAGATTGTGCAAAAATACATCCCTGCGCATACTTTTTCCTCCTACTTCAAGACCTATGGAAATGGATGCGGATGCGGATTCAGTTGTTCATATGTCAGGGGATGTTTGGTATAGCCAAGCTGCATGGGTACGTTCAAGACACGATCCAGTCCTGTTACGCGGGTTAAGTGATAGCCAAACGTCATCGGCAGCATCCCAGGGATCAGAACTTTCACGCTGTACAGTTCGTTTCTGATCATTTCTGGTGTCGTCTGGTTAACCACTATCACTTCGAGGTTTAATTGCTTAAAAATCTGCAGAATGCCTTTCAAATCATCCGTCAGGTCATGATGACCTGCCTGCAGCTTAAACTCCTCGTCAAATGTTCGCATGGGCCGATCATTATGAAGCAAAAAGTGCAGTCGCTCTTCCGCTTCAGGCAGACTGTACAGCATACCATGGTCTTCCATTCTTTGCACTAGGAAGGGATCGTGCAGCATTTGCAGAAACTCTTCCCGATGCGTTTCATATTTTTCATCCAGTGTTAACAGCATGTCGGCCAGTTCATGCACCGCGGTTTTTACAGCTCGCAACGGATCAGGATGAGACCCGGCGGCACAGACGAGATTGACTCCCTTCTGTTTCCTGTTTTTCGTAATGGCCCAAACACTTGGTATCCCATTCTCCATTGTCGCGTTATACAAATACAGATCGTAACCTGCCACTGCTTTTATTCGCTCAATCATCAAGAGCAATTCTTTGTCTTTCGCAGATTCAGGATCAAGCCGCGGTAAAGGCAGTTGTGCATACCATGTCAAAAGAAATGCGTCTCGTTCCACCACTTCCAATATACCGTAGAAAATAGCCTCTTCTAAACACCTGCCTAACGCGCAACCATTGGAGTTTTCATAGACGAAGTCATCTTCCAGGTCGTAGTAGGCAATCGATTCTGGTACCAAGATTGGCTTCTCCTTAAAAAATGAATAACCCCATACCCAATTCATGGGCCGTTTTGGATCAAACCTTTGGAAACGATAATCAGGATTTGCATATTGTTCCTCCGAATGCAGCCCGATCTTCAGCGGGTTGAGCGCGTGGTCTTTCACCTTCTCATAACTGTCGCAGATGACCGTTCTTTTACCTCGTGGATGTAGACCAGCGTATCGCTCCAATGCCTCCAGGATGGCTGTCAGTTCACTCTGCTCATAAGAAAGAGTTCGCCCGGCTGCTCCTTCATTAGACGTTATCATCGGCAGATTCACACTCATGACGGCAAATGGGGTCAGGTGGTCTTTGGTTTTTTGGCTGATCATGCCAGTTCGAAAATCGAGATATTCCTGAATGAGGACTTCCTTAAAAACATCTAGCGAACAGATTCGATAAATGTTGGGATTGGCCTTTAGTCTTGGTTGAAGAGTAATACGTGCTGCCTCAGGTGTATCCTCAGGCAATTCCCCACATACCTCACATATTGGATTTGGCAAAAAGAAGTGCTCTGAGGTCGCCAGGGTTTGCAAGTTTACCAAATGGATTCTTGTTCTTTGTACTGTATATGGGCGACTGCCCTGTAACACTCTTTGCGCTTCCGCTGTGATCATGTTCGCCAATTGGTACATTCCCGTATTTGATGCCCATGCATCACGCTGTCGTTCCTTTTGATTTTTTAGCTGGAGTTGAATTTCCCTCAGATCTCTCCGGTTTTTGCGGGTCATCAGTCTTCGAAAGTCGGCACACTGCGAACATCCCTGCATACGTGGTCCCACGAGTGGTCCTACTACGCCCTCTCCAAATGAAACAAAGCCCCTTAACCAAGGAATGCCAGCCTTCTTGAACACCTCTTCAGCCTGTAGGTGAATGGAAGGATACCAGAAATCATGCAGTACTAAAGCCAATTCCACCTCTTTGGGTATATCAGCCTTACAATCAGGCTGCTGCACGACACTGTATTGACTGGACAGGTTTCGATATACGAAATCCGCTAACAATCCCTCTCCGACAATCATCAGGACTGTGCTCATCAGGATTCATCCTTTCGCAACAGCACACCAAATACTCCTGCCAATTCCTCTTTGAAGACTTGCTCCAATTCCAATTCACAAACGAACAGCTCTTTATTGTTTCGTCTCAAAGAGGACAAGGCGGCTTTCAACATTTCGGAGTGTGCTGCCTCTTCAACTGTGGGGATGACCAAACTGTGTGGAAGCTTTTCTTTTACTACAATGGAGGACGGATTAATCCCATATGTCGTTGTTTGGCTAAGAGATGGGTTATGGTTTACCCATAACGCCTGCTGCAATGCGGTGCGCAATCCCATAGTCAGATGTAAGCATGCGCTGTAATACCAGCGATCATTTGTGCCTATCCAGACTACTGGGAAGCCTGATATTTCCTCCCCCAGGCATACCGTCGGTGGGCCGTTCATGATTGTCAGAGCCTGTAAGTAAAAAAGAGAATGTTTATCTTCTATTGAGTTCAGCTCAACTGGATAAACAGCAGTTTGGTGGTTTTCGAGCTGTTTACGCAGCTCTGCTGTCAAACTCTTTTGCAATCCTCGGGTAACGGCTTCCGGAACTGTCTCACCCGCACCTATTCCAACAAATTCCTCAGTCCCCAATAGCGGTTTAGCCATTCTCGATGCATACGCTTCAATTCCCGCCAATCCCGCTTCACGCCTAGCTCCATCATGCGTCAAAGCTGAACAAACGATGTCAGCAAGTAACTCTACCGGACCTTCAGATAAGGGATCAACTACTGCCACTCGGCATTGCGCCAATGGGAGTTGTTCCAAATCCCCCTCGTCCCAAGTATGAAAAATTCCTGTTTGATCCGATGTTAACGAACCAAAGAATGCTGGCAAATCATATGAGCCATTTTGATGGGTACGTTGTTCAAAAAGTAGATTCGTGTCCTGCACCCATTTCACACGTGCACCACCAGTCACCAGAGGGTGAGGGGTGAACGGATGCCACTCTCCTTCCATCGTCTCCAAATTCATGAGAAAGATTTTATTTTCCTGCGCAGATGTCCCTGTAATGGTCTTAAGCAATTCAAACACAACGATGTTTGCTAACATGGCAGCGCAAATGGGGGAATAAGCGCTGAAACAAGAGCCGTTGTTGAATGAAGATCGGTGGATTCGGCGCCTGGCCGATTCAAAACATCCATCTGCATCTGGACGTAAAACTGGCCCCGCAATTCCCACTTGGTCCTGGCAAATAGCTGGAATAAAGATTTTGTTTTGTTCCTTGCAAATCGAATAAAGCACCCGCAATTCCTCAAGGTCGCCTTCTTTTTGTACATATAAGACAACTTGAAAAGCCTGCACAGCCTTCTGCCAACCATCCCGATCATTTTTTTGCAGGTAAATTTCCTCCAGCTTTACCTCGGAGTCCTCTTTTCGAGCATGTGCTGCCAATTCCCACAAACGTTCCCGATTGGTCCTGGTGGAATGGGTAGTGGCTATGTATATGGCAGGCAATCCTGATTCCAACAATGCTGCAACCAAAGCAGAAAGTAGGGAACCAGAGCCAACGGCCAGCACTTTGGTTTGACGGTACAACTGAAAACGATAGGCAGCGGAATCAGTGAAGCTGTTCAAAAATTCTATCTGAGGAGCGTATTTCTCCATAATTTCCTTGGATAACTGGTGTGAAAGCTGACTGCTCCAATCGTGGACAAAGCCGTTTTGGTACAGCATGTCTGCAATTTGATATATGTGATCTCTACGCTGGTCAGACAGCCCATTTGTCAATTCTTCCAATGTATGTTCCCCGTTAAACAAGGGCATCAGTTTTTCAATCCACTTGTCAATTCCCTTCCCTTCCATCTGAAATGATCCTAGATTGTTTTGAAAATACACACGGCCATCTGGATCAGGAACGTAATACGTATCCCCTTTTACTTTTAGTCGCATGGATGGGTTGACAGATGTCATTTTATGCCTCCTCCCGTGACCTGATTTCGGAAATATGTCTTTCACAACTATTTTGATCTTATGCTCTGCAATTTGTCCTTCTTGTCAAAAAATGATGGGGAAGAAAAAAAGCCATAACCCACGATAATCATGGATTATGGCCCTTCTATCAGCATATCTATATCTTACCCTTTAGACGCCTGACCCAACATCAGTCCCAACATCTGGGTCTGCATCTGTCTCTACAACCGCATCTGTCTCTACAACCGCATCTGTCTCTACAACCGCATCTGTCTCTACAACCACATCTGTCTCTACAACCGCATCTATCTCTACAACCGCATCTGTCTCTACAGCCGCATCTGTCTCTACAACCGCATCTGTCTCTACAGCCGTAATCGCATCGATATTGGTATAACTCCCCAGAATCACTACTACCATAAAACATGCTGCTTGCATCGATCCTGCTTACTTCCATACTTTCAAAATCTCTCCTGAAATCACTGCTCACTTGTTTTCCTCCCTTATTCATGTCCTAGGGCATTACTTAATAACCCTGATTCTCCCAACGTATGATCAACAAAACCTACTACCAGAGGAGTTAGAGTACTTCAATTCGTCTTGCTGCAAGCTATTCTCGGAACAACTTGTTCGTCACTTCATTTCCTCAATTCGGGTATTTGCCACGCGTACAAAAAAGTCCAAGAAGAGTGCCCCAGGAATGCTAGGCTTTCAGATCTTGAACCAAATTTAGGTTTTTTACATAAGTAATAAGCAGGCAAGGAGTAAGGCAAAGGCAGTACAGGAAGAAAAGAGTGATCAACAATGTCTAACTCTCTAACGAGGAGAAAAACCGCACATTTCTCATTAAATGTTATTGTACAGAAGGGTGCATTTGAGGATTTGGAAATAGCCAAGTCTACGGTGAAACAAAACGTTGTCTATGCGCAACATTATTTTAATAGGAACGCTGAAGTGAATGGTTTTCCATGGATGAATCTCGTGTTTCATGAAGAAAATGATGTCTTCGAAAATGACAGCCTTCAGCATAGCTTCAACTCATCTCACGACTTACGGGATTTTTTTATTGAAACCGCTCGTGCAGGAGATTGGAGAAAAACAAAACAACGCTTACCTTGTATTAACATCTACTACCTTATTGCAATCCCTCCTGATGGTATATCTGCTGGCGTTCATATACCCGGTGCTGCAACATTCTGCAATCTGCGGGCAATCGAACAACTATCTTTGTTGCTGCGGAAATGGAAGAGGGCCAGCCCTTCAGAACACCTTGCCTTGTACGGTATTATTAAGCATCGCCCTTCCGTTTTTCTTAATGCAAACGCTATTGCGCCATCTACATTGGCCCATGAGATTGGTCACATCTTGGGGTTAGGCCACAGTTCAGAACCGAGTAACCTTATGTACCCCATAGCTAATCAACGAATTCGATGTGAACTAACCTATGAACAGAGCGTTTGTTTGAGAGATGGAATATGGAAGTACAGTCACGGGTATTTTCCGTTCCTATGACGATCGCAAAATAAGAAAAAAGCCCACCCGTTCTACGAGTGGGCTACAGGCTGTCGATAAGGTGAACTGCACTCCATCAAGTAGACAGTACAAATAATAAAAATTGGTTAAGCGGCCTTGGTCCTGAATTCCATGGGACTTAGGCGGTATCCGTACACTTCCCATTTTGCCAAGGTTGTTATGCTTACCCCGTATGTTTTAATTGCAGCCATGACCCCGATTTGACCGCTTTCGATTTCTCAAAGGACGGCCAGCCTCTTTTTTTACGTGCAGGGAAGATTAAGCGCTTCATCCTTAAACTTTCCGCTAAAACGCGGTCGCTCCTCCATGAATTAGGCATCGGTATAGTTTTTTTACGAGATATATTCCTGCTGTAAAATCCCCATGTGCATAAGATCATGCCATTTTCCTTCTCGAAACAAAAACTGCCGCGAGATTCCCTCCTGCTTGAATCCAAGCCTCTCGTACAACCTGATCGCCTTTTCGTTAAAGGAAAAGACGCGAAGCGATACCCGATGCAGATTCATTTCCAAGAACGCATAATCCAGCAGCAGCTTCAGCGCTTCTCGTGCATACCCTTTTCCCCAGTACTCCTTCTCTCCAATATCGATGATGCACTCCGCATTGCGGTTTTTCAGATCGATTTGGATGAGGGAGGTGATCCCGATCGGTCGATTGGTTTGGCTGTCTACGATCATGTAGCTCTTCGATGAGCTTACATGCAGGATGACCTGATTCACAAACCCGTTCGTATCATCCCACGTAAAGACGTCCATAGACGGACTCGTTGTCCGCATGACTTCCACGTCATTTCTCCACATGTGGTAGACGTCCACATCCTCGCTCGTCATTTTTCTCAGATAGATTCGCTCTGATTGAAACAACATTTGTCCCCCCTCCTTATTGAACCGGTCCCAGCATCGCTCGCAATGAAAACAACAGTGCTTCCATCTGCACGGACACCTTCGTTTTTTCTGCACCCAAATGCGCGGTATCTAGCATCAGTCCATCGATAACCGAGATGAGATAGCGTGCGATCACCTCGGGTGGAAGCTGTGGCTTGAACTCACCTGTCTCTGTTCCATGCGCGAAGAAAACTGTCAACACATCCACCATTTTTTCATAGCGAGTCGTGATGTATGGATAGCTCTGTTGCTTTTGCTGATCTTTCAGTGACAGAAAAAACTCTGAGTTGGCTTGGGACAATGTTTGTTCGATGTTCTCAATCTCGACTTGCTGTTTGTAGACCCATTTGGTCATTTGCTCCCAAGACGTTTCGCCAGTAATTGGCGTGAAAAACTGTACATCCTGTTGATCCTCAAATTGCAGCAGCTCCATATATAAGTGCTCTAGGTTATCAAAGTAGGCGTACAAGGCTCCGCGCGATACACCAGCCTCGTCCATGACGTCTTGCATGGTGGCGCGAGTATAGCCTTTCGTGATGAACACACGCTTGGCGGCATGCAGCAGCTCGGTCTTTTTTTTTGTTTTGTATTCGTCGCTTACCTTTGGGGCCATTAGATTTGGGCCTACCTCCTTTGAATAAAATATACATAGATGTCGTTTTTGTTGGTGAGATTATTATAAACGACATCAGTGTCGTTTTTCAATTTTTCATAGATCGTCTTTTTGAATCGGAGCATCAAAAAAGCATCCTGAATCACTCGTGAAAGTGAGGATGCTTTTGGTACTATAAATTTTCTAACGCTTCCAGCATTGCTTGTCTGGGGTATAGTTGCGGCAATTTAGTCATGATGTAATCATTCAAAAACCGATTCACCTGATCAATACCCAATTCATTGCTCTCCCTCATATTCCTATCCATATCGTACTGTGCAATCCATATCATGTCATTCATTTGACTAAGAATGCTTCTATCACTTGTTTCCGTATAAGTGGCCTCACCGATATTTTGTAGATACTTCTCAATTAATGTTTGCGCGATTCCTTCTGCAAGAAGGTTCTCTGTGATTTTTTCTTTCACCAATTGATCAAAACGATTAAAATCTGCCTTCTTTAATCCATACATAACGAAATTGTATCTTGTTACGTTATTCATCACCAGCACACACTTCCGCCGTTGATATACAAACAGGTGAGCATGCCATCTGTATAAAGGCTCCGAAGCTATTTTTTCTTTATCAGACACAGTACCTTTCAATTCTGCTATAAGCTTTTTGGTGCATTGAAAAGTAATGAAGACGATTCACCCCTCATAATTTAGAATTTACATCCGATCTGGTATCACAAACGACACCGTCGTACCCTCATTCAATTTGCTCTTGATAGACAAGCCCTTCCCGTACATTTGCGTCAGTCTCCGATTCGTGTTGGAGACCCCGATTCCGCTTCTTTCCTTCGTCGTCAAATCCAGACAACGTCGCACAGTCGCTTCCTCCATCCCGATCCCGTCGTCCTTCACCTCAAAAAGAGTGGCGTTCTTTTGCTGGACGATCCGAATATGGAGAGTTCCACCCTCTATTCGGGTAAGAAGACCATGATTGATTGCATTCTCAACCAACGGCTGAATGGTAAGCGGCGGGATCATCAAATCGATATCAGGTTCAACCTCCCACATGATCTGTAACCGCTCGCCAAATCGTTCCTTTTCAATGTAAAGATAAGCTTGAACCAGCTCCAGCTCATGAGAGAGTGCGACTTGTTTTCCCGTATTCAAAAAGTCGAAGCTGATATGCAAGAAGGCGGTAAACGCATCCCCGAGTTTACGCATCTTCTCTGTATCAATGTCACTGAGTGCCATAATCGAGCTGAGCGTGTTGAACAAGAAATGCGGGTGGATCTGTGCCTGCAAGTAGGCAGCCTCCATGCGAAGTCGTTCATCGACGGTTTGCTTGAGTGTCGTCAACGACCAGACGCGATATCTCAGCTCCATACCATCGACTGGTTTGCATACATAATCATTCGCGCCAGACAAATACCCGGTGTATACATCTTCAGACTGGCTGCGTGCAGTTAAGAGCAAGATTGGCAGCTCGGAAACAGAGAAATGCTCCCTGACCTTTTGTGTCAGCTCGTAGCCCGACATATGCGGCATCATGACATCGATGATAAGCAAATCCCACTGCTCTGTAAAAAGCAGATCGAGCGCGTCTCTCGGTGATGTGCACGTGGTGATTTGGTACTGCGAAGATGAGAGCATACGATCCAGCACCCTTAGGTTAACCGGGTCGTCATCGATCGCTAATATGTTCGCCTTTCTTTCAAAAGATGCATGCGCAGCTGTCTGCTGAAAAGCGAATATATCTGGGACATCACTATGCCTCAACTGGTTGATAGGCGTCACTTCATGACTCTTATCCATCTGCTCGACATATTGGCTCTCTGCTGCTTTCATCTCATCTGTACTAACCACTGGCAGCGAAAAGCTAAATACGGAGCCTTTGCTCGGTTCAGACACGGCGCCGAGCTCACTATCATGCAACTCTACCAGCTGTTTACAAATAGCGAGACCAAGCCCGATTCCTCCTCCATCGTTCGTTGCTTGTGCTCCCTGCTCATACGGCAAAAATATCCGTGCCTTGGTATGCTCATCCATACCGATTCCTGTATCGGATACAAAAATCGCCACCTGTCCGTTCACGATCTCAGCAGAAACGACGACAGATCCTTCTTCCGTGAATTTCAGTGCATTGTGAACAAGATTGAACAGAATCTGTACTAACCGCTTTTCATCTGCCAAGATTGGCGGGATGGATTCCGGAATGTCCATTTTCAATTGAACAGGCTTACCCTCTACCATGTAGGTGAGCATGCTGATGATACCGGAAACAACCGATTGAATATGCAACGGCTTCTTCTGCAACACGATATGCTTGTCCTGCAACCGTACGACATCTAGCAAATCGTCCAGTAAATGCGACATTCTGCGGCTGATCGTGATCAAGAGCTCCATGTCCTGCGTGCTGCGACCACCCATGACATGCTTTTCATTGTTGACGACAGTCTGGGCAATATTCATGATGCCGTGCAATGGCGTCCTCAGTTCGTGAGAGGTATGGGCGAGAAACTGGTCTTTGAGCTTGTCGGCTTCTCTCAATTGCTCCGTCAGCTTTGCCTTCTCCTCTGAATTGCGAAAGAATCGCTTGAACCAATAGGCAGAAAAGCTGACAAGAGCAGCAATCAGATCGAGTGGATAATAAACGTACTTGATATCCATCATTTGATATTCCATGATGGCCGACCACAAGACATTGGAAAAAATACTCGTTGCCGCAATGAGCAAAAACACAGCGTCATGCTTGTTTTGCATAAGCATGCGGCTGATCCTGAATACAAACAGCAAAAACGGACCGAAATATATCATGACCAAAAATGGCGTTCCAGCTAAAAAATACACCCATTGAGCCGTTCCCAGTATGATCGCTGCCGAATAAAGACTGAGTACGGAAAGATAGGCCCTGAACGGCTTGGAGTTTTCTTTCTCTTCCTGTTCAGATAGACTTCTGACCAATAATATCAACAGCAAAGGCTGCCATATGTAGGCGAGCACTTCCACTTTGATCGCCCATGTATAATCGATGGGGAGCCAAAGTAGCAGCAGGTTGTCATAATCAGACACAGTCTTTATCCCTACACAGGAAAGCAACAGCAAGAACACCAGAAACTCTTTGTGACGGGCATTCAAGATATACAGGATGCCGGCATACAAGCCATGTAGCAACAAGATGAGGAAGGTTGTCATCTGGAAGCCGATAGAATACCAACGTTCGGTATCAACAGTGGCCTGCGACCCGAAGTAAATCGATCTGATGATGCCCCCTTCTATTGGATTATGAAAGTTGGCAGATCGGACAAGCACTTCAATGACCTTTGCATCACCTGCAATGTACGTAGCCGTGAAGGATTGCTTCCGTGGAATGTAATCTTCTGCTGTTGTCGCAGGCTCTCCGACTCTGGCTAATATCTGTCCGTTAACCTCTACAGTGGAAGATGCGTCCACTTGCGGAACCCATAAGGTGTATGGCTGATTTAATGGTTGATCCACCAAGATCCGTAAACGGTATGTTCCATAGCCATACGATGACGGAGAGTCCCTAGAAAAAGCACTGCTCCAATTGCCAGGCACTTGAAGGTATTGTTGTTCGTTATTCGATGATTGCTGGAAATGGAAATCTTCATGCGTGAGCAAAGAATCGGGGAAAAACTCCCATTCCCCATCTAGTGAAATAGATGGGGAATTTTCAAAGTCCCACCCGCGCATATCAAGAACCCCTTGAACCACAGGCGGATGCTCTGGAAACGCATGAAACGAAAACCAGAACGTTCGAAGACCTAGGAGAAATGCTAAAAACAAGAGAAGAATCACAAGATGCTTACTTATGAGTGCTTTTGAATGGCGCCGGTTATGGTTGCTTGGCTTTATCATAGTAAGCATCTTTCGACACGATTCGAATTATCCCTTGTCCTATTGCAGTTCACAGAGTCCTATTTTTCTCACACAAACTGTCTACTATCGTTATTCCGCCCAAACCGATAGATGGCGATCAAGGCAAAAACGGTAGCGAATGCGAGTAAAATGACCATGTTCAAATACAAGCTCCCCAGACTGTACCCTTGTTGAAGCTTATTCACCGTATCGAGCAGCCAATGCTGAGGCAAGAATGTTGAAATTTTGCGCACGGTGTCCGGCATGATTTCCATGGGAAAGAAGCAGCCAGCCAGGAGGCACGTCGGTACGATGATCAGGTTGGAAATAGCTCCGGCACCTGCTCTACTCTTCGCAAAGGCAACGGTCATCAGCGAAAGTGCGATTGCCCCCAGCGCGAACACGAACAACGGCAAAATCATTTGACCATACGAGACGCCTGCATCTATGCCGAAGACATTTTTCATGACGAGCAAGGTCACGATGATTTGCAGTAGCAACATGAAAATGCTGACGATGATATTCGAGAATACATAGGATCTGGCCGACATCGGCGAAGAAAGGAGTCGCAAAAAGGTGCGATTCTCTTTTTCTTTTAAAATGATCTCCGACATGTTCACCGCTGAAAACATCATGAACATAATGAGGAAACCAATCGATTGATTCGTCATACGCGTCACGTTCGAGGTGTCTTGAAACGTTACCGTATTTAGCTTGTAGCTTTGCTCGTGGTATGCCGCATACAGCTTCGTGAACTTTGCCTCATCCGCCTGTGCCGTCCTTCCAATCGCAGCTAGATTGCCGATATAACTGTGCAGCATGGCCTTCACGTAGGCAGTAACCTGTGCACCCTTTACTGATACAATATTCAAGTGCGCTGGCGCCCCTTTTCGAACACTAGCAGCATACCCTGGCTCAAAAACAATTCCGCTATCTAGCTCACCAGAAGCGATTTTTTTGCGCATCGTTTGTTCGTCGATGACTGTGACCTCGATATGATTCAATCTCTCGATAAACCGGATCGTGTCCTGCGTGATCATCTGGTTCCCATCCTGATTGATGATTCCTACATGGATCGTGCCACTGCTTGCATTGCTGTAGAGGGTAAGCGACAGCAGAACCCCTGCGATCGGCAACCCCAAGTAGGTGAACCAGTTTTTTTTGCTGCGAAACGTCTCCATCAGCGTTTTCCGAATTAGCCATACCATTTCACTCATACGAAAGCACCCTCCCGTCTGCGCACCGTGAAAACAGAAAAGATGATGAACGCCGTGGCAAAGCTCACATTCATCGTAATCGCAAACCATGCACCTGTCGGATTGTCTGTGTAGATGATTTGCATCAGACCTGTATTTACCCAGTGAAGGGGAGAAAAATTGGACAAAAGACTAATGAACCCCCCTGATTGATCAATAGGGAAATAGGCACCGCCTGCAAAGGAGGCGACTTGCGTAAAAATATTGTTGATTGCCCTTATCCCTTCGCCTTTGAAAAGAAAGCTGATACCCAGACCCAGGCTGACCGCAAGCACCACCTCTGTCAAAAGCACGAGGATAACCATTCCATAGTGATTACCCCAATCTGCTTGGAATACGAACTTGCTGACTAAGAACACGACGAGTACGAAAAACAGGTTAATTACCGTACAACCGATCACTTTTCCGGTAAAAATGGCACCTTTGCTTACAGGTGCTGCCATTAGTCGAATGGCTGTTTTGTTCGTTCGCTCTCCACTGAATAAATAACTCGCATTGATCATCGCGTAGAGCCCGATCATCGTAGTCATTGCCATCGCGTAATAGTCGATTGATCTCGGCTTTTTATTCGGATGCAAGGTCGTCTCGCGAATAAATTCATCGTTTTGTCCGGCAGTTGTGATCGTAGCCAAAGCAGTCTCTGGATCTACCTGATAGGCTGCGGATGCGAGCGAATAACGATCGGCAAAAACAGTCAGCATCCCCGCAAGGATGTTGCTTCCAATCGCATTCTTGCTGCTGCCATAAAACTCAATCCCATCATCACTAACAACGGCGTAGCCCGTATAGCGGTCCGCTCGAACTTCTTCATTCCCGTCTGTGCCTGGTCCCGCTTGAACGACCTCGACTCCCTCATTTTCGATCGCTGTGATAAATGCATGCCACCCCGTCGAAACCTGCTCATTCGTTCCGTCACTTTTATACAGCAAGCGCATGTCTCCTACGGTCCTTGTGTCATCGAACGCATTGGAAAGGGCGGAACCTAATATCAGCATCAGAATGAGGGGAAGTGCTAGCATAAACATAAACGTTCTCTTTTCGCGAAGGCTGGACTTGATTTCTTTTACAGCGATATTCCATATGTTCATGGCAAAGCCCCTCCTCTAGTCTCGCAAGTTTCGACCGGTTAAGGTCAAGAACACCGTCTCCAGATTCGGCGCTTGCTCTTCAACGGAGCGGATTTCTACCTGATCCTTGATTAATTGTTGAATGATCCGGTTCAGATTGTTGATCTCCGCTTTGGACACGATTTTGATCGTATTCTCTTCTTGAAGCACCGCAGTCACACCAGCAATCGCCTTAAGAGCCTGTAGGTTCAATGGCTCATCCGTTCTGATACCAATCCAAATTTCTTTCGTATCGGTAATAATCGCTTTTAGCTGCTCCTTCGATCCTTCGGCGATGACTTTTCCGTGGTCGACGATGGCAATGCGCGTGCAGATTTCCTCGACTTCCTCCATGTAATGGCTCGTATAAATAATCGTGCAGCCCATGTCGTTTAGCTTGCGTACCGAATTCAAGATATAATTGCGCGAATGAGGGTCAATTCCGACAGTGGGTTCATCCATGATGATCAGCTTCGGCCGATGGGCAATGGCGCAAGCGATGTTTAACCGACGCTTCATCCCGCCAGAGAAGTTTTTGGGATAGCTCTTGGATTTGTCACCGAGACCTACGAATTCAAGCGCCTCTTCTGTCCGTTCGCGAAGCAGTGATCCACGCAGTCCGTACAAGCCAGCGAAAAACCTCACGTTTTCATAGGCAGTCATATCCTCGTAGATGGCGATATCTTGAGGTACGATGCCGATGTTCATTTTGGCGAATTTGCTGTGTTTCTCAATGTTTTTTCCCAGCAGGTTAATCTCACCCTTTGTTACGCGCAACAGGGAGGCGATCATGTTGATGGTCGTGCTCTTCCCCGCTCCATTGGCCCCCAAGAAACCAAAGATTTCTCCTTCACGCACGTTCAGAGACATATTGTCGACGGCGACGAAATCACCGAACTTTTTCGTTAGTTGACGAATTTCCAATACATGACTCACGTAACTCACTCCCTTCGTGGTTATGTCTGCATTGTAATAAAAAAGGATGCCCCTATGTCAGTGCATAAGTTCATCCCCCGGTATGAGAAACCTCATGTTGTTTCTCATGATCTTTTTCATTCGTTGCGATAAGGCAGCAGAGTGGTCACGCTAAAGCCTCGCGTACCGTCTACAATCACCGTTCCACCAGCGGAAGCAGCTCTCTCCTCCATCCCGAGAATACCAAGCCCTTTTACAACCTTGTCTGCGCCGCCCCCATTGTCTGTGACCACTGCTTTTATGAATGTATTCAGCACCCGTACCTCTAGGGAAATCACTGTCGCCTTCGCATATTTGAGTGCATTCGTGACCGCTTCCGTTGCATTTTGCTGGATGATTTTCCACTGAATCGGTGTAATGACGTCGATGTCCCCCTCAAAAGTAAGCGTGGCTGTCACCGTCTCTCTGACGGACAGCTCATCGACAAACAACCGGAGTCGATTGATTCCCAGCTCCTCCGGCCGTGGCTTCACATCCTTGAGTGTCACTCTGATACGCTCCAGCCCTTCCTTCGATATCGCGATCGCATTGCGAAGGAGCTCGGATGCCTTGTCCTGATCAGTCGCCATCAGCAGTCGCGACGCTTCCATCTGAATGAGCGCACCTGCCACCGCATGCCCCACATCGTCATGGATTTGTTGAGAAAGGCGATTTCGCTCCTCCAGTTGAATCGTATAGGTCGACTGACGGAAGTATTCGCTGCTTTCGTTCAAGGAGCGGGTCAAGCTTTGTAAATCCTCTCTCATCTTCTCCCGTTCAGCCTCTACTCTGCCGAGCTTGTCAGTTAACATACTGCCACACCTGTACAGTAAAAAGCTAAGAAAGGCCGTTAGTAAATACAAGGGCATCCATTCAGGCAAAACGATGAACAAAGGCAACAGCATACATACAAATACGACCACCCTCTGCTTACCCGCCAAGAACGCGAGCTCCAAAATGTGGACTGGTAAGAGCAGTACAAATAACGGGTCCAACACAAGTGTACTTGCTACCACGAACCCGATGGATAGCCCCATAAATAATTGCTTTTGATTCATCTGTTTCACAGTGAGAATAGTGAGATTGATAGCCAGATACAACAGGTATACAAGCATTTGCCACGGGTCAATTTCAGAAGTCGGATGAGCCAGAAAAGAAGTCACGATGATAAACCCAAGCACCGCTGCCTTATTAGCCATTGTCCATATTTCCATCGGTAATAACCTCCTTTCAATCAGACATGTTCGTTTCGCCCGTCAAATAATAGATGGCGATCTGCGTACGGTGTTCAAGCGCTGTTTTATTCAAGATGGAAGTAATGTAATTCGCAACTGTCCCCTCGGAAATAAACAGCTTCTTGGCGATTTCTTTGTTCGATAGCCCTTTCGCGATCTGCTTCATGACATCGATCTCCCGTTCCGTAAATAAGCTTTGGTCGATTTTACTTTCGGTAGGGTTGGCTGCTGTCGCTTTGGAAGGAGCTGTCGTGGACACTGTATCCGTAGCGTTCTTCCCAGTATTCAGGTTCATTTTGATCTTATCCAGGACCACATCTTGGAGCACATGATGGTTGTTATAGACACTCTTGATGGCGTCTCGAATGCGGTTGGGATCATTGTTTTTCAATAAATAGCCGCGTGCCCCCGCTTGAATGGCTTCGAGGACAAATTCGTCATCGTCGAATGTAGTCAAAATGAGCGGTTTGACCGTAGTCTCGGCAGTCAACACACGAGTCGCTTCCACTCCATTCATGTTCGGCATCCGAACGTCCAAAAGTGCTATGTCTACCTCGTTATGTTTACAAAAAGTCACCGCCTCGACCCCATCCTCCACAATCCCGACTACTTCAAACTCCTCGAAGCTCGTCAGGATGATTTTCATGCCTTCCCGTATAAACGAATTGTCGTCTGCGATCAACACTTTGATTTTCAAAGCAGCTTGCCTCCCGTCGAACAAACCCTCGACCGCATAAAGAGCGGACGTATCTATTTTTCCCAATATTACCACTGTCCTGCTTTGCTTCACAAATGAAGAATCTCGCCCCCAATTGCTCTCACTTTCAAGGTCACACATGGAAAAATTAACACTTCGAAAATATATAGACACGAATGCATTGTGTCAGTATGATAAATTACCTAAGCCCTCGTACCAACAAAACGGGGGCAGTTTTTGAATGGAATACTCGATGGAGGGGAATTTGTGGAAACAGCACAACTAAATAAAGCGGCTTGGAACACTGGGGCTTATCAAGCGTGGCTGAAACGATTTGGAACACCTGCTGAGGCAGCGGTCAAAATAAAAGAAGACCCCCAAAAGCGAATTGGTTATGTATATGAGCTCATGGGGGATATTCGCGGCAAGAAGATTATCAATTTACTCGGTTCAAATGGAAACAAAGCCGTTGCGCTCGCCTTGCTAGGTGCCGACGTGACCATCGCCGATTTCTCTCATGAGAATGAGCAGTTCGCCAAAGAACTGGCTGCAGCTGCCGATGTTGACTTGACTTACATCGTATCGGATGTATTGCAGCTACCTCCAGATGTATTGTCTGGTGAGTATGATCTCGTTTTTATGGAATTCGGTATTCTTCATTACTTTTTGGACTTAACCGAATTGTTCCAGGTGGTCAACTCGCTCCTGCGAAAAGGTGGCGTGCTCGTCCTCCAAGATTTCCATCCGGTATCCACAAAACTCATCTCCTCACGCGGAACGACTGCTAATATCCGCAAACATAAAGTAACAGGCGATTATTTCGACACCTCGCTCGAGGAAAAGGACATTGCTTTCTCCAAATTCATTTCGAGCGGGATGAATGACGCTGAATCAAAAGTAATGTTGCGCAATTGGACATTAGGGGAAATTGTTACGGCCATTGCAAGCAAAGGGCTGTGCCTAAAAATGCTGGAAGAGCTCCCGAATCTTTCATCGGAAGTTTTTGATAAAGGAATCCCGAAAACATTCACGATAATTGCCGAGAAATTATAACGAACGTTTGCCATCATCTTAATAAATACACAATACCGAATAGAGGAGGCTATCACTCCTCTTTTTATTTAACGCACTTATAGACTGACGGTCAGTCATATGATAATCTGTATTCAACCACTTACTGACATTCGAAGGAGGCGCAGATGAAAAGAATCGTGAAAGACCCCACAACACGGCGAACAGAAATATTGGAAGCCGCCGGGGAGCTGTTTCGAAATCAGGGATATGTCCATACAACCGTGGATGCGATCATTCAAAAGGTGGGCGTAGCGAAAGGAACCTTTTATTACTACTTCAAATCGAAGGAAGAGATCCTCGAAGCATTTGTTCAATCCATGGTCGATACGCTTTACGAACAATATAAAAAAATAGCAGATGATCCTACCTTAAGCGTCATGGAAAAGGTTCGCCAGATGCTGCGCAGTCAAAGCCATGGAATCGACAAGCAAGCCGAATGGATGGAAAGCTTGCATCGCCCTGAAAACAGAGAGCTCCACGAACGTCTGAACATCGCCATTATCTTAAAAATTGCCCCTGTCCTTGCGCAAGTCATTGAACAAGGAAATAAAGAAGCTGTCTTTGATGTCGAAAATGCCTTGGAGACCGTACAGTTTCTCCTCGCTGGCTCACAATTCCTGTTGGAATCAGGCATTTTTCAGTGGGATCAAGATGAACAGTCAAAACGACTACAAGCCATGCAGGTGATGATTGAAAGGTCATTAGGAGCTGCGCCGGGGTCCTTCTCGTTTCTGTGATTGAAAAGGAGGAAAGACAATGAACGCTCATGATAAAGCCTTTCGCAGATTTCTGATCATTTGGTCAGGACAGCTGTTTTCTGCTATCGGAAGTGGACTAACCGCTTTTGCCTTGGGTGTCTTTGTTTTTCAACAGACCCAATCAACCATGAGCTATTCGTTGATCATTCTCTTCTCTTTTCTCCCATCCTTCCTTCTCCTTCCCTTTAGCGGTGTGCTTGCAGACAGATTTGACCGCAAAAAAATGATGATTATTGGCGATATCGGTTCCATAGCCGGTATCCTGTTCATTTTCCTTGTCATGTTATCCGGTCAAATGGAATTATGGCACATCTATTTGGGGGTCAGCATCAGCTCGATCTCTGCCGCTATTCTAAATCCAGCCTTTAGGGCCGCCGTCTCCGATCTGGTTTCGGAAGAGCTGTACTCGCAGGCAAGCGGGCTCATCCAACTGGCAAATTCCGCTCAATATCTTATTTCTCCACTGGTTGCTGGATTTCTTCTCAGTGCTTTTGATATCAAGCTCGTATTACTCATCGATATCATGACCTTCCTCCTCGCTGTAGGCGCCGTGTTACTGATTATGAAACACCATGCCACTCCCCAGAAGCATGACAGACAAAGCTTTTTTCAGGAAATGTCTGAAGCCTTCCGCTATCTTCTTTCAATGAAAGGAGTTTTCTCGTTAGTTCTGTTAATGTCCGTCGTCTGCTTTTACATCGGGCTGCTGCAATCGCTTTTTGGGCCTATGATGCTGACAGTAACTGATTCCAAGACACTCGGTATCGCCCTCTCTGTATCTGCATCGGGAATGCTCGTTAGCAGCCTTTTGATCGGACTTTTCGGTATGGGAAAGAGCAAGGTGTTCATGCTTTCCTTCTCTCTCGTATTTGCTGGCTTGTTTTATGCCCTGATGGGTGTGTTCACCTCCGTTTGGCTTATCATAGCTTTTGGCTTCCTCTTTTTCATCACGCTCCCCTTTGTGAACACGAGCCTGGAGGTTCTCATCCGAACGAATGTCGAGAATGAACGGCAAGGCAGAGTATGGTCGATGATCACGGCTATTTCACAAATCGGATTCGTACTGGCATTTGGCTCGGCTGGATTTTTGGCGGATCATGTATTCAATCCGTTGTTTGATCCTGATCGATTGCTTGGGCAAACTGTCGGGCAGGTCATCGGAACAGGGGCGGGCAGGGGGATTGGCTTTCTGTTTGTTCTCTCTGGCGTACTTGTTGCGATTCTTGGAATGATGATTGGGCGTGTGAGGAAGATCCGGGAGCTGGAGCTGCAAGTAGTTGAGGTGAGGAAGACCTGAGTTACTGCACGGGCATTGTGGTAATCTCGACGATTGCTTCATGCAAGGCTACCACATGCGACTTTCAGCGGATCGATCATTCTATTAATGATTCAAATAAAGATAGCTGTTCTCATTAGCTCCTTTCCGCTAAGAGTTCAGCTATCTTTTTTATTTCAAAACAAGCTTATCTCCCCGATAGTTCGTCCAATCATGTCTAAACAAGCTTCATAAAATATCGTATTAACAACAAAGAGGTGGATCTATGTCGAGCGGTGGTCGTAATGACCGTGCGTTTATAGAAAGAGAGTGTGACGGAGACAAGGAAGGGGATCAAGATAGAAACAGCTACAAAAATTTTAACCGCGACCAGGATCGGTGCATTCGTCGCCACCGTCGTCCATGCGGTTTCTGTAGCAGCTTATTACGTACTCATCGCCGCCACTGTCGGTTTTGTTGCATCCGCTGCCGCTGCCGCTGCCGCCGTTGCTTGTAGCGTCGCTCACATGATGAAGAAAACGTCCGAATCGTGTTTTTCGGACGTTTTGTCTTTTCTATGCTCCAAACCTCTGACGATACCCACATCTTCTGCATAATTCCTCGACAGCTTCCCTGCGAGAAAATCCATCTACCAGATTATTTGCCCGCTCGCCATCCACAATATCAGTGAAAGAGGTCTGATTGATATTCCCTAGATTAATAACCCCTTCCCCATCGAGACAGCAAGGCACAACCGTTCCATTTTCGAGAATCGCCGCCTGCGTGCGCAGTCCATGGCAAAAGCCTTTTCCATCATCCTCAGGCGCTGTCAGACTCGGCCACTGGAATTCGTAATCTTGGTTCAAATAGACGCGGTCATCGATTTTTACCCCGCTGCCCGGCATTACCATTTCTTCGATTCGATAGTCCAGCCCAAATTCTTTCTCAATCATTTCGAGAGTCTGGCGGTTTCTACTCTTTTGAATGTTCGTGGCGTTGTCCTGCGTCAAATTCCATAGACGGAATGAAAAAATCACTTGATGCTCCTGGGCTTCCCGAACAAATGAAAGAATTTCCCGCAAATAACCTTCGCGGTTGGTTGAGCCGATATGTCCGTCAAAGCTGTGAAGCGAAAAGTTCATTTGTCGGAGCGCAGGCTTGCCTAGCAATTTATGCCGATTTTTCGCGATCAGCGTACCATTTGTGGTGATATTGACCTTGAAGCCCTTCTCATGGCTGATATCGAGCAGCTCATCAATCTTGGGATGGAGAAGCGGTTCCCCTTTGACGTGCAAATAAATGTAATCGGTGTGCGGTTTGATCTCATCCAGCCTTTTCGCAAAGTCTTCTACTTTAATAAAACTTTTACTGCGCTCCGTTGGCGGACAAAAGGTACAGGCGAGATTGCAAACGCTTGTGATTTCTATATAGACTTTCTTAAATGTTTTCAAGATGTTTTCCCCATTCCAGCTACCTATGTTTGATCATACCCATCATAGTAACATAGGAGAGCTTTTACAGGTAACGGTGTATTCTGGTGATTTGCACATCTTCACAGTTCCTATCGCTCCTCATCTACCACGTAATCTGCTGACGATCACGGAAGAAACCGCCATTGGGAGCATCTTCACCTAGGGTTGCCAACCAGACAGCAGTATCTGCTCCCTCCACAACCGTCAAAGGAGCATCTACTCCGCCCATATCCGTTTGCACTCTGCCCGGACATACAGCGTTTACTCTGATCCCATCCTTCTCTACTTCTTGCGCCACCAAGCATGTCAAAGCATTGAGCATCGTTTTGGAGATGCGGTAAGCGGAGGACGAACCCTTCAAGCCTAAGAATCCTTGCAGGATATCAAATGCTCCCAGTCCTGAAGAGATATTCACAATACGACCATATTGATTTCGTTTCATCAGAGGGACGGAGGCTTGGATCATTCGTAGAGAACCGTAAAAATTGGTTTCAAATGTCTCTCTGATCGCTGATTCTTCTACATCCAGCACAGAGACTCCCCTATCCAAAATGATCCCTGCATTATTCACGAGCACATCCAGACGGCCAAAATTATTTTCAACACTTTTGATCATCTGCCCGATGCTTTGTGAATCCTTTACATCTACTACCTGATACATGACAGATAGCCCTTCTTTCTGCATCCCCTCAACAGCTTGCCGCCCTTTCTCGTCATCCCGACATGTAATCAACACTTGCAACCCTTTTACGGCCAACTGACGTGCAATCTCCCTCCCGATTCCACGGTTCCCTCCCGTAACGATTGCCAGTCGCTGATTTTTTTGAACCATTGTGCGATTCATTTTTGACCCTCTCCTTTACGCAAAATTTCTTTCCAACTCGATAGGCAATTGTCCAGATGCGCTTCAGCTTTTCGTAAGATCTCGATTTGTTTTCTGATCTGTTCTCGCTTTTTTTCACCAACTACAATCGCATTTGGCAGACATTGAGGCTTGATGGCTTCCGTATACGCACAATCAAAAAATTCGCCAATTTCCTTAACGGAAAGACCAAGACCGAAGTAAAGTTGAATAATTCTGACTCGTTCAACGTCAGATTCAGCATATTCACGATACCCGTTTTCCAATCGAATCGGGTTCAAAAGCTGCTTTTCTTCGTAATAGCGCAAAGAACGAAGACTCACGCCTGTTTTGCGAGACAATTCACTAATATGAATGGGAATCTCCCCCTTGCTGATCTATATCCTCCACTTTAAACCATCACATCGTGTGAAGGTCAATAAAAAAGGACAGGGCATCAGATTTTTATTCTGACGACCACTCCTTCTCTACCGTACGTCAATATCACAATGATTAGTCCCTTCTCTCCAGCTACGCTATAACTACTAGGACGTTTTACGATTGTACATAATTGAACCCGTATCGATCGAAAACCGTCGCCATAACGCGTACACAACAAAGGAAGTGGCAACCACTCATCCCCTTCCTTTTTCGTAGTCCTCTTTTAATATCCCATATATCTCTAAATCCACAATTCCTTTGCCCGCCCATAGCGTCGCTTGTCTTACCGTTCCTTCTTTCGTGAAACCATTTTTCAACAATACCTTCTTGGAAATCTCGTTTGGCGGCATCACTTCGGCCTGAATTCTGTTGATTTTGACATCCATGAACAAAAATGGGAGCAAGATTTTTACCGCTTCCGTCGCAATCCCTTTTCCCCAATGCGCTTCGGACAAGAAGTAGCCAATCGTCACCATGTTTACCTTTTGATTAAAGTCGAAAGCTTCGACAATGCCAAGCAAATGCTCGGGGTTATCATTGGCGAATATCCCCCATTTGATCCTGGATTTTTTCAGATAGTCTCGCTCAAAATGCCCGATCATGCTTTTCACAGTCTCTCTCTTATGCTTGGGGATAATGCCGCAGTATGCAAATACGTTGTCGTTGCTGTAGATTTCAAATACTTCGTCCAAATGCTGCTCTTCGATTTTCTTCAAGGTGTACTCGTCTGACTTTCGAATGGGAAACTGGTTAAAAAGGACGTCTGCCTTCATGATTCCAACTCCATTTCCTGAAATAACAAGCTTCTTACTTTTCCAACAAGAGCATTTTTTCCCCCTTTTTACAAGTAGCACCATAAAAAACCTATATTGAGGCCTTTTCATGGAGGAGCGACCGCGTTTTAGCGGAAATTTTTTATGCGCTCCGGAATTTATTTTATAAATTCCTATACGTAAAAAAAACAAGGGCATGGATCACTCCAGCCCTCGTACTTTTTTCTATTCCATCATCTAAATGAGCATCCCCGCAATCGCTGCGCTCAACAGATTCGCCAAGGTTGCCGCAACTACTGCACGCAAGCCCATCTCAGCAAGGTCTGATCTTCTTGACGGAGCAAATCCGCCCAAGCCGCCAATGACCATCGCCAGCGCAGCCAGATTGGCAAATCCGCAAAGGGCGAAGCTGATGATCACAACGCTTTTTTGCGACAAATTCGCAATCTCCGGTGCAAAAGCTGTGTACGCAACAAATTCGTTGAGGACAATCTTTTGCCCGATGAAAGAACCTGCTTTTAGCGCTTCCTCCCACGGAACCCCGATCATAAAGGCAATCGGCGCGAACAAGTAGCCTAAAATATGCTCGAGCGTCAACGCTTCTACTCCCACTAACCCGCCAAGCCAGCCAATAATCGTGTTCAGCAAGAAAATTAACGAGATAAACGCGAGCAACAGCGCACCGACACCAGCAGCTACTTTTAGCCCATCCGAAGCTCCGCGAGCAGCCGCATCAATGACGTTTCTGGACTCCGTATCTTTCATTACTTCCACATGTTCCACTCTGTGTGGCTGTTCTGTTTCCGGCATCATCATTTTCGCAAGCAACAGACCACCCGGCGCTCCCATGAATGCTGCGGCCAGCAAATACTCAATCGGAACACCAAGCATCGCATATCCACCGATAACCGAACCCGAAACGCACGCCAGTCCACCTGTCATGACAGCAAACAGCTCGGAGTTGGTCATTTTCTCAATATAAGGCTTTACGACAAGTGGCGCCTCAATCGGACCCAAGAAAATATTTGCAGAGGCTGACATCGATTCGGTTTCGCTCGTTTTGAGCACCCGAGACAAAAATCCACCGATGATTTTCGTCGCCCACTGCATGATTCCGAGATAATACAGGACCGAAATCAAGGAAGAGAAGAAAATAATGATCGGCAATACTTGCAGGGCAAACGTAAAGCCTGCGTTCTGTGCACCGAGTATCCCACCAAACAAGAACTGAATTCCGGCATTCGTCGAATCAATCATGCTTTGAACAATCGACGCCAAGTACTCCAAAAGCTTTTTCCCAAAATCCCATTTCAGCACGATCAAAGCAAAAATAAACTGAATCGCAAACGCACCAATGACCGTTCTCGGATTGATCGCTCTCCGATTTTTCGAAAACGCAATGGCTATTAAAAAAATTCCCAGGATGCCGAGAACTCCCCAAATGTATTGCATGAAGGTATCCTTTCCTTATCGCCAGCTGTGTCGATATCTAAGATGACTTGCTTTGTTCTAGTTCGCTTTTTTCGCTAATTCTGTTATGTAATCAAAAAATGCATCACGATCTACGTCATAAACCACATGTACCGGGCGTCCGTCAGCCGTCTCAACGGTCCGGCCTTGGCTTGCCCCTTCTGTCATGACGATACTGTTAACCGTTTGTACCTTTACAAGATCACTATTGCCAACAAATGCTGTGGTTAATACATCCCACAGGTAGTAAGTCGAGTTGGTCGAGAAGTGTACAAGCGGCGGCACCATTGCGTAGCATTGACCCAAGAAATCTACACCGATATGCTTGCGCGCTTTTGCCCAGCGCTCACGAACATCCAGTGTCAGTGGGACTTGGTTCGTGCTCTCCAGTGCGACCAAATCAATCTCGATTCCGCTTGCCCATACACGAGCAGCTGCTTCCGGATCCCAGAATACGTTCCACTCTGCTGTTCCATCGTGCTCAGGCTCATGCACGTTTCCTTCTTCACGGAATGTTCCGCCCATCCACACCAGGCGCTCTACTTTTTCTTCGATGGTCGGATCGATATCCAATGCACGCGCGAGGTCAGTCAAAGGCCCAGTAAACAGCAAGGTCGTTTTTCCTTTCGTTGCACGCAGCGTTTCAATAATATGAAGATGCGCAGGCTTGTCCGCTACTGGCGTAATCACTTCTCCTGATTCATTGAGCAAGGGCAGTGCGTCTACATAAAAGGCATGCATGCGCCAGTCCTTTGGGAAAGGATTTTTCCCGCGGGAATTGGACTCTGCTACATCCAAACCGCCGTTACCGAAGCGATCGATGATTTTTCGGCTGGCAAACATCGCTGGTTCCAAGTAGCAATCCGCTGGAATGACGGATACCCCCGTCAGATTCACATTGTCCATTTGGAGCAGCAAGAATAAAGAAATTAAATCATCAACGCCGCCATCATGGTTAAAGTAAATGTTTTTCTTCATCATTAATATCTCCAATCTCTACATGAACTTGTAAGAAGTACAATGAAACCACTATTATTTGGAACCCTTCAAAAAATAATACTAAATTTTCACTGAAAAATATACAATCACAGTGAAAAATAGAGTCGATGTACAAAAAAGAGACTATCCCTCCAGTAGAATGAATGACAGCTGGAACCCCTTTGGTCAAGGTGTTCGTATTTTTTACAAAACCATCATTTTAGCTTCATATTTTCCTAATATAGTTCAGGTAGTCTAACAAAAGCGGTTCACTACGTCGTTTTTTTATTCGGAGGGATATTGATGAAGATTCACTTTCAAAAGAAAGGCTTGCTGATCGCAACAATTACAGCTCTGGCATTGATCGGAACACAAGGAGCAGGTGCAACTCAAAATGTAATGGCAGCACCAGTTGTAGCAGAAATCCATGAATGGAAAAATCCTCCTGCCCTTACTGAAGGTATTAAGGAAGGCGGCTTCTCCGGTCTGGTTCATCTTCCAAACGATCCTCCTTCTATCTTTTATACATTGGCTGACCGTGGACCAAATGGTCAATACGGTAAGGACGAGCTGCGTACATTTCCTGACCAAAACTACACACCACGCTTGTACAAAATAAAAGTGGAGAACGGAAACATTCATGTTTTGGAAACAATCAAGCTGCGTTTGCCACAGGGCAAGATCAACGCTTTTACGAAAACGAACGATATCAGTGGATTGCCAAACCTCTCTGGTCCTGATGAAGTCCCTTACGATGTAACGGGAACAAAGAAGCTTAGTTACGATCCAGACGGTTTGGATTTGGAAGGCATCGCTTACAACCCAGTCGACGATACGTTTTGGTTATCCGACGAATACCGCCCATCCATCATTCAAGTAAAACGCGATGGCACAATCCTGGGCCGCTATGTACCTAAGGGCTCCAAAGAGGCCATGCTTGCCGCAGGCGCACAGATGGAGATTTTTGATACGCTGCCAGCCGTCTATTCCAAACGTATTGCAAACCGTGGCTTCGAAGGTGTCACGATCTCTCCAGACGGTAAGTTCTTGTATACTTCCATACAAAGTCCGATGGCACTCCCTGATAAAAAGACAGGAGAAGCTTCCCGTAACTTACGCATTCTAAAAATGGATCTGGCCACCAAAAAAGTCGTAGGTGAGTACATGTACATCGCAGAGAACGCTAAGGATTTCGTGAAAGTGAAACAGAAAGACGTCGTTATCAGCGACTTGGCCGCACTAAGCCAGGATGTTTTACTGATTGACGAGCGAGACAAAAATGCCGGTGCAGACGCACAGCTTAAACGTATTTACAAGGCTGATTTTTCGAAAGCAACCAATTTACTCGGTACGCCAACAAGTGAGCAGGACTTCGAAAAACTCACTGTTGCCCAAGTGAAAGAGCAAGGAATTGTGCCTGTTTCCAAGGAATTGCTGGTGGATGTAGCCAAGCTGAATTATCCGCATGAAAAGCTGGAAGGATTGGCGATTGTGGATAAAAACACGATTGCCATTGTGAATGATAATGATTTCGGTGTGGATGGCTATGACGAGAAGGGTAAGATTAAAATTAATAACAAGCCAACGCAGATGTATGTGATTAAAGTGGGTCAGGATTTGAAATAAGAAGAAAAAGAAGAAGTCCTGCACTTTCAAAAAGTGGCAGGGCTTCTTCTTGGTAGATTTATCAACGATAAGCTGTGGCCAACACTCTCTGATGGCGGAATTGGCATGCGTTCATAAGCTCTTGGCGGCGTCACGACCCTCAATACAAAACACTAAAATTTCACTAAAAAATATACAATTCGTGTAAATAATATAAGGAAAAGCCTCGTGGTTGATTCGTGTCCACGAGGCTTTTTGTCAGGTAGCTTGTATTTTCGATTAATACAACTTCGATAAAAATTCAGTAAATGTTGAGGCGATTGGGGTGATGGCTTCTCTTGAGTCTGTAAAATATTCT
>NZ_PXZM01000053.1 GCF_003013395.1 Brevibacillus fortis | reverse complement strand
GAGTGCAGCTTGTCTCACGGAGGGATACTCTTCCTGGATGAGATGCCCGAGTTTTCAAGGCATGTATTAGAGGTACTACGCCAGCCGCTGGAATCAGGAGTTGTCACGATTGGGCGATCTAAGCAGGTTTTTACCTTCCCTGCTCGGATTCTGTTAATCGGTTCGTGCAATCCTTGTCCGTGTAGATAATATCCTTGGCAAAACAATACTGAACGGTGACTGAAGCACGAGGACGTTTTGAACCTTCGCTAGGTGTTGTATGTACCTGAATGCACTGGACCAAAGCCTTCACAATTTCACGTCTCGTTTCGAATGAGGGATTATCATCAAGTTTGTCTCGTAGTGATGTGAGTAATTGAAAAGCATTCATTACCTTAGTAGAATAATCGCGGTCAACTTGCAGCGAGGTCCGTATTTCTTTTATGCGTTGCTCGAGGATCTCTTTCTCTTGATTGATTTTTTGGATCTGTTTTTCTAAATCGGTAAAAGTAATGATGCTTTTACAGAAGAGGTCTAGGATGCTCTGACGTTCTATATCTTTATCATCTATGCTCTTCTGAATAAGTGCTATTTCGGATTCCAAATCGACCTTCTTAGCCTGCTTTACTTCTCTAGCTTCAGCAATCTCCTGAAGGGCTTCCCCTGGCTGATTAATAAAGGCCAAGCAATCTCTCCACACAAGGTCCTCAATCCAATCTTGCGGCAAATTCTTCGAAGTACATTTCCCGTGCATCGGGCCCTTATAAGCTTGCTTACCTGTGCAAGTGTAGTACCCTTTTAGCGCTCGTTTACTTCCAGGATAATGAATCCCCACATAAGTTAATCCGTAGCACTGACATTTTAGTAAGCTACGTAGTAAATATTGATTCTTGATGTTACGCATAGCTTCAATTTGGTTATTACGAAGGACTTTCTGAGGCTTTCTCCCATGCGTCTACATCAACGATGGCTGGAACTTCGCGTTCAATTACATCGCGTTTCCGTGTACTCCGTTTTCCGTAGAAATGTACTCCCTTGTAAGAGGTATTTGTAATAATGCCACGTACTCTTGAAGGGCGCCAGATACCCGCAGTATTCTCTTTTCGTTTCCCACGAGTAACTTTCCGATCATCCTTGGCGTAAGCAGTTGGGACACCTAGTGCATTCAGGTAGTCTGATACTTTAATGCAGGAATGGCCTTGATTAGCTAGCATGTGAAAGATCAGCCTGACAACACCTGCCTCTGTCATGTCGGAGTGGGGGAGTAGGTCTTCACAAATCTCTAGATAGCCCTCACTGTCTACTCGGTACCCATAGGGAACAATACCTCCAAGCCATTTGCCAGACCGTGCAGCGCGGTTTGCACCGTACCACAGACGTTCCAGGATAGTCTCACGTTCTAGGTCAGCTACGCCTGCCAGAATGGTTAGAAGAAAGCGACCAGATGGGTCTCCAGTATCGAAAGGCTCCGTCATGGAACGGATTTTTACACCGTCAGTTTCTAGCTCGTGAACGGAATTAAGGATGATTCTGGCCGATCGTCCAAGCCGGTCTAAGCGATAGATTAGAAGGAGATCAATAACTCCATTCTTAGCATCTTGCAAGAGTTCTCGGCCAGCTGCACGAGATTCTAGTGGTATTGTTCCAGTAACGCCGTCATCCTTGTACCACTTAACGATTTCTAATTGATGGAGATCCGCATACTTACGAGCAAATTCAAGTTTGTTTTCGATCGTACCACGCTCTGCTTGATCGTCTGAACTGACACGTGCATATACTGCTAATCTCATATAAAACCTCCTTTTATTTCGGAACGTACGTTCTATTTTGGGTGAAATAAAAATACACACCATATCAGATTAAGAAGATGTGTATTTACTTACTTTTAATTTGTGCTCTTTGCAAAGCTAAGCGAATTACCAAGCCTGTGAGACTTACTGTATAAAAGGTAGCGTATAGAAACAAAAATAGCTCCAAGCTAATGGCAAAGGGAATAAAGCAAACTTGTTTGAGAGAAATGAAGATTATAAGTAACAACCCCACAAATATATTGACACACCATAAGGCAACTGCGTACCAAAAAGGGAATAAATACTTATGGAGTAGTTGCCTCTCTAGCATAGCCGGTAAAAGCGAATGATGGAACAACGTAATGGTTAGTGTCAAAGCAGCAATTACAATACCGAATATGGCTGCTGATGCACCTAGCAGAGTACCTGATAATTGGGAGGCAAGCGTAACAAAATCGCTGCCCGGAGAATTGTTTCTAATTATAAAAATTATGAGACCTGCTGATAGTATGAATGCCCAATATAGAGACCAGGACAAAAATTCTTTAATGCCAACAATTTTTAGTAACCCCCAAAATGTAGTTGATTCAAACGTAATTTTAGTATGATTATTATTAGTCATATTAATCTTGGCCTCCTTTAACTTTGTTTTTTACTTCTCCAATAAAAGTATATAACTTTGAGAGCACGCCGTTAAGTGTTAACTCACTTACTCGTATTCTACGAACTTCGTTACTTGAAGAAAACTTTCTGGGTTTAGTGTCTGTAATCATTTTCCCACGCTTCCCAGGGCGAGTAAATTTATCAAAACCACTTACTCTAATCTCCCCATAACCTTTTTCCACTAGTGTAATGCCATTTTCAACTGTACGGGTAAATTCAGTTGTTGTCCCTGTGCTATGTCCAATTACCTTTATCCCATCTTTATTTGTCATGGAAATATCAAGCTCTTTAAGATTAGCATCATCGATTAGATCATTGTAAATATTGAATTCCTCTTTCCCTGGATTGGGGTGAATAAGATTAAATTTTAGAGAAGTAACAATTTGTATTGATCTTATTTCATCCCTAATTTTATGAGGGATAGGAATAGGAAGGACTCTTACCTCACCAACATACATATCAGAACTTAATAATGTCGTAAATAAGTAACGAAAATCAGCAGCTGAAATTTCAGCGTTGCTTTCATGGGCCAATATTTCGAGTACAGGATCATATACAAAAAAGGCGGTTTTGGCTAATTCATGTTCTGTTTGCTGTTCTTGTGTGACCGATCCAATCTTATACTTTTGTTTCATATGTCGAGATTTAGTCACATTACCAATAATTAGTTGCTTATCTTGGTAAGGTATTTGCTTAGTGTCAGTAAATGACCAATTCCAAGATTTGAGACGAACTGATCTGTTAGGATTTAATATGACTCGGGGAATATGTACCTCAATTAGTTCTCGCAAATTAGGACTCAAAATATTACCGTGAATATTGACTTTAGCTGCGTAGAAAATTCTACTTCTCATAGTACCCTCCTATAGTGTCCAGCTGATGCTGAGATGATTAATAATAGACAAATATTTCATTGGTAGGGGCTATCGAATTATTTAACTAAAGTAAATATTACCTATTTTGTCCTGAAAATGCTGTCGCTTTTTGTCGGGTGCAGTCAATATTAAGTGAAAAAATGAAAAAATTTGGTTAATTTATGAAAAAGCAAATATTGATTAGAAGTTCAAGATTGTCGTCGTATCATTCCCTAAGAGATATTGAGCAGATTGTTTAAAATGAGCCTGCCTTTGATCCTTTCTAATCTCTCTTGACATAGCTCTGGCGTAACTTTAAATTGCTCTGATAATACATCAATGATTTCCATTTGCCTAAAATCGTATCTTGTCAGCATATGGAGTGGCAGTGCCGCATACCTCGTGAAATTCCTTGCATCCCATTCCTGCAGCTCACGAAATGCTATTGGCATTATTAGCTGGCGTCCGGAATGACGGAGGATATGACACAGCTCATGATAAAAATGCTCCCTTTGCATAAGTGAAGAGAGCCTTTTGTCAATCGTTATACTTTTGAAGCGGCCGAATTCATATGCCATTGATGGGATCTCTTTGTAAAAGAGATGGATGCCTAATGATCTAGCTATACGCTGTTCATCTAGTTCTTCAGGTGCGTATATTCCTAGCTGTTTATAAAATTGACTTATCCAGATTTCGAGTGGGGTAGAAGAATAGGACAATTTCAATAAACAACCTCATAGGAACGTTTGTTCGTATTTCATAATCCTACCATTTTTATCACCTTTATACTAGTGACAATTCAATGTATTGAATACGACTTAATTAGGAGAATATGTCGTTTCGTGTCGGATAAACCCGATCGAATGTAGTAGGTAAATAGGACCATTTGTCGAAATGTATAAATTCACTCTTATTTACCAAGGGGCTGACATTCAGATCACCCTGAGTGGGTAACAAATCATCAAATATTAAGGAGCAAGAAAGTATGCAGACAGAAGAATTATTGTATTTTTTATCTAAAGCCAATAGTCCATACGAAGTTGGAATGGCATGGAGTATGATGGGACCAATTGAAGATAAATCAAGGGCTATTATCACGCTTGAAAACTATAGTAATAGTTTTCTTCCGGATACTTTTATTAAAGTTCTTTACTCAGAAGATAATGATTTTATATCGTACCTTCAATCAGAAAACATCTTCTTTATTGATAACGATATTTTGAAAAAGATGATCAGTTTAGATAAGTGCGATATTCCAATTGATTATTCAGTTATGTTTGATACCAATTATGCTAGTTATATTCATCAGTTTGTAAATAATAATACAAATAATTTTAAAAACGAAATCTTTAAATCTATTGATTTATTACTTCGTGAAAATTTCCAATACGATTATTACTTTTATTTAGTAGAGAATTCAAAGGCTTTAGATTTAGAACTTCACTATGATATGGATTATTTCAAAAATATGCACCGTAATATCTATGAAAATTTAGTAAGTCTAGAATTGTTTAAGAGTGCTGATGAAAAGCTATACAGAGAGAAAGGAAAAGTAAAATATACACGTTCCCCTAATGAAGCCAGACAAAAAGTCGAAGAGCTTATTGGAAAACTGTTTTGTACTCAAGAAGGGAAGGATCATCTGAAGCAATTAAGATTTTTGCAAAAGCAATTAACCTTATTTTTAATTGGTGTTTTTCAAATTCATTTTTCAAGTAACAGGAGTCCTCAAAAGAAAATGAAGGAACTTTTCGATTTTATGAACGAAAAAGTAGGAGTCTACTATGAAAGAGAGGCGATGGTAGCCTACAAATACTTCAAGGAAAAAGGGGGCGTTAGAATATTTAGGAAAATAAATAAGGATACTGCGCCGCTAAGGATTCATGAATTAATTGATAACATTGCATGGGATTTTACTGCACCACGTATCATGGAATTTTTTATGAGGTTTGGAGGAGTAAGTAAGTTTTTTATTCCATTCTTCTTATCTCATGATATTGGTTTAAAGGAAATTTTAAAATTATACAGTGTAAAAGGGGTAATTATCAATGAGACTTCTGATTTCATTCCTTTTCCCTCAGTAATTACAAGGGAATATTTGGAGAACGATAAATGTACAATTGACTTCGATTATTATTTTTCAAACGAGAATAAAATTAAGAGAAAGGAAAGATTGGATTTAAACAGAAAAATGATTGATCAAATAATAATAGAAGAATTGAATAGATTAATTAGATTGATGTGAGTACCGACATATAAGGTGAAAACTACAGTTTAGTATAAGGCGGAGTAACATAGAAAAAAGAGTATTAGAAGATAGAACAAAGCCACATTTTTAAAAATTTATCCTATGAGTCAATAAATACCGAGAGATAAACACGGCAAACCCATGATTCCAAAGGATGAGGGTAATTTTTATGTTTCAATTTATTAAAACTCAATTAGGAATATAAGTTAGCATACATTGGAATAAGTAGGTCAATTAGACTATCATTAGTATTTATTTTGTTGTAAAATACTGCTAGATATTGTCAAGTGAGAGGGAACTCAGAAGAAGCGCTGGATTTCAAGATGACATATACGAAGAGTGACATAATTGGGGTGAGGAAAAAATGAGCAAACTGATAACGAGAAATGTTTTTATCGATACATGTATATTTCATGGTAAAGTCTATGGATTTGATCATTATGTATTCAATAAAATTGCCGACTTGGCTTCGAATGATTACATATCTGTTTTTTTAACTAAGATCACTTATCTCGAGATTTTATCTAAAATTGAAGAGGAAATTGAAAAAGCAAGACCTTTATTGAACGATTTTCGAAAAGAGGTTAAAATCTTACAGAATATCCCTCAATATCAAGCCGTTTATAATAAAAAGTTTACTGATTCTGTATTTGAAACAATGAAACGTCAGTTTTCCAATTTTCTTGAGAAAGCCCAGGTGTCAATATTACCGATTGAAGATGTTGATAGCAAAGAGATAATCGCGAGATATTTTGAACGAAAAGCACCGTTTTCTAAGAAAAAAAGACTGAATTCCCCGATGCCTTTACATTGGCAGCATTAGAATCGTGGTGTAAAAAAATCAACAAGAAATGTATATTATAAGCTCAGATAAAGATCACAAGAACTACTGTGAAGAGAGCGACGTGCTACACCACTTAATCAGTGTAGAACAATTTTTAGATTTCTTTACACAATCTGATGAGTTTCGTTACGATTTTATTGTACAGTTGTTTGAAAATAATCAAGAAATAATTGAAGAAGAACTAAAGGAAGAATTTATTGACCATGGATTTTTATTTAGCAATATTGATGAAGAGATTGAACACTTGGAAGTTTGGGGAATTGATTTTGAGGAGGAACCAAAGGTAATTGAGATTGAAGATCGGTTTGCAGTTTTAACCAGTGAAGTGAGATTTACGTTTGAAGCAGAAGTCTCTGTTCTTGACCCAGACGTTTCGATTTACGATTCGGAAGACAGAATGTATATTCACCAAGAATATGTATGCAAAAAATTTGAATATGATGTATTAATACCTGTTAAAGTAACGTTAGAATTTAACCTCGATGATAAGTCTGAAATTACTATTCAAAATGTATCAATTAACGAAGGGAGACCAATTTACATCGACCTTGGTTATGAGGATTTGTACGATGAATATTGATCCAGCTTCAAACAGTATGCATTTTTTTGTGCCTAGCTTCTTTTGAATAGAAGTTAATTAATAGTCGCATTACTTTCATTGATAAAATAATTTGAAAACAAGACACGATATTTTTTAACGTGTCTTGTTATATTTCCTCGAAGATACCTCAAATACCTCACTTTCTCCAAATGCTACTCATAAATCTTCCCCATGTACAATATAGCAGCGAGTGACTTCCACTCGGGTTGATCAGCTAGATACCCCATATCTGTTGTATCTTCCATCCAGGATTCCATTGCCTCCAGAAAGGCAGCCAGCGATAGGTTTTCCCATTCCTCAGGGTTCACTTGAAGGTCGTGGCGTAATGCCTTTATAAATTCAATGAGTTCATCTTTTGAATCAACATTCTCGCATTTCTCAAAAAGGTCCATATTAAGATATTCCCCTCCTTTGTAACAGTAAACACACGCATTGTCTAGCTCATCTCGTTGTGATTTCTGATTCCCCTGCTGGCATGAATCCTTAGCTACCGTACATGCTCAAAGCATTTGTAATTGACAGTAGGGGGAATCTCTCTGTCATGAAAAATCTCAACTTCGATTCCAAAGCTAGGAGAGTAGATCCGCTAATTACCACCGACTGCAGTGATGCTATCAAAAGTGGGGAAGATTCTTTATAGGTCCGTTTGCGCACTACTCCTGACTTTTCCAGCATGTTACTATGATACTAACTATCTGGAACTTGGTGGTGAAGAAAATGGAAATTGGGTTTGAAGCCAAAGTATACCACATTGGATTATCTATAGGGTTCTTTTCTAAAGATCATATAAACGTGTGGGCAGATAAAGTAATTGATCTTTTAGAGGTAACAGATATACCTGATATGGTGTTTGACCTTTCAATGGTAAAAAAAGAGGAGGACATTCCTCGCTTACTTATCGAGCTTTGCACTAATTCAGAAGAGGAAAAAGCATTAAAAACAATAGTTGGAATGATTAACCTCAGTTACAAAAACAAACACTATACTCTTTATGAGACATGTGAAATTCTCTATAGGTTATCAAATTACGTTGATTCTGATCATGAATGGAATGGATATCTGTATGCGATCACGGGAAACCTTGAGCTTGCCCTGGATGGATATGGGGATGTAGATACTTCAACGGAAGAAATAGAAGAGTTTTTACTTGAACACGAGAAATATTCCGAATTGTTCGATCTGAGTTCACTTCCAAATCAACCACTAATTAAAGAGTTTAAGCCGAGGAAGGAGCATATACTTTTTGATGTTTCTCGTGTAGTGGCTCCAGCAGATCTTCATATGATCTTGAAACGTCAACTTGATTTCCCTGATATGTACGGTATGAATTGGAATGCATTTTGGGACGCAATCACCGGTATGGTAAAGCTACCCATGAAAATAACTATAACTGGATGGGAAGTATTGGAGGAACGTCTTCCGAAAGAAGCAGATTCTTTAAAAGAACTTCTTAAGGACTATTCATTACGTTATACCAACGATATTTTCACAGTAGAGTATGAACAAAAAAACGAGACATCTTCTAATTGAGGATGTCTCGTTGTCATTTCTGTTGCTCCGCAAGATAGCTTAAGTACCTCCCACATGCTCCCAAAAATACTACTCATAAATCTTCCCCATGTACAATATGGCAGCGAGTGATTTCCACTCGGGTTGATCAGGAATATACCCCGTATCTATTGTATCTTCCATCCAGGATTCCATTGTCTCTAAAAAGCAGCGAGCGAGAGTATCTCCCATTCCTCAGGGTTCACTTGAAGGTCGATTCTTAATGCCTTTATAAATTGAATAAGCTCATCTTTGGAATCAACATTGTTGCATTTATCAAAAAGGCCCATACTAAAGATTTGTCCTCCCTTGTAAAGATGCGGATCGTTTAGATAGTATCATAGTCTCACTCTATTTCCTACGCGGCAACAACATGGCTCAAGGGTATACTTGAAATGTTCTAAATCAGTTTGGGGCTACTTCAGAAGCATGTCATTGTTCCAAAGGGAGATCACAACATCCGTCTGACTGTTATGACTCTTTGGTATATTGATTGCCTTCCATAAGATTGATGGACTTTGTGAGAGGGAAGGGTCCCTCACTAACAATTCAGCCGCCTACAGCGCATAGGTTTTATTATCCAGTGACTTTGTGTAATTACTATTCCACGTACAAAGCCTTCCTCGCAAAGCCCCAAAGTGAGCCACCGAGGGGGAGTCTGAAAGAAGAGCACAGTTTACAACAAAAAATGAAGCGTAGAATAAAAAATCTTGACAAATTTGTATAAATATTTTAGCAAAAGCTCCAATTTACTTGCCCACCCCCTCTATCTTTTCCTACCCTATAACCAGAGGGGGAGAGGACATGTACGCATGCAGTTATTCAGGCACTGTGCTTGGCATTGATGGAATGGTAGTCACTGTAGAAACAGACATAGCCAATGGGTTGCCTCAATTCGATTTGGTCGGACTGGGCGGTTCAGCAGTAAAAGAAGCGAGAGATCGTGTTCGTGCTGCTTTACGCAACGCAGGCTACGACTACCCAATGCAGCGAATCACTGTCAACCTTGCACCAGCAGACCAGCGCAAGGAAGGCTCAGGCTTCGACCTTGCTATTGCCTTTGGAATTTTACTCGCCTCGAAGCAAATGCACCCTAGACCGGAAAGAATCCTCGTACTAGGAGAGTTGGCATTAGACGGTTCTCTTCGTCCTGTAACGGGTGTACTTCCCATCCTGCTAGAGGCCAAACATGCAGGATTTACCCACGTGATCCTCCCCGAACAAAATGCAGCGGAAGCACGGCTAGTCGACATTACCGTATTGCCTGCGAGTAATCTGGAAGAGGCTGTGAACTACTGGAAAGAAGGTCTTCATAGTAAAACCTCAGACTTATCTTTTCACGAAACACAAACAGGCAAGATAAATGTCAACCAGCTGCCTCCTGACTTTGCTAATGTTTACGGACAGCACTTTGTAAAACGTGGCTT
>NZ_PXZM01000052.1 GCF_003013395.1 Brevibacillus fortis | reverse complement strand
CGGTCTCCTTCCAAACATGTGACACGCCTTCCCGTACAGCTGTTTGGGTGACGCGATTAAAACGTTGTTAATATCTAACCAAAACAAACCCACACAAATTATATTGTGGGTTATTCCTTATATTGAACTATCGATTTTTATTAACAGACCAGTCAAAAACCCTGAGTTGCTGAAAACTGAATTGGGTTGCTCAATAAGTATTTTTCAGTTGTTTTAAATACAGCATTGGTAAGAGTTCCACCACTACCTTTATACTCGGCTCCATGCTCATCAAAAATGATAAGCTTATATCCTGAATTTATGTTTTTTACGAGTCTCATTCCAAGACCTTCATGGTGAATCCAATCGAAAATTTCATCTATTGTATACAGCCTAACGCCATTTTTGTAAATTTCCTCAGTTGCTAGGATTGAGTCCGCTCCTGTAATTTGGCCACCGACAGACCATTCTTCATCGTTGTAATAATAAAATTGATATGCAAAAACTTCTCCCTCATCGTAGGGAGGTTTAAATCCTAATTGGTTTAACCTTAAGCATTGTTCTTTTTCTAGGTAAAACAAAGATTATGCCTTCATACAGTGCCCTTCCTCTCGAAGGAGAAAGAAAACAATATCACATCCTTACTATTCTGCTTTATGGACTAGTTTCCTCGTTTGTCGACGTAACAGAGCAAAAATTAAAAAAGAGCCTCTGTCACGAGGCTCTTCCTTTTTAGTTTTGAATGTATTTTTCAAAGACCTTACCAAAGTCTTTGACGACATATTTGTACCGCATGTCTTCCAGCCAGTCGAAGGTGTATTGGTTGATGGACTTGAATTGTGAAGCTACGTCTGCTTGCAGGCCAGTTACACGGCCTAGTGTGCTTTGGGCGACGTGGAGGCTTTCTTTTGCATGCTGGAGCGCAAGTTCGTTATCGTGCGTAATCGATGCGATCTTCACAAGTGCTTTGTAGAGGTCTTTTAGCTCCTCCAAATGCTTTTTGTTGACATCGATCGAGTAGTGCTCATTTCCCATCGTGAACTTGATTTCGACATCCAAATCGACGGTTCCGGCTGTTTCCAGATACACGTCAGAGATCGGGTGTGTATGGTAGGAATAGCGGCGCAGCATGCGTTTTTTGCTAGTGGCACTCGTTCCATCCAGATGAACCAGACCCAGATTGGTGAAGCAGTACTCATCGGACTTTGATTTGATCAAAAAATAGATCTTCTCATGGTCCTCGTGCATGATGTAATCATCGGCGTCCACTTTGTCATAATCGGCTGGTTTTACCACGATTCCCACATTGCTCAAGCCAAGCGCGTCTGCCGCAAGCTTTCCAAACATAATGAAACAGCTCCCCTCGATATGTACGGTGTGAACTCTATCCATTTATACGTCCGTGGGGGGACTTAGTTGCAAACAACTACTGTGCTTCACCCAACTTTTTGAAAAGGCCTGCAAGGACGTCAAAATCAAATTCTTTTCCGTTCCGTATTTTGATAGTCTTCCGGTCAGCATGATCAGACTTCTCAAAAAAGCCAGCTGGAGCCTCCAGATTCGCCGCTTGAAACAGCGTTACGTTAATCCAGTCCTTTGCCGGAAAATACACACATACCTGCTTACCCAGAATGGAATAAAAAGCTTGTTTATACTTCACCTGCTCTTCTACATTCGGGATGTTTTCATGGATGAGTTGGCGAATCCGCTTGCAAACTTCTACTTGAGATTCATTGGTTATGTTTTGGATATAATCCGTTACTTGCTGATTCATAAATAGTCCTCCGCTTCCACAAAGTGATGATGCTTCTTGTCTATGATAATCGACAGATGCAATAGGAGGCTTCTTCTAGATTGCTATTCTATCGATTACAGCCAGGTCGTCTTTTCTTCCGCTGCTACCCGACTCGTCTCAGGAGCATCTGCCTCGGGATAGCCAATGAACAGAGTGCCCACGACCTTTTTATTTTCCGGCGATCCAAGGAATTGCAGCAAGCGCTCGTCGCGAACCAAGCCGATTCCTCTCGTGCGCCATACCATGCCAAGACCCAGCTCCTTCGCTGCCAGCCACATCGAGTGAATCGCGCAGCAAACTGCGTACTCATTATCCTCTGAGGATGCTTCATCCCCTGGGATCACATCAGCAGTCGCGACAATGACGAGCGGAGTTTTTTCCAGGACGGCCAAGGAATCCTGCACGAGATTGGGCTTGGTCGGAAAACGCTCTAGCAAAAATGCCTTCGCGATTTCCTCGAACCGCAGCTTCGCTTCTCCTCTGATCACGTAAAAATGCCACGGCTGACGCAAGCGGTCATTCGGGGCTAGCACTGCGCAATCTAGCAGCGCTTGGATTTTTTCTGTTTCTACTTCTTTTGGAATATAGTTACGCACGGCTCTTCTGCTTTTGAGTGACTCTAGAACGGACATGTTGGTTCCTCCTCGGTTGTACCATTTTCTTACTAATCCCAATCATTATATCGAAGGCAGTCCGAGTTCGTATAGGTATCCATCAACGGGAATGAATGGCCAAATGTGCTTGATGCTCGTCTTCTCTCGCCACGTAGATGTCATACTGCTTATGGTCTTCTTCTTGGGGCAACAGCCCCATGTCTCCCCCTAAATGACGAACTGCATGAGAGTGACTGCGTGTCCGAAAACGAATGCCATGAGCACTTAGCTTGTTTACCACGCATATGTATTCTTCATGACCAAACGCGGTGTGGATCAAGCACTTGTACTTGGAAAAAAGGGGGAGAAAAAAGTCCATAAATCACTCCACTCGCCTTCTTTTTTGTAGTATATTCCAATTATTGCGGAAAAGAGAGGGGCTTTCTACCATGAATCGAAAGAAAATATTCACGGGTTCGCCTTGGGAGCCTGTTGTGGGCTATTGCCGCGCAATCCGAATCGGCGACCGGATCGAGGTGGCTGGCACCACCGCCATGAAGGACGGGGAAGTCGTTGGTGTGGACGATGCCTATGAACAAACGAGGTTCATCCTAGAGACGATCGAGAAAGCATTGCGAGAATTGGATGCCGATTTGTCTCATGTGGTCAGAACGCGAATGTTTGTGACGGATATCAGCAAGTGGGAAGAGATCGGAAAAGCGCACGGTGAGTTTTTTCGCGAGATTCAGCCTGTCGCTACGATGGTTGAGGTTAAAGCATTGATTGATCCGCGTTTGCTCGTTGAGATTGAAGTCGAAGCGATTGTGTAGCATGATTCACAGTGACGTTGTGGGTTACTGACAAACAATAAAGGGCTGACAAGCAAAAATCATGCTGGTCAGCCCTTTCTACTTGTAAACTACAGCTCAATGACAGGAATACTCCCACCCACACTAACCGGCTCGATCGCCTTGCCGCGAGACCGCACCAGAGTAAAATACTCGAAGCAACCAATGACGCCAAAATTACCATCGATCACTCCCGGATAGGCGCGATTCACGGAATACTCCTGACTGAGGTGAGCCTTCAGCGCCTCTCCTTTTTGTGCCCGATAGGCCGAGATATCGACCTTTCCTGTAATCGGAACTGCTGGTTTTGGACCATGATCCGGGCAATGATCGTAGTAGTGCGGGATCGAAACATAGTACAAATCAGGATATTCCGCCAAAGCCAAGCTCGCTTCCGCTTGTTCGACCGCTCGCGTCGTCGCCTCGCACGTGACGATATGATCGGGATGACCAGTCACGCCATCCGGGGGAAACGTGACAACGATATTGGGCTTCCAATCTTCAATTGCCTTTCGAATCTTGCTTACCAGTTCATCCATGTCAGCATTTTGCAAGGAACCATCCGGGTACCGGAACAAGTCGAGACGACTGATTCCGAGCACTTCCGCTGCTGTTTTCAGCTCTAGCTCACGATGTTTTGCCAGCTTTTCTCGGCAATCGATATCGAATGGACCGCTGCGTCCTTTGCAGCCGGAGGTAATGCACAAATAACACGTTTCATGTCCGGCATCCTTACACTTTGCCAACGTTCCCCCGCAGGCAAAAGACTCATCGTCCGGATGGGGAAAGACGACCATTACTTTTTTCATTTCTGCCACCTCACTTGCCGCTTGATTGGCGTTCTAGATAAGCCAATCCTTTTGCTATCACACCGTAAATTGGATCGTTTTGCGCATTTTCGATGACGACCTGCGAAGCGTACTCTCGGACGCGCTCTATAACGATCTCTCGCACGCGATCATCGTTTTGCAAAACGCCTCCCTGCATGATCATCTGAAACGGCTTGGTTTTCATTTGCAACGTATCAATGACAGCCCGAGCAGCATCGAAAAGCTCTTCACCTGCGACCTGCAAGATAGTCGCTGCCACCTTATCTCCGGCAAGTGCCGCTTGACTGACCAACGGCGACAGCTCTCCTACCTTCTCTACGGAATAATGCTCACTGTACGTCCAGTTAAACAATTCATCTACGCGTCCCAGTCCAACGTGCGGGAGGAGCAGCTCCTTCAATACGGTCGGCTCGCCGCGACCATCCGCTGCTTTTAATACAGCCATAATCGCTTGCTTGCCGATCCAGTAGCCGCTGCCCTCGTCACCGACCCGATGCCCCCAGCCTCCTGCTCGCGCCGTTTCCTGTTCGCCGTTTACACCAAAGGCAATCGATCCGGTGCCTGCGATGACCAGAATGCCGGGCTTCCCTCCGGTTGCACCGAGCAATGCCGCGAACCCGTCGTTTTCCACAATCAGATGCTGGACGCGAATACCGAGCTGGTGCAGCACCTTGCTCACCATCCGCGAGATCACTTGTCGATCATACTCCGTGTCCAGACCAGCGATCCCGAACACCGCACACTCGATTTCCCATTCGATTGGTCCATCCGGTGTCGGAGTGCCGCTCATAAAGGGGGCTACGGTTTGACGAGCGATCGCATCGTCCAGAGCTTGACTGATCGCTGCAACCACCTCACGAGCTGCCGCTTCCTCCCCAATCCCTTGATAATTGCATGAACCGGAGCGTCCTGCACCGATTTCATTTCTGGAGCGGTCCACCAGTACCGCCAGACACTTGGTGCCCCCTCCGTCCACTGCCAGAAGAGGTATTTGCACCACTGCCATTACCCCACACTCCATTCAGCTGTCATCTGATCAAGCCCTTTCATCACATTCGCAATCGCCTGCTTTTTCTCTGCCAGCCATTCTGTTTCCTGCTGGAGAACAGCTCGTCGCAGGGCGATCATGCGCTTTATTTCGTCTGGATTTGGTCCACCTGGAAGCTTGCGGATCATCACGAAATGAACAGGGTCAAGCGCCAGTCTGAGCTCTTCTGCTGTGAGCGAGAGTTCCCGTCCGATTACTTCCACGGCTGCACGGTTTACCAGCTCCAAGCTGATTTGGTTCGCAGCGAGTTGCTCGCTCATCGCTTCTTTTACCACGCGACTCACGATGTGATGAGATTTGCGGAACGAAAGTTGATCCGTGCGCACCAATGTATCCGCCAGCTCTGTGACGGTCGCAAAGCTGCCTTTTGCCCGTTCCAGGAGGACGTCCTTGTTCACTTCCATCGTACCCACAACGCTCGCCATCAAGCGATACATCTGCTCGAGTACGCCCATACTCCGCCATGCGTATGGCTGCATGTCATCCTCGGTATCCACGATATCACCAAAAGGCGTATTGTGCATCATCGTAAGCACTGTTGTCGCATTCCCTGCTGCACTGGACAACAGAGAGCGCATATGTTCAAAGGAAACCGGATTTCGCTTTTGCGGCATGATCGAGCTGATCTGCACGTATGGACTCGCGACTTTTAACCCCGCGAATTCTTGTGTGCACCACAGCAGCATATCTTGAACCGTACGCCCCAAATTAATCGCGGCCAATTGTACGGCCGTCGCTACTTCCCCCAAATAATCCGCGCCGCAGACGGCATCATAGGAATTTTCCACCAACTCATCAAATCCGAGCAATTCGCGCATCCGCTCTCGGCTGATCGCAAAGCCAGAAGTCGTCAAGGCCGCTGCTCCCATCGGTGAACGATTGACCGTGTGATAGGCTTGGATCATTCGCTTGATATCACGGCTGAGCATGTCGCAAGCCGCCATGATGTAATGCGCCATTGTCGTCGGCTGAGCCTGCTGTGTGTGTGTGTAGCCAATCATAATCGTATCCGCATGCTCATTTGCAAAGAGGAGCAAATGCTCTTTCAGATAGAGGGCAGAAGCCAAGGTCACCAACAATTTTTCACGCAGCACCATGCGGTATATGGTAATTCCCATGTCGTTGCGGCTGCGAGCCAGATGGAGATTTCCTGCCACATCAGGAGCCAGTTCCAGTAATCGGCTCTCTACCTGAAAGAACAAGTCTTCAAACTGCCCGGTGTAATGCGATTGGCGCAGTTCATCCATTTCGATTCCACACAGTGCACCAGCAATTCTTTTTGCCTCATCGTCTGTGAGCAAGTCTTGTTCACGAAGCATGATCAAATGTGCCTTGTTGATCGCCATCATCGGATGCAGCAGATGGTGCTTCGCTTCATTGAACGCAGGCTCTAAAACCGCCTCCACATATGTCTTGCCAGGGAAACTAGCTCCCTCCTGTTGAAAAATTCGATCTCTGTAATTCATCTTCTTGCATCTCCTTCCCTATCCATTTGTAAACTGCTTCTATTTTAGTGTCTGATCTTCTGTTTAGGAGGGAGGCGACCGCCGAACGATCGCCTTCCCTGCTATTATGATTACTACTGTGGGCTGATCATATTGACAAACAATCGGATCGCACCCGGTACGAGTGACGGAATTTCGCGATACCACACGAGCGAGCTGTAGGTATACGTTCCTTTTCCATACTTGGCAGTGAGGTACGTACCCGTAAATTCCTTCTCGCCTTCGTCTCCATTGGAGATCAGCTCGGTGTATTCCTTGCCCCACTCGGATGGATTGTAAGCGGAACGATCCTGAATCCAGTTGTCCCAATCTTCTTCTGTGATTTTGTTTGGCAAATTGAACAAGGCATGATCAGGCGCCAGTACTGTTACTTTGGAGTTTTCGTCTGTGACACGCCATTGAATCAGCGGCGCACCGATTTTGATCGGATAAGGAGCCAGCTCCGGCTTCCATTTATCCTCTGGCTTGTGGTATTGCACGACCAGATTTCCGCCGTTTTCCACGTACTTCAGCAAGCGTGCATTCGAAGGAATCAGCTCAGGTCGGAAACCATAAGCGCGAATGCCCAGCACGATCGTATCGTATTGGTCCAGATCACCAGACTCGATGTCTTTTGCCGACAGATTGGTCACATTCACTCCCAATTGGGACAAATACTGATCGATATTGTCAAAGCCACTGGATACGTAACCGACCTTCAGTCCTTCCGGCACCTTCAGGTCAAAAGCCTGGATCGCAAGCGTCGCTGGTTGGACAAAGTATGTCGTGCCAATATGCGGGTAACGAATGACTTGAGCTCCATGTCGGCTCTCTTTTCCACTGCCCGACGCGACTGCTGTCACCGTATACTTATCCGGTTGGACAGAAGCGTCTGCTTTGACTGTAAAGGCAACCGACTTCGTTTCTCCCTTGGCCTCAAAGGCGATCGGTGCTGCTTGTGGCTCTACGCTCCAGCCTTTTGGCACATCGAGAGAGATGTTTGTTTTCGCTGCACCTGGATTGTAGTTTTTCACCGTAACCTTGACTGGAATTGGCTCTTCTGGCTTCTGTGTATTCAAAACCGTCGCATTCGGACTCAGCACCATAGAAAAAGATGGAAGAACTGCAATGGCATCTGCTGGCGTCACATGGCTATTGGCCGCCGAACCTGCGAAGCTGTAACTGACGTCTGCGGTAATGGCTTGCGCGGCATACGGTTGGAACAGCTCAGCATCAGACGGAACCGTGACAGCAAATGTCGTTTTTACCGTCTGATTGTAGCCGAGCGATGAGAAGCTGGTGGTCGATTCCGGCTTTGCTTGCCAGCCTTTTGGTACATTCAGTGCGAGATTGATCTTCCCAACTTTTGCTTGACCGCCGTTGTAAGCTGTGACGGTTACTTTTGTTGTTTGACCCGCTACCAGCTCGGTTGTCTCAGGCTTTACCTTCGTCACGAGCGAGAGCGCTTCGGCACTTGCCTTATTCAGCTGGGATTTCTTTACTCCCAGGCGATGGCGCAAGTCTGTTTTCGTGTCAGTTGGCAAGGAGGACGCTTCGACTACTGTCGTCGCTTTTTCAACATCCGCTAGCATTTCATGTGCTTCCTTGGCTACTGTGGCAAAGCTTGGGTACGCAGCAATGACCTCTGCGGCATCCTTTTGCAGCTTTTTCAGTTCGCCTGCGACTTTTTCCCCGCCAGACTGGCTGGCAACTTCCTTGGCTAAATCGTCAAACGAGTAGGAGATTCCCTCAAAAAAGTCTGCTTCCTTATCTTTTGTCTCTACGATGGCTTGATCGAGCTTGTAATAATTGAAGCTTGGTCCTTCGTCATAATGACGTCCCATGCCCTGGCTCTTGTGCATGAAACGGGATTCTTCGCCGAGTTGGACGTATGAGGCACCATAGATTTCGTCGTAGTCGCCAACAGGCACCTTGACCGAGTAATCCTTATCCTTTGCAGGCAGATACAGCTTCTTCACCTGCCATGGCGCCAAACCTTCCTTCGCATGCTGTGGAAAAACGTTTGGATCTGCGGCATCCTTGAATGCCCGTACCGTAATGACATTAATCGCGCGATGATGGCCGTGAGTCGAAGGTTCGTTCAAAAATGCGGGAATCACGACATCTGGTCTCAGTGTACGGATATGGCGGATAAGCTTTTCGTATGCCACATCTTCGCCCCATTTTTGCAGGGTTTCATCCGGGCTTTTGGAAAAGCCGAAGTCAAAAATAGGATCATCGATTTTTTTACTGAGGTTCTCCAGATGGATGTTCGTGATTTTGGAAGCTTCCTGCAATTCGCGGGTACGAATGATCCCCAGCGCATTCCCCAGCTCGCTGCCTATCTCGTTCTGTCCTCCCTCGCCTCGGTTCGCAATGACACTGGATGTGTCCACCCCTTTTCCAAGCGACAAATACGCAAGCATCGAACTGTGCTCATCGTCCGGATGGGCTCCGGTGTTCATCGCACTGGCAATCGTGGTGAGCGGCTTGATGGCTTTCCACAGGTCGACAACCCCGCGGTCTGCATGGGCAGTCTCGGGTGCTACCGGCATAATCAGACTCGTGGCTAGCACCGCTGCTGACGTAATCGTGTACAGCTTGGCAAGTTTCCCCTTACTCAATGAACAACTCCTCCATTCCATAATCAGATTGATGTCTATATCAATCATGGCGGTCTGTACGTGTGTATTTCATTGATGTAGCCATGGATCGACCCACGGTTGGCCCGGAGTGGATGGGGCATTACTGCTTCTGACTGATCATGTTGACGAACAAACGAAAAGCACCAGGGACTAGCTGCGGAATCTCGCGGAACCAGGCAAGCGAGCTGTAAGTGTACGTCCCTTTTCCATAGTGCGCCGTGAGGAAAATGCCGCGGAACTCTGGCTCTCCCGGATCACTTGTCGCAATCAGCTCGGTATACTCGCTCCCCCAGCGTGAGGGATTGTAGATGGAACGCTCCTGTACCCATCCATCCCAGTCTGCTTGGGTGATCACGTTTGGCTCAAGGAACATCGAATGGTCAGGGGCCAGCATACGGACGTCTGATTGCTCATTGGTCACCCGCCAATCGATCAGCGATTCGCCGATAAAAATGGGATATGGCGCGAGATGCGGCTTCCATTTGTCCTCCGGCTTGTGATATTGAACGACGAGATTTCCGCCGTTTTCTACATACTGCAAAAGACGCTGGTTGCTCTCGATTAATTCGCGGCGGAAACCGTATGCGCGAATCCCGAGGATAATCGTGTCGTAGCGGGACAAGTCGCCCGATTGTATTTCGTTTGCGTCGAGATTGAGGCAATTTACCCCGACCGCGCGCAAGTATTTATCCATATTGTCAAAGCCGCTGGATACGTAGCCGATCCGTTGATTTTTCGGGATGGCCAGGTCGAAGGCTTGAACAGTCAGCGTAGCAGGCCGGATGAAATACGTGCGACCGACATGCGGGTATTCAATGACCTGCACATCTTGCGCGACTTCTGTCACACCGTCGGTCCCCGCGACCATAGCGCGGATCTCATATTTGCCATTCGTCACCTGCGGCGTGGTATGAACCGTAAAAGCGATCGTTTTCGTCTCGCTGCGGAAAGAAAACGGAACATCGACAAAGGCTGGCTCCGCTGTCCAGCCTTCCGGGACAACGAGAGCGATCTTGGCCGTAGAGCTTCCCGGACGGTACTGCTTCAGTGTTACCTTAACCGGGATCGCCTCATCCGTATGCAGCGTGTTTCGCACCACATCTGACGGTGTCAGAGTCACGGCATACGGCGGAAGCACAGCTACACGGCTATCCGGCTCCACGCGAATTGTACTGGCTGTATCGAAGGCGAAATAGAGCACCTCGACGTCAAGCACGGGTGGCTTGTAAGGATGGAACGGCTCCGCCTGTGCAGGAATCGCTACCTCAAATACGGTGCACACTGTCTGGTTGTAAGCGAGTCGCGGAAACGCCGTTGGGGTGAGCGGCTTTGCCGTCCATCCTTTAGGGACACGCAAACGCAGCTGTACATGTTCCACCTCAAGCGCGCCTCCATTGTAGGCCGTAACAGTAACCGTCGTCGTCTGACCTGCTACCCATTCGCCTGTCTCCGGCTTGATTTTGACCACCAATGACAATGCCTCTGCACTGGCACGGTTTAGCTGTGCTTCCTTTATCCCAAATCGATACATCAGGTCGATTTTGGTTTCTTCGTCGAGTGTTGACTTGTATACTTCCTGCTGTGCGGACGCAAGCAATGCCTTCATACGGTGAACCCTTTGTGCCACCTCTGCAAAACGCGGGTAGGCATTCAGGACATCTGTAGCCGCATCGTGCATGAGATGAAGCACTTTTGCGAGCTCTTGTCCCCCTTTTGCAGCGACGTTTTGCGCCAGATCAGCAAAGCTTACGGGCAGCCCGAAAAAAAAGTCGCGCTCTTTTTCCGGTGCCGGAGTAACAGATTCATCCAAACGGTAGTAATTGTAGGTCGGGCCTTCATCGTAATGAACACCCATGCCCTGTGTCTTATGCATAAACCTGGATCGCTCACCAAGCTGGACATAGGATGAGCCGTAGATTTGGTCGTATTCACCCACAGGTACGGCGACGTGATAATCATCGTTGTCCATGATAGGCAGATACAGCTTTTTCATCTGCCACGGCAAAAGTCCAGCCTGCATATGTGCAGGAAAGATGTCTGGATCGGCTGCTTCGTGAAAAGCTCGCTGTGTCAGTAAAGTAATCGCCCGGTGATGGCCGTGTGTCGTCGGTTCATTTTCAAAGCAAGCGATGACGACATCAGGGCGCAGCTCCCTGATTTTTCGAATCAATCGCTCGTACACGACCTCTTCGCCCCATTTGCGAAAGGTTTCATTGGCGCATTTGGAAAACCCGAAATCATGGATGGGATCATCCAGCTCTTCGCTTAAGATGCCAAGCGTCACATTGCTAAGAGATGATGCTTCTTCCAGCTCGCGCGTGCGGATAATCCCCAGCGCGGTACCTTGCTCGCAGCCGATTTCGTTTTGACCGCCTTCCCCTCTCGTCGCGATCACACTCGTGGTATACACGCCTCTCCCCAGCGCCAAGTAAGCGAGCATGGCACTGTGCTCATCGTCCGGATGTGCGCCTGTGTTCATGGCACTGGCAATCGTAGCTAGCGGCTTAATCGCTTTCCACAAGTCGAGCAGTCCGTGTTCCCCCTGCATGGTGCGAACAGATACATGAATAGGCGGGCAGGGCAATTTGGTCGGCTGCACTATCGGTGATTTCTTATCCATCGATTCACTGACATCCACGTGAAGCTCCTCCTTTTTCACGAAGGCATCCAGCTTTACACGGCAGTTCCCGCTTTATCTCCGGTCAATTTTCTGGAGATGAACAACACAATGATGATGACCACGATTTGCAAGACACCATAGGCGCAAGCGGTGCCGAATTCGTTACTGTACATGCGTTGGAATACCGCGACAGACAATGGCGTCGTCTTCGGTGTGAAGATCAGGATCGAAGCCACGAACTCCCCGATACACTGGACGAATGCCAAGAGCGTACCTGCGAGAATTCCACCCCAAGCCATCGGGAACACGACACGTCTGAAGCTGTACCACCAAGAAGCACCCAGATTCCGTGCCGCCTCCTCGACAGATGGGTCCATCTGCATCAAAGTCGCGGATGTAGAACGAAACACAAGTGGAAGATGTCGGACAAAATACGCCAACGGGATAATCCAGAATGTTCCGATCAAAACCTGTCCAAAGCTGAATGCATTCGGCTCGCTGAACGCTGCAATCAGGTTGATCGCGACAACTGTCCCTGGCAATGCCCATGGCAGCATGATCAGAACATCAAGAAGTGTTTTCCCGCGAAACTTGAGGCGAACCATGGCATAAGCCGCAGCTACACCGAAAATGATGATCCCGATTACCGCGATAGCAGACAGCTGCAAGCTGTTGAGAATCGGACGCCACGTCTTACTATCCGTGAACAAATCCATGTAATGCGACAGAGTATACTCCGGAGGTAATATTTGCACCGTCCAGGTACCATCCACCGAGAAGGAGATGAGTACCAATACGAGAATTGGCAGCATCAGAATGACTGTACCGATAAAAGACAGCACAATCGTGGTGTAGCGTCCCGCTTTGCTTTTGATCTCGGTACGGTGCACGCTGACCCCTTTGCTCAAGTTCTGGTAGTTGCGCGCGCCTTGGTACCAGCGCATGATCAAAAGAAAGGCCACGGAAACAATCGATAAAATCGTAGACTGAGTCGCAGCCATGTCCAAATCTCCATTGGTGCGAGACAAATAAATTTGCATCGTCATCGTCCGATCAATTCCGAAAATGAGCGGCGCGGTATAAGAAGCCATCGAAATCATGAAAACCAACAGAGAAGACGCAACCATGGCTGGCGTGAGCATCGGCAAAATTATGCGCCGCCAAACGGTAAAGCGATTCGCTCCGAGACTGGCTGCCGCCTCTTCCAAGGACGGATCGAGTCCCTTGATTGCTGCCGTTGCTGTCATAAAGAAATAGGTGTACATCGTAAACGTATGAACGACGACCACACCCCATATTCCTTTTAACGAGAAAGGAACCTGGGCAAGCCCGAACAGCTCTTTGATCGCCCTTGGAATGATTCCGCTCTCTCCGTACAAAAAGGTAAACGAGAGAACGCCAATGAGTGGAGGCAACGCCATCGGAACCAAAGCCAGCACCGAAAGAATTTTTCGTCCCGGAAACTCATAGCGCTCCAATAAAAACGCCATCGCGACGCCGACAATTCCGCATGTAATGACACTAAGAACCGATATGTAGATACTATTCCACAACGCTTCCAGGTTGGCAGTATGCTCCAGGCTGAAGAAGCGAATGTAGTTTTTCCACGTAATTGCCTCATCGATTTTGATACTCGCAACGAACGTTTCAAACAATGGATATATGACATATGCCAACAATATTAAAAAGAGTGGCGATACCAGCACGTAGACGAAGGCGGGTGAAGCGGTGATGGACTTTCGTCTGGCTGCTGTCGGCGCTTGCTGCAACTCTGCTCTCAAAAGCTTCTTCCCCCTTATCCGGCAAAATAAATGCTCTCTTTCGGTATATGTAGGCCGATGGCATCGCCGCGCTGTTTAATCGGTCGTCCCAGGTTGATGGACATGCTGCGCAGACTCTCCGTTCCTACTTGCGTGACGTAATTGACACACGCCCCTGTAAATTCAGACATGACAACAGAGCCTGTCACTACATTTTGTCCCTCGTTGCCTGTACTCTCCAGAACGGATTCAGGACGGATAGACATCGTCACCTTCTCCCCAACTGACAGCTGCGCACGTGGAGAGGCATTTTTCTTAAATCCGCTGAGCATTTGTCCAGAAGCCGTGCGAACCAGCACTTCATCACCGTCAAAGCCTGTAACCGTGCCTTCCCACAGATTCGTCTCGCCAATAAAGGAAGCGACAAAACGGTTTACAGGACGATGGTAAATCTCATGCGGTGTTCCGATCTGCTGAACTTCGCCGCTCTGCATGACCATAATCCGATCTGACATCGACATCGCTTCCGCCTGATCGTGCGTAACGTAAATCGTCGTAATCCCCAGCTCCAGCTGGAGTCTCTTGATCTCGAAGCGCGTCTCTTCTCGGAGCTTCGCATCCAGATTGGACAGCGGCTCATCCAACAGCAGAATCTGCGGCTCGATGACCAGCGCCCGTGCCAGTGCTACCCGTTGCTGTTGTCCCCCAGAAAGCTGATCAATGCGGCGTTCGCCATAGCCTTCCAGGCGGACCAGCTTCATGATCCGTTCTACACGTTCTTTTGCATCTGTTTTGTTGACTTTCCGAACCTGCAAGCCAAACGCGATATTTTCAAAAACAGTCATGTGCGGGAACAATGCATAGTTTTGGAATACCATCCCGGTATTGCGCTTATGCGGAGGAAGAGATGTAACCTCCTGTGATCCAAAGCGGATATGGCCTTCCGTTGGATAATAAAAGCCGGCAATCATGCGCAGGGTAGTCGTTTTGCCGCAGCCACTCGGACCGAGAAAAGTAAAAAACTCTCCTGTTTCGATATGAATGTGAACATCTTCAACCCCTTTTGCCTGGCCAAACCTTTTGTGAACGTGATCAAGTGTTACGCTGCTCATCGGGTTGTGTTTCCTCCTTCATCGCAAGTCATTTCAAGCTGCAGCATTTTTGGATCCACTTCTATAAGTGACTAGACGGAAAGGACAACTCCTTCCCGCCTAGCTGCTTGGAAAAAACCTTCCTTACTTCTTGCCTTTGCCCTTGATGTTTTCATCCCAATGCTGCATCCACTCTTTTTCTTTTGCAGCCATGACAGCCCAATCGAGTTCCATTGGCTTCAGCTCGAGATTTTTCATGAAGTCTGGCAATTCGTCCTTGCTGATGTCTGTACGAGATGGGAACTGGAAGCGCTCCTTCGCCAATTGAGCAGCAATTTCAGGACTCATCAAGAATTCCATGAACTTTTTCGCTGCATCCTGGTTTTTCGCGCCTTTTACCAAAGCCACGCCGTCTACGAGAATCGGTGCCCCGCTCTTCGGATAAATGAAGTCATACGGATGGTTGTTCTTTTTGCTTTGGATCAGAACGTCTTGGAGGTTCCACAAGGAGATGACGCCCTCTTGACGATCCAGCTTCAGATACAAGTTAGTCGGGTCTTGCGTGTATTCTTTTGTATTGGCATCGAGCTTGGTCAGCCATTCAAAACCTTTTTCAGGAGTATCCGCCCCTTGACGGAAGATCATTGCGGAATAAATGGTACGCATCGTGCCGGACGGTAGTACGTTTCGGATCACGATTTTGTCTTTGAATTTCGGGTCGAGCAATTCGTCCCAATCTTGCGGTGCTTCTTCTGGCTTCAGCACCTGCGAGTTGTACATGATAACCTCTGGCAAGAGCATTTCACCGTACCAGCGATCTTGCGGATCTTTGTACAAATCTGGAACCTTGTCTGCAAAAGTCGGCTTGTAAGGCTCCAGCAGATCTTCATTGGCTGCTGTCGCTAGAGCAGATTGGGTACCACCCCACCAGAAGTCAGCCTGCGGGTTCGCCTTCTCTGCACGAACGCGCTCCAAAATTTGTTGGGCACCCATTTCAAGTGTATCTACTTCGATGTTCGGATATTTCTCTTTGAATTTTGGCAACACGATTTCAAAAATGTTTTTGTCTCGTCCGGTGTAAATCACCAATTTTTGTGGATCACCCGATGAATCAGTAGGTTGAGCAGCAGGTTGCGTGCCTGCGTTGTTGTCTGCAGGCTTTGCTTCCTGTCCCCCACTTCCGCACGCGGCCACAGTCAGAGCCAAGGAGCTGACAAATACGCCCTTCATCCATGTTTTCAGCTTGCTAGTTGTCTTCTTCAAAACGAACTCCCCCTCTTGTTCTTCTCACTCTTTGTCAAGCAGTCGTGTGAAAGGAAACGCTTCCAAAACACTATGGACAGCACCAATCAAACCAGCTCGCTCCCCCAGACTCGCTTTTTCGAGATTAGGCACCTCAGGCACCCATTCTCTTAGCCATTCGTGAATTTGCTTCACCCCTTCACCATCGACGTGGACCATCTCCCCGCTCAGGATCAATATTTCCGGGTTCAAAATACTGATGATGTTCGCCATTCCGTACGCCCAATGTCGGTACACATCCGCAAGAAGCTCCTTTGCCTCTGCGTGTTGTTTGGCGTGCCGGATCAGCTCTTCTATGACACTCGACCCTTCCTGAAGGTCAGAGAGAAATCCCTTAGCCTGCTCTTGGATGCCCGGAATCGAATAATGCGTCTCAAACACCCCTGACGCGCCATTCGGGCGATTATGGACAGGGCCGATCATCATGAAGCCGATCTCTCCTGCTGCCTCACGACTCCCCCGATAGAACTGTCCATCCAGAATGATCCCTGCCCCAATCCCGGTTCCTACGTACATGTAGACGACGTTGGTATGGCCGACTCCTGCTCCGCGGACATACTCACCCAGTGTCATCATATTCACGTCATTGTCGATAATGACGGGCAGTCCGAGTCGCGCTTCGATCGTTTGTTGAATAGGTGAGCCCATCCATCCTGTGCTGGGTGAAAAGCTGACGGTTCCACTGCCACGCTGTGTGACCCCTTGCAAGCCGACGCCCATGCCGAGTAGTCGTTCTCGCGGGATGCCGCTTTCGCGCAGCAAGCGATCCAATCCGGCTGCCAAATCTTCGATGACGGTTTCACCATTCGCTGGTTGTGCCAGTCGTTTGCGATAGCGAGCTAAGAACTCACCCTTCATATTCGCGATGGCCATGTCCAGAGTAGATCCTTCAAAAATCGCGCCCGCAATGGCGTACGCCTGGTAGTTGTACTCCAACAAAATCGGCTTGCGGCCGCCTTTGGAATCGCCCATTCCTACTTCTTGCAGGAGTCCTTCCTGGATCATTTCATCCACGAGGGCGGAAACACACGGACGGCTGAGCTGTGTTTGTTTGGAGATATCAGCCCGAGAAATTTGACCGTGCAAGACGACTTGCTGCAATACTTCTTCTTTATTCAGTTTTTTCACGAGTTTGCTGTTACCTGTTTTTTTAGGAACTTGCACGTTTCATCGATCACCGCCACACAGTTAGTTAACATTACTAACAAAGATAACCAAATTATAGACACGGCGACTGCTAATAGTCAAACAATTTACATTTGTCTTTCAGATATTTTTTGGGTTTTTTAGTGAATATATCCTTTGTTAAAAAATATTAAAAATACGGCCATCACGCTGTTGTGGTGGGGAGGAAACAGGAGAAAACGCTCAGATTCTTGTCCCACCCGCTGAGGGATTCACTGCCCGACTCTATGCAAAAAGCGAAACCGCGTCC
>NZ_PXZM01000051.1 GCF_003013395.1 Brevibacillus fortis | reverse complement strand
CCCTTTTTGTCAACACCCCCTGAAGGGAAGTCCTTTTTCAATGTCCATTCTTTCTACTGATAACCTCTGATCACGATATACACAATCGCTACATAAAACACGATTCGATCCACAGTCCGATACATCGACTTGGACACCCGAATACCGAGCCATCCCACTCGCAACGGCCACAATAACTGAATGCGCCCCACCATCATATCGCTAATCAGATGGGACAGTATCCCCCACAGAGCTGCCATTGCAGCCGGAGAATCACCGAATAGCAGAAATGGAAGGAACAATATTACCCATGAGTGTGTCACTGTACGATGACCGAATCCTTTTTGCAGCATTTTGGATACAGGTCCCATCAAGTTTCCGAGCTTGCTATTTGCTTGATCGATATCAGGTACGAGTGCCATCGTCGCGCCAATGACGCTGCCCTTCCATGAAGGATAGGCGCAGTAACCTGCGATGGCACCAAGTGCCATATGTGTTTTCCAATTCATTCGCCTTTCACACCGTCTTTCTAGGATAGTCTAATGAGCTTATGTACGGTTGGTGGAATGGCAAACCAATACCATCATACATACAGTCGTTACGTCTCTAACAAGGACATGAAGCTCTCCGGATCGAGCCCATCTCCTTCGATTACAATGGCTGTCATTCCGGTTTCACTGCCTGATTCGTGCCCTTCTCCTGTGATCCAGAATGCCGCCTGACCACTCTGGATCGGGATACGTGCTGTACCTTCGCCGCGTACCCAGCCCTCTCCGCTCACCACTAGAAAAAGCTGAGGACAAGTCGCCGGATGATAGCCAACAATCCCGCCTGCCTCCAAATGGATACACCCAATCGAAACTGAATCAGGTGTGCGCATGACACGAGAAATCGTCGCATGGACGGAATTATAGCGATCAATCGTTTTGCCTACTTGCTGATCAAATCGAAATCGTTTCATACTTTCCCCTCCGCCTTTTGACGTGTAAGCCTTATCATAGCGCAACTAGATGGACTGTGACAGACTCATCTTCACGATTACTGCCGAAACCAAATGTTTTTGTAGTCGACAAGACCAAGCGCATTCAATGAAACACTGGCCAGAGCCGAATGGTAAGCAGATATTGATCGCTGCATTCTCGTCACGGTCATGAGTACGGCTTGTTCCTGATTAGGGAACATTCGAAAATGGACCGCTTTTTTATGGAGCATGGCGATTCACCTCCCCCACAGGAAGAGTTTACCACAACAAGAACGTGTGTTCTATAAAATGTTGAGAAATTTAACTTAAAAAGCAACAAAGCCCTTACTTCCCCTGCCCACATGATCGGAAGAATTAGCGGGATCACCGGCTCTATTTTCAAGCTCGGGATTGTCTTTTCCATCTATGGTTCTGGCTGGATGACCTTGTCGCTGGGGCCTTGGGCTGTTCGAAGATTGGCTTTGTGAAGACTGGCGTAAACAAAATAACACCCCTCAGAATCTTTCTATCGATTCTAAGGGGTGTATCTTGTAACGAAAGCTTTATACCTTGAAATGGCCGATCAGTTTTTCCAAATCGTCCGCGAGACTCGCCAGCGATGCAGCCGAGGAGTAGATTTCCTCCATCGAGGCGAGCTGTTCTTCGGTAGCAGACGAGACTCCTAATTACATTAAACACCAAGTCTCTCGGCGAGTTTATCTTCTGTCGAGTAGTCGATTCCTTGCCAAACGTTTTCGGGAGGATGATCGAGCTCCCATGCAAGCGTGCGTCGCATGGACTCCTCTGCGGCAGTTTGTTCTGTATACCCCAGCTCTCTCCTGATTTTTGCCGTATCCAGCTGAATATGTTGCTTCGTTTCGAGCTGCGGGACCCACTCCGTCGGCAATTCAGCAGCAGGCGCTGTAATCACTTTGCCATCCCAACCGTAAACGCTGCCGATTCGTTCAATCCACTCTCGCATCGAGAAGCATTGCTCTTCTGCTACGTGGTAAATCTGATTCTTTGCCCGATCGTCTGTGGCAACGAGGCAGATGGCATGCGCGATGTCTTCTACGTAGCCACGTGCCCAACGCCAAGAAGCAAAGCCTTCTTCGATCAAAATAAACGGACGTCCGTCACGCATCTGCTGAAGGTACGGATAGACGCGATGCTGGTAATCATGCGGGCCATACACCATCGGCAAGCGCAAAATCGTGCCCGGCAGACTCTGCTGTCCCATCACGACTTGCTCCACGAGTACCTTGTCATAATATTCGCGATCTGGTCTGTGCCCGCGGAACGGATAGCGCTTCTCGCAAAGCTTCGACTGCTCCGTAAGTGGCTCGGTCGTTATTGGACCGGACTCGATCTTGTTCACCCGTCCAAAAGCCTGATACACGTCACAGCTGCTGATCGCTACGACACGACCTGCCATATCCTGAAACGTTTCCATCAGCAGACGGGCATCTGCTTCTGTGTACGCAAATAGATCAACAACAACATCAGGTGCAAAGGAGCGAAAAGCCTTCCGGTAGTCACCCAGGCGGGCACGATCTCCCGTAATCGAGACGACACCTTGTGGAAGAGAGGCAGCACCGGGGGTAATCCCCCTATTGAATACAGCAACCTCATGACCTGCATCTGCCAAACGCTTCACTGCATGTGGACCAATAAAACGCGTTCCCCCTAATAACAGGATCTTCACCCCGGCACCCCCAGCTCTACAATTTTTCGATCACTTTATCAATCAAGCCGTATTCGAGCGCTTCTGCGGCGGTAAGGAAATAGTCGCGGTCTGCGTCTTTTTCGATTTGCTCGACTGTCTTTCCCGTACGCTCCGAGATAATCGTATACAGCATGTTGCGATGTCGCATAATACGGTCTGCTGCGATCTTGATATCGCTCGCCTGTCCTTGACTCCCTCCCCATGGCTGGTGGAGCATGACTTCTGCGTTTGGCAGGGCAAAGCGTTTGCCAGGCGCTCCTGCAACGAGAAGCATCGCACCCATAGATGCCGCCATCCCCGTGCAGATCGTGGACACATCGGGCGCCACGAATTTCATCGTATCGATAATCGCCATTCCTGCTGTGACAGAGCCGCCAGGCGAATTGATATAAAGATGTATGTCTTTCTTCGGGTCTTCTGCTGCCAAGAACAGCAACTGGGCGACGACTGCATTGGCTACCTGATCATCAATGGCACTGCCGAGAAAAATGATGCGATCCTTCAACAACCGGGAGTAAATGTCATAGGACCTCTCTCCATAACTCGTTTGCTCGACTACTACCGGAATGAGATTCATGAAAAACCCTCCTTCGTTTGTTAACGCTCGATTTTTTACGCGGCCATACGCATGCTGGTTGCTTGCGGTAACGCCACGGACTTTTTGTGAAATCCAGAAGAAACCTGCGTCACTACTGCCGGATTAGTCGCTGGCCCCACTGACCATGTCTGAACAGCTGCTTCTCTTTCGACAGCAACCCCGTTTCCGTTTCGGGCAGGCATGGCAATGACCTGATCAGATTTTGGCTGGACACGATTTTCCCAGACGATTACGGGTTTGGACTTGCTTGACTCCACAGCTTGTGCCTTCATGCCTCGTCTCCTCCTTGTTTTGGATAAACCGCGAGAACGACCTGATACGTTTCTTGTCCCTTTTCTTTTGGCTGATACTTCGCTACAAGCTGATTCACCAGTTGGACGTACTCCTCTACAAAAGCACTGCGCTGTTCCGCACTGGCAAGTTGAATACTCGCATTCAGCGTGGCACTCGGAACCTCCACCTCTTGATCAGAGCGCTCCAGCAAGAGCATGGCATCCCGCTTGATTCGTTCTGCTGTCTGAACCAGATGAGACAACGACCCTTGATCCTTCATTTGCTGAACCGTATCGTTGGCCCAGTTCAGTCCTTCCGAGAGCACATACGTCCGTGCAATCGCCAAATAAAGCACCTCGACGAGATTACGCACCTGTCGACTCCCTACCCGCCTAACCAATCCGACCTTTTCCAAGGCCTTCAAGTGATAATTGACACGCTGCGGGATTTCATTGATACCACGTGCGACTTCTGCTGCCGAAGCAGGCTCTGCCAAACGGCTTAATATCTCGGCACGGAGCGGGTTCAATAGCGCCATCGCCTGTTCCGGCTTCTCGACTACATATGTTTCCAATTGTTCGTGCGCCACAACAACACCTCATGACATTAATCATTTACGTAAAAATAGTTTATTACGTTAGTTTTTGTTTGTCAAATGATGGATAAGCCTTTTTTTCGACAACGCCAAAAGCCCCGCTTTGACCTGCGGAGCTTTGTTTTTCATTTCTATTCAGTTCGCTCAGAGAGATATGTGTAGTTGGAGGGATAAACATGAAGAATCTGGAGAAATAGAAATGGATCGCCTAGAAAGCGACCCGCGACTGAATAACTTATGCTTTTGTTATGAAGTGATGATTTCAACAGGCCCATGATCGTCACAATGATCACCATGAACATGATGCAATCTCCCATTCACAAGATAATCCTTGTGGTCACCATGAGGTACTAACTCGTGACCACAATCAGGTCCATGATCACAGCCACAAGTCATTGGCTTACATTCGCTTGGATTGGTGGAGCTCACAGGAATCTTGCATTCATCCCAGTGACCAGCATGTTCATGGTGAAGATGACCATTGTGAACGTAATCAATATGATCGTCATGTCGGATTTTTGTATGTCCGCAAGCAGGACTGTGTTGATGAGGATGCTCGTGATGGATATTATGTTCCAAATTTAAAACCTCCTTTTAATCAAATTAAGTATGCCATCAACTTCAACACAGTATTCTTCAGCGGGGACAAATTTAACTAATTAGTTATTGTGTATCTAGTAGCGGGACTATCGCATTTGTTTACACAATGTTCAATGAAAAGAGATGATTTCTCCATCCTGTGGAACATGTACGCGTCCGGCCAACTGTTTTTCCTGCAAACATTCATTCAATTCCCGGCGGCTGAGCAAGCAGTGGTTCCACGTCTCCATGTGGACAACGAGAATACGGCTGTCGGGCGCGGCATTTGCGACTTGGACGATATCCTCCTTCGTCATCGTGATCGGGCCTCCGGTCAAAAATTGCGCTGCACCTGCGAAAACGACGATCGCATCTGGACGATACGCTGTAACAGCCTGCTCTACTTCCTCACACCAAATCGTATCACCCGCAACATACAGCGTCTGCTCACCAGCTCGCTCCAGAACGAAGCCAGATACTGGCCCCATCTGTTGTCCAATTTCCCCTGTTCCATGTTGACCACCTGTCCGATGCAGGTAAACTCCTTGCCATGTATACTCCTCTTCGATGGAAATGACTTGTTCGAAGCCATGCTGCACCAGCTTATCCAGATCCGGTGGCTGGCAAAATACAGGCAAATGCTTCGGAAGAAGACGTATGGCCGCTTCATCCAGATGATCAAAGTGAGTATGCGTCACCAAGATAGCATCGACGCCCGCCACTACCTCCTCAACCGTTATGGGCATACCTACTCCTGGATTCGGACGCTGATTCGGCGTATTCGGTACTGCTGGCATTTCGCCCTTTGCGCTAAACATCGGATCGATCAAAAATATCAGCCCTGCATATTCCAAACGCAAGGTAGCATGTCGTACTAGCTGAATCTGCATGTCATTTCTTCCTTTCCTCGTTATCGATATAATGGATGTACGTTTATTGTATAAGGTCGCGAACGGTCGCCGCGAAACGATTGCTGGCTACCCACTTTCGCCGTGAAAGGAGATACACATGCTAGACCAAATCGATCTCTCCATCCTTGCATTGCTGCGCAAAAACAGCCGATTGCAGTGGAAGGACATCGGCGAACAGGTCCATCTAAGCGGTCAAGCCGTCGGCAACCGCATTAGACGAATGGAGGAGCAAGGTATTGAAATAGTTGGCAGTTTGGCAATGTATCCGTTCTCATGATTTTTCGGGGTTGCTCGATATTGTGAACAAGAGTAGAATGAGGAATACGAAAGGAGGAGAATCGCCATGGAAGATATGCTATTGCTGCTGTTTTCGCTGGAAGATTTCTTCGCCTTGGTCGCGCTTTTTGTAGGATGCTTCACTTCTGCTTTTTGTCTCAGACAGTGTTACCTGCAAAATCGGGCTCTTCATCAGAACGTCACGGATACGTACCGACCTTCCATTAACACGTTGTTAGTCGAGACTTATCCAATGGCGGCAAGGCAACCGCAGCGCCTTCGCTTATTCAGGCGCATACAGCATACAGACGGCGAAATGGATACATATGGTTCCTTCGTTTTGGATCGCGTAGTGTAACAAACATCCAAAAGGAGGTTGATCATATGATCGCCAAATATATCGGAGAAGTTTTGTTGTTTGTTGTGGGTCTGCCTATTTTCGCTTATCAAACATTCGAAGGAATGCACGCATTGGCAGATATCTTCGCACAAATGTCCGATTTTACCAATTACAAATAAGCTTGACGCATATAAAAGCCTGGCCGCCTCTTTTGACGGTCAGGCTTTCTTTATTCTGCCTGGATGCGGTCGCCTCTTGTTGTCGGCTGCGAAATCACGAGAAATTCCATATCCTCTGCTCCCTCATTTTTCATCTGGTGTTTGACTCCCGGAGGCACTTCTACTCCTTCTTGCCTGCCCAACACATGTCGAACGCCATCCACTTCCAGCATAGCCTGTCCTGACAGCACGAAGAAAAACTGACGCGACCGCTCATGATAATGACGCACTTCTGCTGTATTTCCGGGCATCCGCTCATGAATGATGCTGAGCTCTTGGCCTTTGACAAGATGCCAGCCATCGCATTGATCGCCCCAAATGTAATGCTCTGCATTCGCTTTGCTAATTTTCGCCATACCTGCTCCGCCTCCGGTTTTTGCTCTATCTTCACACGCTGAGGAGCATTTGTCACCAAGTGTTTACTTTTTCTGCCCAGTATGTTAAATTATTTGTGTATTGTAAGTGAATATTTGATTCGTTACTGGAGGAGCCTGTCATCATAGGGTTCTTTTTGTCTTTTTTTTAGCCGACAAAAAGAAAGCTGTGATTGCGGGCTCTTTTTTATTTCGTAAAAAGGGGGAAACCACATGCTTATTTTTCAACTGGCTGTCATTTTGATCGCCTCCAAAATCGCTGGTGATATCAGCGTGCGGCTGGGGCAACCATCCGTTTTGGGGAAACTGCTCATCGGTATCGTCTTAGGTCCTACCGTTCTCGGGCTGGTCACGGACACAGAAATCCTCAAGGAAATTAGTCAAATCGGGGTTATCCTGCTCATGTTTATCGCGGGCTTGGAGACCGATATTGATGAGTTCAAACGCACTGCCAAGTCTTCAACCAGCGTAGGTGTCGCAGGGATTGTCATGCCACTTGCACTCGGTTATGGTGCCGGGATTGCGATTGGCCTCTCCAACATCGAAGCGATCTTCCTGGGACTGCTGCTCTCTGCTACCAGTGTAAGTATTTCCGTACAAACGTTGAAGGAATTGGGCAAGCTAAAATCAAGAGAAGGCGCAACGATCATGGGAGCCGCTGTTATTGATGACGTTTTGGTCATCCTAGCACTCGCTTTCTTGATGAGCTTCGCTGGCGGTGACGTGAATCTTGGCATGGTGGTTTTGAAAAAGGTCGCGTTTTTCGCCATCGTCATCGTTCTTTCCTGGAAGGTTGTCCCATGGATTTTGAAAAAATTCGCTCCGTTGCAGGTTACAGAATCGGTCATTTCCGCAGCGCTCATCATCTGTTTCCTGTTCGCTTATTTTGCTGAATATACAGGGGTTGCTGCCATCATCGGTTCCTACATCGCTGGGGTTGCGATCAGCTTGACCAATTACAAGCAAGAGGTAACGCACAAGGTCGAAACCATCAGCTATGCGGTTTTCGTGCCAGTGTTCTTCACCTCGATCGGGGTAACGGCACAGTTCACTGGCATCTGGGACAATCTCGGTCTGATTGTGATTTTGAGCATCCTCGCAATCATTTCCAAGCTCATCGGTGGTGCATTGGGTGCAAAAATCACGGGCTTCCCGTGGATAAACTCGATGGCCATTGGTGCAGCGATGGTATCACGTGGGGAAGTCGCCCTCATTATCGCCGCCATTGGTTTGGAGAACAATTTGCTCACACAAGACATGTTTGCTATCCTGATTGTCGTTGTACTCTTAACGACCATCGTCACTCCGCCAATGATGAAATGGTTCTTCTCGAAAACGGCACAGCCAGAAGAATTGGCATTGAAAAAGAACGCCTAACACAACCAAGACTGTTTCTCGCCATAGACGCGGGAAACAGTCTTTTTTACGTGTAAGAAAGTTTAAGTACTTCACATTGTATATACTACTATGCTTAAATTTTCTGAAACGCATAAAAGACTTCCTTACAGACGCGGTCGCTCCCCTAGAATATCTTCGTTGGAGGCTTTTTTATGATGAAGAAAACAGCCCTCTTTTCTGATAGGAGGAACACCGTCATGAAAATTGTGATCGCTCCGGACTCTTTTAAGGGCAGCCTGACTGCCCAACAAGTAGGCGAAGCCATTCGCTTAGGGATTCAACGCGTGCTCCCGCATAGTGAACTCATCGTGAAACCGATGGCTGACGGCGGAGAAGGTACCCTGCAATGCCTAGTCGATGCCACAGATGGCAAAATACTAACCACCACTGTAAAAAACCCGCTCGGACAGGACATTTCTGCTGAATTCGGCATCTTGGGCGACGGTGTAACCTGTATGATCGAAATGGCTGCTGCAACTGGTCTTTACTTGATTTCTCCAGAAGAACGCAACCCGCTTGTCACGACGACCTATGGCTTTGGTCAGTTAATTACGGCCGGACTGGATCAAGGGTGCCGCAAGTTCATTCTGGGACTGGGCGGCAGCGCTACCAATGACGGAGGCGCTGGCATGCTCCAAGCTCTCGGATATGTGCTTCTCGATCCATACGATCAGCCACTCTCTTTTGGAGGTGGTGAATTATCACGACTGAGCCGTATCGATACGAGTCAGGCTGATAAGCGGCTAGCTGATTGTCACTTCATCATCGCGTGTGATGTCACCAATCCTTTTGTTGGACCTAATGGCGCTTCTCACGTTTTCGGTCCGCAAAAAGGAGCGACACCGGAAATGGTGCTGCAACTGGATGACCATTTGCGCCATTTCGCTGACTTGATCGAACAGACCCGCGGCGTCGCTATTCACGATTTACCTGGGACAGGTGCTGCGGGCGGTGTCGCTGGTGCCCTTCTCGCTTTTCTGAATGGTCAGCTGCGTTCCGGGATTGAGATTGTGATCGAGACGACCCGACTCGCGGAAGCCATGGACAAAGCCAAGCTTGTTATCACAGGTGAGGGACAGGTCGACTTCCAGACGGCCCAAGGAAAGACGCCATGTGGAGTTGCCCAAGTCGCGCAACGATACGGCATTCCCGTCATCGTCCTCGCTGGTTCCATTGGAGACGGTATCGAAGCCCTTTATGAAAAAGGCGTTTCTGCGGTTGTCAGTATCACCAACAAACCGATGACGCTGGATCAATCGATGCGTGAAGCCGCCTTGCTCCTGGAGCAGACAGCCGAGCAGGTCATGCGGATTTATTGCCTGAAATCTTGATCGGCCACTTCCTTTCATAATAAATGCTACTCTTCCTCATCAGCATTGTGTTAACCGTATATGAGTGCATCGACAAGCCTTTGATAGCCGATATCGGAAAAGAATTCGAAGCTAGCTTCGGCGTAATCATCACTTCCATCGGACTCGGCATCATTTTGGAAAACTCGGGTGCTGGTGACGCTTTGGGTGTAGTCACCAAAGAAACTCCAATCGTGGACTATATCAAATTGTTCCAGACTGGCATCGCAGCATTGATCGGGGTCGGCGGCTTGATCGTGCCCGCCATTGTCATGCTGTTCTTGGCTTCGCTCGGGCTGGACGTCATCCTTGATACCGTCCCGATCGGGCAAATCTTGAAGATCATAGCAATCGGCGGGGGTGCAATGATCATCAGTCATGTTAACGACTCTTATTTCTGGGTCGTGTTCCCATTCTCCAACATGAGTTTGACCACCGCTTATGGTGTCCAGACATTGGTCCCACTCAGCTTTTTCAGATTCGTAAATGTCGTTGAGCTTATCCGCTGTGGCACGCCAACTAAACTTTTCCAAGGCAATCTGGCGAGCTTCTTGCTTCATTTTCAAATACAGAGGCTTATTCATGATCAGCAAACGGATCGCATCGGCGAAGGCCTGCGGATTTTTATATTCTTTGATCAGCAATCCAGATCGGCCATGCTGAATCACTTCTTTTATGCCCCCGTTTTTCGAGGCAATGACTGGCAATCCAGAAGACATCGCTTCGACGTTAACAAGGCCGAACGATTCATGCTTTTGCGAAGGACAAATGAACAAATCGGCTTTTCTAAAAACACGGTGGATACTACGATGAGGGACCGTACCTAGAAATTCGGCATGTACGCCAAATTTACGTGAGAGCGACTGCAATTTCCTTGCATATTTGCTTGTTGGTGATCCTCCGGCAATCATTACTTTAACAGGTTGGTCTATCTGTTTTTTCACGAGCTTAGCTGCTTGAAGCAATACGGGAACGCCTTTGCGTGGGATAAGTCTGCCCGCGAACAACAAGGTGAAGGCACGGGGATGAGAGGTTTTTTGAATAGGGGAAAAACGAGATGTATCAACGCCGAGCCATGCAACCCGGATTTTTCTCGACATACTAGGAAAACGAGCAGAAAGCCGACTTTCAAGCGATGAACTGTTGGTGATGATCAAGTCTGCTTTTCGTAATCCAGCCAAAGTCTCTGCCCCACTGGTATGAGGAACGTTGACAAAAGTCAGCGAGTGAAGATACAAGGACACAGTCGCTTTCGGAAACATGGATTTAATCGGCCTGACGAACTCCGGACGGTTATCAATTTGTAAAACGTCAAATCGCCGTTTCTTCAGGATTTTTTTCACATGGGTCAAATATTTCGTAGGACTGCCGGTAGGAACGCGATAAATGCGCACCCCATCGATAAAGGAATACTTTGGATAACGAGGATGCGCTCTGCTGATGATCGAGACCGAGTGCCGCTTACTCAATTCTTTGGCGATCGCCAGAATCGTAATTTCGACGGAACCCCCAAGAATGGGGGGGACGGGGATTTGCTCGGGGGCGATGATGACGATTTTCATACCGAACCCTCTCCTGTTTAAGAGCTAGGACTTGCAGCATACTCACCAAGTTCCTGCAAAAAAGGACCGACTCTCCTCACTCAAGCAAGTGCCCATCGTAACCGCATCATGGTAGTCGTTCTCCAAGTGGTCCCCCCTCGTATACTCACTTTTATCGCATCGCGCATCCGGGTATAATTCTTTATTTGTTAGACACAAGTATATTTTATGTTTTCGTGATAAGAAGGTGTTGGGCAAGGTACCTATGGTCTTCTTGCATTTTTTGGTATCACTTTGTTTCCCTGTGAAGGGTATAGCGTTTTAGACGTGGGGAGTATTTTTTCAGTTCCAATCGCTCGGGATGATTCCGCTTGTTTTTGGATGTGATATAGTTGCGATCTCCTGTTTCTGTGCATTGCAGGGTAACGTTCACGCGCATGGATGTAGCCTCCTCTTTTTTTGTTACACGGTCGTCTCGATTACAGCATCTGCCGTTGGGAGTGGATCAGGCAGCTTACTCCAGTCCGCCTCGTATTCCTCATCGTTCAGAAGACATGCATCGAGATGTTTCACGATTTGCTCTTGGTTCAGATCGATTCCGATAAAGACGAGCTCTGTGATTCGATCTCCATGTACGGGATGCCATGTTTGCTGCCAGTCCGGCTCCTCTACCAGAATCGCTTGTTGCTCTTCTGCCAGTAACGCTGCTGTCCAATAGCCTGCCGTTCCGATTTCGATGGATGGCCCCGCCTGACTGAGTGTCATCGCCACGTCATTTCGTGTCGCCAACCAGAAAAAGCCTTTGGCACGCACGACTTCTTCTGGCCAATCCTCCAACCACTTCTCCAAACGGGCTGGATGAAACGGCCTGTGGCTGCGATAAACGAAGGAGGAAATTCCGTACTCGTCCGTCTCAGGTGTATGCACTTCCTTTTGCAGCTCAGCAAGCCATCCCGCTGATTGACTGGCAGTCTCGAAGTCGAACAGATTGGTATTCAAAATTTCTTGCGGGTCTACCTGCCCACGAACAGCACGGATGAAACGAGCATTTGGCTGTAGCTTGCGTAGAATGGCTTCCAGCTGTATCAAATCGTCTGGAGCGACACGATCGCATTTGTTCAGGATCAACACATCACAGAATTCAATCTGGTCGATCAAAAGATCCGCGACCTCACGGGTATCCTCTTCGCCCACTGCCTGCCCTCTGTCCAAAAGGTTTTCGCCAGACGAAAAGTCATGCCAGAAGCGGTACGCATCCACTACAGTTACCATCGTGTCCAGGCGGCACAGGGACGATAAATTGATGCCATTTTCTTCGTCCACGTATGTGAATGTTTGGGCGACAGGAACCGGCTCACCTACTCCCGTCGATTCAATCAGTATGTAGTCATACCGTCCTTCCAAAGCCAGACGCTCTACCTCCGTCAGCAAATCCTCTCGCAAGGTGCAACAAATGCAGCCATTCGACAGCTCCACGACCTTTTCGTCCACACGTGAAAGATCACTGCCCGTTGAGATAAGAGCGGCATCGACGTTTACTTCGCTCAAGTCGTTTACGATTACAGCAACTCGTAGCCCGTCCCGATTGTTCAGGACATGGTTCAATAGCGTTGTTTTGCCCGCTCCCAAATACCCGCTCAGGACTGTGACGGGGATTTTATTTTCGTTCATGCTCATGCTGGATTCTCCTTTTTGGTTTGTTTAAAACGTAATGATTACGATTCGTTGGTTATCATAACGTACAGAAATATCCAAAGTCAATATAAAACGTAATTATTACGATTTGAAAACCAAAAAAATCAGCCAGATTTCACTCTGACTGATTTCATCCACGTCTGCTCCACTATTGTTTTGCCTTATTCATCCCAACCGCTTCCCCATAAGCCCCAATGACTGGCAGATACGCCTGACGATCATTCAATTTCCCTTGATCGACCACGGGCTCTGGGCGATTTTCTTTCCACGTAATCTGACTGTACACATGACCTGTCGCAGTCGGCATCGTGACGAGGATGTCTTTCACCTGATCGGCATTGCCATCCGTGATGGCGAGCTTCGGAAGAATACCGCTGTCGCGTTTTCCTACAGAGATAAATGTCTGCTGATTATCCTTTCCTTCGCGAACCACGACACGCAGGTTATGGGCCGTCTGATTCATCGATACGCCCATTTTATCGCCTACAAGGAAAATATGATCCTTGATGTTGTCTCCAGTCACGTCGACATACTTTGTATCAAGGACAAAGGTACTATCGCTGCCCATACTGAAGCCGCTATTGATCGTCACATCCGGCGACGGTATATTGTCCCAGTCCGCCTTTTGAACCGTTACCTGTAAAAGCTGCGGCTGCTTATTAACGATGTTCCACACACTGGTCGCTACTGCTAAGCGATCCTCCGTGTTCAGTCCCCACAAGGTTTGCTTACCCATATAACGCAGGTTGCCTTTCGCATCCCGGAATGGCACCAGCTCTACCAGCTTTTGCGTATAGCCATTGGTTTCCTTTTGCAGCTTTCCATTGCCAAGATAAATCCCTTGCTTCACGTACGTAGCCTTATTGGCCGATATATCTACTGTACTTGTCGCTTTTGTTTTTGTGTTCGTTACTTTTGCCGCAAATCCATCGACAAATTGTATGGTAAACGGGATATTTTGCTCTGGTTGCAATAAGACTACTGGCGCGTACGCTTGCGATTGGGTGCCGCTCGCTTGAACCGGGGCAGCCCCAACGCCCGAAGCCATGAGAACCGCGCCGCTGCAAAGAACTGCCGCCATCGTTTTGTGCCATGCTTTCATCCTATTCTCCTCCTTCGTATAGTTAACATCCAACTCCTATCCTACATTTTTAAACGAATTTGCTAGGTCAATTGTTGCTAGTAAAATACTCCCTGTTCTTTCGCACTTTTTTCCTGTATAAGGAAGCTTAGAGCACGTTCGCTCTTTCTTGAAAAGCTCGAAAACGGTTTTTTTTACCGTTTTGCAACAATTTTGCGGGATGGGCAAGCTACAATATAGTCAAATGGATATAGCAACAGAAAGGAACATTTGAAATGAAAAAGGCTTGGCTCGTAACGACAGCACTCTGCGCCTCTCTGGTTAGCGGTTGCGGACTCACAGATACACCCAATGAATTGATGCGCGCTCCATCAGCAGACGGCGATCAAAAATCGATCAATCAGGCCGTCATGCAATTTTTGCCGGCTGGGTCGCAATTATCTGTTCCTCTTCATCCCGCAGAAGCCAGTGCCGTCTCCCTACAGGATCTGAACGGAGATGGGATTGCGGAGGTCGTCGCTTTTTACAAAACCGAAAAAACCGATTACGAAATCGGTGTGCTCGTGCTTACCCAAAAGCAAGGAAACTGGGAAAAGCTCTCCTCCTTTACTGGTGTCGGCAGCGAATTGGATTACGTCTCCTTTCAAGATCTCACAGGTGACAAAATTCCGGAAATGCTGATTGGAATGGGGGGCGGCGAGGATCTGAACAAGGAGCTCTCCGTTTATTCGCTAGCCAATAATATGACCCAGGAATTGATGAAGCAGCCCTATTCCATTATGGCAGTAGGCGATTTGACAGGAGATGATTACGCGGATCTCGCTCTCGTTGTTCTCGATAAAAATAACTTCACATCCAAAGCCGAGCTGTATGGGGCAGCGAATGGCACCGTTGCGAAACAGACTGAGCTAGCCCTTGACGGATATGTAAATGGTTACTATCAGGCTGTCATCGGAAAAGCCTCTCCAACCCGAAACGGACTATTTATTGATGCTGGGTTAGGTGCTCACTCTGCTTCCACTGAACTACTCCTCTGGGACAATGGACAATTGTCCAACCCTTTGGCCAAAATAGAAGGAGAGATGGACCCGACCTTCAAACCGTATTCTTTGGAAAGTGAAGATATCAACGGTGATGGCATCATCGAGATCGGCACGAAGATACAACCCGCTGGGACAGAGGATTTGTCCATGGCAGAAATCCCTTGGGTCTCCTCCTACTTCCAGTGGGACGGGAAAACGGGCTTGAAACACATCGAGGATCATTTTCAAAATTACACACAAGGGCTGGACTTGAAGATCCCGGCAAAATGGGGCGATAAATACACCATCTCCATCAACCATGATACGAATCCACTTCTCGTTCGATTCCTTTATTACGGAACAAATGGAAAAAATAAGGCAGAATTACTAACGGTTCAAAGCATCCCTCAAAACGAATGGGCCAAATTTGAAAGCGGATTGAAGCAAAAACAAGTCCCCTACATTTTGCTGAAGGAAGAGGGAAAACAAATCTTGATCGCCATTTTACCGCAAACGACACCTACCCTTGGAAAGGCTGCTCTCGCGGAATATCGAACGATGCAGCTTACCGCAGAGGAAGTTCGTCAGCTCTTCAAACCGATGACGAACCGGGAATAAAGTGAAATAGTAAATCCTTATCAAGGAGATTTGCCCTATGAAGGTTCTATTACTGGAAGACGAGAAATCCATCCGGGATTTTGTGCGCATCAATCTGAAGCGCGAGGGCTATGAGGTGATCGAGGCTGGCACCGGAGAAGAGGCACTTACTCTCGCAGATCAACAATCGGACATCGTCATTGCGATTCTCGACGTCATGCTCCCCGGCATTGATGGCTTCGAAGTATGCGGACAGCTGCGCAAAAAATATCCGCGTCTCGGGATCATTATGCTGACGGCAAAAAGCCAGGAGCTGGACAAGGTCATGGGTCTCGAATTCGGGGCAGACGATTACGTCTCCAAGCCGTTTAGCCCTACGGAACTGTTGGCCCGTGTCAAAGCGTTGCATCGCAGATTGACACCCATTCCTGAGTCTGAGGACAAAAATGAAATTAACATCGCCCCCTTCAAGCTTTTGCTCGATGAACGCAAGCTGATTCGGGTGGAACAAGAAATCGTCCTCACGCCAAAGGAATTTGCGATCATCAAATTACTTGCAGAAAATGCGAACAAAGCCATTAGTCGCGACGAGATTTTGACAGCAGTATGGGGTCAATTTTTTGTCGGGGACTTAAAAATCGTAGATGTGAATATCCGCCGCATCCGGCAAAAAATCGAGGACGATCCGGCTCATCCAACTTTCCTGGAGACAGTCTGGGGGTATGGCTACCTCTGGCGAAAGGACGTCCCAGATGAAAGGCATTAAGAGCAGGCTGGTTCTTCATTTCGGCCTGATCCTCCTTCTGATCGTACTGCTCTTGGAAGGACTGTTTTACTGGGCCGTTCATACGTATTACATCGGGACTGCGACCGAAGCATTAGTAACCCGCAGCACGACCTTCACCAATTTTATTAACAAGTACGCCACCGGCTATCGGTTAAAAGACAAGGCACGCTACATTTTGGAAAATGTTTCGAATCAAGAATACGCCAAAATTGAGGTCTTGGACCCAGGAGGAAAAGTCATTCTCAACTCCTACGGCTTCCAGACCAGCGAGATCATCAATACCCCTGACGTCATGGATGCCATCAAGGGGCAAAGTGGATTGTACATCGGAAAAAGTCCGCAGTCGCGGGAGCGTGTCATCGCGGTGTCCAATCCACTTACGTACAGCGGAGAATTCGTAGGTGTTCTGCGGTACACGATCTCCGCTGAACCGCTTTATCAAGCTGTAAATCGCATTGCCTTGTACGGCGCTGGCGTTGGGACAAGCGTAGTCGTCCTCGCTTTTGCACTCAGTCTGCTCATGGCAAAACGAATCGTCGACCCCATCGAGGATTTAACCAATGCGGCTAAACAAATGGCGGAAGGAAATTTCGCTGTCCGCGCGCCAAAACGATTCGATGATGAGGTAGGAACCCTCGCGGATACCTTCAATTACATGGCAGCGGAGATCGGGAAAAATGAAAAGCTAAAAAATGACTTCATCTCCTCTGTCTCCCATGAGCTACGTACTCCGCTCACGTCGATTAAAGGGTGGGGCGAAACGATCATTTCGGGAGGCCTGGAAGAGCCTGAAGAGACGATGCTTGGTCTGGAAGTCATCTCCAAGGAGACAGATCGTCTGATCGGGCTCGTCGAGGAATTGCTCGATTTCTCGAAGTTTCAATCCGGTGAGATGAAATTGTCTCGTGAACGTATGGATGTCCGGGAGCTTCTCCATGATTTGCATCTTCAATTTTCAGTACGTGCCAATGCGAAACAAATCGAGTTAAAGCTGGAGACTCCCCCTACCCCACTTATGGTTATGGGAGACCCGAATCGGCTGAAACAAGTCTTTGTGAATCTATTGGACAACGCGTTGAAATTCACGCCACAAAACGGTTCGATCGTCATCGCGGCTTCTTTGTCAGGGGACCGGCTCCTTGCCACCGTCACGGATACAGGTGAAGGCATTAACCCGGAAGACCTGCCCCATGTCACAGAAAAGTTTTACAAGGGACGCTCCAAGCTCTCCGGCAGTGGTCTGGGACTGGCGATCTGCAAAGAGATCATTCAACTCCACGCCGGGCGTTTTTCGGTCAGCAGCGCCCTCGGTCAAGGAACATCGATTATGGTGGATTTACCTCTGTTGTCCAATCAATAAGGCAGGAAGAGCAGATAGCTCTCCTGCCTTTCGATTTCCCTACAAAAAAACTCACCCTGGCCGCATTGGTATGAGGCGTAGATGAGTTTTTTGCTGTTGGAACACGATATTAGAAGCTGTTTTGAATAACCAATTCTTCCAAGCCAAAGCGGGAAGTCGAATAAGCTTGCACGCTTGCTTTCCCCAAAGTCAGCATCAGTGTTGGCAAATAGCGGGATGGGATGTTCAGCTCTTTAATGAGCGCATCACGGTTGTAGCCACCCATTGGGCACGTGTCGTATCCTTTTGTTTTTGCCGCCAGCATGAGCTGCATCGCTGCATAGGACGAATTACGGATTGCTTCATCACGCGCGATTTCCGGGTTGTTATTGTAAGCCCCTTCGATTTGCGCGATCATGGTCTCACGCACTTCCTCTGTAACGTATCCTTTTGCCAATGCTTCATCATAAACCGGACGAGCTGACTTGTAAGCCTCCAGATCACCAAGAATGATGATCGTAGCGTAAGCATCCACTACCTGCTGCTGATTGTAAGCGATAGGGAGTAGTTTTTCTTTGATAGCAGGATCGGTCACGACGAGAAAACGCCAATGCTGCAAATTCCAGGACGACGGCGCACTTGCTGCAAGACGAAGGATCTCGTTCAGCTCGCCTTGTGGAATTTTTTCATTCGGATCGTATTTACGCACGCTGTGACGGGCTTCCATTACCTGTTCAGCGGAAATTTTCAGTTCTGTATTCATGATTGAATCTCCTCCATACTGTATAGTACGATGTTCAAAAGATATTACTTACTTACTTTATTATCGTTACAAACATTTTGCAATTACTTTTTACAGTTCGCTTCATACTCTATTGTTTGGAGGCACTCTCAATGAAATACACGGATAACATTGTCATCGTCACTGGCGGTGGCCAAGGCATAGGACGGGCTGTTGCCACCATGTATGCTGCCGAAGGAGCACATGTCGTCATCGCCGAGTACAATCGCGCTGCGGGAGAAGAAACTGCCTCACTAATCAATTCGACAGAAGCGGTGAAAGGCACGGCACACTTCGAGCACATCGACGTCAGTATACCAGCGCAAATCGAACATTTGATGAGAACCGTCGATGAACGCTGGGGGCGCCTTGATGTATTGATCAACAACGCGGGCTTGTCCGTATGGGAATCTCCCTATGAGCTAACCGTCGAATCGTGGGACCATATCTTGAACACGAATTTGCGCAGTGTTTTTCTCGCGTCGAGAGAAGCCGCCAAAATCATGCGTCGCCATGGCGGAGGCGCTATCCTGAATCTTTGTTCGACGCGGGCGCACATGTCTGAGCCACACTCAGAGGCATACGCGGCTTCCAAAGGAGGCATTTTATCGTTAACACATGCGCTTGGCGTCTCACTCGGCCCCGATGGAATTCGTGTCAACGCGATCTCTCCCGGCTGGATTGAACACCGCGATTATGCCGCTCTTCGTCCCGGGGATCATGCCCAGCATCCGGCAGGTCGCGTAGGAACACCCGAGGATATTGCCCGTGCATGCCTATTTTTGACGCAAAAGGACAACGATTTCATTACGGGTACTGAGCTGATTGTGGATGGCGGTATGACCCGCAAGATGATATACGAGCCATAAGCTAAACCAATGCCCTCCCTCTTGAATATGTTGTGCTAACAAGAGAAAAAGGAGGAGTTGTATGCCATTTGAAGAGGAAGACCTCAGAATTCTCGCCCTATGGCTTTTGGCAATCGGGTATCTGATTCTTGCCTTTACCGAATTGGCAGCGCTAGAGTTTTAAAAAATTAAGAGCCGCTCATTTCCAAGCGAAATGGAGCGGCTCTTTGTGTATCCACTGTGCTACCAAGTCACAAACGGCGGCGAGCCTGGTGCCTGGTGCTGAATTTGTTCCATAATCGGATAACCGTAAGCGAGAATGATCAGGAAGGCAACGAGCCCAATCCATACAGGCCAGCGTTCCAAAATTTTTGGAACCTCTTGCGTTGTCTCTGTTTCCGCAATCGGATATTCTGTATTCCCTTTTGGTGCGTAGAACGTCAGGTAAAGCAAGATCAGGATCAAGAGAATCGCAGATACAAACAACAATCCTCCACCAAAAGCCATCACGCGTTGATAATCCATCCAGCCCAGAGCTAATGGATGATCCATATACGTCGTGTAGTCTGTGCGGCGTGGCGCCCCTTGCAAGCCCATCGTGTGCATGGCGAGCGACATCAAGAGCATTCCTACTGCCCAGAATACAGTTTGCACCATTCCCATGCGATTCGCAGTTTTGGTCAATTGCCGTCCAGTCAATGCTGGAATCAACCAAAAGCTAACACCGAAGAAGGTGAGCGCAACAGCTGCCCCTACAGTGATGTGGAAGTGACCGGTAACCCAAATCGTATTGTGCACGACTGCGTTAATCTGGTTACTTGCGTTAATAATTCCCCCAGCTCCGCCAGGAATGAAGAACAGCATCCCTACAAATGGAGCAAAGAAACGTACGTCTGTCCAAGGCAGTTTTTTGAACCAACCGAAGAGTCCAACTCCGCCTTTTTTACGTCCAGTCGTTTCAAAAATGGCAAACATCGAAAATGCTGTCATCAAAGATGGGATTACAACAATCAGCGTCAGTGTAACGTGGATCATTTTCCATGCCGGCGAGATTCCTGGCTCCATCAATTGGTGGTGGAACCCGACAGGAATCGAGAACAACAGCAAGCATATAAAAGCGAGTCGACTGAGCGAATCACTGAAGACGTGACCGCCAATGATTCTTGGTACACACACATACCACGCCATATAAGCAGGCAAAAGCCAGAAATATACGAGTGGATGACCGAAAAACCAGAACAACGTACGGCTGAGCATAACGTTAATCGTCGGAACCAGCCCGAGTGACCACGGAATGAGTTGGAACAAAACTTCCACCGCTACAGGAATCGTCGCGGTAATCCACAGGATGTAGGTAATCACTCCCATGTAGAGGAAAAGCGGCGACGTCTTCCCTTTATTTTCGCGTTTCCATTTGCGATAGCTGGCAAAAACCCCGAATCCCGCCAGCCAGCTGCCTACTACGAGCAAGGCAGAGCCAATGTAAAAGTACGGAGATGCTTTCAGTGGTGCATAGAACGTATAAAGGACAGAGGCTTCATTCATCAAAATCGTGACAACAGCCATCAACGTCCCGACCGTCATGAGAATCCAGCCAGCCCATCCAAATTTCAGAGCCGCTCCGTGCAGGGAACCGCCTGTCGTACGGGCGACTCCTGAGAAAATAAAACCAACGATGAAGTACGTCGTAAAAATAAGTGCCATCAACACGCCATGCGCAGTCAAAATTTGATAGTAATTTGTCCAGCTTGGCAGTTCCATGATTCCACCGCGAACCATGCCCTGTACCATCCCTGCCAAAGCAGCCAATCCAAATGCAATATAAGCGACCCACACATAGGCCAAACTGAGCTTTGCAGCAGAACGTTGAACTGGAACATGAGGGATTGTATCCTCGACCTTCCTTGCGATTACCATAAGATTCACCTACCTTTATTTCACAATAATCGTGGTCGCCATTACCTGATGACCTGCGCCACAGTATTCGTTACAAAGGATCAAATACTCTCCTGGCTCGTCAAACGTGTGTGTCGCCGAGCTGATGTGTCCAGGCAGAACCATGAAGTTGATGTTGGTCTCTGGAATCTGGAATCCGTGAATAACGTCTGGACTCGTGACGTGGAAATTCACCGTTGCGCCGACTGGTATCTCCATCTTGGCGGGAGCAAAGCCGAACGCAAATGCTGTCATATAAGCGTCGTATTCGTTGTCTCCTACCTGTTTCAAGCCTGGTTTATCAAAAGGAGGCGTCTCCGTAACCCTCTCCGGATCAATCATTTCCATATTACTTGGCGGAGCCATCCCCATTGCAAACGCATTGACGCACAACAATACAATAAATAAGGCCAAACCACCTGCGCCGAGCATCAACCAGATTTTTTCATACCGATGCAAATGCATACGTACCCTCCTTTACTTCCCTTATTACGCCCTATCCAGGAAAAGCCCGAATACACCCAACCAACCGACTAGAATGATACCCCCAACGATCAGAACCGCGACAAACGTTCCCTTCAAGTCTTCCTGGTCCGTTTGCAGCTTGCTGGATTTTGATTTCTTGCCTTTCGCCGCTTTGTCTACTTGCGTCTCCATCGCGCTCTTCTCCTTTCCACGTGCCTTACAGGCGCAGTGTACATTTCACGCCTTCATTCTACCGCTGGAACCCCTTGGAAGTAATTCGGGGAAATCCCCTAAATTGCTCCGGGAAACCCCTGATTTCGACCGAATTATGACCATTTTCGGTCACAGGTTCGACACAAAAAAAGACGACCCCGTATTGGGATCGTCCACTAAAAATATCTTCTATAAAAGCTAGTACCTTTCACAGAACAGTAGTAAAATTAAGACAAGTACATAGACACGGCTCTCAAGGGTGGTCGGCTCATCTCCCATGTCGGAAACGTAAGGGGGGTGAGATTATGGCAATTACTAGCGAAATGTTTACACTCATGCTCCAATTTGGCAGCTTCATCGTTGCCCTTCTTGGACTTATTGTAGCAATCGTTGTTGCCCTGACCAAAAAAAATGACCGCTCTTGAGCTAGCAGGCCTGAGCGGTCATCCCCGTTTTAAATTCTGCTGAGCCGATCCCCCTTACAGGGTACCGTCTACTGTACGATAGATCAGAGTGTTCCAGCACTCTGGTCTATTTATTTTAGCCTTAAATTCTTAGCTTTATCATAACATATGGTTTTGCTGTTGACTATATACAACAGATTGTACGCTACTCAAAATCAAGCCAGCCCTTCTTAATCGCATACCGCACCAGATCAGGCCGCGTACGCAGGTGGAGCTTTTCCATAATGTGCGCTTTATGCGATTCCACCGTCTTGACTGAAACGGTGAGCTGCTCCGCAATTTCCTTGTTGCTAAAGCCCTTTGCGATCAAGACCAGCACTTCTTTTTCCCGATCAGTCAGGATGTCGTACTTGGCCTGCTCCTCTCCGTTCTTGACCATTTGCAGAAATTCCTCGATCAGAGATTTCGTCGCGGATGGATACAAATACGCCATGCCCTGATTAACCGAACGGATCGCCGTGATCAAATCGAGGTCAGGGGCGCTCTTTAAAATATAGCCGGCGGCACCGGCTTGCAGCACGCGAAACAGGTATTCCTCGTCATCATGCATCGTGAGCACAAGCACCTGAATGTCAGGTGCCGTTTCCTTCAATCTGGCCGTTGCCGTCAAACCATTTTCCCCAGGTGGCATACTCAAATCCATCAAAACGACGTCGGGCCTGACTTCCCATGCTTTTTCACATGCTTCTTTTCCGTCAGCTGCATAACCGACGACTTCCATATCCTCCTGGGCGTTGATCAACATCCCCAGCCCAGATCGTACTATCGCATGATCATCGGCGATCAAGACGCGAATGGTCATCCTCTACCCCCTCCTTCGGCACCGGAATCCGGACGATCACTGTCGTACCTTCCTCGGGTGCGGAGCGAATATCAACGGTACCGCCAAGTAACTGGGCTCGCTCCTTCATGCCAAACACTCCGAGTCCTTTGCCGATGTTCAATGTTTTCTCTACTTCAAACCCTACACCGTCATCCACAATCGTGACGACAATTTCCTTCTCCCTATTCTCGAACATGATTCCTAGATGGCTCGCCTTTGCATATTTTGCCGTATTGGTCATGGCTTCTTGTACAATCCGGTATAACGCTGTTTCCATCGCAGCGGAGTATCTGCGTTTCTCCCCCTGAACATGCAGCTCCACCTGAATATGAAAAGTCTTTTCCACCCGTTTCATTAACGAGCGTAATGCTGGCAATAAACCGAGATCATCAAGTGCAGACGGACGCAGCTCCAGCGCCATGCGCTTTACTTCCTCCATCGCCTTGGAAGTCATATTCACCAATTCGCTGACGTGCTGCATAACCGGCTCGCTCAATTCTCGTTGTCTGACTACGTTCAGTCCCACTAAAATACTATAAAGCGCCTGCCCTACGCCATCGTGCAGCTCCCGGGCGATGCGCTTTCGTTCTTCTTCTTGTGCCTGGATCGCGAAATTCGTCAATTTGTACTGGTAGCGCTCTTTTTCCACTCGCAGTTGCGCAGACATATCACGCAAAATCATGACCAGCTTCCCTTGCGATTCATCCTCCAGTCTCGCAGAGCTGGCGGCGACAGGGTAATCCACACCCGATTTCGTTCGGAGCCTCATCTCGAATGAAGGCATTTGCACGCGCTTAAAAAAGCAATCCGTGCAGCTCGTTTCTTCCATACACGTTGCCATTCCGAGACACAGCTCGCAAATATGTTTATCTCGAATCAGCTCTTCTTCTGTCCAGCCCGTCATCTGCTCCAACGCAGCATTGGCCTTTACGATTCGTCCCTCATGATCAATTACCAGGATCGCATCGCTAGCGTTGGCAAAGATGGACTGCATCAGGGAAAGCACTTCACTCGACGTACCCATGCGTTCCTCCTTTTGAGACAATCATCCTATCGTTATTGTAAAGTTTCCATAAAAGAAAGTGTATCAGGGAATTCCCTTATCATCATTCGAATTGACATTTTATTAAATTAGAATATTATCTAATTAGACAGATGACAAATATACTGAAAGGAGCTTTTGACATGCCAAGCACCACTCCCTTCCCAGCCCATAGCGCTCGATTGGTTTTTCAGCCCGTCACGGAACACGATTTCCCCGAGCTGCTGACGGTGTACAATTCAAACCCCGATTATATGGAGTTTGCCTTTGGACAACGAGTCGTCACTCTACAGACAGTAGCAGATGACCATCAAGATAATCTGAAGTTTGCGGACTCCTACAGCTTTTCGATAAGAGAAGTACACGGTACCGAGATCATCGGGATCGCCCAGTTCATTTTGTGCAACCCACGAGATGGCCACCCTTGGCTAGGCCTCATTATGCTGCACAGTGAGTACCAAAGTCACGGCTACGCCAAGGAATTTCTGGATACCTTGCTAAGCTGGTACCAGGAGAATGGCTATACCTCCCTCCATTTGGCTGTTCTGGAAAAGAACAAGCGGGTCATCCCTTTTTATGAAAAGTACGGCTTTGTCGCCTATGAGGAGCGAGAGCACGAAAAGCTCGGTCTGGTCATCTGTATGGCATATCCTATTCAATCATGACAGGAAAAAACCCGCTGCCTAACAAGCAAGCAGCGGATTAGAAAAAAGGGACGGCAGCTGCCATCCCTTCTCTCACTTATTCTACTACGATTTTCTCAGCCGCAGCGATTGCCGGCAGGCTGCGCGTCATCATTGGGCTATAGAATGCAAATACTTTACTGTCTTCTTTCAGTTCTTCTGGCTTGAGTACTTTATTGTCTTTTGCGCTCACAATAACTGTTTTTTCGCTAATCGTCAGCATGATTTTTTCTTGAGATTTTGTTGTAATCGCTTGACCCTCTACGAGCATTTTGTAGGTTCCTTCTTTGTCAGAGGAGATGCTTGCTACTTTGCCCGCTGTTCCCAATACTTCCTCAGCTTTCAAGCTGTCTTTCACTACGATGCTGATTGCACCGGATTGAGGCGGCAAGCTCATAGTCATGAATTTTTGGGATGTTCCCTCAACTTCCATACCCAGCTTCAAATCTTCTGGCTTCAGTGCTTTTCCTTGTGCATCTGTAATTTTTGTCTCTTCATTCAGATGGAGCATGATGCCTGTTTCATAGCCACCCAGCATCACGGAGTATTGGCCTTTATCGGACTTGGTGATGCTTGTAATGGTACCTGTGCGCACTGGTGCTACATCTTCATCTACGATTTCCTGATCGGGTACATCTACGACGATTTTCTCAGCCACAGCGATTGGCGGCAGGCTGTGCGTCATCGTCGGGCTATAGAAAGCAAATACTTTGCTGTCTGCTGTCAGTTCTTCTGGTACGAGAACTCTATTGTCTTTTGCACTCACAATAACTGTTTTTTTGTTAATCGTCAGCATGACTTTTTCCTGAGAGTTTGGTGTAATTGCACTCCCCTCTACGAGCATATTGTAGATTCCCTCTTTATCAGAGGAGATGCTCGTTACTTTGCCCGCTGTTCCCAATACTTCCTGAGACTTCAAGCTGTCTTTTACTACGATGCTGATAGCACTAGTTTGAGGTGGCAAGCTCGCGGTCATGACATTTTCGATGGTTCCATCTACCTGCATGCCCAGCTTCAAATCTTCTGGCTTCAAAGCTTTGCCTTCTGAATCTGTGATTTTTGTGTCTTCGGTCAGATGAAGCAAGATGCCCGTCTGGAAGCCGCCTAGCATCACAGAGTATTGACCTTTATCGGATTTGTTGATTTTTGTAATTGTACCCGTGCGAATCGGTGCTACATCTTCATCCACGACTGTCACTGCATCATCCGATACATTCACTTCTGCTTGCAGAATTTCATCTACGAAAGCAACTGGCACATAAGTGCTTCCGTTTATCATACGTGGCTCTGCACCCAGCGTTTTGTACATTTTCGCGTAAGGATAGCGATCCTCACCAGCTTTTGCATAACTAGAGATTGCACCTTTTTGTACCTCGGCAGCTTGCAGTTGATTGTTCCAGCTCACTTTAAATCCGAGTGATTCCGCAACTGGACGGAGCGGAACAAGTACGGTTTGCTGTCCTTTATCTAAGATCGCCGCTTCTGCGATTGCTTGACCGTTTACGTTTAGGGAAAATCCTTTTACTGGTTCGGAGGTTGCAGATACCACGCTTGTTCCCAAAACGGCCAGTGCCGCGATTGTCATCATGCCTGTACGGATTGTTTTCATGTTTGTTTACGCCTCCAATGTTCTTGCTTGTTTTAGTGTGTCTATTCATTGGACGGCACCCTTTCAGAAACGTTTCATAAAAATTTTCATAGATGTGTAAATCGTTCCCGTATAAGCGAAAAACATCACGACTGGCTTGGGTTTTGGTTGTTTCGAGGCATCGGCACATCGGGCTTGCCAGACGGGTTGTTGTACAAATACGCAGGCACCTTGCCGACAATCAGTGCCTCGGAGACCGGGATTTGTGTAGTGACCGTCTGCTGCTTGGTCGCAAACGGGATAATGACCCGCAAATCGACCTCGACGTGAATGTAGACAGTCACCAGCACCATGTTGATTCCGGCTTGCTTCAGACCTGTTTCCAGCTTCGTTTTGACGGCACCAATCGGAACGAACGTCACCGGAATATCAGGCCCAATGTGCTCCAGAAAGACGTTTTTGGTAGCCAAGCCTAGTGGTATGGTCGTCTGGACATGCTCCTGCTCGAATTCCTTCAAACGATTTTGGATACGGGCTGTCGTTTCCCCCACAATCCGGGAATACTCTTTAAAGTTAAAATTCACCGCTTTGATGCTGCCATTCTCGTCCTTTTCCATGATGACAACTTCGTTGACGTCTACACCCTGTTGGGACATACGCTTGGTGACTGCATCGGTAATGGCGAGCTTGGCGACCTGCTCTGCCTTGGCCTGAGCAATCAACATCAACGTCGGCTCTACCCTGCGTTCCACAACGATAAACAAAACAATCAACACCACAATGATCATCAGTATCCCGGCAAAAATTCGCCTTCTACGTCTTTTCCATCCTCCCCTTCTCAAGCGCACGATGGCTCCCTCTCCCCTTTTGCGGCTCGGTTAGTCAGGACGAACCGTACGCATAGCTGGGCGTTTTTCTTTGCTTGTACGCTGTCTACCGCTGGTAAGCACCCCACCGATTCCCGCGACAAACGTTGGAACTCCCGCCGCGACCAAAATTAATGCCCAATCGCGCAGATTTAGATCCGTTGTTTTGAAGATCGGCTGGAGTGCATCCATGTACACGACACCGATCACGAGCACAATCGACGAAAGCACGGCCCATACGAGGTATTTGTTTTCAAATACATTGCGGTGAAAAACGCTGTATTGACTCCGGCAATCGAAAACGTGAATCAATTGTGCCATGACCAATGTAACGAAAGCGACGGTCTGGGCATGCACCAGATCATTTGGATTCTCTTTGAGAGTCAGCCAGAATGCCAAGAGCGTCATCGCCCCGATGAGAAAGCCGCGGCTAACAATTTTCCAGCCCAATCCCCGGCTAAATATGTTTTCGGCCTTATTGCGTGGCTTCTGATACATCGTGTCTTTCTCCGCCTGATCGACGCCCAGTGCCATTGCCGGTAAGCCATCTGTCACGAGATTGACCCACAAGATCTGGATCGGCACCAAAGGCAAAGGAAGCCCGAGGAGCATGGCAAAAAACATGACGAGAATCTCGCCTACGTTGGACGCCAGCAAATAGCGGATGAATTTTCGAATGTTGTCATAGATGTTGCGGCCTTCCTCGACGGCAGCGACAATCGTGGCGAAGTTATCGTCGCGCAGCACGAGATCGGCCGCTTCCTTCGTCACATCCGTACCGGTAATCCCCATCGCGATCCCAATGTCTGAGGTCTTGATCGCAGGAGCATCATTGACACCGTCTCCGGTCATGGCGACAACATGTCCTTGGCTTTGCAGGGCACGGACGATCCGCAGCTTGTGCTCAGGAGACACACGGGCGTAGACAGTCACTCGCTCCGCATACTCTGCGAGCTGCTCATCTGACATGTTGTCCAGCTCACGTCCCTCCAGCACTTCTCCGTAGCCACGCGTCAACCCAATCTGCCGGGCGATTGCTTCTGCTGTCACCTTGTGGTCGCCTGTAATCATGACGGTCTTGATCCCTGCTTGATGGCACAGATTGATTGCTGGACGCACCTCTTCACGCGGCGGGTCGATCATCCCGGCCAATCCGACAAAGACGAGATTGTTTTCCAATGAACCGATCGGCTGTCCAGGTCGATAGCCTTGCAGCGTCTTATAGGCGAAGCCCAGTACGCGCAGCGCTTTGCCAGCCATCCGTTCCGTTTGCTCCAGTACTTGGTGACGAAGTGTCGCGGAGAGTGGAGTGAGCTCTCCCTTCCACAAAATGTGTGTCGATCTCGCCAGCATTGCCTCCGCCGCGCCTTTCGTCAGCAGGGAATACACACCGTCCGTTCCCTTTTCGACGATCGACATCATTTTGCGGTCAGAGTCAAAAGGGAGCTCCTCCACACGCTGGCCCTGCTGGTTACTACGCTCTGTATTGCCGCCCAATGCCTTCGCGGCAAGCACCTTGAGAGCACCTTCTGTCGGGTCGCCTACGACTTGCCAAAAGCGTGACGTCTTGCCCATCCCGAGCAGATTGCGCGTGCTTTGCTCCTCGCATGTCAATCGGGCGTTGTTGCATCGGTCTGCGATTCGGATCATTTGCGAGAGCGCTCCGTCTCGGGCGGGCGATACCATTTTCCCCAGATAGTGAAAGGCTCCCTCTGGTGCGTAGCCGCTGCCGCTCACCTCATACGTGGAATCGCTGTGCCACACTTGGGTAACCGTCATTTTATTTTGAGTAAGGGTCCCTGTTTTATCGGAGCAAATGACAGAGGCGCAGCCCAATGTCTCGACCGATGGGAGCTTGCGTACGATCGCATTGCGGCGGATCATTCGCTGGACGCCAAGCGCAAGTGCAACAGTCACAATCGCCGGCAAGCCTTCCGGAATCGCCGCCACTGCGAGACTCACCCCGGCGAGGAACATCGTAAACAGCTCATGACCATGCCAGACACCAGCAGCGATGACGACAATCGTCAACAGCAGTGCGACGACCACGAGAATCTTGCCCATTTGCTCCAATCGCAACTGCAGAGGGGTTTCTGCTTCTTCCGCTGTATTCATCAAATGCGCGATTTTCCCGATTTCCGTGCTCATCCCTGTCGCTACAACGATGCCGCTCCCTGTTCCTCCGGTCACCATCGTGCCCATGAACGCGAGATTTTTTTGGTCGCCAAGCGGTACAGTGGACGCCTGGGCTGTCTCCAGTCTTTTCACGTTTTTTCCGACGGGGACAGACTCCCCGGTCAACGCAGACTCCTCCACCTCCAGCCGATTGGCCGAAAGCAAACGCAAATCTGCGGGAATACGGTCCCCGGCCTCCAATTGCACCAGATCACCAGGTACCAGCCGCGAAGCCGGTATCATGGAAATGTGCCCGCCCCGGATGACGCGCGCCATCGGGGATGCCAGCTCCTTTAGCGCTTGCAAGGATCGTTCAGCCTTGGCCTCCTGAATAAAACCGAGGATACCGTTAATGAGGATGATCGCGATAATCGCAATCGCATCCAGGTACTCTCCGAGGAAGTAAGAGATCAACGTTGCAATGAACAGGATGAGTACCATAAAATCCTTGAACTGATCAACAAAGACCGAGTAGAGAGGCTTTCGCTTTTGTTCAGCCAACTGGTTGGCACCTTGTTTAGCCAGTCGCCGCTCCGCCTCCTGCTGAGTCAACCCTTGCGCAGCATCACTATGAAGGGCTTCGGTCACGTCGGCCGCCGCCAGCGTGTACCATTTTCGAATTGGCTGTGTATCCACCTACATCTCCTCCATCCACATCTCACTCCTTTTCATGTGTATGCAGACGAGCTAGAAAATAAAACAACCCGTCCATTTATCAGGACGGGTTCGATATTTTTGGTATAAAAAACTATTTCAAGCTTTTGGCTACGCCAATGCAAATCAACAAAATCGGCGGCAGCCATGTGAGCCTCGTCAGCCATCTGGCTTTTCCGGCTCGCCTGCCGAGGGCAATTCCTACCACAAGTAGCAAGGCACTCATCACCGCGATACAGAGAGCGACGAGCAGTGGCGAGTATCCCAAAAACGTAAGGCTGATGCCTGCGCCGAAAGCATCCAAAGACAAGGCAAGCCCCAACATAACGGCCTCCCAGCCCATAATATGCCCAGATCGGTCAGCGTCGGCTTTGGAGGGATCTTTTAAAATCTGAATCATGACACCAAAAATGCGGAACTGCGACAATAATACGATGGGTTCCTGCTCTTCCTGTTTTTCTGCGGCTACAACGGCGTTGCTGCCCTCGGTAGCAGACTCCTGAGCCTCTGTCCCCGACCGTGTCGCAATGAGCCGCCACAGAGTAAACAAACCCATAAGGATCAAGACTGCGGCACCAATATACTTGCCAATCTCGGGTGTTAACCATTCGGTAAGGGATGAGCCTACGAGCATGACACCATATACAACAGCAAACGAACATCCAGAAACGACGACGAGTGACAAAAAGGGCATTCTCATGTTCCGTAAACCATACGTCAATCCTACACTGACACTGTCCATGCTGATGGCCAGGGAAACGAGCAGGAGTGCGAGCCATCCGCTCATATGTGGTCACCTCTTTCCCATTGCCTATTAGGTATACGCGAAAAGCTCTGCTGATGTGCCAACAAACGAAGAAGGTTTGATTACGAATCTTGAAAACGATCATTGCCTTCTGACTTGAAAACTGCTACCATTAAATTAAACAATGTTTAAAACGTTGTTTGACAGAATGAATTGCTTCCAATAAAAAGGAGGTCGGTCATGTCACCAGTAGATAAAAACAGCGAAACGAAAACGAAAATTTTGCAATCGACACTGGATTTAATCAAGATGGAGGGCTTCGAGAGTGTGACGGTGCGGAAAATCGCAGCGGATTCCGGTACCAACGTAGCTTTGGTTAACTACTATTTCGGTTCCAAGGATAAGCTCATCAATGAAGCCCTCAGTGCATTTTTAGGTGGCTTTACAGCTACATTTAATATCTTGGATAACACATCCCTGCTTCCCCAAGAACGACTCAAGCAGTTTTTAATGAGCTACGTCCAGATCATCGAGCAATATCCCGAGCTGGTTTCACGAATTTTCTCGCTTGGTGGTGCTGTCTTTACCTCTCAATATGAGTACGGCCAATTTCTGAAAAGCATTGGGTTTGTGAAGATTGAGGAAGTTTTGAAGGAAATTACCCATGAAGAAAACCATGAGATTCTCATGATGATGATCATGCAGCTGTTCGGAGCGATTTTTCTGCCAGCCTTGCTCAAATCGATATTGTCTACTGGCGCTGGCATCGAAGTCGCTTCCGTAGAGCAACAGATTGATTTGTTATTCGCACGCTATTTTCATGAAAAATAGGAAATAGGGGGAGAAACAGATGGGCTTTTTGCGAAAATATTGGTCTGACCTCGGTGTGTTGATGGCAGTAGGCGTTGGTCTGTATGTCATGCTGCAATGGAGCACCATTCCTGCTATCGAGCGGCTGTTGTGGCTAAGCTTCATCGCCATCCTTGTTCATCAGTATGAAGAGTACCGTTGGCCAGGGTATTTTGCCGGACTTTTTAATGGTTTGATTTTCAAAAGCAGCCATCCAGAGAGATACCCGCTGAATCCACAGTCTGCGATGATCATCAACCTCGTCATTGCCTATGTCTTTTATCTGGTTCCCCTCTTCTTCCCGACGGTCGTCTGGCTCGGTTTGGCCCCGATTCTCATGGGCTTTTTCCAGTTTATCTGGCATGGAATTTTTGCGAATCTGAAAGCGAAAACCATCTACAATCCAGGCTTGTTCGCCGTGATTTTCCTCCACATTCCGATCGGGGTATGGTATATCCGGCACATCATCTCCACTGGCATGGTAACCACATTAGATTGGATGATAGGTACGGTCTACTTTATCGTTGCGGTGTACATTCTCATTGTGAAGGGTAATATGTGGCTGAAGGACGAAAACTCACGTTACGCCTTTTCTCGTCAACAGTTGGGACCGTACATTCACAAATCATAGAGTCAAAAAGAAAAGGAGTGAACCTGAGGGATCACTCCTTTTGCTACTCAAACCTGGCTTATTTTCTATCTTTTCCGGAGTCTTCTCGTAGGGAACTTTCCACGATTCTCTCCATTGGTCTTTCTATTCTTCCGTCTTGTAGGCAATCCTGCTGGAATGGTACGTGCCTTTCGCGGTCTGTCTGTTGATCTAGTAGGTAACACGGTCAGCGTGTCACCCGTCCTAGCATTTACTTGACTCGTACTTGCCGTAAGCGTGATCGTGAAGTTGTAGTTGAACACGCCAATAAAAAAGCGTCTAAACCCTAGATTTCTGCAAGTTGTGCATCCCGTGTTCCAACACCAATGAAAAGCAGTACGCGGGACTTGAGTAAAGTAGTTACCCGACCACCTACGTCCGCCACCCTCGGCATAGTAATAGTAGGTACGCCCCCCAACATATCCACTCCGAACCAGTCTCGTCTGACCTGGCTCTATGCGATACCAGCCTCGCTTCGCATAGTTGACTGGACTACAGGAAAAATTCAAGTAAGCGTAGGCAACAAATACAGTTGCATTTGTATTGTTGCGAAAATAGAGACCCATCTTCATCACTCCGGTTTTTATATGGTTTGTCTTACGATGTATCATATGAAGACGACGAAAAAGTGAAATGGACAAACGTGGACATGCAACAAATTTAGTGCATCTATAACCTTTCAATATTTCATACGATCTTTCCATACATAGAAAAAAGAGGCCACTGTCGGCCTCTTCCCTGTCTGTGAACTATTTGATTTCAAAAGGTACTTCCCACTTCACGTCATGTTCCACCATATAGGTAGCGTAGGATACCGTGAGCTTTTTCGGTTCTTGCTTTAAGAGCGGAATCGAGATCTCACCTTTGATCTGTACCCGTCCGTCCTTGTCTCTGGTGCTTTCAGTACTCACTGACGCATAGTAAGTCTTCCCATTTTCATCCTTTACAGACCAATCGTGGTTCTCGACTATGCCTTTTCCTAATGTACCCTCTATGGTCATTACAGCCTCCCCTAGATCTTCGCCGTTACCTGGCTCCCATGCAAAAGAAGAGAATGTAAAGGTACTGCCTGTTGTCTCATCCTTGAAAGTCGCAGCTTTCTTGTCTAGTTCTGTTGGAACCAGATCAAATTTAGGCGAAGCCAGTTTTTTCTCATAAATTTTCTGAAGCTCAAGCTTTAATTTTTGTTCTCCCTGTATCGGGCCAAATGTATGCCACCAATTCAAGACATCGCCCTCTGCTTTTTCTTCCGGTTCTTCTTCTGTTCTTGGTGTGAAAAGAACATTCTCCTTTTTATCAAGCCCATCATCCAATGATTTCATATCCCAAGCTGCTACCACTTCCCCTTTTTCATTGGTGATTTCGTACATCATATTCTCTCCCAAAAAAGCAGGTACGCGCTCTTTTTCTGTGATAATGGCGCCTCGCGGATTTTTCCGATCGTACAGGATCGACGTTCGTTCAACGTCCAAATAAGCTGATTTTGGAGAAATAGTATTCAGCATGACCCGTGTTGCACTTGGGGAAAATTCGATATTTTTCAGTTCAATCCCTAGACCTTGTGGCGATTGAAAAGCCGTATCCTGGAAGACAACCGTTTTCGTCGCTTCCTTGGCTTTCTTCATATCGATCGGAACTTCCAATGACCATTTTCCTGTCTTACCTGCGATTTCTGTCTGTTCTAAATGTAAGGTCAGTTGGTCGGGAATAGCCTCAGATGATTCGAAGATTTCATTCAAAAATCGCTCTGTGATGAAAAACTCTCCATGACTTCCCGAATTATCTCCTCCATCATCCTCGAACCAATCCTTCCCATTCTGATCAATCAGTTTCGCATTCAAAATATGATCTTCAATCTTCTTGCCGCTCTCGTCGTATACATCATAGATGACTGCGATCCTCATCGAGTCAGCCAACAGCTCTTTTGCTTCAACCGTAATTCCTTGATCGGTTGCCTTCTGCTCCAGCTTTTGGACAAGGCCTTTATTGACAGCATTTTTCATACCGCTATCCGAATCCTTTTCAATCTGGAACAAGCTATTCACATAATTCGCAAACGTCGGTGAAACGACCGTTCCTGTCACCACCAACGCCGTAAGTCCTGCTACTACCAATCCTGTCTTCTTCACAATATCCCAACCCCTTTGTCTTCTGGTTCGGGAGGAGCGCTTTCGCGTAGAACGTGGGGGAACTGCATCAGACAGCTTATCCATGACCTCATCTGTAAACGCATCGGGTACAGGAGCCTCCGGAATGTCAGGAATGTCAGGAAAATCCTCTTCCTGCATGCCTTCTACCCACTCTTGCAGGTGCTTCTGGCATTGTGGACAATTTTCCACATGTTGCTCCAATCCTTTGCTCTCGGCAGGGGCAAGCTCATCGTTTACGTATAGCTTCAATTGATTAAACATGAAGCATTTCATAAATAGCTCCCCCTCCCATCGTTTTCGTCAGGCTGTCCTTCATCTTTTTGCGGGCGCGGAATAATCGCATCTGAACGGAGCTCTCCGAGAGGGTCAGTCGTTCGCTGATTTCCCGATACGACAGACGATGGATATAAAACAGGACAAATACCTCGCGATACTCCTCATCCAGCAGCATGATGCTGCGTTCCAACTCGGCGTCCCGTTCCTTTTTCAACAAAGTCGTCTCAGGTGTGTCTGGGTCAATCAGCTGCTCCTCATCGATTTCTACCTGTTCTGTCCGTTTGCGTTTTCGCATTTCATCGAAACAATGATTGCTCGCAATTCGATACAGCCATGAAGAAAACCTGTACTCAGGCCGATAGTCGTGTAAACGATAAAAGGTTTTGATAAACACATCTTGAGCCAAATCCTGTGCGTCTGGCATGTTGCCGATCATCCTGTACAAATAGCCCACGATCTTGCCCTTGTATCTGTCGACTATTTGTCTGTACTGCTCATGATCGCCAGCCAGGATTTGCTCGATTAGTTCCTGATCGTCCGGCATTTTGCTACTCCTCCATCTATCACAGATCAAGCCAGCGGGGAATGCTGCGCAGCTTCCGTTTTGGTTGATTCATTAGCTAATACGGATGAATTGGAAAATCCTTTCTCTTTTTATAAAAATATCATTTTTTCATCCCCGGAACTGAAAAAGAAGAGGCCTGTGTCTGCCTCTTCCTTTACCTTCAAGCTATTTGATTTCAATCGGCACTTCCCAGTTCACATTGCGATGTTCGACCGTATACTCAGCATAGGATACTGTGAGCTTTTTCGGTTGCCGCTCCATGCCTGGAACCTCCAGCTTGCCTTTGACGTGTATGCGTCCGTCCTTGTCCCTAGTGCTCTCTGAATTCCTCAGATAAGAATGATAAACCTTACCATCCTCATCTTTGACGAACCAAAACTCGGTGCTAACCACGTCTTTTGCTAATGTACCCTCTACGGTGATCACAGCCTGAGCTTTTTTTTCCTCTCCATGAGCCGGCTCTAGCGCGAAGGAGGAGAACGTAAAGGTATTACCGACTTCATCCTTTACGGTCTCTTTCTGCTTAACCAGTTCGGTTAGATTGAGCTCCATTTGGGGGTCGGCAAGTTTCCCTTCATAAATCTTTTTAAGTTGAAACGTTAACTTTTGCTCACCTTGAATTGGGCCAAAAGTTTGCCACGACTTCATTTTGTCGCCTTCCGCTTTACCTGTGGTACCAGATACCTTGAGAACATTCTTCTCATTTCTAATGCCTTCATCCAATGATTTCATATCCCAAGCCGCAACCACTTCTCCCTGCTCATTGGTAATTTCATAAGCAATTTCGTCCCTAATTAGAAAATCAAGCAAATAGTCCGGCTTCATTCCAATAGTCTTGCCTTGCTCCTGATTCTTCTTATAGTATTCTACTTGTTGATTCCTCTCCTCTTCAGCCGCAGTAGTGTACTTGGTCTCCATCATGACTCTGGTTGCGCTCGGAGAAAACTCGATTTTTTTCAACTCCATTACGAGTCCTTTTGCTGACTCATACGTAGCTTGCTGGAAGTCGGCGGTTTTGGTCGCTTCCTTTGCTTTCTTCATATCGATCGGGAATTCCAGTTCCCACTTTCCTTCTTTCCCTGCAATTTCTGTCTGTTCTAATTTAAGGACCAGCTGATCGGGAGTAGTATCAGAGGACTCGAAAATATCGTTTAAGGCCAGCTTTGCGATAAAATAATCTCCATGTCTAGCCATAACGAGTCCACCATTTTCCGCGGTCAAACCTTTCCCAGTCGGATCAATCAATTGAGAATCCAAGAAGTGTTCATCTATATCAATTTGCTTGCCATTCTGGTCGTACATGTCATAGATGACCGCGATCCGCATCGAGTCAACCATCAACTCTTTTGCTTCAAAGGTAATACCTTGGTCGGTTACCTTTTGGTTCAGCTTTTGGGCAAAGCCTTTATTGACGGCATTTTTCATACCCGCATCCTTCTCAATCTGGAACAAGCTATTCACATAATTCGCAAACGTCGGCGATACAACGGTTCCTGTTACCACCAACGCTGTAAGTCCTGCTACTACCAATCCTGTCTTCTTCATAATATCCCAGCCCCTTTGTCTTCTGGTTCGGGAGGAGCGCTTTCGTGCCGTACGTGCGGGAACCGCTTCAAACAGTTTACTCATGACCTCATCCGTAAACGTATCGGGTACAGGAACCTCCGGATAGGAAGAAAATTCCTCTTCCAGCATGCGATCTACCCACTCTTGCAGCTTTCTCTGACATTGTGGGCATTGCTCTGCATGCTGCTCCAATCCTTTGCTTTCGGCAGGGGGTAGGTTACCGTTTTCATAGAGCTTCCATTGATTAAACATGAAGCATGTCATAAACATCTCCCCCTCCCATCGTTTTCGTCAGGCTTTTCTTCATCTCTTTACGAGCACGGAACAATCGCATCTGAACAGCACTCTCCGTGAGAGACAATCGCTCGCTGATTTCCCGATACGACAGACGCTTCAAGTAATGCAGAACGAACACCTCGCGATACTCCTCATCCAGCAGCATGATGCTGTGTTCCAGTTGGGCGTCCCGTTCCTTTTTTAACAGGGCAGTCTCTGGTGTCTCTGGATCAACGATCTGCTCTTCTACGATAGTGGCCTGCTCCGTCCTTTTTCGTCTTCGCATTTCATCGAGACAATGATTGCTCGCGATTCGATACAGCCATGAAGAAAACTTGTGCTCAGGCCGATAGTCTTTCAATAAGTAAAAGGTTTTGGTAAACACGTCTTGAGCCAAATCCTGTGCGTCAGGCATGTTACCGATCATTTTGTACAAGTAGGTAACGATCTTGCCCTTGTACCTGTCGATAATCTGACTGTACAGCTGATGATTGCCAGCCAGGATTTGCTCGATCAATTCCCGATCATCCGGCATTTTTACTACTCCTCCATCTATAACCGATCAGCCTTTGGGGAATGCTGCGCAGCTTCCGTTTTGGTTGATTCAACACTAATACGAATTTGCTGGGAAATCCTTTCTCGTTATTTTTGAAAAATTTTATGTTCCTGTCAAAGCTTAAAGCTTGTGGATTGAGTCGGCATAGTGGAGGAGAAGAAAAAGCACAGTTCTCTTCGACTCTGACACGCCAGCGTGGGGGATTGACTGTCCGTCTCCACTGCAAAAAGAGGACCGTCGAGCCAAAGCCACCCTACGGGCGGACATTTCTCAAGGAAGAAGTGTTCGACAAGCGTGGTCCTCTTTTTGCAGTTCCGACTGGGTAGGCGTTGTCAAGGTCTGCGAGCCCTGTGCTTTTTCTTCTCACCGCTTTCTTTGCTCATCGGTACCTTTTAAAACTTGGGAAGATCCAAAAAAGAGCCCGACAGCCTGAACGAAATCAGGACTGCCGAGCTCACTTGCTATCAAATCTATTCTTTTTCGCATGGGAGGGCTTTAAGCACGTGCAGATAGTGCCCGGGCGAGCAACTCTACCAGCCTCTGTGCATACTCGCCAGTGGTATCCCTTGCCCCTGAGAATTCCGTCACTTCCATACTGGTCACGCGCGAATCTCGTAGAACAGTCGCAAGCAATTCCTCTGCTTCCGAAAGGGACAATCCAATCTCACTTGGCGAGTAGGCAGCCGGCATCGCGTCTTTGTGCATGACATCCACGTCGAAATGAACGAGGATTTTGGCGTCAGGCGGGATGGATTGGAGCATATGAGAAACTCGATCCACTATGCTTCCTTCTGTGAGCCGGGCCAAGGTCATGACGTCAACGCCGAAAGTCTCTCCAGGCATCTGCTGGCAGCCGACCAGGCGGATTCGCTCTGCATCCCAGCCGCTTGGCTCGATCCATTGTCCGTGATCCTGAAGCAAAAACCACAATCCCATCCCTGCTGCCCCAATACAGCGAGAAGCCGATGGCACTACCGCATCCAGATGACCATCAATCACCAGCAGATACGCTTTTTCCTGATACAGAGCCTGATGAGCCTGTGCCGTAGCAACGATCAAGCTGCAATCTCCACCAAGCATCAAGACGAACTCATCCGCATCGAGCCACTCCTGCGCGTTCTTTTGCAGACAATCCCAAAACATACGCGGAGCCGGCCAATTGCGAACTGGGGGAATATTATGGCGAGGCAAATTATCGGGGAGAAGCAGATTTCCTACGTCCTGTACATCCAAGCCATGCTGCTGCAACTGCTCGATCAATCCTGCTGTACGAATCGCGTCCGGAGCCAATTCTGTACCAGAGACATACGCCCCTGTGAAATGCGGGATTCCAGCCACTTTTACTTTGATAAAAAGTCCCTCCCAAGGAAATTTATCGTATAAATTTCCCTAAGAGTATATCACAGCTTGGTTTGCAATAATTGGATAAGATCACTGACGGACGGCCGCAGCCAACGATCTGGCAAGGAAGCTTTTTCCCCGCGCAGCAATTGGCAGGCAAGCGCATTCGGATGGGCATCTGCACTTAAAAAATACACTTGTTGCACAGGCTGTGGGAGTGCGTCCATGACCTCTACGCATTTGCTAATGTAGGTTTGCAGCGCATCCCGATAAGCTGGAGTGGTTAGCGCTGCGCCACACCACACATCAATTCCGGTCAACGCCTTGGCATGGGCTGCATCCAAGCTTTTTGCGAGCGAGCAGACAACGAACAACAGCTTCTCTGGCGCCAGCTTGAACCTCTTCTGATACTGCTTGGCAAAACGGGCAAGAGTCGCATTCCAGGACGGCGTATTGTAGCTGCCGAGATCAGGGATGCATTTAAGCGCTCCTACAAGTTGATCCTCTTTTTTCATAAACAAGATACCGTCGATCACTTGAAACGAAAGCTCGGACAGCTGCCCGGACAAAAACTCACCCACCCGCTCATGCATGACGCGAGAGATTCGCTGCGAGGATTTGCGCTTCAGCTTTTGCCGTATGCGCACCTCTTCTTCCTCCAGGTAGACGCGTATCAGCCTGGAAAACAAATCTGCCTCCGTAGTTGGCTGCTGTATCAGGCACTCCAAACGGCTATAGGCGTCTGCCACGCTATGGTCCCATTGCCCTTCTTTTTCTGCGCCCATCATTATCCTCCCTCACATCATATCGGGTGCGTGATCGGCCACGACCAGCACATCCATGTGTCGAACTTCCCGCAATAATCGCTGGATGACCGAACCTTCGAGAATTTCCTTCCAGCGAGTCCGCGCCGACTGCCCGATGACGACCTGTGTCGTTCCTTTTTCGTTCATATGCCAGACCAGCTTGGTGAAGACCTTGCGTCGGGAAGGGGCTTCGTATCGTTCGAAACGACCTCCAAGTCGCTCTGTTAGTGCCTTCAGCTTCGCCAGCTGCGTCTCTTGCTCTTCTGTCAGCGACGGGTGATCCTGCACGTAAGCTACATGCCAGGACGCCTTCAAGCGATAGGCAATCCGAAACCCTCGGCGAATCAATCGTTCACTGTCTGCGCGCAAATTCACACAGACAAAAATGACTTCCTGTTGCCGCCAAGGCCCGCGCAGCGTTCGGCGCTCCCACGCCTCCAAGCGTTCATCGACGTCGTCTGCCACTTCACGCAAGGCCAGCTCTCGTAAGGCAATCAAATTCCCTGTTTTGAAAAAGTTGGTCAGCGACTGCTCAACCTTTTCCATCGCGTAAATATTGCCCTCCCGCATCCGCTGACGCAGTGCTTTGGGTGAAATATCAATCAGCTCTACCTCATCTGCCTGATGCAGAATATGGTCCGGCACCGTCTCTCGCACGCGGATTCCCGTAATTTGCTCGACGCTGTCGTTTAAGCTCTCGAGGTGCTGAATGTTCATCGTGGATATGACGGAAATACCCGCAGCCAAAATCTTCTCGACATCGTGGTACCGCTTCTCATAGTCACTCCCCGGCACATTTGTATGTGCCAGCTCATCCACCAGCACGACCTCCGGATTGCGCCGGATGATTTCGTCCGTGTCCATTTCTTCGAGCGTCACGTTTTTGTACGGAATGCGTTTGCGCGGGATCAGAGGAAGTCCCCCTACCTGCTCAATGGTTTCTTTTCGTCCATGCGTTTCCAAAAGCCCAATCACCACGTCGATGCCATTTTCGACGAGCTCGTTGCCTTCTCTAAGCATCGTGTACGTCTTGCCGACGCCAGGAGCAGCTCCTACATATACTTTTAGCGTCCCGCGCTTGATTTTGCCAATCTCCTGCTGCATCTCCTCATCGGAGAGACGTCGGTACGGATTGGCCGTTTTCGCTCGTTCCCGCTTGGTCGGCATGACGCGCTCACCGTCCCGCTCGGAACGATCCGCCACGATCAAGATATCGATATTTTTCGTTTGCCGAAGAATCTTATGGACGATGGAGCCATACCATATCTCTTCCCAGCGCGTACGCTTGGACTGCCCCATGACGATTCGGGTCACGTTATTCTCCATCGCGTAGGCGACGAGCTCGTTGGCTACTTCCTTGTCTCGTACAAGCGTCTGCTCTTCGAAGGTACCTCCGACTTTGTCCACGAGCTTTCCGATTGATCTCTTAAAAGTCGCTTCTTCCTTCGTCAGCTTCTTGGATAAAGGGAGAAAACAGACGACCAAGAGCTCTCCGCCGAGCCGCTTGGCAACCTGTTGTCCGCGCCGAACCAATATCGAGCCGTTCCAATGATACTGGGCAGAAACCAGCACCTTCTCTGTGGCTCCTGAAGCCCCTACCATGCCGTGTTTCTCCCGATAATCCTCCAAATCCTCGTTTACGCCCGTAGCTACGAACCGAAGAGCGAGTTCCCGCAGCATATGCAGATTGTCTCTGCGAAACAACGGATGCTTGGTCCGCGTCGGGTTGCGATCATCTTCTTGCAGCCTTTTCAGAATGGCTTCTGGCGTGACGTCGAGCAGCTTCACCTCGTCTGCCATGGCAAGCGTATCCTCTGGGACACACTGATCGATCCGCACCTCTGCCTTCGTCAGTCGCTCCGCCATCTCTTTCATCCCGGCCAATTCGTATATGTTGACCGTCGCAATCACACTAATATTGTGATTCAGCAAATACTGAACATCGTCCAGGCAGGTTGGTCGCGGGGCATCTGGACGATTGCGGTGAGCCAAGCCGTCTACGAGCACGACTTCCGGATCTCGTTCGATAATGGCTGCAACGTCCAGATCATGTCTCGCTTCCCCTAGGGAATACCAGATGATCGGCTGGATTTGCTCCAAGCCCTCCCGCTTTTGCGCCAGCTTGGGATGACTGGCCTCACCTGATCCAGCTACGATCACATCAATCCCTTTTTTCTTAAGCGTCTGCCCTTCCATCAACAGATGATAGGTTTTGCCTGAACCACTGACTGCCCCCAGAATGATTTTCAGCCTGCCCCGGTGCATTCTGGAGATGGACTGCAAGATTTCCTCCGGGGACTTTCGCCGAAACTGCTCTACCATCTCGCAGCCCTCCTTCATTTTTTACTTCTTCAATTCGTCCAAAGCCAAATTCAGCTTCACTACATTAACACGCGGCTCTCCGAGTACACCCAAGCTTCTTCCCTCTGTATTCGCTTCAATCAAAGCCTGTAGCTGTACCGGTTCGAGATTGCGCGCCTTGGCTACACGCTCGACTTGAATCTGAGCAGCTTTTGGCGAGATATGCGGGTCCAGACCGGAAGCGGAGTTCGTCAGCAAATCTGCCGGGATGTCTTCCTGCTTCACGCCAGGATTCGCTGCCAGAAATGCGGCGATATCCTTTTGCGTACGTTCGATCAACGCAGGGTTCGATGGCGCGTAGTTGTTTGATCCAGATCCAGCCGCATTATTATCAATAGAAGAAATGCGTCCCCAGAAGTACTTCGGTTCGGTGAAGGTCTGCCCAATCAGCTCGGAGCCAACCACCTTGCCGCTTGCATCCGTGATGAGACTACCGCTTGCTTGTGCAGGCATGACAACCTGTGCAATACCTGTCATCGCCAGCGGGTAGGCGAGACCACATATCAGCAGTAAAACGAGGCTGAGACGCAAATTTTTCAATATCATATCGTTCACCTGAGCTTTCTTTTTTCAATATGAGTTATACCAGATTCAATCCGACCAAAATCAAGTCAATCAGCTTGATTCCCACGAACGGAACGATAATTCCACCCAAGCCATAGATCACCAGGTTGCGGCTGAGCAGCTTTGTCGCGCTCATCGGCGTGTATTTCACACCTTTCATCGCCAGCGGAATCAGGATCGGGATGATGATCGCATTGAAGATCAACGCGGACAAAATCGCACTTTGCGGTGTAGCCAGGCCCATGATGTTGAGCGCACTCATTTGTGGGATCGCCAGCATGAACATCGCAGGAATGATCGCGAAGTATTTCGCTACGTCATTGGCGATACTGAACGTCGTCAATGCCCCGCGTGTCATCAAAAGCTGTTTGCCAATCGCCACGACCTCAATGATTTTGGTCGGGTCAGAATCCAGATCGACCATGTTCGCTGCTTCCTTAGCCGCTACCGTACCCGTATTCATCGCCAAACCGACATCGGCTTGTGCGAGGGCTGGCGCGTCATTCGTACCGTCACCTGTCATCGCGACCAGCTTGCCTGCCGCTTGTTCTTTGCGGATCAACGCAATCTTGTCTTCCGGCTTGGCTTCTGCTACGAAATCATCTACACCTGCTTCGCGGGCAATCGTTGCAGCTGTCAGTGGATTATCTCCCGTGCACATCACTGTGCGAATACCCATGCGGCGTAGCTCTTCAAAACGTTCGCGCATACCCGGCTTCACAGTATCTTTCAAATAGATCAAACCGAGGATCGAATTTCCTTCTGCTACAGCCAACGGTGTGCCGCCAGCCGTTGCAATCCGATTTGCTTTTTCATCCAAATCAGCAGGGATTTTTCCCCCTTGCTCGACCACGTATTTCTTGATGGCGTCGACGGCTCCTTTTCGGATGAGTACGCCGCTTGCCAGATTCGTCCCGCTCATTCTTGTTTCAGCACGGAACTCCACACCTTCGGAACCCGGCAATTCAAGTTCAGCAGGTACCAGACCTTGTTTTTTCGCCAGCTCGACAACAGAGCGTCCTTCCGGTGTTTCGTCATGAACGGAGCTTTGTGCAGCTACTCGGTTCAATTCCGTGCTTTTGCTGTTGCCTACGGTGACAAACTCGGCAGCCATCCGGTTTCCGTGCGTGATCGTTCCTGTTTTATCCAAAATAATCGTATTGATGTCTCCGGATGCCTCGACTGCCTTCCCGGACATGGCAATGACGTTAAACTGTGTGACCCGGTCCATACCTGCAATCCCAATCGCTGACAAGAGTCCGCCAATCGTGGTCGGAATCAAGCAGACGAGGAGAGCAATCAATGTCGCAACCGGAATGGCTGCATTCACATAGTTGGCGATCGGCTGCAAGGTCGTGCAGACGATCAGGAATATCAATGTCAAGCTGACCAAGAGCGTATTCAATGCAATTTCATTCGGGGTCTTCTGTCTTTTCGCACCCTCTACCAACGAAATCATGCGATCCAAAAACGATTCACCGGGATCAGTCGTCACGCGGACACGGATGCGGTCACTGACGACACGCGTACCTCCTGTGACAGAGCTGAAATCGCCGCCTGCTTCTTTAATTACCGGAGCAGATTCCCCAGTAATGGCAGACTCGTCGACAGACGCGACACCCTCAACGATTTCCCCGTCGGATGGAATCAGCTCGCCTGCTTCCACTATGACCAAATCGCCTTTTCGCAGTTCTGTGGAGCTGACGACTTGAATGCGACCATCTTTCCCTACTTTTTTTGCTTGCGTGTCCTGCTTCGTTTTTTTCAAGCTCTCCGCCTGTGCTTTGCCGCGCCCTTCTGCCAAGGCTTCTGCGAAGTTTGCAAACAAAATTGTCACGAACAGGATAAAGCTGACGACGCCGTTGTACAGCGGGTCCGAAGCTCCCCCGAACAAATTAGGAACAAACGTCAGAAGAAGCGTAATGAAGAACCCGATCTCTACCACGAACATGACTGGATTTTTCATCATCACACGCGGGTCCAATTTTTTGAAAGACTCGACAAAGGCCCGCTGGTACAAATCTTTAGGAAGCGCAACCGTGCGCGTTCTACTCATGGAAAATTACTCCTTTGCCTCTAGTATTCATTTTCAATTTGAAGTTGAACTACCTCTTATTAACGGATTGTGAGCCACTCGGCGATTGGGCCAAGTGCAAGCACAGGCAGGAATGTCAGTGCACCTACGATTACCACAGTCGCAATCAGAATCACTGTGAATACACTATTGTCTGTGCGAAGTGTACCCATTGTTTCTGGTACTGGGGTTTTTGCGAGCAAGGAGCCTGCTACCGCCAGCATCGTAATGATCGAGACGTATCGACCAAACAGCATGACGAGTCCGGTAGAAATGTTCCAGAATGGTGTGTTGTCACCCAATCCTTCAAAACCGGAACCGTTATTGGCTGCTGAAGAAGTGTACTCGTACAGCACTTGTGAAATCCCGTGGAAGCCTGGGTTCGACACTGCGGATGAACCCATTTCAGTTGCCAGTGCAATAGCAGTCGGCGCCAAAATGATCAGGGGATGAGCGAGAATCGCGATGGCGATCAGCTTCATCTCTTTTCCTTCGATTTTGCGACCGAGGAATTCAGGCGTACGCCCTACCATCAAGCCCGCCAAGAATACAGCCAAAATCGCATACATCAAAATGTTGATCGTTCCGACACCATCACCGCCGAATACGCAGTTCAGCATCATTTCGCCGAGCGGAACCAAGCCGCCAAGTGGTGTCAATGTATCGTGCATGTTATTCACTGTTCCTGTCGTTGCCGCTGTTGTTACGGCAGTGAACAAGGCGCTTTGTGCGATACCAAATCGGACTTCTTTTCCTTCCATGCTGCCCATCTCTTGTGACAGGCCAGCCCGTTCCAGCGCAGGGTTGCCACTTACTTCATTGGTGTATGCCGTAATCAGGAACGCCAGGAACATCACGAACATAGCTCCAAAAATAACCCAGCCTTGCTTGCGGCTCTTCGACATGAAGCCGAATGTGAAGGGCAGTGCCGCCGGGATCAAGAACATCGATAAAATCTCCATCACGTTCGATAGAGGAGTCGGGTTTTCAAATGGATGCGCAGAGTTTACTCCAAAGAATCCGCCTCCGTTTGTTCCCAAATGCTTGATCGATACGAGTGAAGCGACCGGACCGCGTGCGATTTGTTGCTCCGCTCCGCTAAGGGTTGTCGCTGTTGCAGTCGGCTCCATCGTCTGCGGCACGCCTTGGGACACCAAGAGCAATGTCACAACAATCGCCAGTGGAATCAACACCCGTGTATGAGCTCGTACCAGGTCAACGTAGTAGTTGCCGATGCTGCGCTGTCCAGTCAGCCCACGCATGAAGGCCATCACGACCGCGATCCCTGTCGCTGGCGTCGTAAACATCAGGTAAATAATGACCAGCATCTGCGATAGATACGACAATCCGCTCTCCCCGCTGTAATGCTGAAGATTCGTATTCGTCAAAAAGCTGACAGCCGTGTTAAAGGAAAGCAACGGCTCCATCGCCGCAATTCCACTTGGGTTACCAGGCAGCATTCCTTGCAAACGAAGCAAGAGATAGGCAATGGCTACCATCGAAATGTTGCTGACCAGAACAGCCATTGCGTACTGCTTCCAGGTCATATCTGATACGCGAATGCCAGACAGCTTGTATATCGCTCTTTCTACCCCGCCAAAAACGCTGTCCAGTCGAGTCGTCTCCAGCGAAAAGGAGCGCGCCAAATATTTTCCCATCGGTATGGCGAGCACGAAAAGCACCACCAAAACCAACGCTATTTGTATAAAGTCCACGACAGTTCCTCCTACTCCCTCTAAAAAATGTTTCCAATTGAATGAATGGTTCGATCAGCCTCTAGTATTTTTCCGGGTAAATCAACGCGTGGCACAGGTACATCGAAAGCCCTGCCACAATCAACAGCAACCAGATCATTTCTCTTTCCCTCCCTGTTCTCTTACCACGGCGTCACAAAACTTGATGAGTGCAAAAAATACACCGAATGAAAGCGCCAAGAGCAGTATGGAAACCACGTCCATGCAATGTCCCTCCTTTTTTTGTACTGACTATCCCGTAAAGTCTGGCCGACTCGTCTCTCTCGCTTCCCCTGTACAGGCCTTCTTTTTTGAAAAAAACCTGCCATGAAGGAAAAAAATAGACCAATGCTTACGATTTCCCCGAAAGATCGCCACATTTTGACCGAACGGAAGATGAACAGACGAATGAAGTCGCCCGCATCCCGCGGCAAATAAAACGATCCTTTGTATCGGAGAAAAAGTACTCATTGGTCTACCTAACGCCCAGCCGACTTGAAGTTGCCTTCTTTGCGTTTTGTCTCCCGTTTCCTTTTTCCGAAAACAGCTATTTACTTGTAAGTAAAAACGGTCATTAGCCGTTTTTGAGCAAAACGAAAAGACCTGCATTACATTCGAGTCAACCCTTGTCGTCCGAAAAGGATAACAAAAAGGCCTCCTCAAATAGGCGGTCTTTAGACCTCCCTCGCTTTAGCCGACGAAGTTAGCTGACGGGTAGGATGGCGAAAGAGTTTCTCATCCCTCCCACGATTCATGCGTGGGATTAACCCCTACTGATTGGGTCCTCCGTTCCCGAGTGCCTCGGGATTTGGCCATATTTGCAATTGTTGGTTACGAGTCTCATTATACGTCCGGCATAATCGGATGTTAATGTCCTATTTCAGTCTTTTTCACACGATTTTTGCGTTCTTTATCCGTGTAAGCGATTTATACCTATCAGGCCTCATCCGATCATGATATTTCATCGTTTTTCTTCCTTTTTCATATTATTTTCCCCATACGGCAAGAGCAGTCGCATCCGATTGTTGCATCCACTCTTCCAATTTCTCAGCAGGTAATGGCTTACTGCAATAGTAGCCCTGCATTTCATCACATTGCTGCTCACGTAAAAAGGCCAGCTGAACTTCGTTTTCCACCCCCTCAGCCAGCACGTTCATCTGCAAGCTGTGGGCCATGGCAATGATCGACTTGGCGATGACGGCATCTTCGTTTTCTGTAATATCATTCACAAACGACCGATCGATCTTCAATCGGTTAATGGGAAAATCGCGCAAGTAGCTAAGCGAGGAGTAGCCTGTCCCAAAATCGTCGATGGAAAGCCAGATCCCGAGATTTTTCAGCTCATGCAGGATTCCAATGACCCGCGTGGCGTTTTGCATGACGGCACTTTCCGTGATCTCCAGCTCCAGGAATTGCGGCTGCATCTGCGTTTCTTGCAACACCTGCTTGATCATGCCGACCAAATTCTCCTGCTGAAATTGGCGGGCCGAAAGATTCACCGCTATGCGCAGGGGAGGAAAGCCTGCTTCTGCCCATGCTTTGTTTTGCTGACAAGCTGTCCGAAGCACCCATTCCCCAATCGGAACAATCAATCCCGTCTCTTCTGCCAAGGGGATAAATTCCGCTGGAGAGACCATGCCCCATTCAGGATGCTGCCATCTGAGCAGAGCCTCCACCCCGACCACTTGATTTGTTTTACAATCGAGCTGTGGCTGATAATGCAGGCAAAACTCATGGCGTTCCAACGCTTTGCGCAGCTCCTGCTCGACTGCCAGCCGCTCCGCCACATGAAGGCTCATCGTGGACGAGTACAGGTTGTACCGATTCCTGCCTTTTTCTTTGGCACTGTACATGGCGGCGTCCGCATGCTTCATGAGGGTTTGCGTATCCTCCCCGTCTCTCGGAAAAATACTGATCCCGATACTGGTCGTGACAATGCATTCCCGATCCTCCACCTGAAGCGGCGACTGCAAGGACGCAATGATCCGATCCGCCAACGCAACCACCTCTGTCTCATCAGAAATCGCAGGAAAAATCATCGTAAACTCATCCCCGCCCATGCGAGCCAGTATGCCTGCCGAGCCGACATTTTCCTTTAATCGATAAGAAAGCGACTGGAGCAAGCAGTCCCCGAAATAATGCCCCAAGGAGTCGTTGATGTATTTGAAACGATCCAAATCAAAAAACAAGATCGCCATCATCTGCCCTTGCTGCTTCGCCTGGGATAGCGCAATCGTCAGCTCCGCCTCGAAAAGTCGACGGTTCGGCAAATCAGTCAGCGCATCGTGGTACGCCATGTGATTGATCGTCTGTTCTGCCTGCCTGCGATCCGTCACATCGCGGATAATCCCGCGCAGTCCCGTGACACCGCTCGACTTTTCACTGATTTTCACAATGGAGCCCTCGACTAAACGCCTCTGACCGTCACGCTGGACAAACGCCCAGTCAATTTGCTGGACAGGCGTCCCGGTATGCGACACCCACCGAAATGCGTGCTTTAGCTTCAAGGCATCTTGTTTGCCCACATACTCCTGATAGCTTGCTCCCAACAGCTCATGTACAGGTGCGCCAAGTATTTCAGATAGTGCAGGATTCACAGCGAGGAACCGACCTCGCTCGTCCAGCTCGTAATAACCGTCTTTGATGCTCTCCAATATCGAGCGAATCTTTCTTTCCTCGTTCTCCCAATACGTTTGCACCAGCTGATGCGTATCACAGGCGTACCTCAGGGCCGTGCGATAACAGATTGCCATGATGATCAAGACAGGCAATAAAGCGGCCAGCCATACACCTCCACGCGTTTCCTCCGTCAAGAAGAGCAGCGACAAGACGATTACAAGCACGAGCGCAGCAACTGCAGTAGCCAGATGTAACGCCATTTGTTTTTGTCTCTCGATCCGTTGCTGCTCTAGCCATAGTCCCATTCCCATCACCTATGTCTTGAATCTGCGAATCAAACTTTTTTGTTGGTGAGCCAGCTTGCTGAGTGAATCAATGCACTCACGAAACGCCTCCACCGCACTGTTTTGCTGATAGGCCGCTTGTGCCACTTGATCAGCCCGCTCGGATGCCGTCTTCGCGATTTGTGCCAGCTGACCCATTTGGGCTGTCACCGTCACGGTTTTGCCCGAGGTATGATCCAGCCCTGTCGCGACTTGATTAATGTGCAAGGCTACTTGCTGAACCGCCAGACCGATTTTTGCAAAAGCATCTCCCGCTTCCTTTACGACCGTCACACCAGAAGCGACCTCTGTATTTCCGCCTTCAATGGACCCTACAGCCCGGGCAACATCTTGTCGCATCTGTTCGAGCATATCGGCAATCTGCTCCGCTGCCTGCCTGGATTGATCTGCGAGCTTTCTCACTTCCCCGGCTACGACAGCGAAGCCTTTGCCTGACGCTCCTGCACGCGCAGCTTCAATCGCGGCATTGATTGCCAAAAGATTCGTCTGATTCGCCATCACCTTAATGATAGCCACACACTCTTCAATCTCCCTTGATCGAGTGTCCAGCTGCGTCACGGCTTTCTCTGTCGTGGTAAAAGCAGCCGCAATGTCTGCCATCTGCTGCACCGTTTTCGCGATGACCTCCGTTCCCGTCTCGGCCACCGCAGAGGCGCTATTGGCTGATCCGAAGACATGCTGCGAGTACTCCTCCATTTGCTTCACAGCTTCTTCTACGTGTTCCATCGAATCGACTATTTGATCGGAGCCCTTCATTTGCTCCCCAGCGCCATCCACCAGCTCTTGCATCGCTAGGACAACCGATCGGCTGTTTTCTGTTGCCTGCAAGGCATTCGTCGCCAGCTCCTCGGAAGCGTTCGCGACATGATCTGCTCCCGTACTGATTTGCCCGATCAAATTGCGCAAATTACGCGCCATCTGGTTAATCGCTTGCGCTACCTGCCCCACCTCATCCCGCGTGGCGATCTGGATCTCTGCTCCTGTCAAATCTCCTGCCGCCATTGTCTCTGTCGCATCGGCAATGACACGAATGGATCGGCTAATTTGGCCAGAAATAATCCAGCCCAATCCGATGATCAAAACAAACATCACAACACTCGTCACATGAATGTAGGAAAGCTCTTGGAGCACTGTCTCTTCTACTTGCCTAACCGCTCCTTCTCCCTGGCTCACGGTGGCAGTATAGCGGGCATTGATTTCCACCAGCTTTGTGTAATAGAACTGCCCTAGCACTCCAATTAGCAGGGCCGCAGCGACAAAGCCGCACATGATTTTGGAACGCAACGATACGTTCACGTAAGTACACCTCCGTATGTCATTCATAGCTGTTTGGTTACCAGAACAGTTGCAGTCCCATATCAATCAGCTTAATTCCGATAAAAGGAAAAATGATTCCACCTACGCCGTAAATCAACAAGTTCCGGACGAGAAGCTGGTTCGCATTCATCGGCACATAACGCACTCCCCGCAAAGCCAGCGGGATTAACAGCGGGATAATGATCGCATTGAATAAGAGTGCGGATAGAACAGCACTGGACGGGGACTGCAGGTTCATGATGTTCAAAAGCTGCATCTCGGGTACTTGCTCGACCAGCATCGCTGGGATGATCGCAAAATACTTGGAAAAGTCGTTTGCGATACTAAAGGTCGTCAATGCGCCGCGAGTCATGAGCAGTTGCTTCCCGATGGAAATGACCTGCAAAATCTTCGTCGGGTCTGAATCGAGATCGACCATGTTGGCCGCTTCCTTCGCTGCGGTTGTCCCGCTGTTCATCGCGATACCTACATCGGCTTGAGCCAGCGCTGGCGCATCATTCGTGCCATCGCCGGTCATCGCAACCATTTTTCCTTGTGCCTGCTCTTCCCGGACAATCCTAATTTTGTCCTCCGGCTTGCTCTCGGCGATGAAGTCATCTACGCCTGCTTCTTTGGCGATGGTGGCCGCTGTCAGTGGATTGTCGCCTGTGCACATCACCGTCCGAATGCCCATTTTCCGCAATTCTTCAAAACGCTCGCGAATCCCCGGCTTCACCGTATCCTTCAAGTAAATCAGGCCAAGAACCTGACTGTCTTTACATACAGCGAGCGGAGTACCGCCTTGCAGCGAGATTCGCGCGCTTTTTTCTTCAAGATCTGGCGGAACCATGCCACCGCGCTCTCTGATATAGGCACTGATGGCGCTAACTGCTCCTTTTCGATAGTGGACGCCTTTATAATTCAATCCGCTCATGCGCTCCTCGGCAGTAAACGGGATAATCTCTCCTTCGTACGCTTTGACATCGCAGACAACATGGTTGGCTTGGGCAAGCATCATGACGGAGCTTCCCTCTGGCGTATCATCGAACAGCGAAGTGAGCACAGCGACTTCCATCAGCTCCTTCTGGTCGACTCCTGCTACGGGAACGAAATCTGCTGCCAGTCGGTTTCCGTACGTAATCGTACCTGTCTTGTCCAAAATGATCGTGTTGACATCCCCGGCCGCCTCTACTGCCTTACCTGACATGGCAATGACACCAAAGCGCGTGACACGATCCATCCCCGCAATGCCAATGGCCGATAACAAGCCGCCAATCGTGGTCGGAATGAGACATACGAGCAAAACGACTAAAACGGAGATATCCAGCTCGATCCCCACATACGCCGCAATCGGAACAAGCGTAACGACGACAATCAAAAAAATAAGCGTGAAGACGATAAGAACTGTATTTAAGGCAATTTCATTCGGGGCTTTTTGACGTTTGGCCCCTTCAATGAGCATAATCATCCGATCCAAAAATGAGTCCCCAGGGTTCGTCGTAATTTTCACAACGATAGAGTCACTGATGACACGTGTCCCACCCGTTACAGACGTCTGGTCACTGCCCGCTCTTTTGATGACCGGAGCCGACTCGCCCGTGATTGCAGATTCATCGATCGAGGCCAAGCCATCGATAATGTCACCATCCCCTGGGATGATATCTCCTGTTTCGACCAAGACTCTATCACCTTTGCGCAGTTCGCCAGATGAAATCACCTGCACACTGCCATCTGATTTGAGTCTCTTGGCCTCCGTATCCCGCTTGGCCCGTCGCAATGTATCTGCTTGTGCTTTCCCGCGGCCTTCCGCCAATGCCTCAGCGAAATTCGCGAACAACACCGTGAATAATAAAACGGAAAAGACGACTGTATTCCACCCTACTTGATCCTCCGTACCAAAATACTTCGGAAACAACAGCATCAGCAAAATCAAAACCGTTCCGAGCTCTACGACAAACAGCACCGGATTTGACATCATGACCAGCGGATTCAGCTTGCGAAAACTATCAAGCAGGGCCTTTCCTATCAATTGTTTCATAGCTCCTCCACATGCAATAACGCATAGATCAAATAAAGAAAAATACCAACAGCAAAAATGGAGACGATCACCACAGGAATGTTTTCCCCCTCTTTTTTCGTAGGTTGACAGCCCCAAGACGGCTGAGTAATATTAGGCACAATGATAAATTATGGGAGGTATGGCGTTTGGCCATCTCTAACAAAAAAAAGCTGGAAGCAGAAATCAGCGAAGCATTCATAAAATTTCAGCGCGATCTGATTGGACGAGGTCCGCAGGAAGCCAAGACCTACATCGTTGGTGATATGGTCATCGCAAGGTTCAAAGGTGTTCTCACCGTCGAAGAAAAGCATCTGTCCAGTCACGATAAAGGTCGCCGCATCGTCAAAGAAATGCGCGAGATTCTCCGTGAGATGTACAGCGAAGAATCGGAAGAAATCGTAGAAAAGCTGACAAGCTGCAAGGTACTATCGAGTCATAGCGACATCAGCACGAAAATGGGTGAACGGATCGAGGTTTATGTATTGGACAAGGACCTCGAAAAAATATTGGGCTGATTTTACGAAACGCGGCTCCGCCTTATTTGCAGGCGGAGCCTTTTCCATTCCCTCTTACCCACTCATCTGTTCAGCTAACCAGCCGTAGCCTTTATACCCGGGCTGGCTCACGATGACGTGATTCGCCCCGAGCGCCTTGTATAACATCGCGTTCCGATGCTCCTGCGTCATCACAAAAATCCGGCAGGTACCCAGCTGCTTGAACAGTGTAATGAAGTCACGTCCCTCTGCCCACTCATCGGGAAAGATGTAAACGGAATGATAGAGCAGCAAGGATTCCTGATCGCGGTAGCACTCGTCAAATGAGATGGGCAAAAAACGCTGAATCGTCTTGTCTCCAGGCCCCGCTGTCATTGAAAAGGCACCGGGATTCCTTCCCCAAAAAGCAGGCAAACTGTCGCAGCATAGTGTCTGGACAAAAGAAGTGAACGCTTCCCCCTTACCAATCACTAGATAATGTTTCATAGCAGCGCCTCCCTTTCCCTTATTGGAGATCCTCGATGGACGAGATGTTCATGTACGAAGGAACCACAAGTCCGATTTTGGTTCCGTCGAGATTCGGACCCAAATCCTCGATTTGCCCACCGAATTTTTTCAAATAGCTCGCATCTGTAGACGGCAGCCAAGCTGCAACCATTCCATCTACATCCCCAATGGCCACTCCTGCCCACATCGGTCCAGTCTGCACTTGGCTCAATTCGACCTCATAACCCAGCTTCTGCTCCAGCACATGCTCTACGACGTGCGTGCTGGCAATCTCAGAATCCCATGCTACATAAGCGAGGGTCAGCTTCTCTTTTTGGACAGGCTGGATGCCCTCCACCCATTTTGCTACTTTGGCTTCGTTGTTTTTCACCCATTCCGCGGCGGCCACTTCCGGATCTTTTCCTTCAATCATTTGGACCATGACCGACTCCATATCGGCTGGCTCCCACCAGAACTTATCCAGAAATTGATAGGCAGCAGGCTTTGCCTCTTTCAGCCCTTTGCGCACGATGGTATGGATTTGTTCCGCTCCGCCAAAGCCGTTCTTCGGGTCCGCCAAATATTTCAAATCCATCTTTTTAAACATCCAATGCGGCGTCCAGCCCGTAATGATAATCGGTTCTTTCGCTTCATACGCCTTGATCAAAGCTGCTGTCATTGCTGCATCGGAGCCTTCGACGAGCTGCCACTTATCTAAGCCGTACAGGTTCATAACCTCCTCTGTCTTTACCATCGAGCCTGATCCTGCGTCGATTCCGATGATTTTGTAGTCGAGTTTTTCTCCTAACGCGTTGTCCGACGTCTCAGAAGGAACTGAACCGATCACCGTTGCTGTCGATATTTGTGTGTTTGTGCTTTGACTAGAGCAGCCTGCCAACCAAGTGGTAGCTCCCATCATCACTGCCAGTAAAGCTGGAACCATTTTGTTCATCATGTGTTTCTCTCCTTTTTTCCTGCATGTTGCGTAAGTCTATCCAAGACGATAGCGATGATCACAATGGAAAGCCCCGCCTCGAATCCTCTTCCTATATCCACTTGCGAAACGGCGCGATATACGTCTGCCCCCAAGCCTTTCGCCCCGATCATGGCCGCTATGACCACCATCGACAGAGCGAGCATGATGCACTGATTGACTCCCGCCAAGATCGTCGATTTCGCATACGGCAGTTGCACTTTCACGAGCTTTTGCCAGCCAGTTGCGCCAAAGGCTTCCGCCGCTTCCTCCATTTCTGCTGGTACCTGACGTATGCCTAAGTTCGTGAGACGCACGATTGGCGGCAGAGCAAAAATAACGGAGGCAATAACTCCCGGCACCTCTCCCAAGCCGAAGAAAAAGATCGAGGGAATCAAGTAAACAAAGGCTGGCATCGTCTGCATCAAATCCAGGACTGGCGTGACCAGATTGCGAAACGTATCGTGTCTCGCACAAAGAATGCCCACCGGAATCCCGATAGCGATCGAAATAATGGTGGCAGTAAGGACGAGTCCCAATGTCTCCATCGTTTCATCCCAGTATCCCAAGTTGTGGATGAGGGAAAGTCCGATCACCGTAAAAACCATGGACGCTCTCCCTGAAAAAACCCATGCGGCTGCCCCCAGCAACAAGATGAGAATCAGCGAAGGTATCTCTGCCAAAACCGTGGAACAGTAAGTCACCATCGTGGAAATGACGATAGACACCGGATCAAACAATACCCCTTTGTACTGGCCCAGTACCTCCACGAACCCTTCCATCCACTGGCCAATCGGCAGCTTAGGCACGCCATCCATCACTCATCACCTCTGCTCTCTGGTGCTCTTGGACATTGACTTTGCCTACTAGCCCGCCCAGCACGGCTCCTTTTACAATGACACCCAACAAACGCTGCTGCTCGCCCACTACCGCAATCGGCACGTGCAGGTCTGCCATCATCGGGAACAAACTGTGCAGGCGTGCGTCAGGTGAAACGGTAGGGAGGTCGGTTTTCATGATCGCCGAAAGCGAATCCCCTGTACCGATCGCGAGTGATACGTCATACGCGGTAATCAAGCCGAGAAGTGTGCGCTTTTTGTCCACGACATACAAGCTGGACACGCCGTTATCCATCATGAGTTGCAGCGCCACTCGCGCCCCTTTGTCAGGCGTGATCGCTTCTGCCCGTTTCATCACATTTTCAGCAACGAGCACCCTGGACAGGTCGGCATCCTCGACGAACTTCCGTACGAATTCATCCGCTGGGTCTGCCATGATTTCTTCCGGGCGGCCAATCTGGATGATCTGCCCGTCTTTCATAAAGGCAATCCGATCGCCCAGTCGCAATGCCTCGTGCAAGTCGTGTGTAATGAACAAAATCGTCTTTTTCATCGTCATCTGAAGCTCTAGCAGTTCATCCTGCATGTCTTTTCGAATGAGCGGGTCCAGTGCACTGAACGCTTCGTCCATCAAGAGAATGTCTGGATTATTAGCCAACGCCCGCGCCAATCCGACCCGCTGGCGCATACCTCCGCTCAATTGATCCGGGTACGCATTTTCCCACTCGGTCAATCCAACGAGAGCGAGTGCTTCCCGTGCTTTTTCTTGCCGGAGCCCTGGCGGTACTTGTTGAATCTCCAAACCAAACTCGACGTTTTCCCGTACTGTCCGCTGTGGAAACAAGGCGAAATTTTGGAAAACCATCCCGAGCTTCTTCCTCCGCACCTCGCGCAAAGCCGTTGCCTTCATGTCCACGATCTCTTCCCCATCAATCTCGATGCTTCCGCTCGTTGGATCAATCAGTCGATTGCACAGTCGAATTAAGGTTGATTTGCCACTGCCAGACAGGCCCATGATGACGAAGATTTCACCTTCCTCGACTTCAAAGCTGACCTGATTTACTCCGATAGACTGGCTGGTTTGCTTGTAAATTTGTTCTTTCGTACGTCCTTCCGCCAGGAGCTTCAAGGCCAACTCGGGCTGCTTGCCGAATACTTTTGTCAGTTGGTGGACTTTCATTTTGGGCATGGTATCCCTCATCTTTCGTTTATTTCGTGAATGAAAAAAGCCCGCGAAGTTTCCACACTTCAGCAAAACCAAGCAAGTACGCTTGATTTTTACTTGTGTTGAAAATCCGCAGGCTTACGTAATACCTGGCGTCCATTTTTCAGGACTCCCTGTACTCTGTCTTCCTGATTTCGATTGTCATCGGTTTATGCCTTACCGACTGCCTCCCCGTGATCCACACCGTTTCCTTCACGTCTGTATCGCGTAAGCTGCTCGTCGGTATTTCCATAAAAAATAGGCCGATACATCCTTTTTCTCCAGAACAAAGGTCCCAAAGAAAAAGCCTGCATCGGCCTATCACACGCCCGCAAGGATTGTCCTTGTTGCGCATTATATGCCTAGACTTTATCTATCCATGACCTTCCCTGCTTTGGCCGACGAGGTTAGCTGACGGGTAGGATGGCAGAGAAGACATTTCCTCATCCCTCCTGATTACTCAGGATTAACCCCAAAAGATTGGTTCCCCCGCTTCCGAGAATCTCGGAACTAGGCCGTATGTGTTTTGTTGCTTATTTGATCGTGATTTTGATTTGATTATACGCTCGCTTCCAGTTATTGTGAACGTTCGTTTCGCTTCATTTTAAACCGATTACGGCTTTCTTTATGAGGCGGATTGGATTAGCTATCTCACGCTCATTCAATTTCGCCATTTTGCTTAAAAATCTCTGTTTTGCTGTTGTGGTGGGGAGGAAACAGGAGAAAGCGCTCAGCTTCTTGGAACACCTGCTGGGAAGCATGTGGTGCCCGGCTCCGTGAAAAAAAGCGAAACCGCGTCCAAAGTAGTCCATTCAAGATGTGTCTCAGAGGTGGACGCTAAAGGCAGTTTCTCTTTTTTTCACTGCGCCTCGGTAGGTGTGTCCAAAGATCTTCGCTTATTTCTCCTGTTTCCTCTACGAGCTGTTGGGGTACTACATGCTTTTAAAGACTTCTTGAATGATCTTTCAAGATGTAGAAAAAAGCCGCTTGGGAAGAAGCACATTTCCAGTCCTAGCGCCTCTGGAGCCCTACTTAGTGGAGAAATGAATGGCGGGGGTTTTCAGCTTTTACCACATACAAAAACGTTGTAACGTTTTCAATTTTGAAGCGCTCCCGACATTCATTTCGGAGCGGACAGTCAATCCCACAGTAGGGCGTAATCCGAAGCGTAGACTGGAAATGGGCTTCTTCCCCTCCCCTACAGCCACTTTTACCACCACACCAAAAAGCTCCCGCCTCAATGAATCAGGCAGGAGCTTTGCTTTTCAAAGGCACAATGATTAAACGACGTCGTAGCCTTGGTCTTCAATAGCTTCTTTCACTGCATCGAGAGTCAGGTTGCTCTCATTGTAGGAAACATCAACCTTTTTATCAGCCAAGTGCACTTTGCCTTCTGCACCCAGTTCTTTCAATGTGTTCTCGATACGCGCTACGCATTTGTTGCAAGACATACCTTCTACGTTCAATGTGATATTTGCCATGATCAATCTCTCCTTAGATTTTTATAGTGTATGAGTAAGGCGGACAAAGCCGCTTGTTACTGTTGATTACAGCTTTACTCGTTGCAATCTCAGTGCGTTGAGTACGACGGACACAGAACTGAAGGCCATTGCGGCTCCAGCCAGCCATGGAGCGAGGAAGCCGATTGCAGCAATTGGGATGCCCAATGTGTTGTAGGCCAATGCCCAGAACAGGTTCTGCTTGATGTTGCGAATGGTGCGTTTGCTCATCTCGATGGCGTCTGCCACACTGGTCAGTTCGCCGCGCATCAGGGTAATATCGGCTGCTTCCATCGCCACATCTGTACCTGTACCGATTGCCATACCGACGTCAGCGGTAGCGAGTGCGGGAGCATCGTTGATACCATCGCCGACCATCGCGACTTTTTTGCCTTGCTCTTGCAGTTTTTTTACTTCTGCGGCTTTACCTTCAGGCAGGACTTCTGCGATGACGTGATCGATTCCCGCTTCACGGGCAATGGCCTCGGCAGTTTGACGGTTGTCACCCGTCATCATGATCACAGTCAATCCCATCGCTTTCATGCGCTGAACAGCTTGCTTGGAGGTTGGTTTGATCGTATCCGCTACGGCAATCAAGCCAGCAAGCTTTCCTTCGACAACTGCGAGCATCGCCGTTTTGCCGGAGCGCTCCAGTGCCAGCATGGTATCAGACACGGATTGGTAAGAGATTTGATGTTTTTCCAGCAAGCGGCGGGTACCGACGAGTACTTCTTTGCCAGCAACGGTTGCCCGGATACCGAAACCAGGAATGGCTTCAAACGAATCGGTATCAGTCAAGGTGATTCCTTTATCCGCAATACCGCGAACGATGGCTTGAGCCAATGGATGCTCAGAATTTTTCTCAGCGGCACCGACCAAAGAGAGCAGCTCTTGTTCTTCGATATCGATAGCAATGACGTCTGTCAGTTCTGGCTCGCCTTTGGTTACGGTCCCTGTTTTATCGAGGACAATCGTATCCAGATGGTGAGCAGTCTCCAGATGCTCCCCGCCTTTGAACAGGATGCCCAGCTCAGCTGCGCGTCCAGAACCGGCCATGATCGAGGTCGGTGTAGCCAAACCGAGGGCGCATGGGCAAGCGATTACGAGTACAGCAATTGCTTTCTCCAAAGCCTCACCGAAGTTACCAGGTATAACGAAGAAGTACCAGATTAAGAAGGTAAGAATAGCAATTCCTACTACGATTGGGACGAAAATCCCGGAGATGCTGTCAGCTACACGTTGAATCGGTGCTTTTGTTCCTTGTGCTTCTTCCACTACTTTAATAATTTGCGCCAGAGCCGTTTCTTTTCCTACCTTGGTTGCCTGGACTTTCAAGAAGCCGTTTTTGTTCAAGGTGGCGCCGATGACGGTATCGCCTGCGGCTTTATCCACCGGAATACTTTCACCAGTCAGCATGGATTCATCAACTGCGGACTGTCCTTCCATGACGATACCATCGACAGGGACTTTGTCCCCCGGCTTCACGTGAACGACGTCGCCCAGTCTCACTTCTTCTACAGGAATGGTCATTTCGACGCCATCCCGTACGACTACTGCTGTTTTTGCTTGCAAGCCCATCAGCTTGCGGATCGCTTCCGAAGAGCGTCCCTTTGCTTTCATCTCAAACAGTTTACCCAACACGATCAAGGTGATCAGTACCGCACTCGTTTCAAAGTACAGCTCGAGCATATGGCCGCCATGAGCACCGATGGAGTTGATCGCGACCCATAAACTGTAGAAATAAGCAGCCGAGGTACCGAGGGCAACCAGGACATCCATGTTGGCACTCTTGTTGCGAAGGGCTTTGAAAGCTCCGACGTAAAACTGTGCGCCGATGATAAATTGTACCGGTGTTGCCAACGCTAGCTGTACCCACGGATTCATCAAGATTTCAGGCAGCCAAATAAACGAGGTGAAGGAAAAGTGACTCACCATCGACCAGAGCAGCGGGAGCGACAGAATCGCGGAAATCCAAAACTTGCGGGTCTGACGTTTGATTTCTTCCTGGCGATGATCTACTTTTTCTTCTTCTTTTCCCTCTTCCTTACGAGTCGCTTGATAACCCAGCTTCTCTACCTTTTGAATAATGTCAGTCACACTTACCTGTGACGAATCGTACTCGACGGTGGCTGTTTCCATCGCCAGGTTCACGTTTGCCTTCAGAACCCCAGCTGTTTTGTTCAAGCCTTTTTCGATCCGGGTGGAGCAGGCCGCACATGTCATTCCAGAGATGTTTAGCTCCACTTTGTCAGTGACGACGCCGTAGCCGAGCGATTCAATTTTGGAGCGGATGTCGTCGATGTTCGTTTTCGTTGGATCGAACACGACTGTGGATTTTTCCAAAGCCAGATTGACGTTGGCGGTCTCCACTCCGTCCATTTTTCCTAAACCCTTTTCGATGCGCAGTGCACAAGCTGCGCAAGTCATCCCTGATATTGCGACTGTTGCCTCTGCTGTTTTGGCACTCATTCTAATCCCTCCAAATACCCTTGAGGGGTATATTTTATCGTATCGTTTCCCTTACGTTGTTTCCTGTTCACACCCTTACTATACAATACCCCCTAAGGGTATATCAAGTGCTTTTTTCAATTTTTTTCTAAATGGGCTTCAACCAAGAGAAAACAGCCTAGTTGTCCTCTAACCTCAGTGCCGGGACGAAGCCCTGCCACATGTTTTCCAGTCGCCTTTTTCCTCACTTCGTTCGGGCGGTCTCCTTCCAAACATATGGCAGTACTTCTTAACAGCAAAGTGTTCGTTCCCGCTTTTTTTATCGTTTTACAAGTAACGCAGAGAAGCATTGCATCCAAGATAATCTTTTGGGAATCATCTGAGAGGAACTTCTACATAAGAAAGAAATCTTTTTAAGCTTCTTGAAAGGACCTTCAAAATGTTTATATCAACAGCTACGCAGGAAGAAGCGCATTTCCAGTCCTAGCGCCTCTGGAGCCCACCCTAGCGTAGGAATGAATGGCGGGGGGTTTCAGCCTCAACCTCTGCGAATGCATCTTCGAGACTCTACTTTTGAGGCGCTCCCGACATTCATTTTGGAGTGGACAGTCTAATCCCACAGCGGGGCGGAGGCCGAAGCGTAGACGGAAATGCGCTTCTTCCCCTCCACTACAGACACTTTCATAAACAAAAAATGCGTGGTGGTCCTCTTACTTTAGTGCCGGGACGAAGCCCTGCCACATGTTTTCCAGTCGCCTTTTTCCTCACTTCGTTCGGGCGGTCTCCTTCCAAACATATGGCAGTACTTCTTACTAGCAAAGTGTTCGCCATGCTTTTACACCGTTTTGCGGGTTAACACCAGAGAAGCATTACGTTTACGTTAGTCTTTTAGCTTAGTCATTAGAAGGATTCTTTTATATAAGACTGCTTGAACCCACTTTCAAGATGTTAACAACAGCTACGCAGGAAGAAGCGCATTTCCAGTCTAGCGCCTCTGGAGCCCTCCCCAGCGGAGGAATGAATGACGGGGGTTTTCAGCCTCAACCTCTGCAAATACCTCTTCGAAACTCTACTTTGAGGCGCTCCCGACATTTATTCCGGAGCGGACAGTCTTACTCCTTGCAGGGCGTAGGCCGAAGCGTAGACGGAAATGCGCTTCTTCCTCCTCCACTACAGCCACTCAAAAACATGAAAAAAAGCCCCCAGTATAACCGGGAGCAAATTGATCGATCTTTCCTCTCTCTTATTTACCTTGATTCGCTTCTTTCTGATAAGCAGCCGCAATTTTCGCTGCTACCTCAGCATTGTGTTTCACCAGCGCAATATTCGTTGCCAAGCTCTTGCCTTCTGTCAGCTTTTTCACTTTATCGAGCATGAAAGGCGTTACCTGTTTACCTGCAATGTTGTTTTCTTTTGCTTCTGCGAGTGCTTTTTGGATCACAGCCTCGATTTCCTGGTGGTTGAGTGCATCGGATTCTGGTACTGGGTTCGCTATGATCATACCGCCTTTGAGGCCCAGATCCCATTTGGTGTTCATCATCTTACCGACTTCTTCCGGTGTATCGATGCGCATGTCTACGCCAAATCCGCTTTCGCGAGCGAAGAAGGATGGGAATTCTTCCGTGCGGTAGCCAACAACTGGCACACCTTGCGTTTCCAAATATTCGAGTGTGCGGCCGATATCGAGGATCGATTTTGCACCTGCGCATACTACCGCTACATCTGTTTGTGCCAGCTCAGTCAGGTCAGCAGATACGTCCCAAGTGATTTCGCCTTCACGGTGTACCCCGCCGATACCGCCAGTTGCAAACATGTGGATGCCAGCCATCTCAGCTGCGATCATGGTAGCTGCTACTGTAGTCGCACCGATTTTTCCGCTAGCCAAAATGTAAGCGAAGTCGCGACGGCTTACTTTTGCTACATTTTTGTTCGTCGCAAACTCTTCCAGCTCGCTGTCAGTCAAACCGATTTTGATTTTGCCGTCCATGATACCGATCGTAGCTGGTACGGCACCGTTGTCGCGAATGATTTGCTCTACTTCTTTTGCCATCTCAATGTTTTGTGGGTATGGCATACCGTGCGAAATAATGGTCGTCTCCAGAGCAACTACCGGCAGGTTGTTCTCCAGTGCGTGGCGTACTTCCTCAGTAAAGGTCAAATATTGTTTCATCTCTTATCGCTCCTTCTCGAATTGTTCTACGGCCAGTTCCAATTGTTCTGCTTTTAATAGAGGAGATACGGACTGCTCTGTTTGCAATGTCAGAGCTGATGCTGCCAATCCAAGGCGGCACGCTCTCTGGAAAGACTCTCCGTTTACAATGCCATACAAGAGTCCCGACGCGAACGCATCTCCTGCACCCGTTACATCTACTACTTCCGTTGGATACGGAGACATATGCTCCGCAACGTCCTCGGACTGATAGTAAATTCCTTCTTCACCCAAGGTCACGATGACGTGCTTAACGCCTCGTTCCCTGATTTTGCGGCAAGCCTCGGCGCATTCTTCGATCGTCGTGATCTTCATGCCAGCCATCAGCTCGGCTTCTTCGCGATTCGGCAAAATCGCTTCTACTCCGTCCAATTGCTGTGGGAGCTTCTTTGCTTTAATTGAAGAGACCGGGTCAACGAAGAGCAGGATGTTTTCCTCCCGGCAACGTTCGATGATGTAGGCCAAGCAGTCCGCCGGAATGTTTGTATCGATGAAAACCACGTGGGCTGCTGCAATGTGCGACCATTTTTCCGCGAACATCTCTGGTGTGAGAGCATCGTAAATATCCATGTTCGCCAAGGAAACAACCATTTCGCCATCAATATCGAGAAGCGCAGTATACGTTCCCGTCCGCTGTGTAGGCAGTCGCCACACTTGGCTGATGTGCACCCCGTGCTTTTTCGTCTCCTGCAAGAGCCACTCGCCTTCCTTGTCCTCACCAATACTGGTGATGAGTGACGTATTGCAGCCAAGACGTCCGAGGTTCTCCGCGATATTCCGTGCCACCCCTCCACACGATTCCATAATCGTTACTGGATTAGATGAGTGGAGACGCACCTGTTGCTTGCCGCGTGCTTTGCGGTCCAGGTTGGCCCCACCGATACAAGCAATCATTCCTTCATCACGAAGCACATAAGCCCGTCCTTTGATTTCCCCGCGTTTGGTCAACTGCGCGATGTAGCCAGCTACCGCTGAACGTGAGATGCCAATCAGATCAGCCAGCTCCTGTTGTGTGATAAAAGGATTTTGCCGGATATGATGAAGGATCTGCATGTCTTTTTCCACGGTCATCCTCCTTTCTTCTGTTTCGCTTTCACAGCTCGCTTACAAACAAAAGTTTATCACAGGGACATTTGTTTGTACAGGCGTGTTTTTCATTTTATTTATCTCAATTTGACAAATCTGAATGCGAGATGTAGGATTATCTTAAATTAAAGATATCGAAGTTTCGATGAAAAGGAGGGTCCATATGTCTGACAAAACACTGCGAAATGATCCCCTCGATCTTTTTGTAGTATTATCGAGGTCATACAACTGGGTTACCGCTCACTCCAATCGTCACATTCGCCAGCATGGACTTAATCCAACCGAATTCGGGGTTCTAGAGGTATTATTTCATAAAGGTCCTCAACCATTGCAGCAAATTGGCGAAAAAATATTGATCTCCAGCGGAAACATCACGTACGTTGTGGACAAACTCGAAAAGAAGCAACTGCTTATTCGCAAGCCCTGTTCGGCAGACCGCCGTGTCATTTATGCGGAACTCACGGAAAAAGGGCATCAATTTTTGTCTGATATCTTCCCTTCTCATCAACTCTCAATTGAGAAAGCGATGGAAGGTCTCACACCAGAAGAACAGCGACAGGCAATCGAACTGCTAAAAAAGTTGGGACGCACTGCTCAGGCTACTTATTAGATGAGCAGTCCCCTATCTTCACCACAATCGTTTTAAAAAAGTGTTGACAAATGATCTTAAACGTAATAATCTTAAATTCAAGATTTACACATTAAAAGTTAGTGACTTACCAAATGAAAGGGGAATAAAATTTCCATGAGTAAAGTACTTTTTATTAAAGCGAATGATCGCCCAGTTGAGCAGGCTACAAGTGTAAAGTTGTACGAAGCTTTCACCAAAACATACAGAGAAACACATCCAAATGATGAAATCGCAGAATTGGATCTGTTCGCAGCTAACCTCCCTTACTATGGCAATGACCTGCTCACTGCTATGTGGAAAGCAGGAAACGGTATCGAACTGACTGCTGAAGAGCAAAAAGGTGCTGACCTGGTAAACAAATACCTGAACCAATTTGCTGATGCTGACAAAGTAGTAATCGCATTCCCTATGTGGAACTTCACGGTTCCAGCAGTTCTGCACACGTATGTAGACTACCTCTCCCAAGCAGGCAAAACATTCAAATACACTGCTGAAGGTCTAGTTGGTCTGATGGGCGACAAAAAAGTAGCTCTGTTAAGCGCACGCGGTGGCGTATATTCCGAAGGCCCTATGGCTGAAATGGAATTGGCTAACAAATACATGCGCACTGTTCTTGGCTTCTGGGGCATCAGCAATGTAACGGAAGTGATCGTAGAAGGTCACAACCAATTCCAAGACAAAGCAACTGAGCTCGTTGCAGCTGGTGTAGAAAAAGCAGTAAAACTGGCGGAATCCTTCTAAGGCCCGCCAGCCTTTTTGGACAAATATCTTTAATTAAAGATACATTAAATTAAAATAATTAAGGAGAGATGAAAAGTGTTGGATACTGGATTGTTATTGATTCGTTTGGTCATCGGTTTGACGTTTGCAGGTCATGGTGCGCAGAAGCTGTTTGGTTGGTTTGGCGGTTATGGTTTGAAAGGAACAGGCGGCTGGCTGGAGTCCATCGGGGTGAAACCTGGCGTAGCGATGGCCTTTGTAGCAGGATTGGCTGAGCTCGTTGGTGGTCTGATGTTTGCGGCAGGCGTAGGTATCTGGGCAAGCTCTATTTTGCTCGCGTTCACAATGCTGGTTGCCATTCTGAAGGTGCACGGTCAAAATGGATATTGGGTCACACAAAACGGATTCGAATACAACCTGACTTTAATCGCAGTTGTTATTGGTGTGGCGTTGATTGGTCCAGGCGCATACGTTTTGTTTTAATTGGTGACTCCTCACAACCCGTAAGCCAGCAATCGCATTAAGGGAGGAAACATCAGATGGAGATCCGCGTCTATACACAGAACGAGCAAGCAAAAGGACATTTTGGCGACGGTGAAATCGTAGAGAGCAAACCAATTGGCTTCCCACATGAAGGCTCCGTTGTCAAACGGGTAGGACCACTTTTTTACTGGGCATGGGCAAAATCACTGAAGACATTTGAAATTCCGCTGCACCCTCACTCCGGCTTTGAAATTTTGTCGTATGTCCTCACAGGGACAGTCGGACATCGGGACACGCTCGGAAATCTACAAGAGGTGTCGACAGGCGGCGCGCAGATCATGCAAACTGGTTCAGGCGCGTACCATGCAGAAGAGCTTGGCAAGGATACGGAAATGTTTCAAATCTGGTTTGAACCGCATCTCGCGCAAACGACGAAGCAACCTCCGACTTACTATCAGTATGATCATGAGGAGTTTCCGTCTGAGGAAGTAGATGGTGTGCAAGTCAAACACATCATCGGATCGTCTACGCCCATTCAGTTGGTCACGGATTCCTTGATGAGCGATATCACGATTCCCGCTGGAAAAGCGTATGAAAAAGAACTCCCGGCTGGTTACGCTCACGCAGTTGTCGTGGTGGAAGGGAACGGGAGTGTTGTAGAGAAAGCAACTGTCAGCAATAACCCCACCCCAGCAACCAAAGGTGACTTTGTCGTCCTCTCCTCCGAGGAAAGCAGCACAGCCATTTACCATGCATCAACGGATGCTCCGCTTCGACTCGTGTTGATTCAAGTACCGACTGAGGTTGATTACCCACTCTACCGTAAATAGTCTACGATTCCAAATGCTCTTATCCTACCATCAAGCTCGACCGTCACATTTTTGTGACGGTCTTTTTCGTATAAACTCCGCCTCCTCATGAGACATTAACGAGGAAATCGTTAACAATTTTTGGTGCCGATCAGAAAGGACGTTGAACGTGGAAGATATCGTGATGACTCGAGCCATATTCGGGACGACTATGGCCTTTCACATTATTTTTGCGACCTTGGGTGTTGGTCTCCCGCTCATGATCTTGCTGGTAGAGCTTCTCTTTTGGCGGACGCGTGACCGCGATTATGAAATCATGGCCAAGCGCTGGACAAAAGCCCAGGCGATCTTGCTAGGTGTAGCGATCCCTTCTGGAACGATTGCAGGTGTCCAGCTTTCCCTGCTATGGCCCGGGTTCATGGAGATTGTCGGTAAGGTGATCTCGCTGCCTTTTCAGATCGAAATATTCGCTTTCTTCGTGGAAGCCTTATTTATGTCCATCTACGTCTATGCGGCTCATCGCCTTTCCCGCAACATGCGTCTGTTGAGCTTGTTCATGGTTTTGCTTGGTGCGACGGCCTCCGCGATCCTGATTACGAATGTCCATGCTTTCGAAGGCACTCCCACTGGCTTTCGAATGGTCGATGGACAGATCGTCGACGTGGACCCGTGGAAAGCTTTTTTCAATCCCAGCTTTATCGTGACGGCAGGTCATGTAACTGTCTCTGCTTATATGACGGGGGCTTTCATCGTCGCTGGAGTGGCAGCTTGGAAAATGCTGCGCGCCGAAAAAGGCAGTCGCGTTTATTTGTATCATCAAAAAGCACTCTTGGCCGGTTTGATCGTGGGTGGCACCTTTTCCCTTTTAACCGCCTTGAACGGTCATGAATCCGCACAGCTTTTGCATAAATACCAGCCGGAAAAGCTGGCCGCTGCCGAAGGACTTTTTGAAACACAAGCATACGCCCCACTCGCGATTGGCGGCTTTACTGATCCCGAGACGAAAGAAGTCAAATACGCGATCGAAATTCCTTGGGCGCTCAGCTTCCTTGCAGCCAATCGCTTTGACGAGGTTGTTGTCGGTCTGGACGATTTTCCACAGGAGCTGTGGCCCCCGCTCTACGTCCATACGCTGTTTAACGGGATGGTCATCATTGGCAGCTTGTTGATTTTCGTCGGGTTTATCGGCTTCGCTTGGAAAAAGCTGCTGAAACGCTCTCAATTTCCGCGCTGGGTTCTCTGGGTATTTGTCACGAGTGGACCACTCGCCTTGTTGGGCATCGAATTCGGCTGGATTTTTGCCTGCACAGGACGCCAGCCGTGGGTGGTTTATCGTGTAATGAAAACAGTAGATGCCGCTACCCAAGCAGCAGGCATCTCTACACTGTTCTGGATTTTCCTCACGGTGTACGTGTTCTTCGCGATCGTCACCCTGCTCGTATTCCGTAGCTATTTTGGTCGCCACCCTTTGGAGCTCGAACCGCCAGAACAGCCGAAAGTGGACGGAGGAACGCTATGACCGACACGATTATTGCCATAACGCTGCTCTGGATTTTCGTCGTCATCTATTCCGTCGCGGCCTCCTTCGACTTCGGTGCAGGTTTTTGGTCGATGATCTATTTGAATCGGGAAAAAACCAAAGCCACCCAAATCGCCAACCGCTACCTCTCGCCCTCCTGGGAGGTCGTGAACGTCTTTATCGTGTTGATTGTCGTCGCGCTCGTTACCTTTTTTCCTGGCGCGACCTACACATTGGGGAGCCTGCTGCTGGTTCCCGGATGTCTCGTGGTGTTATTGATGCTGATTCGCAGTACGTTTATGGTGTTTTCGCATCTCATTTACAAGTATGACAAGATGCTCAGCATCGTCTCCGGCATTACCGGGATATTGGTGCCGGCTCTGTTAATCAGCGTGCTTCCTGTGACACAGGGCGGATTGTCTCGAACGATAAATGGTGTGGAGTATCTCGATTGGGGACTGTTTTTGACCAGCGCGCACGTCTATTCTTTCATTGGTCTTGCTGTCAGCAGCACACTCTTCCTCTCGTCGCTGCTTCTCGCGGACTACTCTTACGTCGCAGGTGAAAAGCAAGCCTTCTCCGTCTACCGCCGGGATGCGGTGCTTCTGGGTCCAATTACGTTGCTTGCAGCATTGGTTACCGTGCTCACGATGCAACTGGAGGCAAAATGGCTGTATGACCGCATTCTCGACTATTTGCCGTGGCTGATTGCATCGGCGGTCTGTTTTTTCATTAGTTATATATCTCTCTTGCTGCCCCAGGACCGTCGATACTTCGGCATTCATCTTCCGCGGATTGCGGTCATTGTCGCCACAACGCAATACCTGCTCGCCAGCTATGCGTACGGTGCAGCGCGCCTCCCCTACATCGTCTATCCCCATGTGACGATTGAGTCCAGCTTTACACACCCTGATACGTTCCACGCTCTGTTCATTTGTTATTTGGTCGGATTTGCGATTCTCGTACCCGGTTTTATTTATTTCTGGCGTCTGTTCATGAGGGACGAGCAGTATGTACGGCAAAAATAGCATTTTCGCTATACGAAATAGCAAAGAGGCTTCGCCCCATTGCAATGGAAACGAGAAAAACCCGCCAAGGCTTCAACGCCCGAGCGGGTTTGTTTCTCCATTATTCATTCGACTAAACCAATGCTGGCTTTTTCGCAAGCATCGTGCCTTCCTGCGCGTAACGTACGTGCCAGGAGAATGCCTTTTCCAGTACATGTGGGGTGTGCCCGCCACGTGTGAGTGCTTCCTCGTAGTACGCCATCAATTGATCGCGATACATCGGATGCGCACAGTTCTCGATAATTTTGATCGCTCTTTGACGCGGAGCCAAGCCGCGCAGGTCAGCCAAGCCTTGCTCGGTCACGATAATATCTACATCGTGCTCGGTATGATCCACATGAGAGGCAAACGGGACGATGCTCGAGATGTTTCCACCCTTGGCAATCGACTTGGTTACGAAAATGCCCAGACGTGCGTTGCGGGCAAAATCACCAGAACCGCCGATTCCGTTCATCATTCGCGTGCCCGATACATTGGTCGAGTTGACGTTGCCGTAGATGTCCGCTTCAATCGCGGTATTGATCGCAATCAGGCCGAGGCGGCGAATCAACTCTGGATGGTTCGAGATTTCTTGCGGACGCAACAGCAGCTTGTCACGGTATTGGGCGAAGTTGTCGGTGACATGCTTCATCTTGTCAGCCGTCAACGTGATCGAACAGCCTGAGGCAAACGAAATTTTACCTGCATCAAGCAAATCAAACACCGCATCCTGCAAAACTTCCGAGAAGACAGTCAGATCCGTGAACTCCGAATCCAAAAACCCGTTGAAAACCGCATTGGCTACCGATCCGATTCCCGATTGCAAGGGTGCGAGATTGTTCGGCAAACGTCCCTCTTTTACCTCCTGACGCAAAAACTCGATGAGATGCGCGGCAATCTGTGCCGTTTCTTCATCCGGCTCCACAATCGTCGAGGGAGAATCCAACTGATTCGTCAAAACAATCCCTTTTACTTTATTCGGGTCGACCGGAATCCCTGCTGTGCCCATTCGCTGATCCACAGACGTGAGTGGAATCGGTTCACGCTCTCCCTGCATAGCTGGTGTGTAAATATCATGAATGCCTTCCAGCTCCACCGATTGAGCCATGTTCAGCTCAATGATGACATGCTTGGCATTTTCCACAAAAATATTGGAGTTCCCCACGGACGTAGCCGGAATGATCATGCCCTCTTCGGTAATTGCAACCGCTTCCACAATCGCGTAATCGATAGCGTCTATCGCTCCCTGACGAATCGCTTCCGCTGTATGGGACAAATGCTGGTCGACGAACATCATGCTGCCATCGTTGATTTTTTTGCGCATGACCGGATCTGCTTGAAAAGGCAATCGCTTGTTGATGATCCCCGCTTCCGCCATCACGGCATCCACATCGGAACCGAGTGAAGCTCCTGTATATACATTTACGCCAAAAGGCTTGTTCTCTTTTTTCGTCAGCTCAGCCAATGCGAGCGGCACGACCTTGGCATCACCAGCACGCGTGAAACCACTTAACCCGATCGTCATGCCATCCTCAATCCATCCTGCTGCTACCTCAGCCGTCACGATTTTATCTGCCAGTCGTTTATCGCGTAAGCGCTCCCACATCATTGTGACCTCCCATGCCATCTTTGTTGCCTTTACACTAGCATATGGAATCTGAGCGGGCACTCGATTTTCAACAAAACAGAATATTTACGCGGCTATTAAGAAAAAACGACAGCGAACCATTCTCATTTATCAGATATTTTAGAAGCCAAGCAATTGCCGAAACGAGCTGGCGTACGACTGGCTCACGGGAACTCTCGTCTTTTGCTTGTCCTTCATCTCCAACAAAAACGTAGAATGAAAATGTGGATGAATAAAGCCGATCGATTCCATATTGACGAAATAAGACCGATGACAGCGCACAAATCGCTCTTGCGGGAGAAGATACGTAAGCTCTGCCATGTTGTATTTGTTCGCATACGATCCACTAGCCGTATGCAGAATCGTTTTCCCGTCATGAGAGCTGATATAGACGATCTCCGTTAACGGAATGGGTAGCCAGCCGTCCTCCCCTTTTCCGATCAAAAACGACAGACGCTGCTCTGGATTTGTGAGCGGAACGTTTTGAGGCGGATAGATAGCGGTAATACAGCCCATGATCTGACCATTGCGCACTAATGGAAGCGAGAGTCCATAGTACGGCACGCCAAAAATACGACTCTCCACCTGATGCCCCACTTTTCCCATTTCCATGAGCGCTTGATGTGTAGCCGAGCCTATGGGAACGAGATCCCCTGGCGTAATTTTCAAATCAATATTGGAACTCGGCTGATAGTACAAATATTGTGCGCCGTCTGAGATCGCAATCGATACCCCGTCTGGCACGACTTCCCCAATCATTTGCAGCACCTCTGGAACCAATCTGTCCTCCATGCTGATTCCTCCTGCTCCTGTTATTGCTTTTCTATCTTCTCTACCTTCTATTAAAACACATTTCCCTGCCCGCAAATCAATCCTTGTCTTTCCTCTGCATACAAGCGAATCCATCCGATGACAGCCAGGCATTGTGCTATCATGAGATTACAAAACATTCACGATTGTTTGAGCAAAGGCGGTGCAGCATGGACCACACCATTGTCTTGATTGCAAAAGGAACGGACACTCTCGAATTTTTGTTGAAAGAACTACGGGCTTATTTCGAGCCGTATTGCAAAGTTATCGGTTATGCCAGCCATGAGCACATTCCCGATTTAAGCGGAGTTGATCATGTCTTTATCACGACCAAATCCCCGGAGCTGTACACAGTCGCCCGTCAAGCTGTCGCTGACTCCGTACCCATCACGGTTTTAAACCGTTTTTTCGAGCTGCGCAAAATGAAAGCGCTGATGCAGATCCCCCCGGGGACGACCGTCCCTGTTATGAACAATTCGCCCGTTTCCGCACAGGAAGTCATCCAAAATTTATTAGAGGCGAACGTCGATCATTTGAATTACGTTCCCTTTCACCCGGGTTGTACATTTGATGATCTCGAATTTCAATACGCCATCATTATGAGCGTTCCTGACGTACCTCTTCCTCCTCATGTGGAGGTGATCGATCTCGGTTTTCGCAAAATCAGCATTCATGACCTGATTGATACCGGTCGCAAGGTAGGCGTGCCCAGTGAATGGGAGCGCGAGTACTTGTCTGCCTTCATCGTAGAAATGTCTGAGCTCGCGAAAATGCTCGGCACCTCCTACGCAGAAGTACAGAAGCTACACAGCCAGCTGCAATCTACCTTTCAGGCAGTCAAAGACCCTGTGATCGCTTGTAACGAAGAAGGTCTGATCACGTTTATAAACGATGTCGCCGTTGAGTTGTTTTGTCCACATGCATCCTCTATTGTCGGACAACCGTACACGGTGTTGAAGGAGCACAGCTTGCTGCAACCCTTTTTTGAGCAGGAAGATCAGGAGGACGCCCTCGTATCCATTAATCACAAGCAATTTATCGTCAGCAGTCAAAGCATCCGCCGCAGTCATGAGCATCTAGGCTTCGTTTGTACGCTAAAAGACGTGACCGAAATCCAACGCTTGCGAACAACCCTTACCTTGCGCGGTCATACAGCCACCTACTCCTTTTCCGATATCAAAGGACAAAGCCAACCATTGCTCCAAGTCATCGAGCTCGGCAAAAAGATGGCAAAAAACAATCAAACGATCCTGTTGACAGGCGAAAACGGTACGGGAAAAGAGCTATTCGCCCACGCCATTCATCAGCACTCGCTACGCAAAAACGGCCCCTTTGTCGCGATCAACTGTGCCTCCTTGCCGGAAAACCTGCTGGAGAGCGAGCTGTTCGGCTACGAAGACGGTGCCTTTACAGGTGCACGAAAAGGCGGAAAGCCCGGATTGTTTGAGCAAGCGGACGGTGGGACGATTTTTCTCGATGAGGTTGGGGACATCTCTGGGGCTATTCAAGTCAAGCTGCTTCGTGTGCTTCAAGAAAAGCAGGTCATCCGCGTAGGCGGCACGGGCATTCTCTCTGTGGATTGCCGCATCATCGCTGCTACCAATCGCGATTTGGAAGACGCTGTTTCCCAAGGTAGCTTTCGCGAGGATCTGTTCTATCGTCTGGCTGTCCTGCCGATCCAGATTCCTGCATTGCGCGAGCGAACCAGTGATATTCCCCTTCTCATCGATGAGCATCTGGAGCAGCAAGGCATTCGCAAAACATGGTCGTCAGAAGTAATGGAGCTATTCTATCGCCATGACTGGCGGGGGAACATTCGCGAACTGAAAAATGTCGTCGACTATGCCATTACGGTAAGTGAGCACCTTGTCATCGGCATTCAGGATCTCCCCAAGCGATTGACGGATAGCTTGTTTCAAAAGCAGCAGACGGCTTCTGTCCCCAAATTGGACGACAACCGCGACCTGGATATTTTGTATTGCTTGCATCATTATTACGTATCGAACAAACCAGTCGGGCGCTACCAATTGGCGCACTCCCCTGAACTACAATCCGTAGGCTGGACAGAGAGCGCATTGCGCCACAAGCTAAAACTGCTAGAACAGCAAGGATTCGTACGTTCAGGTACGACCCGACAAGGAACCTCCATCACCCCCGCGGGTATCGAGTTGCTGCGAAAACACGGGCGGATTTAGTTTCCGCCCAATGAATAATAGGTTGCATTAGGCTGAATAAAACCTAATAAATATTCCTAAAGCTCATTGTATTCCTTTACCTTACCTATGAAAATCCACTGAAAACGCTTATATTCGGGAAATTTCGACACTTGGCACGACCCTTGCTTGTCATAAACAAAAAAAGCGAGGTGACCTCATGTCTACACATCCATTGAAACCTGCAAAGAAACGTTTTTCTGTGCCGCATACGTATGCCATCCTCTTTATCATCATCATTTTGGCAGCTCTAGCTTCCTACGTGCTCCCGGCCGGTGAGTTCGACCGAGTCAAGGACGCTGCCTCAGGCAAAACCATCGTCGTCAACGGCAGCTACCACCCTGTAGAAAGTGATCCGGTCTCGTTCTTCGACATGTTCAAAGCGATTCCAGAAGGGATGCAAAAAGGCGCGCAAATCATTTTCTACATCTTTATTGTAAGCGGTGTATTCGGAATCATCCGCCAGACCGGAGCGATTGAAGCCGGGATCAATAAAGGTGTCCGACACCTAGAGGGTCGGGAAAAGCTGCTCATTCCAGCTTCCATGTTCCTCTTTTCCATCGGTGGCTTCACCATGGGTATGGCAGAAGAAAGCATCATTTTCGTTCCAATCGGTATCGCACTGGCACGTGCAATGGGCTTCGATGCCGTAACAGGTACGGCCATGATCACTATGGGGGCAGCAGCCGGCTTCATGGGCGGGATGATCAATCCATTCACAGTTGGGGTAGCGCAGTCGCTCGCGCAATTGCCGCTCTTCTCTGGACTTATCTTCCGTGCTGTTGTGTATGTCTTCGTGCTCGCTTTTGCTATCTGGTACGTCATGCGCTATGCGTATCGCGTCAAAGCAGATCCGACCAAGAGTGTGCTTTATGGCGTAGAGAATCACGCGAGTCAAGAACAGGCAACAGTAGACATCCCGGACCTGAATACGCGTCACAAGCTCGTGTTCCTGGTAATGGTCTGTGGCCTCGCCTTCAACGTATACGGTGTTTTCAAGTACGAATGGTTCCTGACAGAGCTTACCGCTTCCTTCCTGATCATGGGGCTAGTTGCTGGTCTCGTCGGAGGTTTGTCGGTCAATACGCTGTTTGATTCCTTCGTCGCTGGTGCAAGGGCTGTTACGTTTGGCGCGCTGATCGTCGGTTTTGCCCGCGCTATCACTGTCGTCTTGGAAGACGGAAAAATTATCGATACCATGATTAACAGCCTGACTTCGTCGATTGGTCATTTGCCAGATGCCGTAAACGTCATCGCCATGTTTGTGATTCAAGCCTTTCTCAATCTCTTCATTTCTTCCGGTAGTGGACAGGCAGCCACAACTATGCCCATCATGGTGCCAATTGCGGACTTGCTCGGCATCCAACGTCAGATAGCGGTTCTTGCCTTCCAATACGGTGATGCGGTAACCAACTCCATTATCCCGACTTCTTCTGCGTTGATGGGCTATCTGGCTGTTGCAGGCATTCCGTATGAGAAATGGGTCAAATTCATTTGGAAGCTGCTAGCAGGTTGGGCCGTGATCGCCTCGATCGCGCTCATTGTAGCCGTGACAATCGGCGTTTCTTAACAAATAAGCTTCTCACATGGAGGAACCATGCGCACAACGATCAAACAATTGCAGCCCGCCATTTTTTCTCTATACGAGCATTTACACCAGCATCCAGAGATAAGCTGGGAGGAAGTCCAGACCACCTCATTCATTGCTGACATCTTGAAAAAACACAATTGCCACGTCACTACCTTTGACGACGTGACGGGAGTTGTTGGTGAATGGGGCGATCTGTCACCTGGAAAATTGACTGTAGGCGTACGGGCAGATATGGACGCACTCTGGCAAGAAGTGAATGGCGTCTTTACCGCGAACCATTCCTGCGGACACGATGCGCATATGACCATGGCAGTAGGCGTCCTCATGGTCTTGCAAGCAATGGACGTCCAGCTACCTGGGCGCCTGAAGCTCATTTTCCAACCAGCGGAAGAAAGCGGAAATGGCGCGCTTGCTATGGTGAACAAGAAAGTCGTGGACGATATTGATTTTCTGTACGGCGTACACCTTCGTCCGATTCAGGAAATCCCGCGCGGCACAGCTGCTTCTGCCATCCTGCACGGAGCAGCGGGTACGATATTCGGGCAAATCAAGGGTGCCGATGCTCATGGCGCACGGCCACACCTCGGAGTCAACGCTATCGAGGTAGCCGCTGCGATTGTCGAGCAGTTAAAAGGCATTCACCTCGATCCGCTCGTCCCTTATTCCGTCAAAATGACGCAGCTTGCAGCCGGCAGCAAAAGCAGCAATATCATTCCGGGCTCAGCGCAGTTCCACTTGGACCTGCGGGCACAGACGAATGAAGTCATTCACGCCTTATTTGCCCGTGTCGAGCACATTTTGCAACACGTTTCCCGTCTCTATGAAGTTGAGCTGTCTTACGAGATCACCGAACGCGTCTATGCAGCCGAAGTGAACGAAGAAGCGAGACTGATCATGGCGGATGCCATTACCCAAGCCTTGGGAGCTGAGAAGCTCGAACCGCCGATCCAGACACCTGGCGCGGAGGACTTCCACTACTACACCAAGGAACGACCACAGCTTCGCGCGACCATGCTTGGTTTAGGCTGTGGCCTGACACCAGGACTTCATCATCCGCAGATGACTTTTGAAAAAGAAGCACTGCTAGACGGCATCGAGATTTTGGCAAGAACGGTACTGAAAACGTTTGAGCGACAATCCATATGAACGGTTGAGGAGAGATGAACATGAAAATCGAACGCGTGGACCTGCAACGAATCAAAATTCCGTTGAATTCCCCTTTTGAGACGAGCATGGGAGTCGAGACCCACAAGGAATGCATTTTGGTGCGTGCGTATAGCGGTGCCCATGTCGGCTTCGGCGAAAGCGTCGCGATGGACGTCCCTGTTTACAACGAGGAAGATGTCGATACGGTCTGGTACATGCTCGAAAAGTATTTGATCCCGCAGCTGTTTTCACGGGAGATCGAGCATCCTGATGACGTATCCCGCCTCTTCTCCTGGATGCGCCGCAATCACATGGCCAAAGCCGCTTTGGAAGGTGCCGTCTGGGATTTGTACGCCAAAATGAACGGCCTCTCCCTCTCCCAAGCATTGGGCGGAACTCGTACGACGATTGACGTCGGCGTGAGTATCGGAATCGAGCCGACCATCGAAAAACTGCTGCAACGCGTAGAAGGCTTCATCCGTGACGGCTACAAAAAGATCAAAGTAAAAATCAAGCCGGGCTTTGACGTCGAGCCAATGCGTGCGATCCGCAACACATTTGGACCAGATGTTCCGCTGATGGCGGACGCAAACTCTGCGTACACACTGGCGGACATGGAAATGCTGAAGGCTTTGGATGGCTTCGGTCTGATCATGATTGAACAGCCCTTGGCCCATGACGACATCATCGACCATGCGACCTTGCAAAGGGAACTAAAAACGCCAATCTGCCTCGACGAAAGTATCCATACAGTAGAAGATGCCCGCAAAGCAATCGAGCTCGGCAGTTGCCGGATTATCAACATCAAGATCGGTCGCGTAGGTGGTCTGACTGACGCCAAGAAGATTCATGACCTGTGTGCAACACGCGGCGTACCTGTATGGTGCGGAGGAATGCTAGAGGCAGGGATTGGACGCGCGCATAACATCGCGATGGCCTCGCTTAGCAACTTCACGATTGCCGGCGATACATCCCCTTCCAATCGCTACTTTGCTGAGGATATCGTGACACCTGTCATCGATTTTGCAGCACCTGGCATGCTGGCTGTACCGACAACTCTAGGAATCGGTTTCGACATCAACGAGTCTGCTATTCGTAATGCCCTGATCGAGCATAAAAGCTACTATGCCAATCGGGAGTCTACTACGACTGTCATTCCGACCTGGTAGACGACACTCCTTCGAAGTGAAAAAAGAACAGAGAGTGCCCATTGGCCTCCCTGTTCTTTTATTTATGTGATTTGATTAATCCGTAATAGTCAAAAGCTTGCACAAATTACGCTCAGCATGAGCTCTCTTCTCTGGCGGAAACCGCTTTAGCAGATCCAGTGCAGCATACGGAAGCTTCAATGCATGAGGATCGCTGTATGTTCTTTCCCAGTATAGCGGTGAAAAAATTTCCTCGAACGCTGGCTCCTTCACCTCATCCTCCAAAGTAAACTCAGGAACATGGCGATTCAAATAGATTTGAAGACGATGATTTTCGATACCTGGCTTCACAATATCCTCATACCCGAATCTCTCCAAATCCGTCAACGCATGAGCCTGTGTGATGTTATGGACGACCTCGCTCGCCAAATGATAGCGTACTCCGTTAATATCACGTGGCGGTATCACCAAATGCAGTTCGTTAAACGCCCGCTCTGCCATCTCTGCGGTTGTATCGTAAGGCGCAACTTCGTCTTTGACATCGTCAATGGTCATTCCATGGTAATTCTCGATGCCCCAATAACGGTCTTTCCTGTCTTCTGTCGTCGCTTGGAGAATCTTGACCAGGCCATTCACCACAGTCGGAGTGATCATATCAGGGCGTTCGCGCAGTGCTTTTAATGCCAACACACCCAGTGCCAGTCCATGCCCCGAGGTCCGAAGCTGCTTCACATTTTGCTGGAGGCCATTGATTACATGCTGTAACAAGGAGGGGTCAGCTTGCTCGTCTTGATCTAGTGGAACAAACCAATCAGGTTTTTGCTTGCGGAAGGACTCGCATGTCCGCTCAATACCCTCTTTTACATGTTCAGGGAGATCGTGCTCACGATCCATGAAGTACCCTGCCAATAAGGCTGCCCCATAATGACCATCAAACCATCCTGCTACAGCTGCACGTGCCATTCCCGTAATGCCAAGCTCCAAGTAAGAATCAAGTAAACGCATATAACTTCCTCCTTTTTCCATTTATGTACCCATAATATAACATACATTTTTGTTTGTAAAGTATGATATTCGAGTTTTTCGCACATATAAAAAGACCCCGTATATCCGGAGCCCTTTATCTACTAGCTATCATTTTCCTTGCTTAATCCAGCTTGAATTCTACTTCGTCTGTTTCCGGCCGATAATCGACAATCAACCCTTTTCCATTCATATACCACAGCTCATCTTTTTCCATATAAAATGTGATGCCATCCTCTACTGTCGAAATGCCGATTTCATTCGGCAACTCTTTCGCTATCCCCATCGAGAATGAATCCTGAACCGTACTAACGCCTCCATACCGGACAAAAAAACGAATGCTGTCTCCTTCTTTGCATCCCCATTCTTCCCGAAACCATGCTACCGCTGCTTTTGTGATCGTCATGTTCATTAGTACGCCACTCCTCTCTTCTCTTATAGTTTACCTCAATTTCGAGATATTTGAAACATAAAAGTATGTTAAATGGATTTGCTCCCCCATTTGAAAAAAGAACCGATTCCCTACGGCTGGGAAAACGGTTCTTTCCATTTGTCTAAGGCTTTATTGGAAGTGTTACCAAAAAACTCGTTCCGATACCGACCTCACTGCTGACCTGAATTTTTCCGTGGTGCGCATCCACGATCCATTTGGCAATGGAAAGCCCCAAGCCTGTCCCTTCTGTCGCTCGGGAGCGCATTTTATCCACCCGAAAGAAGCGATCAAATAAATACGGAATATCGTCTTTGGAAATCCCGATCCCACTGTCTTTTACAAGAATCGAGACGCGACTGCCTTCCTTTTTGCAAGCAACATAAATCCGGCCGTCCTTGTTCGTGTACTTCAAGGCATTGTCCAGCAAGATGACCATAAGCTGGTGCAGGCGTTCTTGGTCCCCCACCATCTCAATGGGTTGCTGGATGTCTGTTTCAAGACGAATTTCCCGTGCGATGGCAAGTTGTGCAAAAACTTGGGTGCATTTCATCGCTACTTCGTCTAAGCGCAGCGTTTGATTCATGATCTGCAGCTCGTTAGAATCACTGCGCGCCAGCGTGAGCAAATCCGAGACGAGCTTGCTCAAGCGCTTGGCTTCCTGCATCCCAATCATGATTTTTTCGCTTTCCTGCTCAATCGTATGATCCGGGTGTCTGAAAAGCCTCTCCAGATTGACCCTGATGGCTGTCAGCGGCGTCCTCAGCTCATGAGAAGCATCGGCAATAAACTGCTGCTGCTTTTCCCACGAGACTTGAATCGGGATTAATGCCTTTCGCGCCAAAAACCACCCAGCCACGATGGCAATGACAATACTAATAATGTCGCCGATCACCACTACATACAATAGGCTGTCCAGCATGTTTTGCTCAGGTGCCAGATTATAAATCAGTTGAAACTGGTACGCGGTCTGTATCCGATTGCCTACCACGACCTTTTTCGGAACCGTAACGGTCTGCACGCGATAGACTTGTCCATTCACTGTTTTCGTTTCGATCCCGTCTGCTTTTCCGTTATGCTGGAATTCTGCATATTCCTTTGGCTCCAGTCGTTCACCAAATGCAGTCCCGATGACACGCCCAAAGCTATCCCAGACGAGTAAAACATATCGGCGATCCAGATCGTTAAACTTTTTTCTCTCCTGACGGTTGTATGGAAAAGGGTCGTCATTTATTCGATGGAGACGGGGCAAAGAATCTACCGCCAGCCTTTGACTGACTTTGGTCATTTCTTGATCCACCTGCGAATAGAGACGGTACTTCATCGTGTAGTAGACTGCGCTCCCCAACCCGTTCAACAAGAGAAGCACGACTACTACGTTTAACGTTACGAGTCGAATCCTCGTTTTTTGAAACATCATTTGTCTTCCTTTTTCAAAATGTAGCCCACATTGCGGATCGTTCGGATGAAGCCTTCATAAGCACCCAGCTTCTTGCGCAGGTAGTGGACATACAAATCAACCACTCCGTAATTCGCTTCTGAATCAATTCCCCATACGCGGTCAAAGATTTGTTGGCGCGTCAATATTTGCTCCCGATTTTGCAGGAAGTACTTAAGCAGTTCGTACTCCTTCGTCGTTAACTTCATCGGCTCATCATCAACAAAACCATCATATTCATTTATCTTCAGCGATAGAGGACCATACGCCAGCTCGCCTTCTGTGTTATGTTTCCCTTGTCGGCGCAAGAGGGCTCTCACTCTCGCCGTTAGTTCTTCAGCCGCAAAAGGCTTGACCAAATAATCGTCTGCTCCGGCATCCAATCCCTCGACTCTCGACTCTACGCTATCTTTTGCCGTTAAAAACAAAACCGGCGTCATTATACCTTTTGCACGCAACGTTCTCACCAGTGAAAGACCATCCATTCCTGGCATCATAATGTCCAGGACCAACAAATCGTAGATGCCGCGTTCCGCCAATAACAAGCCGTCATCTCCGCGCTCTGCCGTATCCACCTGATATCCTTCATCGGTCAGGACTCCTGCAATTGTCTGAAGCAGCGCTTTTTCATCCTCCACTGCAAGAATAAGCATATTGATCCCTCTTTCATTTGAAAAAGCTGTATGTCATTCAGCATAGCATAATCGACTGGAATCACAATAATGACCACGCTCGCCGATCTCGGCTGTGCACACGCTCCTCTTATTAGAACATGAATTTTTTTGAATCAGATTTGTCGGTACTGGCGGAAATACAAAAAAAGCTGCATTCTCCATTACTTTTACAAGTAATCGGGAATACAGCTTTTCGCCTCATTCCTTCAAAACTGAATACGCATGATCAATTGCTAAGGATTTGTGGAT
>NZ_PXZM01000050.1 GCF_003013395.1 Brevibacillus fortis | reverse complement strand
ACCTAATTCTGTTAAGTTTCGTTTAAGTTGAGCTACCTCTTCGTTATTCAATACTACTTGCTGCTGTTGTACGACTTCTGCTGCTTTTACTTGACTAACCCCTGTAGATCCCATTGCTGTAAATAACAAAATTCCACTTAAAAAAATAGAATAAATTTTTTTCAATTAAATCATTCTCCTTTTAAATATTCATCACTTCCAAACAATTACAGTATTATAATTAATATGTAAATTAATCAACAGTACATGTGAAATATATTCTATTTTTTTCTTTTTATCACTTTTATTACAATAAATGCAAATAATAAAATAGTACCGATAATTATAATTGACGGAACTCCAAACACTATGTTCATAATAATTATCACCCCTCTTAATTGTCTATTAAGTAGACTCTAATTATTTTAACATACGAGAACCTAATATTACATATATTCCCATGATATGACTATTTGGTTGTAAGAACGGAGCTTGTCTATATTATTACAACGCCCACTGAGCAGGGAACCAGTGGCCGGAGTATTGTCTGGCATTTTGTCATTGGATTCCGGAATTGATCCCTGCTGACTGGGCTCTGCAAAATACCTTTATTCATCACTTATTCGGTTCTACAAGACTCCTAGAGGTTAACCAAGCCTCGTCAAAACGAAATAAGCTTCAACAATGGCGGAAGACGGTTTTAGTCTTCCTTCCCCCGCCATAACCGCCGCAGGACTAGCGCGTTCAGACTCAGAATGTTTCTCTCGGTAGGCTAACATTCCTCAACATCTATAGGTTGCTCAGGTAAGGGCTAGACGGTATCTCCCAAGAGCCGATGTCGCTTGCTCTTGACTCAAGATTACCGATTCAAACATTTCAAATCGTCCTGCCTTTTATCCCTGATTTTGTCCGGGTTTTATCCATCTTTTTATCGAGGATTTTTGAAGAGAAACATATTACTTTTTCATCTTCAACCAAAATAGAAACCACCTCAAAGGTGGTTTTTCTACTACTGTAACTGCTGTATTCAGTGTTTATGAACCCGTTCGTTCAACAACTTTTCCGTTACTAATGATACGGTTCACCGTAATACACAAAATACAGTTTGACCAGAGTTTATCGTGTACGTATTATTTATGTTGACAATCGGAAAATACTTAATTTTAAGCCCTTCTTCATCAAATTTGGGATATAGCTTGATCCCTTCATTTAGGACGAATGAAGCATTATATCCTAATGTGTCCCCTATTGCATGAACTGGCAGGTATGCTGTTCCATCAACAACTATTGCCTTATTATTAAGTGTTTTGCCATTGATGTTTACTGGCAGCTCTCCCTCAACAACCTTACCTACCAAACTAACCACTTCAGCATGTACACTTATCGATGTTCCTATTAATAATCCAAATAAAGTTCCAATTATATATTTACGCATTTTATTCCCCACCAATTCACATTATTTCTTTTTCTTTCGAATATAATTCATACTTTGATCAATGGACTTGTAAAAATAGGTATACCAGATATTGGGATTAGTGCCACTTCAAATTTATATCATAGTCGGTCTTTTGGAAGGCTACGGCTCAATAGGCTTGTCTCATGAAAAAGGCACTCAGATCATCCCGAGTGCGGTGGCAATTTGCATAATTGCCTCTTTACTTTTTGGTGTAGAATTGGTCTTTTGTCCGACCTAAGTCCAGATATACCATGGAAGTGCTGAGATACTTATCTTCGATGATTTGACGCTCTACTTCATCCAACGAATACTGCAAAGCACTTCCGATCTGTCGTGCTTTCAACTCATTCGTGGACTCAGACTTTTGAAGCCGTGGAAACAGTTGATCGATACCCTTCTCCTGCCGCTCCTGCTTATTTTGGACGGCAATACGAAGGGCTTTATTCTCTTTCAATGCTTTGACAACAGCCTTTCTGACTTCTTTTTCGTCTACTGGTTCCAGAAATGACAGTTGCTCTTGTGGCTCATCTTTCCAATTCCCCCTCGTGGCAGCCCATGCTATAATATGGTTGACGAACGCATATTCGGGCTCCCAGCTGGGGGCTTTTCTTTTTGAAATTAATTGGATAAAATTAGGTAAAATGATAAGGTGATACTAATGAAAACGCTCTTCCTCATGCTGTCTTTTATTTTCGCAAGTTTTACTTCTGTCCAGCCTGACCAATCCAAGAGTGTCTTTATCTCTGAAGGTGAGAGTATGGCCCCTACCTTGAGCAGCAACGATCAATTTCTTGTTGATAAAACCTTCTATGACTCCCATCCTATCCAACGTGGAGATATCGTTATTTTCCAAGTAGAGAAAGATCGACAACACGTTAAAAGGGTCATTGCGTTGCCTGGAGAAACGCTTGAATATAAAGGTGATATTCTTTACATCAATAACAAAGTGGTCGACGAACCATACTTGGCTTCAGCTAAAAATGTAGCCAAAAAAGAAAATCTCTATCTGACTGAGGATTTCGGGCCTATAACTATCCCCGGAGATACAATATTTGTTTTGGGTGATAATCGTTTAAATAGTCTAGATAGCAGAGTGATCGGTCCGGTTCATGTCAATGAAATATTAGGCAAGATGACAAACAAGTTACCCTCAAATTAATTAGTCTTTATTTTTCCACGCTCCGTTTAAAGAGCGTGGATTTTTTTACTCCAGAAATAGTATTTTATATAGACTTTTTACTTAAAAAGGAAACAACAACCATATTTTTACGTATAACATGTAAACGAAATATTGGAGTGATAATATTATGTTCGCAAATGACTTCGGACCACCTTTCTCTAGTGGTTTTGGTCCGCCCTGGTGGTTTTTAGTGATTGCTGGAATAATTGTACTTTTCATCTTAGGAGCGATCATAAATGGTATCAGGATTTGGATGTCAAATAATGCCTCCCCAATCTTAACTCAACCTGCAAAAATTATTAGTAAACGCACAAGCACTTCAGGTGGCGGTAATGATACCAGTGTATCCACATACTATTACCTTACTTTTGAACTAAGCAATGGAGAAAGACTAGAATTCCATGTAAAAGGTAGTGAGTATGGCTTACTGGTCGAAGGAGATACAGGCATATTAACTTATCAAGGCACGAGATATAAGGAATTCAGCAGACGACCTTTGTAAAATAGGGTCGTCTTTCTACATTCCTATCTCCTTTCAATACCCCCTTATCACAATTTCTCTTTTGTTAAATGAACTTTGTTGATATTTTCCTTTGCAGCCGGAAAAGTTACTGATGAAGGAGTGACTTTTCGATGCGGAAATTGATTATCTTATTAGGCATCTTTTTGTTTTCGTTTTTTACCACAAACACTTATGCAATAGTGTTACCTCCCAAGCCACCAGTCAGGGACATCATCAACTTGATCGATCACTGGGTCCGAAAAGGTTGGACGCTTGAGAAACATGTTAGGCATGAATGTGAAGCACACGAATCATGGAAAATTCCTCGCGGCCATAAATGGCTCAAGAATTTCAAAATCGTTTCTGTGACACACAATAGTGACGGCAGCTATACTGTTATCGCTACATATGACTACAGTGGGATTAAATGCGTTGCCACAGCTAAGGTGATCAAGCAAAACGATATTTGGGTTAATCAAGAACTGTGGTTCAATTAGCACAAGTAATGATTTGTAAAATTAAACCCGTTTGACTCTGCATGCGTCCGCCAAATACATCGTTGCTCCCTGAGCCAAATCTTTTAAGCTCCAGTACAAAGTGTTTTCGTTTACTTCGAAGCTAACGGAGCATATGATGTGATCGATTGCGTCCGTTGATTGTTCGAATGTCCGATCTTCTCTTGGATAGTTACTTGAAACATGTTTTCCCCCTCCCATTTAACAAATCGATTGTTTTGTTAAATCAAAGATACGTTTTGATTCCGTAGGTATCTTTCAGGTACTTTTTGATTTCCGCGTAATCATCCATCGTCAATCCGATGTTATCGATGAAATCAACAAAACTTTCTCTTGCAGCGCGCTTGACCAAAAAGTACATCAACGTTTCGAATTTTTTATTATCCATGCTCACACTCTCCCATTTAACGAATTGATTAGTTTCCCGGCCATTTCATTGACAACGACTCTTTCCAGTCAGAACCATCGCCGTGGTACAATTTCCTAATCACGTAATGCACTGAGTTTTTGTTTCGTACCGGATTCCCTTTGTGAAAGGTCTTATTGACTTCCTCGACAATTACGGAAACTGGCGTTTGATCATCGTACATTGAATCGATTGCCTCAACTTCTTCTTGCCAGTATGGCACTCTGTTTTTTGCTACTTCCATTTGTTCTGATTCCCCCCTATTTAACAAATCGTGTGAAATGTTTAGCTACCATAGACAAGCGATCAATCGTTGATAAATCAATATTTTACATAAATTAGAATTTATGTAAAAATATTAGAGAAAGGGAGGTGGTACTATGAAAAAGTTTTTAGTAGTTGCTATGTTGACCTTGTCTGTAATCTCTATGTCTAGTGCTGCTATTGCTACTGAGCCAGAAGGATTCGCTTCGTGTGGTGCTGGCAAACCTAGGTGTCCCGATGTATTTTAGTTAAACGAGAGCCTCCACATTGGGGGCTTTCTTCAATTACCGTTGTGTTAATCATCTGAATCTGTACCCCAGACCTTTAACTCGCCAGTTTTATGGTCTACATAGATGCGAACGAGTACCTGTTCATCCCACGAAATGTTTTCGCCGTAGAGCGTCATTTCACAATTAGGGCAAGAGTCTAATTCATACCCATCTATCTCATGAAAAGGCTTATGGCAACGGGGACAGTATGCTTTGTTTACTTCAATCTGCGTATTACTGGTTTTGTGCCAATCGATTTCAGGCTTCCCTTCATTCTCATATCGTGCGAACTCTTTCAAAAGCCGCTCTGCGTCCTCTGTGGTCCCTTCGCCATTCCGCACTCGGTCACGCAGCTCATCGTCAATTGGTCCCCACAAGACGAATTTTCCTTTTTCATAGTAATCTGTGTAACCTTCTGCAAAAGCTAGGGACAGTACATCAAACGAGTCATCGTCGCCATATTGATTAATAACCTCATTGGTAATTCCAACTGCATTGAGTTTCTGGCGTACAATCTCATTGTTTTCAACGAGGATGTATGGGCTATCTCCACCATTTGTTTCAACTACCTCCAGGCTGTTCAAAACGTCCAAAACCGCTTGTCTATTCATCGCTCTTTCCTCCCTAACTAGTTTGTTAAATCCACGTAGGACTCGCTTATTTGCTCTCAGATTCTTCCAACCTTCGAGCCCTTGCAGCAAGTTGCATTGCCTTTGTTCTAAGGTCTCCTGCTCTGTCATGATCACCTTTCCAGGAGGCTCTCTTTGACCTTGTTTCCCAAAGACCTGCCCTATCAAGTAATTTATTAACCTCACGATTTTTTGCCATGGATATGCCCCACCACCTAAGCTCAATTGAATTGAATACACAATTTGAAAACTTGATGCAGTGTTTGGTATATTACTATAGATAAACTAATGGATGTGGGAAGCATGATGTCGATTTTCAAAAGACTTTTTAGAAAAAACAAGAGTTGCAATGTTTCATACTCAGTAAAGGCTTATCTAGACAAAAACAATGAATTGTTAATAATCCCTCATGCATTAGACCAAGATGGATTATTAAGAGACATTAATTTCCCCACAAAGCTCAGCCCTCCACATAATCCTGCCATTATCGGTTCATCCCTCAAAAACAGTTTTCTTTTTTCCAAAAAGGATTACACATTCGATGAGCTAAATGTTCAAGTCTTCACACTAGCAACAGGAATTAAGAGTTACTCAAAATTTTCACGTGATCGGCAGTTAGTTATGGTCATGTTTGATGAACCAAATCAATCCTATAGTTTTGCAATTTGGAGACGTGTAAACAAGGGAGCATACATTTCAACCGATGAACCATCCACCATCTTGTCAGGGGATGTCTCAGACATTGAACTTGGGCAGGCATTACTAAACTCGTATTTATCAAAATGAGCAGTTTGTTAAATTGCTTGATCGTGAATTTGCTTTATTCCCCAAAGGATCGGGATCACTTGAACAGGATTTACAGCGTTTCCCAACGACTTCAACCGCGCCTCCCGGACCTTGCCTTTCATGCCCGCGATTACTCGGGGAGGTTCCCAATCAAACTGCTCTAATCCCATTGGTGCTGGCCATCTAAATCCGTCCAGCCAATCGGAAAGCCCATCAAGTTTTCCACCCAACCTGGATTGAGCTGTCCACTCACTTCCGAAACACACATTGATAAGTTGACCTGTTTGCCGTTCTCCACTCGATTCTTGATTACTGGATTCGATAGATTGCCTCTGTCTCTGGTGTCCGCAGCTTGTGGTGTCGGCCAGAGTTTCACTGCCGCTGGCAGACCGTTCCTTGCGTCCTCCGCATTGATGTTTCCGCGCTTGGTGTTGCCCACAACGAAGACCCTTTTCCTTTGGGTGCGGGGCGTAGACGGCAGCAGTTGGAACAACAAACGCCCTTGCGGTGTAACCCGCTTCTTCCAGGTCAGCAAGCACAGTGTCGAGCCCCAAAGTAACGTGTCCATCAACATGTTCTCCAAGGACCCAAGTGGGCCTGAGTTCTTTGATAAGCATAAGCATTTCTGGCCAGAGGTGACGGTCGTCTTCTTCGCCAAGGCGTTGCCCGGTATTACTGAAAGGCTGGCAAGGGTATCCTCCGCAAATAATGTCAATTGCTCGCTCATTCGCTATGACCCCCTTTTCTATGAGTTTCTGCTTATTGATCGTTTTCACATCATCGAAGATTGGAACTCCAGGCCAATGCTTTTACAAAACCTTCTGGCAAAACGGTTCAATTTCACAGAATGCTACCGTTTCAATACCGGCCCAATGAGCTGCTAAATCAATCCCGCCGATGCCAGCGAATAGTGACAGCATTCTCAAACGATCACCACCTATGTTTAGATTGATCTTTTGTAAATAAACAAATTTTGTGATACATTTTTTGTAAAATACTGTATATAGGTGAGTATTATGAAAAAAATAACTTTGCATAAAATAGTTTCAATTGTAATCTGCTTGAATGGTCTTTATTTAATGATAACTAGCCTGGATTACGGTTTACTCGGTATCCTTTTTTTAGCTATTGGAATATGGAGTGTTTTTACGTACTTTGGGAAAAGTAATGTGTGATTTAACATAATTGAGAATTTGTACCCATCTTTTTTATTCCAGTCTCCTCGTGGCATAATGTCCACAGAGGAGTTGGTCACGTGGAAAAGTCGTTTTACTATTCGGTGTCTTGGTCCGAAGTTGATTACTTGAAAGACACATTACAATCTATGGAGATACCGTTTGCTATCGAGCAGCCGTCAGATAAGTTGAAACTTGTTCCTGAAGATGTTGCTTTTGTTTTCCCTGATTGCATGTAAGGCTTTATCGTCATGAGCTGTTTGGCACCCATGGCCGCGCTTATCCTGGATGACCCTTTCTCTTCATAGTCTTATCAGTTGTAACATTCATGCCAATGATCCGCTCTTTTGGTCGAGGTTTAGGTAGCGAGTCAATCCAAGCGCGTTCCTCTTGATTCATTGTTCTGGTCATACACTCTCTTACCTCTGAGTGTCTGACTGTCTCTCTCCTTCTAGCTCTCAAATCAGTGCCGTATCTGCTTGGCGAACGACCTGATTTGTGTGTCGGTTGAAACTACACCCTTCTCATCCTCGTCAAGTCGAGCAACTGCGTCTCTGCTGTTTACAATCTCAAGGACAGCGCAAACGTCACGGGCCACAAACCAAGGTTCTCCATCCTTTACCACTACTCGAATCTGTTTATCTTGATAGTTAAAATCGTTTTGAAGTGCCTGCATTGTATATTCCTCCCCCTAACTTCCCGTTGTCCTTGAACTTCTCATGCGATCCAGCATTCCCATCAGTTTCGGGTCATACCGTAACAAGCACGGTGATTCCCGTGACTGGAAAGCCCCTGCCCTTTCTTGCTCTATTTGCCACTGAACAGATGCCGGGAGACTATCTACTCTTACTTTGGTATCTCGAATAGGAACAACCTTTTGCGTAATCCCAAGCCTTGCCTTTTTCTAATACATATCGCATTACCCAAGCCAACATATCCTTCTGTAACCCGTCATCGAAATAGCTATGTAGTAACTGTATGATGGTTGGATTTGGGTAAGTTGAAATAATGCTTGTATTGATCAATTGCGCTATTGAAAACATGCAGGTCCCTTTCACCGACGTACGAGATTGGCGTGTAAAACAGAAAAATCGCTCAGAGGATCAACTATCCCTTGAGCGATTTTTCGTATCTTAACGATATAAAATGATTGATTCCGATTTTTTCAGCTCTCTTTAAAGGGACAGGCTTCCGATCGTATTCTTGGAACCCTAATTTCTGATATAGCTTCATAGCGGGAATATTCGTATCCGCTACCTCTTCGATGGGGAATTGTTCATACGGGGTATTTTCCATAATATGACGGGGAATCACCATCGCAGCTCCCTGCCCTCTGAATTCTGGAGCCGTTCCGACGAAATCTATGGTGCATTTCACGGGAGAAGGATCTTCCAGGGGAGCTTCAAATTCTTTTTTCAAAAAGAGTCCGGCGAGGGTGCCTTTATAGAGTCCCAGGTGCTTTCGTAGCTCTTTTTGATTGAGCTTTACCGAAGAGACAGTGCCATCCGTGCATGCAGCAATACCAGCAACTTTGCGATCATCCGTTACCGCTACATAAGATAGAGGGTGAAGGCATCGTGAAGTTGTTTTTCGCATCATTTTCATCATAGCTAGGCCATGGAGTGTTGAATAGAAAAAGACGGCCATTTCATCCGGGTCCCCCGAACAGAATTCGCCAAGCTCCTGCCCTCTTTTAATAAGCTGGGCTGTAGTGTGAAACAACTTGTCGCTAAGGCGAGCTACCTCGCTTTGCTTGACGCTCGTTCCTCCCCCCGCTAGAAACGATTGCGCCATCAGTATCAGCAAATTCGCAAACTCTTCGCCTGTCGTCATGTCGTTGTGAATTTCTTTCACAAACTGATCCATCGCTTGTTTGGGTGAAATCTCCGACTCGAAAAAATCGATGTTTTTCTGCAATCCTGCAAGCGCGTAATCCTGATGCTAGCCGTATCCGCAATGTCCTGGACATTCGTAGACCCGAATCCTTTTTGAACGAATAGCTGCATGGCTGCCGATTGTATTTTCTGTTTTGAAATACAATCTTTTACAGTTCGGTACATGCAAAAAAACGGCATCTCTGCCGTTTTTCATTGCCCCTCTATTCTTCAATCTAGTCCTTTGCAGTGTTCAGCTCAGCTTCGATCTTAGAGTTTTTCGAAGACTCGTCCATGCGCCAGTAAACGAGGAGGCTTATGGCAATACAAGCTGCTACATAGTAATAGAAGAGAGACTCGTTCCCGATGCTTTTGAACCATAGCGCGATGAACTCCGCTGTTCCTCCAAAGATCGCGACGGTCACCCCATATGGAAAGCCTACGCCCAGAGCGCGAATGGCGGTAGGAAACATCTCGGCTTTCACGATCGCGTTGATGGACGTATAGCCGGTAACAATGATAAGACCGGACAGCATCAGCAAGAAAGCGACATATGGGCTAGTGGTTTGTTCCAGGAGCAAAAACATCGGTACGGTCCACAACGTTCCAAGCACACCGAAACCAATCAGTAACGGGCGCCGTCCAATTCGGTCGGACAGCATACCGGCAAGCGGCTGCAAGATGACGAATACGAGCAATGCGGTAAAGTTAATCCAGCTGACTACTTCTTTCGGCATTCCTACCGTAATCACCATGAATTTTTGCAAATAGGTCGTATAGGTGTTAAAGGCGATAGTTCCCCCGAGCGTAAGGCCGACGACTGCCAGCACCGCCTTCGGATGCTTCATCAGCTCCCGCAGCGTACCCGCCTTCTCCTTGTTTTTCGACTCCATTTTGGTATACTGCTCCGATTCATCCATACTGCGGCGCAGCCACAACACGGCTACTGCTCCAAATGCTCCGATGATGAAAGGAATTCGCCAGCCCCAAGCCATCATGGCTTCTTCCGGAAGTATTTGCTGCAGAATAATTTGCACACCCAATGCCAACAATTGTCCACTGATCAGCGTGACGTACTGGAAGCTAGAATAGAACCCTCGGCGACCACTCGCAGCCATCTCGGACAGGTACGTTGCAGATGTTCCGTATTCCCCGCCAAGCGAAAGACCTTGGAGCAGGCGGGCAAGAACGAGAATAATAGGCGCAAACACGCCGATGGTTTCATAGTTTGGTGTTACTGCAATCACCAGAGAACCACCTGCCATGATGGTAACAGACAGCGTCAACGCGGCACGGCGTCCATGACGGTCAGCGTATCGGCCCAGAAGCAAGCTCCCGATCGGTCTCATTAAAAATCCGATAGCAAAAACAGCTGCAGTATTCAGCAACTGGCTGGTAGCGTCGCCTTTTGGAAAAAATTGAGACGAGAAGTACACTGCAAAAGCTGCATATACATACCAGTCGTACCATTCAATCAGATTCCCCAGTGAACCTTTAAAGATGTTGCTTGTGATGCGCCGCGTATCTGCACGATCACTTGATGACGTCATTGCTGCCCCCTCCTTATGATTGACCCGAATCCATTTACAATTGGGATAGTTTAACCGCTTTCAATTGAAACAATACCTTTTCTCAAGAATGATGGGGGCATTGTTTGCTTTGAAAGGGGTTACATATTTACCCGGATGGATTCTCGAAGAACTGTTTTTATTCTAAGTTATTTGTTTTGATAGAATCTATTGAATACTTCCGAATATGCAAAAACGGCATCTGAACTGCCGAAAAACCCAGTTGAGTTACATTGATTTTTCGACTGGATCGGGCTACCCTTTTCCATAGGGAGGCGACTGTTATGACAATCACTATGCTTCTGGGACTACTTGAAAACATTTCTGTAATCGCAGTCATCGCCCTTATCATCGGCCAACTGGATTACTTTCGGAACATCGTGTACGGGAAAAATAATTGGATGCGGATCGTGATCCTCTCTACTCTGTTCGGGTTCCTGTCGATAATCGGAACGGAGAACGGGCTACGGGTCGATGATGCACTTGCCAATACGCGCATTGTCGGTGCCGTCGCGGGCGGGTTGATCGGGGGGCCTGTCGTCGGTTTTTTTGCCGGCCTTATCGGAGGTATTCATCGCTATTCGCTAGGGGGATTTACCGCATTCGCCTGTGCCATCTCGACCGTCATGAACGGCTACTTGGCCGGGATCGTCAGTACGAAAATGAATATGCTGCGACTGAAATGGCAGCATATCGTACTGATTGGCGTTGCAGCCGAGCTCATTCAAAAAGTTTTGGTGCTTCTCATGGCCAAGCCTTTTTCTGCGGCACTCGAATTGGAAGTAAAAATCGCGATCCCGACTACCATTATGACCATTGCAGGACTGCTGCTCTTCACACGCGTTTTCCAAAATCTCAAAATGATGCAAGACCAGTCCGGCGCATTGGGGGCAGACCTGGCCTTGTCGATAGCAAGCCAGACGTTGCCTCATCTGCGGACGGGACTAAATGAACATTCTGCGAAAAAAACCGCTGAAATGATCCGTGAAATGGCCAGAGTGGATGCAGTCGCTATTACCGACCGCGAGAAGCTGCTCAGTGTAAAAGGCCATGAACTGGAGAAACATTTGCAGAAAGAAACGCTGTGCGCACAAGTAGCGGAGGCTGTTTTGACCCACCCTACAGGGGTATGGTGCGACAAAGATTTTGCTCTTCCGCGTCCGCCTCGCCTAAAATCGATCAGCGCCGCATCGTTGTATCATCAAAACCAGAAAATCGGGACGTTGCAATTTTACTATAAAAACTCTTCCTCCAAGACGTCCCAGACCAACGAGAAGTTAGTGGACGGCCTGGCTAAACTGCTGTCGGTCCAAATCGAACTGGCGGAGATCGAGCATCAAGCGAAAATGCGAAAGCAGGCCGAAGTGAGCGCCCTGCAAGCACAAATCAACCCGCATTTCCTGTTCAACACCTTGGGGACGATTATGTCCTATTGTCGTACAGACCCTGATCAGGCGAGAAACTTGATCGGTCATTTAAGTGACATCTTCAGGCGCAATTTGAAAAGCAAGGGAAATCATCACAGTTTGCAGGAAGAACTAGACGGAATCAAGTCGTATTTGGAAATCGAGAAGGTCAGATTTAGCAACCGATTAAAGGTGAACATGGAGATCGACGAATCTCTGCTGGAGCGCAAATTGCCTGTCCTGACTTTGCAGCCGATCGTGGAAAATGCCATTCACCATGGACTTTTTCCAAAAATTAGCGATTGTCTACTCACGATTCGAGTGGAACCGTACGACCATGAAGTGAAGATCAGCATTGAAGACAATGGAGTTGGAATCAGTGAAGAGCGTTTGGCCGATATCTGGAACAGCCAATCGAAAGGGATCGGCCTTGTCAATGTCCATTCACGACTTCGATCCATTTATGGCAAAAAATATGGCCTCACGATTCAAAGCAAGCCTGGTTTGGGAACCGTCGTATCCTTTGTCGCTCCGCTATCCGAATATGAAAAGGATGTGCATCCAGATGCTACTGAAGACGATCATCATTGATGACGAGCCAGCCATTTGTTCCGAATTGGAATATTTGCTGAAAAAATATATTGATATCCAGGTGGACGCAATCTATACCAATCCGCTGGAAGCATTGCCCCATATTCTCAATTCCGAGCCTGATTTGCTTATGCTTGATATTCAAATGCCTGGGATGAATGGGCTTGAATTTGCCAAAACATTGAGTCAGATGTCCAATCCCCCAATGATCGTTTTTTCGACTGCCTATCATGAACACGCTCTGGAGGCTTTTTCCACGCTGGCTGTGGGGTATTTGACCAAACCGATCATGGAATCGAAATTGGACGATGTGATTCAAAAAGTGAGGACACTAAGGAACAGGTCAGCCACGAACGACCGCACGGCGACGGTTCCCCCGCTGGAAGAGCATGTCTGTATCCGGAAGACCAACAAGATCATCCCGATCCCTGTAGGGCAGATTTACTTTGCGTTTGTACGGGAGAAAGATTTATATGTTGCGACAAAAGAGAGTATCGACAAGTGCGACTTGTCCTTAAACGAGCTGGAGGAGATTTTGAACCGGTCTCGCTCTTTCTTTAGAAGCCATCGAAATTATATTTTAAACGTAAAGCATATTAAAGAAATCATTCCGTGGTTTAACAACACGTACTTGATCAAGATGAACGACGATAGTCAGACGGATATTCCTGTAAGCAGAGGGAAGATAAAAGCGTTTCGCGGTTTGATGAATCTGTGAGTTTGGGGAAAGAAGAATGAATGGAGCGGGGAGAGAGTATCTTTTCGTTCCGTTTTTTCTGAGAAGCGCGGCATATTACAAAAAGAAAAAACGGCATCTCTGCCGTTTCTGTAGTTACTTGTATGGCGGGGCATAGCGGTATAAATGAATCTCAGTTGATCCTCTTATTCCGTAATGATTGATAAGCGTCCAATTTGATTACACTCTTCAGCAAACCAAACATCGCCCTTGGGACATACTGCGATTCCATGTGGCTCAGCATTCTTTGTTGGTATCGCATACTCAATTATAGTTCCTTCGGTTGTAATTCGTCCGATTTGGTTTCCGCCCCATTCCGTGAACCAAAGATCCCCCATCGTCCCGGACGTGATGGCATGAGGACGAGCGTTCGGCGTCGGGATATCAAATTCGCTGATCTCGCCCGAGGACGTAATTCGCCCGATTTTATTGCCCATTATTTGAACAAACCATAATGCTCCGTCGGGTCCGCTCGTTATGCCAACCGGCCCAGAGTTAGGTGTGGGTATTGGATATTCGGTCATTTCACCTTCGATAGTGATTCTCCCAATCGTATTGCTCAGATTCTGTGTAAACCATAATGCCCCGTCCGAACCTGGAGTGATAAAAGAGGGGAACGACTGGAGATTAGACAATTCAAATTCGGTGATCTCCCCTGATTTTGTTATTCTTCCAATCTTGCCGCTTTTCATTTCTGTAAACCAAATGGCACCATCAGGGCCTTCCACTATGCCAAAAGGTGCCGATTCCGCCGATGGGAGTTCAAATTCAGTAATGTGGCCGATCGACGTCATTTTCCCGATTTTATTGGCGTTATATTCCGTAAACCATAAGTCGCCGTTCCGATCTGAAATGATAGACATCACTCCCGCCCCCGGTGTCGGAAGAAGAAATGATTTAATTTCGCCAGTGTCTGTGATTCGTCCGATTCGATTTCCCTTCTGTTCTGTAAACCACAAGGCGCCGTCTTTTCCGGCTGTTATTCCGTATGGTCCTGAATCTTGCTTAGATAGCGCATACTCTTGTATGTTGATCTTCAAGAATGTTTCCCTCCCATAAAAGAATCAGTGTTGCCGCTTCTCACTCCTTGAGTTGCCGAATCCCTTGGACGATCTGCTCCTTGACGCTCTCCCTTAACGTATACAAGACTGGTGCGGAGGGGATATCAAACTTCAAATGAGAGTGGGGAATATCTGTCAATAAAGTTCCAATCGGTTGACCTTCCTTATTACGGATAACGTTCCAAAATACGCGAGATCTGTTGTCTTCCGTGCCCCATTTTTCAAGGGAGTTTCGAAAAATCAAGTTTTTGCCGATGACAAAATCATCCTCCCTGAGAGCCTCCGATACGACGAATCCAGCGTCTTCCAGCCTTTCAAACACGGCAGGCATCAGTTGATCCAAAAAAAGACCGTAAGCTGCATCCTCGATTTCAAGAAAAGCAGCCGTCAATTGTTCATGCATCGACTCGTACAAGACCCTCCATTCCGAAGCAAGAAATCGGTTGCCTTCCGCACCGATTTCTTCGATTTTCATGTCCATCTGGAAAGCTGGCAATTGTTTACTCATCTTCATTCGCCTCCCTTTTCTTAATTCCCTTTTATTGTATAACATGCAAGCAAATTAGAAGGTTAAGCAAAAAAATGATGAGGAAAACAGCGAATATCTCCAGAATACCTTATAGGCTTTTTAATGTTTAAGAATGATGTGCTGAAATCCCCTGAGAATGACTATGCGATGTTTGAACATATTGTTTACTTACACGGTTACCTTCTTGTGTCCACAGCCAAAATTCCGTTCGCAAAATTCACATAAAAAAGACGCTTGAATATCCAAGCGTCTTACGGTAGTTCTTATGGTGGAGCATAGCGGGATCGAACCGCTGACCTCTACACTGCCAGTGAGTCTAGTACGATTTTTTGTTAGTTTTGATGAGATGTCCTAAGTTGCTGTAAGCGTTGATACAATTAGCTTTCTAAAGTTCAATACTTATTATGAGTTTTTTGCATTTGAGTGAGTTTTAATCAGTTGGCACACAAGTAGCACACAAAAAACAGGATGTTACTCTCTTATTAACTGGTGCAACGTCTTCCCATCATCCCGTTTCCATTCTATCCATCCATTAGAACTTCTCGCTAAAACTACATCGGCTGCTGAGCTAGGCGAACTGAAAATATGATCTTGGTCAAATACATACACATTACCTTTTTGCACTAACACTCCAGCATCCAATAACCTTTTTCTAAGGCTTTTTGAAGCACCACTTGCCGATGAAGATTCGTTGAAATTTGCGGTTGAACCTTTGAATACCACAAACCCTTCATCGGTATATTCTCCAGTAGCTAATGCGTCTTTTCCTTTACAGAACAATAGCTCTTTCTGTTTAACCCGAGTAATGTCTTCAAAGACTGGAAAACCAAGTGTAGCCAACAGTATTTTGATTGACTCAAAATCATCTAATAAGTCCGCTTCCATTGATTCCGTAATATATGATTTTGTTGGAATCGTCGAATTTTCTAGCTCATACCGTCCAATCTCTTTTGCCTGGGTGTAGCAAAACCATTCAAGGAATTTAATGTGTGATTTCGTCAAGGAGTTGGTCTTGGAAGTAACTATTGCACAAGTATTCCAAAAGTCTTTTGCTTTGTTATGTTGCTTTATCCTATGATAACAGTCTTCTGCCTCACCTACATAAACCAAGGGGCGTCCAGAAACTTCAGATTCTCCAAAGAGAAAATACACACCCACATCATTCACTTCTGGTCTATTACCAACTACATCCATTTTATTCCTCGGAAAGGAAATAATCTTCATCACCCTACTGGTAAATTCTGCAATTCGAATACTACGTGGAGATCCGTCTGGAAGAAAAATTTGAATGGTTTTTGCTGTGTTTATCCTGTCCATATTATCCACCTTTGGCTACCTAATGGCTAAAGATTGCATTACAACTGTTAATGATATAATGAAGTTTTATCCTGCAACTAAATTCCAATTAATATAAGTGTAACTTATTAACAGCAAAACTTAAATCTGCAATTCAGTCATGCCGTCTTGTTTTACTTGTGGCTTATCAGTTTTAATTAAAGTAAGATGATGACTAGCAAATGGAGAGATACGATGCAAGATGTGCCAGGCCGAAAAAATGTGACATTACCATTTAGCTTCCGGAACCGTCCTAAAGGTATACCTAGTAAACTATGTCATCCAAGTGAGATCGTTTTCACTGGAAGAAGTTTTTTCTTCCTGAATCAAATATTAAGTCCATAATTTTCGGTCTATATAATTTCGTTGCTGCTTACCAACACCGTGATAAGGATATTAATCCCATGCCATTCATATATGTGGATCGTTTATCAGCAATGTAGCCTTTGATATTTTAAAATTTAGCAAACGAATTAAAAGAGTGGTCAAAAAAGTATAATTTGTTTGTCGATTGGATTTTAGATACTGTCTGCATTCTTTTATCTCTGGCATCGAGATGACCTTGTCCCCGAAGACCAGATCCTTGTGTATGTTGGAGATAGGGAATTAAGTATAAGGAAAATTGCCAATATAATTGTGGATATACAATTCAAGTTACATAACCGCGGACATCTATAGTTCCTCACCCTGATTTCAAAAGACAAAAGAATTTCTGATGCCTTCCAAGAACTGGTATACCAAGAAGGCGGTTTTCATCCGTTTTCAAAAAGAAGATACTGACTTCATGCAAAAACATTACTATATCTTGAACTAGGGTATTAAAGACCAAGTGACGCAACAACAAATAATAGCAGAGCAATACTATATTAACTTAGATGATGCTGACCGCATTATCCGGCGCGAAGCAAACAACCCTGGCAAGAATAATTGACTTCCAAAGAAGAACGCTGGAAGGCCAAGAACTAAGGAACACTCTAAATTCTCCACAATTAAAGGAAAGCGTGGTAGACCACATAAAAAGCGTCTTGAATAGAAATTAGGGGCATTAACCAATTACCTTAAAGCGCAATTTTGCTTTATGGTTTTTTTCTGCAATCAGTGAATTTCTATTGTCCTATTGCGGATTTTTTTCCGTTGTACAATGTTATCAGAAGTTATACGAACGTTAGATGAAAGGAATGAAGCTCATGAAAAAACTATTAACGGGGTACCAACACTTGGTTAGTGCAATTATTCTTAGGAAGAGATGAATCTAGCAAACGTAAGTATTACAACAAAATCATTCATGGGACAAAGAAAGATCCGCAAAATTATCTCAATAGTGTTTTTTCGAGAAAAGGACCTTAGGTCTTTGGTTGAGCCAAGCAAGATGACGGTTAACCAATACTTAAGTTATTGGCTAGAGGTTTCGGCGAAGGAAAAGTTACGGGAAAGAACATATTCAAGTTACGTTGAAACATTGAGGCTATACGTTCAACCACACCTTGGTCAGAAAGGTATTAGTAAGTTATCTCCTCTTGATATACAAACGCTTTACTCAGTGCTACAAAAAAACGGATTTTTTGCCAGGACCATCAAACGAGTTTATGCTGTGCTCTTATCCGCTCTTAGGCAAGATCAGGATGGAAAATGATACCAAGAAGATTTTCATCAGAGTACCTAAGAATAGAGCGTTTACTGCTGAAGAAGCAAAACAATTCTTAGACGCTGCAGTTTTTGATAAATGGAATTGTCTATTCATACTTTTGCTAACCACTGGACTTCGCCCTGGTGAGGCATTAGGTCTGAAGTGGACTTACCTCGTTGATTTAATTTACAAATTCAACGAACTCTCGTTAGAAATGGAAAGGGATGGTCGCTGGAGGAACCCAAAACTTCCAGAAGTCGAGAGTTTTACCAATTCCTAAGACTGCTCTTCACATCCTCCAACACATAAAATTGAGCAAACGAAAAAGCAACTCAAGGAAGCAGATTATAATAATTTAGGTTTCATCTTCGCAGCTAATAACGGTCAACCTCTTAATGAGCGAAACATTGTTAACCGATACTTTAAGCCGCTCCTAAAGAAAGCTGGATTACCCGAAAGTTTCCGACTTTACGATTTGCGATACTCTTGTGAAACTCTTTTTTTGGCGGCAGGAGAAAATCTTGAGATTGTGGCTGAAAGGGCTCGTCAGTGTAACACTTACCCTTGACCCTTATACCCATGTGTTACCACATAATGCAACACAAGGCTACAGAGAAGTTGGAGAAAATACTTTTCTAACCATTGCATCATATTAAACTAAACAAATCTGCGAACTGATGACCTCCCCCCTGTCAAGGTGCAACAGTGCTTTCGACACTAATCAGATTTAAAAAGAAGAAAAACAAAGAGACCTCATTCGAAGTCCCTTTGTACTACTTGTTATTCTTCCTTTGTACTGGTAGATGAAATACCTAATAAAGTTGCGTTTATTTCATCCTTAGCAGTTTCACGTAGCTCTTTAGCAATTTGACGTTTCCTAGCTGCTGTCTCACGGGCGCTAGCAATTTTTGAAAGAAGTTTGACTTGTATCTCTTTTGGTAAGATGGGTATTGGTAATTCCTCCAGGAAATCTGCTGGTACTCGTTGTTGCCCAGCGGAACCAATAAAATATCGTGTTGCAGCTTTACGGACTTCTGGCAATCTTAGTATCAACCACACATATTCTGGTAACAATTCAAATGTAGCTTTTATTCGAACTACATGAAATTCTGTAGAACCAAAACCTACCCCATTAATGAGTGAGCTCGCTACTGCACTTTTCCCATTTTGCATACATGGTGTAATTTTAGCCCACAAGATATCCTCATTTTGAAACTTAGTGTAACCTTGAGAAACTTCCCCATACGTCTTAACACTAGGAGTCACAATTTCTCCTGAATAATCCGAGACAGCTTCCATTGGTACAAAAGTGACCTCCGCATCATTACTGAGTGAAGATAATGATAATCCAGGATTAACTTCCGCAACCTCTGAAAGTGGGCGAATTGGAAAAAGAGAACTTGTTAACAATGTACTTAACGACCATTTCTGACGGTTAAAAGCAACTCCCCATCTACCTAAATCATTAAAAGACATCGCAAAAGTGCGTGGCCTTGAATTAAGATCAGCAATAACGATCCCTGATTCTTTCAAAAACCAGCGTAGTGCATTATTCTCTATTGTCTCCGCTTCATATTGAGCTAAATCAGCTTCAGCATTTAATGACTGCCAGCGGGCAACAATCTTTTCTTGTTGAGAACGAGTACAAGGTGGTACTGGTATGTCCATCATATTCTGTGCATATAATCGTTGCTTTACTGCTCCTACTCGATGTACTTGCACTAATTCATTGAAAAATGGCATTTTAATTAGAATTTCAACAAACTCGGGGAACCATTCATTATCCTTTAGACGCCAAACTTGATACTCGGGACTTGTCAAAGCTTCAGATTCCACTTCTGGAACGCGCCCAATTGAACCAACGTTAACCCTGGTTGGGTTATGGAAAAACCAGTCTTTTTTAATACGTTTATATGACGAGTTAAATTGTTCTCCTCGCTGCCAATGACTAAAGAAAACCCCACTCTGGTTGTTTACACCATAAACCGGCCATTCTTTTTCAGGTTCCTCAAATGGTCGAACTATCTCCGTACACTCTTCCACAAATTCACCAAATGGAACGAAGTCCGGATGCTGCTCACGAAAGGATGCGGCAATTGCAGTTTTATGATCCCAGCGTGCCAAATTACTAAACCAGGCCGCAGTGCCCCCACTACCAATTGATACAGAGTAGGGGCTTAGACGAAAAAAGGCTTTGGATCGATTCGGAATTGCTCGTATAATTCCAAAGCCGTCTTTTCCACATCGGTTGGGACATGTTCATTTGGATACAGTTCATTATCATCGATTTCGCCTGTAGCTGTTAGGCCAACTTTTTCAGCATCATATAAGAATACTGGATAATCAAAGCGTTGCTTAAGCAATTGACGGGTTTCCTGTGATTTTAGTACATTAATGCGTTTTTCATAAGCAAGAAATTCACGTTTTAAGCTTTTCTGTCTTTCAGAATCCTTATTAGCTTTGGCCGTGGCGATTTCATCATATACTCGTTTTTTCTTTTCTTCCAAAACTAGTTGATATTTAACTTTTATTTCTTCTTTCGCCTGGCTCAATATCTTGTTAAACTTTTCATTTTCTTCAGAAGTGAATTTTTGCAAAAAGAGTAATGAGCACTTCACACTTGCACCACTGGACAAGAATGTTTCCGCTGGTAGACTGATCACTGCTAATAATTTAGCCCGATCTTCAACGAACTCCCTAACATAGGCAAGTGAAGGATTATTAAATATGCCTTCTGGTAATACGATACCCAATTGTCCACCTGGCTTCAATAAATCCAAGCACCGTTCAATGAAGAGGATTTCGGTTTTAACTTTACTTAATTTTCCTTTATCCTTTTTTGACAACTCGAACAAGTCTGCAATCGGTTTCCCAATACTTGCCTTTAGTTTCGCTCGAGATTGTTTATAATCTTCGCCGTAACGTTGCTCATATAAGCGCTCAATATCCCATGGGATATCGACATCTTCTTCTCTAATTCGATCGGTCGGCTCTACGTTAGAGCCAAAAGGCGGATTAGTGAAAATAACGTCGAAGCGACCCTCAAAAATTCCATTTATATTTAAAAATCCATCGTGATGATGGACACCCCCGTGACCATCCCCGTGCATTATCATGTTCATCTTGCTAGTCCGAGCCATTCGATCGTTTGCATCAGTACCGTAAATACTCCGATTAGCTAATTTCCACATGCGAGAGCCTTCTAAATTTTGATCCAATTCACGTTGTAGTTCTTCATATTTATCACGAAGCAAGGATGCTTTTGTTGCATCATCCAAATCAATACGCGAATCTGTAGTATTTTTAAATTCTTCATACTGACGGTCAATATCTGCATAAATTTGTTGGCGCACTATTTCAAAGAATCGTATAAGAAATCCGCCAGATCCAGAAGCCGGATCACAAACGACTTGACCTTCCCTTGGTTCTAACATTTTAACAATGAACTCCACAACCGGTCTTGGTGTAAAGAATTGACCTATTTCACCTCGGAAGGTACGTCCAAGGAAACGTTCAAATGCTATCCCTTTAATATCTTCAGATGTATCTGAAAGATTATAACGCTCGAGTTCCTTCACAATCGCCGACGCGGTATCATGTTTAAGATTCACCTTTTCATCTATTTGAAATATCTTATCAGCACGATATTCTGACTTTGTTTGTTGGAACAACACATTAATCGGGTCATCGTGAAGTGTTCTTTGCTCTTCTAAAAGCTCAGTTGTAAATAAGTTCTTTCGTTGCTTACCTTGTTTTAGTCGTCTTTCAACACCTGTCTTAATAAACAAAATTTTTGCAATTTCATCAAATGCAGCAGCAGGATCTTTTTTCTCGCGATTCCGTATAATGTTATGACATCTGTGAAGGAGATCCGCAAATTCATCCTCACGAAATACTTTTAAGCGTTCGAGTATAGCCGCAATATCTTTTTCACTTGCATTTGCATGAGGTATGGACTCAATTTCTTCTAAGTAACCAGGCACCTTATCCTTTCGCACCCTCCAATAACGAGTTTCACGATGATTGTGAGTTACGAAGAAAGGTGCTTCACACAGACGAGCATATAATTCGCCTTGAATATAATCCATTACAGATATGTTGATATTGTCAGATTTATACTCCACAACCATTAACGGCGTATTCTTAGCATGTTTATCTTCTTTACTACGCCAGACAACATGGTCGGCTCTGGCCTGTGCACTTCCACGACCTGTAAGATTCTCTTCTTCTGCGATTTGGTCAATTTTGTATCCATATTCATTTACTAAAATACATAAATACTCTTGACGAACTCTTTCCTCCGGGGTTTCAAATAACCATATTTTACGCACATGGCTCCATATTTGTCCGTTATCATTACGGATAATTTGTATTGGACTTTCACTTGGCATTTGTAATACTCCAATCAAGCTATATTTGCCATTCTAGGCGTTTAATTAGATTGCAACTAAGTAATATTATACGACAAAAAACGTTTTTTGGGCTCTACTGTTACGAAATTCCAAATATCGCTTACTTGCTAAGCTGTTGCTGGGCACTTGCAAATAATTCCTAACGAATAAGAATATTTCCAAAGTAACCACCTCATTCACAAGCCTCTGCCAACTTGTTCAAGCACCTTAATAAATAGTGGTGATAGCTAAATCAGAATATACCCCAGACCCGCATTTTGAATCATGCTCCAAGCTTTGTCTGAGTTACCAAAAATAAAGAAGAGACATTCACCAATTATAACGATTGAATTGACTGGTAGGGATACAGCCACCAAGATTTGTACAATAGGCTCGAAAGCCTAGGCGAGAACATTCAACGTTGTACCAACAACGATTTTTGAGGCTACTACTGTAGCGTTACCAGCTGCACTGGCAAATGAAGCAGGGGCCAAAGCCAAAAGGATCATGTAACCAGCTCTCACATGAACATCAGTAAGCTTTTTCCCTCATGCTTTTTCTTCGTTGGACTATTCCACGTCCCATCCATAAAATCCCGAAACTTTATGGTTTGAACTTTCGGCATTTAAAACAACTCCTTCACTTGCTGTCATCAATCAAATAGTCTTGCACAGGCAGACCATCGCACATTTCTGTAAATCGCTTCATTCTGATTTTGTTGACAGCGACTGTGGAGTGTAGGGAAGTACATAAACTACTTTGGAATTGATCCGTCTTCATGAACTCTTTATAACGTTCAATCTTCAACTTGTTCTCAGACAACGTTTGCGTGTTATCTACTTCAAGGAAATGGTACTTTTTGTCCTTCATAAAAATCGCATCCGACGCAACCATAACTTTTTCGTCAATGGTTACCTTCATCTCATTCTTCCAGTAGTAAGGGGAACGCGATGTGAAAGAAGAAATCATTACGCATGAGCGTATGTGTTGTCTGCAGCTTTCCTTTAACTTGTTTTTTTGGAGCCGATCATCTCCCTCCCCGATTTGCCCAAATAATTAACTGTGTCATAGCGCTCATCTCGAAAGCTGTTTAAATTTCCCTTCATCTTCTATAAGACTCTTTGTGCGTTCCTGTCGCAACCAAGGCAATGAAGTCGCTTAATATGCGATCTACTCAAGAAACTGAATCTTTCCAGGCTGTGGAGGATTTTTTCTTGTCTTTCTATCCTGTTGACCTTGGCTATCATCGATCTTCTCCTTTCTTAATTTGATAATAAGATGAGGACTTTTCGCCGTTTGGATCCTTTTGGCTTCAATCATCGGAGTTTGAACAATTTGCCTTTTATCTGCTGGCTGGTTAATTGCCCTCCCCCTTATTTCTGGAAGCTCCTCTGCTCCTTTTTCATCGAGTACGACTCGTGAAGCGGTACTATTTTGAACTCAAAAACAAAGCTTCGCATTGCTATTTTGTTTACTTGACCTGGAATAACATCGCCAGTTGTGGGTACTGGGTAGCTAATATTTGCCGGTAGCCAAGACCAGCTCCCAACCGAGCGATCTGACTCATGTATATTGGGCACCGTTCCTTTAGTTCTTTCTCTGCTTTGGTACACAAAATTAAAAAGGCCACCTTTTCAGGTGACCTCTCAAAGTTCGATAGACCTAGTCGTATCAATGCTTTAAGTATGGTGGAGCATAGCGGGATCGAACCGCTGACCTCTACACTGCCAGTGTAGCGCTCTCCCAGCTGAGCTAATGCCCCATATGTATGTACTTCCAGCGTTTACCGCCTCAGTAAAATCAGTATAGCATACGCCCGCCGTACACTGCAAGCGAAAAAACCTGATAAATCCCCGTCCCTGCTGAAAAAACCAAAGAAAAAGCCAACCGATCCCAACCGGTTGGCTTCCCTCTTATTCCCTATCAATCTACTATCTTACCGTCACCACAATCGGTGTCTTCTTCCCACCATATTGCACATAAATCGTCGCTTTACCCGATCCTGTCGCCTTGATCACACCGTCTTTCACATCGGCTACCAACAGACGAGAAGTGGTCCAGAGAGCTGGCATGGAGACATCTTGCTCAGAGCCATCTGCATACGTAGCGATGGCACTTACTTTCTTCACTTCGCCTTTGCTCATCACGAGCTGTACGACATCTGTCTTCAAGTATTTCAGCGTATCGACATCGACGGGGATAGATACGCTCTTATCGTTGTATCTGGCTGTAACCGTCGTTTTTCCGTAGGCACGTCCTGAAACGAGGCCTTTGGTTACGTCAGCTACCTTGTAGTTGCTTGTCTTCCAATCAGCCAGATTGGTCACATCCATGGTGCGGCCATCGGAGAAAGTAGCTGTCAAGGTTACTTGTACGTTGCTGTTCGACTTCGTAGATACAAAGCGCTTGTTTGCTTCCAGCTTGCTCACGATTCCGACTTCTACCGGGATGCTGATCGATTTGCCGCCGTATTTCGCGGTGATCGTCGCACGTCCGTTTGAGAGACCTGTTACGCGGCCGTTTACCACATCCGCTACCTTAATCGAGGACGAGGACCATTCTGCATCGTTGGTCACATTGTCCGAACTGCCAGCGGAGTCTGTTGCGTTCAGCTTGATCTCTTTTGATTCATTGACGTTCAAGATCAGCATGCGAGGATCAACGGAGAGGTTGGTCGCTTGGTCTACTTCTACTGCAATCGTAACCGACTTGCCGTCGAAGGTACCCGTTACGGTCGTTTTCCCTGCTCCTGTCGCAGTGATCTTTCCGTTCATTACTTCTGCAACAGCAGCAGAAGCCGTGCTCCATGTCGCTGTATCTGTTACATCCTTGTTCGTTCCATCTGCGTAAGCTGCTGTCAGCTTAACGGTTTCGGACTTGCCATTGCCAAGCACGATCTTTTTCTTGTCTACCGTCAATGTCTGCATGACACCAACCGATACGGAAATATTCACTGTGCGTGTTCCGTATGTAGCTGTTACGGTTGCTGCACCTGTTGATACACCCGTGATCAAGCCTTGACGCACGCTTGCTACGTTAGGTGCACTGGATGACCAAACGACTTTTTGTGTGACATCTTCAGCAGAGCCTCCATCTGGATACGAAGCCTTTACCGTCACTTGCTTTGCGCCACCCACTGGGATCGCTACTGTCGTGATATCTGCGGTCAAGTTTTGCGGTACATCTACATCGACAACCAGTGTCGCTGTTTTTCCGCCGTACTTAGCAGTTACATTCGCCGTTCCAGCCTTGTAGGCGGATACGGTCTTGCCACTTGCAAATACGACATCTGCATTGTCCGAAGACCACTCTACTTTTGAAGTGACATCTTCACTTTTACCGTTTGCGAAGGACGCGTTTACAGTTACGTCTTTCTTATCCCCGCTTTTCATCGTCAGAAAAGCTGGAACGATATACAAGGAACGAGGTACTTCTACATCTACGCGTACCTGAACGGATTTGTTTCCGTATTTCGCAGTAATAACCGCTTCACCGGACTTCACCGCATGGATTTTCCCGTTGCTGTAGTACGCAACGTCCTCGCGATCGGAGGACCATTCTGCCTTATCGTTCACCACTGTGGAACCGCCACCGTTGGCATAGGTTGCTTTCAGCTCGATGTCTTCTTCCTTACCCACATTCATGAAAATGTTTTGCTTGTTGAGCTCCAATTTTTGCGTTGTATCTACATCGACCTTGATCGTCGCTGTTTTTGTTCCGTACTTCGCAGTAATCGTCGCTGTACCTGCTCCATAAGCCTTGATGTTTCCTTTGAGCGCATCGGCTACAGCTGTATTGTCTGAAGACCATTCTGCCTTGTCAGCAACGTCTTCCGTTACACTTCCATCCGGGAAGATGGCCTTGAGCTTGATTTTTTCTTCGCCGTTCAGCAAAAGTGACACTTGGTTTTTGCTAGGCTCCAGTCTGTGTGCAATCTCTACATTGACAGAGATCGTCGTCGTCTGGCTCCCAAACTTCGCTGTCACGGTACCTGATCCTGAATTCAGACCTTTGATTGCCCCGTTTACTACTGTCGCAATCGCAGGATTATCGATGGACCAGTCTGCTTGAGTCGTTACGTCTTCGGTTGTCCCATCGCTGTATACAGCTGTCAGCTTAACGTTTTCTGTGTTGCCGATCCGTACGTTCAACGTTTGATCTTCTGTCGTCAGTGCCTTTACCTTTTTGGTTACAGTCACACCCACTACGACAGGCTTACCCATGTAAGTAGCTGTAATGGTAGATTTCCCTACCGATTTGGCTGTGATCTGTCCGGCATAAACAGATGCGATATTCGCATCCTGTGTCGTCCATTCTGTCTTGACGGTGACGTCTTCCGTTTTTCCGCTCACATAAATAGCGGTAGCCGTCAGTTTAGTAGAATCTCCATTTTCCAATGTTACCTCGTTCTTGGACAGAACGAGTCGGCTGATTTCATCGGCAGCCAATCCTACCCCTGCGTTTCCAGTCCCCACTAATAGCAGGACGGCCAGAAACAAGAGCATCGTTTTTTTCCAGAACATCAACTAGCCTCCCTCGCAAGTATGAAATTTGCTGTTCTTCGAAACCATTCCACCATTACTATATCGGCAAAGAGCAAGAAACAATTTACTAGTTTTTCGTGTCAGGCATGTGTCAAACTTTGTAACTAGACTCCATTTCAAACGTCTAAAGTTAAGAGAGCGACTATGAGGGAGATTTCAAAGAATGAAAAATCAAACAAAAAGCGTACAGCGTCCTTCCTGGCGTGGTATTTTGATAGGATTGGAGATTATCGTGCTGCTCGGTCTGATATGGTCAGGCTACAACTGGTATCGCATTGAACAGATGATTGCGGGGGCCAACGCCCGGCACGCAACTGTCGGCATTGTCCTCGGTGCAGCTGTCTGGGGTGAGGGACCTAGTCCTGGTCTGCGTGAACGTCTCGAGCAGGCAGTGACCTTGTATGAAGAAGGCTATGTATCAAAGCTGTTGGTCACAGGCGGCCTCGGTGAAGGTAAAACGATCACGGAAGCTGCTGTGAGCAGAAATTACTTGGTTGCCAAAGGAATTCCCGAAGAGGACATTTTGCTGGAGAGCAAGTCTACCAGCACATACGAAAACCTGCTGTACGGCCAGCAGGTCTTGGAGGAACATGATATACAAGACGCCCTGATCATCAGCCACGACTATCATTTGGCCCGGGCAATGGTCATGGCCGATTCACTGGGAATTGTCGCCTCTCCTGTAGGGACGACGTCACACGTCCTGTTTGGACCGTACCATAAGGCGAGAGAAGTACTCGCCCTCACGCATTGGGAGCTCTCTCGCCTCTGGAATCAAGTGCTAGGTACGGTGGTTCTCGCGTAAAATTTCATACACATCGACAAAATGGCGGATTCGCTCCATGATGCGAGCCGCTTTTGTTTGTTCGATCCGATTTCCATTGGAGATAGACAAATGCTCTTGCAGTTCAGTCAATGCGTAGTTGGAAGTAAACAGCGTTGGCAAATGGTTGTTTGCCCGCTGATTCAATATAACCCCCAAAATCTCGTCCCGCACCCATGGCGTCAGGTTCTCCGCACCGATATCATCGAGGATCAGTACAGGTACTTCTTTCAGCAGCTCCAGCTTCCCCGCGTAAGATTGATCCGAGATGGAATCCTTCATCTCCCGGATAAAGTCCGGCACATAAACCAGCAAGGAAGCGACGTTACGCTCAGAGAGCTCGCGACCAATTGCACCCATGATATAGCTTTTTCCAACGCCAAACGGACCGTGCAGATAAAGCCCTTTTACCCGCTCGCCTGTTCCGACTTTTTCACAGAACTGAATCGCGGCATCTACGGTAGCCAGATTCCCGGAATCAATGACCAAGCCTTCGAAGCTCGCGTTCAAGGTCTCTTCGGAAACGTAGTAGCTGCGCATCAGTCGGCGGCGGCGAATCTCTTCCTCGTGCGACAGTTGCTTGGAACAGGGCGTAATCGAGCTGATAATATGATGATGAGCCAGCTCCAAATGAGTGCTATGCCCCTTGACCAAATTCGGGCATTCGCCAAGACCCGGACAACGCTCACACCAATACTGCTCCTTGACTGCCGTATAGATGTTGGAGAGCGAGCGAAGGTAATCGTCCCTGCTCAATTCGGGATGCTCTTGTTGAAATGCTTTTAAATACGCGGACGAACGGAACATTTTATCTAACTGCTGATCCGGTGTCAGCAACTGACGCGGTGTTCGTTTGGCGAGCTCTTGCATGAACTCACTGATAGATTCCACGTTCCCTCACACTCCTTATTTCCGTTTTCGCAAGGTTTCCAGTCTTTTCTGCAAGTCTGGAAAATCCTGAATGGACTGTTTCTTTTCAGCGTCCGATGCGGTTTTCTCCTGTGACAGCTGCCACTCGACAGATGCCGGCAGCTTGTCCTGCAAGATGGCTCGACCATTCCGTCTGACAGGGGCAGATTCCTTCTTGCTCGTTTTTGCCTTCTCGGCTGTTTGTGCCCGTTGATCCGCACGTTCGAGGATCTGCTTGACTGCCTCGTCGACTGTTGCGATCCGCTTGGCTTTCCAGCTGTCACGAATCGTCTCCATGTACGCTTTTGGCAGCTCCATTTGCATGCTCGCTAGCGTATGAAGCAGCAGCGCATTGACGACATCTGGCTGCATCCCATCTGCAAATACAAGCGTTTCTGCCCGTTCCAAAAACACCTTGCTGATTCTGCCACCAACGACCTTTTCCAACAAGGTCACCGGAGATAGCTGGCGACAAGCACGGATAAAGGCTTCACTGCCAGGCTCAGGCAAGCGACCAGGTCCCCAGCCATCCTCTGCCGTGTCAGTTGCGGGCGCCGTTCGGTACAGCTTGTCTTCCGTATAGCGTTGTACCAAACGCTTGCGTAAAACTTCTCCGTCCAGACTCCGATCCGACTTGTACAGCGTCCAATCACGCAGCTCCTGCCCCATCCCCCAGCTGTCTAGCTGATAGAAATGGCAAAGCGAGAACAACAGCTCCATGCTCTTGCCTTCCAAAACTTTGGCCGAGTCGGCATTATCCGGCAAGTACAGGCGCAAGGATGATACACTCAGCGAATGGTTGACTTGTGCCTCGTAGCCAGATTTCATTTGCGCTTGCGGGAAATTGGTGTCCATCTCGGTTAAAAACTGATCCCGCTCCGATCCTTTTTTCACTTCCAGCTCCGATGGTTTCAACGACTGGAAAACATCATGGAAGTCTTTCGTAACGTTTTCCACAATGGAGTATTCTTGATCCAACTGACTGCCAAGCGTATCTGCATAATGCTGGCGCAGTTGCGAATAGCGAACGTTTTCGATTTTGTTTAACAACATCAACGACAATACATAGTCTGCAAAAAACTCTGCCGGACTGAGCGGCGGTTTGATCAAGTACTCGTAAAAATAGTCACGCTGCTGATTTTCCCTGCGGCGCACCTCGACTAGGCCGATTGCCTCCAGGCGTTCACGCGCATCCAATAGCCGATCCAGAGAAAGCGAAGTCGTCAGCATCAAACTGCGATGGGTCCCCTCTGAGGAGGCTCCGCTCACCTCCTGCACGCCATGGACGAGCAGTTGGTAGAGAGCGTACGATTCGACACCGATGATCGGCAAATAAAGCTGCGTAACAAAGCCCATTTCGGCGAAGCCAATCGGTCTTGCCATCCGCACCAGATAACGATCCTTCGGCAACAACTCGTTCCAAACTAAACGACGCATCAGATCTTTCCTTCCTGACAAAATTCGATTCTTTTATTATAGCACGACTACCCATTCATTCGCGGAAAAATCAGCTGGAAAGCCAAAGAAGCCCTGGCGGATCGGCCGCAAGAGCGTGGGAGAGAAGTTGCGAGTCTAGCATCAAAAAGCTTATCTATTCTTTTGGAAACGAGCTATTGCGTGCTTGAGCCAAAAGCTCCTCCAGCTCTTTCATAAATACATTGATATCTTTGAATTGGCGGTATACAGAGGCGAAACGTACATAGGCTACCTCATCGACATGGTATAAACGCTCCATGACCTTCTCCCCAACGTCATTGCTCGGGATCTCTGCTTGCCCGCAGCTGCGCAATTCTTTTTCAATGTCGTTCACTACATTTTCAAGCACTTCCAATGGTACGGGACGCTTTTCGCAAGCACGAACCAGCCCGCGCAATATCTTGTCTCGACTGAATTCTTCGCGCGTTCCTTCCTTTTTCACAATTAACAAAGGGGTTTCTTCTACCATTTCAAAGGTAGTAAAACGGCGCTCGCAGGCTTCGCATTCACGGCGACGACGAATGGATTTATTATGATTGAAAGGACGTGAATCCAGGACTCTAGTCCCATTATATTCGCAAAATGGACAACGCATATCAGAATCAACTCCAATACTGACAATACTTGTCTACAGTGTCCCTCATCTTCCCGTCATAAGTCAAGTCAATCCTTGTACCTATTTAAAGCATAAGTCGAATGGAGTACAATTATGGTACTGTTGGAGGGATAGTCATGCGTTTAGTATCTTTAAGGCACATACAGCCTGGAATGAAATTGGGACGTACGGTCTTCACAGAAGATGGAAAGGTGCTGCTTGGAACCGGTATGCAATTAACGGAACGACTCATTTCCGGATTAGAGCGAGCTGGTGTTGATTCGGTATATATCGATGATCCCCGTACCAATGACATCGTTGTGGAAGAAGTGATTCGCCCACAAACCAGGCAAGTAGCTGTGGAAGCTATCGAAAAGACGATCAAACAAATTACAAACTCAAACAAGCTGGCCCGGAAAATCTCCTTAAAAGAAATGGGCCTTCATTTTCAGCGTGCCTTTAGTTCGATTTTGGACGACCTGATGCAAAACAAGCAAATGGTTGGGCATTTGACAACGATCTCCACTCATTCGCCATCCTTGTACCATCATTCTGTGAATGTGGCTGTGCTGGCGACGGCTGTGGGCATGTCACTGGGCTACAATCGCACACAGCTCATAAACTTAGGCGTAGGTGCCATGCTACACGATATCGGCAAGGTAAACCTGCCAGAAGAGCTGTTGCTAAAAACAGAGCGTTGGACGGACGAAGAGAAGGAAATCGCCAAAGAGCATACGATGCTTGGCTTCAATTTGTTGCGAAAGCAGCATGACATCTCGCTTTTGTCCGCCCACGTCTGCCTACAGCACCATGAACGGCTAAATGGAAGTGGCTATCCACAGGGGTTATCTGGCAAGCAAATACACGAATTCGCACAAATCGTCGGCCTCTGTGATATCTATGACTCCTTGACTTCCCCACGTCCATGGCGCAAGCGGTACATGCCACAAGATGCTGTGGAATACCTGTTTGGAGCTGGCGGTACGCTGTTCGAGCATCATCTAGTAAATGCCTTTATCAAGCACATTGCCATCTTCCCGCTCGGAAGCAGCGTTGTTTTGAATACCGGAGAAGTCGGGGTAGTAAGTCGGGTTGATCCAGACTATTCGCATCGTCCTACTGTACGTGTGATAAGAGACGGCCGAGGAAACGACGTCCCTAGCCCTTATGACCTCGATCTCAAGACGAACATCCGTCTGTTTATTGTCGGCTTTGAAGATGATGATCTGTTTAACGTGAACTCATTAGAAGATTCTTCTTCCTCATCGTAACATACGAAGCAACGAAAAACCCCTTTGCTCGAAATTCGGCAAAGGGGTTTTGTTTATGCTGCTTATTTTACACCAACAGCAGCTGCTTCTTTAGTTACAACTTGATTGTGCTGCTCAGATACGTGGCGAACCAGGTCTACGACACGGCAGGAGTAGCCCCACTCGTTATCGTACCAAGCAATCACTTTCACTTGATTGTCTCCCATTACCATCGTAGACAGACCGTCGATGATCGAGGAGTGATCGTTGCCATTGAAATCGCTGGATACGAGCGGCTCGTCGCAGAACTCGAGGTAACCTTTCATGCTGCCTTCGCTCGCTTCACGCAGGACACGGTTTACTTCGTCCAATGTAACAGGCTTCTTCGTGTTGATCACCAAATCCACAACGGAAACGTTTGGAGTCGGTACGCGAAGTGAAAAACCATTCAGCTTGCCATTCAATTCTGGCAGAACCTTACCTACTGCACGAGCAGCTCCGGTAGTCGTTGGAATGATGGACTCGCTAGCTGCACGTGCACGACGAAGGTCTTTATGCGGATTGTCGAGATTCACCTGATCGTTAGTAAACGAGTGAATCGTAGTCATAAGACCTTGCTCGATTCCGAATGCTTCATTGAGAACTTTCGCCACTGGAGCGAGACAGTTGGTCGTGCAAGAAGCATTGGAGATAATGTGGTGGTTAGCATGGTCGTAGATGCCTTCGTTTACACCCATCACAATCGTTACGTCTTCTTCTTTTGCTGGTGCTGTAATGACAACCTTTTTCGCACCGCTTTGCAGGTGCTTGCCAGCGCCTTCACGATTGTTGAACTTGCCTGTAGCTTCTACTACGATCTCCACTCCGAGGTCGCCCCAAGGCAGTTTCAGCGGATCACGGTCAGACAATACGACCGTTGCTTTTCCGTCTACGATAATCTTGTTGTCTTGGACTTCTACTTTATTTTGCAGGCGTCCGTGAATCGTGTCATATTTCAACAAATGTGCAAGCGTCTCCGCTGGATAGCTGGCATTGATTGCAACGATTTCAATGTTGGGGTCCTGAATAGCGCGGCGGAATACCATGCGGCCAATACGTCCGAAACCATTAATACCGATTTTAATTGTCATATATAGAAACCCCTCTCGAATTGAGTTACGCTTATCTGATACTTTTATTATAATAAGTATGACACAATTATCAATGTGTTTTACTGAAAAATAAATATTTGGACGATTTACCCTACCCAAAAAAAGAGGAAAAAGCCGCCCTCTTGTCAGCAAGAGAAGCGGCTTTTCATGTTTTTTTAACGCAATTGAAAGTCGTAAATATTTTTGTAACGATCATGATAATAGAGCACACGCTGGACATATTGACGGGTCTCTCCGTATGGAATGTCCTCAATCATCTCTCGTTGTCCGTTCCATTGCTCACTCGCAAGCCATCCGTTTACTTTTCCAGGACCTGCGTTGTAGGCTGCAATGACTTTGACGATATCCCCATCATAGCGGGACAGCAAAAAATCGAGATACCATGTCCCAATCTCGATGTTCATGACAGGGTCGTACAAGTATTGGCTGTCCTTAGGACGGAAGCCTGCCTCCTTGACGATCCACTCCGCTGTTTCCGGCATGATTTGCATGAGCCCTACTGCACCTTTTTTCGAAACGCGATCTGTCGCAAACCCACTCTCGGAACGAATGACGGCTAATACCAAATGAGGGTCCACCTCATATTTTAGTGCAGCTGTCACAATCTGTTGCTCATATTTAATCGGGTACATCCATTTCCACACCAATGGCGTGTTTAGCAGCAGAAATATGCTCACCAAAACGAGCAGGATCAATGCTGCACGCTTGCCAAAACTCATGATTGACGCTCCGATCGAATCGCGGCCAATACCGCCTCCACTTGACGCTCGGTTTCTTCACGCGAACCTGAATTATCGATCAGAAAGTCTGCTTCCCGCTTCTTCTGATCAATAGGAAACTGCGCCCGCAGTCTTTTACGTGCTTGTTCTTCTTCCAATTCGTCGCGCTCCAGCATTCTCGCCAGTTGCATCTCGTAGGGCGCATAGACGACCACGATTTTTTCTACCATATGTGTAAGCTTGCTCTCATACAGCAGAGGAATGTCCATAAAGACGATCTCGGCTCCATGCGCTTCCGCTGCTTCGGCCTCTTCCCGCATAACGCGGCGTACCTCGGGATGGACAATGGCGTTCAGCTTTTGACGCTCAGACTCGTCCGAAAACACGATCTCACCTAGTTTTTTCCGATCAATCTGACCGTCTTCCAATAGGATTTCTCGTCCAAAATGGCGCACGATCGCTTCATAGGCCAGTTTACCTGGTTCTACGACCTCTCTGGCGATCTGGTCAGCGTCAATGACAGGAATCCCGCGCTCTCGAAGCATACCTGTCACCGTGCTTTTCCCAGTGGCAATTCCGCCTGTTAACCCTAGTATCATGCCCATCCTCCTCCCTCGGTCGAAATGTTATATCTGCTTTGTGAAAAACTTCTCGAAGTTTTTCATGAAAATACGATGAACGCTTGCGGTCGCCAAAAGAAACGTTCACTACTGGTTCTTTTGGCAGGTAGGACAAATATGTGTCCCTCTGCCGCCGACTACAAACCGAACGATTTCGGCCCCGCACTTCGTGCACGCCTCATCTTTTCGTCCATAAACTAATAGAGATTGCTGGAACATTCCCATCTCGCCCTGTCCGTTTACATACGACTTGATGGAGCTGCCCCCTTGTTCTACCGCTTCTTGCAAGGTAGAGACGATACTTTCGTGCAGTCGGATGACTTCTTTATCTGTCAGCTTTCCTGCCGGTTTCTCCGGATGAATGCCTGCTTTAAAGAGTGACTCGTCCACATAAATATTCCCCAGTCCAACAATACATTCCTGGTTTAGGAGAAGCGGCTTAATTTTTGTTGATCGTCCTTTTAACAATTTCCCCAAAACTTCAGGAGTAAAACTCTTATCTAGCGGTTCTACTCCCAGTTTTGCCAAAGGCCCGACAGTTGTTTCCTTCCCCTTAGGGAATAGATCCATTGTCCCGAACTGGCGAACATCCCGATAACGCAGCTCCGTTCCGTCCGTAAAATGGAAGACGACATGGGTATGCTTCTCAATGGGATCATCCCCCTGATACACGCCATAGCGCCCTTCCATGCGCAGATGGGACACAAGCACGTCCTCGTTTAAGAAAAACTGAATGAATTTTGCCCGCCGTTGGATATCATGGATGGTTTGTCCCACCAAGAGAGCTTTGAAAGCTTCCACGTCATCTGGCTGACGCACAATACGCGCCAAATGAACACTTACTCTCTCAATCGTTTTTCCCATGACCAAGCCACGCAGAGTCCGTACGACGGTTTCTACCTCCGGCAATTCTGGCATATGCCCTCCTCCTCTCGCTGTCTATCCATCTTTATGGTCTAGGTATGCCTACTTCGCATCATACCAGGTACGTCCGTCACTGACGTCCACCTTGAGTGGCACATTGAGGGACAACGCACTCTCCATCACTTCTGGTACTAGCTTGCGCATGACCTCAAGCTCATTTTCTGGTACTTCAAATACAAGCTCATCGTGCACCTGCAAAAGCATGCGGCTAGCGAGACCTTTCTCCTCGATTGCCTCCTGCATGCGAATCATCGCCAGCTTGATCACATCGGCAGCAGTACCCTGGATCGGCGTGTTCATCGCGGTACGCTCGGCAAACGAACGCAGGTTAAAGTTGCTGCTGCGAATATCAGGCAGGTAGCGACGGCGGTTCAACAAGGTCGTCACATAGCCATCCGCCTTCGCCTGCTGAACGATCTCATCCATCCATCGCTTCACACCGGAGAAGACATCGAAGTAGCGCTCAATGAAGTCCCCTGCTTCTTTGCGGGTAATATTGAGGTTTTGCGACAGACCGTAGTCGCTGATGCCATATACGATCCCGAAGTTGACCGCTTTGGCCTGACGGCGCATCAGCGAGGTCACTTCTTCCTCACTCACACCGAATACGTCCATGGCGGTACGGGTATGAATATCCATTCCTTTTTGGAAGGCATCAATCAAATTCTCGTCTTGCGAAATGTGCGCCAAAATCCGTAGCTCAATCTGGGAATAGTCGGCCGCCAGCATGTACCAGCCATCCTCTGAAGGGATGAACGCCTCACGAATCTTGCGTCCTTCTTCCATGCGGATCGGGATATTTTGCAGATTCGGGTCTGTACTGGACAGGCGCCCTGTCGCCGTAGTCGCCTGGTTGTAAAGCGTGTGCACCTTGCTCGTCTTCGTATGGATTTCCTTGGTCAAGCCCTCAATGTACGTAGAGCGGAGCTTGCCAAGCTGACGGAAGGTCAGGATCGCATCGATGATCGGATGATAAGGTGCGAGCTTCTCCAATACATCCGCACTGGTAGAAGGTCCTGTTTTGGTCTTTTTCAATACAGGCAGAGACAAGCGGTCAAACAAAATTTCACCCAATTGCTTCGGTGAGTTGATGTTGAATGAATCTCCTGCTAGCTCGTAAATCTGATCTGTCAGACCCGCGAGCTTTTTATCCAAGTCTTCTCCCATTTGCACGAGGCGCTCACTATTTACCTTTATTCCTTGCTTCTCCATGAGAGCCAGTACCATACTCAGCGGGGCTTCCAATTCACCGAGTAGCTTTTCCATTTCGTTTTCCGCCAGCTGCTCGCGCAAGACAGGCACGCTCTGCCAGATTGCTGCCGCTTTATGTGCCACATGTACGCTCAACACGTCCATTTCAGGAACAAGACGCTTGGCACCCTTGCCGTACACCTCTTCATCTGGCAATACCCGTGTCTGTGCGTACTGTGCCGCAATGCTATCCAAGGTCGGGTTGCTCTCAGCTGCATTTAGCAGGTAAGAAGCGAGGTACACATCAAAGCTGATGCCTTTTATCGCCAAATCATGCCAGGCGAGTCCAACCGTATCTCGCTTGCCGTCAAATACCCACTTCTCCTTCGCCGGATCAGCCAGCCACTCACAGAGCGCCTTCCATTCCTTGGCTACGTCCCACGGAACGAACATCACCGTATCTTCTGCTGCCAGTCCAACCCCTATGAATGGCGCATGATGATAGTTATCCCCGTCCATTTCGATGTAGAGAGCCATTTGCGACGTCAGCTTTGATTCATACGCCGTTTTGTTTTCCTCTGAAATCATCTCAAACGAAAACGGCTTGGCGTCTGCTTGTCCGCTTCCATCTGCTGGCTGAGCCACTTTGATCTTGGACAAGAGCGATTTGAACTCCATCTTTTTAAAGAACTCGCTGAGAGGCACGCCATCATAGCCTTCATAGCCAGTCTCTTGCACATCCAGCTCCACAGGCGCTTCACGCAAAATGGTTGCCAAAGCTTTACTCATGTTCGCCTTGTCTACATTCTCACGCAGGTTCTCTTGCAACTTTTTGCCCGAGACTTTATCGATGTTTTCCAGTACTTGCTCGACAGAGCCGTATTCGTGCAGCAGCTTCAGAGCTGTTTTCTCGCCGACACCAGGGACACCTGGAATGTTGTCGGACGAATCACCCATCAAGCCTTTCAGATCAATTATTTGCAGCGGCTCAAGGCCGTACTTTTCGTGAATTTCTTGCGGAGTGTACATCTCGATTTCGCTGACTCCCTTGCGCGTCAAAGCGACAGATACATGCTCTGACACGAGCTGCAGCATATCTTTGTCTCCGGTAATGACAGTCGTTTTCCAATCTTGCTCATCAGCCTGCTTCGTCAACGTACCGATAATGTCATCCGCCTCGTAGCCTTCCAGCTCGAAGCGTTTGATTGAGAAGGCATCCAACAGCTCCCGAATCAGTGGAAACTGTTCAGATAGCTCCGGCGGAGTTTTGCTGCGTCCCCCTTTGTACTCTGCATACTCGCTATGGCGAAACACGACTTTTCCCGCGTCAAAAGCAACCATAATATGCGTTGGCTTCATTTCCTCCAACACTTTTAACAGCATAGTCGTAAAGCCCAGCACTGCGTTCGTATGCAGCCCTGCCGATGTGGACAACAAAGGGAGCGCATAAAACGCCCGGTTCGCAACACTGTTTCCATCAATCAACACAAAATGACTCAAGGAATTCGACCCCTCTCGTTACAAAACTACTATCTTTAATCGTAACATAGGGCAAACATCAAAGCCAAGCCGTAGATATGGCGGGTAAAGAACAAGGTGATTGAACAGACTATGAAAAAAATGGACAAGGAAGGTGATCCTTTGTATTGGAGGAAATTGATTCCGCTCTTGCTTACGCTATTTCTTTCCCTAGGGGCGATTCCAGTGACGGCAAACCCCAATCCAGTCCCCACACCCGCCGTCAAAAAGCTGATGGCATTTGTCATTGACGATTTCGGAAACAACATGCAAGGAACGGAAGAAATATTATCGATGCCAGTCCCACTAACTGTTGCCGTCATGCCGTTTCTGCCCAGCACGAAGCAGGATGCCGAGCTCGCCCATCAAAAAGGACATGATGTACTCGTTCACATGCCGATGGAGCCGATGAAAGGAAAACGCTCCTGGCTCGGTCCTGGAGCCATTACTGCTGATCTGTCCGACGATGAGATTCGCAGTCGCATTGAGAAAGCGATTGACGATGTGCCACATGCGATTGGCATGAACAACCATATGGGCTCAAAAATAACGGCTGACGAGCGAATCATGCGCATCATCATGAAGGTCGTCAAGGAGCGTGGGCTCATTTATCTGGATAGCAAGACCACTGATAAAAGCGTGGCGGGGAAAGTCGCAGCTGAAATGGGTGTGCCCCATGCCGTGAATCAAATTTTTCTCGATGACGTATACTCTGTCCCGCATATCACGAAGCAAATGGAGCTTGTCTGCAAACGAATCCACAATCATCCGATCTGTATCGCGATTGGTCACGTTGGGCCTCCTGGCAAGAAAACAGCCTCCGTTCTGCGCCAGTACATCCCGCGAATTCAGAAGGAGGCCGAGTTTGTAACCATTTCAAAGCTTATCCAGCAAACTGCTCATTAATTTTCGCCACCAGCTCTCCTCAACGCTCGCCTCCGTTTTCTTATTTCCCGACAACTGTACGTATTCGCTCACGGCTTCTGTTATGGCCTGAGCGATTTTTTCTTGTGCTTTGGGATTCGTCAACATTTCGCGGTCCTGCGCGTTGCTGATAAAGCCCATCTCCACGATGACAGACGGACAGTAGTTATGACGGAGCATGTAGTACGTCTTGCCCTTGACTGGCTTTTCGATTGTTCCTGTGAGCTTGTTCAGCGAGTTTTGCAGCAGCTCTGCCAATAGATAGCTTTCTTCTGTGTTTTGATGCAAAATAATCGCGCCCCTACGCCGAGGACTGGGCGACCAGTTTACATGCAAGCTGAGCATCATCTGCGGTCCGATTTCTTTTGCCAAATTTTTGCGCTGTGCAAGGTCACGTATATGCCGGGATCGATTGTCCAACCAACGATTGTCATCGCTTAGGGCAACATCCTTGTGCCGATTCAAAGCAACGGTGTATCCCGCTGCTGTCAATTGTTGGTACAGTCGTTTGGCAATTTGCAGATTGATGTCTTTCTCGTGCAAATCTCCATAAGAAGTGCCCGAATCTACACCTCCATGACCAACATCAATCAAAATGTGAAACGGGGTGAACGGCAATGCTTCGCTTCGTGTCGGGATACAAATGAGGATAAGCATAAATGCAGCGATACGGAAAATAGCCAGTAAGTTTCTCATGCCAGTAGGATAACCGGATTGAAAAGAAACCTTTCAAGCCGTGAGGTACACATAACATTGTGAATTTTTTAATCCAACTGTACAATTACAATAATGAAACATGACCTTACCCGCATAAGAAGGTGTACTGATGAATCAATCTTTGGAGAAACCGTCATTCCCCCCGTATTTGGCTCTCTTAATCGGGGTGATCGCCATTTCCTCTTCTGCGATCTTTGTGAAGCTATCGGATGCACCGGCTCCGATTATCGCTACGTATCGCCTGATTTTCTCCGTTCTCTTAACGCTTCCTTTTTTATTCTGGAATCGTGGTGCCATCGCAGAGATTGGAAAAATGCCCAAAAAAGTGTGGCTACTCTGTATTTTATCCGGAGCCTTTTTGGCTAGCCACTTTCTCTTGTGGTTTGAATCACTAAACTACACGTCTGTAGCCAGTTCTACTGTGCTCGTTACGTTACAGCCATTATTTGCATTCATCGGCGGCTATTTCTTTTTTGGTGAAAAAGTTCGATTTCTGGCTCTATCCGGCGGCTTGCTGGCGATTGCGGGAAGCTTCGTGATTGGCTGGGGAGACTTTCAAGTAGGTGGCATGGCTCTGTGGGGAGATTTCCTCGCATTGATGGGAGCTGTCACCGTGACAGGCTACTGGCTGGTCGGGCAATATGTTCGTCAGCATATGTCCTCCTTTGCCTATACACTCGTGGTCTATACGGCCACCAGCATGATTCTAGTCGCCTATGATCTTGCTCTCGGGTATTCGCTCGTCGGTTACCCTGCGGCCGATTGGGGCTGGTTCTTCTGTCTCGCCCTGTTCCCGACCTTGCTTGGTCATTCTATTTTCAACTGGATCATTAAATGGCTTAATACGACGACAATATCTATGGGGATTTTGGGAGAACCGATCGGGACCGCGATTCTCGCTTACTTCATCTTGGGCGAAGTGGTAACGACTCCTCAATGGATCGGCGGCTTGATCATTATCGCTGGTATTTATGTGTTCATTCGTTTTAACCAACCTGCTAAAGGAGTGTCCTCCATTGAACAAGCAACCGGAGAACCGAAAAAGCTTGCGTGAATTCGTCAAGGGACTGAGTATTTGGGCGAAGATTGGCTGGACAATTCTACTCGGCTACATCGTAGGACGAATTTTGTACTGGTTATTTAAAGTGATGTCCTAACAGGCAAAAGGGGCAATTCCCAAGAAGTCTTTGACAAGACTTACGGAATTGCCCCTTGCTATTAGGCTGTTGCCTTCTCGGTTGCTGGCACCACTTGATTTTTTTTCGGCTTTTTATGCAAGAAGTACAGAAGTGGAATCGAGAGGACAATCGGGATAACCGAGACGAGGAAAGTATCCCCGATACCTTGGACCAACGATTCTTTTGCCATCATTCCATACAATATCGCGCTGGCTCCTCCTGTCGCACTCGCCGCATCTACCCCTACTTGGGCATACATTCCTGAAATGCCACTGATAAACTGCATCGCCATATCCGTATTCAAGTTGTCAGAGATCGACGCCATGTGGAAATTTTGACGCGCCTGCATGATCACGGTCAAAATCGCAATGGCAAACGAACTCATGACCTGACGCAAAACGTTGGACAGCGGAGAGGCATCCCCCACACTTGCACGCGGAACGGCGTTCATCCCTACTGTAGATAGTGTCATCATGCACAATCCGATTCCAATCCCACGAATGGTCAAAATCATATCGATCCACGAGTGCATACTGTCAGCAGATAAATTGTGCAGTTCATACGTCGTGATGCTCATGATGGTCAAGCCGATCAACCCAATCGGCCCGATCCCGTATTTATCCATCAGCTTTCCGCTGATTGGCATCATGATCGCCATGGCAATCGATTGCGGCATCAGCAAGATTCCTGACTCCATGGCGGTCAATCCCTGAATGTTTTGGAGGAAAATCGGCATCAGGAAGATACCGCCCATCATCCCCATCATAACGAAGCCGGAAGTCAAAATGCTAATAGTGAAGGTAGGAATCTTCAAAAGCCGCAAATCGAGCAGCGGACTTTGCTTGCCCAGCTCCACCCAAACAAACAGGATTAAGCTCATTACTGCAATGAAAAGCAGACTGACAATGAAAAAGGAGGTCCAGCCCTCTGCTTGCCCTTTACTTAAGGCGAGCAGCAGCGTCCCGAAACCGACGATGGCGAGAAATGCTCCCAAGAAGTCGAACTTCAACTCTGGCTTTTTCGGTGTTTCCTTGAGCAGAACGATACTCATGATCACCGCAAAAATACCAAAGGGTACACCGACCAGAAAAAGAAATTGCCAGCTTAAAAATTCGATGAGATACCCACCCAATGTCGGGCCAAGCGCAGGGGCTGTCATGGAAGCAATCCCGAATATCCCCAATGCCATACCGATCTTTTCACGCGGAACGATCATGTAAATCATCGACATCCCGATTGGCATGATCATCCCCCCACTTACACCTTGCACGACGCGAAAGGCAATGAGCGAAGAGTCACTCCACGCCATGGCACAAAGGATGGACGAAAAAGTAAACGCGGATAAGGAGAGTACAAATATTTTTTTCGCCCCGAATTTGGCGGACAATGAGCCACTCATCGGAATCATGACGGCGTTTGCCAGCATATATCCTGTCAATACCCACTGCATGGTCTCTGTGGTCGAACCAAAAATATTGACCATGGCTGGCAGGGCAACGTTAATCAAACTATTGTTCAGAATCGCAACGAAGGTTCCTGAGAGGATTGCGAGAAGAGACAGCCACATGCCGCCGTTCCCGCTTTTCTCCTCTCGGTGTGCCACCGCTTCCGCCATGTGTCATCACCCCCGTTAGTTTGCGATCACCTTACTGCCCTCGGACAGTTTGTCTGTCGGGTTCAGCACAATTTGATCATTGTCTTTGACGCCATTCGTGACAGTTGTCCAGTCGCCGCTTGCATTCTCCACCGCAACTTCCACCTGGTGTACAACGTTTTCGTTTACAGTATAGACGTAATGCTTGCTGTCTTTTTCCAGCACGGCTGATGTCGGCAATTTTGTTCCTGGCGTCGCCTGGCCTTGGAGCATGACCTCTGCTACCATCCCTGCGCGTAGCAAGCCGTCCTGATTATTTACCTTCACTTTAACTGGGAAAGAACTGCTGTTGGCATCCGAAATCGGGGAGACAAATTCAACGGTACCTTTCAGCACTTTCCCACCCAGACTGCCTACCTTGACATCAACCGTAGAGCCGACCTTCACTTGGTTGATTTGGTTTTCAGGCACACTTGCTTCTACTTTGACATCTGCCATATTCACAAGCACCATCAGAGGTGTCCCCGCTACTGCCATTTCTCCCGGATCAACTGAGCGCTTGGCGACGATACCTGTGATTGGCGCACGAATAATGGTATTGTCATAATTGCTTTTCGCCAGCTCCAGATTGGAACCCAAACGACTTACTTCTGCTTGCAGAGCTGCTACCGTGTCAGCTGTTGGACCTGCTTTTGCCAGATCGTATTGGGCTTGCGCCTGTTCAAGACCTGTGCGTGCCTTTTCCAAATCCAGCGAAGATTTCTCCAACTCCGCTTGGGACAATGCGCCTGCATCAAACAATGCTTTCATCCGATTGTAGTTGCTCTCGACCACCTTCAGGCTGGCTTCTGCCTGAGTGACAATACTTGCAAGCTGCGTCAATTGCTCATTGCGTGCACCTGCTTTTGTATCTCTCAGCTTTGCCTCGGCGCCTGCAATGGCTGCCTGTGCCTGGTTGATCTGCTGCTGATAATCAGCTGCCTCCAGCGTGACCAGAACATCACCTTGCTTGACGATTGCGCCTTCTTTTACCTTCACGCTAGCTGCTTTTCCAGATACTTTAGAGACGACTTGGATCTCCTCAGATGCTGCCACCTTACCATTGGCGATGACACCTCTAGAAGCAGCGGTCACCTTCCACGTCTTCACGATAGGAACGCTTTCGCTCGCTTGCGATGCAGAAGATGTCTCACTACAGCCCGCCGTAATCAGCGAAACGGCCGCCATGACTGCAGCGATTGTTTTCCATTGTGCTGTCTTTTTCATGCTTGATTACATCTCCTTCACGTGCACTTTGATCTCGGCGTTCAATCCGGCAACGAGGTCCAGACCTGCTGTGTCATCTATAGCGATTTTGATCGGGATACGCTGGGTTATCTTGGTGAAGTTCCCGCTCGTATTGGTCGCAGGCATCAAGGAAAATGTAGAATTCGTCGCCTTTCCAATCTCCATCAAGTGCCCCCCCAATTCCTTACCTGGGTAAGCGTCCAACGTAAAATCGACTTTTTGGCCGAGCTTCAACCGTTCGATCTCAGTCTCTTCCAAATTGGCGGAGATGTACAATTTGCTTTCGTCCATCACGAGAGCTACCGATTGCCCTGTCGAAACAATCTCTCCCTCTTTTGCTTGCGTTTTAATCACGGTACCTGTAATGGGGGAACGTAACACACTGTTTTCCAGCATTGTCGTTGCTACGTTGGCTGTATCTTGCTGCCCTACGATTTGGTCCGCTATAACGGTGTCGCCTTCTTTGACAGCGAATCCGGTCAGTTTGCCTGTCATTTTGGGCATGACCCGATAAATGTCTCCCGCAATCCGAGCATCTTGTGTGGTCACATAATGTGCACCTTGATACCAATAGTAGTAACCGATTCCTCCACCACCTGCCACGAACAGGAGCAAAATGACATACAAAACCAGTTTTCGCTTCATGGTTTCTCCTCAACTTTCTCGGTCTTCTAGTTTCGCAATCAATGTTTCCATTGATTGAATAATGATGTCTAAATCCTCATCGGAAAGTCCATGGAAAATACGCTTGTAAAAGTTCTCTGAGAAAAAATCAACCTTTTCGAACAGCTCTTTAATCTTCTCTGTTTTACGAATCCAGACAACACGGCGGTCGTTCTCATCACGCACACGCTCTACGAGTTGCTCTCTTTCCAAACGATCAATGATTCCAGAGACGGTACTATACGATAAATCTACGGCCTTGCTTATTTGACCAATCGTCTTCGGATCAGGGTGTATTTCACGAATGACCATTAGCTGCGGGACAGTCACACCATATTGGGACAGTTCTTTTGTGGCCATTGAACCAAATGTCTTGTTCAGCCGTTTCAACAAGTCCCGAATATGTAATGGTTTATTCATAGCGCACTCCTTTCTTAAGTAATATTTCGCACACGAAATTTTAGCACATGAAAACTATACGATGTTTTTCTTTCCTTGACAACTATTTCTTTAGGTTAAACTTTAACTAGGCAACCTTTTTAAAGCATGGGTTGGGCGGGCTGTAGTGGTGGGGCGGAAACAGGAGAAAACGCTCCAGCTTCTAGGGCCACCCGCCGTGGGATTGACTGCCCGACTCCATGCAAAAAGCGAAACCGCGTCCAAAGTGGTATCTTCAGGATGTGTTTCAGAGGTGGACGCTTAAGGGCGTGTTTCGCTTTTTGCATTCCGTCTCGGTCGGCGTCCCTAAGATCTTCGCTGTTTTCTCCTGTTTCCTCTACGAGCTGTCAGTGTTATACGGGTTTTAAAGCCTTAAAAGATTGAAGAACGTAATCAGTTACGCTAGAGAAGAATATTTCCAGACGTAGCGACTTGTGGAGTCCTACCGAGCGGAGAAGGGATTAGCGGGCAAAAGAAACGCAACATGCCCGCGCTACGAAGCGGCTACCACTTTTGCGGTTCCCCGCTAATCCCTTCGAAGCGGGCAGTCCAAACTTCCTGAGGGACGGAGCACTGAGCCTAGACTGGAAAAATTCTTCTCCCACCGCAACCTCGTACCAAAACGAAAAACCGACATCCCCATTTTTTTATCTCTAAGGGATTGTCGGTTCATTTTCATTCAAAATAGATGGCGCATCCGGTGCCTCCTCAGGGGTCGTGCGGCGTACACTTGGTACATTTCGTGGCTCATGCTCAATCTCAGGAAAAGAGTGAACGGTCACGTACATGCTTCCGTTACCCGCGATCGCGCGGATCAAGACAGGATAGGCGTATTTGTTTTGAAACACAAAATCAGGACCGTACCAGCTCACTGTTGCATCACGGCCTGGGGGTACATACGCTACGTTTCGGCTGTGAGAATAGCGCTGCAAAATGTGCAGACCTGCCTTGTCTACCGCATTGAATAAGGTAGACGATACTTGGCAGATTCCTCCCCCGATGCCTTCCGACAGCTCTCCTCTGACAATGATGGGTGCCTGCAAATACCCTTTTTCTTTCGTACGCTGGCCCACTACCTTATTAAAAGAAAAAATTTCTCCTGGCAATACGACGTAATTGTTTATCGCCTGCGAAGCGAGCTTGATATTGTGCACACGATTCCGGTTGCCTGCATTGAAATAGGTCGCATATTGTCCGATCCTTTTTTTCCGAACCTGACTCATGAGAGCCTTGTCTACCTTCGGGAATACCTCTTTGTAGCTGACATTCATGTTTGCGGCTCCCGTACCGTAAAAATAATCGTAAAAACGTGAACGAAATGCCAGGTCATCTAGCCTTCTTCCCTTGGTTTCCGGAAGGATGGCCCCAGCGTTATTAATCGTCGCATTGATCGGCTCGATGTATGCTTTTTTCGCTAACTCCTCCACCACTCGCGCAAGCTTACTGTCATCAACCATGGGAACGCCATCAAAGGGAAGAGAATAATCAGCCCGATCGAGAATAGCTACCGTCCTGTCCTCCATCTCTATCTGCAAAAAATTCGTAGGGTCGAGGGGATTGATTAACAGTAACAGAGCTAACGTCATAGCAAAACCCATCCGGCTGCTCACCTCCATTCTCCAACAACGATCATCTTCCGTTATTGTAGTATGAGCAGTCGAACGGGTTTCATTCTACGTTCTGAATACGATTAGCCCATCTTTGTCAGTCTGCTTACAAGTGCTTGCGAGACAGCCTTTAAACGCTGCTGGTCAACAGCTTCCTGATACGTGTTGTTTAACTGATCACGGAGCTCCTTGGCTGCGACAAGATTGGCTGTGGCCTCTTTTATTTTTTGGGTATATCTTACCTTGATATCCATTAATTCCTCTTCATATACTTCATCGGTTCCAGGGGTAATCGCGCGTGCGTACATATCAATGACCTCATCTGTGTCTTTGCTAGGAAAATACTCATGCGGAGCGGTGCTGTCAAAAATAGCGAGGCTCTTCTCGGGTACAATTACCATATCGAGGCTGTGCGGGTCCAACCCACAGTGGTACACTTCCACATCAAAACCACGTGTTTGGGCCTCCTTTACCAGCTTTTTCAGCATAGTCGACTTGCCAGAGCCTGGTCTGCCCTTGATGAAGTAGCGCTTCTCCAATTGGTCTGTCAGCTTCATAATATGATCGACAGGTCCTTGTGGAGTGGCTGCCCCCAAGTACATGCGCCGAACCTTTGCTTTCTTCTCTAACTGCTCCTCCCCGAAGAATAACGCGACGACTTCTTCGGTGACGCGATTGGCTTCTTCCCTGTTCAGGTTTTCAATATAAGGGGCTTCCCACTCATCATGGATGTGGAGTGCTTCGCCAAAAGCTTGATAAGCCTCTTCGCTCTTGCTAAAAATCTCTTCGTACCAGGCAGCTATCCGGTCTTTGTAATCCACGAGCTGATCAACATCTACCATCGCCTGCAAATTGACCTGAATTTCAGTTACGCCAGGAGAAGCCGGCCTCCACATGCGCGGATAGCTGCCATCCATGATTGCTACTTTATATTGAGGAAATATGACACCATCAAACTGTCCGTTCACAAAAGGGGAATGAATCCACTCCACTTCGTTTGTTTTTCGTGCCATTTGATTGCCAATCGACTCGATCAATGGTGATGTAATTCCTTCCACTGTCCCTGTCAAAATATAAACGCGCTCCAAGCCTTCCAATACGGAGTCATAAAACGTTTTGTATCCTCGCGCAGTATTCCCTGCGGCATATATATGGCGCACTTTTTTCGTCATTGCCTTTCCCTCCTGTACATCTTCTCGCTGCAATTGGAACGATGTATTGTATGCACAACCAGAGAAATAGGCGTCTGTCTACAAGGATAGAAAAACCGCTGCAAGCTATTATTCATAGCTCACAGCGGCTTTTTGTCAATCGGGTATTATTTATTCAAATCCGTCATTTTACCAGTAGACATATAAATAATCCACTCGCAAATGTTCGTGACATGATCGGCAATCCGTTCCAAATATTGCGCGACCAAGAGCAAATGCGTTCCTTGTGAAATGGCCTGACTGTTTTTCGTCATCAATTCAATCAGGTCATGGAAAATCGTGGAGTACAGCTTATCAACAATGTCGTCGCGTGCGGCAATCTCTTCTGCCGCGTCTTTGTTGCGTGCAATATACGCATTTAAGCAATCACGCACCATAGCCTTGACGTGATCAGCCATCATCGGAATATCGATGAGCGGTTTCACATACGGATCCGCCATCAAGCGTCGGGTCGTCTTGGCAATGGAAACGGCATGATCACCCATTCGCTCCAAATCCGTCACCAGCTTCAACATTGTTCCCAGGCGTCGCAAGTCACCTCCGACTGGCTGCTGCAGTGCAATGAGACGGAAGCAATCGCTCTGTATTTCTTGCTCCAACTCATTGATCACAGGATCGCTTGCGATAACCTGTTCAGCCAGTTCAGCATCCCGCTCAACCAGACTCTTAATCGATTTATGAATGGCTTCTTCCACCAATGTGCCCATCGTCATGAGCTTACGGTGCAGTACATCCTGCTGTTCTTCAAAAGCGTGCCGTGACATTTCCCTCTTCCCCCTTCTTTTGTCTGACATGTCAAATGGTACAAGGCGATTGTAGCGTAGAAGTAAAGCTACTATTTTGTTTGTGTAAATGTTTCAGCAGTTGTTTTTTAGGTAAGGGGGAGTGTAACTGTGAAGGTTGTTCCTCTTCCTTCCGTGCTCTCCACACTGATATGTCCGTGCAAATTTTCCACAAGATGTTTCACAATGGCGAGGCCCAGACCTGTTCCACCTGAATCGCGGCTACGTGCCTTGTCTACGCGATAAAACCGCTCAAAGATACGTGTGAGATCCTTTTCTGGAATGCCGATCCCTGTATCCATGACTTGAATGGTGATGTTTTCGCTGTCTGCGTGTGTCTTGACGTTGATTTTTCCACCTTCTGGCGTGTAGACGATCGCATTCGTCAACAGATTCAAGATGATTTGCTGCAAGCAATCCTTATCCGTCATCAACCAAATATCAGGCTTCGGTGAAGGGAGCTCGATCGTCAATTCCTTGCGCTGTGCCTGCTCGTGCATGATAGCAACTGCCGAACTGACCAGATCCTGCAAATGAACCTGACTCAGCTGCAACGGGATGCGTTTCTGCTCGATTTTGGACAGGTCCAAAATATCGCGGATCATCCGGTAGAGTCGCTCACTCTCATCCGAGATAATTTGTAAGAAGTTGCGACATGTTTCCTCGTCCTGCATCGCCCCTTCAAGCAAGGTCTCCGTGAAGCCCTTGATCGAGGTAATCGGCGTGCGTAGCTCATGCGATACGTTTGCTACGAAGTCACTGCGCATCTTCTCCAGACGGCGAATGTCGGTGATGTCATGCAGCACCACGACCACGCCTCTTGACTCCCCTTTGAAGTTAATATAGGGAGCAAAATTCACGTCAAGAATGCGTTCCTGCGGGTAATAGATGTGTACCTCTTGGCGGAACTTCTCACTTCTGTCGAGGCACCTGTCGATGTATTGGCTGAGCCCAAAGCTCTTGCCTGCCTCGATATGCAGCTTCCCTACGATCTCATGTCCAGCGGTCCCCAACAGCTTTTCAACGGCTGGATTGACCAGCATGATCCGGCGTTGCTCTGAAATGAAGATCACGCCACTCGTCATATTGGTCAGCACACCTGCTAGTCGCTGCTGATTCTCCGAGATTTCGTACATCTGCTGCTCCAGACTCGAGGCCATGAAGTTGATCGCGCCTGCAAGCTGACCGATCTCATCCTTGGCTTTGATTCTCACACGGCTCTCATATTGGCGCTGTGTAATGTTGCGGGCTACCCGGGTGATCTCCTCGATCGGACGAATAATAGAAAAGGAAATGCGGGAAACGACAATCGATCCGACTACCAAAGTAACCAATAATCCGGTGAGCAAGCTGTACCACATTTTGTGAATCGTATCTGTAATATCTTTCATCGACATCGCTGAACGAACGACACCGAATATTTCGCTGTTCAGTTCAACGGGTACTGCTACGTACATCATGTCATAGCCGAGTGTCTCACTGAAACGGCGGGAAATCCCTGTTTCTCCTTTTAGCGCTGCCATCATCTCCGGTCGGTCTTGGTGGTTTTCCATCTCTTCCGGGTGGGAGGAGTTGTCGTACATCACCTGACCCTCTTTGTTGATAATGGTAATCCGCACTTCATCCGTAGGCGCTACTTGTTTGACCCGCTCGGCTAACGTCGCCTCATCCGTAAAGACGTTCGGGAAACGGACCGCCTGAGCGATGAGCTTTGACTCGCGAGACAATAGTTCATTCAGTGATTGGAGGTAGGAATTCTCCAGCACTTTGGCAAAATACATCCCCATCACTAACAAGACGAGGGAGATTAAACCCAAAATAGTCAAAGTGAGTTTGATTCGAAAGCGAGTCAAGGTAAATCCTCCGTTATCCTTCCAGTTTGTATCCTAATCCGCGAACGGTTTTGATGTATTTAGGGTTCTTCGTGTCATCTTCAAGTTTTTCACGCAAATGGCTGACATGCACGTCCACGATTCGAGAGTCCCCGATGAAATCGTAGTTCCAAACAGCATTCAACAATTGATCGCGTGTCAGTACACGCCCTTGGTGGCTCGCTAAATAGTTAAGCAGCTCGAATTCCTTTGGCGTCAGCTCGACCTTCACGTCTTTACAGAACACCTCGTACTTCTCTGGGTAAATACGAATATCCCCAAATTGGAGCAACACCTCTTGAGGCGCTGTAGTCGCCTCTGGCGTGTTCTGAAATCGCCGAAGAATGGCTTTCACGCGAGCAATGACTTCTCTCGGGCTAAACGGCTTTGTCAAATAATCATCGGCACCAAGCTCAAGCCCCAAAATCTTGTCGAGCTCATCATCTTTAGCTGTAAGCATCAAGATCGGTGTATTATTGCGTTCTTGTCGCAAGGTTTTGCATACGTCCATTCCATCCATCTTGGGAAGCATCAAATCGAGAATGATAAAATCAGGCTGCTCGCTTTTAACCATTTCCAAGGCCTGTTTACCGTCAAAAGCAGTTACGACTTGAAATCCTGATTTTTCAAGATTAAATTGCAATAGCTTAACAATGGAAGGTTCGTCATCTACTACCAATACTTTAATCATCTGTCTGTTTCCCCCTAGCGTTGCAATGCTTGCGCTCGATTTTCTAACCTACGTCCCCTGAAAAATGCTTCTCTCTACATATTCAGTCTGCCAATGCTCATTGCGGAAAACAAGTAATTTTTTTGTAAAGACATACTGAATGGACACATAGAACTTACCTGCTTGGCAGTAGTATTCCTCTTTTAGGTAAAGGTATCTACTTGAAAAATCCTTGTTGTCTTCTTGCTGTAGTGGTCGGGAGAAGCCCTGCCACATGTTTTCCAGTCGCCTATATCCTCTCTTCGTTCGGGCGGTCTCCTTCCAAACATGTGACAGTGCTTCCGTCCAGCTGTTGATGCATTTGTGTTTTAAAGGGTTTGGCAAGTTAGCCTAACGAAGTTTTCCAGAGATTAAACGTAGTAACCACTGTACTTTAATCCTTGAGAATTTTTTTAAAAGTAACCAAAAGCTGCGTAGAAGAAGCGAATTTCCAGTCAAAGCGCTTCTGGAGCCCATCCCAGCTTCGGAATAAATGGCGGGGAATTTAAGCTTCACTTATGGAATCCTTCTTCGAAACTTCTACGTTTGAAGCGCTCCCGCCATTTATTCCGAAGCGGACAGTCAATCCCCCCTTGCGGGGCGGAGGTCGAAGCGTAGACTGGAAATTCGCTTCTTCCCCCATCACAGCAACTTTAACTAATTCAAAAAAAGACGCCTTCCCAAAGAAAGGCGTCTTACATGTATGGAGCTTATTTCAAAACAGCCATGACGCTGCGTACGGAGTCAGCAGATTTGTCGAGCGCTGCTTGCTCTTCGGCAGTCAAATCCAATTCGATAATTTTCTCGATACCGTTTGCGCCGAGCAGAGTCGGTACACCCAGGTAGAGATCGTTGTAGCCGTACTCTCCTTGCAGAAGAGCAATGGATGGCAGAATGCGTTTTTTGTCCTTGATGATGGCTTCAGCCATTTGTACCAAGGAAGCCGCAGGTGCATAGTATGCGGAACCGTTCCCCAACAGGTTTACGATCTCACCGCCGCCTTTGCGGGTACGCTCTACGATCGCATCCAGACGGTCTTTCGGGATCAATTTTTCCAATGGGATACCGCCAGCATAGGAGTATCGAACCAATGGAACCATGTCATCACCGTGACCGCCCAAAACGAAGCCCGTTACGTCTTCTACAGAAACGTTCAATTCCATAGCCACGAAGGTACGGAAACGAGCCGTATCCAAAACGCCGGATTGACCGATTACGCGCTCTTTCGGGAAGCCAGACGTTTTGAAGAAGGTGTACGTCATCGCGTCAACTGGGTTGGACAGTACGAGCACGATAGAGTTAGGTGCATATGTTTTTACTTGCTCTGCAACAGATTTCATAATGCCAGCATTGGTGTTAACCAGGTCATCGCGGGACATGCCAGGCTTGCGGGCAATACCTGCTGTGATGATGACCAGGTCAGCATCTTTGATATCTTCGTAGTTCGCAGTACCTGTGATGTTCGCATCAAAGCCTAATACTGGCGAGGATTCCATCATGTCCAGCGCTTTACCTTTTGTTGGGTTCTCCAGTTGCGGAATGTCAACCAATACTACGTCGCCCAGCTCTTTTTGCCCCAAAATGAATGCAGTTGTTGCACCAGTGAAGCCACTACCGATAACAGCGATTTTTTTACGGTTGAATGCCATGAACGATTCCCCTCCAAAATGTAAGTGTAAAATTTGTACCCAAATCTATCTTACATGTTTTGAATCAGAGCGTCAGCAAACTCGGAGCATTTCAGTTCTTGTGCACCTTCCATCAGACGTGCGAAATCGTATGTTACTGTTTTCGCAGAGATGGTTTTTTCCATGGAGTTGATGATCAGATCAGCTGCTTCGTTCCAGCCCAGGTGACGCAGCATCATTTCTCCGGACAGGATCACGGAGGATGGGTTTACTTTGTCCAGACCAGCGTATTTCGGAGCTGTACCATGAGTTGCTTCGAAGATCGCATGACCAGTCAGGTAGTTGATGTTTGCACCTGGAGCGATACCGATACCGCCTACTTGTGCAGCCAGAGCGTCGGATACGTAGTCACCGTTCAGGTTGAGTGTTGCTACTACATCATACTCAGCTGGACGAGTCAGGATTTGTTGCAGGAACGCGTCAGCAATCACGTCTTTTACGATGATTTTGCCAGCTGCTTCTGCTTCTTTTTGTGCTTTGTCAGCGTCGCCGCCTTCAGCTTTGATACGATCGTATTGTGCCCATGTGAACACTTTGTCGCCGTATTCTGCTTCAGCCAGTGCATATCCCCAGCTTTTGAACGCGCCTTCTGTGAACTTCATGATGTTACCCTTGTGTACGAGGGTAACGGATTTGCGGTTGTTATCGATAGCATAGTCGATCGCTGCACGAACCAGACGCTCAGTACCATCTTTGGAAACAGGCTTGATACCGATACCAGAAGTTTCTGGGAAGCGGATTTTCTTCACGCCCATTTCGTTTTGCAGGAAGTCGATTACTTTTTTCACTTCTGGAGTACCTTCAGCCCACTCTACGCCAGCGTAGATGTCTTCAGTGTTCTCACGGAAGATTACCATGTCAGTCAATTCAGGATGTTTCACTGGGGATGGAACGCCATCGAAGTATTGAACAGGACGTACGCAAGCGTACAGATCCAGCTCTTGGCGCAGTGCTACGTTGATAGAACGGATACCGCCGCCTACTGGTGTAGTCAGAGGACCTTTGATTGCGATCAGGTATTCACGAACAGCAGTCAATGTATCTTCTGGCAGCCACTCGCTGTATTGGTTGAAGGATTTTTCTCCTGCGAATACTTCGAACCAAGCGATTTTTTTCTCGCCGTTGTATGCTTTTTCTACTGCTGCATCCAGAACACGAACAGAAGCATTCCAGATATCAGGGCCAGTACCGTCACCCTCGATGAAAGGAATGATCGGATTGTTTGGAACTACCAGTTTACCGTTATCCACAGTAATTTTTTCGCCAGCAGTTGGTTGCGTCAGGTTTTTAAACACAAAAATCCCTCCAGTGTTATATATATTCGGTGATTATGAATATTTCCAGACGTAGGAGAACTACCACTCACTCGTGGTAGTTCTCAAGCTTGCGCTCAGGAGCGATCAGCCTGGCTGACCACCTGCCCTCCACGCTCGAAAATAGCGAGTTCTTAGCGGCGGTCAATTGGAACGTAGTGTTGGTTGACCGGACCGGTGTAATCCGCGCGAGGACGGATCAGGCGATTATTTTCATACTGTTCCATGATGTGTGCCGTCCAACCGGACATACGGCTGATGGCAAAGATCGGTGTGAACAGGTCCGTTTCAAGACCGAGTGAAATGTAAACAGATGCGGAGTAGAAGTCAACGTTTGGCTTCAATCCTTTTTCACCGGAAATCATCTCATCGATTTTGACAGACATCTCATACAGCTCAGGGCGACCGATTTGCGCGGTCAGTGCTTTGGACATTTCTTTCAGCCATTTCGCACGTGGGTCACCGTCTTTGTATACACGGTGTCCGAAGCCCATGATTTTTTCCTTGTTATCCAGCTTGGTGCGGATGTAGGATTCTACGTTGGCCATGCCGCCGATTTCGTTCAGCATTTTCGCTACTGCTTCATTAGCGCCGCCATGCAGAGGGCCTTTGAGCGTACCGATTGCAGACACGATACCGGAATAAATATCAGTCAGGGTCGCAACAGATACACGAGCAGAGAATGTAGATGCATTAAACTCATGGTCAGCATGCAGGATCAGAGCAACGTCAAACGCTTTTACTGCCGTTTCTGTTGGCTCTTGGCCTGTGAGCATGTAGAGGAAGTTTTGTGCAATCGTGAAATCTGCACGTGGAGCTACTGGCTCCAGACCTTTGCGCATGCGCTCGTAAGCTGCGATCAAGGTAGGAGTTTGCGCCATCAAACGGATGGATTTCCGATAGTTGGCTTCAGGAGACATATCTTGCGCTTCTGTGTCGTAGAGCGCTAGCGAAGAGACAGCTGTGCGCAACGCCGCCATTGGGTGCACGCCTTTTGGATAGTGGCGAATGCTTTCCAGCACTTCTTGGGCCACTGCTGCATTTTCACCCAATTGTTTTTTCAAAGCGTCTAGCTGATCACGCTTCGGTAACGCTCCATGCCAGAGCAAATATACAACCTCTTCAAAAGTTGCATGTTCTGCTAGCTCATCGATGTTGATCCCGCCATAGCAAAGAACCCCATCGACGATCGAACAGATGGATGATTGAGCGGCAACAACGCCTTCAAGTCCACGAGTAGTTGTCATAGAACTCCCTCTCCTTTTCCACTCAAGTAGTAGTGCTTATCAAGTCTTCGCTTGTTCGCCATGACTGATAAACGCCCTGATCAAGTTCAAAAAGACGACTTTTTGAACATCCTATCTATGAAATTGTAAGCAGCGGTTTCTTTCATCCACCACTCTTGACAGGGAATGTATCCACGCAAATCCTCACAAGGTCATACCTGAAAATGACGCTCGTGTAAGGGGAGAGGCGAGAGAAAAGAATCCACTAAGACGACCCAATTATAAAAGATTATTGCGATTTTGTGAATAAGGTTGGCGAAAAAATGTTTCGAAGGGTGAAACGGAGTTTTGTTTTTTCACGATTCTTGCTCCACCTATCAAGCATGCTGCATAATAGAAACATCAGTATTTTGTTCGCACCTTCGCGGCGGAAAGGAGAAATCGTTTGAATCAGGAAAACTGGGTAGAGCGCCTCTTTCAGATCATTCGCTTGATATGGGTTTGCCTGCTTGTCTATGTAGGGATTTGGGTATTCCAACATGCAACACCCTTACTGTACCCATTTATAATCGCTTTAGTCATTGCGCTCATCATCAACAAGCCCGTTACGTTCATGACTAGAAAGTTCAGGATTCCACGCTGGCTTTCCGTCATCATCGCTCTCTTGGTTTTGATGTTGCTCGCTGGCGGAGTGGTCACACTGATCATCACGGAAACGGTCGTGGAAATCGGAGAGCTGGCCAAACGCTTGCCAGTCGTTTCACAGGAGCTGGCCCATTATTTGCAAAATACGATTTCTCAAGACTTCTTGATGGGCATCTACAATCAGATTCAGTGGTTTTACGATCAGCTTGACCCAGGTTATAAGGATAAGCTTGCCAGTACGGTAGGCAGCGCGATCTCGACCATCACGAATGTCGGACAGGACTTGATCGTTAAATTCCTGGATGGATTGAAAAACCTGCTTGTCTCACTCCCGAATATGGCGACAGTTTCCGTCATCTCCATCATGGGTGCCTTCTTTATCTCCAAAGATTTTGCTCTTTGGGAAGCACGAGCTCGCCGACTTTTGCCAAAAGGAGTAAACAGCCGTCTCGATCAGATTTTTATCGATTTGCGCAATGCGTTGTTCGGTTTTGTCAAGGCGCAGCTGACTCTCATCTCCTTAACCGCTGCCATCGTGATCATTGGTCTGTTGTTCATGCGTGTCGAATACGCGATTACGATTGGCTTGATCACGGGCTTGGTCGATCTCTTGCCTTATCTTGGCACAGGAACCGTCTTTGTCCCTTGGATCATCTACATGTTTTTCAAAGGCAATTACACGATGGTCATCGGCTTGTCCATTTTGTACGGGATCGTCTTGATTTTCCGTCAAATTATCGAGCCAAAAGTCGTTGCGGAAAACGTCGGCCTCGACCCGCTCCTCACGCTGGTTGCGTTGTTTGTCGGCCTCCAGCTGTTCGGATTCCTGGGCTTGATCATCGGACCTGTTTCCCTCGTCATGATCAATGCTCTGGTAAAAGCCAATGTCTTCGGCGATGTATGGGGCTATATCCGTGGGAAGAAAACCTGACCCAACGTAAAAAGAACCGCTTGCGAGCAGCTTGTCACACAGCTCGAAGCGGTTCTTTTTTATATGGAATATCTGTATTAACGGCGAAAAAACAATTGAACACGACCGGACGAGATGAGGTTCCACAACCAGCGCTTCAACAGATGACGGATAATCATCCGTGTGTACGGGATGAGGAAAACCAGTCCGATCACATCCGTGACAAAACCAGGCAGTAAGAGCAAAATGCCACCGACCAAAATCAAAACACCATCGATGAGCGAATCCGTAGGCATTTGCCCACGCGCCAGCTGGTTTTGGACCATCCGGAATACTTGCATCCCCTGCTGCCTCGCGAGCCAAGCTCCCAAGATCCCCGTGAGAATGACTAATACGACTGTATTCCATCCACCGATCCACGAACCAATGGTAATAAGCCCCCAAAGCTCTAATCCAAACGCAACGACAAACAGAATGGCAAAAAAGCGGAACATATCTATTCCCCTCCTTTATGCTGGGAGTCCAACCAATCATATATGTCAGGCTCCGCTCTCGACAAGCGAATCGGTCTCAGAGCTGTGTTGGTAAATACGTGCATCGTCTCTCCTGACACCAACAGCTGTTGGTCAGACAATCTAACAATCTCATAGGCAAAAGTGAGACGGACAGGGCTGAACTCTTTTACTCTCGTCCGTATCTCTACCTCATCGTCATAGCGGGCGGGCTGTTTGTAAGAGATGTTGGCATCTGTGACGGGCAAAAGTACGCCTTTTTCCTCCAGCTCTCGATAGGTGATCCCCGCATGGCGAATCAATTCTGTTCTTCCTACTTCAAACCAATTCAAATAATTCGTATGGTAGACCACACCCATCTGATCGGTTTCGCCATAGCGGACGCGCAATCGATGGGAATGAATAATGGGAGTCATTTGGATCGCTCCTTTCTCTATAGAATGATTGTACCATAGTCCCCCTACGTGGCTGTAGTGGTGGGGAGGAAACAGGAGAAAACGCTCAGCTTCTTGTCCCACCCGCTGAGGGATTCACTGCCCGCCTCCATGCAAAAAACGAAACCGCGTCCAAAGTGGTCCACTCAGGGTGTATTTCAGAGGTGGACGCTTAAGAGCGTGTTTCGCTTTTTGCATTACGTCTCGGTCGGTGTACCAAAGATCTTCGCTTTTTTCTCCTGTTTCCTCTACGAGCTTTCCGTGTTAGACGGGTTTTAAATGCCTTAAAAGATTGAAGAATCGCATATGTCGCGACAGAGAAGAATATTTCCAGACGTAGCGACTTGTGGAGTCCTACCGAGCGGAGAAGGGATTTGCGGGCAAAAGAAACGCAACGTGCCCCTACGACGGAGCGGCTACCACTTTTGCGTTTCCCCGCGAATCCCTTCGGAGCGGGCAGTTTTAGCCCCCAGCGGGACGGAGCCTGGAGCCTAGACTGGAAATATTCTTCTCTCCACTACAGCCACATAAAAAAACAGGGGCAGACTGATTTTAGCAGTCTCCCCCTATCTCTTATTATTCGGTTCGCTTAACGAATCGGGCAAGCTCCGCCTTCGCAAGATTCGGCCGTGGACAGATCAGCCTCTCCGCCGGTTTCATACTGCTGCAAAATCGCAGAATCAAACGGCTTCATAGACTGCTTCAATGCCTCGTACTGTTCTTTGGTGCACTCTTCATAAGGAGCCAATTGGTAGTTTCCGCCATCCAATTGCAAGAAGGATACACCTACGAAATTGTCCCAGTTGTCGTAAACGATCTCTTCTACTTCTACCCACTCTTCCTTGCGTACCGTAATGGTGTTGGAAGAGTTGTGCTCCGTATATTCTTTCTGGAAACGGAAGTACGTATCGAATTGGCGTTTTGCACTTACTTCGTTCTTCGTTTCCTCTGCACCTGATGCTACAGGGAAATCGATCACGAGTGTACGTGCGTTTGCCATGCGTTCTTCATACGTATCTCCTGGCGATCCTACCTCTGGGTTGACTGTCCAGCCAAGAGCTTGTACCGCTTTTGCCAATGGGTCCTCGGCATTGATACGGATGCGGCGGATGTAGTACGGCGAATGTGACCAGTGCAGACCGCTGGACACACCACCAGCTACCTGAGACAGCGTACCTTCCGGCTTCACGGTCGTTACCAAGAGTGGAGAGTTCACACGCAGCTCATACGCATAACGATTCGCCTCATCACGAGCAGCATCGCCCAGCTGGCGCAGCAGTTCGAGCTCTTGCTCTTCTGTATAGCCAAGGGATGCCAACGCATCCTTCACACCAGTAAGGGAGGTTCCGAGCAGACGGTCACGCTGTTGAACGGTATCCCAATGCGGCAGCTCCAACGTAACCAGCGTCATGCGCAGACCAGCACGAGCAGATTTGCGCTGTGCTTCCAGCAAGCCATCGAGATCCAGATACTTGGAGCCATCCTCACGATCCTTCACGAATTCCACCAAATTGACTGTCGTCAGGTTGCAGACACCATAAGAATCGAGCAGGATTTCTGCACAAGGGTTCAAGCCCTCTGCATTTGGACGGCGACGGTTCGCTTCTTCCAGGTTGATGAAGCCTGGTTCGCCTTCCAATTGCATCAATGTGAACACGAGGTTCAAGAATGGCTTGGTCGGTTGTTTGGTAAATGCGATGGAGTTGTTGGACATGCGGCGGTGATCAAGACCGAAGCGTCCGTCTCCGACATTTTGGATGCTGTCAAACCATACAGGCTTGTGCTCTCCCAACAGCTCGCCCACACGACGGTGATGGTTCAGCTGATCCTCTGTCCAGAAGCCGTTGATACCGTATTTAGCCAGCATGCACTCGTAATCATCGTGATCGAACAGGAAAATTTCCGCTGTACGGCGCACGCCACCTACAACGACGTTTGCTCCGATGAGATTTCCAATGTCGAGAATATGTATCGGACGGATTTTGCCGTATCCTTTTTCATCACTCTCGATTTGTGCCAAATGTTGGTCGATTTGGTTTTTCAACACTTTGTCGATACCTTCAAACATTTCGCGAAGCGGTTCATGACCACTAGCTGTGCCACCAAAACGCTTCAGTCGCTCGCCTTTCGGGCGCACGCTGTTATAAGAGATTTTCACAGTGTGAATGTGTTCGTAAGTAGCATCTGTCAAAATTTGCAGGTAGAGACGGAGGGATTCTACCCAGCCTTCTTTACTGTCGCCCACATAAATTTTGGCAAAACCGTTATCCAATACATTCAGCTCAGAACGCTCCAGGCGTTGATGCTTTGGCAGCGGTCTGTATTCAGAAGAAAGCAGCGAAACATTCGTACGAATCGGGCCCAGTCCAGCAGCCATTTCCTTCGTGCATTTGAAGCCTACGCCCGTTCCTACCAAGAGAAGATAGAACAGATCGCCCAAGTCATCCCAAGACTTGATATTCAGGAAGGAGCAGTTGAAGTTCGCCAACGGATACAAATCCGCTACACCGTTGTCCGCACCGCCAACCCACAAGGTACGACCAGACAAAAACTGGCGAAGGTTAAACATGTTGTCAAACAGACCTTCTGCCTCTTTTTCCATCGCGCGTGAATCGGCGTACATTCCGATTTTGTTCAAATGCTGATAAGCCAGCTTAATATTGTAATCCACCGAGCGGCGGCACGTTTCTTTCCACGTTTCCCGTCTTCCTTTTTCCGGTACAAAGCGAGAATAAGTACGGTAGTAAACAAATTGTCCCAGAGGACTCATATGGATCGGAAAATCAGGATATTGATCTAAGAATTCATCCCGCAAAAATTGGGTTCGGGATACGGTTACGGTCGCCAGCATATCGTTCCTCCTTCGAATCTTTCCTCTCTAGTTTACCTATCTTCATCTATAAAACTCAATAGTTTTACCTATATATTGTGCGAAATAATTTTCGACAATACTAGATGTTGTGTTTTTCTCAAAAAAACACTTGACACAAAATCCCGAACATTGGACGAGAAAACAGAGACTTTTATCCTCAGCCTTGTTTTCGCCATGGGGACAAAACGAACATTCTGTCATGGTTTGGAAATTCCGAACGTATGGATTTTACCCGTCCCGATACAAAGCCACCGACCGATTTTAACAGATTCCCACTCGCTTTGCACCACCTAATAATCGCCGTTATCTGGTAAAACTTATCAGGTAGTTCGTCGGCTAATCCTTTTTACAGCACGCCAAAAAAGGGTGACGCTTGGTCACCCTTCAGAGGCATTCTATGTTAAAGATGAATAGTTTTACCTACAAAATCCGCGCATGACCTGAGTAAATATGCCCACGCTCAGAATCCACCGTTACAATTTGCCCTTCCTTCAATACATCCGTAGCAAATTGCACTCCTACGATGACTGGAACGCCGAGATTCAGGCCTACGATGGCTGCGTGAGAGGTAAGTCCGCCCTCTTCGCAAATCACCGCTCCAGCCTTGCCAAACGCTTCAATCATATCGGAGTCGGTACCGATGGTTACCAGGATCGCTCCTTCTTCTACCTTTGCCAGCGCCTCTTCAGCGGATCTAGCAATTACTACCTTGTTCGTGACAACTTTTCGACCGATTCCCTGTCCTTTTGCTACCACATCGCCAATGACGTGGATTTTCATCAGGTTCGTTGTCCCAACTTCACGCACAGGTACGCCTGCTGTGATCACGACGAGATCGCCATGACGAACGAAGCCTGCATCGAGTGCCTCCTGAACAGACATCTCCAGCATTTCGTCGGTTGTATTCGCCATTTCGCCCTTCACCGGATACACGCCATTTACGAGTGCAAGTCGGCGAATAATCGCTTCATGCGGTGTTACAGCCACGATTGGTGCTTTTGGACGGAACTTCGATACCATGCGAGCTGTGTGTCCGCTTTCGGTCGCTGTAATGATTGCAGCTGCGTCCAGATCCAGTGCTGCATTGGATACAGCTTGGCTGATGGCATCAGTAATCGTCACTTGTTTGAGCTGTGCTTGTGCATACAAGATCTCGCGATAATTCAGCTCTTGCTCTGCACGTACAGCGATTCGCACCATGGTTTCGACAGATTCAACCGGATATTTACCCGCAGCCGTCTCTCCGGAGAGCATGATGGCATCTGTACCATCGAAAATGGCGTTCGCAACGTCACTCGCTTCTGCACGTGTCGGGCGTGGGTTGCGCTGCATAGAATCGAGCATTTGTGTCGCCGTAATGACTGGCTTCGCGAGTTCGTTACACTTCTTGATCAGCTTCTTCTGAACAAGTGGTACTTCTTCGGCCGGAATCTCTACGCCCAAATCACCGCGCGCAACCATGATTCCATCTGTTACTACCAGAATATCGTCTACGTTATCGACGCCTTCCTGGTTTTCGATTTTGGCGATAATATCGATTCGCACATTATTGCGCTCCAGGATTTTGCGAATCTCCAAGATATCCGATGCTTTTCGGACGAAGGAAGCCGCAATGAAATCGACACCTTGTTCAACACCAAATTCGATATCCTGCGCATCCTTTTCTGTGATACCTGGCAAGTTGATTTTGACACCAGGAACATTGACGCCTTTCTTGCTCTTCAGTGTTCCACCGTTTTTGATCAAGCAGACGATTTCGGTGTCACGCACTTCTTGTACTGTCAACCCGATCAGGCCGTCGTCGATCAAGATCGTATCGTCGATTTTTACATCACGTGGCAATTCCGGATACGTAATGGAGACACGCTCAGCGGTACCCGCTACTTCCTCAATGGTGAGGATCAGCGTATTTCCTTCTACGAGCTCAACTGCATCTACTGCAAGCGTACCCGTGCGGATTTCAGGACCTTTTGTATCCAACAGGATCGCAACAGGCTTCCCCGTTTCTTTCGATGCCTGACGAATGTTCACAATACGAGCAGCATGCTCCTCATGGGAACCGTGCGAAAAATTCAAACGCGCTACGTTCATTCCTGCTTCAATGAGTTTTTTCAGTGTTTCAACCGATTCACTCGCCGGTCCAATGGTACACACGATTTTTGCTTTCCTTAACATAGGATGTAAGCCTCCTCTACACTCGTAAAAACTGTCAGTATTATATAGATAGCGTGCGCGCCAATTGATAAATGGATAAATCCAATTGATGCTTTTTCGCCAATGCTTCTTGAAAATCAACATCAACGATCTCGTTGTTCTGAATCCCAACCATTCGATCCTGCTTGCCTTCCAGTAATAAATCGACGGCTGCGGCACCCATTCGGCTCGCCAGCATTCGGTCCATCGCAGTAGGGGAACCACCACGCTGAATGTGACCCAGTACCGTCACGCGAGTCTCCCAGCCTGTCTCTTTCGTGATGGCTTCGGCATACGAAGCTGCGCTTCCTACCCCTTCCGCCACAATGATGATGGAATGCTTTTTACCACGGCGTTGTCCAGCATGCAGACGCTCAATAATGTCGTCCAACTCCTGCGACGCTTCCGGGATAATGATCGACTCGGCACCAGCTGCAAGCCCTGCCCACAATGCCAGGTCGCCAGCATCTCGCCCCATCACTTCAATAATGTAGGTGCGTTCATGCGAAGTGGCCGTATCGCGGATTTTATCGATCGCTTCCACAACGGTATTCAATGCCGTATCAAACCCGATCGTGAAATCGGTGCACGGAATATCATTATCAATCGTGCCCGGTACGCCAATGGTCGGGAAGCCTTTTTCGGTCAGCTTCTGCGCACCGCGAAACGAACCGTCTCCCCCAATCACAATCAGACCTTCAATTCCATGATCACGTAATTGCTCCACCGCTCTTTGCTGTCCGGCTTCCGTCTTGAATGCCTCACTGCGGGCGGAGTAGAGAATGGTTCCTCCCCGTTGGATAATATCCCCAACAGAACCCAGAGACATCTCCTTGATATCTCCCCGCATCAGCCCTTCGTATCCGTGGTAAACCCCAAACATTTGTACCTCGTGAAAATGAGCACGACGTACAGCCGCCCGGACTGCAGCATTCATTCCAGGAGAATCTCCACCGCTGGTGAGAACTGCAAGTTTTCGCATGGAATCCACCTCTCCAATCATATCGTCTTTAGCATGTCATTTAACGGAAACAGTATGTACCATACTTTGTATGAAACATGCTGTATCACTCAAATCAACATATCTGTTATACAGTCGATAGATATGTGCCATACTTTTTGAAAGCTCTGATAACTCTTTCATTCGACTTCGATTGTAGCAGATTTTCTTCACGGAAAACAAGAAAAAAACGCCCCCTGATTCTTACAGGGAGGCGAATTCTCCGATCTGTTTAAACTTATCGTAACGGTCCTGTATCAATTCATCTGGAGTTAAACGGCCCAACTGTTCTAGTTGTTCCGTGATGACCGCCTTGACCATCCCTGCCTGCGCGATCAAATCACGATGGGCTCCTCCGAATGGTTCATCAATAATTCCGTCAATGACTCCTAATTCCAACAAGTCAGGAGCCGTAATTTTCATCGTCTCCGCTGCACGCATACCCAAGCTGGAGTCTCTCCAGAGGATCGCGGCTGCACTCTCTGGTGCAATCACGGAGTAATAGGAATTCTCCAACATATAGATGCGGTTGCCTACACTGATCGCCAAGGCTCCACCGCTTCCACCTTCCCCGATGACAATACAAATAATTGGCACGCGAAACGTTGCCATTTCACGCAGATTGCGGGCAATCGCTTCACTCTGACCGCGCTCTTCTGCCGCTTTCCCAGGATATGCCCCAGATGTATTGATAAAGCAAATAATCGGGCGACCGAACTTATCCGCCTGCTGCATAATGCGCAATGCCTTCCGGTAGCCTTCTGGATGAGCCATTCCGAAATTGCGCTTGATGTTGTCCTTTGTATCTTTCCCTTTTTGGTGACCGATGACCGTAACCGGATGTCCGTCTAGCTTGGCAATTCCACCCACAATCGAATGGTCATCTCCGAACAAACGGTCTCCATGAACCTCGATAAAATCAGTAAAAAGTAGTTGTATATAGTCCAAAGTCGTTGGCCGTTCCGGATGACGAGCCAGCTGTACGCGCTGCCATGGAGTCAAGTTGCCATAAATTTGCGCAGCAAGCTCTTTTGATTTTTGTTCGAGACGCTGTATTTCGTCAGAGAAATCAATTCCCTTTTCCTCAGTAAAACGGCGCAATTCCTTAATCTTGTCTTGTAATTCTACTAATGGCTTTTCAAAGGAGAGCTCGCCTGCCATGTTTCTACTCCTTCCCGAGACGTGTGCATCTCTACCAGTTTGGACAGCGTATTTCGCATATCCTTACGGTGTACCACCATGTCGAGCTGCCCATTTTTTAACAAGAATTCCGCTGTTTGGAAGTCTTTTGGCAAATCCTGACGGATCGTTTGCTCAATGACTCGACGCCCGGCAAAACCGATCATAGCTCCTGGTTCTGCAATATTATAATCTCCCAACGAAGAAAAGCTGGCCGATACGCCACCATATGTAGGATTCGTCATGATCGAGACGAACAGCAAGCGTTCGCGGTCCAATCGAGACAACGCTGCGCTGGTTTTCGCCATTTGCATCAGGCTCAATACACCTTCTTGCATGCGTGCTCCACCAGATGCACTGAACAGAATGAAAGGCAAACGCCGTTCGATCGCTTGCTCGATTGCGCGCGTGATTTTTTCCCCGACGACCGATCCCATACTCGCCATACGGAAACGAGAATCCATGACCCCAATCACGATGCGGTTCCCACCCAGGATACCTTCCCCTGTAATGATCGCCTCGTTCAAATTGGTGTTGGCCATATCTTTTTCCAGTTTTTCCAAATAACCAGGAAAACCGAGTGGATTGGCTGTAATCAAATTGGCATCAAATTCTTCGGTCAGAACCCCATCATCCAGAAGCGCTTGCAGACGCTCTGGAGCGGACATGGAGTAGTGGAACTGGCAGCCTTTGCAGACGCGCAAGTTCTTCTCCAAATCCTTCGAGTAGTGAATCGTCCCACAATGTGGGCATTTATTCATCAATCCCTCAGGGACTTCCTTTTCTTTCGTACCCGCTTCCTTGCTAGTGTCGGTGGAAGCAGGGACACGTGCTAGTGTCTCTGAAGGAACTGTAGCGAATTTGCGCTTTTTCCCAAAAAGATCTTTAAGCACAGGTACACCCACCTTTCTCATCAGTGAAGGATCGTGCCGAGTACATCCCGGACTTCATTTAGTTCGCTCTCAGGCACGAGAATCTCGTATTGCTTCGAGACCTTACCCTCGCGAACCTTTACCAAAAACCCTTCATCTGTCAAACGTTGCTGTATCCGTTCTGCAATTCTAGCGCTAGGAGCGATGTAGATGACCGTCCACATGCTGGCTTCCTCCTCAATCGTCCAATACAGGTCTGCATCATCATATCACAGCGCCAGCGCCCCTCGCAAATTGGGGAAAACTAAAGCTTGCTGTTCTCTAAATGCTGCTTCATTCTCTCTAATGCGACGTTCACATCGCCTTCGCGAATGGCTTCCATAATTTGTCGATGCTCTACGAGTGCTGCACTCGCTCTGCCTTCGCGTGACAATGATTCAACTCGGATACCGTTGCTGTACTCAACCAAAGGCGTCCAGATCCGGTGCAAAATCGAGTTGCGACTGGAGCGACATATGACGCGATGAAACTGATAGTCTTCCTCCGCAGGAACCTCGCCTCTTGCTACTCTTTCCTCTGCGATGGCCAGAATGCGTTCCATTTCATCAAAATGCTTGTCAGTCGCCCGTCTACAGGCTAAGCGGACAGCATCCAGCTCAAGCATTCGTCGCATTTCGATCAAGTCCTTCTTGGTTTTGGTATCACGTAGGATAAAAAAGCCAAGAATATCGATCAGCCGATTGTGTCGGTAATGCTTGAGGAAGGTGCCTTCCCCGCGACGCGTCTCAATGAGTCCGAGCAGCTCCAAAGCCCGAAGAGCCTCGCGTACAGAGGAACGACCTGCTCCCAGTTGTTCGGACAGCTCTCGCTCAGACGGCAGCTTGTCGCCGGGCCGCAAGTTTTGCTCCTGTATGATTTCATGAAGTTGCAGGAGAATTCCTTCGTAAACCTTTCGATCTTGGGAAGAGTCGAGCACGATTATCCTCCTTACTCGTAGCTGTAACAAGAAGCACCCTCCACGTTTGTAAAAAGCCTACTGGTTTTTCGCGGAGGGTGTCGGCACTTCGTTTAGGCTTCTTGATAAGAAATAGCTGTCAATTTCGTTGTCTTTTGTTTTACTTCTTCTGGATCTACTGTGATGCGAGCAACACCAGTCTCCATCGCTGCTTTTGCTACTGCCGCAGCAACGTTTGGTGCTACACGTGGATCGAAAGCGGAAGGGATCACTTTATCTGCATTCAACTCTTCTGCTGTAATCAGGTCTGCGATGGCATAAACAGCAGCCAGCTTCATTTCTTCGTTGATTTCAGTCGCACGTACATCCAACGCGCCACGGAAAATTCCCGGGAATGCCAGTACGTTGTTTACTTGGTTTGGGAAGTCGGAACGACCTGTACCGATTACTGCCGCACCTGCTTCTTTTGCTTCTTGCGGCATGATTTCTGGTACTGGGTTTGCCATTGCGAAAATGATCGGATCGCGGTTCATCGAACGAACCATGTCCTGTGTAACAGCGCCAGCTACGGATACACCGATGAATACGTCAGCGCCCTTCATCGCATCAGACAGGTCACCTTGCAGCATGCTGCGGTTCGTGATTTTCGCCATTTGTTCCTTCACTGGGTTCATACCGAATGGACGGCCTTCGTACACGATTCCTTTTGTATCAACCATGATCACTTCTTTAACGCCCATGGAAATCAAAAGCTTCATGATCGCGATACCAGCTGCACCTGCACCGTTCGCTACTACGCGGATATCTTCCAGCTTTTTATCAACTACGCGCAGAGCATTGATCAGACCTGCTGCTGTAACAATTGCTGTACCGTGCTGGTCATCGTGGAAAATCGGGATATTTGTTTCGCGCTTCAGACGCTCTTCGATTTCGAAGCATGCAGGAGCTGCGATATCTTCCAAGTTAACGCCACCAAAAGTAGGCTCGAGCAGTTTTACTGTCTCTACGATTTTATCTACATCCGTTGTATTCAAGCAGATCGGGAATGCATCTACGCCTGCGAAGGATTTGAACAGAACTGCTTTTCCTTCCATAACCGGCATTGCTGCTTCTGGTCCGATGTTTCCGAGACCCAGTACAGCAGTACCGTCGCTGACTACTGCAACCAGATTGCCTTTCATCGTGTAATCGTACACTTTGGACTTGTCATCAAAAATATCTTTGCAAGGTTCAGCAACCCCAGGAGAATAAGCAAGACTCAGATCGTAAGCATTGCGAACGGGTACCTTGGTCACTGCCTCCAATTTTCCTTGATGTTTTCTGTGAAGCTCCAGTGCTTCCTCTCTCAGGTTGGACATGAGATCCCACTCCATTTCACGATAATAGTTTCTATGATTGCTTGTAGGCAGTAAAAATGCCTGGGTTATCCCAAGTGGTCTGACCACTTATTGAGTTATGATCTCAATATAATAAAAAACTGTTCTCCTGTAAACCTGCCGAAAACGGCGAAAAAGGGAGGACATTCCTCATCCTCCCCAATTTATAGGCATTTCTTTCCGAATTACGCTGTCAGGACCCACAATTTCTCGCGCTTGCTCCAAAAATGACTCATCTACGTCTACCCAATTTGCTTCCGGGAGGCGAATTGTCTGTCTTTTTCCTTCGTAGAAAAGGATTACAGGAATCGTTCCTTTTTTTTCGACAAACAAGCGTGAAAGCCTTTGCAGCGTCGAATCGTGCTCTTGCTCTGCCGAAATTTTGACAAATAAAACGGTCTCGGACTTCGGCTGTGGCAACGTTTGTGCATCCCAGAAACGGGAAGCTAAGAGCTTGACCATGTCGTCCTGATGATCGACTCGGGCTTCTGCCACGACGATTTGTTCGCGCTCGAGCAGTGACGCATACTTCGTATACACCTGCGGGAAGACGACCAGCTCTACTGGCGCCGTTTTGTCCTCTAGCGTAATAAATGCCATTGGGTCCCCTTTTTTCGTCTGGATGCGTCTGGCTTCCGTTATCATTCCAAACACTTTAACCGTTTTGTCGCGCGGCACATCCCCCAATGAAGAGATGACCGCTACTTCCGGGCGACTGGCGACATGAGCAAACTGATCAAGTGGATGACCGGAGATGTATACCCCGATCAAGTCCCGTTCTTCTTTTAGTTGCTGTGTATGTGAGAGCGGCGGTACCTCGGGATATTCTGTCGGCTCACGCAATGGTGCCGTGTCCTCTTCACCCGCAAATAAATTGAGCTGGTTAGCGTCTCGTTCTATACGCTTGCTATTTGCCTTCCCTACCGCTTCATCCAGCAATAGCAAAAGCTGACTGCGATGTCCTGGCAACGAATCCAGTGCGCCGCACAAGGTGAGCGACTCTACCACTCTTCGGTTAACTAACCGCGCATCTACGCGGGCACAAAAATCAAAGACGTCGCGATACGGTCTACCTTTGCGCTCTTTTACGATTGATTCAATGGCACCGTAGCCAACGTTTTTCACTGCGGCCAGACCGAAGCGAATCGCATCCTGCTCCACTGTAAAGTAGGCCAGGCTCTTATTCACGTCTGGGCCGAGCACGGTAAGCCGCAACCGCCGCGCTTCTTCCGTGTACTCGGCAATTCTAGTCTGACTGCCAATCGATAAGGAGAGCAGTGCTGCCATAAACGCAAGCGGATAAGTTGCTTTCAAATAAGCCATCTGGTAAGCGATGACCGCGTAAGCAACCGAGTGGGCTTTGTTAAAACCGTAATCGGCAAAGCGCACGATCAAATCGTAGACTTGATTGCCCAGCTCGTCTCCATATCCTTGTCGTACACAACCAGCCACGAACTTCTCCCGCTGCTCCGCCAATAGCTCCCGTTTCTTTTTCCCGACTGCTCGGCGCAAAATATCTGCCTCACCAAGGCTGAAGCCTGCGAGCGTCGAGGAAATCTGCATGATTTGCTCCTGATATATCATAAAACCGTGCGTCTCCTGCAAAATTGGCTCCAGAACAGGATGAGCGTACTGTACTTTACTCTGTCCGTGCTTGGCGGCGATGTACTGCGGGATGATCTCCATCGGCCCCGGGCGATACAGTGCCAGAACTGCAATGATGTCATCGAGGCTGCTCGGCTTCAAATCTCGCAGCACATTGCGCATCCCCGAAGACTCCAGTTGGAATATACCCGTTGTCTCCCCACGAGAGAGCATGCGAAACGTTTTCTCATCGTCTGTCGGCAGCTGATCCAGATCAAGCGATATCCCCTGCTCCTGCAAATGACGCAGCGTCTCCTGAATGATGGTCAAATTGCGCAAGCCGAGGAAGTCCATCTTCAACAGACCGACTTCTTCGAGAATTTCCATCGGATACTGCGTGAGCGCCAAGCCTTCGTTGCCCGTCTGTAATGGTACGTAATTCGTCAGCGGTTCACGCGAAATGACGACACCCGCTGCATGCGTGGAGGCGTGGCGAGGCAAGCCTTCTACTCCCATTGCCGTTTCGATCAGTTGCGCTGCCTGTTTGTTCTCCGCGCACAGCTTGCCGATATCCGGGTTGATCTGCATCGCCCGTGCAATCGTCATGCCTGGCGATTGCGGAATCATTTTGGCGACGCAATCCACGATGCCCAAAGACAAGCCTAACGCCCGTCCAACGTCACGTACTGCTGCACGAGCCGCCATTGTTCCAAAGGTAATGATCTGGGCGACACGATCATGACCGTACTTGCTCGCAACATAGTGAATCACTTCGTCACGGCGCTCTACGGAAAAATCGATATCAATATCGGGCATCGTCACCCGCTCCGGGTTGAGAAAGCGTTCAAAGAGCAACTGAAAGCGGAGCGGATCGACATTCGTGATTTTCAAAACATACGCAACCAGGCTACCTGCCGCAGATCCCCGGCCAGGTCCAGTCGGTATCCCGTTTTCGTGAGCGTACCGCATGAAATCCCATACAATCAGGAAGTAATCAGTAAAGCCCGTCCCTGTAATAATCGCCAGCTCGCGATCCAGACGCGCTTGCACCTCTGGTGTAATCTCACCGTATCGCTCCCGGCAGCCCTTTTCACACAGTTCACGCAAATACTGCGTCGAATCTTGTCCCTCTGCCAAAGGAAATTCCGGCAAAATATGCGCGCCAAAGGTAAGGTCCAGCTTGCACCTGTCTGCAACGGCTACCGTATTGGCTATCGCCTGAGGAGCAAAAGCAAAGAGCGTCGCCATCTCTTCGGCACTTTTCAAATAGTACTGATCCGTCTCGTAACGGAAACGGTTTTCTTCGCCAATCGTCTTGCCTTCTTTGATCGCCAGCAATATATCATGCTGCTGGTGATCCTCCCTGTGGATGTAGTGAACGTTGTTTGTCGCAATCAGCGGAATCCCCGTCTCCTGACTCAGTTTCACGAGACGAGTATTCAACCTGCGCTCCACTTCCAGTCCGTGATCAGCCAGTTCCAAATAAAAATGCTGTTCACCAAACATTCGCTGATACTTGCGGGCTGCTTCTTTTGCAGCATCTGCGTCTCCAGCCAGTAGCAGCTTGGCTACTTCCCCTTGCTGGCAACCACTCAGTGCAATGATACCGTCTGTATGCTTTGCCAAGACCTCTTTGTTGAGACGCGGAAGGATGTAGTTGCCGTCTGTATTCGCGATTGTCGCTAGCTTCAGGAGATTCCGGTAGCCCGTTTCACTTTCAGCAAGAACGATCAGATGACTAGGCGGCGGTGCATTTCGTACGCGATCTTGAAGATTTCCCTCTATTACGTATATTTCCATCCCGATAATCGGTTGGATGCCTGCTTCCAGACAAGCTTTATAAAACGGGATTGCCCCGTACAGATTGGTATGGTCTGTCATGGCCAGTGCATGCATGCCCAATTCGCAGGCTCGTTTGACTAGCGCATCGATACGTGCTGCTCCGTCCAGCAGACTGTACTCCGTATGAACATGCAAATGGACAAAGGAGGTCATGATATTACCCCTCTCACTTTTCACGATTGAAACTATCTCCCTTACATTATACCGGAAGTATAGCGCATACGGACGTTAAGAACAAATGTTCCTGCTCGTATTTGACCGTTCTCCCCTGATTTTGGTAGGATGGGTAATACCAGAATGGCTAGAAAGGATGAATCCATCTATGTGGTTTGCCTTTTACATGACCGGTGTTCTCGCTTCCCTGGTAGCCAGCGTCTACTATAGTATCCATGCGCGCAGACGAGGCATCCATCCGCTTGAATCGCGTATGTTGCTGGGGAAAATGAATGTGTCATTGGGGATACTCGTTTCTTTATTCGGCATTAATCAGTTTACGTTTGATTCTCTCGATACGATCCGCATTGTCGTTGCATTGATCATGCTGATTGTAGGGGCAATGAATTTATTTTTGGGAACTCGCAATTATTTCCGTTATCGTACAGCTTGGCAGGCAGAACTGAAAAAAGGGGTATAAGTATTCAAAAGCCTCTAAAAGCAAAAAAGGCATGGGAACAGCTTTACGTTCCACATGCCTTCTTCATTTTTGAAGAACGATGGCTGGAAATACTTTTCCTCTATTCCCAGCTGTTTATCATGGCAAACCTTATAGGGCTCTCGCTATAATGAATTTGTGTGACATTCTATTGCTTCGACAACCTGAGCGGCAGTGCCGAAGGTTGTCCTTTTTTCTATTCCATTCAGAAGGAAACGATTTCCTGCTATTGCAGGTCTTCGGCTTTTGCCCACATTTCCTCCGGGTTCAGCTCATAGATGCCCTCTTCTCGATACATATAATGATTCATGATGAATTCCCGGCGAATCGTAGCATAATCCTCATGGAATTGGCGAATGTATTCGTTGATCTCTTGTTCCTTGTATTTGCGGCTTTTTTCTAACCCTCGCACCATGTATTCAAAGACGATCAGCTTTTTCTTACGCTGGGACGGGATTTGTTTCAGCTTGCCATCTGGAGTAATGAAACTGCGAATGACCTGCGTTTTTTCCGCTGCCATCTGGTGCCTCCTCTGAACATGTAAGTTGTCTTGCGTAAAAATGTCCTCAACTGGCGAATCCTTTGCTTTTTCCATGACGTTCACGATCGCTTGCGACTGGCGTATTACATTAGCTTCGTGCACATAAAAGTAAATGGTATTTTTATCACGACGTTCGTAAACGACACCTGCCTCTCGAAGCTTTGCCATATGGTGGGTAATGGTCGGAGGTGTCACGCCGAGCTTGCCTGCCAACGCCTGTCCATGCAGGGGACCATTTGCCAAAATCGCGAGAATGCGTACGCGCGTCGGGTCTCCGAGTGCTTTGTAAAAGGTGACGAGCTGGTCTAATTGCAAAATGAGGCACTCCTTTCTTTGATGAATCGATCTGATTAGATAATATTCTAATTAGATGATAAGTTGGATTTCTTTGCCTGTCAATTCGTGGGCTTATAAAACACCCTTGACCGTTGCTGTCGGTGGCAGCGGAAAAAGGAGAAAACGCTCGAGCTTCTTGGGCCCCCTGCATGGGGGGCATTCCTGCACGGCTCCGTGGAAAAAGGGAA
>NZ_PXZM01000005.1 GCF_003013395.1 Brevibacillus fortis | reverse complement strand
GCCTGATACATTTGGTCTAGCCTTCCTTTTTCCTTTTCTGGTACTATACAAATAGAAGAAATATAAACAATATTCTATAAGTATAGTTCAAAATGTATTCCAGAAAAAGAGATTGGCAAAAATGGGGGGCTTTTCCATGAAGTTGGGCGCTCGTATCCTGCTCGTACTACTACTGGCAGGAAGTGTTCCGCTGACGGCAGCGGGAGTGTTTGCTTATCAAGAATCCAAGCAGGAATTGTTGAACGGAAGTGCCGCTACACTGGAAGCGCTGCGTTATAGCAACAAGGAACAGGTGGAAAATTACTTTCGCGAGCGAGCCAGGAACGTGGATACGTTGGCTGCATCGGGAACAGTAATGTCTGCCCTTTCTTCGTTTGAAGACGTGTGGCGGCAAGGACGAGAATCGCCTGCTTATGAAAAAGTGCAAGGGCGGTATACGAACGAATTGAAGATGGAGGTCGCTCGCTACGGCTTTGTGAATGCCTATCTGTTGAATGCACAAGGGGACATCGTGTATGAGGCAAAGCCGCAGGCCGATTTTGGTACCAATCTCCTGACAGGCTCACACGCTGACTCTGTACTTGGCCAGACTGTGCAGCAAGTGAAGAAAACCCAAAGCGCAGAAATGTCAGATCTAGGCATTTACGAACCATCTGGAGCGGCGCCAGGGATATACATAGCAGCGCCGATCTACGAGCGAGGCTACATCATTGGGCAAATAGCCGTAGAAGTATCCATGGATTATATTTCTAGAATATTCAACCAACGAGAAGGGCTGGGGGAAACTGGGAAGATTTACTTGGTTGGTGGCCCGGACAAGCTGATGCGCTCGCAACTGGGCAGTGGGCCAAATACGTTGTTACAGCAAAAAGTAGATACGCCCGTCGTCGATCAAGTCTTACTCACCCAACAATTTGAAGGAACGATCGAAAGTGTTGATTACTTAGGACAGCAAGTACTCGTGTCCTATGATCAGGTCAAAGTGGGGAAGAAGACGTGGGCGATTTTGGCAGAGATGAATATGACCGAAATACTAGAGGGCCCGACCCGCATTCAGAATGCCATGATTGCCTTTAATGGTGCCGTACTCTTGCTAATCGTCATCATCTCGTTAGTTACAGCAAACTGGCTTCGACGTTCGTTTCGCGGCATGCTTGCCGTCGCAGAGCGGATCGGACATGGGGACTTTTCGCGTGAGATTCCTGACAAGCTGTTGAAACGAAAAGATGAACTGGGTGAGCTGGCAGGGTCTCTCGTCACAATGCAGAAGCAACTGCGCAAAATTTTGTTTCAGATTCAGCAGGCAGCCGCTTCCGTTTCCGGTGCTGTGCGAAATATTCAGGGAAACACCAGTGAGATTGCCGCTTCCAGCCAGCAAATTGTCCTGGTTGTCGATCAAGTGGCCGCCTCTGCTGACAGCCAGGTAGAAAAAATGGGACAAACCTTGAATCTGGCTGTTGATTTGACGAAGGATGTGGCGGTTGTAACGGAAAATGTAGAGCGGGTGACACTATCTGCGGAAGAAATGAAGCAGCATGCACACGCTGGCAGACGCGCGATCGCAGATGTGATGGACAGCATGGACGAAATCAATCGCTCAGTAGAAGCCGCAACAGATGTCATTCATGTATTGGAAGGGCGCTCGAAAGACATTTCGAGAATTATCTCTGTCATTACAGAGATTGCCCGACAGACGAATTTGCTCGCCTTGAATGCTGCGATCGAAGCGGCCAGAGCAGGAGAGCATGGCAAGGGATTTGCCGTTGTCGCAGGAGAAGTACGCAAGCTGGCGGAAGACACCAATAGCGCTGCCCAACAGATTGTAGGCATGATTGGAGACGTACAAAAGGATACGAGGGAAGCAGTCGCCAGGATGGAAGAGGGTGCCCAAACGACCGCACGCGGCATGAAGACAGCACACCAATCCCAAGAGATGTTCCAGCACATCGAGGAAAACATCCTTGGGGTATCGCAAGAAATCAACGGAGTCAGTGAAGCCTTCAAGCGTATGGCACCAGATGCCCAGCAAGTAGCCGTTGTCGCTGGTGAAGTATCGTCAGCATCGATGCAAGCGGCTGCCGGTGTCCAAAGCATCTCGGCAGCGGCAGAGGAGCAGAGTGCAGCGATGGAGCTCATAGCAGATGCTGCGAATCAGCTGGCCATTTTAGCAGAAGAGCTGAGAAGCTCACTTGCAACCTTTGTTTCGCGTGAAAATTAAGAAAAAAGGGACGGAGAAAAGCCAGTTACAACTGCCTTTTCTCCCGTCTCTTTTTGTATTTTGGAAGGATATCTCACACGAAATGTTGAATGATAAGGACGATGGAGAGTTTCAAGCCGGAGGGACGTAAGCGTGCACAAACTAGACTGGGAACTATATCTGCTACCGTTCGAACAAGCTGTAGAAGAAATCAAAGTCAAAATTAAAAATATCCGTAACGAGCTGCGCAAACGCAAGGAGCATTCACCGATTGAGTTTGCGGTGGGTAGGGTCAAATCGATCCCGAGTATTTACAACAAGGCAAACCGCTTGCAGTTTCCGATTGATGAGAATATCTGCTGGGAAATTCGAGATATCGCGGGCATCCGCGTCATTTGCCAGTTTATTGATGATATACCTGCAGTCGTAGAGATGATCCGCAACCGTGGAGACATGCGTGTGTATTTGGAGAAGGATTATGTCTCTACCCCAAAAGAAAGCGGTTATCGTGGCTATCACCTTGCTGTGGAGTACCCGATCATGATGGCGGGTGGGCAAGTGACCATTCCTGTAGAAATTCAGATTCGCACATTGGGAATGAATTTTTGGGCGACGATTGAGCACTCGCTGAATTACAAATATGAGGGAATTATCCCATCCGATATACGACAAAGGTTGTTCGAGGCTGCCAAGGCGTCCTACAAGCTGGATAGCGAAATGAACAACATTCGGGACGAAATTAAAGACGCCCAAGCAGAATTTACGAAAAAAGAAGTGCCAATGGAGTCGTTATTATCGTTGGTTGAGCTGGATCTCGACGTCGATGCGGCAATGGACGCAGGAAGTATGAATGAGAGGACTGAAGAAGAGAATGACAAGCGTTAATTGGCTGGAAGAAACAAATAAACGCAAGGAAGAACTGATTGCGACGACGCAACAATTTTTGCAGATTAAAAGCGTATTGGACCCCGAAACAGCACGGGAAGGGGCTCCATTTGGAGAAGGGATTCAGCAAGCGCTTGACTTTGCACTAGGCGTGTGTGAAAAAGCAGGCATGACAACGAAAGACGTCCGAGGATACGCAGGACACGCTGAATTCGGGCAAGGCGAGGAATTGATCGGAATTCTGAGCCATGTCGATGTCGTACCAGAAGGCGATGGCTGGAGTACGCCACCGTATGCAGCAGAAATCGTGGATGGACGCATGGTGGCCCGTGGAGCGATTGATGACAAGGGACCGACGATGGCGGCTATTTTCGCAGCGAAGATCGTGATGGAACTTGGATTGCCGCTGTCGAAGCGCGTACGCTTTATTTTCGGTACGGATGAAGAATCGAGCTGGCAGTGTGTGAACACGTATTTTGAAACGGAAGAAATGCCGACGATGGGCTTTACGCCAGATGCAGACTTCCCGCTGATCTATGCGGAAAAAGGTTTGACCGATCTATCGCTGCGCCAGACGCTTGCAGCCTTCCAAAGCCTCGGAATACCTGCTGCAAAAAACGTGCAGGCAAAGCTCGTTTCCTTGCAGGCTGGCTTACGGATGAATATGGTTCCAGACAAGGCTGTAGCAACGCTTGCGCCAATCGGCTTGAATAGTGAGGCGATTGCACAAAGCTATCGCCAGCACTTGGAAGCGACTGGCTTGAAAGGCAAAGTGGAGGAGCAGGACGGTCTCGTGGTGCTGCACATGGAGGGCGTCTCGGTTCACGGAATGGACCCGAGCAAAGGCGTCAACGCGGGTACTGAGCTCATTCACTTTTTGCACACATTGTCGTTGGATGAACGTGGAGCCGTCTTTGTAAATTTGGCTGATCGTTATTTGCACAAGCAGCATTACGGAGAAGCGATCGGTATCGCGCATGATGATGAAGAAATGGGTGCACTCACACTGAACACAGGTGTGATCGCGTACGACGAAAAGCAGGATGCGCTTTTCCGTCTGAATATCCGTTACCCACATTCTGTTGCCTTCGAAAAATGGTCGGCCGTTCTTGCTGAACGATTCAGTGAAGGCGCATTTACGCTCGAAGTAGCTGAGCATCTGACACCTCACCGCGTCGACCCGAATCACCCGTTGGTGACGACACTGCAACGTGTGTATACGGAACAAACGGGCGAGGAAGCTGGCATCATTGCAATTGGCGGCGCTACCTACGGCCGTTCGTTGGATGTTGGGGTAGCATTCGGACCACTTTTCCCAGGGCGTCCTGACAGTGCCCACCAGCGGGATGAATTTATTTACGTGGAAGATTTGATCAAAGCGACAGCGATTTACGCGCAGGCGATTTATGAATTAGCGAAGTAGGAATCGCGAACGGCTGGACACAAGCGCCAGCCGTTTTTTATTTTTCCTGCATCAGAAGAGACAAATATCTTTGCAAATACTGGAAGTCAGTACTATAATGCAAGTAACGATTGATCGATTAATCATTCATTAACAAGGAGCCTGTACAGCATGCCACTTTCAGCAGAACAAGTACTAAAAATGAAGCAAAAGCGGGAAACGATTCTTCAGCAGGCCATTCTCCTGTTTGCCGAGCACGGCTATGATGATACCACGATTGCAAAAGTCGCGAAGGCATCGGGAGTCAGCTTTGGCAGTGTTTTCACCTACTTTGAAAACAAGGATCAGCTCTTTCATGCTGCTGTCACTGAGCCATTGCAAGAGCATTCCGTCAAGCTGCTTGACTTTGATCCCCAAGCAGTTCATCCACTACTGGAATTAGAGAGAATGGTGACCAATCACATCAAGATATTCGCCGCGTTCGATTCATACTTGCGACTGGTCGTACAAGTAGTAGGCTACTACAATCGTTTTGCTCATTCTTTTGCCGAGCTAGATGCATTTCACAACATCTTTCGTACGAAAATTGCCGAGCTCTTGATCAATGGACAAGAGAAAGGACTCTTGCATGTCCAAGATCCCAAATACGTGGCGACAGCGTACATGAGTCTGTTAATTGGTCTGCGTGTGAATTTGACGGATGAGCCACAAAGCAACATGTGGGAAAAATTCGTTCCGTTTGCCATGCAGCTTTTTGGACCGAAGAATCGCTAGCATTCTCCATCGGTCTTTTTTTTGGGATATAAATGATTGATTAATCAATCGTTATAAGAAAGAGGAGTGGTCACGATGAGTTTTTGGAAGTTCGACAGCAACATCCGGATCAGGCTGATGTTACAGTTTTTGACGACCATGGCGAGCATGACGGTTACCCCGTACTTGATTATTTTTTTCTCCAAGCAATTGGGGACGGTTGTAACGGGCTTTATGTTTCTAGGCGTGATGGTAGCAAGTGTCGCAGGCTCTTTTACAGGGGGATATGTGGCGGACAGGATCGGGCGAAAAAAAGTCATCGTTGTATGTGAGGCGGTCATCTTCCTTAGTTTTCTTGGTGTGGCCTCCGTCAACTCGCCATGGATTCAATTGCCCTATGTGACCTTTATTCTGTTTCTGTTCAATAATTTTTGTTTGGGGGCGTCGGGTCCTGCTTACCAAGCGCTCATCATTGATGTGAGTCATCCGGAAAACAGGAGAGCAATTTTTACGGCTTCCTATTGGCTGAATAATCTGGCGGTAGCCATAGGGGGATTGGTCGGTGCATTTTTGTTCGACGAGCATTACTTTGCCCTATTTCTCGGTGTGGCTGTAAGCATTGCAATTTCACTCGCCATTACGATCTTGTTTATCAAGGAGACGTATGTACCAGAAAAACTTGCACGCTCGGCGTCTCACAAACAAACACAAAAAGATTCGAGTTTTCTTGGAGATATCATAGGAGCATATAAAGAAGTGCTGAAGCACCGGATTTTTCTGCTGTTTACCATAGCGAATCTGCTCATTATTGCTGTAGAGGAGCAATTGACCAATGTCATCGGCCTACGCTTAGTGAAAGAAATCCCAGAGCCTGAGCAGCTTTTTTCGTTTCTTGCCATTCAGGTAGATGGGATGAACTTGTTAGGCCTATTAAAAACAGAAAATACGTTGCTGGTCGTATGCTTGACCGTTTTGGTCTCTTATATGATGAAGAAAAGGAAGGATAGAGTGGCGCTCCTGTCAGGCTTGAGCTTGTTCTTTGGCGGGTATGCATGGATTAGCTACAGCAATTCTCCCGCTGTCTTGCTCATTGCCATGTTCTTCGCGACACTGGGTGAAGTGATGCACATTCCCGTCAAACAAGCGTTACTCGCCAATATGGTGCCAGATCATGCCCGGAGCACGTATATGGCTGTACATTCTCTGTTTAGCATCGTAGGGGTCAGCAGTGCAGGTGTGTTTATTTTGGCAAGTGCGTGGGTTCCCAACGTTGCGATCACCGGAATTTTTATAGGGATGGGACTGATTTGTCTCGTGCTATTTCATCGTATCACGAAAAAAGTCGGGCAAGAACAAGAAGCTGCTACGAAGGCCACCCAATCAAATGCGACAGCATGACGGATTACTCTAGCGCATTCGGAACATGGGTTGGGGAAACAATAACAAATAGGGTGTAGGCAATTTGGAAATGAAAGGATTTTGTAAGCGGTTTCTTGAAAGCATAAAGGGAACAAGTCAGTAGCGAAAAGGAGATAAAAAATGGACGATCTCACGAAATTGATCAAGGATTTGACGGAAGCGGACGGAGTGCCTGGGCACGAGCGCGAAGTCAGGGTGAAGATGGAAGAGTACTTACAGCCTCTCAGCGACCAATTGGTAAAAGATCGGCTAGGTGGGGTACTCGGGAAGAAGACGGGTGCAGAAAACGGTCCGAAGATTTTGCTCGCCGGACATTTGGATGAAGTAGGCTTCATGGTGACACATATCACGTCAAAAGGGTACTTGCGTTTTATCCAGCTTGGCGGATGGTGGACGCACAATATTCTCTCACAGCGCGTGAAGGTCAAGACACGCAAAGGAGAGTATCTGGGGCTCATTGGTTCGAAGGCACCACACGCTCTGGAAAAAGAAGAGCGGGAAAAAGTCATGAAGCTCAAGGATTTGTACATTGATATCGGTGCGAAGGACGAAGCGGATGCAAAGGAAATGGGTGTTCGCCCTGGTGATTGGATTGTCCCAGATAGTGAATTTGCGACAATGCGCGACGGCGAGCTATGGGTCGCGAAGGCACTCGATAATCGCGCGGGTTGTGCACTCGCCATTGAGGTGCTGAAACGATTGCAGACGGAAGAACATCCAAATGTGGTATACGCCGGTGCCACTGTGCAGGAAGAGGTAGGTACTCGCGGTGCTGGTACAGTAGCGAGGCTGGTTGAACCTGATATTGCTTTTGCTGTCGATGTTGGACTCGCCTATGACACCCCTGGGAATGAATCGTATCCGATGACCTGCAATGTGGGGGACGGTCCTCTCGTCATGTTATTTGATGCTACGATGATTCCGCATACTGGATTGCGCGATCTCGTATTCGACACAGCAGAGGAGCTCGGCATCAATATCCAGGTGGATGCACTCGCAGGAGGCGGAACAGACGCAGCGCAATTCCATATAAGCGGCATTGGATGCCCATCTATTGTCGTCGGCTTTGCGACACGGTATATTCACAGCCATAATGCGATTATGTCCAAAAGCGATTTCGAACAAGCTGCACAGCTGCTGACAGCCGTCATCAAGAAGCTCGATAAGGAAACGGTTCAACAATTGATCGACTGATGAGGTAGGCGAAACCCTCTCCATGCATGTATGATTGCGATGGAGAGGGTGTTTTTGTGATGATGGAGTTAAAAGGATATCGAGACCGAGATGAGGTAAAACGCTTACTGGCAGAATGCATGTGGCCCGACAACGAAAAAATAGAAAGAGAACTTGCGCCATGATCAGCGAACTGCTCCATAACGGGGGGCTTAGAAAGATACAGGCGGAAACTGATCAGGAAGCAGTCGGGTTTTATCGAAAAGCAGGTTTTGTGATCACGAGCCTCGGAGAAAAATACCCGGGAGTTGAACGGTTTAGTTGTTTTTTCGAGAGTACTCCTTTAGTATAGGTAGGATAGGATTTCGCAAGGGCAACAACCTGCCTAGGATGAATTTTGATTGATAGGAGCCGGTTTTTTCGCATCCACTGTCCATGCAGTCATGGTGTGGCGAATCGGACCGCTTGTGAAAGGAAGTGGAAGTTATGGCAAAATCGTTTGCGTCTTTTGGCTTTAGACCGGAGCTGATGCAAGGGATTCAAGACCTGTATTATAAAGAACCGACACAAATTCAAGAGGAAGCTATTCCTCTTATTTTGGAAGGAAAAGACCTGATCGGACAAGCTCAAACAGGAACAGGAAAAACAGCTGCGTTCATGCTGCCGATCCTTAATGGATTACAAGAAGGAAAACGCGATATTCAAGCGCTGATCCTCACGCCGACCCGCGAGCTTTCCATTCAGATTGCAAAAGAAGTGGAAAAGCTGGGCAAACACTTGAATGTGAACGTGCTCTCCTTGCACGGTGGAACGGATATCGACAAACAGCTGAGCAAGCTGAAAGAAACCGTACACGTTGTCGTTGGAACGCCTGGACGCGTGCTGGATCATATGAAGCGCGGATCGCTCCACTTCGGCCGTATCTCCACACTCGTGCTGGATGAGGCAGATAAGATGATGGAAATGGGCTTCTTGGAGGATGTGGAGCAAGTAATCGTTCACACACCTTCTCAGCGTCAGGTACTGCTGTTCTCCGCGACGATGCCTGATTTGGTGAAAAGACTGGCGCACCGTTTTATGGATCAGCCACCGCATGTCAAAATCGAGGGCAAGCAGAAGACAGTTGAACGCATTGAGCAATTTTACTATGTGGTCAACCAAAGTGATAAAACAGACGCGCTTGTGGATGTTCTGGAACAGGAACAGCCATTTTTGACCATTGTATTTGCCAATACGCAAGTGCGCGTTCAACAATTGACAGCCCGTCTTCAGGAAAATGGCCTCTCGGCGAAAGCTCTGTACGGCGATTTGTCCCAGAACAAGCGGGAACAACTCATGAAGCAATTCCGCGACATCCGTTTTCAATACTTGATTGCGACAGATATCGCTGCTCGTGGACTCGATGTAGAAGGCGTAACACACGTCATCAACTACGATTTGCCGAATGACGTGGACAGCTACATCCACCGTGTTGGACGTACTGGTCGTGCGGGACAAAAAGGAAAAGCGATCTCCCTCATTTCCCCTCGTCAGAAAAACTTGATGGCTCGTTTTGCCAAAGCCACGAAGGCTTCGATTGAAGAAAGAATTATGCAGGCAGGACGCCATCTGGATGCGGGACGTCGTCAGCGCGCAGAAGAACGGGAAGCTCATTTCGTTGAGCTGCGAGTGCAACAGGTGAAAGAGCAGCAGAAGGAAAAAGACAAAGAGTTCTCTCCTGTACGTGACGCCTTGAAGAAAAAGACGAAGGTAAAGCCAGGCTACAAAAAGAAGATGGCGCGTGAGCTAGGTGAACTGCAAACGCAGTACGAGAAAAACCGCAAGAAGGCAGAAGCGATTGCAGCACGCAAAGCAGGTAAATCTGCGAAGCCTGCCGATGCTAAAAAAGCGGGAAAAGGTGGAGCCGCTCGCTCTGCGAAGGGCGGAAAACCGTTTAATCAATCCTCATCCGCTGGGAAAACACGTGGAAATAAGTAGAGATGTTAAGAGAAACTGTCCAGATTTGAAAAGAGTCTGGGCAGTTTTTTTGATTTGGCAAGAAGGGCATTCCCTGCAAAAATGATGAAATGTGTAGGATTTTACGGATATGATCATTTGGGACACGAAACTCACCGAAGTAAATATAGGACAAATGCTCATGAATCGGATGGAAGTGAAAATTAATTATTTCATTCCATTTTCTAACAACGGTGTTACGTTGAAATGTATACATACACTGTGGTAGATTGTTGTGTATTGTTTCGTAAAACAAAACTTTTTTAAAGTAAGGATGAATCATGAAAAAAAGAAATAAAATTGCTCTCGTTTCTCTTGTGGCAATCGTAGGATTGGTTTTGGTTTTCATCGTGATGAACAAAACGGTTCAAACTGAATTTGAGTCGCTAAATGAAACGGACAAACAGATGTTAACCGAGTTATCGACGATTTATAAGCATTTTGAGCAATCATCGGATCAGCTTTGGAATGAGGAGTATGATTTTCGAACCTTACCGCTCCTGCTTGTGCACACGAATAAAGATAGAGGGTTTTTCCGAAAAGAAGCCTTTGCAGTAAATGTGAAGCAATTCGAAAACAGCATGTTTGCCACAGAAATCAAAGTACCAGAGTCATTCGGTTTGCCTAAGGTGTATCGTGTCAGCCGTTTTGATCCGTCCACGATTTCTGCTTGGATGCCCTTTAACTTTGCGACTCTTGAGATGGATGACACCGAAGCCATGTATTATAAGTATCATCCCAAAATGTTTAGCGACCCTGAGCTGTATTTTGATTTTTCATCCTTTTTGCTGCATGAATCGTTTCACATCTTCAAACAAAAAAAATGGACCTATGATGCTGATGGGGCAGAATTCATTGATAACTACCCCGTTACAGAAGAAAATTACGCCTTGATGGGACTCGAATTCAAGCTGCTGGATCAGGCAATGGCTACAAACGATACCGACACCATCAAACAGCACTTGCGTGAATGGGCGATCGTGCGCAACTATCGTTATCAGAAATGGCCACAACTGGTGGGGGAAACCAAGACAGAGGCGATTGAGGGATCAGCCCGCTATATCGAGTATCGTTACAGCGAGCTTACAGGTGGAAAGCTGACCGTTCTTGCGACTAAAGAGGCGCCATATCACGTTACGTTTAGGCATGTACTTGATGTGAGTGCCAATGGTCAACTGACCCCGCGTTATTTGGTAAGAAGTATTCGGTATGAGACTGGTTCAGCACTCGAGCTCTTGATGGACAAAGCCGCTATTCCTTGGAAAGCAGCGGTCGAGGATCACCCGCAGAAACCGGGTCAAACACAGTATGAAATAGTAAAATCCTATTTCAACATACAGGACAGTTCTAGCGTGGAAAAAGAAATAGAGAGCATCAAGAGCAAGTATGGATATGAAGCTCTTCTGGAGCAAGGGGCAAAGATTGTGAAATGGAATAAAGAAGAGCAGTAACGTTTCTAAAAAGGCTTATTCCCACTTCGACAGGAGGAATAAGCTTTTTTCGTACCCGAAATCGAAGGATGACCTAAATCTATTAGGAATACGTTCTAAGATTCAACCTGAAACAGAAAAAAAATAAGAAAACCAGGTAAGTAGTTAAAAATATACGGTTATGACCCCGGTTATACTTCTGTTTGAAAGAAATTGTTATAATGAACGTAAAACAAGGAGGGGGATCTAATGGACCGGATTGATGAACAAATCCTCCGCTTATTGCGGGAAAATGCCCGAATCACCAGCTCAGACATCAGCAAGCAGGTTCATTTGTCTGTGCCTGCGGTCTCCGAGCGAATACGCAAGCTAGAGGATACGGGACTCATTAAACAATTCACGGTGAAGCTGGATCGGGAGCAGCTAGGGCTTCACCTGATTGCATTTGTCATGGTGCAAATCGAAAAAACGGAGCACATCGCTGGCTTCCGTGAAGCGATCGTGCAGGCAGACTGTGTGCTGGAATGCCATCATATTGCGGGAGCTTACGATTATGTCCTGAAGGTTGCCGTAAAAGGGACGGCCGATCTGGAACGGTTTATCTCAGAAACATTGAAGCAAGTAGAAGGTGTAAGCAAGACGAATACGATGATCGTCCTGTCTTCCATGAAAGAGGAGATGTGAATCCGATGGCGATCTGGAACGGTCTGTTATTCGGGATGATGCTTCAGCTATCGGTTGGTCCCGTTTGTCTGGCGGTGTTGCATCGCTCGATGACTCAGCGATTGCGAGATGCACTCATGATGGTACTGGGGGTTGCACTAGTAGATGCGGTTTATATGGTGGGGGCGATTGGGGGATTGTCACTGTTGCTTACTATCCATTGGGTCAAACAGATGGTTTTGATGATGGGAGCCCTCATTTTGACTTGGTTTGGGATTCAAACCTTGCGTGCCATAAAAGGCAGAGGAGAACATGAACAAGATCAAGATCCCATCCAACAAGCTCCAACTGCTCGAAGCAGCTTTTGGCATGGTGTGCTTCTGACGCTCGCGAATCCTCTGACGGTTCTGTTTTGGGCGGGAGTATTTGGCTCACTCTTGGCATCAGGCACTTTTCTTCATTCAACGGATTTATTCTTGTTTGCTACAGGCTGTTTGTTATCGACTTTCTTGTTCCTGGGGCTGATAGCTTTTTTGGCTGCGTATTTGGCTCGATTTTTTCGCTCGGGATGGCTCAACGTTTTTCATGGGCTCAGTGGTGTCTTTCTGATTGGGTTTGCGATTGTCCTTCTACAAAAAGCTGTCTGATGCCGCCATACTGACCGATTGAAGGAGTTCGGCATGGCTGCATCGAATTTTATTTGAATAAGATTGGTAATAGAAAATAGTGTTTTCCTCCCATGTGATTTGGGTAATAGATAGGAAGATAGAACCCTTTCTTGTGAAAGTACCATAGTACAGGGTGTGAGGAGAACCAGTGATGACGACGGATACGTGCTTGAAATGCGGCAGTCCGATGGGCCGGGGAGAGTACAGTTGCCAGGTTTGCGGAGAAAACGAAATACAAGACTACCAGATGATTCGCAATTACGTGAGAACTTATCCGAATTCGAATGCGATGCAAATTGCCAATGCTACAGGGATATCTGTTTCAAAAATATTGCGTTACATAAGAAATGGCTCTTTAACCGTAGTAGACACTCCGTCCCGCAGAGGGCGGTCATAAGGAAAAAAGAGAAAAGCCCACAGCTTTGTGGGCTTTTTGGGTTGATTATGTGTCTGTGGTTGGGAGAAGAATATTTCCAGACTAGGCTCCAGGCTCCGTCCCTCGGAAAGTGTGGACTGTCCGCTCCGAAACGATTCGCGGGGAAACGCAAAAGTGGTAGCCGCTACGCCGCTAGGGCAGGTTGCGTTTTTTCTGATGCCCGCGAATCGCTTCTTTCGCTCGGTAGGACTCCACAAGTCGCTACGTCTGGAAATATTCTTCTCTGGCGTTACTGAAGATATTCTTCATTGCTCTTTCATTTTTAAAGATCGGATAACACCGTATAGCTCGTAGAGGAAACAGGAGAAATAAGCGCAAGATCTTTGGAACACCGACCGAGACGCAATGCAAAAAGCGAAACACGCCTTTAAGCGTCCACTTCTGAGATAGCAACCTGAATGGACAACTTTGGATGCGGTTTCGCTTTTTGCATGGAGTCGGACAGTGAATCCCCCAGCGAGTGTTCCAAGAATCTGAGCGTTTTCTCCTGTTTCCTCCCCACCACAACAGTGGGCCAAAGATTAACTACAACCAGCGCAGACCCTTTGGATAATGATTTTTGAGTTGCCCCTCTGATTGCTTGCCCCAACCGATGGAGAATCCATCCACAGTAACCAGCGTCCAGCCGCTTTCACCATCTCGCGTGAGCGCTTCTCCTTTTAAGTACCGCAACATTTCAGGATCGTTGGCACTATACGAAGCGACACGGGCTGCCTCCGCAGGTGAGAGGGAGAGTGCCAAGGCGTGTGCAGGTTCAAATCTGTTCTTTTTTACGGTTCCTAGATGCAGACCGACGCGCGCGACCTTGAGCTTGTCCCAATCGAGCTCGGAAGCGGGTGAGTAGTAGAGTTGCTCGCCGAACAAAAGAAAAGCCATTTCATCATCGAATGCTTCGAAGAGCGCTGGGAGCGCTTCGTCCGCAAACGTGCGCCAGGCTGCCAAAGCTTCTTTTCGACCTGCTGGAGCAGATTTTGCCGCACGCTTTTCTTTTCGCTTTCCGGAAGGTTCATGAACTTCAGCGGTATCACTTTTTTGCAGCTTGGCGAGGTAATGACCTTCTCCCTGTAGACGATGAGGCCATAATCTGGCTGTCTGGGTGAGCTGCTCGTTTTGCGGAGACGCCCACTCCGGTTGACCAGCAGAAAAGCAATCTGCATGTGGCAGTGAGACGATCTCAAATTCCGGGTGACGGCCCAGGAAGTTAACCAGTGACTGCTCATTTTCCAACGGAGCGAATGTGCAGGTGGAGTAGACCAGAGTCCCGCCCGGCTTCAGCATAGCAGCAGCCGCTTCGAGAATATCGCCTTGCATGAGATGGCACTCGGTAACTTTTGCGGGGCTCCAGTCTTCGATTGCTTCAGGTAGCTTGCGAAACATTCCTTCGCCAGAGCATGGAGCGTCTACTAAAATTCGGTCAAAAAACTGGGGGAAACGCTCCTGTAAGCGTTCAGGCGTTTCGTTAGTCACGACGGCATTGGTCACGCCGCAGCGCTCCAGATTTTCTGACAAGGCTTTTGCCCGAACAGGATGGATTTCGTTTGCCACGAGCATTCCTTGTCCACGCAAAAACGCTGCAAGCTGCGTCGATTTCCCTCCTGGCGCTGCACACAGGTCGAGGATTCGCTCACCAGGTTGTGCGCCGAGTGCTTCGGCAGCGGACATCGCGCTTGGCTCCTGCAAATAGTACATACCAGCGGCGTGAAAAGGATGCTTGCCGGGACGGTCTGGCTCTTTGTAGCGAAAACCATTTTCGCACCAAGGGATTGTATCCAGAGCAAACGGCGAGATTTTCAAGAAATCGTCACGACCCACTTTCAACGGATTGACCCGCAAGCCGTGTGTCACAGGTTGATCATACGAGGAGACGAATACCTCATAATCGTGCTCGAGCAAGGTTTTCATGCGCTCGGTAAATGGTGTTGGTAAATTTTTTGTCATAACAGCCTCCGATGTCAGATTTTGGCCCCATGTGAAAGGAAAAGATAGAATCATGGCGAATCATAGAGAATGAGGTGAGAGCATTATGGAAGGATCCCGTGCAAAACGCTACCGCTCCCGGCGGAGGAATGACTCGGAAGTAAGCCGGTTTTGGATCATGGGGTTGCTGTTCTCACTGCTGGTGCTCGCTTTTGAATTCTTTATCGAAATACCCGCCGACGCAGATTGGCTGATCGATATGGAGATGGCTTTGTTTTCTGCCAGCTTTACGTTACTTGCCTTTTATCTGCTCGGACTTACCTTTGCCTTTTCTCGACACCAAAAGGCAGGGAAGATCAATCACCAAATCATTATCTATGTATGGTTGGGTGCGATCTTGTTTCACTTATTCCTGCTCATCAGCAATTTGTCCAATCAGCATGTGTACAAGGCAGGGATCATTCTATTTTTAGGACCATTGTTTTTAACTGTCTACCATTTTATCACGTACTTGGCAGCTTTGCGCGAGGAGCGTGAGGAGCAGGAGGCAGCTACGACAGCTACGCTCGAGCGTACAGCCTACCAGATGATTCTGGAGGGTGGGCGTGTATACAGCGAGTTGAGTCGCCTGAAAACAGAATATCCAGAAGTGGAGCAAATGCTTCGTGCCAACGATTTTCACGATAAACTGGAGCGCTATGCTTTGGAAATGCAGCAGTATTTGCAGGTGAAGCATTTTGAGCGCAAAGACGTGGAGCTCTTGGAGGGTCACTATTATTTCTTGGAAAACTTGCTGAGCTTGGCGAAACAACATCCGGGAATAATCGAGTCCCGCGTATATAGCCGCCGAAGTGACAATTGATGGGTACAAAGGAGAGGGAAGCGGATGTTTTGGAAAAAAGACAAAGGCCTAGCAGAAAAAGAGACAGCAGCGACGACAGTGGCAACTCCCACAACCACAATCGCAGGACAGCAAGACGTTAGGAAACAGGAGCTTCGCGGTATTTACGAGCAAATTGGTGCGATCCTCGCTTCGAACCAAGCGGTGAACGCCGAACACGATCAATTGGCGCGATTGGTGACGAGGATGAAGCGAGTCGTAGATAATATCCAGGCCGTTAACGAGCGGGATGATGAATCTGCGAGCCAGTTGTCGGTTCGAGGAGAGCGCCTGACGGACATCTGTAGACAATCGGTAGCGCGTGCAGATGAAGGCAAGAAGGCTATGACGGACGTTGTGGAAGTCATGAGCCTGCTCGACAAAGAATCGGTCCATACGTCCAAGTCCATGAGCCGCTTGGAAGAGCGCTCTTCGGAAATTACGAGTATCGTCAAGGTGATCAGCGACATTGCCAATCAGACCAATCTTCTCGCTTTGAATGCAGCGATAGAAGCGGCACGTGCGGGTGAACAAGGCCGAGGCTTTGCTGTAGTAGCGGATGAAGTACGGAAGTTGGCCGAGATGACAGCGAATTCCACCAAGACGATTGCAGAATTGATCGGCAAGATTCAGGAAGAAACAAAAGAGGCGTTGTCCAACAGTGAAAAAAGCAGCAGTGCGATCAAAAATGGACTTTCCATCAGCAAGGATGCTGCGGAGAAGACGGATCAGATCGTGAACGCTTTCCAGGCACTAAACGTTGAAGTGTCAGGAGTGATGGAAATCATCGCGCATCAAAAGCGGTTTGCTGACGATGTGTCCCAGCAGGTAAGTGATGCAAAGGGCTTGCTGGACGAGCTGAATGAAGGCTTGACCCAGCATGTGAGGGACGCAAACGCGGTAGAGCAAATGCTCGCGACGAGCGTAAAGGATGCCAAAACATTATTGTGATCATAAGCAAGCAGAAGGAGTCCGTATCCAAGCGATGCGGACTTTTTTGCAAATTACACGACGGATTCTGGGGCGAATGCAGACAAAATCAAGCGAACCACGGATTCCATCCGGGAAAATAAAGTAAGCCCATACATGTAACAAAATTCCCCTCTCAGGAGTCTAACTTTAGAGAGGGGAATTTATTTTTCCTTTAGTTCTTTTGTGTGGTGGGTAGCGCTTGCTCCAGCATATAGCGATAAACCGGGACTTCATCGCCTTTTTCAACGGGCAAGAAGTTAAACGAAACGTAGCTGTCTACGGATTCCGGTTCTAGGGCCAATGCAATGAAGTTGGCGTTTGGCTGGGCCATGCTGAACACGTAGCTACCCGCAGGAAAGGTTTTCGTTGTTTCTGTTACATTTGCAGTCACTTGATTAGTGAAATGCCCATTCTCGTAAATCGTATTCACCTTGTTTTCCAAAATGGTGTAGCTTTCTACCGCTATGGTTGTTTCTTTCGATAGCATGCTTACCGAGACACCGAGCAGTTCCAGCTTGGCCGCAACGTCATGGTAGGCAGGAGGCATGAGATAAGCAGTGGGGCGCTCGCGTTCGAGTACGGGATAGGCGTCCGTGGAACTCACCCAGTCGATGGGGGTAGACACTTTTTTTGCCGTGGCTAGATCGACCACCTCGAGAGACTGACCCGGTATTCGCTTATTTTCACTCAGGATGACGAGCTTATCGTTGTCGTTTGCCTTTTTGCCTTTTTCCGTGATTTCTGCGCGTGCCTGGGTCACGGCGGACTTGATTGCTTTGGCGTTGGCCGCTGTTGATTGGATGACAGCAGCGTGAGTCATGGCCTGACTGTATACACGTCGTTCAAAATCGGCGCGTCCAATGCCGATGCCGCGCGTTTCCACCAAAAACGTCAATGTGTTTTTCAGACCTAAGGCATTACGTCCGATTCTTGTTTCTGTGCTGCCTTCTGTTGCGGTCACTTTACCGTCCTTGCCTTTTGCCAGCGTATAGTAAGCGTGATGAGAGAGTTGCTCCTTATCGAGCGCTTTTTGAACGTCAGCCAAGAGCAGGTTGTCGGACATTTTGCGCAGGTTGGCGGGGATATTCAAGTTTTTCGCAGAGGAGATCAGAACATCGTAGGAAGAGATCGCGCCTTTTTCCCCAACATCGCGAAGTTGGCTGGAAGAGACGCCGTATTCATGGGCGTCAAGCACCACATCAGGTTGATAGGCGTTGATGGCTTGGTGAACCGCTTGCACCTCTGGGTATTCTACCTTCATGTAGTCACGGTTGGCATCCAGCTCTGTCGCGATGTAACGTTTGAACTGGTAGGAGCCATCCGGATTGATGCGAGGAATGATCGCGACGTTTACTCTATCCAGGAGGTCGGCGCCAAGTTTTCCTTCTGCCAGCCATTTAGCGATCACGAGAGCAGATTCACCAGAGGCGGGTTCATTCCCGTGGATTTGTGCCTGTAGCCAGATGAGTGGTTTCTCCTTGTTTTGTTTGATCTTACTGTGGTCTTTGCTGAACAGAAGCAGGGGGATATCACGACCTTCCAATGATGTACCGATGGATAGCAGCTTGATTTCTTTGGTGCATGCTGCCAATTTGCTTATGTAAGCCATCATTTCTTCCTGGGACGTAAAAGCTTCTTTTCCTTCTTGGAAGCCGGGTGTCCCAAATTGGATATTTGGTTTGGGAAACAAGCTCTCAATCTGTGCAGGCTGTACATAGGTTGGCCCCATTCCGTAATAAGGAATTGGGGTGTGTGGATCAGCTTGGGTGGCATGGATCAATGAGGGGCTGGTGAACAGAGATATTACGAGTGCAGTAGAAACAGCGTAGCGTACTTTCTTGTCCATAAATTCCCTCCTGCGAAACAAAGTTAGACACCTAAGATTAATTTATCAGATTATTATAAAAATAATAATCGCTACGAAATATTCATTTTAAAGTAGGACTTTCGGTTCTGCTTTAATAGAATAGGGGGATGACATGGTCAGAAAAATCAGCAGAGTGCTCCTTTTGATGACGGCCATCGCCGTAAGTAGTTTCTTTCCGAGCCATATTTCTGCAAACGAATGGAAAAAACCAACAGAAACAGAGAATGTTGACCAACTGAATCGTGCGATCCACCAAAAACAAGAATTTCGATTCTCGGATGGTGTCACGTATTGGGCCCATAAAATCACAGGTCAGCGCAATATGATGCCCTACGTTTTCACGATCCCGATTCAGGGTGACAGACAGAACATGATGTTCCGTTATCGAGCCTATGATGAGTCGAATAAACCGTATTGGAAGGTTGTCACGCTTGATCAAGTCCAGACGCTTCCGCTTTCCGCTGGTTTTGTAGAGACGGAGGGTAGGTATATTTGGTTAGGTAAGCCCATTACCTACGTGGATAAAGGCAGAGCTACGATTGAAGAAAAGCCGGCTTTGGCGTTGCCAATCGAAGTAAAACAGACGGCTTCTGGTGTCGAGCTAGTGATCAAGCTGCCGATGAAAGCAGGATTTATCAGCGAAATGTGGGCGCTCGATTCGAGAGATCCGCTCGTTCCTTGGGGAGAGCAATCGATTGACAACATCTGGCTTAACTTGGACGTTACGGAAAAGGCAAAATGGCTGTACGATGGGTATTACTACCAAAGTCCTTCAACGTACGAGCCGACTTCGGCGTCCTCCTTTTGGCGGATTCCCGAAAATTATGTCCTTCGCTCCTTTTTATATACAGGTGGAAGCAAGGCTGCCCGAGATATGGGCTATGTAATGCTGAAAGCGAGCCTGAAACAGCAGGAGCCTGAGGGGTACTGGAAGACGCAGCCACGCTCCTTGTGGTTAAGCGGCGATTACGGGATACCAGAAGGCTTTTACGATACGAGATTCAACACAGGAGCGGCTGATCTCATGCTTCGGGGCTGTGATCAGTATCAAGAAAAGGACTTTTGCCAATCTGCGAAAAAATATGTTTCTTACTTTCACAATCACGCAGCCATGAACCATTTTGCCATCGCTGGTGTCCAGCAGGGTTGGCTGGTTGCCGACTACGCAACAGCCACCCATCCAATGATTCAGACTCACGTTTCTTTGAATCATCAGTTGGCCGAAATCAATTTTCTCTACAAAAGCTATATGCAATTCGGGGACCGGACAGACAGAGACTTAGCAGACATCATGCTCTACGGTGTCGTAAACCTCGGATCGCAGTGGATTCTCGGAAATGGCGATTTGCATTACGCGTATTTTCCAGATGGGACATTCGGCAGACCGGACTATCCGTTCTTGACCTACAATGACTTGGTCGAAACCCAGCGCTTGTACCGTCAGCTGCACGGAATGGATGAGATGACCATTGCGATGTTGATTGAGAGTAAATTGATGTGGATGCAGCTGAATAATGTTCAGTATCGGTAACAGATAGAAATGTGACCCGTAGGAAGGACACTTTATCAGAGTGGCTTTCTTGCGGGTTTTTTGCATGTACCGGCGAGTTCATTTAATCTATTTTCCGCAAAGCGAACAGGGTCAAAAAGCTGACAGCCTCTCGTAGCTCTACGCTTAAGCGGCCTGCGATATCTGGCGTAATTCCTTCTTTGTATACGGGCTCTTCTCCCAGCAGTGTGAAGCCATTTTCGCTCGCCAACTGCTTGGCTTCCCAGGGCATCATCGTATTTTGGATCGTTGCCTCTTCATATAGTCTGCGATAGCTATGAGCGCGTGGGCCTGCTGTAGGACCGAGGATACCCAAGACGAGAATCCCTTCGGGTGCGAGCACGCGGTAAAGCTCCAAGAGTGCCTTGAGCGGAGACGGCGTGAATTCCACTACGTTAATCGAGAGCACACCGGAGAATGAATCATTGGCAAAAGGAAGCTCACTGATGTCTCCTGTCTGAAAATGAACAGAACCTGGGAAGGAAATGACCCGGTCATGAGCGAGACGAATCATTTCCCCGGCAATGTCGACGCCCTCCACCTGATAGCCGTGCTCTGCAAGCTTGCAACTGGCATAGCCGTCACCACAGCCTGCATCAAGAACAGGGCCCGATCCGACAGGTACATGCTTCATAAAAAAGGGGAGGATGGTGCTGCGGCTGCCTTTTTCCCACATGTGCTCACTTCTTTTTTGCCAGTCTTCTGCAAATTGATCCCATTGCTTGGCGGCTTGTTCCGTCCATTGGCTCATCACTGTTCACACCTTTCTCATCGAATGAACGATACCATTATGAAGAAAAACTCCGGTCGAGGCGGCCGGAGCTTTTCAGGGAAGTTGTTTTACGTCAAACGGTCATGAGGTTGTTTGGGGATATGTGCGACCAAGTCAGCAATTTTTTTACTTTTCAGCGTATGCATCATTTGCTGCTCAGCGTCTGCCACAACCTGTTGAATCAGACAGGCACTATCATGATGGAAGCTGCATTCAAACAAAGAGGTATTCCCTTCAATGGCTTGGATCACATCCAGAAACGATATATCATCCTGGTTGCGTTTGAGCTTGTATCCGCCATTTGCGCCAGATACCGAGTGGATTAACCCAGCCTTGACCAGTTTCGTCAGCATTTTGGATAGGTACGTTTGTGAAACGCCTAGCTTCTCTGCTAAAAGCTGAACACTAACGGGTTTATCAGGCGCTTCTGCCACCAGATAGAGCATCGCATGGAGGGCATAGTCTGTTGCCTGTGAATACTTCATAAGACACCTCAATCATGGACTTAATACATCCATCATAAAGTTAATTGGAAGCGTGAGCAAGGGGAAGAGTGATTCGTGCTATCATCTGCACTTTCGATGCCCATTTTAGGAAGGTGCAACTTGACACAAAAAATCTTTAAAGGATATTATAGATACGATAAGTCTGCGAATGAGTTGTTTGAAATGATCCAAGTGCAGCGAGTTATTTTTTTGTCTCTATTGAGGATATTGCGGGTCTGCAATGGTCGTTTCGAAAAACTGTTCAACATAAAAAGGGGAGGAAAGTACAAATGAGCATTTGCCACACGACAGACACTACCTTTCAACATGATGTAAAAAGCGAAGGCTATACACTCGTCAATTTTTGGGCACCTTGGTGCGGGCCATGCCGCTTTTTTGGGCCGATACTCGAATCGTTTGATGGAGAGCATAGCAGCGAAGTGAGAGTCCTAAAGGTCAATGTCGATGAACAAACGGAGATCGCCAATCAGTATGGCATAATGAGTTTACCAACGACCATTTTGCTCAAAAACGGGGAATTGATCGACAAAGTCGTAGGAGCGGCCCCTCTAGCGGAATTGAAACAATTTGTTTTCAAACATAGGTAATAGGAAAACGCAGCGAAAGCCATCGGTCAACTTGATCGGTGGCTTTTTGGTATCCAGTTGTGACACGTATGCGTACTTTATTAAATGAAAGCGTTTGAGCGTTTTCGCGTTGTTCCGTGTTCTTGCATGAGGAAGCGCTTCCAATGTACTCTCAAGATAACGACAAAATAATCCCAATTCACAAAATAATGTCAATAATCGAAAAGGAAAACGGAGGGGTAGGTAATGAGCAATACTGATTTTTTCCCGATTCAGGACTGGGACTACCTGGAGTTTTATACGGGTAACGCGAAACAAGCGATGCACTATTTCACAAATGCGTTTGGTTTTGAAGCAGTAGCCTATGCGGGCTTGGAGACAGGGTCTCGGGAAAAGGTTTCCTACGTCTTGAAGCAGAAGCATATGACGTTCGTGATCAGTGGGGCGCTTACGCCTGACAGCCCGATCGCAGAATTTGTGAAAAAGCATGGGGACGGAGTTAAAGACGTTGCCCTACGTGTAGAGGATTGTGAACAGGCTTACCGGGAGGCAGTTTCTCGCGGAGCAATCCCGATTATGGAACCGACTGAGTACACGGATGAATTCGGAACGGTCAAAAAAGCGATTATCGGTACGTACGGAGAAAACATTCACTCCTTTATCGAACGAAAAAATTACAACGGACCATTCTTCCCAGGCTATAAAGCTTACCAATCTTCAATCAAAGGGGAGAGTACGGGTATCATCGGCATCGACCACATCGTCGGTAACGTCGAGGTCATGGATGAGTGGGTGGAATACTATCAAAAGGTCATGGGCTTTACAGCCGTACAAAATTTCAGTGAGGACGACATCTCGACGGAGTATTCTGCGCTCATGTCCAAAGTGATGCAAAGTGGAACGGGACGCATCAAGTTCCCGATTAATGAGCCAGCAGAAGGACGCCGCAAGTCGCAGATTCAAGAGTTTTTGGAGTTCTACAAAGGTCCAGGCGTACAGCATATTGCTATCCTGACCAATGACATCATTGATACCGTATCGAAGCTGCGTGATAACGGCGTAGATTTCCTCATGGTGCCAGATGCGTACTACGAAGATTTGAAGGAACGCGTAGGGGAAATTGATGAAGACATCGAGGCGTTGAGAAAGCTGGGTGTATTGGTTGACAGAGACGACGAAGGCTATCTCTTGCAATTGTTCAGCAAGCCGATTGTAGACCGTCCGACACTGTTTATCGAGATTATCCAGCGCAAAGGAGCGCGCGGCTTCGGGAATGGTAACTTCAAGGCACTATTCGAGGCGCTGGAGCGCGAGCAGGAGCGCAGAGGTAATCTGTAATTCATTGATGTAACGAGCATGACAAGACCATCTCAGGCTGAAAATGCTGAAGGGATGGTCTTTTTGTGTTCGCGAAGCAGAAAAAATAAAAACGCATGAACCATTTAACCGCCTCTGTCATCTATACTAGTAGGAACCAAATATTGGAGAAAAAAGGAGGCTTATGCAATGTGAGCATCAAGACGGAAGTTCAGCACGCTGCGAGAGCCTGCTTATTTCAAAACATGGATGATCCAGATTCTCATAAACGAATGCAGGCAATGGCAGAGAAAAAAGAAACGAAGTCCAACGGTAGAGCTGTCTCCGCTACAAATCGAGGAGAAATCGGTACAGGCTCCCTATGAAGCCATTGAACTAACAGAGGCAGTATGGAAGCTGGAGCATGAGCTGCGCATCGTCGTTTGGCTTCACTATTACGAGGATTTGCCGATCAAAGAAGTCGCCTTGCGAGCAGGTGTCCCTGAGGGCACAGTGAAATCCCGGCTGCACCGGGCTCGCGTGCTGCTTGCAGAAGAGCTGGAATCCTCCCAGGAAAGGAACGTGGACCATGACCCGACTATTATGCGGAAGCTGAGTCTGAATGACTTCACTCCGCTATCAGCCGCATAACTACGCAGATGACCAAAAGAAAGAGAAAGGGCCGAATTTGCGATGATACATAGATTGGAACGAAATGATTATCTAAAAATCAGAACGTTGCTGTCACCTGATAACGTGAACGATCTGACCATCCAGGCGATTATCAATGGGACAAATCGAGGAGCGATTTACGTAGATGATGTAGAGCAGCCCCGGACAGCATTGGTCGATCAAACCGGCGTGATCAGCATTTTCGTAGGAGATGCTGCCAATGGAGCGTTCACAGCGGATCTGGGTGCCTTTATTGAGGGAGAATTGCGCAGATATACGACCGAATCGTGCGGGGGCACTCATTTTCTGGCGGTTGTGCCAGATGAAGCATGGGAAGAGGCAGTGACCAAAGCTATCTCGCATCGAGAGATCGAAACGGATTGGGAGTATTACTATCAGTTCAATCCCGAGCAATTCCAAGCGCGAAAGGACAGCTATCGCCCTCTGCCCGAAGGATACACGTTGAAAAAAATCGATGCAATTGTCATGGAAAACGACTCTGACAACATCCTAATAGAGGTAGTAGAAGAATTCTATCATTCGATGGATGATTTTTTGCAGTGGGGTGTAGGCTTTTGCGTATGCAAAGGAAATACGATTGTGAGTGCTTGCCTGTCTTGCTGTGTCCATGAGCGTGACCATGAAATTAGCGTGGAAACGTACGAGGAAGCAGACATGAACAAAGGCTTTGCTACGCTTGCTTGCGCGGCGTATCTGGAGCATTGTATGGAACATGGACTGACACCGCACTGGACCACGCTTCAGACCAATGAGGAGTCGGTACGTCTGGGGACAAAGCTAGGATTTGAGCCTAAGGAAAAGTGTAAAATACTGGAGTTCGAATACTAAAACGATACAGGTATCCACAGGTTGTCGAAATCACTTCGGCAACCTTTTTTAGTAGGAAAGGAAGAGAAGCAAAAGGGAAAAACGAGGTGAAAAGTGAATATTTTGATTAGTTATAGAAACGAACAGCTGGTAGCGACATGAAAGGGATGAACCAATGAATATGGCATTAATGGTTCCGTTGACGGAACGGACAGCTGTGTTGATAGTGGCGGCCTTGCTGTTTACGCGTGTACGCGCATTCCGCAGCATATTGAACCAGCAAGCGACGTGGCGAGAAAAAGTACTGATGGTCGTCATTTTTTCCGCTATTTCCATACTGGGTACCTATAATGGCATCTGGTATCAGGATGCGATTGCGAATTCACGCGTGATCGGGACTGTCGTGGCAGGCTTGCTGGCTGGCCCCTGGGTTGGACTGATGACGGGGCTGATTGCGGGGATTCATCGTTATTCATTGGGGGGCTTTACGGACTTGGCTTGTGCTATCTCGACGATTAGCGAGGGCTTGTTTGCGGGATTAATCTATCAGTTCCGCCGTAACCGCAGCAAAAAAATCGGGTGGACGACAGCACTCTTCGTCGGTTTTTTGGCTGAGTGGCTGCAAATGGGAATTGTTTTGCTCATCGCACGTCCTTACGCAGACGCATTGGCATTGGTGCAGGCCATTAGTGTACCGATGTCTGTCGTCAACTCGGTCGGAATTGCTATTTTGATCATTATTATTGACTTGGCAAAAAAAGAAGAAGATCGGATCGGGGCGCTCCAAGCCCAGCGAACGCTGCAAGTAGCGGACAAAACGCTGTCTTACTTGCGTCAAGGATTGACGTATGACTCTGCCCAAAAGGTAGCGGAGGAAATATTGCGGACAACGCGTGTAGCCGCAGTAGCGATTACCGATACGCGCTCTGTGCTTGCACATGTTGGCGCAGGCTCGTCCCATCACGTAGTGGGGGAAGGTATTACAACCAAGGCGACCAGTGAAGTTTTATCGACCAAAGAAGTAAAGATTGCTCAGACGAGGGAAGAGATTGGGTGCAGGGAGACGAATTGTTCCTTGCGCTATGCGATCCTCGTACCTTTGATGCGAAGACGTGAAGTGGCAGGCGTGCTCAAGCTGTATCAAGATCGCTCGCGAAAACTGTCTGCTGTGGACTTGGAACTCGTACGCGGATTGGGGAACCTGATATCGAGTCAGCTCGAACTGGCTGAGCTTGAAAAGCAGTCCCGTCTGTTGGCAGATGCAGAAATCAAAGCCTTGCATGCCCAGATCAACCCGCATTTCTTGTTCAATGCGCTGAATACGATCGTTTCGTTTATTCGCTTTCGTCCCGAACAGGCCCGTGAGCTGTTGATTCATTTGGGGGAGTACTTCCGGCGTAATTTACATGACTCTGGTGGATATGTCAGTCTGGCGCGTGAGCTGGAGCATATCGAAGCGTATTTGGCGATCGAACGTGCGAGGTTTGAGGACAAGCTCCATGTAGAGTACGACATCGAGGAAGGCGTGGAGCGGTTTACTGTGCCGGGACTGATTTTGCAGCCGCTGGTAGAAAATGCGGTCAAGCACGGGCTGTTGCCCAAACGCGAAGGGGGAACCGTAGTGATTCGTGCCCGCCGCAAAGAAAAGCAAATCGTCGAGCTGACAGTGGCAGACAATGGAGTCGGAATGGATGGGGACCCATTCAAGCCAGCCATAGCAGAGAAGAGTGCAGGGCGGCAATTATCTGGGATCGGTCTTGCCAATGTAAAAAGCCGTCTCCAGTCGATCTACGGAGATCCGTATGGAATCGTGATCGAGAGCAAAAGCGGGAGCGGCACAACATGCACCATACAATTACCAATAGGGGTGAACGTCAGTGCTCAAAGTGTTCATCGTTGATGATGAGACGCCAGCCAGAGAAGAACTGCGGTATTTGCTGGAGCAGTTTTCGGAAGTGTCTGTCGTAGGAGAGGCGGGCAGTGGGGAAGAGGCGTTGGAGGCGGTTCTTCAGACAGAACCGGATGCGGTCTTTTTGGACATCCACCTGCAAGACCGGGATGGTGTCGACGTGGGGCAGGAGCTTCTGGAATCCATGGTCAATCCTCCTGTCATCATCTTTGCAAGTGCGTATGAATTTCATGCAGTTCGAGCATTTGAGGCCGAAGCCGTCGATTATATCGTCAAGCCGTTCAGCGAAATGCGGCTGGAGAAGACGATGAACCGGGTACGGAAAATGATGCGGAAAAGTGAGCCTCCAATAAATGCGGCACCGATGCTGGAGGAAAGGTTACAGTCCCTTCTGCAAAATGTGCTAGTCGATACTCAGCCGCGCCGTGTCCCGGTGGAGAAAAACGGGAAGATCATGCTGATTGATCCAAACGAAATCGTCTATGCCACTTTGGAAGGAAGGTATGCGAGCATTTATACAACAGGTGAGCAATATGCGACCACGTTTACGTTGCAGGAGCTGGAGAGCAGGCTATCACGCCAGCAGTTTTTTCGGACGCATCGCGCTTTTATTGTCAATTTATCCAAAACGGCAGAGCTCGTACCTTGGTTCAAAGGCTCGATTCATTTGGTCATGCAAGATCAGCGCAAAACAGAGGTGCCTGTCAGCCGTAATGTCGTGAAGGAATTGAAGAGACGATTGGGCTTTTAAAACAAACAGACCAATCCTGCATCCTCTTTTGGAGAGTAGGATTGGTCTGTTCTTTTCCAAATGCTTACATGGGATAGTGATCGTTTTTCTTTCGCGTCACCATGATCCCGCCGAAGACGATCAGGAGCAAGCCGAGGATGCCACCTACTTGGGTAGACGCCAGGTTCGCGATCAAAAACACGATGGCAATGACGGTAAGGATGCCGATGGGGATCAAGAGAGCGGGTTTGCGACTGCCGAATATGTACAGCTCGGTAAGCCCAACGGCAGGACCAATCAGGAAAAAGGGCCACGTCGTGCTCATATCACCGCCCAAAAATAGCTGGCTGAAAAAGAAGAGTGGAGCGTAGACGAGCAAGATCCCGCCTGGTACGAGTAATCCAGCTCGATGTGGCTGCGGATTCATAAAAAAGAAAATATGAAACCCGATTGCTGGAATGAGAAGAAAGACTGGCCATAGCATGTCTATAGCGAGCGGTATGTTCAGGTAGGTTGCCAGAACAAAGATCGCTCCGATTCCGATAATGATGTAACCCCCGATTTGTCGCATGTGCGTATTCTCCTTTTTGGTTTTCATACCAATATGTGTATAACTTTAACATATTGTGGAGGAATTTGGATCAGACTCGGGGCGGAGACTTTCTACGTCCCCGAATTGAATGCGTTTACACTCAAACGAGGATGGTGCAGCTTGTGCCTGTTTTTGTACGGTTCAGCCATTTTTTATGTTGGTAATTTGTCCGATGTGATACCTTTTTCTAAGGTTGATTGACTGAATATTTAATAAATAAAAGGAGGCGACTCGGATGAAGAAATGGCTACTTTCCCTCCTGATTTGGGGCGGGATAGCTGCATTGGGTGCTGTCGGATTCGGGATGATAGCGCTCTGGCAAGGGGAATCAGTCAACTCGTTCTGGTTACTGACAGCCGCATTCTGCACTTATGCTGTAGCTTATCGTTTTTACAGCAAATTGATATCCAAAAAATTAATGGCGCTCGATGACAATCGCGCGACTCCGGCAGAAGTGAACAACGACGGAAAAGACTTCGTGCCAACGAACAAATGGGTGTTGTTTGGGCACCATTTCGCCGCGATTGCAGGTGCAGGTCCACTCGTAGGTCCTACGCTGGCTGCGCAAATGGGATATTTGCCGGGAACGATCTGGATTATTGTCGGGGTCGTGATCGGTGGAGCGGTGCAGGACTTCATTATTTTGTTCGGATCGATGCGTCGCAACGGAAAGTCCCTCGGTCAAATCGCCAAGGAGGAGATCGGTCCTGTAGGTGGAGCGCTCGCTTTGGTTGGTATTATTGCCATTATGATTATCCTGATTGCTGTTTTGGCGATGGTTGTTGTGAACGCTCTTGCTGAATCGCCGTGGGCTACCTTTACGATATTCATGACGTTGCCAATCGCAATATTGATGGGCTTGTACATGAGGTATATCCGACCGGGGCAGGTAATGGAGGGATCGATCATCGGGCTGGCGCTGTTGTTCCTTTCCCTCTGGCTCGGTCAAATCGTTGCTGCCTCGCCAACATGGGGACCAGCCTTCACGTTTTCCAAGGTACAGCTTGCCTGGATGATTATTGTGTACGGTTTTATTGCATCGGTTTTGCCTGTGTGGCTGCTACTGGCGCCGCGTGATTACCTCAGCTCATTCTTAAAAGTAGGGACGATTGCGGTGTTGGCGGTGGGAATCGTGCTGACACTGCCGCCATTGCAAATGCCTGCCCTGACGAAGTTCATTGATGGTACGGGCCCTGTTTTCGCAGGAAATCTGTTCCCCTTCCTTTTTATTACCATTGCATGCGGAGCCGTATCGGGATTCCATTCACTCGTATCATCCGGAACGACGCCGAAGATGATCGCGAAGGAGTCGCATGCGCCATTGATCGGATATGGCGGTATGCTGATGGAGTCTGGTGTCGCCATTATGGCGATGATTGCAGCGTGCGTGCTGACTCCCGGCGTCTATTTTGCGATCAACTCGCCTGCTGCGGCGATTGGTGTGGACGCAGTCCAAGTTGCAACGACGATAACGGGCTGGGGCTATACGGTAACCCCTGACCAGCTAACAACTCTCGCCAACGATATTCAAGAGAAGACGATCCTTTCACGGACGGGAGGAGCGCCGTCACTGGCAATTGGGATGGCGACGATCTTCTCCGGTGTATTGGGTGGCAAGGCATTAATGGCATTCTGGTATCACTTTGCGATCTTGTTCGAGGCCGTATTTATTTTGACGACGATCGATGCGGGAACGCGAGTCGGAAGATTTATGGTACAAGACATGCTCGGTAACGTCATTCCGAAAATGAAGGAAGTCAACTGGCTGCCAGGTAATCTCATTGGTTCTGGGATTATTACCATCGGGTGGGGATACTTCCTGCTTCAAGGTGTCATGGACCCATTGGGAGGCATTTACACGCTGTGGCCGCTCTTTGGTATCGCCAACCAAATGCTCGCCGCGATTGCGTTTACGGTGGGGACGACGATTATTTTCAAAATGGGCAAAGCTGCCTACTCATGGATCACACTCGTACCGATGGCTTGGCTGACGACTGCGACGCTGACAGCGGGCTGGCAAAAGCTGTTCCATCCTGATCCGAAAATCGGGTTCCTCTCGCATGCAGAATCATTCCAAAAGGCACTGGATGCCGGTACGCTGCCAAAAGGAGTAAAAACGGTGGAAGCTGCACAGAAAATGATCTTCAACGACCAGATCGATGCGGTGGTATGTGCGATCTTCATGGTCATTACGATTGGGATTATTCTCGACGGAGCGCGGGTATGGATCAATATTCTTCGCGGCAAGCAATATCCGTTGCAGGAGTCGCCGTACATCAAGTCCAAAGGAAATGTATTTGACGGGAAAGGCCATCACGTAGCATGAGGCGCAAGCTAAGAGCCATGCGAAAGGCGATGCGCACAGTGAGCTCTGCTATTAAAACCATTTTTGGAATGCCCGACTATGACCGCTATCTCGCCCATTGGTACGAGACGCATGGGGCACCCGGTATTTTTCCGATGACAGAGCGTGAGTACTACATGTACGCATTGACCGAACGGTTTGAAAAAGGCGGCGTGACTCGTTGCTGCTAAAGTAGCTATACAAAAAAGGATGTCTCCACGGTCAGAGATGACGAGGGAGGCATCCTTTTTCCGTGTTGTGGGACGAGCGTCGGGCGCTTTCAAGGGGGAACTATGACTTAGGTCTTGATAAACTACGACATTTCAGGCGTATTCCCTATGGCTAACGTGTGGTGTAACAGCAGGTAAAGTATGGTACACTAAAAATATAGCATGGCCGTTTTGTAGCACGAGCTGTCTCATCATCTTCAAATAAAACGTCGAAGCCTCTCTTTCTAGAAGAAAGGGACGCTCTTTGCGAAAAAATATGTCAAGTTTTAGGTGGCGATACGTGTGCAAGCATCAACACTGGCGGCTCTCAAGGAGCTCGCTTTGCAATGCGCCCGTTCAGCGGGTGAGCTGAGTCTGAAGCGAATGAAGGAGCCTTTTACCGTCGAGTATAAAACATCAGCCTCCGATCTAGTTACAGCCGTAGATAAAGAAGTAGAGAATCACGTCATTAAGATGATTCAGGCACGTTTCCCTGATCACGGAATTTTGGGAGAAGAGAGTGCACATGCTGAGGATTACAAGCAGTATGACACGCTTTGGATCATCGACCCGATTGATGGCACGACCAATTTTGTTCATCAGCAAATCAATTTTTCCGTTTCCATTGCCGTCTATCATAAGGGAGAGGGAATGGTCGGAGCGGTTTACGATCCTTCCAGAGACGAGTTGTTTTATGCGGTAAAAGGGGGAGGGGCTTTTCTCAATGATCGTCCCTTGCAGGTGAATCGAGCAGTGAGCCTGGAACAAGCTTTGTTATGCACGAGCGTATTTTGGAACAAGCGTGCTGAGCAGATCGGCATCGATTTGATCGTGAAAAAGCTTGCCGGGAAGGTTCGCGGTATGCGCCTGTTAGGAAGCGCCGCTCTAGAGATGGCGTATGTGGCTGCAGGAAGACTGGATGGCTATGTCAGTATGCAGCTCAATGCGTGGGATTTCGGGGCAGCTCGCATTATTGTGGAGGAAGCGGGCGGTCGGGTGACGACCATGATGGGGACAGCACTGCCGTACGACCAAAAGAGCAGCGTGATGGCTTGCAACCCGACTTTTTATGAGGAGCTGCAGCATTTCCTGAAATCTGAACAGACCGATGTACCCTCACAAAATTAAGTGTCACAAGAACCCGCTGGCTATGCGAATCCAGCGGGTTTTCTTTTGCTATGCAAGTTGGGTTTTCGTTTGGACGTCGGTTGCATATGCTATAGAAACATAGCCGGAAGACGAGCAGCAACTGTATTTGCTACGAAGGCGGCTTGTCCGAACAAGGGGGGATAACCGTGACCCTGATCGAGGAAAGTGTACAGTTGATCCTTCAGCATCAAGCGAGTACCGGGGCGTATCTCGCTTCACCCGCATTTGTCCACTATCAGTATGCGTGGCTCCGTGATGGAACATTTACGGCATATGCGATGAACCGTACCGGCAACCATGGGAGCGCCCGCAAGTTTTACCAATGGTGCGATTATGTGATCCGAAAGCATGAGACAAAAGCAAGAGCAGCCATTTCGGCAGTAAAAGCAGGACAAGACAACAATGATGCGGGAAACAACCGCTTTTTGCATACGCGCTATACAGTTGACGGAGAAGAAGTAGCAGGGGAATGGGGCAGCTTTCAGCTCGATGGCTACGGGACCTGGCTGTGGGGGCTGGCAGAGCATGTACAGATGAGTGGGGAGCATGACTTGATTCACGAGCTGAGGCCATCTATTGAACTGACGATTGACTATGTAGCGGCGTGTTGGCAGCTCCCTAACTTTGATTGCTGGGAAGAGGGAGGAGACCGAATCCACCCGGTGACGCTAGGAGCCATTTATGCCGGGATCAAGTCGATGGAGCCTTATTTGTCCGACCGAGCTTCCGAACTCGCGCAGCTAGGAGAGACGATTCGCCAGTTCATATACGAGCATGGCACAGCCAACGGGCGATTGATAAAATCCGTCGGGGATCATTCTGTGGATGCCAGTCTTCTCTGGCTGGCCCTGCCGTTTGGGATTGTCACCGTGGATGATCCGCTTATGATCCGAACAGTGCAGGCCATAGAAGAGGATCTGCGCGCAGGATACGGCGTGCATCGCTACAAGGTCGATACGTATTACGGCGGGGGGCAGTGGCTGCTGTTATCTGCGTGGTTGGGGTGGTATTACGTGAAAACGGGCAGGCGTGAAGAAGCGGAAAAGATAGCAGCGTGGATGGCTACCCAGCGTCAAGCGGGCGGACTGCCTGAACAAGTGCAGGAGCATTTACTTTCTCCGGCTCATTTTGAGACATGGGTGGAGAGGGCAGGCTATCCCGCTGTGCCGCTTCTTTGGTCGCATGCGATGTTTCTCGTGCTGGCGGCAGAGCTTGGCATTCAGAACTAACCAGGAAGAGTGTCTTCCAGGTTTTTCTTATTACTGACATCTATTGACACCATTTCTTACTATGCTCATCTCAGGACCGAACTAAGTGGCGATGGTGGCTTTCGGCTAGTTTGCAACCTTTTCTCGTCAAACGAATTCGCAAGGGAAGCACTGGTGCTTCGTCGGTTGAGAGAGTCGTACGCAATTTCCACAGCTTGTTGGGAGAGAGCAGCATCCAAAAGGTCGCTAGGCATCCGCAAAGCAAAACGGTGGTCCTTCCAAAATCCAAGCACTTGATGCCGATCGATGCGCCGGTAGCGACAAGCATGGAAATACTAGCGTTTCTAAAAGGTTTGGTTCTTGACTAATTGGTTTGGCGCGTAAGTTCCATGCCTTTTACATATTGCTGGCTGTGAACGGCGAACTCTGCGGTCAGTGGGGAGATCGACTGCCAGTTGCGCACTGCGAGCATCACTTCCCTTGTAATCGGGGGCGACAGCGGGATCGCTACGACTTTGGGGATGACAGGTGGCATGTACAGCTCAGGCATGATCGTTACGCCAATATACTCCTGAACCATGGTCAAAATCGTATACACCTCACGCACTTCAAACGTAACGGTTGGGTTAATGTGATTCTCTTGCAGCATTTTTCGGATGCAGCCATCCTTTGGCATGATAAAACAACGCTCCGCAATTTCAGAAAACCGCAGGGTTTGGCTGTCTTTCAACGGATGGGTATCTGGCAAAATGACCATCATCTCGTCTTGCAAGAGCGGCAATGTCTGCATTTCCTTGTCAGGTAGGACGGTAAAGGCGATGTCGACAACCGAGCTGTGCAGCCAGTTGCTAATTTCATCACTATCCCCTTCCAAAAGCATGATGTCCACGGCAGGAAATCGCTTGCGAAAGCTGCCCAACAGTCCGGGCAAAAAGCGGGAGGCGACGCTGGGGATCGAGGCAATACGCAGGGTGCCAGACGTAATCCCGCGGGCCACGTTTGCTTCCTCCGTCATGCACGATGTGATGTTCAAAATGTCGCGGGCGTGCGCAAGCATTCGCTCTCCGATGCTCGTCGGAGTAATCCCGCTGCGGCTTCGTTGAAAAAGACTGACGCCCAATTCTTTTTCTAGGGTTTGAATCATTTGCGAGACGGCGGATTGCGTAAAGCCGATTTCCTCTGCTGCCCGCGTGAAGCTTCCAGCTTTTGCTGCCGCGACAAACACTTGCAGTTGGGTAAGTGTCATGTCCCCTCGTTCCTTTTCATTAGTTTTTTCTTATGAGAAATATTATAAACCATTGTTTTACTAATGGAAAAGAGCTTCGTATAGTAAATGACATCACCACCAAGTTATTACGAGGAGGAACATAGATGCATCCCGAATGGCAGCGAATTGCAAATGAATTTATCGAGGCGACCTCTTACCGGGTGGGCGAGCTGGAAAAAGGCTGGGCCTCTCGTTACGATTTTTCAAAAAGACCAGCAACGTACTTGCGCTATGAAGAGGCATTTGTACGCATTGAATTGGGCAAGCCTCAGTTTCCGGCGACCGTAGATTTGTGGGAGGTTTTCGCCAATCGAAGATCCAAGCGTAATTTCTTGAAGCAACCGATGACCCTTAACGAATTGAATCTCCTGCTGTGGGGTACACAGGGCATCACAGATGATATGGGAGACTATCAATTGCGCACGACACCGTCTGCCGGGGCTTTGTATCCGATTGAGACGTACCTGATGATTAACAACGTGGAGGGCCTGGAGAAGGGCCTGTATCACCTGGATGTACAGAATTGGTGCTTGGAAGGACTGAAGAGAGAAGACACGTCCGAGATCGCCTATCTGTTCACAGAAGAACAAGAGGTGACGAGACGGGCTGCTGTCAATTTTGTTTGGACAGCGATGGTCGATCGGACGAAGGATAAATACAAAGAGCGTGCATATCGCTATATTTGGTGGGATTCCGGGCACGTATCGCAGAACCTGCATTTGGTAGCAAATGGACTGGGGCTTGGGGTAACGACGATTGGTCATTGGATGGATCATGACATGAACGAGTATTTAGGCATTGATGGTAAGACCCATTTGTCTGTTTTGATGGCATCAGTGGGCAAAATCGCAGGTGGGCATTGGCTGAAGGACCGTCGACCGGAATAAGCAGCAAAAAAGGATGGGCGCAAGATGCCGCATCCTTTTTTCGTTCATGATGGTGTGCCAAGTACGATGTCATGTGCAGAAAGTGTATCGCGCAGAACGGTCGCCATGAGCTGGTAGCCGAGGACATGCGGATGAAGTCCGTCGTCAGCCAATTCCGTGTGTAATGTGATGCCATCTGCGTCCGTCATGCGGGAGTGATAATCGACATAGAGACAGTCTCTTTGTTCAGCAATCGCTTGAAAACGTTCATTGATCGTGATGACGAGTTGGTTTCGCTCATGGTTGCGTGCGTATCGGTCCATGCATGTAGGCAAAAGGGAACCAAGAACGGGCTGAATGCTTTGCTCGAGAGCAGCATGCACCATTGCTTCTACATCACTGGTCACCTGTTGGTAAATCTCTTGAGGTGTCAGTCGGTCGGAAGGCAAGAATGTATCCAACGCCCACGTATTGTTAATCCCGATCATGATCACCACGTACCGTGGCTTCAATTGAAGGACATCCGCGGCAAAACGTCTGCGGGCCTGTTCGGTTGTGTCACCGCCGATTCCACGATTCACGATCGTCTGAGCGGACCGGCCAAAAAAGGTAGCGAGATCCCACCAATGCGTGATGGAATCGCCGAAAAAAACAAAATCGACTGGCTGCTGGTGGAAGAGCAGCGCTTCATTATGAAAGTCAAATTCGTTGCGTCGTCTGTCTGCTGGCGCATCGATACTGAAAAATCCGGGCTTTATGAGAGCTGGGCGCTGTTCGTCCAAGCTACATCCCTCCTCGTCCAAAAGTTTACCATATCCCTGTAAGCGCGGTGTGCAGTTTCGTTTACTTCTTACTTGATTTTGCCGAGTGTAAACGATAACATATGTTCTGAATAAGATTGATAACCATTATCAAATGTGGGAGTCTAAGAGAAGAGGGTGACCGTTATGTCCATTTCCAAAATCATTCGAGAGCGCCGCTCTATTAAAAAAGACTATAAACCAGATACTGTGTCCGAAGAACTTGTGCTGGAGCTGTTGAATGACGCTGTGTATGCGCCGAACCATGGTATTCGTGAGCCATGGAGATTTTTGTTTGTATCTTCCGAGAAAAAAGAAGCGTTTGTTGAGAAGTTGATCACCTGCTATCCGTCAGAAGCCCATCAGGCGCGCAGAGACATGTACAACCAACCGGCAGCTTATTTGGTTATCATCATGAAAGAAGATCCGCGTCAAAAACAATGGGAAGAGGATTTCAGTGCGACAGCAGCTCTCATTCAAAACTTTCAGTTGCTCGCATGGGAGCGTGGATTAGGCGTAGTCTGGAAAACAAACGCGCACAACTGGGACCCGAAGGCCCATGCCATCTTGGGTGTTGCACCAGGAGAGAAAATCGTTGGTTTCCTGCACCTCGGTTTTTTCGATCAGGAAAATGTACCAGCAGCACGCACACGCACACTTGCCGAAGAAAAGTTCACTCGGTTCGAATAAATGGAAAAAAACGAGACCAATCTGAGGTCTCGTTTTTTCGTGATAACTGGACGACTTCCTGCTACACTAGTGCTTGATTATGTTTACGTAACTTGAAATATGCGATTAGGGTGTATGACATGAGGGTTTTTTGGACGTTACAAAACCAAGAAGTGTGGGAATTGGCTCGAGAACGGGGGTTTTTACAAGGGGACCGAAAACATGCGATGTTCCCTAAGGAATACGAATGGATGATTCATCAGATGAAAAAAAGAGTAGCAAAGTATGGGGGAGAATACCCGATTTGGTTATGGGTGGATAAGCCTGATTTGAGGGGCACAGGCTATTTTGAAAGTGGAGTCCAGTTCGTTCGCATCAAAGTAGAATTGGATGAACAAGAGGTTTTACTCTCTGACTATGATGAATGGCATATGGTATTAAATAATGACTTCTTAGCTAACAGTGAGCAGGAATATGAAGAATATCATCAAGGAAAAGGTACGATTTCAAAAGAGGAAAGCTGGGAGCGTATCTTTGCGTGGAATAGAAGGCGAGATTCCAGTTGGGATGCCTATGAGGATAGAGAATTGCAAGGAACAACGGGGAGAATAGACATAGCGAATGTCAAAAGTGTCGAGTACTTTCTTGCAAGGTAAATGTTGCTCACATTCGAGGCACACGCTTGCTGAAGAAAAAACGAGACCATTCGAAGGTCTCGTTTTTTTGCAATTACTTTGCTGCTGCTTCCTGCGCTACGACTTTTACCATGCTTGAAATGATCCCCAGATGAATGGACTCGTGCATGACGGCAAAGTTAAAAACTTCTCCAACCGTCGTAAACTGGAAGGGACCCATTGTAATGGGGGCTGGCAATGCTGCCTCTAGCTCGTCAGGGGTGACGGAGGACAACAGTTCAAGCTGTACGGACAAGTAGTGAATCAGCTCATCTTTCGAGGGTGGTGCAGTCGTCCAGTCAGAAGGCTTCGTTCCCGTCTGAAAAAGAGTAGCGTAAGAAGCGGGCAGGTCAGATTGGTAAGGCAAGCCGATGGACAGGAAATGTTGAAAACAAAAGACGATATGTCCGATATTCCAGCGAAGTGTATTTGAAAAAGCGGGGGATTGAACATCCAATAGCTCCTCAGGAATCAACGGAATCTGTTGTAGGCCAATTTGACGAACGGATGTGGCTGTAGTGATCATGCTTTGAGACATGAGACAAACCTCCCTATCATTTTCCTATGATTGACAGTGATCTTACCGTCAACTAAAGTGTACGTCGTAGGGGAAAATGCAACAATCATGCTTTTCCGATTAGAATGATTAGTGAAAATGATAATGGGCACAAGAGGTGAAGCAATGGAGCTCAGGCAATTGGAGTATTTTATGGCAATATGTGAGGAAATGCATTTTTCCCGGGCCTCAGAAAAGCTATGTACCTCGCAGTCAAATCTTAGCCAGCAAATCAAGTTTTTAGAGAGTGAGCTGGGTGTCCCGCTGTTTGACCGCTTAGGTAAGCGAATCACGCTGACAGAAGCAGGAAAGGTATTGCTGGAACAGAGTCGGCATGTTTTTTCCCATATCGACTACGCACGTGAGGCAATTGCAGCCATGAAAAACAACGAAGGGGGCACGCTCGCGATCGGTGTCCTGCCTGGCGATGCCGACTTGTTGTTTGATGCTCTTCTTGTAGAATTCCACCGCTTGTATCCCAAAACATCCTTATCCGTCATTGAGTCTACAAGCATAGTGGAGCAAGTCACATCCGGCGAGATTGATTTGGGCGTGACTGTGTTACCTGAGCCGGATGAGAGAATCACTGTCATTCCGCTTTTTCACGAAGAGTTCGCGCTTGCGGTTCATACCGCACATCCACTTGCCAAGGAAAAGGCAATTAAGTTTGAGCAGCTTCAAGATGTAAAAATGGTGATGTTTCCGTCGGATCATCAAGCGAGACAGCTCATCAATCGCTTTTGCTTACAGGAAGGCTTTCGTTTGCAGCCTCATATCGAAACGACCACACTTTTGTCTCTATTGACTCTTGTCAAAAAGGGGATCGGGGGCTGCATTCTGCCTAGCTTATTGCTGCAAAATGTAAACGACGACGACATTGCGATCATCAACCTCTTGCATCCGACCCCCAGCCAAGACATCTGTTTGGTTTATCGCAGGGACAAATATATGGGGTTCGCCGCTCGTACCTTCATCGATACACTACAAGCGTATATTCAATCGGCCATCGACAACGCCCATGCGCCCACCACGAATAAAAATCGCTCGTAAGATTTTCCTATCCTTGGTAAAATGCATATCATTACGAACCTTACGATCTGGTCGATGGGAGGAAGTTCACATGCATCCAAAAAAAGTCCCCCGTTAATCCCGAGGTCCTCCATTCATGTATTTGTGTCAGCTACCCCAAAATATATCAAGGGAGATGTACGTAAATGAACATGAATGGACCTGTAAAAATATCTCGAAGTGAACGATTTCAAACCTGCCAAGAAATAGCTGCGAGATTACATGAAGTGTACAAAGAAAAAGTTCTCGCTATTGGGGTGTATGGTTCCATTTCTCGAGGGACAGATGGGCCTTATTCGGATATCGAGATGTTTTGTGTATTAGAAGAATCAGGGGAAGAAATAGAATTTAGCTACGAATGGTCAGCGGGACCTTGGAAGGCTGAAGTAAATGTGTGCAGTGCAGACGTCCTGCTGAACACTGCCGCTACTGTCGAGGATGATTGGCCGCTGACACATGGCCCATTCGTTTCGCCGCTGCGTCTATATGATCCGAAGGCCTATTTTGAAACGCTCAAAAAAGCCGCAGAATCACCAGCAAGAGAAGCGTTTACCGAAGCAATCAACGGTATTCTCGTAGGGGAAATGTACGAGTTTATTGGCAAATTGCGAAACGTAAATCTAAACGGCCCACATACCTATCTGCCCTACTTGGCTATGGAGTTTGCCCAATACGGTGCGATGTTGATCGGGCTGCATAACCGAAAGCTTTACTCGACAGGGGCCAAGGTTTTGCCGGAAGCGCTGGAATTGCCGCATCGTCCGGCTGGATTCGATCAAGTAGCCAGATTGATGATGGCGGGGGATCTGACTGATCCAGCAAAAATCGTTAGCGCTTGCGAAGCATTCTGGGATGGTCTCCAAGAGTGGGCTGCTCGACATCACTATGAGATTCATTCAGAGCGAATCCCTTTTTAATCGATAAAAAACAAACGAGACCCCTTGCACGAGGGGTCTCGACTTACCAAGAAAGCCTTGCTTCCTAGCGAGGCTTTTACTTTTGGGGCTTACTCCACTTTACCACTCAGATGCTCATGAATGAGTTTCCATTCCTCTGTCTCTGTTTTCGTAAAAATATTCGTGGCTCTACCACTTCCCGTGACGAATCCCCCGTTGTAATAGCCTTGATATCGATACGTATACACGCAGCTAGCGGACCTTTGATCGACAGCAATCCACTGGACATCCGTAGCCGCATAAACTTCATCCTTGATCAGATGCCATGCATTTTCAAAATAAGCGCGGATCTCACTCATGGATGTGCAAGTCTTGTCGGAAAACCAGTAAATGGCATTCGGATGAAGCATTTTTGCTACATTGGCAAAGTCATGTGTATTGGTAGCGTCAATATATTGTGCTAACGCCTGTTTATACCCTTCCACGAAATAATCCCTCTCTCCACTAAAAATGGTCTATTTATCCATATTTTATCTGTTTGAGGCAAAGAAAAAAAGCCCGCCCGATGTAGAAGGGGGCTATTCGGGCGGAAATGGAGGACGTAATGTCCATCGTAGGGTCTGACACATTCATGATAGATGTCTGATGTTAAGGAAGAGTAGAGAGAACATGAAGCATTTGTTAATTTTTAGGCTTTGGATAATTGCGGAGGGCAAGCACCCGTTTTTTCCTATTTGGCCGACGGAATAGACAGGCATCCATACAGGAGAGATGAGATCGTCATAAGCTGAATGGAGTACCGATCCTTGCCAGCAGATCGGTGCTTCCATCTGATTACCTCGAAAGGAGTGGAAGTGCATGGGTTGCGGTCGTGGTGGCTTTTTCGGGGGAGGTTTTATTTGGATTCTCATCATCGTTTTTCTAGTATTTTGCTTCCTTGATGATTAAGGCTTTATTAGCAAAGAAAAGACTCTGTGCTCTTATACAAGAGGCAGAGTCTTTTCTTTGGTGACTACTTCAAATGCTGCAAAAACTGACGTGTACGTTCCTCACGAGGCTGTGCGAACAAATTGGAAGGGGTATCTCTCTCAACGATGAAGCCTTGGTCCATGAAAATCACCTCGTCGGCAACTTCCCGGGCGAATCCCATCTCGTGCGTGACGACGATCATCGTCATGCCTTCCTGGGCTAGTTCTTTCATGACCTTTAACACTTCGCCAACGAGCTCCGGGTCGAGAGCGGAGGTAGGCTCGTCAAACAGCATGACTTGCGGGTCCATCGCTAGTGCACGAGCAATCCCTACACGCTGCTGCTGTCCGCCAGACAACTGTGCAGGATAATGGTCCAGCTTGTCACCGAGACCTACTTTTGACAGGAGAGCAGCGGCTTTCGCACGCGCTTTTTCTTTGTCAACTTTTTTGACAGTGACAGGCCCCTCCATCACATTTTCAACGGCTGTCATGTGCGGGAACAGATTGTAGTTTTGAAACACCATCCCGGTCTGCTTCCGCAGTTTCGGAATACTCGTTCTCTCCACTTTTTTGGAAAAGTCCAGCTTGACGTCGCCGATCTGGACGCTGCCGCTGGTCGGAATCTCAAGTGCATTCAGGCAGCGGAGCAAGGTTGTTTTCCCGGAGCCAGAAGGACCGATGATAACGACTACCTTTCCTTTTTCCACCGAGAGGGAAATGCCTTTGAGTACATGTAAGGTGTTGAATTGTTTATGCACATCCGTAATCGTAATCATGCGAAATTCACCTGCTTTTTAGACATAACGGTCCAGCTTGTTTTCGATGCGATCCTGAATAATGGAGAGTACGAAGCAAATCATCCAGTAGATAAGGGCCGCTTCCACATAGACGAGCAGCGGCTCATAGGTCGCAGCGACGACTTCTTGGGCTTTGCGAAACATCTCTGGTACCAGAACGACGGAAGCCAGGGAAGTATCCTTGACCAAACTAATAAACGAGTTGGACAAAGGAGGAATGGAGACGCGAGCTGCCTGAGGGAGCACGACTCTACGCAGTGCTTGCCAGTAAGTCATCCCCACAGAGTAGGCTGCTTCCCATTGCCCTTTGTGAATGGATAAGATCGCGGCACGTACCACCTCGGAAGAATAGGCACCGACGCTGAGAGAGAAGCCGATGATTGCCGATGGTATCGGATCGATCATCAAGCCGATGCTCGGCAAGCCATAAAAAATGATGAACAATTGGACCAATAAAGGGGTACCGCGAATGATCGATACATAAACGCGTGCGATGGCAATCAGCGGCTTTATGCCGGATAGACGTGCCAGCGCAGTGAGAACCGCAATGATCAGACCAATGAAAAAGGAAGCGATGGCGATTGTCAAAGAATAGAGCAAGGCTCCTTTCAACAGAGGAAGAAAGGAGCTTTGCGCGATATCCATCCATCGGTTCAGGCGTTCTGGGTTTTCAAAGAAGCTACTTAGAGACATCTGCACCAAACCATTTCTCTGATATTTTTGCGAGGGTACCATCTTTCGTCATGTCATCCAGCGCTTTGTTGAATGCATCAACCAGCTCTGTGCTGCCCTTGCGGAAGAGGAAGCCGTTTTTCGCTACGTTCGGATCTTTTGCGATAATTTTGATAGGAACATCAGGCTTTTGCTTCATGAAGTCCAACAGGGAAATCCCATCGTTGATCGTAATGTCTACACGCTTGGAAACAAGCAAGTCTATCGCTTGGTTAAAGCCTTCCACACCAACGATTTCCGCTCCGTTTTTCTTCGCGATATCTGTGAGGTTGCTTGTCAGTGTTTGCGCTGCTTTTAGGCCTTTAATATCCTCGAAGCCTTTTACGGTCGTGTTGTCTTTATGGGTGACGAGGACCGCTGTGGATACTGTGTATGGATTGGAGAAATCGTATTTTTCCTGACGATCAGGACGAATGCCTACCTGATTCGCTACGACATCAAAGCGCTTGGAGTCGAGTCCAGCGAACATCGCATCCCATTGTGTTTCTTGAAAAACAGGCTCTACGCCGATGCGCTTCGCTACCTCTGTCACGACCTCCACATCATAGCCAGTCAGCTTGCCAGACTGATCGTGGAACGTAAACGGCGCGTACGTTCCCTCGGTTCCGATCAGGAGTTTACCGTCAGCTTTTACTTTTTCCAACAAGTTTTGTTCTTTTTTCTCTTCTGTTGGGGCAGGAGCGGCACTATTTTGCGGTGGCTGTCCCGTTGAAGACGACCCACAACCTGCCAATGCGACTAACAGAGTGGAAGCGAGAAGCGAAAATAATAGTTTTTTCATAAATTAACCCCCACTAAACCGATGTGAATTTGAATAGGAACATACTAAAAGGGACAGACAATTTTGTCAATGTCTAAGAATTACTTCGTGATATCCTCACCGAACCATTTAATGGAAATTTTGGAAAGAGTGCCGTCCTGCTGCATCTCATCGAGCGCCTTGTTAATCGCATCAATCAATTCCGTGCTGCCTTTGCGGAACATGAAAGCGGTTGGTTGGCCCTCTGTATTTTTGGTCACGATTTTAATTGGCGTATCCGGCTTTTGCTTCAGGAAATCAAGCACGGACAAATTATCGTTGAGCACGACGTCCACGCGTTTTTGTGCGATCAGGTCAATCGCCTGATTGAAGTTGTCTACACCGACGATTTCTGCCTCATTGGCGCGTGCGAGGTCAGCGTAGTTGCTCGTCATGGATTGTCCGGCTTTTAAGCCTTTAATATCCTTGAAGTCTTTGACGGTGTCATTGTCCTTGTGAGTCACTAGAACCGCGCGAGAAATCGTATACGGCTTGGAGAAGTCGTACTTTTCCTGACGATCAGGACGAACTCCTACTTGGTTGGCAATCACGTCAAAGCGCTTGGAGTCGAGTCCGGCAAACATCGCATCCCATTGTGTCTCCTGGAAGACTGGCTCTACACCGAGTCGCTTGGCTACTTCCGTGACAACCTCCACATCATAGCCGGTCAATTTGCCCGACTGATCATGATACGTAAAAGGAGAGTATGTACCTTCCGTACCGATGACGAGTTTTTTCTCGGCTTTTACTTTTTCCAGCAAATTTTGAGAAGCTGCCTGATCAGCAGGCGGTGTCGTATTATTCGGCTGAGAAGGAGAACCGGAAGTGCTACAACCGGTCATTCCCAGTAGCAGACAAGATAGTAAGGTAGACAGAATGACTTTTTTCATGGTGACAATCCCCTTTATGTTAATCGGATTTCATGGATTCATAGTAGTGCTCGAAAATACCTTTGTCAATCTTTAAATTACTAAATCCTATTTGATTACTATGAATTTAAATGAACGAGGTTTTATGTAGCTGCGGTAAGGAGAAGAATATTCCAGTCTAGGCTCCAGGCTCCGTCCCGCTGGGGAGCCTAGACTGTCCGCTCCGAATGGATTCGCGGGGAAACGCAAAAGGGTAGCCGCTTCGTAGCTCGGGCACGTTGCGTTTCTTTTGCCCGCAAATCCCTTCTCCGCTTGGGAGGACTCCACAAGTCGCTACGTCTGGAAATATTCTTCTCTGTCGTAACTGAATACGTTCTTCATTCTTTTTTTAAAAAACCCGATGAACTCGGAAAGCTCGTAGAGGAAACAGGAGAAATAAGCGAAGATCTTAGGGACACCGACCGAGACGGAATGCAAAAAGCGAAACACGTCTTTAAGCGTCCACCTCTGAAATACATCCTGAAATGACCACTTTGGACGCGGTTTCGCTTTTTGCATGGAGTCGTGCAGTCAATCCCTCAGGGGGTGGCCCTAGAAGCTGAGCGTTTTCTCCTGTTTCCTCCCCACCACTACAGCAACGCTCACACTTGTTATCTCTTTTAAGATTCTCCATTCATGCGGTGGCTATGTGCATGAGACCAAAACTCGTCGCACAAGTAGTGGTTGAGGTTCCTTGTCAAGAAGCGTACAATTAGTACGAAATGAAAGGCCTACAAGCAATGACGTGCTTGTTCTTCATAGGAGAGCGCACCGACAAAAGGAGTCAACCAACATGTTAAACGACTGGCGTATGTATACAGATGGAAGTGGAATGGAGCAAAAGCATGTAGCTTGGCATGAAGTGCTGAAGGAAATCGCTCAATTGGATGGAGTCACACGGACGTTGGTTCACGCAGCGTATGGAGACCATGTGGATCTGGTCGTAGGAGGCGGGAACAACGGCAAAGTATTGGTGCAGTGGAAAGAACACGAGCCTGTTGAACAGCATTTTGTGCTTGCGGCAGACAAGCAATCGGCGGTGATGTCCACGCTCGTCATCGAGGGTAGTGAGGTTGCCTTTCCCCTTTCCTGGTGTGTTCCGCTTGAGCAAGTTGTTCCATTATGCGGGGACTTGCTGAGAACATGTGAAAAAGGGGAGCCGACCGAACTCGAATGGCTTCCGGTAGAGATGTAGGCAGGAGGACAGCATGGAACTACAAACGTTGCAGCAGTCCATCCTCATCATGGCCGTCATCATTGGGATCGGTAGCTTAATCGGCTACCGGCAACCCTTGACTGCAGACTCCCGCCAGCTCGTCATCACGATTATTATAAACGTTGCCATGCCGTGCATTATTTTAGACGGGATCTTTCAGACAACCATTGATCAACAAATTTTATACCAAATTTTTGCAATATTCGTCATTTCGATTATCCTAAACTGCCTGGGCATTTTCATCGGCTGGTTAGGTGCGCGTGCCCTTCCGCTTCCTGTGAAAAAACGTCGAGAGATTGCGCTCTTGTCCGGCTTGGGGAATACAGGCTTTATCGGTTTGCCGCTTTGTGCGGCATTGTTTGGGCCAAAAGGGGCGCTCTTGGCTGCTATTTTCGACGCAGGTGTGGATGTTGTGCTCTGGACAGTGGGCGTGATGATGCTCCAGGAAAAAGGAAGCTTCTCCTTGAAAGGGCTAAAAACACTCATCAACATCCCCATGATCGCGATCGTATTCGGACTCGGTTCTGCCATCATTGGGTTTGTGCCACCTGAGCCTGTGAAGCAACTGTTTGGAACGCTGTCCAAGCTCGCCTCTCCGTTAGCCATGATGTACATTGGTATGCTCTTGCCTATGTTTTTGCGCAACAAACCGCAAGTGTCATTGAAGCTTTTGAGTATGCCACTTACGTTTAAATTAGTTGTTTTTCCGCTGATGACGGCGTTTCTTTTGTCCGCTTTTTCTTTCGACAGCGATATCGTCAGCGTATCCCTCGTGCAAGTAGCAATGCCCACCCTGACATTGGCCTCGATCTTGTTCGGGCGCTATGCGGCAGATGAGGAGATGGGTGCCATGACGACGGTTTGTTCCACCTTGCTGGCGCTCTTGTCCATCCCGGTTGTTCTGGTCATGGGAAATTGGCTCTTGCACTAATCTTTTGCCAATCTCAGTCATAGTGAAACGAATCAGAGGAAACCTATGTCTAACAAGTAAAGAATGACGAAAATGATGAGCAGGGATGGAGGAACAACAATGAAAGGTAAATCGATTCTGGCTGTTGCACTGACACTCCAGGTGTTGGCGGCTTATCCTGTGCAGGCGGCAGTGTCTAGCACACCACAAACAACCTCAGCTCCAATACTGGTAAACGGAGAGCAAGCTTCCTTGGCAAAAGCACCACTTCTCGTCCAGCAGCGTACGTATGTCTCCGCCGAGGATGCGAGCCGGATTTTAGAAGGCACTTGGAAACAAGATGCAACGAATGGAGAAATGAAGCTGGCAAAAGGTACGCTGACGTTTCAACTCGCTACAGGAAAAGTAGCGTTGAATGGCAAGTCGCTGCAAGATGGGCAGGGCGCAATCGTGCATGACAAGCAAGTGTTTTTGCCTCTGAGATGGATGGCAGAGCAGGCCGGACATCAAATCACGTGGAATGCCGAGAAAAAGGCGGTGGAAATTGTGGTTGCCGGGGAAGAGAGTGCCTTTACACTTGTCGATGCTGATAAGCTGACAGAACAGGAACGTACGTTTATTGACTCGGTAAAAGAACAGCAAGGCATTCACAAGCAAGGTGATCTTTACGTCATCGCACGCGGCTCCTCACCGAATCCTGGCTACGGATTAGAAGTAACCAAAGTCGAGCAGAGCTGGGAGCAGCTTTTTGTGTATGTCAAACAAACGCTGCCTGATCCAGGCAGAATGTACCCGCAAGTGATTTCCTATCCGTATCTGGCGGCAAAAGTGAAGCTGCCACCTTACACGACGGTTGTATTTCTAGATGCAGAGACTAAGAAGCCGTTGTTTGCCACAGACAGCAACGGAAGTCGATAAGAAAGTCGGGGACACGACGCAGAGGGCCAGCTAGTGCGGAACACTTAGCAGGCCCTCTTGTTTTTGTGTGACTCCTGATGTAAGATATGGTTGTGATTTCCTATCCCTTGAGAAATGGAGGTGTATGTACGTGTTCGGAACTCTGCAAGCATGGTTTGTGGTAGAAACTTCCAGTATGACGCATGATTTTACATTCAACGGGACCAGTCTGTCCTTTTTTGCGCATACAACTGAATGGAGTTTCCATAGGCGTACCATGCATCGATCAGGGGCGGTTTGTTCTTGTATATGATGGGTAACTGACGTAAGGTCGGTCCCTTTCACGATGCCGCAGGTAATGGCCTGCGGCTTTTTTGCGTCCACTCGCACGTGCGGGATGGTCTCAAAAATTGTGCCGGGGCCACCAGGAAATCCATTATTTTGAACCGTTACCAACATTTCTAGGGGGAACAACCATGATTATTGTCGCGACACAGCAATTACAGAAATCGTACGGAGCAGATCCGGTTTTACAAGATATCACATTGGAAATCAAGGCAGGCGAACGCGTCGGGATCGTCGGACCGAATGGAGCAGGCAAAACCACTTTGTTCAAGCTGCTGGCAGGTATAGAAAGCCCCGATTCTGGTGAGCTTTTTCGGGCGAAAGGAACGATATGGGCGTACCTGCCGCAAACGCCACAGTATCCGGCCGATTGGACGGGGGAGGATGTTGTTGCCAGTGCTTTTGCCGATGTTATCAAGCTGCAGGAGCAGATGCGCGAGCTCGAGCAGCAGATGGGATTGCTTTTCGAAAATGAACAAGAGCTAAACCGCCTCATGCTGCGCTATCAAAAGCTGCAAGATGAATTCGAACAACAGGATGGCTATCAGTGGGAGACGAAAATGACCCAGGTGACACAGGGTTTGGGAGTTAGTTCTGAGCTGTTAGCTACGCCTTTTGCCCAACTCAGCGGTGGGGAAAAGACGAAGGCTGGCCTTGCAAAGCTACTCTGCCAGCAAAGCGATGTTCTGCTCCTAGATGAGCCGACCAATCATTTGGATGTGGAGTCGATGGAGTGGCTAGAGGAGTTTTTGAAAAATTATCAGGGCACGATTCTAATCATCTCCCATGACCGTTATTTTTTGGATGCCGTCGTGACGTCTGTCTATCATGTGGACGGGGGAGAAGCCGAATTCTATATTGGCAATTACAGTGCGTTTGCCACGGAGCGTGAAGAGCGCTTGCTGCGCCAGTTTGCCGCTTATCAGGAACAACAGAAGCAGATCAAAAAAATGAAAGAAACGATCAAACGGCTCAAGGAGTGGGGTAATCGCTCCAATCCTCCGAACGAGGCTTTTCACCGAAGGGCGAAAAGCATGGAAAAGGCGCTGGCACGGATTGAACGCATCGAGCGACCGAAAATGGAAGCGGATCGCATGGGCTTGCAGTTTATGAAGACTGACCGAAGCGGGCAGGATGTGCTGAAAGCGACGGGGGTACAGAAAACATTTGGCGGAAAACAGTTGTTTGCAGACGCTAGCTTTTTATTGCGCTTTGGTGAGCGAAAAGCACTGCTCGGACCAAATGGATGTGGGAAATCTACGCTGATTCGCATGCTGTTAGGAGAGGTTCAGCCAGACGTAGGTACGCTCAAAATTGGCAGCAGCGTTAAGGTAGGCTACTTGTCACAGCAAGCGTTGGAAGGGGATCAAAACCAGCGGCTGATTGACGTTTTCCGTGAGGTTGCCAGAGTAACGGAGCCGGAAGCACGACATTTACTGGCACGGTTTATGTTTTACGGCGAACAAGTTTTCAAGCGGATCGGACAGCTGAGCGGCGGAGAGCGAATGCGACTGCGATTGGCACAAATGATGCACCAGGAGATCAACCTGCTCATTCTCGACGAACCGACCAACCATCTGGATATTGAAGCGCGAGAAACATTGGAGGAAGCATTGGCGGATTTTCACGGGTCGTTGTTTATCATCTCGCATGATCGCTATTTCCTGCAAAAGATGGCAGATGGTGTGTTTTGGGTAGAAAATAAGCGGCTGGTTCACGATGTGGGTACCTATGAGGAAGCAAGGGAAAAGCAAAAACAAAGGATCGCTGCTCGAGCTGGTAAGCCGGAGGAGATAGAGAGAAAGCAGCCAGCAGTCAAACAAGTTCAAGAGTCAGTTGTGACAAATGCAACCACCAAACGACTGAACCCATACAAGTTAGCAGAGCTCGAACAAAAAATAGCCTTGTTAGAAGAAAGAAAAGGTGCACTGACGGTCTTGCTCCAAAGTGAAGGGGCAGATTACGAGCAGTTAGTAGCTTGGCAACTGGAGATAGATCAGGTACAGAAGGAGATAGATGTAACCTTTTCGGCTTGGATGGAGTTACAGGAACATTAGGCTGGAATAAAAATAGCACCGCTAGCAGAGTGTTGAATGCTGGCGGTGCTTCATTTTGTATGACTTACGATTGCGCTTGTGTGCTTGGGTCTGGCAGGCGACGATAGCTGCTGACGAACCAGAGGAGGAGAAGTGCCATCAAGACCCCTCCGAGGAAGAAGGGACCGCTGTGGGAGACTTGGTAAACCGCTCCGCCTGCTAATGGACCCAAGATGCGTCCAAGGCTGTCCATCGAGCTGATTGCCCCACTCGTCACGCCTTGTCCTTGCGTCGTTCGTTGGGTGATCATCGCTGTGGCTGTCGCTCTGATCATTCCTTGACCCGCTCCGAATAGCGAGAGAATCAATGCCAGTACCCAAAAGTTACCCGACAGAGGAATGGCGAAAAATCCAATGCCGTAAAGAATCATCCCAATGACGAGGACACTTGCCTCGCCTAGCTGCTTGACCATTCTTCCGATGAGCCCGCCTTGTACCGCGGCAGCGATCAAGCCCATGACGAGAAACATATAGCCGAGGTCTTTGGAGGTGAAGCCGTACAAATCACTTATGTACAGGGCAAAAGTCGTTTCCAGTCCGGAAAAAGCAAAGGAGACGGTGAACAAAATACCGTACAGCAAGGACATGGAACCGAACAAAGAGACGAGCGGATTTTGCCGCTGTTCTTTTTGCAGATTCGCCCGTTTTTCTTTCGGCAAGCTCTCTGGCAAGACAAACAGGATCAGGAAAAACGTAAGCAACGCCACGATACCCGAAGCGTAGAAGGGAACAGCAAAGCCGAATTCACTGAGCAGTCCGCCAATTACCGGACCGAAGACAAAGCTAAGCCCAATCCCGGCGCCAATGACCCCCATCCCTTTAGCTCGTTCTTCTGAAGGGAACAGATCCGCCACCATAGCGGTTACCGTTGGCAATGCGGCAGCAGAGACGATTCCACCCAAAATGCGATACAGGAGCATTTCTGTGTAACTGTCAGCTAGCCCAAACAGGATAAAGGTGATGGAAAAGCCGAACAGCCCGAACGATATGAGTGGCTTTCGCCCGATTTTGTCTGAAAGTGCTCCCCAAATCGGTGCAAACACCAACTGCATAATATTGTAGCTGGCAAAAAGCATGCCGATTTGAAACGAAGTCGCACCCAATTTTTCCGCGAAAAAGGGGAGAATGGGGATAATGATGCCAAAACCGAGCATGATGAAAAAAGCAATAAAGAACAAGAGGGCAAGGTGCTTCTTATTCACTACGTCTACCTCGTTTCCAACAAAAATCTTTTCAAGCTGATTGTTTGCTTTTTCCACCTTACGTGAAGGAAAAGGCGAAGTCAAGCCAACAACGTGGGCAGTTATTGCGAGACGTGCTATAATGGAAAAGAAATAAGAATGGCTACCTATATTGTCAAGTATATATCCATGAGGTGTTTGTTACATGTCTACTGCGATGCTTTACTACCTGGCCTGGCATGAAGATGATTGGCTGGATGAAGTGCTCGATCGTTTTCCTGAGATCAACGCCATTGTGCCTTCGGTCAAAACGTTTGAGTTGCTGGCTAAACAAAGAGAGTCCAAAGAAGTTGAACGAGCTGTCCTCGTTCTGAATGCAGCTATCGAACAGGAAAGATGCAAGGAGTTTTTGCGCTTGTGTCAAGAACATCCACAGTTGTCCGCGGCCCCTTTGTATATCGTCGGATTGAAACCGGAAGAGGAGGAGGCGTGGCAAGAAGCGTATCCATACGCGAAGATCATCGTCATTACCGGCTTTGCTGTCGAGTTTGATTACGATGCCGTCCTCGCAAGGATGGAAATCGATCTGGAGGGAGCTCATTGAAAATAAACCCGAATGAATTCGATTTGAAGGCGTTTCTGCACCGTTTCGGATTGGTTATTTATACAGGCGATCCTGAAGGGGATTTGCTGTTGATAGAAGATGAAATTCGGGAGCTATATGAGCTGAACGTCATTGACAAGGAAGAGTTCATTGAAGCCATGTCAGCGTTGCGCAGCAAGCGTAAGGCTGATGGAAGAGAATAGAGTGTAAGTACGTGTTTGCCAAGCCGTGTGTATGCGGGAGTTGGTGAACACGTTTTTTTGTGGTCATATCCTATAGTGAAATGGAATGTTGCAACTTTATACCTACTTTTTTAAATCAGTCCTGCGTTCGGTACCCATCATGTGGGCATTATTTCCTTTTTGGCAAGAACAGTTATTAATGATTTCAGATTTCGACAGGTACGATACAATTAATATGTGAACTGGTACAATTATTTCGTACCAAATGAACTCAACAGGGAGATAGTAGTTATGACCAACTGGAAGAATATTAAGATTGATGGAGTAAGCAGTATTGACAAATGCGTGGCAGAATTCCGTATTATGGAAACTGGATTTGGACGAACTCCATCTGGTAAGTTCAAAGTGAAAATATTTGAGGAACAAGATGGACATTTCTATGGTATTACAAATATTGGAGTAAAGAGACTTGATGATGAACCGGCTGTACTTGGTTTGGGAACAGGTAAAAGTATCGAAGAAGCATTAAAAAATACTGTTGACGCTTTCGTGCAAGAGATGAATTTTAAAGAACAGTTAACAGATGATGATTTTGAATGGGCTGAACTTGACGATTTTTAATTTAATCCTATTTGATTTGTAAAACGCCTAGTTCTTAGAACTAGGCGTTTTCAAGAGATACTCATCAATGCTGTTAACGAGACTCGAAGAACTCATCAATTTCTGCTTTTCTCTTAAAATAGACTTCTTTAGCATGTGCTTCACGTTCGATTAAATCTTCGTAGTGGTTTTCATCAAGAACCATCTCTTCATATCCCCAAATGGCAGGTATTTTATGATTTTTTCGATCTCCGAAGTACCAGTTTGGTGGAAGGGTATGGTCTGTGATAACAAACAATTCGGATGGATACCAGTTTGGTTTGTTAGATCTTTTGTTGTGGAGCAAGAAACGCAATGAATTTTCACATTGAAACATCCCATATACAGTAAGTTCGTCGCCGAGTTCTACAGAAAATTGGGTTTGTTCGCTGTATAAAAATCTATCTCCATAGTAATTTGTAACATCTTTACCTAAGGTATGGATACATTTTACTTTCAATCAACATTCTCCTTAGTTCTGAGAAGTATGTCCTCTGATTTCAATGCATTAATGATACGGGGGCAGAGTTAATCTTTGAATTTGAAGTCTTCATATACTTTTAAGCTTTTGTTGTAGACAAAATGAATCTCTACATCTTTATTAGGTCCATAGTCATCTCTGCCCATCTTCACCCAACCATCCTCTGCAGGCCAGCGTGGGTCTTTCATAACTGTATTGTATTTCTCTGCATTTTTAGGATTATTTCTTGCTTGCTCCATTGCCTTTCTTTCATTGTTAGTATTCGGGGTAGTTCTACCAGTTGAACCAGGGGCGAACATGATGATATCTTTTGCCCTATTAAGAACGATCAGGTTTTTGCCGTCATTATAACGTTTGGTTTTCAAAGCCAAAGCATATTTTCTATATTTTCCGGCACTATTAACGTAGTCCGCTACTGATGAGAAGTCCATGTAGTCCATTTTTCTTTTCCAGGTTCTATACTCCATAACGGCATTCATTGCTGGAAAATCAAAACCCGCGTCATCCCAATAACGTACATATTCATTGCCTAATAAACCATGGACAGTTTCATAACTGAGCTCCTCAGTCAAATCTGGGTCGTCGCCTCTACCTTTTTTTGCCCTTACATTCACTTCATTCGCTTCAGTTTGTACGGTTATTTCATCATTATTCTCTTCAGTTTGCGACTTTACTTCAACAGTAGTGACTTTGCTGCTCTCTACAACCTCATTAGCTGACACATTTTGTGTTGTGACTACACCAGTCATTAACACTACTGAAGCTATTGCCGCAGTAAACAGGCGTTTAAACATTTTCATTGTGTGAATCTTCCCCTTTAATATGATTGTTTATACTTTCGAAAAAAATATAGCACACTGACGTTGTCGAAAATTGTCATAATTTAACTTTTATTAAAATGTTTTTATTTAAAATATAAATAATCTACATATCTTTCTGAGTTTATAAAATAATACCTCTGAACGATAAGGTATCGTCCATATATCTAACTAACTGCACTTGCCAATAAACACTTCAAAAAATTTGTTAAATCTCTAGTGAAGGGAACGTCATAAACAAAACCATTTTATAAACCTAAAAAGCTCATTCCACTTTGAACGTAAAGAGGGAATGAGCTTTTTTGCGCACTTCGTAAGAAATTCTTCAGAAATACTTATCACTTTCTTAAGGATTTCTGTCTTCTTTTGAAAGGTTTACCCGTTAGGATAGAGTACAGAGAGAAAGGAGGCGGCACAGGTGGAGTTTACAGGGTATTACGCACGATTCTGGGAGATGGTTACAGGCATGCTGGGAAAATTCTTCATTCCTGATGAGATTACGGTCATGACCGTGGGGGCACAGGTTGCTAATACAGGGGCGGACTTTTTTACAGCATTTGCAGTCATATACCCTGTTTTTTTCATCGTTTCTTTCGTGGGGTACTTGCTGGGAGCGAGTGCATTTGGCTGGATGACCCGGAATCTGGGCTTGCGTGCTGATTTACTGTCGGCATTGCGTGGGTCAATGGGCTGGCTGCTCGCTTTTGGAATCTTTCTTCCGATTATTCGTCATATCGTGCCTATTCTCGCCGGTGCCAGCCGAATGCCGTTTCGGCAGTTCCTTCTATTCTTTTTGCCGAGCAGTATCGTTTGGACCTTGCATTACTTTGTCGCAGGCTATTGGTTCTTTGATCAACTGGATATAATGGTTGCGGGAGTTTATCAATATAGCAAAATTACGCTGACGATCGTTTGTTTCGCAGGGTTTTCGTTCCTCATGATTCGCCAATTGCAGCGTCTTGGTGGAATGAAAGGACCTAGAACGAATAAGCAACCACCTGTTTCGTAATATTTACGAATTCCTTAGAGTTTGGCGCCTGTCTGTCCATAAATATTTTGGATAGCAGGCGTCTTTTTGTCATGGAAATAGATTTTCGTTATGTTCTGATATTTTTAAAAGTTTGCGAAAAAAGAAGTTTACATATGGTAATAGTGGGGTAGATTACCAAATGTCGTCGTGTCATGAATTTTCATTTTTTCAATTTGTGTGATTGGAGGCTTTTGCATGAGGAGCATAAAAAATGTGCTGGTAACCATTTTGGCTGCCATCACCATCGGAATTTTTATTCTTCAGCTAGTGTTTGGTTTTCTCCAGTTTGAGCAAATTATCTCGAATGAAGTAGAGGCAAAGCTACAAATGCAGGTAGCCAAAGAGGCGGCTTATCTGAATGGTATGCTGGACAAGACAGGAAAGCTCTCGGAAACACTTACGTATTCTGTCTCTCATGGCTCCAAGGAAACCATCAAGCAAATCGAAGGGACGCTGGTCGATGTCGTAGCGTCTGAGCCTTTGATTGTGGGCGGTGGATTTTGGATGGAGCCATACAGCTTCGACAGCTCACAAAAGCTGTACGGCAGGTATGCTATCCGCAATAACGACAAAGTAGAGCTCGACCCGGCTTACAGCGATGGCAGCTATGATTATCTCGCACAGGATTGGTACAAGGCGGGAATGGTTGACAAACCATATGTGTGGACAGAGCCATATGCCGACCCGATCTCCAAAGTTCCTATGGTTACAGCAATTGCGCCCATTAAAGTGGGAGGAAAGATCAGTGGTACGACGACATTGGATATCGGGCTTACGGAGCTTAACAAAAGCATCGAAAATCTGAAGGTTGGCGAAACAGGTTATGGTTTTATCGTTTCCAAGTCGGGTATTTACGTTTCCCATCGCGATGCACAAAAGAACTTGCAGGTGAAAATTACGGACGAGTCTGAAACGGGATTGCGGGACATTGCCAATCAAATAACAGAAGCAACCGCAACGGGTATGACGCAAACAACCATAGATGGACAAAATCAATACGTCACCTTCGCTCCGATCGGGGAAACAGGTATGATGCTAGCGACTGTCATGCCCGCAGCAGAGATTAACGGACCGATTACCCAATACTTTTACATCAGTCTGATTATTTTTGGTGTCTCCATCAGTATTTTCCTCGTGCTCTTGTACTGGTTTATCAATCGACAGGTAGCACGTCCATTGGTGCAGCTGAAAGCAGGCATCGTCAACTTGGTGGAAAAAAAGGATTTAACCCAGACAATCCCAATCCGGCGCAAGGATGAGATTGGTGACGTAGCGACGGCAGTGAATGCATTCATTGAAGATTTGCACGGAATGATGAAAAATATTAGCGGCTATACCGGTCAAGTAGGAACAGTCTCGGATACCTCCGCAAAGAAAGCGCATGAAGCACGACTTGCCTTCGGTCAGGTGGCCTCGTCGTTCCAAGAGGTAGCAATCGGAACGGAGAATCAACAGCACAGTGCTGAGGAAAGTGCTCGGGCGATGGAAGAGATGGCAATCGGTATTCAGAGAATTGCCGAAGCCTCCTCCACGATGGCCGAATCATCGAAACATATGGCAAATGAAGCGGTGGCGGGCAACCAGTCTGTAGAAAAGGTGTCAGGACAGATGGATTCGATCAACCGATCCGTTAGCCATTCTGCCGATGTCGTTCGTTCGCTGGATAGCCGTTCAGCAGAAATCTCACAGATTGTGGAAGTAATCGCAACCATCGCATCCCAGACGAACCTTTTGGCACTCAATGCAGCGATTGAAGCTGCGCGTGCAGGTGAACAGGGAAGAGGCTTCGCTGTGGTAGCGGATGAAGTGCGCAAGCTGGCAGAGCAGTCCAACGACTCGGCCAACCAAATCGCCAATCTGATCACCGAAATCCAACGGGAAACGACTTCAGCGGTACAAGCCATGGATGAGGGAACGCGCGAGGTTGAAACCGGAATTCAGATCGCCTACGAGACAGGGGAAGCATTCCGCCGGATCATGGATTCTACCCAAGATGTAGCGGATCAGATTCAGGAGATTTCCTCCGTTGCAGAGCAAATGTCAGCGGCAACGGAACAGGTGACGGCATCCATTTTGCAGTTGTCCTCGATTGCAAAGGATTCTGCCGCAAGTGCATCGAGTGTGGCTGCTTCTACGGAAGAGCAGCGCATCTCGATGAACCAGCTCTCTACATCCGCAGAGCAGCTAAACCAGATGGCCAAGGAATTACAGCAAATGATCAACCGTTTCACCCTCTAACCACTGTTTGCAAAAAAATGCAAAATGACGAACTGCTGCTGTCATACGACCGTAGCAGTTCGTTTATTGACAAGAAAATACAAGTCAGAATATAATGAATACGAAATAAAGCAAACTAAAGCAATATTTTGCAAACAAAAACCTGAGGTTGGTGGACCAGAATGCAAAACCATAAGTACGACGTTGTGGTGATTGGTGGTGGAGTAGTCGGTACAGCCATATTACGCGCCCTTTCGTTTTATCAACTGAAACTGCTTTTAATCGAGAAGCAGCCTGACGTTTGTGAAGGGACAAGCAAGGCGAACAGTGGGATTGTCCATACCGGGTTTGATGCAAAGCCAGGCACGGTTGAGGCGGAGTGCCTTCGCCGTTCCCGCAGCTTATGGCCGATGTTGGTTGAGGATCTGAGAATCCCCTACATTCCCTGTGGCGCCGTGATGGTGGCGACAAATGAAGAAGAAAAGCAGATTATCGAAACCACCTATGTTCCCAATGCACAGGCGAATGGCGTAGATGTTCACTGGATGTCAGCTGAGGAGATTCTCGAAATGAATCCCGCTGTGACAGCCAAGGTAACAGGAGGATTGGCAGTACCGGATGAAGCGATCTGCGATCCATTCTGGGCCACCAGAGCCTTCGGAGAGATAGCAGTGTTAAACGGTGCGGAGGTTGTGCTTGGGCAAGGAGTCTCCCACATCGAGACTGTACCGGATGGAGAGGACTTGCTCCTTACGCTGGAAAATGGTGAAACGGTCACGACCCGATATGCGGTGAATGCTGCCGGATTATGGTCCGATGAAATTGCCCGGATGGTGGGAGATGAGAGCTTCTCGATTTCACCGCGTAAAGGCCAGTTTATCCTGACCGAAGAGGCGATATCCATTTCCTCGATCATCCTGCCTGTTCCTACGAAAACCTCCAAGGGCGTGTTGATTTCGCCAGTCGTGTTCGGCGGTTTTCTGCTTGGGCCAACGGCGGAGGATCAAGAGGACAAATGGGATCGTTCCACCTCACAGGCAGGCATGGAATCGGTACTGGCAGGCTGTGAGAAACTGGTTCCCGACTCCAGGCAGTTTTCTACGATTCGTCAGTTTGCTGGCGTCAGGGCAGTTTGCAGCGAAGGAGATTTTGTGATCCGCCCATCTGCTGTACAGCCACGCATGATTCATGCCGCCGGGATTCGTTCCACCGGACTCTCGGCTTCCCCTGGCATAGCAGAGCTGGTAGCGGAAACTCTCCAGAAAGCCGGGCTTGAGCTGCTAGGAAACGAACAGGCACAACACGCCCTACCTGATCTCTTTTCAGAGGAGCAGGAAACAGGAGAGATCATCTGTCTGTGCCGCTCCATTACCCGGAGTGAGATCGTCAATTCCTTAAAGCGTCCACTCACCCCGCAGACCATTGATGGAGTGAAGCGGCGGACGGGCGCCACCTTAGGAGAATGCCAAGGAAACTGCTGTATTCCCAAAATCATCGATGTCATGGCCGAGACCTATCCTGAACAGACCGGGAAACAGCCTTTAAAAGGAGTAAGAAACTCTTATCTAGCTGTAGCACAAGGAGAGGAGCAGTTATGAAGTATGAATTGGTGATCATTGGAGCAGGAATCTCGGGATTGACGGCAGCCCTTTCAGCATGGGAAGGAGGAGTCAGCTCTGTTCTGATGATCGATTATCAGAAGAGAAGAGGTGGCTTCACCTTACCGTATTGGAGCTCTGACGAGTTTGCTCCAGAACGGGAACTGCTGGAAAAAGCCGCGTCGCTTCCCTACGAGATTCACGAACAATCAACTGTCGTCGGTTTTTTCCCAGGCGCAAACGGTCAGCTGCACCAGTTGTACGTCCAATCACCGATGGGTACCTATTCTGTAGAGGCAAAAAGAATACTGATCGCGTCAGGCTCACTGGAAAAACCGCGTGAGGCGCACAAAATCCCGGGGACACGTCCAGCAGGAGTCATGACTCCGATGATGGCGATGCAGCTGATAGAGCGAGGATATCAGCCAGGCCGCAAGATTGTGTTGATCGAGAATGGCAGAATCTCTCGAAGTACAGCGGTCCTTCTGGAAAAAGAGACGAGCAATATGGTCACATACTCTGAGTCAGATTGGGAGCTTACCTCTATCAAGGGGCTGTCCCGTGTAGAAGGAGTACAGCTGCGGAATCGGATGACGGATGAGATAAACGAAGTGGCGTGCGATACGCTCATTTTTGCAAAAGGGAGGGTACCCTGCACGTTTTTCTTGAAAGGAACGCCAATCGAACGAGATCATCACGATGCGATTATCGTAGATGCCACCGGGAAAACGAATCTGCCGGATGTTTATGCAGCAGGGAGCTGTACCTGTCTTGGCGACGACGATCACACCAAATCGATGGAATTGGCAAAAGAAACAGCTAAGCATCTCTTTTAAAGCGAGCATCAGAAGGGAGAGTTTACGATGAAGCTATCCGACTCGTTTACGATTCAGGCAAGCAAAGCGGATGTATGGTCCGTCTTTATGGATGTTGAAAAACTGTCAGGCTGCGTACCAGGCTGCAAGGAAGTGAAAATGAGCAGCCCCACCCGTTATGAGGCGAGCATGGAAGTGAAAATACAATTTATGACGATTCAATTCCGCGTCACGGGGGAATTAAAAGAAGCGGTAGAAGGAGAAGCGCTGCAAGTGGAGATGACCGGACAACCGGTAGCGTTGGCTGGATTGTTCCGCAATCAATTGCACCTTCAGCTAATAGAGGAACAGCCGGGAACCACACGCGTGCAATACGAGATGGATTTGCAAATGACAGGACGACTGGCATCGTTAGGAGATATACTAATGAAGGGGACTGTGAAGAAAAAGGCGGAAGAATTTGCGACGAACGTCCAGACCCTGTTCCAGTCTAGTCAGGAGATTTACAATTAAGAGAAGTTGGTGATCATCCATGCTACAAGAAGAAAGACAGCAGCTGATCCTGCAAATGCTACAAGAAAATCAATCCGTTCGTATTGCAGAGCTATGCAGCCGATTAACGGTGACGCGCGAAACAATCAGGCGTGATTTGTATGAAATGGAGCAGCAGGGACTACTCAAGAAGGTGCATGGTGGCGCTATTCTGAATAAAACCAACGTGGAGCCTCCTTATGCCAAGCGGAGTGAATTGAACTTGGCAGAGAAGGAGGCGATTGCGGTCGCCGCCGCCTCCTTGGTGGAGGATGGCGACGCGATCTATATTGATTTGGGCACGACGACACAATTGTTCGCCAAACACCTTTACCATAAAAAAGGAATTACGGTGATAACCAATGCGCTACTGGTGGCATTGGAACTATCTCAGCACCCGGATGCAAAGGTGATTATGAGTGGGGGTGAATTGCGCGCAGGGGATCTGGCCATGTCCGGTCCGATCGCTAGGAAAAGCCTCGAGGATTTGTTTGTGGACAAAGCATTTATTGGTGTGGGGGGATTGGCAGCAGAAACCGGTTTTACGGATTACCATGTGGGCGAGTCAGATATCAGGCAGCTGATGCTTACAAACGCCAAAGAAACATATGCACTGATTGATCATTCCAAAATAAATGTAACCGCTTTTATGAGGGTGGCAGAGCTATCCGACATCGACGTAGTGATTACAGATGAGGAACTACCCCAGTCTCTTGCTGGGCGACTCGCTCAGGAAGGATTGCAAGTCATCGTTGCTAAGACATCTATGTAAAGCAAATGGTGAGGGAGGCAATCAATGGTGAAACAATCGGTACAAGCAAATGATTCGCAAGATATGCAAACGTATCATTATAAGCAAGAATTGAGACGGACATTAAAACTGTTCAGTTCGTTTGCCGTCGCGTTTTCTTTCATTTCCATTACCACAGGCATTTTTAGTAATTATGGATTTGTGCTTAGTACGGCTGGGCCGGCTGGTATCTGGACCTGGCCGATTGTAACCATTGGGCATTTGATAGTGGCTATTATTTTTGCAGAGCTGGCCGGACGAATTCCATTGAGCGGTTATTCCTATCAATGGGTGACGCGTCTTGCCAACCCGGGGCTGGGTTGGTTTGCTGGCTGGATTGCCTTTTGCTTTCTCGTTATCGTGGTTCCCACCGTCGACTATGCGCTGGCGCCCATTATCGCCGAGATGTTTGGCTGGGATACAGGCTCCCAGACGCTGATCTGGATCGTGATTGGTACGCTGGTCGTACAAGCTTTATTAAACATTTATGGAGTGAAGCTTGCTACTCGCATTAACGATATCGCCGTATATACCGAAGTGATCGGTATGGTCGGGATCGTTGTGGTGCTGGGGGCAGTTGTGATGTACAACGGGGCGAATTGGAGCATGCTGACGGATATCGGTACCGCTACGACTCAATCAGACGGTTCGTACCTAGGAGCTTTTATCATGGCAGCGCTGATGGGTTCCTTTACATTGGTAGGTTTCGAGGCTGCTGCGAATCTCTCTGAAGAGACGATCAATGCGAAGAAAACGGTGCCTCGTGCCATGATTTTATCCGTATTGTTGAGTGGTGTGATCGGTTTCTTGCTGTTGATCGTCATTTCTGTTGCCATTACAGATCTGCCGACTGTGCTCGGTGCAGCGAATCCGATTCCGTACATTTTGCAAGCAAGTCTTGGCTCTGCCGTATCCAGCTTCTTTCTGGTGCTTTGCCTCATTTCCATCTTCGCGTGCGGCTTGATCATCATGGCTTCCGCTTCCCGGCTCATCTATGCGTTGTCACGCGACAATGTATTCTTCGCTTCCTCCATCTTCAAGAAGGTATCACCTCAGACTTCCGTACCAACAAACGCAGTATTACTTGTTTTAATGCTTGGCATTCTTTCTGTGTTATTCGCTGATTCCCTGACCCTTCTGGTAGGGGCCACCTCGGTTCTGCCTGCACTTCTCTACCTGACAACGATTGCTGCTTACGCATGGAAACGCAAGGAACTGCCCAAATCGAAGCACTTTGACCTGGGCAAATGGCGCACACCGCTTACTTTCCTTGCTATCGCATGGTTGATCTTTGAAATCGGCATCCTGACCGTTCCGAAAAAATTTCATAGCGTAGCGATCGTGGCAGCTACCTTGCTGGCTGTTGGGGTCATTTTGTATCATCTCTTGTTCCGCAAAGGAATTATGGAGGGTCGTATCGGGATTAAAGACAGAACATTCGGATTTGATGAAGAGAAAGAAGATCATTCAGCCTAGAATAATGAAAAAGGAGCCTGCTGTATGGAGAAGTATTTGCTGTCGATCGATCAGGGGACAACTGGGACCAAGGTGCTGCTGGTAAATCGCCATGGACGAGTTGCTGCCGAAAGCTACCAGAAGCACACGCAATATTATCCGCAGTCCGGATGGGTGGAGCATAACCCGGAGGAGATCTGGGAAAAGGTCTTGATGGGAGTCGCTGACGTGCTGCTCAAAGAACGTATCGAACCAGAGCAGGTGGAAGCGGTTGGTCTGGCCAATCAGGGAGAAACGGTCCTCTTTTGGGATTCGGTTAGCGGAGAGCCGCTTTATCCGGCAGTCGTCTGGTCGTGCCGCCGCTCCGATGAAATCGCAGAGCGCTGGAAGGCGGATGGCGCGTGGGCACAGAAGGTGGCTGAGAAAACCGGACTTTTGATTGACCCGTATTTTTCCGCTACGAAAATCAAATGGATGATGGAAGAAGTGCCTCTGGTACAAGAAAAGATTCGACAGCGGCAGGCTTATTGCAGCACGCTTGACTCTTGGGTGATCTGGCAGATGACAGGGGGCGCCTCGTATGTAACCGATGCTTCCACCGCTGCCCGAACGCTGTTGTTTGCTCATCGGCAGGGGAATTGGGATGAGGAGATATTGCGGTATTTGGAGATTGAGGAAGATTGGCTACCGCAGATTCGTCCAACAGTTGGCTCGTTTGGCAGTACAGACCCGGTTAAATTTTGCGGCATCCAAGCACCGATTCTGGTCAGCCAGGTGGATCAGCCAGCCGCCCTTTACGGTCATCTCTGCATCGAGCCGGGTATGTCCAAATGCACGTATGGCACGGGCTGCTTCGCTTACATGAACGTCGGAAATGAGCCGCCTGCGACCAAAAAGAGCGGACTCTTGACGACGCTTGTCTGGAAACGAGGGGCGCAACATACATATGCGCTAGATGGCGCGATTTATGCGGCGGGGTCTGCTATTGAATGGGGAAAGGAACAGCTTGGGCTGTACCAGGATATAGACGAGCTGCAACGATGGTCGGAGCAGTGGTATGAAGAACTGCACAAGGGGGAAGCCCCAAGCAATCTTTTATTTATTCCGGCATTGAACGGGATCGGCACGCCGTACTGGAACTCGGAGGCGAGAGGGGTGTTTCTCGGACTCTCTCAGCATACTGACCGACCGCTGATGGCAAAAGCGATGCTGGAAGGGATCGCTCATCGTGTAGCAGATGTGTTTGTCACGATGGAGCAGGCTGTCGGACAGAAGATTTCCGTCTTGCGTGTAGACGGCGGTTTGACGCAAAATCCGTATTTGATGCAGTTTCAGGCAGACCTGCTGGGTGTTCCGGTTGAAGTGCCTGAGATCAACGAGACAACAGCGATGGGCATTGCGTTTCTACTCGGGGAAGAGAGCGGCTGGTGGACGGCGAATGATTTGGAAGCGCGAATGAAGGTAGGGCGTCGCTATGAGCCACATCTGGATGAAGCTGGGAGAAAAAGACTGCGGGATCGCTGGAACAGGGCGATACACCTGCTATTGCAAATAAGCGAATGTTAATAGATAAAAGAAGACGTTTTAAGATGGAACTCCCTTTCCCTTGTTAATTCATGACATGAAGAATAATGTACAGGTCGTCATAAGTAACAGGGGATGGGAGAGCTTTGGAGGGAGGAATTAGTTATCTCTATTTCTTAATTATAATTGGTTGAAAAATCCACTCTTCATCTACATAACCGTTTTCAGTCAGCAAATCTTTCACTTTTCTGCTGATTAATACGTTCCGTTTTGCGCTTTTCTCATTCCCCGTGTATTCAAAAGATAAATTAAAATCCTCTACAAACTTTGAAATACCTTGATCATAATGGTAGGGAAAGATCAGATGACTGCCCGTATTGCAAGCTGGACAATTTAACTTTTTAACGTTAGGGTCGTTTTTGTATTCATCGGGTATGCATTGTGGAGTGAGTATGTTGGTAGGGACTACTTCATAGGCAGGCCGCCGTTTCCTTTTTGAACCATAGTGTTCAACCTGCTCTAACAAGTATCCAGTAAGCTTCGAAGATTTGAACAAACAGGCTATCTTTTCAGAAATGACCAGTCTGGAATCAACATAAACAAAATCTTGCTGGTCCACCGTTTTTGTATTAATGACCAGAGGGGTATCTTTCTCTACATATACCTTTTCACAAGTTTGACAAAATATTTTGGAGTTATATTGTCCTTCGTTTGTAAGATAGCGTCTTGGGATATTCCCGATGGAATACATATCAAAAAGAGGGGAGTCATTCATTTCATAGTCAGTGAATTGAAAATCAAACATAAACTCTAACTCTCCACCTTTTCCCTCTCTTACAAATTGAAGTTCTTTCATCAAATTTCCAACAAAATAAGGCTCATATTGTAGATGTAAATGATAATCTATAACTATGTAACCTCCCTTGATGATATATGGCCCCGGTGGAGTATAGTCGATGTCAAAACTTTTCAATACTGTATCAATGCGCTCCTTCATCTCAAAACTTTCCACAGTAAATCGAGTAGTCGCATAGATTTTCATACTTTCACCTCAAAATTAAGTTTAGTTATTCGTTTAAGCAACTGACACCCCTTAATTCAGAGTGTCAGTTGCTTGCCTATTCAGAATATCTAATTGGCTGTATGTTGGCGGGTTTTGGAGAACTCCCATAGAAACTCGTACACGGCTTCTTCGTCAGCATCATTCGTATTTCTATACAACTTACGATAAACCCTTTGATGAGCCTCTATAATCTCATCGCGTGTATAATCATCATAGTTTTTTATTCGAGGGATTTCTTTTCTCACTTCATCTGTAATCTTGTAATGAATCTCTTTTGGAATAGCGATACTCAACATGTCATATTTGTTAGTTCCCAGTCTATCTGCGAAACGTTTTTCAAAAATGTGATGACGTTCCCAGCCGCTTGGTATACTATCTTTACGCAGGTCTCTATACGTTTTAACTCCAATCTGCAGTGCTTCTTTCAAAGTTGCACTAGCTTTAATCATACGTTCGATTCCTGAAATTCCGTATTTGATGCAGTTTCAGGCAGACTTGCTGGGTGTTCCGGTTGAGGTGCCTGAGATCAACGAGACAACAGCGATGGGCATTGCGTTTCTGATCGGGGAAGAGAGCGGCTGGTGGACGGCGAATGATTTGGAAGCGCGAATGAAGGTAGGGCGTCGCTATGAACCGAAGCTTGATGAAGCGGTGAGGAAAAGACTGCGCAATCGTTGGAACAAGGCGGTTCACCTGCTATTGCAAATAAGCGAATGTTAATAGATAAAAGAAGACGTTTTAAGATGGAACTCCCTTTCCCTTGTTAATTCATGACATGAAGAATAATGTACAGGTCGTCATAAGTAACAGGGGATGGGAGAGCTTTGGAGGGGGGATTAGTTATCTCTATTTCTTAATAATAATTGGTTTAAAAATCCACTCTTCATCTACATAACCGTTTTCAGTAAGCAAATCTTTCACTTCTCTGCTGATTAATACGTTCCGTTTTGCGCTTTTCTCATTCCCCGTGTATTCAAAAGATAAATTAAAATCCTTTACAAACTTTGAAATACCTTGATCATAATGATAGGGAAAGATATGACTAACGCACTAAACTTCAGCCAAGTAGGGGTATTTTATGTCTGTATTACAGAAAAAGAAGAGTGGGTGTCCACTCTTCTTTTTACCGCTTACCAAGTCCAAAACTCTGTTCCTTGTGCAATGACTAATCTTTCCAACCAAGTTTCAAAATTCATCTTCATGGTTGATCCATTTTCTGGAATTACGTCATCATCATGATCAAAGCGAACTAAATAGTCAGCTTTTCCTTCTTTTACACGATTTGAATCAATAAAGATATAGTCACCATTACTGACAGAGATTGGATACCAATGTTTAGGCATATAATCAAGATGATTGTGTATAATTTTCTCTAGGCTTAATAGCTCATATCCACCTCCATATTTAATGTCCCGGAAGAGCCTAGCTCCATTGTGTATTTGTATGAATCTTTGGAAATCAACTGGTATGCTCCATCCTGTATCTTTAGTAAATTTTTCTATATCAGAATCAGATGCTGGAGTATTAAATGAAAAAGCTGCTTGATACACATCCCCTCCTGGATTTTGCACCAACAGTGTGTTGTCTTTATCAAGCCGACTTTTCAATCCGTCTAGTGTCTTCAAGCAAATATTTCTTTCCAAAAGTAGATCTCCTTTCCTGCTTTAATAGTCATCTCCATCTGGTACGTACTTACCATAAGATGCCCACCAAGGGGTGACTTCCTGTCTATGAAAATCCTCTGGTAATGGAATCAAGTTGTCGAAGTCATTGTACCCACCATAAGCCAATGGAATAATATGGTGGATATCTACATCGCTCCAATTAAAGTTTGGTACACCATATTTATTCTCATACCATTTAATATATTCCTTCCTAACTCCTGGATCTCTTTGTTCTCGCTGGGATTTAGGAAGCCAAGCGAGGTCTGCTTCATCAGGCACAACCATTTTTATTCTACTATGCGAGTCTCTATACTTAGGATATTCGATACCCTTTTTGTTAAGCAAAAATTCTTTTCCTACATCATGGTCTGCATCGGAATACCCATCGCTCCATGTCGCTACTGACGTGTTAACAACACGCCAAAAATTAGTATCTGAAATACTGACTGGATCACTTAATTTTGTTTCTTTTTCTCTTAATTCTGTGCCAGTAAACGTATAGTTTAAAATATCTTCATCTCTATATGCTTTGTTGCGATTAGTTGAATACTGCAATGTGAGTTTCCCAGTAATTATTGTCGGCCTGGCACGACGAATTTCATCGATTGTAACATACGAAAGGATTTCTCTGTTTCTTTCATCAATTACCAGCCCCCCTTTAAGTCTGACACCTGAACCTCTTTGTGATGAGCGAAGGGTTACTTCCTCGTCTGTGTTTTCTTCAAACGGTAACTCCTGAATCTCTTGTTCAGGTAACTCAAAATTCTTTTCAAGGGTTTCTCCTGTTTCTTCCTCAAATTCTTCAATTGCCGCCAGATGTATGGAAGTAATTTCTTCTGTGTTCAGAATTTCTCCTGTATCAGAATCGTAAGTAAGATCAATTATTGTCGAAGTAAGTTCTTTTAATTCACCTCGTTCTATTCTGTCTTGAATGCTGTTCTTAGAATCTTCCGCATACGAACCAGATGCACTTATTAAGAGCACAGCGAAAGCGAGTAAAGATAGTAAATATTTCTTCACTTACGAATACCTCCCAATAATTGTAATAACCTCTCTGCATTCGCCGAGGCAGATGGGACAAGGATTTCCTTGAACCATCAAAAGTTCTCTCCTCCTACTTTCATAGGGGGATTTTTATTGAAACCATATTTGGGACTGGAGAAATATTTTTTAAAATATGGTTATTCATGTGTCGTAAACTGTTAGAGAACCTAACTAGTATTCTTGGAAATTCTCTTTTCTTCTTGCTTACCTGAATGTTACACTTGTCTTGAGAAGCGTGTCCTTCGCTTTCTTAGGACGTTCCTGTTGCCGGGAAGCAGAGTGGAGCGTCCTTGTTTTATTTTCTTCCTCTCCCTTCTGGTAGTGTAGTTTTCTTCGTTGACTTTCTAAGATGTACTCATCCAACTTCTGACTTACCTTCACGACAGCATAATCTGTTAAATTTCCTTGTTGTAAGAAGACCTCATTAAGCTGATGCTGAAGGTTTTTGATCATTTTTGAAAGTGCTTCGTTACTAACTTCTTGCCATTCTACTTTCACTCTCTGTTCCCCATTGCCTCACCTCCTTTCTTTTCACTATATCAGCCATATCAAAAAAACCAGAAAAAAATCTGGTGTGATACATTTTACATTTTTCGACAAATAAAGTCGAAATAAGTCAACGTTTTTTGTTGATTCAGAATTTTTAGTTTGTTACACTTCCTCTGAAAATCAATTGTAAGAAAAAGGAAGTTTGCAGTGTTAGGGGGGACAAAGTGTATATGAAAACGATTGGAGATATGTTGTTTGAATATCGAAAAAATAAAGGTTTGTCTTTTACGGAACTGGAGGAAGAAACGGGCATAAGTAGAGGGGTATTACAAAAAATAGAAAGCGGGGAAACCAAACGTCCAGAATATAAAACAGTAAAGGCGTTAGCCGCTATTTTGACTCATCCTTACGAGGGAATAATTGAGTTATATATTGAAGACGAGCATAGGATCGATACTTTATATGAGATTCTGCAAGAAGTCATATCTCGTAATCATACTTCATTAGTGGAAAAAGTATCTTTAAAAATACTTCAATCCCCTAATGAAAGGATCGAGGTAGCCTTAGAGCGTTTATATAATTTTGCTGAGTCCACCACTGAAAATATAGCAAATAAAGAAGTCGGTTTATCTCTCTATGAAATGATTGTAAGGTATGCAAGGCAATGTGGAGAGCCAAAATACATTGCAAAAGCCTTATTTAAAAAATATATGATTGAACGATATGACCTCAAAAGACTGAGAGAAACATTTTCCAATGGCGAAGAGATTTTACATTACGTTGACTTCCTATCGCAGGATGAAAAGATAACTTTTTATTATAGGATGGCACTTCATGCGCATAACATTGAGAATAATATGCAATGTATTAAACTAGGAAAAATGGGTCACGCGGAAGATAAAACTAGTAATACTTTAAAAGAACAAGTTGCTTTAGCTATATGTAACTCGTATCTTTTTTTAGGTAATTATAATGGCTTGGAAGAACACCTAAATATCTATGCAGAGTTGAAGTACACGCAAATTATTAAACGTTTGAAGTTTTACCGCGCTATCATTTTATCTCGAACAGGAAGATATAATACCGCTATTCCTATGCTGTATGAGTGTTTAGAAGAGGTAACTGATAGTAATCGTTTGCATCGAGTAAATATGCTTTTAGAAGCTCTATTAAAGGCAAATGATCTTTCTTCAGTAAGTAGTATCCTTGAGAATGAAGAGGATAAGATATTAATTCACTATACTGATCCGTATCAGCATTCTGAATTGGGTAGATACTACAAATACAAAGGCAAATTTTTAACTAGGAAAGGTAATTTTGATGAGGGAATAGAGGCGTATCTAAAGAGCATATTACATTACGCTAAAGTAAATGATTATAAAAGTATATTGCGATATTACTATGAAATACATTCTTATCACTATATCCACGAAAGAATGATGAAATTGGAACTTCTAGGAAGATTAAAAGAGGTATATAATGAATTACAAAAGGAAAACGAGTGGAGTTAGTATAGTGATGAATGGTGAAAAAGTTATTTAGGATTGTCGTAACATTTTCTGTTATAGCATCCATTTCTGTCTTGATAGTAACGAGTCCTCATGTAAGGAATGAAACCGATTATGTCAGTAACTTTCCTTCGATAAAAAATATTAAGTTATATTCTGATAATCCGGGACATTAATAATATACAAGCGAATCCACCTTCTTGGGAGTTATCATGGTTGGTCACTTGAAAACTTCTGCTTTTTAATGCTTTTGGTTGTGTTAATTCGCAATTGCACAATGAGAATCGTTTCGCACATAGGAAAAAGAAGAGGGGGGTCATCTCCTCTTCTTTTTCATTCTTTCAGTCCAAGCGAGCCCCCCAGCCAAAGCTGTCAAACCACTGCTTTCGTCTAAAGTTCGAGAGAGCTTGTCTCACATAAGGAATGACGTTCGGGGGTAATTTATCCATGTCCACCCATACGAGCTCATCGCATTTATTTGGCTCGGCATTGATGATTTCTCCGCGCCATTCAATAGCAGCCACAAAAAAATCGATGCGTTCATCATTGGAGCGACGATGCATGACGCCTACGATCTCTAAGCTCGCTGGATCGATTTCAATCCCGCATTCTTCTTTTGCCTCGCGGATCGCGGCTGTCTTCACTTCTTCATTCCCATCCAGATGTCCAGCGGGAACACTGTAATTGCCGTCTTCGTAGCCAGTGTTGTAGCGACGTAATAACAAGACTTGCGTGCCTCTCACCAGGAAAAGGTGAACGGCTACCTGCATCGCGAAACGCTCTTTCTGCATGCCAATTCTCCTCTATTAATGATATTCTTCCGGACGATGATTCTCGGCAGCCTGTCTACGGCGTTCCAGTCTGTTTTTTTTCAAAATAGGTGAGCTGGTCAAGCCCATAAGCAGCATAATAATTCCAGTAGCACCTAAGACGATTCCGATAGTAAGATACAGCCAATTCATTGAAAAAGACCTCCTTCATTCATGCAAAGCGAACATGATTATAAGTGGGAACTATGCTATAATGGCACAGTGTGTTTTTACCCGATACTCGGTAGTAATTTCTAGAAAACGCAGGGAGGATTTTGCGAGATGACTCAGCATACGTCTGTTGATCAGCTATCCATTAATACCATCCGCACGTTGGCGATTGACGCCATCGAGAAGGCGAATTCCGGTCACCCGGGAATGCCGATGGGTGCAGCCCCTATGGCTCATGTTCTTTGGAGCAAATTCATGAAAGTAAATCCGAGCAATCCAAAATGGATTGACCGTGACCGTTTTGTCCTCTCAGCAGGACATGGCTCTATGCTATTATACTCGATGTTGCATCTGATGAAATACGATGTTTCACTGGAAGACCTACATAACTTCCGTCAATGGGGTAGCAAAACGCCTGGTCACCCTGAGTTTGGACACACGGCGGGTGTTGACGCGACAACTGGTCCTCTGGGACAAGGAATCGCGATGGCAGTCGGTATGGCGATGGCTGAAAAGCACATGGCAGCTGTATACAACCGCGACAACTTTGACATCGTTGACCATTACACATACGTAATCTGCGGCGACGGTGACCTGATGGAGGGTGTATCCAGCGAGGCTTCTTCTCTGGCTGCTCACCTGAAACTGGGCAAAATGATCGTGCTCTATGATTCGAACGATATCTCTCTGGATGGCGAGCTTTCCCGTTCCTTCTCTGAAAATGTAGCGGGTCGCTACGAAGCGTATGGTTGGCAATACATTCGCGTAGAAGACGGCAATGATCTGGCTGCCATTGAAGCGGCAATCGCAGAAGCGAAAAAAGATTTGGATCGTCCTACCTTGATCGAAGTAAAAACCGTCATTGGATACGGAAGCCCGAACAAAGGCGGCTCCAGCTCTTCTCACGGTGCTCCACTCGGTAAAGATGAAGTGAAGCTGACAAAAGCAAACTACGAGTGGAACCATGAAAATGAATTCCATGTACCACAAGAGGTTACCGACTTGTATGCAGGCCTTGCTGATGCTGGCGAAAAAGCAGAAGCTGCTTGGCGCGACCTGTTTGCTGCATACGCGAGTGCGCATCCGGAACTGGCTCTGCAATTTACGACTGCACAGGAAGGGCATCTGCCTGCTGGTTGGGACAACCATATGCCAACGTATGAAGCTGGCGCGAAGCTGGCGACTCGTGTTGCTTCTGGTAATGCGATCAATGCATTGGCAAACAGCGTTCCGTTCTTCTTGGGCGGCTCTGCTGACTTGGCACATTCCAATAACACGGTGATTAAAGAAGCGGGCAACTTCCTGCCAGGTTCTTACGATGGCCGCAACATTTGGTTTGGTGTTCGCGAATTTGCGATGGGTGCAGCACTCAATGGTATGGCTCTTCACGGTGGCGTAAAAGTATACGGCGGTACATTCTTCGTATTCTCTGACTACGTGCGTCCAGCGATTCGCCTCTCCGCACTGATGAAGCAGCCTGTTGTCTACGTATTTACACATGACTCGATCGCAGTTGGTGAAGACGGGCCGACACATGAGCCGATTGAGCAGCTCGCTTCCTTGCGTGCGATGCCTGGCTTGACCATTCTTCGTCCGTCTGATGCAGTGGAGACGAACGAGGCTTGGAAATATGCTGTATCCCGCACAGATGAGCCAATCGTGCTGGTACTTACTCGTCAAAACCTGCCAGTCCTGCCTGAGACGATCGAGAAAGCGGCAGAAGGTGTGAGCAAAGGTGCGTATGTCCTTGCAGACGCTCCAAGCGGCAATCCGCAGCTCATCCTGTTGGCAACTGGTTCTGAGGTATCCCTCGTGATGCAGGCGCGTGAGCAATTGCTCGCGAAAGGTATTGAAGCACGCGTTGTTTCCATGCCGAGCTGGAACCTGTTCGAGCGTCAGCCGAAAGAGTATCGCGACGCTGTGATTCCACCGTCTGTAAAAGCACGCGTGGCGGTAGAAATGGGCTCTCCAATGGGCTGGGAGCGTTACGCTGGAGACAGCGGTACGGTCATCGCAATCAATCAGTTTGGCGCATCTGCACCAGGTGATCGCATCATGAAGGAATACGGCTTCACGGTAGAAAACGTCGTGGCTGAAGCAGAAAAACTGCTGAAATAAATGGTTTACCTTTAGGAAAAAGCCTATCTTCTGTTTAAGGAGATAGGCTTTTCCAGTGACAAACAAAGTTCAATATGGAATGATAGACTACGACCCAAAACAGAAACTTTTTTGAAATGGGACCGTCTATATAAGATGTGGGGGAGAGAGAGAAGACCAGGAGGTAAATAATGGCAGCAAAGGCCAAGAAGAAAGTCAGGAAGAAAAAGAACAACTTGCTGATGATTGCCGTATCGTTTGCAATATTCCTTTTCCTTAGTGTAATCGGGGGCTACTTCGCCCTGTTGTATGCGGGAGACCGGATGATTGAGCAAAACATACAAAAGCTACAGGACTTAAAAGCAGAACCAACTGTCATATACGACAAAAACCGTAAAGAGATGACGAGTCTGATTCGTCAGAAGAACCGTATATACAAACCCATTAATGAAATGCCAAAGGTTTTGATCGATGCTTTCCTCGCCGTAGAGGATAAGCGCTTTTATGAACACAAAGGCGTCGATATGATTCGGATCGGTGGCGCCATCGTCAATGACATTAAAAAAGGATCGTTAGCTGAAGGGGGAAGTACCATTACCCAACAGCTGGCAAGAAACGTCTTTCTCACCCTAGACCAAACGTTCTGGCGTAAAACAAAAGAAATGAGTATTGCGATTGGCTTGGAGCGCAAGTATTCCAAGGATCAAATTTTAGAGATGTACTTGAACCGCGTTTATTTGGGCGAAGGGGAATTTGGGATAGAGGATGCTTCCCAGTATTACTTCGGCAAGTCGGTAAGCGATGAGAAGTTTACTGTTGCGGAAGCAGCGATGCTGGCGGCCATTCCAAAAGCACCAACCACTTATTCACCTTTTAACAATCCAGAAAAAGCAAAATTGCGTCGAGACACCGTCATTCGTCTGATGCATGAGCAAGGAATCATTACCGATGAGCAAAAAGATGCAGCTCAAGCAGAGGCGTTGCCGACCGAACCGCACGAAGTGGCAGGTGCCAGCTTGAAAAAAGGCTATCGCGCGTTTTTTGACAATATGGTAGAAGAATCCGAAGCCACCTTTGGCGTGACAGAAGAAGAGCTGTACCGCGGAGGCTGGAACATTTATACGACCTTCGATCCGAAAGTACAGGATGCCATGGTAGAGGAATATGCCAATGTCAAAAACTTCCCGAAAGACGGTGCCAAGCGCGGTGTAGAATCATCCATGATTGTCATCGACGCGAAAACAGGCGGAATTGCCGGGATGGTGGGCGGACGCAACTATGCACCAAAAGGCTTTAACTATGCGACAGACATGAAGCGTCAACCGGGCTCCAGCTTTAAGCCGATTGCCGTGTTCGCTCCAGCAGTAAATAAAGATATCAACAAATGGAACTCGAATTCGCAGCTGAGCAACAAAAGGCAGAGCTTCAATGGTTATGAGCCGCGCAACTTAAATAACCGATACACGGAAACGATGAGCATGAACCGGGCGATGATCGACTCCGCGAATATCCCGCCGGTTTGGTTATTAAATGAAATTGGTGTATCAGAAAGCTTGGAATACCTCAAGAAAGTCGGCATTGAGCTGACTCCGAACGACCGAAACCTGGCGATTGCCCTCGGGGGCTTGAGTGTAGGTACGTCCCCGTTGGAAATGGCTCAAGCGTACACGCCTTTTGTCAATGGAGGGGTAGTGTCTGAGCCGCACTCGATCACGAAGGTGGAGAACAAGGACGAGGGTGTTGTCCGTGAATATAAGCCTAAGCAAACTGAGGCACTGAAACCGGAAGCAGCTTGGGAGATTCACACCATGCTGGAGAAAGCAGTTCAGGAAGGGACAGGGAAGGCAGCGCGTATCTCTGGCCGCCATGTTGCAGGTAAAACCGGTACGACTCAATCGATAGCAGGCGACAGCAAAGCAAACAAGGATGCTTGGTTCGTCGGATATACACCAGAATATGTCGGTGCCGTTTGGATGGGCTTCGATCCAGAAGACAAACAGCATTTGATGCACCAAGGAAGTAGCATGACAGCGCAAATGTTCTCCAAAGTGTTGGCAACATCCTTAAAAGGAGTGCCGTCAACGGACTTCGTTCGACCAGCAGGAACGGTAGAACATAAAGAGGTGGAAGTAGAACCAGAGCTCCAATTAGCTGCAGACATGTCAATGGATCCAAGTACGAATAAATTGATGGTCGTGCTTAGCTGGATTGGTGGAGCTGACGGTGATACGTACGATCTGTACCGCATTAGCGAAAACGGTGAAAGACAACTCATCTCTGCGGGTATGAAGGAAACCTCGTTCGTCGATGTGCTGGATAGTCCAAGACAATATCGTTATCAAGTCGTTCCGCGAAATGCCCAAGGTGAGGAAGGGACACCATCAAAAGAAGTCCCAATCGACTCCAAGAAGCTGGAGAATCTGATTAATCAAGATCCTGGTCATAACGAGGAAGGTAACAATCAGGGACAAAATCCGGGTGGTACGGAAAATGGAAATGGTGAAATTCCACCTGACCAAGGTACCGGAGGAACTGGTGAGCATACAAATAATGGAGATGGTGGGCAATCACAAAATCCGGGAACAGGTGAGGTTCCACCGGACATCGTGAATCCGGATCCTAGTCAAACAGATGGTTCCTCAAACGAAATTAGGCTGCCGCCACCTCCACAAGAGGAAGGGCAGAATCAGTTCCCAGATGCATCGAATGGCTAAAGATTAGCCCTGAAAGAACCATTCAAAACCGATTCGACTATTTGCACAACTTCTTTCGCGTGGTACAATACCAATAAATCGGGAGACAGGGGGGACAGACCATGTCTGGCTACGCACAAAGGGATCTACCCACATTTTTCAAAGAACAGTTACACCAAACCAAGGTGAATTTTGAGCGAGCTCTTGACTGTAAACACACCGATTTCGATGATCTTTACCCATACATGAACGAGCAGCCACAGTTCTTCTGGTACAAACGATATGTGGCTTGGTCAGAATTGTTGACCGTCGTACGTCTAGCTGAACAATTGGGTATTGAGTGGACAGAGGATTTCAGTGAGCAGCAGGTAGAATTCATTCAAGGCAAGGTTCTGCAAGGAAAAGTGCTCGATTATTGGAACCCAGAAGAAGAACAAGAAGAAGCGATGAGGGAATTGGAAGAAGAAAAATAAATGTGATCGTAAAAAGATGGCGCGTTCCCACTAACGGGAACGCGCTTTTTTGCGTGCGCGAAGCAAAGCTTACATTTCTGTTGTTATTGTCTAAATTTTCATACATGTTTATGAAGTTTTGTAAAAAAATGTATACACTTCTCCTATTCTTATCTGTTATATGTATTGGCACTATAATTGCAATTCTAACATCGTGTATTTTTAGTGAATTTCAAATGGAAAGAAGGTGAACCTGAACAAATCAAAATACGGCTTCCTCGAAACAAACGAAACCACGGTCACTATTCAAAGGAGGTTTGCTCATTCATGAAGAAAAAGTGTCACACGGTACACACAAGCCGCATGATGGCTGGTGTCCTTCTCTCGACGTCATTTCTATTTGGGATGGTTGATACTCCTGCCCAAGCATTGGCAGCCAAGGATTATACGAGTGTGATTGGAAGGGATGGGCATCAAAACGTTCCGCCTTCTGGAAAATTTGTGGAGAGAACGCTGGACCCGATCACTTTGTTTCAGCATCAATCCAGTGACGAAGCAGGAGAGTATCCGCATCCAGTGGAGCCGACCTGGAGTGTAGAGGAGCAAGAGTCTTCTAGCAAAACGCATCAGATCATGAAGGCAAATGCCCAGAAGTACTCGATGTCCGATTTGAACAGACTCAGCTATGAGGAATTAATCAATGTACTGGTGACGGTCAACTGGGAGCAGATTCCTGAATTATTTGATTTTACCCCTGATTCGTATGCCTTTTACAATGATCGGCAACGCGTTCAGGCCATTATAGAAGCATTGGAAGCAAGAGGCAGACAATACTCCAGCAGCGATTCTAAAGGAATTGACACTCTGGTTGAGGTGTTACGCTCTGGATATTACCTCGGCTACTACCATCAGGAATTATCCTATCTCAACCAGAGAAGCGAGCATCAAAAAGTGTTCCCTGCACTGCATGCCATTGCAGACAATCCGAATTTTAAATTGGGAACAGATGTTCAAAATGAGGTGGTAGGCGCATTCGGTGGACTTATCGGAAACACTACTGTAAGCGCTTCCCTCGTGGAGAAAGCTGCACCGATCATCCGTCAATATGAAGAACAGATGGATACTTTCATTACACAGCGGAGTGCGGGGAATGCTGTATTCCGTATCATGGGCCAGTTTAGCTACATTCTGATGTGGAGACTGGATGAACCAACCAAGCAACAGGAGTTTTACGGCAAAATCGATACGTATCTGAACGAGTTGGGAAATCTCGCCTTGCACGGTGATACGGATGAGGAGAAAGAATGGGTACTCGACAATGGATTTTATCACAGTGCTTATTTGGGAGAATACCATTCCAATCCGAATAAGGGCAACGAGGTTCTCACAGAGGCGTTAGAGCTTTATCCGTATGTAGGACTTCAGTATATGCAGGCAGCGAAGCTGATCCAGACGGTCTACGGCGGAAAAGACGCGCACGGAAGAGACATCCAGTTTAACAAGATTCGTGAGGATGCCATGGAAAAGTATCTGCCCAATGAATATACGTTTGATGACGGAAGCATCGTCATGAAAACGGGTGGTGATGTGACAGAAGAAAAAGTAAAACGGTTATATTGGGCGGCAAAAGAGGTAAAAGCTCAGTTTCATCGGATGGCAGGACGAGATGAACCGATGGAAGCAGGGAACCCAGACGATATTTTGACCATTGTTCTTTACAATAGTCCCTCAGAGTACAAGATGAACAACCCCTTGTATGGCTATGAAACGGACAACGGAGGCATGTATATTGAGGGGAAGGGAACTTTCTTCACATACGAACGAACTCCGCAGCAGAGCACGTACACACTGGAAGAGCTGTTCCGCCATGAATTCACGCACTATTTGCAAGGTCGCTACGCCATACCTGGCTTGTGGAATGAAAGCCCGATTTACAGAGACGAGAGACTGTCGTGGTTTGAAGAAGGGGGAGCGGAACTCTTTGCAGGCTCCACACGTACAACAGGGGTTCAGCCACGAAAATCCATGGTCGGCAATCTCATTCGCTTTGGGCAGGACAATTGGTATACGGCCTCCCAAACTTTGCACGCACGCTACGGCACATGGGACTTTTATACGTATTCGTACGCCTTGCAGTATCACATGATGAAAGACGACTGGAACAAGCTAGATGATATCATGGATTACATAGAGGCCAATAACGTTGACGGTTATGACCGGTTAATTCGTACGCTAAGCGACGATTCAGGGCTGAATCGGGATTATCACCGTACCATGGGCTCGTTGGTAGACAGCTATCCTGATCTGACAGTACCACTGGTGTCGGATGATTACCTGGTGACGCCAGACCCTAAAGCAAGTGCAGCAATCTTCCAGGAAATTGAAGATGTCACCGGATTACAAAATGTGTCTACAAACAGGCATAAATCAGAGTTCTTCCAAACCTTTACGTTGAATGGGACGTACACGGGCACGCAGGCAGAAGGGGAGAAAGCAGACTGGGAAACGATGAGTCGCATAACAGACGAGTTTCTAACCACGCTAACTTCCCATCCATGGAACGGCTACAAAACCGTAACCGCCTACTTTACCAACTACCGAGTAAATGCGTCCAATCAGTTTGAATATGACGTCACTTTCCACGGGGTACTTCCAGAACAGGGAGATGGAGAGAACCAGCCGCCTGTTATTGTCATGAGCGGACCGTCAAAAGCAGCTGTAAACGAGGAGGTTGCGTTTAGTAGCAACGGAAGCTCCGATCCGGATGGCAGCATCGTATCCTATCTGTGGGAATTTGGAGATGGTACAAACAGCGGTGATGCCAATCCTACACATGTCTACGAGAATCACGGAGAATATACCGTGAAACTGCGAGTAACGGATGATAAAGGAGCGGTTACTGCGAAATCGATAACCATTACGATTGAGGAGCAGGGTGGAGAAATCGGGGAAAGGGAACAAGAGCCAAACAACAGCTTTTCAGAGGCAAATCTGTTGAAAAGCAACGTGGAGCTGAGTGGTCAAACAGACCGGAAAGATGACAAGGACACGTACATCATTCAGGTTGAAGAGGAAGGAATCGTTCAAGTTACGGTAAATAGCGAGCAGGACGAAGGCTTAAACTGGGTGGTGTTCCATGAAGATGATCTCGATACGTATCTCGCCTACCCCGAAAACGCAGGTAAAAAACTGACGGGAGAATTTGAGGCAAAACCAGGTAAATATTACTTGCTAGTCTACAACACTAACAACACGACGATCCCGTACAAAGTTATCGTGAACGCTGAGTAGCATCATGTGAATTACCCCCGTTCATAGGAAAAAGCCCTTTCTACGCCTTTTTATAAAGGAATAGAAGGGCTTTTTGGGTTTGATAAGCGTCTGGTAAAAATCAGCGCGTAACGGGATAGCGTTCCGTACGTCTTTTCTTTACGTAGCCTGCGAATCAATGGAGCCAATTGTAGATGACCTGTGGCGTCTCTTCCTCAGGACCAGCGGGGAGAACGAATGGAGTAGGGTTGCTCCAAGGCTGGGCTTTGGACGGAGCATTGGAGATGATGAATTCTGTCCCCAATGAAACAAAGGTGTACAGCTCCTCTACAGCAGCATTGACCAAGCGAACACATCCGAGCGAAACGGATGAGCCGATGCTCTCGGGATGGTTTGTTCCGTGGATGGCATATCCGTTCTCCTGAAAGACCATACCCCTTGTTCCATAAATATTGTCATGTCCGCGGGGCTGATTGATTTTTTGTTGAATGGTATAGTAGCCTTCGGGTGTAGAATCATTTTTGCCGATGGCGACGGGGTAGCTGCGAACCAGATGGGAACCGCTGATGAGCTTCATCGTATGTGTCGAGGTAGACAAGTGAAGCTGTAACGGTTCGAAAGGTGTCACTGGCTCCGGATAACCGGGAAGCGGAAGCACATTGCGCAAGCTGTCCCACGCGGACTCTGGCGAGAAAGCTTTGGGATGATACGGATAGCTTTTTAACAAGAGTCTCTTTGGTGGTACTGGAATTTGCGGCAAATAATTGCCAGGATAAGCGCCTGCCAGATCAGACAGCTGGGCAGGCAACGTACCCGTTTGCTGATAATAGCGATACAAGGCGTTTCGCAGGATGAGTACATGCTGGAGGGTTAGCTGCTCATCTGTGAGTTCTGCCTTAACAGTTGCAAGTGTCGGTTCGCGTTCAAACTGCACAGGCTTATCCCACCATTTTTCACTGAGGACTGTCCTGCTTGTTGGATTGTAACGCAAGATGCCTCGGACCTCGCGCGGCTGATAAAACAGCAACGGACGGAACAACGGCGAACCAGGCACTTCTGGAACGACAATGACCGTATAAGGCTGTGTAAGGGCAGGACGCTTGGACTCCACATAACGCCGGACCTGTTCAGATAGCTCACGGGCACTAAGTGTAGGAGGGACTGCGATGACCTCGACATGTGGCTGAGTTTGAGCAGTTGGCGGTATGGGCTGTTTGGCTGCTTGCGGCGTTACCTTTGAGGACGCATCTCTCAACAGTCCGGGCGAAAAAGCGAATTGAAAATAGAGAAACAAGAGCGAAGCCAAGAGTAAACGCGTTCGATTGCCCAAAGTATTGCGCTGTCGCTCCCGCAAGAGTTTGGAATAAGCGTCACGCGTCTCGTTGTAGTACGGGCCTTGTTTGGATACCAAGCCACGCCTGTACGCTTCGAGAGCCTGTTCCGTGTTTCCTTGTGCCTCTCGCTCTTGACCTAAGTGAAACCAGCCGATGGCTTCATTTGGATACTGAGTCGTATACCACCGGTAAAAGGCGAGGTCGCTCTGATCCGGATATTTCATATGAAATGTACTTTTTTCCTGAAGAAAGGAAACCTTGTCCACGGATACTTCTCCCCCAAATAAATGAGCGTTCAAAAAGGCGCCCTTATAAGGTTGTATCGGCGTGTGTCGGGAAAATAATGAGAGTGGAGGTCAAAAATGGTCTATTTACGAACGATCAAGCTGCTGCGAGAAAACTTTCCTAACACGAAAGAATATCCGTTTCACCTGCCCTCCTTGCGTAAGCTTGCGGCGATCGAGCTTGCAAGCAGCGTCACTTTTTTTGTAGGAGAGAATGGCTCAGGTAAATCGACCTTACTGGAATCGATTGCCTATCAATGCGGTTTTAACACGGCTGGAGGATCGCGGAATAATTTTTACGAGGTACATCGTTCTGAGGCGAGCTTGGGAGATTATATACGTCTCTCGTGGCTGCCTAAAATGACAAATGGTTTTTTTCTGCGGGCTGAGAGTTTTTATCAGTTCGCCAGTCATATCGATCAGATGGGCTCTGAAAGCTATGATAACTACGGCGGTCGCTCGCTTCATGAGCAGTCGCACGGAGAATCTTTTTTCTCACTGTTTGCCAATCGCTTCAACGGCAGGGGAATCTACCTGCTGGATGAGCCTGAGGCTGCTCTTTCACCGAAGCGTCAAATCGCTTTTTTGTACGTAATGCGCGATTTGGTAGAAGAAGGAGCCCAATTCATTATTGCGACACACTCGCCGATCCTGATGGGCTATCCCGGTGCGACTATCCTGAATTTTGATGAATCGCCTGCACAAGAGGTGAATTATCGGGACACGGAGCACTATCAATTAACGCGGAGATTCCTGGAGAATCCGGCTTTATTTTTAAATGAAAAATAAATTTCATCTTTCCTGTCACAAAAATCGTCTGGGCGGTTTCTATTAGATGAACGAAGCAGTAGAGCTACCGTCGAAACGCGCAAGCAGGAAGGAGGAACTACGGTGGAGGTGCAAGCAAAACTGGTGATGAACCATGCACACATACAAGATCGAACCGATACTTTTCAAGAGTTGTTTACAACCTATTACCCGTTTGTTGTGCGGCAGATTATGCGAATCGTGAAAGACCAACAAACGGCAGAGGATATTGCACAGGACGTATTTCTCTCCTTTTACCATACAGATCGCTCAGTAATTGAGCATATCCCTGCATGGCTTTCGAAGGCAGCACTCTACGCAGCGTATAATCACCTTCGTTCAGAAAAACGCAGGTACCAAAGACAAGAGCGAAGCGCAACGGATCAAGAGCATGTCAGTCCTTCTACGGAAGAGATGTGGCTGGAAAAAGAGACCCAGTGTGAAGTGCGTGAAGCACTGGAGGAACTGGACGAGCGCGAACGAACCTTGCTGGTCATGAAGTACGCTGGATTTCCTTATGCGGAGCTGGCGAGGGCCACAGGCACCCAAATCAGTTCAGTGGGAACTCTGCTAGCGAGAGCAAAAAACAAATTCCGTACCATCTATGACCGGATGAGGGGGGAAGACGAATGAATTGTGCAGATACAGGCTTTATCCAGGCGTTCCTGGACGGTGAGTGCGGGCAAAAGGAAAGTGAACAGTTCCTAGTTCATTTGGAGCAATGCGAACAGTGCCGCGCTGACCTAGACGAGTTGTCCGCTCTTGACAGCTGGACGCGCGAGAAGATGGAGCACGTATTTTCCGAGACGGACGAAGTAAGAGTGAATACTGAAGCCGCGTGGCAACGTTTTTCAGGTACCATCGGGAAAACGAATCGCACGGAGCTATCCGATCGAGAAAAGATAGGGAACAAGAGAACGATAATCAGAAGGAGCTGGAATCAGATGAACAAGCAAACAAAAAGATGGGTGACAGGCGCTTCGGCAGCAGCAGTATTGGCTGTATCCCTGTCCTTCCCCCAAGTACAAGCAGCAGCAAACGATTTTCTGTCTATTTTCCGCATGGATAAAGTAGAGTTTGTCAAAGTGACGCAACAAGATTTGCAAGAGCTGGAACGATGGATCGCAAACGGCAATGTGGGCGAGATGGAACTGAATGGAATCGGAAAAATCTGGATTGATGAAAACGATCAGGAAAAGCTCGAGCAAAGAAACTATTTTTACAACAGCAGAGAGGCTGCTGAGAAAGCCGGAGTGAAGTTGCCTGCACTGCCGAAGGAAGTCACGGTGGATAGCGTAGACATCAATTCTCCGTACACCATTCACATGGAGATTGATGCCGAGCGGGCAAACAAGCTGCTGGCACAATTGCAGATAGAGGCGCGCTTTGATGAGAAACTGAGTGGCAAACGCTTCTCCTTGAAGATCCCAGCGATGCAGCACATCTGGATGACAGAAGGCAAAGAAAGCTTTGGCTACTCTGTCGTGGACGCACCTGAGCTAACAGCTCCAGAGGGAGTCGATCTGGCACAGCTTCGCGAGACACTCTTGGCCCTGCCGTTCATTCCGGATCAAGTGAAAAAGCAGATGATTAACATCGAAGACTGGCAGCATACTCTCCCTGTACCATACATGGCAGATGGTGAGAGCAAGATGAAGGAAGTAAAAGTGAACGGCCAAAACGGAATGCTGGTTACAGGTCAATACAACACACATTTGATGTGGCAGCAAGATGGCCAAATTCACATTGTGGAAGGCAACGAAAAGAATAGCGATAGACTGTTGGATTTTGCAAATCAGCTGAAATAAGTAAACAAATAGTGGGGCATTGGCAGAGTTTTCCTGAAAAAGGAGGGCTCTGCTTTGTCCCGTTTGCAATGGAGAAAGTGAGGTAAGCGATGTCAGATTTTGTGATAGAGACGTGGGAGCTAACCAAGCAATATAACGGCAAAGCAGGCTGCAAAAATATTACGCTGCAAGTACCGCGCGGCTCTGTATTTGGTTTCCTCGGGCAAAATGGAGCGGGTAAGAGTACCTTTGTCAGGACGATGCTCGGGTTATTGCACCCGACGGATGGTAAAGCGGTTATGCTTGGGCAGCCGATTGGCAGTGTAGAATCGCGAAAAAAGGTAGGGTACCTGCCAGAGCTGTTCCGCTATCCTGATTGGTTGACGGGTCAACAGCTCTTGGAGCATCATGCGGAGTTGTGTGGATTAACGCATCGCGAGAGCAAAGCAGTGATAAAAAACGTCGTCGAGCTGGTCGGAATGGCTGGACGCGAGCGTGAACGCATCCGGGGCTATTCCAAAGGGATGCAGCAGCGGATCGGGATTGCCTGCGCCCTCTTGTCCGATCCCGAGCTGATCTTCCTCGATGAACCGACCTCGGCACTGGACCCGATCGGGCGAAAAGAAGTGCGCGAGCTAATTGCTAGGCTTCGCGATCAAGGAAAGACGATTTTTCTCAACAGCCATTTACTGAGCGAAATGGAGAGCGTGTGCAATCACGTTGGGATCATTCACCGTAGCGAGTTGGTTGTGCATGGCGAATGGCGCAAGCTGAGCAGCGTTCAGCCGCAAATTGAGCTGACAGTGGACAAGGATAGCGGAAGTCTGCAAAATGTGCTTCCTTCCTTCGTCACAGCGAGCCAGCTTGTCAGACAAGAAGATAACCGTGATTCTTGGTTGATGACTCTGGATCAGGACAATCGAGTGCCAGCCCTCTTGCAACAGCTGATAGCATCCGGGGTTGCGATTCATGAAGTCGTGCGCAAGCAGCAATCACTGGAAGACGTATTTCTGTATTGGGTGCAGAGAAAGGAGGGGGAACGACATGTGGCCGATCATCAAAATCACGTATAGAGAAATGATCTCCAAGCGTATTTTCACGATTACGCTGATCATGTCGCTGGCCTTCCTGCTATTGTTTGGACTGGCAACCGGCTATGCGGTGAAAGAAATGAAGGAAATGCTAGGAGGGGCTAGCGCGGAGAGATTATTGGAAAAGCAGTTTCTCTCCACGCAGATGCTGGGTATGGGCTTGTACTTTGGCTCTGTCATTACGGCACTTCTGGCAATTTTGAGCAGTGTAGGAAGTATTGCCTCTGAAATCGAAAGCCATCAAATCGATACGTGGCTGGCACGAGCACTTCCTCGCTACAAATATGTACTAGGGAAATTTTTCGGGTTGGCGAGTATGCTGGGGTTGTATGCACTCCTGATGTTTACCGGACTATTGGGGATCAATCAATGGGTGGGGGAAGGTATGCTGGCTGTTCAGGTGGATGCTAGCCAGATCCTGAAAGCAGCTGCTTTCTTCGTTAGCATGCCGATTATTCTTGTCTGTGTAGCTATGCTTTTAAGCAGCATGACCACCACAGTGACGGGTGGTATTATCCTGATTATTCTGTACGGGATCAGCTTCGTTGGCGGCTTTATTGAGCAGCTTGGTGCGGTCTTTAGCAATAGCTCGCTTACCAACATCGGGATTATTTCCAGTCTGCTCTTTCCGGCCGATTCATTGTTCAGGCAAGCGACACTTTCGTTATTTGATTCGGCTGATGATCCGTTGTCCTTTGCTTCGCAAGGAATTTTCGGTACGACTTCTCCCCCGAGTACTGCTATGCTCTTCTACACGGTTTTCTATGGCATAGTGGCGTTGGGGCTGTCCATTCGGGTGTTTCAAAAGAGAGATGTATAAGAAAAAGAAAAGAGGAAGTTGAATGGTGTATGGTGTATGCACAAAGCCGAATGGAAGTACTGCCGGACGATACCTTTGAGCACATGTAGCGATCGCTCCGCGCATCGATGGAGAGCCAGAGGCGCCTATATCGTGGCCGTTTTTGCTGTCATGGCTTTGGGCTTAGGGTCCAGAGCGTTCGCCGATGTGTTGCCTGTCTTTATAGCTGAGCATTTTGGCGATGCATTATGGGCGTGCATGATCTACTTCGGCTTTCGCACTTGTTTTACGCATAAAAAGAATTCTTTCGCGCTATGGTGCAGCCTCGTATTTTGCTTTGCAATCGAGGGCAGTCAATTGTATCAGGCAGGTTGGATCAATTACCTCCGGGAGACAGCCCTTGGGGCGTTGGTATTAGGAAAAGGCTTTTTGGCGGCGGACCTTGTGCGGTACACTGCGGGAATTGCCGTCTCTTACCTGCTCGACCTAGCTTGGCCATGGCGTAACCGTTCGTGATTTTTGGCGGATGTCCGATATATTTGGTTCTACCTATTAGGCATAACGAATAGGTAGAACCTTTTATTTTTAGCTATGTGCATACATGACCGATCAGCATATGCGCATTTCGTGATTTTTATGATTTTAATAGAAGTAATGCGGTTAAAACAGTTTATGTGCATATTCTATTCGGATTTTTACGAACATTGTTATAATGACAGCACAATATGAAAGCGCATTCGTTATGGTTGCTACAACATCATTGTAAGCGCATTCTTGCAAGGGGGAACTAGCGTATGCTGGCATTACTTGGATTTCTCATGGTAGTCGTTTTCATGTACTTGATTATGTCGAGACGGCTTTCGGCATTGGTTGCTTTGATTGTTGTTCCTGTTGTTTTTGCGTTGATTAGCGGATTTGGTACGGAAATTGGCGATATGATGCTCGCAGGCATTAAGAAAATTGCGCCTACGGGAATTATGCTATTATTCGCCATTTTGTACTTTGGAGTCATGATGGATGCAGGTCTGTTTGATCCATTAATTAAGAAAATAGTGAAAATTGTGAAGGGTGACCCACTGAAGGTCATTGTAGGTACAGCAATTCTCGCTACCTTGGTAGCGCTGGATGGAGATGGTACCACGACTTATATGATTACCGTTACCGCGATGCTGCCTTTGTATCGCAAGCTGGGAATCAAACCGATGATTTTGGCAGTCGTGCCGATGCTCGCACTCGGTGTCATGAACATGACGCCTTGGGGTGGACCGACAGCACGTGTCATGAGTGTACTCCATATGGATGTTTCCGAAATTTTTGTCCCAGTTATTCCTGCGATGATTGGTGGAATTGCGTGGGTCATGATCGTAGCCTGTATTTTGGGCAAACAAGAGCGCAAACGTCTGGGGGTTATTGAGATCCCAGATGAAGATTTGCAATCGCTTGCAGGACAAGAAGTAGCGGCGGCGGATGAGACAGCTTCACTGAAACGTCCGCACCTGATCTGGTTCAATCTGTTGTTGACAGCAGCCCTGATGGTCGGCCTGATTACGAGCTTCTTGCCTTTGCCGACGATGTTCATGCTCGCTTTTGCCATTGCCCTGTTTATTAACTACCCGAAAATGCAAGATCAGAAAGAGCGGATTGCAGCGCACGCGGCTAATGCACTGGCTACGGTATCCATGGTTTTCGCTGCGGGAATCTTTACAGGTATCCTGACAGAAACGAAAATGATCGATGCGATGGCAAGCACACTCGTATCCTGGATTCCAGATTCACTGGGTTCGCATATGCCTCTACTCGTAGCGCTGACAAGCATGCCATTCACGTATTTCATGTCTAACGATGCGTATTACTTCGGTATCGTTCCAATTTTGGCAAATGCAGCAGCAGCTTACGGAATCGATCCTGCGGAAATTGGTCGCGCTTCCATCCTGGGTCAACCGCTGCACGTACTCAGCCCGTTGTTTGCAGCACAGTACCTGTTGATTGGTATGGTTGGGGTCGATTATGCGGAGACCCAAAAGTTCATCTTGAAATGGGCGTTTGGAACATCGATCGTGATGATTGCTCTTGCGCTTCTTACCGGAGTCATCTCATTCTAGTCCACTATAAGAAGGAAGAAATAAAAAAGAGGCCCGCTCACGGCCTCTTTTTCGTCATAGAGCGAAATAGGATACAATGAGAAGAAGAGGAGGGAACGATGTGCGTTTTCACAGCAAGCTGATGTTGATTATTTGCTCGCTCCTTTTTGGTGTGATCGTCATACTCGGTACGATGTTTGAACAGATGTTGGCTGGCGTATTGGAGCATGAGATCGGGACACGCGCACTGCATACCGCCAAGACTGTCGCGCAGATGTCGGAGATCAAACAGGCGTTTGACGCAGAAGATCCTGCCAAGATCATCAATCCCATCGTGGAAAAAATACGCGTGGACACGAATGCTGCATTTATCACAGTAGGAAATTTGCAAAGCATCCGCTATTCACATCCTGATCCAGAGCAGATTGGGAAAATGATGGTGGGAGGCGACAATGAGGCAGTATTTCAAGGGCAATCCATCATCTCTGAGACAGTTGGTTCGCTCGGCCCCGGACTCAGAGGAAAGACACCGATCTATGATGAGGAAGGAAAGGTGATGGGGGTCGTTTCTGTCGGCTTTTTGTTTGAGGATATAAATGAAACGATCGAATCGTATCGCAATCGAATCTTCGTCATCGGCATCGTCACCTTGCTCTTGGGTGTGGTGGCTACGCTCATTCTTTCACAAAATGTAAAGAAAGCGATATTTGGTTTGGAGCCTGAACAGATCGGGCGATTGTATCAGGAAAATCAAGCCGTGCTGGAATCGATTCGCGAAGGCATTGTGGCGGTCAATAAGGAAGGGACAATCACGCTCGCGAATCAGACCGCCCTCCATATGCTGGGGCAAGCGAAGGATAAAGACAGTATCATGGACAAACAGGACGAGATGGTTCGTTCGCTGGGCCTTCACGAGGTGATTGAGACAGGGAAAGCCGAATTTGACCGCGAAACGAATGTGGACGAGCACGTATTAGTTGTGAACCGCGTCCCGATTATGGATAAAGAGCGCCGTGTTATGGGCGCGGTAGCGAGCTTTCGCAATCGGTCCGAGCTGTTCGAGGTCACACAGGAGCTGTCACGGGTGAAGGAGTATGCGGAAGTGCTTCGTTCCCAGACGCACGAGTACTCCAACAAGCTGCACCTCATATCTGGACTCATCCAGCTCGAATCGTATCAGGAAGCGATTGAAACGATCTCTTCTGAGTTGAATGTGCATGTTCACCATACGAAGTTCATTATGCAGGAAGTCCCTGACCCGCTGATAGGTGGATTGTTGCTCGGGAAGCTAAATCAGACGAGCGAACGCAAAGTCGAGCTGAAAATTGATCCGGAAAGCAACTTCCGCGACATCCCGGCCTCAATCGATCGCTCGCAACTGATTGTCATTCTGGGCAATTTGATAGATAATGCGATGGATGCGGTAAAAGCGCCGGGGGCATACGCATCAGAAATCACGATTTTCCTACTCAATATGGAAGAGGTCTTGCTTATCGAGGTAGAGGACCGTGGACCCGGTATCTCGGAAGAAAATGCCGAACGAATCTTTGATCTGGGCTTTTCTACTAAACAACAACCTAATCATGGCTACGGCTTACATTTAGTCAAACAAGCTGTCTTACACGTACACGGAAACATTACGCATACAGGAAATCCGGCGGGAGGAACGATTTTTACCGTGACGATCCCAAAGGATGCACGCACGGCAGAACGGAAGGAGGCCGTTATCGGTGATACGGGTACTCATTATTGAAGACGACCTGAGAATCGCAGAGGTAAACCGACGCTTCGTGGAAAAAGTGGATGGGTACGAGGTGATTGGCATTGCCACGAATGGGCAAGAGGCTAAGGATCAAATGGAAATTTTGCTGCCTGATCTCGTGTTGCTCGACATTTATTTTCCTGATATGGACGGCCTCGATTTTTTGTCGATCATAAAGGAGCAATTCCCTACAACTGATGTCATCATGCTGACAGCTGCCAAAGAAGTGGATGCGGTTGTAGAGGCGATCCGCTATGGCGTATTCGATTTTATTACCAAGCCACTTATTTTTGCACGCCTGCAACAAACGTTACGGAACTATCAGGAGTTCAGGCAAAAGGTGAGTGATTGGAAAAAAGACACCGACCAGATCAGCCAAGCCCAAATCGATGAGCTCATCGCCCGGACAGGCCAAAAGAAAACGACGGAGACAAGGGCAGTCAAAGGAATTGATCAAATTACGCTGGACAAGATTTCTGGCTTTCTCATGCAGACGCAGGAGGCTACGACAGATTTGGTCAGCAAAGAAACTGGCATTAGCCGTTCGACTGCAAGGCGATACTTAGAGTACTTGGTAGCCAAGGGAGACGCCATCGCAGACCTTTCGTACGGTGTCGTCGGACGTCCAGAGCGCGTGTACAAGAGTGTTGGGCGGCAAAAAGAATAATAAAAACCCTCCGCGCCCACAAGTAAGGTTCAAAGCCTACTTGAGAGTGCGGAGGGTCTTTTTGTATTAGATAGGCATTTAGAAAGTACCGATGAACCAATAAAGCTGGCGAGAAGAAAAAGCACAGATCTCGCAGACCTTGACAACGCCTACCTAGTCGGAACTTCAAAAAGGGGACCCGATTGTCGAACACTTCTTCTTTGAGAAGCTTCCGCCCGTAGGGTGGCTTTGGCTGGACGGTCCCCTTTTTGAAGTGGAGACGGACAGTCAATCCCTCCTGCTAGCGTGTCAGAGTCGAAGAGAACTGTGCTTTTTCTTCTCCTCCACAATGTTGACTCAAACCAAGAGTACCTTCCGTGCTTCTCTGTTGGTTTTTCTTAGTCGATCACTTGGACATGGGCATTCGCATACAAATAAGAAGGACAGTGTGTGAAGGGGAGGTTGTATATGATTGTCATAGCGGGGAGACCGGCTCATCCCGCCTCGTTGGCAGCGGAATGGGGATTAAATCCGGT
>NZ_PXZM01000049.1 GCF_003013395.1 Brevibacillus fortis | reverse complement strand
TTGAAGGAATAAACCTTCAACGTTCCTCGGTAGCTCAGTTGGTAGAGCAATCGGCTGTTAACCGATCGGTCGGCGGTTCGAGTCCGTCCCGAGGAGCCATATGATGCTCCTGTAGCTCAGTCGGTAGAGCGTTTCCATGGTAAGGAAGAGGTCGCAGGTTCGATTCCTGTCGGGAGCACCAGAAGTATTCTCATGAAAATGGCCCGTTGGTGAAGCGGTTTAACACAGCAGCCTTTCACGCTGTCATTCAGGGGTTCGAATCCCCTACGGGTCACCTAAAAACTCCTTAACTGTGGTTAAGGTACCTGCAAAGTTCTCAGAGTATGCTAAGAAGCATACTCGTCACTTTGTCAGGGATATGGAGGCTTAGCTCAGCTGGGAGAGCATCTGCCTTACAAGCAGAGGGTCGGCGGTTCGATCCCGTCAGCCTCCACCATAAAAAATGGGGAGATAGTGAAGTGGCTAAACACGGCAGACTGTAAATCTGCTCCCTCCGGGTTCGGCGGTTCGAATCCGTCTCTCCCCACCATTTTTTATTTTGCTGATCGTTGGGGTATAGCCAAGCGGTAAGGCAACGGACTTTGACTCCGTCATTCCTAGGTTCAAATCCTAGTACCCCAGCCATTTTGCGAGCCATTAGCTCAGTTGGTAGAGCATCTGACTTTTAATCAGAGGGTCGAAGGTTCGAGTCCTTCATGGCTCACCAGTTTTTTAAAATTTAAATATGTGCCCTTAGCTCAGCTGGATAGAGCGTTTGACTACGAATCAAAAGGTCGGGAGTTCGAATCTCTCAGGGCACGCATCTTCATCTTAAAAAGTGAAGAACAATAATCGGGAAGTAGCTCAGCTTGGTAGAGTACTTGGCTTGGGACCAAGGGGTCGCAGGTTCGAATCCTGTCTTCCCGACCATTTTTATTTGCGGGTGTAGTTCAATGGTAGAACTCCAGCCTTCCAAGCTGGTCGCGTGGGTTCGATTCCCATCACCCGCTCCATATGCTTACTAGAAACGAGAAACCGAAATGGTTGCTCGTTTTTTTGTGTTTTTGACATAGCTTGTCCGACAGGTTATTTATGCAAAATCATGTCGAGTTGAGTCATTTTGCTTTCGGGGGCTACAATATAGGAGTAGAAAATGAATGAACGAAGGAAAGGGTGGCACTTCTATGAACAAAAACATGAGCATTGTTGGTGTACCGATGGATCTAGGTGCAGACCGCCGCGGAGTTGACATGGGACCTAGCGCTATCCGTTATGCAGGTGTTGTAGCTCGCCTGGAAAAGATGGGTTTCCATATTGAAGACCGAGGAGATATTTTTGTAACGCGTCCTCACCACTTCACCGAGACGGAAAACCATAAATACCTGGATGAAGTCGTGGAAGCTAATGAAAAGCTTGCCAATGTTGTAAGCGATATCATGACTGCAGGTCGATTCCCGCTCGTATTGGGTGGCGATCACAGCATCGCCCTTGGAACCATAGCAGGTGTGGCTAAACACGTTAAAAACCTGGGTGTGATTTGGTTTGATGCTCACGGTGATTTGAATACAGGTGCCACTTCTCCATCGGGAAATATTCATGGAATGCCTTTGGCAGCGAGCTTGGGGTATGGACATGAGCGTCTGACGAACATTGGGGGATATACACCAAAAGTAAAGGCAGAAAACGTGGTCATCATCGGTGCGCGTGATTTGGATTCAGGTGAGCGTGAATTGATCAAAAGTATTGGGATGAAGGTTTTCACCATGCATGAAATTGATAAACTTGGTATGGCTCGAGTCATGGATGAAGCAATCGCGCATGTGTCGAAAAACACAGATGGGGTGCATTTGAGCCTCGACTTGGATGGAATTGATCCACATGATGCTCCAGGAGTAGGGACGCCAGTAATAGGTGGTATTTCCTATCGTGAAGGGCATGTCTCATTGGAAATGCTGGCAGATGCGGATATTCTTTGCTCAGCAGAATTCGTGGAGGTCAACCCGATTCTTGACCGAGAAAACATGACGGCTCGCGTTGCAGTCGCCTTAATGAGTTCCGTTTTTGGGGATAAATTACTGTAAAATAATAGAGGAAGATCATGAAAAAAGAGAGGCTTTTGGCCCTCTTTTTTTGTTTTTTCGCATCTTTACATTGATAGGGGAAAGCTGTACATTCTAAGGATGGAGACGTAGTTTATTTAATAACTGGTCCAGTTGTACACTAAGCGTCACTAATTCTGGAGTAATGCAAGATTGTTTCTTGTACTGATCGTTGAGTTTTTTTCGCAGCATTTCAATCTCGAGGAGAACGTCTTTTTTAGACAATTGTCGCACTCTCCTTTCCACCCGTGAGATAAATGAGCTATCATTACTTATATATAGAGGAAAGCAATACGCTTATTCCTCTATTTCCCAACAAATTATCTGCACAAACACAGGATTAAAAAATGAAACCATATGCAGTATCATCCGTATATAGGATTACGGTATTGTGGGGAGGATCGCATGGATTTTGTAGAGAAACGGTTGACTCAGCGGGCAAAACGCGGAGACCGTGAAGCTTTTGCGGAGTTAATCGAGATTTATAAAGACAAGATATTTCAGCTCGCTTATCGTATGGTGGGAAACCGTCAGGATGCAGAGGACATCGCGCAAGAAACATTTTTGCGTGTTTATGCCAATTTGCATTCATACGATGACAGCTATAAGTTCTCCACGTGGATCTACAGGATCGCGACCAATCTATGTATCGACCGTGGCCGGAAAAAACGACCTGACTTTTCATTGGATGAAGAAACCGAACCAGGGCAAGGTCTGGACTGGTATTCACGCTTGTCTTCTAACGAGCGAACACCGGAGGACAAAGTCGTAACGCAAGAGCTGCAGGAGACGGTGCAAGGTGCGTTGTCTCATTTACAGCCTAAATATCGCTCGATTATGATCTTGCGTTATATCGAGGATTTGTCGTTGCAGGAGATCAGCGATATCGTAAAACTTCCCATAACGACAATCAAGACGCGTATTCACCGAGGAAGGGAAGCATTACGCAGCAAGTTGCGATTGATGTGAGAAAGGAGAAAATCACGATGGAATGCCGGGATATGATTTGCCTCATCCACGAATATCTAGATGGGGACACTGATGAATTAGCCAATCTGCAATTGCAAACACATATAAAGTCTTGTGTGAGTTGTCGCCAGCATATGCACGAGTTGCAGAGAGCCATCGCTTTTGTTCAGAGCGCTTCACATATTCATGTCTCTCCTGATTTTACAGCTCGTGTACTTGCGCAATTGCCTGCGCCGACGAAAGCGAATCTGTTATCAGGATGGCTTCGTAATCATCCGTTTTTGACAGCTGCAGCGGTATTTCTCTTTTTGATGACCGGCAGCGTATTCAACAGTTGGTTTGATCGGGATGACACTTTGCAGGTATCCTCTGCTAATTTGGATAAATTAAAAATAGATCGTGAACGCAATGTCGTAGTTGTACCAGCTGGAACCAATATTAATGGAGACTTGGTTGTCCGCAACGGAAACGTAGATGTTCAAGGCCATGTAACAGGGAATGTTGTGGCCATTGAAGGAAAAGTGTTCGTGGCATCTACCGCCCAAGTCGTGGGAAATACCGAATCGATCGAAGCAATCGTAGATTGGATTTGGTATGAGGTGAAAAATATTGGAAATGACTTGCTTCCGATCTTGCCATAAGAGAAAATAGAGAGTACAGCTATCAGAGCACGGCAGTGGAGCCGTGCTTTTTCCGCAGGAGATAGACTGACTTCATTAGATGGAGCGAGATATGGGGGCTTCGTTATGATATCGATATCCATGGAATATGGGGATTTGCTACGGTATGCAACGGATATTTTACTCGTTACATACGTGTTCTATAAAATAATCATGCTTATTCGCGGGACGCGCGCTGTACAATTGCTGAAGGGGATTATGGTCATCGTCATCACATGGTTCCTGAGCAAATATTTTCAGCTGACGGCACTGCACGCGCTGATGAATCAAGCTTTTACATTCGGGGTTTTGGCGGTAGTCATTATCTTCCAGCCAGAGTTGCGTCGAGCACTGGAGCAGCTTGGTCGAGGCAAGCTTTTTTCCCGTTCAAGCAGTACTCAGGATGACGAAGTGGTTACCCGCTTGGTTCAAGAGGTGGGCAAATCGGTTACGTACATGGCCAAGCGTCGGATTGGTGCATTGATCGTCATTGAGAGAGAGACGGGTCTAAATGACTACGTGGAAACGGGTATTGGCATTAACGGGCGAGTCAGCTCGGAGCTGTTGATTAATATTTTTATCCCGAATACACCGTTGCATGACGGTGCAGTCATTATGAGGAAAGACATGATTATGGCTGCTGCCTGTTATCTTCCACTGTCTGAGAATAATTCCATCTCCAAGGAGTTGGGGACACGCCATCGAGCGGCAATAGGATTAAGTGAGGTATCCGATGGCATTGCGATCATCGTATCCGAAGAAACTGGTCAGGTGTCCTTTGCTGCGCATGGAACAATGAATCGCAATCTGACGGAGGCGCAACTGGCAGAGATGCTGACAGAACAGCTTCAGCCTCTGTCCAAAGGCAAATCCATGGGAAGTCGTTGGCAATGGAGGCGAAAACATGGATAAATGGTTAAACAGTCACTGGTTTGCACGTGCTGTTGCGTTGCTTTTGGCTGTCATGACGTGGATGATTGTCAACCTGGAAGCAGAACAAACGACGACTCCTGAGGCAAGTCAGCCAACCTTTATTGATAGTGTCAATTTGCATGTGAGGTACGATACCGATCGCTATCAGGTGGTCAAGCAGCAACGAACGGTAAAGGTCGCCTTGGAAAGCAATAATCCTTTTTATCGACACAATTTCTTCCCAGAGGACTCGTGGGAAGTGTATGTCGATGCGACGAACCTGGGCAAAGGAACACATCGTGTACCTGTCCAGTACAAGGGATTCCCGGATGAAGTCAAGGTAGGGATCATCCCGAATATCGTGGAAATTACCTTGGAAGAGAAAAAGACCGTTGAGCGTGAAGTTTCTGTGGAGAAATTGGGACAGGTCGCCCCTGGATACACGGCTGGAGAACCTATTGTGAAGCCGTTTAGAGCCCTTGTAAGAGTACCTGAAAGCCAAGTGAATAAGGTAGCTGCAGTAAAGGCTTCGGTTGACCTAGAAGGGGCTACTTCCGCAATCAAAACAACGGTTCCGCTCAAAGTCGTGGACAAGTCTGGCAACGTAATTCAAGGGGCCGATGTGGTACCACTTACAGTAGAAGTGAACATCCCCGTAACGAGTCCGTTTGCCAAGGTGCCAATCAAATTAAACTTGACGAATGAATTGCCGAATGGCTATAGTTTGGCTAGTATGGGTATGAATGTGGAAGAGGTCACAGTCTATGGACCGAAGGAAGTCATTGATGGCATCAAATCCAACACATACCCAGGCCCGGAAATCGATCTCGGCAACATTACATCAGATCGCGACATAGAGCTAAAGATACCGTTAATGGATAATATCGTGAAGGTGGAGCCGGAGTATTTAACCGTATCGCTGAAGGTCGTTCCATCGACGACCAAGCGCTTGGAAAAGATCCCGGTTCGCATTAGCGGGCTATCAGAAAGCATGGAAGCAAAGGTACTATCCACCGACGGCCAGGAGATGTCTACAATCGACTTCGACGTGATCGGCGCACCAGAATTGCTGAATCAGTTGAGGCATGAAGACTTGCAGGTCGTAGCAGATGTCAGCAATATGCCGGCGGGTGTATACGAGGTACCATTGAATTACATCTTCAATCAGTCGGAGTATATCAAGACTTCTGCGAGTGCACCAAAAAAGGTCACAATTCAAATCACGACCAAGCAAAGGTAGACATAAGCTGTTGTGTGCACAAGGAAGGAAATGAGGGACAATCATGGGGAAGTATTTCGGAACAGACGGTGTACGCGGTGTAGCAAATACACAACTGACACCCGAGCTGGCATTTAAAATCGGACGCGTTGGTGGTTACGTTCTCACCAGACACAAGCAGGAAGGGAAACCAAAAGTGGTGATTGGGCGCGATACGCGCATTTCCGGACAAATGTTGGAAAACGCACTTTTGGCTGGACTGTTATCGGTTGGAGCAGAAGTGGTCAGATTGGGTGTTATCTCCACCTCGGGGGTAGCGTATCTCACACGTGCACTCGGTGCAGATGCGGGTGTTATGATCTCCGCCTCTCACAATCCGTTTCCGGATAACGGAATCAAGTTCTTCGGCAGCAACGGTTTTAAACTGTCCGACGAAGTGGAAGCTGAAGTAGAACAGTATTTGGACGCGGTAGAGGATACTTTGCCTCGGCCAACAGGCGAACAAATCGGAACGGTTCTGGAATTCCTGGAGGGTGGACAAAAGTACCTCTCTCACTTGAAGAGTACCGTACCTGAGCGATTTGACGGTCTGAAGGTAGTCCTGGACTGTGCAAATGGTGCTGTCTCATCATTAGCAGCTCGTCTGTTTGCGGATGTGGACGCTGAAGTGATCACGATTGGTGCGAATCCGAATGGAATCAACATCAATGACCAGTGCGGTTCGACACATCCTGAACGTCTAGTAGAAGAAGTATTGAAGCATAAAGCTGACTTGGGTCTTTCCTTTGATGGAGATGCGGATCGTTGCATTGCAGTGGATAATAATGGTGAAATCATCGACGGCGACTACATTATGGCCATCTGTGCACGCGCGCTCAAGGCAAAAGGAAAGCTCAACAACAATACAGTTGTCACGACAGTAATGGCCAACATGGGCTTCTTCAAAGGGATGGAGGACTGCTCCATCAATACAACGAAGACTGCAGTAGGGGATCGCTATGTAGTAGAAGAGATGCTGCGTGGCGGCTATAATCTCGGTGGTGAACAGTCCGGTCATATCGTCTTCCTGGACTACAATACGACAGGAGACGGTCTGTTAACGGGTCTGCAGCTCTTGAACATCATCAAGGAGTCTGGCAAGCCGTTGTCCGAGCTCAAACAAGTGATGGTCAAGTATCCGCAGCTCCTGATTAATGTCCGTGTAGAGGACAAGTCCAAGCTGAATGGCAATGAAGCTATTGCGCAGGCGATTCGTGAAGTAGAAGAAGATTTGGCTGGCAATGGTCGTGTTCTGGTTCGTCCGTCTGGAACTGAGCCAATCGTGCGTGTCATGGCGGAAGGGCCAGATGCGGCACAGCTGGAAGGGCTCGTGAATCGGATCGTTGACGTAGTCAAACAAGAACTGGTATAAAATTAGTGTAAAAGGTTGCAGGGAGCGGTTTCGACGCCGCTCCCTTTTGCATACAAGTAAAAGACGACGAGATATTGTCGCTCTTCACAATCTGTGGTACAGTGTTCATGTGCGCTAGCACCAAGGAAGAAAAAAATGGGAGGGATTGTGCAAGAAAGAACAAGCATCGTAAATCAAATGCATACCGTTGAAAAGCGCCAGCACTGTGGCTGCCCGACATGGAGCCCAGTGGACGAGGTGGAGGTTTATCGAAGCATTCGGCGGATACCTCCCGGCAGCAGTATCACTGCCGCAGAGCGCAGGGACAAAACATTAGGGTGATCTGATGGACAAAGCCTTGCGTGTGATACGTTTTTTGCCATTGCCGAAATAGATGAAACAAAATGATCATACAAAAAACATGGAATGGCGGGGGACTCACCCTCGTACCATTATTCGGGTCGAAGTCCCTCGCCAATTTGGAAGGGGACCATACACTTATGTGCGGAATCGTTGGATATATTGGAAATAAACAAGCGCAAGACATCGTCATCGGAGGACTTCGCAAGCTGGAGTATCGTGGCTATGATTCAGCAGGGGTCGCTGTTGTGAATGCAAACGGATTGGAGTACTCAAAAGCTCAGGGGCGTCTGGCTGTTCTGGAAGGCCGTTTGGAGTCGAAGCCACTGGATGGTTCTATGGGAATCGGGCATACACGTTGGGCGACACACGGAAAGCCGTCTGACGAGAACTCCCACCCACATACAGACGAGAAATCGGCTTTTGCAGTCGTTCACAACGGGATTATCGAAAACTTCCTGCCATTGAAAGAAGAGCTGCTGGCAAAGGGCTACACGTTCACTTCTGAGACAGATACCGAGGTTATCGCTCACTTGCTCGCTGATATGTACGATGGCGATATCGTTTCTACAGCGCGTCGTGCGGTTCAACGCATGCGTGGTGCCTATGCATTGGGTATCATGACGGAGCATGAGCCAGATAAGCTGGTAGCGATTCGTTTGGCTAGCCCATTGGTAGTTGGGGTGGGTCAAGGCGAGAGCTTTATCGGTTCGGATATCCCGGCTATTTTGGAGCATACACGTGACGTGTACATTTTGAACGAAGGCGAAATGGCTGTGTTGACTCGCGATGGTGTGGAACTGATGAACGCAGAGACCGGAGAGAAAATCGAGCGGGAACTGTTCCATGTCGAATGGGATCTGGTACAAGCGGAAAAAGGCGGATACGATTCCTTCATGCTCAAGGAAATTCACGAGCAGCCTCAAGCTGTTCGCGATACCATGGGTGCACGCATTGACGAGAACAACAAGCGAGTGATTTTGCCTGAGCTGAAAATGAGCGATGTGGAGCTGGCGACATACGATCGCATCTACATCGTGGCATGCGGTACTTCCATGCACGCTGGTCTCGTCGGTAAGGACGTTATCGAAAAATGGACCCGTGTACCAGTAGAGGTAGCAGTCGCTTCTGAGTTCCGTTACCGTGATCCGATCTACACAGACAAGACACTGATGATCGTCATCAGCCAATCTGGTGAGACAGCAGACACGCTGGCTGCGCTGCGTGAGGCGAAAAAGAGCAACGTGAAGGTATTGGCTATTACCAACGTGGTAGGCAGCTCTGTAGCCCGTGAAGCTGACGAAGTGATCTTTACGTGGGCTGGTCCGGAAGTAGCGGTAGCATCCACAAAAGCATACACCTCCCAAGTCGTAGCCCTGTACTTGTTCAGCCTGTATTTGGCTCAAGTAAAAGGCACCATGGCGGCTGTTGAGATTGCTGAAGTCGTTGAGCACCTGAGCGAGATCCCTGGCAAAATCGCTTCCATGCTGGAGAACGATGATCAGATTCGTCGCTTTGCGGAGGGCACAAAAGAGGTAAGCAGCCTGTTCTTCATCGGCCGCAGTCTCGACTATGCGGTATCGCTGGAAGGCTCTCTGAAGCTGAAAGAAATCTCCTACATTCACTCCGAGGCGTATCCGGCTGGTGAGCTGAAGCACGGTACTCTTGCGCTGATTGAAGATAATGTTCCAGTTGTAGCTTTGGCTACGCAACCAGACATCTACGAAAAAACGGTAAGCAACATCGTGGAAGTAAAAGCTCGCGGCGCTCATGTATTGGGCTTTGCGACTGAAGGCAACCACGACCTGGCGAAGAGTGTGGATGAGGTTATTTACATGCCAGCCACGCTGCCAATGCTTACACCGATTCTGACCGTCATTCCATTACAATTGCTTGCCTACTACGCTTCTGTCGCTCGCGGCCTTGATGTGGATAAACCACGGAACTTGGCTAAGAGTGTGACGGTTGAGTAGGGGTAGAAGGAATAAGAACATCCTGTTAAGTGTTCAGTGACATTGGAGTTACTAAATTTACATTAGAGTCGTTAAATTTCCGAAATCTAATGATCAAAGCTGTCCGGGTAATAATGCATGAACATAAATTATCACTCACTGTAATTTATGTTGGCCCTGCCTTGCTACAGTTCACTTTACTGTAGCAAGGCTTCTTTGTGTTTAAAAATGACTGAAATTTAGCTTTAAATTTATTATGGGAAATCCATACATGTGATCAGGTTATGACCACTGTTTTTGCAAAATATAGTTGGTAACCAAAAAAGCATTAGCCTAACCAGCTAATGCTTTTTTATCTAAGTGTGGTGCAGAGATGATTAACGGAGGGAGCCCGTTTTTCTATTCCGGACTACTGTGTTCGCACAATACCAAAAGGTCCGGAGCTTGCTCCGGGTTTTCTTACACTGTTACTGTTTCAATGGAATTGCTATTTTCCAGTCAACATTTTTCCTTTCTTTCACTTGCGATTTGTACACGATGTTTAGTTCTTTTGGAGGGCGCGCGAGTTTAAAATGTAGTTTACCGCTCATTTTTATCGTTCCATTCTCATCTCGAGTTCTGTTTCCAGAAAAGGAGATTAGCCTATAGCCGTTGCTTTGCTCATCTGTTGCTGCCCATCCTCTAAGGTCCATAACATTTGGGGCAAGAGTGACATCTAAATCAAGTGAGGCATACAATTCCTTCCCTCTGGAACCGTCAATGAGCTCTTGTACGGTAAAGTTCGAGAAGGTGAGCGAATTTCCGTTTTGGACCGAAGTCATTGGTTTGTTTTTTAGCTCTTCTATGTTTATCTTCATCTCTGCTTTTACAGGTTCGTATGTGTAGGTTTTGCTGAGCTTGAAGGTGAGGTCTTTATCGGTCGGCAGATTTTTAAAAGTGATGAAGTAGATGCCTTTTTTATTACCTGTTTGTAAAAATTGTTCATGTAAGATGTTATGCATGGTGGGTATTTGTGCATCCTCATCTTCCTGATCAAGAATCAATTCGCTCCAAGCAGCTAATACGGCATCCTTGTCATCTACGATTTCAAAGGCCAGCTCCTCTGTGTCCCCCGCGCTACGTGTAGTCTCTAAGACGATTTCTGTCTGACCTGGTGTAACCATGACTTGCTTCAGGTCGTATACAGTTCCACGTGGTGATTGATACTGCTTATTAATCGGAATGATCGTGGTTTCTTTCTTCGCTTTGGAGATATCAACAGGGATGTTCACGGTCCAATTTCCCTTCTCCTTATCGATTTGCTTAATTGTGAGCTGGACATTGAGCTTATCTGGGATCTCACTCGTATCCGTAAAATAAGTCGTCAGTGGTTCATTGAGCATGACCAAACTTCCGTTATCGCCAAGCCAGTGTAAATCGTTGTAGCCTTCCATGTCGTAACCTTGATAGACATTGCCCTCGTGATCGGTGATCTTGATTTCATACACTTGACGTGCTAAATCTTGGTTTGTTGGGAAAAACTTAAACATATTCTCTATCTGTTTTCCTTGTGTATCTGTGATTCCGAGAATAATCCGGATGTCTTTCGTATCTGTCATAATCTCTTTTACATCCACGATGATCCCTTTGTCTTTGGCCTGTAAATCGACTTTTTGTATATATCCTTGTTTCACACCGCGATACAAGTATTCACTATCCGCATATTTTTGAAACAGGCTACCCACTTGTTGCTGCTGTTGCGGCTTAGATGAAACCAAGCTGCTCACATACGTGGCAAAAGTGGGAGAGGTGAGCGTGCCGAAATAAGTGATGGCGGCGATTCCGGCTACTGCAATGGCTGTTTTTTTCATAATTGTAATACTCCTTGTTATCCATCTATTTGGTTTCTGTTGGATATTAGTTTTCGATCTTTGCATCACATGTATAGGGTAGGGAGCAACCCTGTTTATGACCTGTTGTACAAGCCTTTGGGTGGAGGGTCCTACGATTTCCCAGTTATCTGGATTTTCAATTTCACCTAAATAGTGTGAGAGCTGTCGCTGGCAATAGCTGCATCGCTCTATGTGATCTACCATGAATACAGACTGATCATCTCCAAGTGTACCCTGAAGATACGAAGAGAGTTGTCCTTTGTATAAGCATGTCATTTACCAAAATCACTCCTTCGTCCAGTACGACTAATAGAGGTTCTAAGCTTGTCTTTTCCCCGAGATAGGCGTGTCCGTACTGTACTCGATGGAATGTCTAGCTTTTCTCCAATCTCTTCACAGCTGAAATGTTCGAGGTAACGCAACTCAAGGACGACCCGATACTTTTCTTCTACTGACATCATTTGCTCTTTAAGGAACAACTGCTCTTCTTTTTTCAATAAGGAAGTTTCCGGGGTATCGTGATCTACGGCCTCTATGTGATCATGCGTCAGCTCTGGGGCCCTTATGCGCCTCCGCAGCTCGTCCACACAGTAGTTAGCTGCAATCCGGTACAACCATGCAGAAAAAGTGTATGTCGGTTTGTAATTGGGTAGTAGGTAATAGGTTTTAATGAATATTTCTTGCACGGTATCTTGTTCGTTTGACGTATGTCCCTGCATCTTGCGAAGAACGGAAATGACTTTTCCGTGGTATCTGCTAATGATCTCGGCGTAGGCTTCTTTGTTTCCTTGCAAGACTTGCGCGATGATCACTTGATCTTCCTCCATCTTTGTTCCCCCTATGCAAAAAGGACTGTTGCGCAGCCCGTCCTTTTCTTGACAAACGTAATGAGCCATGATTGTCTGTTACATTTTGACACTACTAATACGAAAAATAGTAAAAAAATGTCCCAACAGATGATGAAGTCTGAATAATGCAATATTTTTGATGATTTGCGTCCGCGCTGGGAGACGAATAATAAACTTTGGCCATGGCAGAGGCCTGCCAGACGCTATGAAACGAGATCGAAGCGACGAACAAGCCGGTGATCGCCGCGATTAATGTAGGTATGTATTTTGCTCTAAACACGCTCATATTACTTTGGATGACTTACAGGATTGATATATTGTCATTGGGAACAGGTGAGTGAACGAAGGTGGCAGACACCAAAAGAACGATAGTAATTTGCAATGATGTGGGTCTTTATTTTGACGTTCTGACACGTATCAATCATCCAACATTTGCGATAATGAATGCGCAAGATCTTGAAACGTAAGTTCCCCTATACTAAAAATGGCAATTAGTTGTGACGAAAAATGGGGGAACGGACATGAGTAACAAGGTGGAAGGATTGTTAACTAACACAGATTTTCGCAGGCTCTGGATTGGGCAAACTGCATCACAGTTTGGGACTCAGGTTGCATTATTAGGAATGCCATTAATCGCAGCTCTCTATTTAGGGGCCAGTCCCATGCAGATGGGGTTGCTTGGTTTTGCCGAGTATGCGCCATTTATCATTTTCGGTTTGCTTGCTGGTGTATGGATAGACAGATTTCCCCGGCGACCAATTCTTGTCGCCGCTAACTTTTTCAGGGGTGCATTACTGCTCATTGTGCCGCTGACAGCCTTAACTGGATTCCTGAATATGACAGTTCTATATTTGGTAGCCTTCATAGTGGGTATCTGTACTGTCTTTTTTGATGTTGCCTATACATCCTTTTTGCCTTCCATTGTGAGCAAGGAGCAGCTTGTTGAAGGGAATAGCAAACTAGAGACAAGTAAATCTACCGCACAAATTGCTGGGCCGGGTTTATCAGGTGGACTGGAACAGTTAATCACCGCTCCTTTTGCAATATTGTTCACGTCGGTATCCTTTTTTGTATCCGCTGTGTACATAGCCCGGATTCGCAAGTTGGAGACAGTCGTGGCAGATGCGAAAAAACAAAAAAACATGTGGCTGGAAATTAAAGAAGGGCTGCATACGGTTTACACAAAACCGTTGCTGTGGGGAGTAGTGCGCTGCTCAACAGTCTTTAACCTTTCCTGGAATGTTATTTTTAGTGTTTATGTTCTATATGCATCGCAAGAACTCAAAATCAGTGCGAGCATTCTTGGCATCATTTATGGAACGCTAGGAATAGGGTACCTATTTGGCTCTCTGCTTGCCCAAAGGGCTGTACGTCGTTTTGGAGTAGGTCCAACAATTGTGGGTTCCGCTACGATCGCAGCAAGTGGCGGTTTGCTTGCTCCATTAGCAGTAGGATCCGAATTAAGTATTGCGTTGATTATGATGCTCGGACAGCTTCTTTTCGGAATGGGTGTCTCAATGTTTAGCATTAGTACCATCAGTTTACGTCAAGTAATTGTACCCGATGCCCTGCAAGGTCGCGTGAATGCTACATTTCGATTTATCTCGTGGGGTTCTTTACCGCTTGGTTCGTTAATTGGAGGGATGATAGGGGGGGCAATGGGTTTACGGTTCGCTTTATTTGCGGGTAGCATTGGATTGTTAGCTTCGGCTTGTACATTATTGTTCACCCCATTTTTACAACTACGCGTGAAATCATTTCATGAATTAACATTGGAAAAAGATGTGTCTATAAAGAGCTAAGGAGTGCCTTAAGAAGTATTAAACTAACAGGTTCCTTGATAGATAAGGAGTGTCGGTCTAATACTTTATAATCACTAAACAATAGACGTATTACTTCCTTACGGATTGAACAGCTAGAGCCCCAGTGTGCCAATCGTATTGGTCATGTCTGGGGCTGATTCATTTCAACAAAGTATTGTTCTGAGCAATAAACTATTGTTCCAAGATAGATCTCTAACAATAAAGTTATAAAGGAAACTTTCCCGACTCAATATCCGGTTGTGTTATGGCAATCCTGATATAATTCTACGGAGGTCAGAGATTAGAAATCGTAGTAAATTTATAATAACGTTCATGACTGGGTTCCAATTAATATGGAAAACCCTCGCCATCAGGAATTGATTCGAATCGGCAAACAAGACCGATTCCAAACTGTTCGTTCATGGCATTGATAATTTTCTCAATTTCTTCTTTTTGGGAATCTAGGATGAAATACCTGATTTGATTCCCTTCCCGCCTCCACTTCAGAGAAAGAAATTGTAGAATCCGAAAAATTACAGTGGATAGGATTTCCTTTTCCTGCTCTGTTGCAGCTTCGATTCTAAGCATTTGCATTTGAATCGCTCCTCATTGTTGTTGTGTATGAGCAGGATGCACTGAAGGTAATAAGAAGCGTCATCTAGTAATGCATACTTCTACCAGTAGATTATTTTCCTAAAAATGAATGTAACATCCAAAGTTGTTTCTCTAAGTTTGAACGAATTGCCAAAAACATATCTCCAGTAATTTCATCAGTAACGACTTCAGCAATTTTCAATTCGCCTATCATTTTATTAAAATCATGGACCGTTGCTTGAACCATTTGTTCAGCCGTTTCATTACCAGAGGCTTCTTGTACGGAAGCTAACGCTAAGCATTGAGTCATGGTTGCAACAGGTTCTCCACCTAATGCCAACGTTCTTTCGGCTAATTCATCAATGTGAAGAGCAGCTTCTTTGTAAAGTTCCTCGAATGTAGTATGAAGTGTAAAAAATTGCGGACCTTTTACATACCAATGGTAGTTGTGGAATTTATAGTATAAAACTGTCCAATTAGCAATTTGTTGATTGAGAATATCGGTTAGATTCATATGAACACCCTCTTCAAGTAAATTGTCTCTATTTATATCCTGTTCAAGCTGGCGTCGGCCGTGTCTCGTTTTTCATAGCTTCAACCTCCCCTTTGTGTATGTAGATGATCTGATATCGATATTAACAAAGCAAAGATTAGCTGCTCCGTAACTTCATCACGAAGTCGTATCTCTTTGCTGCAAAACAAAAAAACCGGGGATATTCTCCCCAGCCTGCGGTGTATTCGAACTAGTAGCTATTCGAGCAACTCTAACAGCTGTCGACGTTGTATATGAGTGATCTGCCCACGCGTCAAACGCAGCAGTCCTTCTTTTTCCATTGCTTTCAATGTCCGACTGATGACTTCGCGGGCTGTACCCAGCTCAATCGACAGATTGTCATGTGTAATGGCGAGCGAATCGTTGTCGGCATTGGTCATGACAAGTAAATATGCGGAAATCCGGCTTCTAATTGACTTAAAGAACATGCTATCTATCAGATTAGACATTATGATTAGACGACCAGCAAACGTTTTGAAAATATACTGTCGAAAGCTTTTATAGTTGTCCATCCATCTTTGAAAAATAGGGACTGGAATAAACAGAACTGTTGTTGGCTTCTCAACGCATGCTGACGCTTCATACTCGGTTTCTTCCAAAATGCTCGAAGCCATCAGTGGACAACACTGGCCATCGTGGATGCGGTATAAGGTGACTTCTCGCCCGCTACCGCTCAGCTTGTACATGCGAATAGTCCCTTCCAGTACTAAAGCCGCATTCTTCAGAAACTCACCTTCATGAATGATATAGTTAACGGGCAGCGAAACGATGGATATTCCCTCCTCTTGCCAATCTTGCGGGGAAATATCAGCAAGACTCGGGAAGAGCGTAATCACATCCTCAATCTGTTGAGTCTGCATGCTTTTGGTTCACCTTCCTTTGCATTGTTGTCTTATATATTCTACAGCAGAAGGGTGTAGCTTTAAAATTGAATAAGCTGCCGATCTAGATTCACTTCGTAAACAAATTGATTCAGGGGTGTCCCAATAGCCGTACAAAATGGCTGAGGGCGCCCCTTTGCTTTAGAGCAAGATGGGAATAGAAAGGGGAAGAACTTGGTGATGAAGTTACGGAGCCGAGGTTCCATCTTTGTTACTATCAATCTCGGAAGCTCACTCTAACACACGGATTGGAGGATGAGATCGGGTGTGGAATAGTTTTGCTTCCTCTTCTAATAACGGGACGTGGTCTCCACGGAGATTCAGAAAAAATTATGAGGGGGTTTTTCATCCATGAAAATGACAGTATCTAAAGGTATTTGTGCAATTGCTCTTTTACTAGGTACCCAGTTAGTTCTTAATGCACAGTTCGGAAGTGGCACTACACAAACAGCACAAGCTGCTACATCCAAGGTTGAAAATTCCCAATCCACAAATAAATCACAGAAGAAAATGACTTTTGTATTGATTCACGGCGCTTGGGCTGACGCAAGTTTCTGGGATGATACGGCTAAATCGCTCCGAAAAGAGGGACATACCGTATATGCCCCAGAATACGCAGGTCATGGAGCCAAGATCGATCCGAATGTAACTCATAATGAAATTACGCAATCGGTGGTTAACTACATTAAAAATAACAACCTGCATGATGTTGTCCTAGTTGGTCATAGCTTCGGTGGGACCATTATCGCCAAGGTAGCCGAACAGGTTCCCGATCGAATTAATCGTTTGGTTTTCTTCGATGCTTTTGTTCCGAAAGACGGGGAGAGCTTGGTTGACCAGCTACCAGCACCTGTACAACAGGCTTTTCAAGGGCTGAGAGAAACTTCAGGCGATAATACTATTACGTTACCGTTTCCGCTGTTCCGCGATACCTTCGCGAATAGGGCTACGTTGGAGGAGGCTCAGAAAATTTACGCAGAAGCTCCCACTGAACCGGCCGGACCTTTGTTTCAGAAGCTTGACCTAAAGAAATTCTACAGTCTGGAAATTCCAAAGAGCTATCTGTTCTTAACGGAGGATATCGCCTTTCCTCCAGCTCCGTTCCCATGGTATCCAGCGCAATCAAACAATCTGGGCACGTACCGCCTTATTGTCGGTGAAGGTGACCATATGAGTACTGTGCATACCGAACCTAAGATGATTGCCGAAAAACTGGTTCAAGCAGGTAGAGAATAAGAGGAAATCGTACCTTTACCGACAGACTAAGGGGTGTCCCAAAAGCCAAATGGCTGCGGGACACCCCTTTTCTTTAGAAGAAGATATAATAGATGCAGCCTCTTTGACTTGATCTTTACTCACGACTATCGACAGAAGGTTGCCTCATATTACACAGATAGATGGAATTTGAGAGCATTCCACAATCCCGAAGTTCCGCATCGGAAGGTCACCAGTCGTCAATGGAATTGATTCAAACAATATTATTACTGCCCAGATTTCTTCAGATGGAAAATTGCGCTCTTATGTATCAGAGATCGGTAAGACGGCACCGGAACAATATCCAAGTCCGAGTGAAATGAAGAGTGTAAAAGAAGTTGAACAGAACTTCGATTCAATGGTAAAGCTAATTAATAAACTAGCACAATATTTATAGCAGAAGCTTACCTAAGCTAGGAATATACGGTTTTCCTTACTAAAATATGGTTCAATCAACGTAAGATATTTTGAAACCAAAGACTGATGTGAGAACGCGGGGAGGATTAACATTGAAGGTTTTAGTAGTAGAAGATGACAAGACCATTGCAGATGGTTTGCACTATTCGCTTTCCAGTGAGGGTTATGAAGTCGTTCTTTGTGAAGGGAAACAAACTGCCATTGAAACAATCAAGCAACAACGTTTTGATATTTATTTACTGGATCTAACTTTGCCAGATGGTAATGGCTATGAGATTTGCGAATATGTAAAAGAAAATCAGGAGGCACCTGTCATCTTCTTGACGGCGTGTGATGATGAAATCAATGTGGTTCGGGGGTTAGATATGGGAGCAGACGACTATATCACAAAGCCGTTTCGTATTCGGGAGCTGATTAGCCGAATGAAGTCATCCCTTAGGCACTACCAAAAAGAACCCAACCCGACTGACAAAGTGAAGATTGGAAATGTTGTCGTAAATACAAAACTGGCTAAAGTGTACAAAGGAACCGAGGAAGTGATGCTGACTGCTTTAGAATACCGTTTACTGTTGGCATTCATAAATAATAGAGGGCAAGTTCTGTCCAGAAATCAGTTGTTAGAGGGCATTTGGGATCTAGATGGTAACTTTATCAATGACAATACCCTTTCTGTCTACATTAAGCGGCTTCGAGAAAAGTTGGAGGATGATAGCCAGAATCCCAAAGTGATAGAAACCGTACGCGGACTTGGCTATCGAATGAGTGGAAGTCATGCTTAAAAACAAAGAAATACGGCAGTTATGTATGTATAGCGTGGTTATTTCCATCATGGGGATCACGATTCTTTGGATAATCGACTGGAAAGCGGGGATTGTGGCGATTGCCATGGTATTTCTGCTACTTTCATGTTTTTTCCTGTTTACCCGCAAACGTTATCAGGACATCCGTAAGCTCGCTTATTATTTGGCTTCTGTCTATTCAGGCCAACCCACGATGGATATTAGGGATAACGTTGAGGGTGAATTGAGCATTCTGAAAAATGATATTTATAAAGTCACATTAACGTTGTCCGAGCAGTCTACTCTTCTGAAAAAGGACAAACAATACTTGGCAGATACGCTTTCGAACATCTCCCATCAACTAAAAACGCCACTTACCTCCATGTTTGTCATGGCTGATTTGTTAAACAACCCTAGTCTGCCAAAAGACAAGCGGGAGGAGTTTTTGGGCAAGATTATCAATCAGTTGAAGCGTATTGAATGGCTCGTGACTTCATTGCTCAAGCTGTCCAAAATCGAAGTGCAGAGCGTTATTTTCAAAAAGGAATTCGTATCTGTCAAAAAAATGATAAACAAGGCATTAGAACCACTCCATGTCCCCATGGAATTAAAAAATCAGGAGCTTTCTTATTCCTGTAATGAAGACCTTTTCGTGTATGGAGATGAAAACTGGACGGTAGAAGCCATTTTGAACGTAATTAAAAACGGGATTGAGCATACGCCGGTCGGGGGACGTATTGCTATTTCGTGTGAGGAAACACCATTGTATACACAAATTGTCATTGCCGACAGTGGCTGTGGGATTAGCCCGGAAGATGCTCCACACATTTTTGAACGATTTTATAAAGGGAAGAATGCTGGCGCGGATAGTATTGGAATTGGACTAGCCATGTCTAAAACAATCTTGCAAAGTCAAAACGCCGATGTGTTTATGGAAAGCCAGATTGGTGTAGGAACAACATTCAAAATCAAATTCTATAAGCAAATCATTTAGATGACAAAATTGTAAGATTGAATGTCACCGACGAGACATCTTTGGCAGCTATTCTATACGTAATAACGAATCTAGGAGGTTCATAATGGAGATTTTGCGAGTAGAGAACCTGTCAAAGACGTACGGTAAGGGCGAAACAGCTGTTACTGCACTGAACGATATCTCATTTTCCGTACAAAAAGGGGAGTTCGTGGCGATCATTGGACCATCTGGTTCAGGTAAGTCTACCCTTCTGCATATTCTGGGGGGCGTTGATACGCCCACATCCGGTAAGGTGATTGTTGACCAGACTAATATGTACGCGATGGATGAAACGGCACTGGCCATCTTCAGACGCAGACAGATTGGGCTTATTTATCAATTCTACAATCTGATCCCTGTCCTTACGGTAGAGGAAAATATTACGCTACCATTGCTATTGGACGGGAGAGAAGTAAATCAAGATATCTTTTCCGGTATCGTAGAGACGCTAGGTCTTCAACAGCGATTAAAGCATCTGCCAAACCAGCTTTCTGGAGGACAGCAGCAGCGTGCGTCCATTGGCCGTGCCTTGATTAGTAGTCCCGCCATTGTATTGGCTGACGAGCCTACGGGGAATCTAGACAGCAAAAACAGTGCTGAGATTGTGAAGCTCTTGAAAAAATTACACAAAGAACGGCATCAAACCCTGATTGTGATTACACATGACGAAAACATTGCCTTGCAAGCGGACCGTATTATCGGCATTCAGGATGGCAGGATATCTAGAGATGAGGTGATCAGGCGATGAATATCGTAAATCAGCTCACTTTACGTTATATGAAGCAGAATAAGAGCCGTACCCTTGTTACAATCATTGGGGTTATCATTTCTGTCGCAATGCTTACAGCAGTATTTTCGATTAGTAGTTCTTTCATGGATATGATGCAGAGAAACACGATTGCCTACAATGGTAAATGGCAGGCAGCTTTTCTCGATGTTGCAGGAGAAGATGTTGCGGTTATTACAAATACAGAAGCAATTGAAAGATACGACATTGACCAGGAACTCGGATTTGCACGACTTTCTAACTCTGCAAATAGGGCTAAGCCTTATTTGTATATTACTGGACACAGTAATCATGATGTAATAGGGGTCAGCCCAATTGAAGGGCGTTTGCCTCAGAATGAAAATGAACTGGCACTTTCATCGCAGTTTCTTCAAACCGCCGGTGTTAGCTGGAAGGTTGGAGATGTCGTCACATTAGATTTTGGTAACCGTAGCTTGAATAAAGATGGTACGAGCGAGACGTTGGGCAACAGAGACCCCTATCAATCAAAGGAAGTCTTTACGCCTACAAAGACGAAAACATACACCATTACCGGGATCGTGCAAGCACCAGCTAAAGAGCAGGATGCAATGGCTGCATACCGTGCATTTAGTGGTCTTTCCGAGGGTGCTTTGGAGGAGGGTTTTCCCTACACGGTAAGAGTTGAATATAAGGATTTTAAAGGTTTAGGGAATGACATTTATGAAACGAGTGACACGATCGCTAGTAAGGTGAGCGGAGTAAAGAATCAAGTTAAATCTAATGGAGTAAAAATCAAGTACAACCGGGATCTTTTGCTTTATTCCGGGATTTCGAATGATTCCCGCTTTCTTGACACCATGTATCTGGCAGTCTTTTCCGTTGGGATTATCATTCTGATTGGATCTTTCTCACTCATCTACAACGCGTTTTCGATCTCGCTTTCAGAGCGTAGTCGCACTTTAGGGATGTTATCTAGCGTAGGAGCAACCAAACAGCAAAAAAGGGCTTCTGTATTTTTTGAAGCTGCTGTGATCGGAGTCATAGCGATTCCAGCTGGGTTGTTTTTTGGATCCATTGGCATTGGTGTTACTCTCCATTTGCTCAGTCCATTCATTCAAAAAATGTTGTTAGTTAGTGAACCGATGCGATTGGTGATAGAGCCATACAGTATGATTGCTGTCATTTTGTTTTCCGTTTTAACACTGCTCATTTCTGCATGGTTTCCAGCAGTGAGGGCATCGAGAATTACGCCGATAACTGCGATCCGCCAGACAAAGGATATCGAAATAAAAGGAAAAGATGTACGTACATCCAAAATGACCCGTAAGTTGTTTGGATTTGAAGCGGAACTAGGATTAAAAAATCTGAAAAGGAATAAACACCACTATCGCTCAACTGTCTTTTCTCTTGCGATCAGTGTAATCTTGTACCTTGCAGCTTCTTCCTTTTCGTTGTATATGGATAAATCCTATAATATGGCACAAGCACCGCTACCATATGATCTGTCCGTATACGCAAGGGGAGCCGATTGGGAAAGGGTACGTTCATTAACAAATGAATTGATGTCTGTCCAAAACGCAACAACAAAAGTGAAGACTCAACTTCTTTATAATGATCTATACCTCAACGAAAACGAGGTTACCACAGACATCTCCAGTCGCCATACTCTTAATCCAGATGGGAAATACAACATGTCTGCAAAGATTGTTTCTCTTGATGATGCTTCTTTTGCAGCGTACCTGCAATCCGCGGGGATTGATGCAAAGAAATTGGAAGGTGACGAGATTTCCGCAATACTTGTCAATCAGATCACCTTGAAGGAAAAACATAATTATACAGATATCACTCAACTAACAGCACAAGAGGGATCAAAAATACCTCTCACTTTGATTGAAGGAGCTAAAGTCCGAATTGCTTCTATCACGGATAAACGTCCACCTTTTATGCTACGCTACGAGGAAGATGCTTATAGCGTGACATTTGTAGTTTCTGAACGAGACTTTGGCAAGCTACGAGAATTAGGTAACGATATGCTGTCTGAGCAAATTTTCAGCGAGGTTCAATTTACAACAGAGCAGTCTGCGGCATTGGAAAATGAAATAAACCCGATTATTAACGAATATCCAGATGTACATGTCTATACGACCAATCTGATTGAGGAGCGCCAGGATGCAATGAATCGCGCCACAGTCATATCCGTATTCCTTTATGGGTTTGTGGTTCTCATCGGACTCATTTGTATAGCAAATATTATCAACACGATTTCGACTGGGATGGCCTTGAGAAAACGTGAGTTTGCGATGTTGGCTTCCATTGGCATGACACCAGAGGGCATGAAGAAAATGCTACGCTTCGAAGGATTCTTTTATGGAATGAAGTCGCTTATTTACGGTTTACCGATTAGTTTATGCGTGATGTTTCTCATCTACATGAGCCTTAGCCGTAATTTTGCATTTGCTTTTACGGTGCCTTGGGCGGATCTCATCATTGCAGGAATAGGTGTGTTTTTCATTGTGGGTACATCAATCCTCTATGCGACTAGAAAATATAAAGAACAGAGTATCGTTGAATCGCTGAAGAACGAAAATATCTAATGTAGAGGGTAATGTTGTTGAGGGACCGGCGAAGACTGGTTATTCAAGCCATAAAAAAGAAGGATAAAAATCACAACGATTTTCATCCTTCTTTTTGCTATTTTAATGATTTTTAACTACTTCTTGCCCCCGTACATTCCACGTAAGGGCAAAAACAAGAGCAGCCAATGCGCACGAAGCTGTCAGCAACATAAATCCTGCATCCCAGCCGGAGGCATCAACGATAACCCCCATCAATGCATTCGCTGTGACTGTACCGCCCAGGTAACCAAACAGACCTGTCAGCCCTGCAGCGGTTCCGGCAGCCTTTTTCGGAACAAAATCAAGGGCTTGCAAACCAATCAGCATGACTGGACCGTAAATCAGGAAACCGATAGCGATCAGGCAAATCATATCGACCACGGAATTTCCAGGTGGGTTGAACCAGTAGACCAGAACAGCGATCAATACGCCGAGCATAAAGACAAACCCTGCGGGTCCACGGCGGCCCTTGAACAATTTATCGGACAGCCAGCCGCACAGGAGCGTTCCCGGGATACCTGCCCATTCGTATAAGAAGTAGGCGACGCTCGACTTGTTCATATCAAAGCCTTTTTCCTCGCTCAAATAGGTCGGTGCCCAGTCCAGAACGCCGTAACGGACGAAGTAGACGAAGATGTTGGCAATCGCGATTGCCCAAACCCATTTGTTGTTCAACACATATTTGAAAAGGATTTCTTTTGTGGAGAATTCTGTTTCAAACGTTTTCTTCGCCTTGTTTGGATAGTCATTGCGATATTCTTCAATAGGCGGCAGGCCGACTGACTGCGGAGTATCGCGAATTAAGAAATACGTAATGAATCCAAAGACAATGGCAACCAGAGCAGGCAGGATAAACACGCCTTCATACCCGGAAGCGGTATTACCCAAAAACCCGGTGAACATCGCTGCACCTGCAACAGCGAGGGGGGCCATCAAGCCTCCGCCAACGTTATGGGCTACATTCCAAATGGCTGTTTTGTTTCCTCTTTCATTTACACTAAACCAGTGTACGAGGACACGCCCGGATGGAGGCCAGCCCATTCCCTGAAACCAACCGTTCAGGAAAAGCATCACAAACATGATCGTGACGGATGAGGTGAAGTAAGGGACAACGCCCATCAGCAAACTGATAAGTGCAGAAAGAATCAAACCGATAGGCAAGAACATTCGCGGGTTGCTTCGGTCTGAAAAAATGGCCATTACAAACTTGCTGATCCCGTAGGAAATCGAAATGGCGGCTAACGCAAAACCGAGCTCTGATCTTGTAAATCCTTCTTTAATCAAATAAGGCATGGCGAGCGAGAAGTTTTTGCGGATGAGATAGTATGCCGCATAACCGATGAAGATTCCGAGAAACACCTGAAGCCTGAGCTTTTTATACTCAGAATCAATTTGTTCGTCAGGCAATCTGTCAATAGGCGGTGCAGGCTTAAACAGCTTGAGCATCTTATTCCTCCCCCAAAATAATTTCTAACAATGATGGGGATACACATAAAAAACCCATACTTTAATGGCGCTTTCAAAAATGAAAGTGCCAAAAAGTATGAGTCTCCGAATCTCCATCATAGTTAACTTGTTAAGTGTATTCTATTATTCTGTGAAAACGTTGTCAACGAAGTTATTCTGGGTTATTTTACCATATGCAGCGAAGCGATAAATTACTTGGCTGCCGGGGAAAGATGTCCCAAGGGTTGGGCTGTTCGCTCAATTTCGCAAAAACGCGGTCACACCGCTTCGAAAAAGCCTCGATAGAGGTTTTCTTATGTGTATATCGTTAATAAAAATACATATTTTCCAAATATAAGGATATTTTATATTAGTCGATTTGTATGAGGGGGGTTAAGCAAAGATGTAAAGGTCATTTTTTTTGTACAAATAAAAATGAAAGAGGTTTTGTTTGATGTATTTGATGAGAAAAACAGGAGTTTTGATAGTACTATCGCTTATCTTAATTTTTTCTATATTCCCGCAGTCTTCTCACGCCACGACACCGTGGACTCCCAACACCGTATACAAATTAGGAGACATGGTTACGTATCAAGGGCAAGATTACAAATGTACATTTGCTCATACATCGCTTGTCGGATGGGAACCGCCCAACGTACCGACACTTTGGCAACTGCAAGGTCCCTCTGCTCCCGATACCATTCCACCTACGTCCCCCACAAATCTTAGTGAAGTAGGGATATCCAGTAGTTCGGTCAGCTTATCTTGGTCAGCTTCTACGGATAACATAGCTGTTCAGGAGTATCTCGTCTACAACGGAGATGCACTCGCTGGTACATCGAGTACAACATCCTATACCGTGACTGGACTTCTAGCAAATACGACATATTCATTCACGATACAGGCAAAAGATGCCGCAGGCAATGTATCCCCACCCAGCGCCTCGATAACGGTAACCACTTTATCTAAATCCCCAAATGAACCGGTGTCCAAACGACTTTTGATCGGCTACTGGCATAATTTTGACAATGGTTCTACGGTACTCAAGCTAAGAGATGTCTCAGATAAATACGATGTCATCAATGTTGCGTTCGCAGAACCAGTCGGTGGCGATCATGCGACAATGGGATTCATGCCGTTCAATGCATCCGTTGAGGAATTTAAATCGGATATCGCCTTGTTAAAATCAAAGGGGAAGAAGGTTCTTATCTCGATTGGCGGAGCGAATGGTACAGTCGAGCTGACAACGGAAGCTGCCAAACAAAATTTTATTACCTCGATGACCTCGATCATTCAAACGTATGGTTTTGATGGGATGGATATTGATCTGGAAGGAAGCTCCCTGTCGCTAAACGCAGGGGACACTGATTTTAGAAATCCGACAACGCCTAAAATTATAAACTTAATCTCAGCGACTCAGACGATTACGAATACATTTGGCCCATCTTTCATTTTGACGATGGCGCCAGAAACGGCTTATGTTCAAGGGGGTTACGCTAGCTATGGTGGGCCGTGGGGCGCTTATCTACCTGTGATTCATGCCCTTCGCGATCGAATGAATTATATCCACGTCCAACATTATAATTCCGGAGCACTAGAAGCATTAGATGGTCGTACGTATCAACAAGGAACGGCTGATTTCCAAGTAGCGATGGCAGAAATGCTATTGAAAGGATTCCCTATTGGTCGTAATCCTAACAACATGTTTCCAGCCTTGAGGGAGAACCAAGTCGCGATCGGGCTGCCTTCTGCTCCAAGTGCTGCCGGGGGAGGCTATACGTCTCCTGCTGATATCGAGAAAGCACTTCAATATTTGGTAAAAGGCACGTCTTTTGGAGGAACTTACAGACTCCAAAATCCAGCTGGTTATCCGCAGTTCCAAGGAATTATGACCTGGTCTATCAACTGGGATGCTAAGAATAACTATTCGTTTGCCAATAATGTTCGCACTTCGCTTGATTCACTGAACCAGTAAATAACGTGCCAATTAAGAAAAAACACCCACTCTCACGGGTGGGTGTCATTGTCATTATGCAAATTGGATCTGAGTACGACTATCCTCTATAAGTAAGGATATAAAAGTCTGATGTAGCGGTTGTAATGACCCAACCTCGTGGTATTGGGGTAGTTTTTGCGGTCTGTACAGTCGTTCCATAGGTAGCCCCTCCTACATACATCCATAAATAGAAATCGGAGGTCGCTTGGGTGATCACCCAATTTTCTGGAATTCGAGTTATCTTTGCGGTCTGTATTCTCTGTCCAAAACTTGCCCCTCCTACATACATCAGTTGATAGAAATCCGATGTTGCTAGAGTGATCACCCAGTTTTCTGGAACTTGGGTTATTTTTGCGGTCTGAACTCTGTGTCCGAAGCTCGCTCCTCCTACATACTGCCATATAAAGAAATCGCTTGTTGCAACAGTGATCACCCAGTCTTTTGGAATGGGGGTCGTTCTAACAGTCTGTACTGTCTGACCCAAACTTGCTCCACCTACATATTGGATGACGTAGTAGTCACTCATTACTGTTGTAATGACCCAATCTGGAGGAATCGGAGTCGATTTTGAAATCGTTCTTGTAGCTCCAAAATTAACATTAGTTCCTGATACTTTACGAGAGTCGGTTGATTTATTTCGAAGTAACGTTTCCTGAGATGATGTTGGGAGTTCAGCAGCCTGGGTAGGAATGGATAGAGACATTGTCACTACTAGTAGACCCAAAGCAGAAACCATACTTTTTTTAAGCATGAACAAAACACCCTTTCTTGGAAAATATTGTATGTAAGAATTCGCTTTTGTCTTATTGAATTCCTTTAACAGTTTGCTTTTTTCGTTATGAAAGCATGATTCTTGGTGGTTTAGGTGAAGCCATAAATTCATGTAAAAAGGTAGTTGTTCCGTTTAGCAAAATTTGTCCATTTGTAATATATCAAAAAATCAGTATAATGATACTTATTTGTCTCTATGGAGTGGACTGTGATTAGAATAGCCATCCATCGAAGAATGAATCATACAGAAAGCGAGAGTCTATTGGAGGGTCGGGAGAAGTTTATCTTAGTGGGGGGACATCTATGAAAAGTATACTAACGAAGGTAAGTCAAGTAAGTCTGGTAAAGCAAATAATTGTAGGTTTGATTATTGGTATTATCCTGGCTGTAACGATCCCCGAAGTAGCCAAACCCGTAGTAGTTTTAGGTTCTTTATTTGTAAGCGCTTTGAAAGCGATTGCACCTGTGTTAGTACTCTTTTTGGTTATGTCAGCCATTGCTCAACATAAAAGTGGGCACCAAACGAATATGAAATTCATAATTGTCTTATACCTTTTAGGAACCTTTTTAGCTGGATCAGTCGCCGTTATTGCAAGCTTTATATTCCCTGTAAGCTTAACACTTGTAGAGGGAGCTAAGGATGTGACGCCTCCTGGCGGTGTTGTAGAGGTTCTCAAGACATTACTGCTAAATGTGGTTGATAACCCAGTTAATGCAATTGTTAAAGCGAACTATATCGGTATTTTAGCTTGGGCGGTACTTATTGGTTTGGCTTTACGAAATGCCGCTGATACGACAAAAACGATGATTTCTAATTTTTCGGATGCCGTTTCGAAGATGGTTGGTTGGGTAATTAAGTTTGCACCATTAGGAATCATGGGACTAGTATTTGAGTCAATTACTACAAATGGACTTGTTTCGTTACTAAGCTATGCGAAATTACTTGCAGTTCTGATTGGTTGCATGCTCTTTGTGGCACTGGTTGTCAATCCAATCCTTGTCTATGTAGCTATAAGACAAAACCCTTACCCGCTTGTTTTCAAGTGTATAAAGGAAAGCGGCATTACAGCATTCTTTACACGAAGCTCAGCTTCAAACATTCCTGTAAATATGAAATTATGTGAAAATCTGGGTTTGAATAAAGATAGTTATTCAGTCTCTATACCATTAGGGGCTACTATTAATATGGCTGGTGCAGCTGTTACGATTTCTGTTTTGACCCTTGCAGCGGTTTATACACTTGGTATTCAAGTGGATATCCCTACCGCTATCATCCTTAGCATAGTGTCGGCTATATGTGCTTGTGGTGCATCAGGGGTGGCTGGCGGATCTTTATTACTGATTCCTCTAGCATGTAGCCTATTCGGTATTCCAAATGAAGTTGCGATGCAGGTAGTCGGAGTCGGCTTTATTATTGGAGTGTTACAAGACTCTTTTGAAACGTCACTTAACTCCTCTTCAGACGTTCTTTTCACAGCAGCAGCTGAGTTTAAAGAGTGGCGAAAAGAAGGAAAGAAAATTAATATCTCCAAAGCAGCATAGGCGAATGAACAGCCCCCCAATTGTGAGACTGGATCAACAATTGGGGGGCTGTTTTATTGTGGTAGATCGAGAACCGCACAGAATCGCTGTTACAACGCTTCTCCACGTGTAAAATAAATTATGCTCTTATACTTATAGACCTACGTAAGCACAGTCTGTTTCTGAAACCCACTCATAATCCCAATCAACATCTCTTTATCCATCTGCAATTCGCTTTGACCCACTTTTTGCAGCAGTTTCTTGGTGTTGTCATTCGGGAAAGAGATACTCCGCTTCCAATATGAATGGAACAAGCTCATGGATGCATTAAAGGCTTTCTCTTCTTCGGATAGCAGCTCGTCTGTTTCAAATGGAACAGGAACTAAATTCGGAAAATCCAAGACTTCTTTAATGCAATCGACCACCAATTGTTGGGTAGGTGGAACTGGGTTGGTAGCGTGATAGATTTCCTTATGTTCGCCATGCGTAAGTGCAGCGACCAAGACAGAAGAAACATAGTCAACCGGGACGAGGTTCGAGTTCACGTCGACATCCACCAAGATACGGTACTTTTGATTTTCCCAGCCGTCTGCTCGGGACGCTCTTCTTTTCAGTACGCGAAGACCTTTTAATAAGCCATACAAGCCAAAAGTGGTATCGGCTTCGCCTGTTTTGGAATCGCCGATAATGATGGACGGTCTGACAATGATGATCTCCATTTTGTCGCTGTAGGAGAAGACGACATGTTCTGCCAAGCATTTTGTCTCTTCGTAGTTGTTTACGAAGGAGCGTTCCGGGTTGTACAGCGCTTCTTTTCCTTCTGTTTCGGTTCCGATGGTGTAAGCCGTACTCACATAGATAAAGCGGGGGGAGCTAATGGCTTCTGCAAATTGTAGCGTATTTTTTGTTCCCTCTACATTTACCTCGTACGTCTGTGGTTTCTGAGCAGGATCAAAGGACAGGTATGCGGCAATATGGTACATCGCATCTATTTTCTGACTGAGCTGTCCCCAATCATTTTCAGAGACGCCCAAGCCCTTTTTTGAAACATCACCCAGTAAAATATGTACCTGTTTACGGTGTTTTTCGGCAAAGCTATGCAACAAATCGCTTGCCTTTTTTTCATTTCGAGCAAGTAAGTAAAGGGTATGGCCTTCGTTTAATAGATCTTGGGATAGTTTTTTTCCGAGAAAACCTGTTGCTCCGGTTACAAGGATATTCATATGGTTAACCAGCTCCGTATGTTTGTTAGGTAGGGAGTTGCTGAAGTATCAATAATTCATTATATGATGAAAAACGTAGCTGTGACGAGTGCGGATGAAACGTTATCGTGAACAACTGCGTGGTTTCAAACAACTGTTTAACAGCCACACTGAGAGCTACTCGCTTGGGTTTCCCGGTATTTTCCTCTAAAACCAAACCTCAAAAACCTCCAACGCTACTACTGGGTAGCGGCAGGAGGTTTCACGCTACAACTTGTGCAATCGCAAATGTTTCTTATTTAATGCCGTGAAGTTTCAAAAAGGTATAAATAGGGAAAATAACTTTAGTAGAAATAGTCATTTGAAAAATATAGGCACAGGTATGAGTTTGGCCTGATAGGACCACGTCTCTGACAACCAGTGAGGCGTTATTTGGGCTGCAACTCGTTATTTTACTTCACTAGAGAGGAGTCATCACAGATGATTAAAAAAATGGTTACTAGTTATAAAGCATCGCTAGCCAAGCAGATCCTGTTTTTTCTTGTCTTGCTTATCGTTGTTCCCTCTGTCGTTTTGAGCCTTTCCTTGACACAACTGGCACGCAACCAGTTAGAGAACGAATTGTTGTCTCAAGTGGAATCGGTTACCACGATGATTACACAAGTGCTGAATAATTCGTATGAGGATTATTCCGTCACCATTGATAGCTTTGCGGATGTTCAAGTTCCTCTGGGACAAAATGCGGATGCGTATATCTACGAGCGTATTCGCAACATCGAGAAAGACATCGACAATGTTTTGTCTGCGTTCATGTACTACGACAATCGATATTACAACTCGGCGAAAAAGGAAATTGATCCGACTACCCGTGAATGGTACAAGCAAGCGATACAGCATAAAGGGCAGATCATTGTGACGCCACCTTATATCGACGCGATAAGCGGAAGCTACGTGATTACGTTTGCCAAAACGATCTCGGATGGTGCAGGTGTAGCGGGTATCGACGTTTCCATCGATCACTTAAACGAGCTGGTAAAGACGTACAAGATCGGAGAAAAGGGATATGTCAGCTTGTTCGATCCGAATAACGTGACAATGTCGCACCCGCGATTCCCACAAGGCAAGCCACTTGAAGACGAGCGCTTCCAAGTGATGCGCGATCAAGCGCAGGGTTCTTTCGAAGTGGATGATGAGGAGCTTCGTGAATACTACCACTTCAACAAGCAAAATTCGCTCGGATTGAACGTCGTTTCCGTGATTGATTGGAGTGAAATCGATCAAAAGACGGGGCCGCTGTTGCGGATTTCATTCATGTTCATCGTCCTTTTGCTTGCCCTCATTGGCCTGTTCGTTTGGATTTTTATGAAACGCACAGTGCGACCAGTCCTGCAATTGAAGCAACTGACTGACTCGATCGCGCAGGGGGATTTGACGGTCCGGTCTATTGAGAGTGGAAGAACGGATGAGATTGGGCAGCTGCAATCCAACTTCAATACGATGTCGCAAGCGTTGTCCGATGTCCTGCGTCAAATTACCGATCATTCCGACCAAATCTCTGCTTCCTCCCATCATTTGTCAGCGAATTCGGAGGAGAACGTGCAGACGATTGAACAAGTCGCTACCTCCATGCAAGAAATAGCGTCCATGTCTTCGGATATGAATCGGAGTATAGATACCGTGAAGCAATCGGCGACGCAAGCGCAACAGGAGCTGGACGATGCCATCCGCATCCTGCGTGAGAGCACCGAAATGTCGCAGGTCATTACAGGTCTGGCCAATACCGGAGAGAAGTCCCTCGGAGCGGCGAGACAACAGGTGAATATGATCGTGGAGCATTCCACTCGTTCAAAAGATGAGATGGAGGAGTTAAAAGGGGTTGCTGGAGAAATTAGCGGGGTGACGAATTTTATCCAGGATATCGCCTCTCAGACAAATTTACTTGCGTTGAATGCAGCAATTGAAGCGGCACGTGCCGGGCAAGAAGGCCGCGGGTTCGCTGTCGTTGCTGATGAGGTACGCAAGCTGGCTGATCAGACAGGTTCTGCTGCTGAAAAGATCGACAGTCTGATCGGCGAGGTTCAGAATCGCGTCCTTCACATGGTGAAACGCACGGAGGAGGGCGTGGAATCTGCTACAACGGGAAGCGATTTGACACAATCGGTTGAGCAGCGTTTCACGGAGATGTATGAGGCGATTAACCACATTGACGCGCACCTCGCGCAAGTAGCTCGTGTCAGCGAACGGTTGATGCAGTCAAATACAGCGATGCTTGTAGCGTTTGGTGAATCGAGTGCCATGAGCCAGGCGACTGCACAAGAGGTCGACCAAGTGGCAGCAGCCAGTGAAGAACAAAATGCTTCGATGGAGGAAGTAGCGGCTTCGGCAGCGCATCTTGCCAACATTGCTGAAGAGTTGCAGTCATTGGTGCTGCGCTTTAAATTGGAGCGTACACAGTAGTTTTAGTGATGGGTAAAGAAGACCAACAGACGTTGGTCTTTTTTCATTCCAGTTCACCTGAGCAAAGTAAGCATAACTTCAATCGAATTATCAACAAATGATCGTGTTGGACGTGATTTCATGATTACGGTCAGACCAATTAACGATACGATAAGCGCCTGTGCGATAGCTTTCGCGTCTATACTCGAATCGAGTTCGCCTGATTGGATACCTCTCTCGATCGTTTCTTGAAAAATGACAGAGAGGTACATTTGGTGTTCCCTTGTCAGAATTTCAAATTTCTCATCATGAGGGGCTAGCTCAACCATGGTATTAATGCAAAAGCATCCTCGGCTGAGACTTTCCGTATATTCCTCATCGATCACCTCGTTAAAAAAATGGCGAAATGCCTCTTTAACAGATGGATTGTTTTGAAGCTTCGTTCGTACCTCGGAAGCACGAGACATCGTGTATCTGCGTAGTGCGGCTTCGAACAATTCTTTTTTGTCTCCAAAGGTTGAGTAAATACTTGGACGTTGGATACCCATTCTGGTAGTTAAATCACTCAATGAGGTAGCTTCATACCCCTTCTCCCAAAAGAGCTGCATAGCTGCCTCTAGTACTTTTTCTTCGTCAAATTCGCGTGTTCTTGCCATAAAGAGTTCCTCTCATTACTCATGTATTCGAATCTACGTAACTGCTAATAGTTTTTTTGTACTGAACGGTATTTTATATTTTATTGTTTTTCATTTGTCTTGTCAATTTTGGGCTGGTTTATTCATACAAGAAAAGAATGTTGTTGACAGAAAAAGAAAAGGTGGGATATATTTACTGGGCATCATAACGTACCGATCGGTATTTTATTTTGCTCCAGACGTAAACGGAATGGAGGTAAGGTGAAGACAGATGGAGGAGGTTATCGAAAAAGTAGCGGCTAAAGCCGATAGGAAGGCGGATTCAGTGCAAGGCTCTCCCATGCCTCGCTATGTAACACTATTGTTTGCGGTTGCTTGCGGGATGTCAGTTGCGAATATCTACTTCGCGCAACCGCTACTTGATCATTTGTCGGATGAGTTCGGAATTGACTATTCCATCATTGGGATTCTCATTACCCTTACTCAAATCTTTTATGCAGCAGGACTGTTGTTGCTTGTGCCGCTTGGTGATTTATTGAACCAACGGCGATTGATTATCGGTCAGATGTTTTTATCTGTGATAGCTCTGGTTATCGTAGGGACTGCCTCCACCAGTACGGTATTATTCGCGGGGATAGCTGCGGTGGGCTTGCTTGCGGTTGTGACGCAGACGATCGTTGCATTCGCGGCGACCATGGCTGCTCCTGCTGAGCGAGGGCGAGTGGTGGGAGTAGTAACAAGTGGAATCGTCATTGGCATACTTCTAGCACGCACTATTGCAGGGATATTAACAGATCTTGCGGGTTGGCGTTCCGTATATCTGGTCTCTGCTGCATTCCTCTTTTTGCTGGTTTGTGTACTATTTCGGGTATTGCCAAATATGGAGCGTGAGGTAAAGGCACTATCCTATCTCCAGTTGCTTCGGTCGGTGCTGATGTTGTTCGCACAAGAACGGCTATTACGTATTCGCTCTGTTCTGGCTATGCTGATTTTTGCTGCTTTTAGCATTTTGTGGACGCCATTAGTACTGCCTTTGAGTGCGCCGCCATTATATCTGTCGCACACGGTAATCGGGGCATTTGGTCTCGTAGGAGTTGCCGGAGCTTTGGCTGCAGCAAGGGCAGGGAAGCTTGCAGACCGAGGCTATGGACAGAGAACGACGGGCTTCGCCTTGAGTCTATTGCTACTATCGTGGCTGCTAATCAGCTATATAGAACAGTCGTTATTTGCCTTGGCTATAGGTATAGTTTTGCTTGATTTAGCCGTACAGGCGGTGCATGTTACGAATCAAAGTATGATCTTCACCTTGGGTGCAGAGGCGCGGAGTCGGCTCACGGCAGGGTATATGGTTTTCTATTCCATCGGCTCTTCTGTTGGCTCCATTGCTTCGACCTATACATATGCGCATTTTGGGTGGGAGGGAGTAAGCTTGCTCGGAGCCTCTGTCAGTGCATTGGCTCTGGTGTATTGGGCTGTGACCAGACGCGTTTCGGCAATTACAAGAAAATAGAGCTGCTGAGTATCTAGCTTGAGTAGGGCTGTGCTAATAGTTCTAAATAAAGATATATGACATTGAACTATTCTGCTTTCAGAGCTGTTGACTGATACAAGTTTTACAAAAGGAGAGATGATCTGTGGAGATAGGTATTACTTCGTTTGTGGAAACGACGCCGGATGTTCAGACAGGTGAAGTGATGAGCCACGCACAGCGATTGCGTGAAGTTGTCGAGGAAATCGTCCTCGCTGATCAGGTTGGGCTTGATGTATTTGGCATCGGTGAACATCATCGCAAGGATTATGCAGCTTCTTCTCCAGCAATGGTGCTGTCTGCGGCTGCGCCTCTGACAAAAAGGATTCGGCTGACCAGTGCAGTGACGGTGCTTTCTTCGGCTGATCCAGTGCGTGTTTTTCAGGATTTTGCCACACTCGATGGTATTTCAAATGGACGGGCAGAGATTATGGCGGGACGGGGTTCCTTTATCGAATCTTTTCCGTTGTTCGGCTATGACTTGAATGACTATGATGAGCTGTTTGATGAACATTTGGAACTACTCCTGAAAATACAGGCGTCTGAAAAAGTAACCTGGAGGGGCGGTCATCGGCCAGCTATTCAGAATTTGGGCGTGTATCCACGACCCGTTCAGAATCCTTTACCCATATGGATTGGCAGCGGAGGCAATCAGGAGTCTGTTGTTCGTACAGGTTTGCTGGGATTGCCACTGATGCTGGCGATCATTGGTGGAAGTCCGCGGCAGTTTGCACCACTTGTGCAGCTTTACAAGAAGGTGGCCTTGCACGCTGGTCATGACGTATCGCGATTAACGGTTGGGTCACATTCACTTGGATTTGTTGCAGAAGATACGGAACGGGCGGCAGACACATTCTTTCCTTCTACCCAAGCAGGAATGAATAAAATCGGAAGAGAGCGGGGCTGGGCGCATTATAACCGTGCTAGCTTCGATGCCGCACGCAGCTTTGAAGGGGCACTGTATGTGGGTGATCCGGAGACGGTGGCCCAAAAGATCATCCACCTTCGCAAAAATGTAGGCATGACACGCTTTATGATGTATGTGCCGATATCCACGATGCCGCATGATCAGGTTATGAGAGCCATTGAACTGCTAGGAACAGAGGTAGCGCCTCGGGTGCGAGCGGAAATAACCAAGTGGGAAGCAGAGACGCAGCAAGAATCAACATTCGCTTAATGGAGGGATTCACATGGATTTTAATAGTCGAGTACTGCCAGAATTAAGACAAACATTAGCGCAATTCCCAGGTTTTCAACTGGAAGAAGATTTGGAGTCGAGTAGGGCCATGTTGAAAAATCCGCCTATTGAGAAGTCAGAGCATGTGCGCACAACAAGTCGAATGATTCAAGGCGCAGCAGGAGAGATGCTAGCGAAAATATACGAGCCCGTCCAGCGAACAGGCAGTAAGCTTCCGGCTATGCTGTGGATTCACGGGGGAGGCTATGTGCTGGGGCACCCTGATATGGATGACGCTCTATGCGAACGCTTCGTGCAAGCGGCTCATTGTGTCGTCGTATCGGTTGATTATCGACTGGCTCCCGAGCACCCCTATCCAGCAGCCATCCATGACTGTTACGCCGGTTTAACGTGGATGACAGACGAAGCCGAGTCACTAGGCATCGATCTGGATCGGGTTGCGATTGCCGGTGCTAGCGGGGGAGGGGGGCTGACCGCAGCACTTGCTTTAATGGCTCGCGACAAAGGTGGACCAGCCCTTATCTTCCAAATGCCGCTGTATCCAATGCTCGACAACCGTAATCGTACGGCGTCGAGCCATGAAATCCAGGCTGAAAATGCAACATGGAACCGGACAAACAATTTGACTGCATGGAGCATGTACCTAGGCGAAGGTACCGACGACAGTCAGGTATCTGCATATGCGGCGCCATCGAGAGCCGAAAGCTTGGCGGGACTGCCGCCGACTTATACGTGCGTAGGTCAGCTCGATTTGTTCCGAGATGAGACGATCGAATATGTGACGCGCCTTGCACAAGCGGGCGTAGACGTAGAGTTTCATCTGTATCCCGGCTGCTACCACTGCTTTGAAGTGTTTGTCCCCGAAGCGGAAGTGAGTCAGCGCGCCAGCCAAAGCTATGTGGATGCGATGGCGAGAGCGCTTAATCCTAAATAATAGATGAGGCAAAAAGCACGACAACCGATCGAGAGAGATCTCGGCGATTGTTGTGCTTTTGCTACATGTAACCCAGTGGGAAGAAAATGTTTTTTCAGTAATATATATTTGGTTATATTTTTCTTGAATATATTGATTTACAAACTGTTTATAGAGTGAATATAATAATTAACGTTATTGAAATTTATTTTACAAATAAACAAACAATTCGGAAGTGAAGCACAACGTGAGAAAAAGGAATAATCTTACTAACGATTAGGAATGCTTTCTATGATAGCTTTCCTAAAATACCGCCAACAGCAGAGAGGAAGAGGGAGCTTACGTGGAAAGCAAGGAATTGAAGAGGGGTCTGGAAGCGCGTCATATACAGATGATTGCTTTGGGCGGTACGATTGGTGTTGGGCTATTTATGGGGTCGGCCAGCACGATCAAATGGACAGGACCATCCGTCATGCTAGCTTATGCAATTGTAGGAATCTTTATTTTTTTCATCATGCGTGCAATGGGTGAAATGCTGTATATGGAACCGAGTACGGGTTCATTCGCGACCTTTGGGCATAAGTATATCCATCCGTTAGCAGGTTATATGACGGCTTGGAGTAACTGGTTCCAGTGGGTTATTGTCGGGATGGCAGAGATCATCGCCGTCGGGCAGTATATGCAGTATTGGTTCCCGGATTTACCGCCTTGGATTCCAGGCATTATTGCCATGGTGATTCTCGGTGCAGCCAACTTGGTCTCGGTAAAATCATTTGGTGAATTTGAGTTTTGGTTCGCCATGATCAAGATTGTAACGATCGTTTTGATGATTATTGCAGGGTTTGGATTGATTTTCTTTGGTATTGGAAATGGTGGAAACGCAATCGGATTATCGAATCTGTGGGCGAATGGCGGATTCTTTACGGGCGGTTGGACAGGCTTTTTCTTTGCTCTTTCCTTGGTGATTGGGGCGTATCAAGGTGTCGAGCTCATCGGGATTACAGCAGGGGAAGCAAAAGACCCGAAAAAAACATTAACGAGTGCGATCCAAAGCATCATTTGGCGCATTTTGATTTTCTATATTGGTGCGATCTTTGTTATTGTAACCGTTTACCCTTGGGATCAATTGCAGGCAATCGGCAGTCCGTTCGTTGCTACTTTTGCGAAAATTGGTATTACCGCAGCTGCAGGTATCATTAACTTTGTCGTGATTACTGCTGCTATGTCTGGCTGTAATAGCGGGATTTATAGTGCAGGGCGTATGCTGTATACCTTAGGCGTAAATGGCCAAGCCCCGAAAGTTTTTACGAAGCTGTCTTCGAATGGTGTGCCGTTGTTAGGTACGATTGGTGTTCTGATCGGTCTGGGCATTGGGGTTATCTTAAGCTATATCGCCCCAGAAAATCTCTTCGTGTATGTGTACAGTGCGAGTGTGCTGCCTGGTATGGTACCGTGGTTTGTCATTTTGATCAGTCAAATCAGATTCCGAAAAGCAAAGGGTGCTGAAATGGACAAGCATCCATTCAAAATGCCTTTTGCCCCAGTGAGCAACTATTTGACCATTGCTTTCCTCATCATGGTACTCATTGGTATGTGGATCAATGATGAGACACGCGTCTCCCTGATTGCCGGGATTGTCTTCTTGGCAATTGTAGTCATCAGCTTCTTTGCACTAGGAGTTAACAAGGCAGTTCCACTGGACGAGCAATCAAACAAGTAATAACGAAAGGGACCAACATTTGTTGGTCTCTTTTTTGTTCATCAATTCGCCTTTGTACGGCATACATACTTCGTTTATCATTAGGAGGACTGGACTGGCTAACCGCATTTAACAGCCAATGTCCGGGCTAGTCAATGGGTAGACTAAAGCGGGACACGCATTCATGATCTGAGAAAAAAGGAGCATAAGAATGAAACAACGCAACTATACGCCGATTATCGTTATCCTCACCATAGCGATTAACACGCTCATCGCCATCTTGTACTTCATGCCGAAGAACAATGATTTCAGCCATCTCGACCTTACGTTTCTGCCGTTTTTTAATGCGGTCATGAACAGTTTTACCTTTGTATTTCTGATTGCCGCACTTGTTTCCATCGTGAAGTTCAAAAACATGAAGATGCATCGAGGATATATTTTTGCAGCCTTCTCCACAACAGCTCTCTTCTTGGTTTCCTATGTGATTTACCACGGAATGGCACCTAGCACTTCCTACGGAGGAGAGGGAATTCTGCGGCCGATCTATTACTTCATCCTGATTACGCATATCCTGTTGTCGGCGCTTATCGTTCCATTTGCGCTGATTACGACTGCACGTGGACTCAACATGAAAGTGGAAAAACATAAAAAAATCGCCCGCTGGACGATGCCGATGTGGTTGTATGTCAGTGCGACGGGTGTCATTGTTTACATCATGATTTCTCCGTACTATTAATCAAAAAAAGAGCATTAGCTGCTATAGCTAACGCTCTTTTTTTATGGCCGAAGCCTTTATATTTTCGTTTCACGTTTCTTAAACCAGCGTTTGGGCAGGAAGTAAATGAGCCCGGAGATGACAAGAAAAGCAGTTAAGATAGAGATAATTTCTAACACAGTCACATAGTTAAGGTCTTCCCATTCACCCACATGCAATCCGTAGAAGAAATCTAAAATGGGATCTTGTTTCAAGGCTGTGATATGCCCTTCGGAAGAAACGGTCAGCCGCAGAATAGGTTCTCTGCTGACGTAAACCTTGAAAGAGTCACCTGATTTTGCAATCGATCTGATTTCACCCCAAGAATACTCACCAGTTTCTACTAACTTTTCCCCCACGTAGGCAATGGTTAGCTCTTCTGGTTTTGCAGGTACCTCGATCATGGTGGTTTTCAAGTCTGTGGCTTTTTCCTGATACCAAGGAACATTTAACAGGAGAAAACCAGTAATGGCCCACATCAGTAAGAAAACACTAACAATGAGTCCGATGTAGCGGTGGAAGTTACGGTTCCACTTCTTAAATAGCATGCAGGATACCCCTCTCGATGACGTTCTTGATGATTATATAAACTTTGTTGATAAAAGGAGATGGCTCACATGAGCTATTATCCTTGAACAATTCGTGAACCAGAACGTAGTGCACTTACCAATCCCATTGGCTTTGTTTGATTCCAAGATTTTGGGCGAGTATGGAAGCAATCGGTTGTTTGACGGGTGCGAGTGAATTAGCCGTGCAGCTGGATTCTGGCTGATAATTCAATTCCTGCGCTTTTTGTATATCAGCTTCGGCTAGATTGTTTGTTTTGTTTGCTTGCTCATAACAGGGGGGTGAGATGTAAGTCTTGTTCGTATGCTCCAGGATCAAGCGTGTATCGGGAGCAGGGCCCACCTCCATAGGAATGGAAAGCACGCCTGCTACTACGACCACAGCAAAAATGCCAAGAAGAGGTCCTCGCTTCATCATATTCACTCCATCTATTTTTATAAGTTTAGTCCAAATTAGCCGATTTATTGTAACACCTTATTTCCAAGACAGTAATGGCTCAATATAGCTATTTACGTAGAGAAACCACCGCCTCCAATCTGGGACGGTGGTTGGTTATTCATTAAGAGATCTCTTTACCGTTTTCGTCGACACCCAGAGCTTGTCGTGCCATGATCTTGAACTCTTCCAGGCCTGATTTCAATGCGAAGATGGCGAGAATGACGGGATACGCTGATGTCATCTCTGCGATATGCTCATGCATACGCGGCCATACACGACCTCCTGCTTTCTCATACCGATTGATGAAATCAGCCAAGCCCGTATCTCCGAACAGCATGTAAAAGACCGTGAAATCAATAGAAGGGTCAGCGACCTCTGCCTCCGTCCAATCCAGGAGCCCCGTTACCTTGCCGTTTTCAGCAACCAGGATATGCCCCGGATGAAGGTCACCATGCACGAGAGCGGAGTGAGCAGGCCAGAATGTGTCATCCGCAAGCCATTTTTGCCAACGATCCCATAGCATTTGAGAAACTCCAAAGACGCGTTTGACTTCATTCATCTTTTCTCGAAGGCTTTCGCGTACTTCGCTAGGCTGCTTGACTCGGATACCAGCATCTCGAGCAAGATCATCATGAATACCGTGTAATTCCACCAATGCTTCCGCCCACGTTTGTATGCACAGTTCAGGGAGAGATTCAGGATTCAGATACCAATCATAATTCTTTGTTTCCATATTGATTGTCGCCATCGGTGTGCCAGCGAGGATCGGATAAGCGATGAATTCAGACGTATGAACCTGCCAATGCGGCACTTCTACACTCAACTGACTGGATACGAGATCTAACACCTTTTTCTCGTAACGAGCAGTTTCGATGACATCGTCTCTTCGCGGTTGGCGCAATACCCATGGGACGCCATCTATTGTACTTGCAAAAATCGCAAGGAAATCCAAGCCGGATTCATTAACCTTCACGGTAGTTGGGTCTACAAGGATTCCGTTATTTTTCGCGATGGAAAGGATTTGCTCTACATTATTTTTTGACATAACAAAAACACCTCATTTATGAATAGTTAGAATCAATCAAACACAAATAAACTCATCCCATTCCGTGTTTTGAAAATGGCTGAGCCTACATAGGGTCTTGTCGATTTTAACGAAGTCTCATGAATGCGATGCCCGTTGCAATGTCCATCGTCGTAGCCTCCTATAATTGAAAACAAAGATAGTGTACCATAGAATCTAACGAATGGCGACGAGGAGATTAGCGATGATGAAATTGATTTCTTGGAATGTAAATGGACTTCGCGCATGTGTGAACAAAGGCTTCTACGAGTACTTCAAGGAAGTGAACGCCGATATATTTTGCATGCAGGAAACGAAGCTGCAAGAAGGGCAGATCGAGATGGAGATCGGTGAGGAGTACCATCAATATTGGAACTACGCAGAGAAAAAGGGCTATTCCGGAACGGTCATTTTTACAAAAAAGAAACCGCTCTCTGTTCGTTACGGCTTGGAAGAAAACCATGAGCCTGAGGGCCGCGTGATTACTTTGGAGTTTCAGGATTTTTACTTGGTCACGGTCTACACCCCGAATGCGAAGCGTGATTTGTCGAGATTGGATTATCGGCTGGAATGGGAGGATCGGTTTCGGAATTACTTGTTGGAGCTAGATGCGAAGAAGCCCGTGGTGGTTTGTGGGGATCTGAATGTAGCCCATCAAGAGATTGATTTAAAGAATGCGAAGTCCAATCGCAATAATTCTGGCTTTACTCCTGAAGAGCGTGAGAAGATGACGCGGTTGCTTGCAGCCGGGTTTGTGGATACCTATCGATATTTTTATCCGGATCAGACCGATGCTTATACGTGGTGGTCTTTTATGCCGAAAGTAAGAGAGCGGAATATCGGGTGGCGGATTGATTATTTTCTCGCTTCGGAAAGACTGGCTTCGTCGTTGGTGCGTGCGGGAATTGACTCACAGGTGATGGGAAGCGATCATTGTCCGGTCATGTTGGAGTTGGGCACTATCGAATAAAGAGTGGGAGGCAGGGAAGGATATGAGTGAGTATGCCATGCCTGTAGTCAGCAACTGTAAGGGTGAGTGACCTGAAATAGCAAAACTGCCTATAATCAAACAATTAAGACGAAATGGGATATAAGCGAACTTTGATATGAGGGGGAGGCGTTTCGTACAATGACCATGGAAGACTTCTAATGAAGAGGGGATAGGATATTGCTAACCATGAATTTGTTACTAATTGCTTTTCTGATTTTTGCTACGGCTTTTTTTGTGGCAACTGAATTCGCAATTGTAAAGCTTCGCCCCAGCCGCGTGGACCAATTGGTCATGGAAGGGAGAAAGAATGCTCTTGCTGTTCAGAAAGTAGTTAGTAACTTGGATGGATATTTGTCAGCGTGTCAATTAGGGATTACGTTGACGGCTATTGGCTTGGGGGTATTGGGGAAACCGACGATTGAAAGTATCATTAGTCCAATTCTTACGCCTTATTTACCCGAACAAGTCGTTTCAGTTCTGTCGTTTGTGATTGCTTACTTACTCGTTACGTTTCTCCATGTGGTTGTCGGGGAACTGGCACCAAAAACAGTGGCGATCCAAAAGGCAGAAGCGGTTAGCTTACTATGTGCGAAACCAATTATCTGGTTCTATAAATTGATGTACCCGGCGATCTGGGTATTGAATGGCTCTGCTGCTCTGCTCGTGCGTTCATTCGGTATGAAACCGACCAAGGAGCATGAAGAAAGTCACTCAGAAGAAGAGCTGCGAATCATTCTGACGGAAAGCTATGAGAGCGGCAAAATTAATCAGTCTGAGTATGGATACGTTAGCAATATCTTTGCCTTTGATGAGATGCTGGCTCGCGAGATTATGGTCCCACGGACAGATATGAGCTGCTTGCACAAGGAACATACCCTCGAGCAAAATCTGCGAATCATGAAGGAAGAGCAATATACCCGTTTCCCGGTTATTTCGCAAAACAAGGATCATATTATCGGAATGATTAACACAAAAGAGTTCTTTCTGAATTATGCCGATGATCCAAATCTGGATATGTCCAAGCTCATCCGGCCGTTTTTAACGGTTTCGGAGGCTACACCTGTAAAAGATCTATTGAAAAAAATGCAGAAACAAAGAACGCATATCGCCATCCTGATTGACGAATATGGCGGAACCTCTGGAATGGTTACGATCGAAGATATTCTGGAGGAGATTGTAGGTGAGATCCGTGATGAGTTCGACGAGGAGGAAAAAGCAGAAATCGAAATCGTGGAAGAGAACAGCCATGTGATTGTAGACGGAAAGGTACTTCTCTCCGAGGTCAACGATTTGCTGAACGCCAATATTAATGAAGAAGAGCTCGATACGATCGGCGGTTGGCTATACAGTCAAAATCCGACGCTCAAGGAAGGTATCGAGTGGCAATACAATGATCTCGTCTTTACGATCAGAAAGAAAGACAAGCATCGCATACGGAAAATTGAAATTCAGAAAGCATTGGAAGTTCCAGCTCGTGAATTGCAGGACGTAACGTGATCAAAAGATGGGGGGAGCATACAAAAACGGGGCCGAGCGATACGGTCCCGTTTGTTTTTGTTATTACGTATAAACGATATCGTAAGTAGATTTTATGACTCCATTCGCATACTGCTTCATATCCACTAAATCTAGCTTGAGACGTGGCTTGGCACTGCCAAATAGAAGAGTACCTTCCCCGACCATCACCGGATTTACCTTCAGTACTAATTGATCAATCATTTTATTTGCCAACAACGCGCCTGCCAATTCGCCGCCCCCACACAACCACAGCTTGCCGCTTTCTTGCTGTTTGAGATTCTTGATAAATTCAATGGCATCGCCTTTGACCAGCTCGACCTCGGCGTTGGACTCAAACTGCATGGAGTTAGAGAAAATATAATGCTTGATTCCCTTATAGCCTGGTTCACCTGGCTTGGCACCGAATTTAAATCCAAACTCGTATGTTTTCGCGCCCATCAATACGGCGTCATACTGCTGAATTTCAGATAGAAAGTCCGGTACATGGTCTCCTTCAAATAAAAAGAGCGTGCTCTCGATGTCTCCATCCATCATCGCTTGATCGGCAATGAAATTGTCTAACGATACGGCGACATGATAAATTAATGAGGCCATTTGGAAATCCCTCCTTTTTTCTCTATTCCATTTTATGTGAAAGGGTCGAGGGCTTGCACGCATTTTCATTTGAAGAGGAGGATCGACATGAAACAAATGACGCCGGAAGAACAAAGGCTTTTTGAGGAATTATATAGATCGGACGATAGAAAAGTAGAAATTCTCCACTCCTTGGCCAGGATGGGGGGCATGATCACTCTGACTTTTCTCTTACCATTTGCTTTGGAGAAAAGAGAAGAGATACGAAAGGCAGCTCTTGCGGCTATCCATCAAATAATGTCACGCCTGCGTAAACAAGATGTAATTAGCTTGGATCAATACATACGGAGATTGACTCCTTATTCAAATAGAAACCAGTTGGCTGCATGGCATGAATTGTTGCCGGAGGATATCCGGGCTTTTCCAATACACGATGAGTCAGACCTTAGCTTCATCGGAATTTGCAGCTTCCATCGAAACGGCTATGTAAGAGAAGCGGCGATTGAAGCGTTGTTAAAACAGATTACGGGTGCGGAGATCCCTTTTTTACTGATCCGTTTGAATGATTGGCAGCCCAAGATTCGTTATCTGGCGTTTAAGGCATGTAAGCTGAGATTCCGTCCGAATTATGTAAAATACTTTCTCGATTCTATTTTCTTGTTGAAGCATTTGTCCGCATACTATAACCGTGAAAAGTTCACCGATTTCCTAGAGGAGATCGAGGCCATGTTTCGTCATCCAGATAATCGGGACGTGTTACGAAGCGGATTCCGCTCAAAAGACCCGGTTGTTCGGCGATTTTGCTTTGATTTGGCAATCAACCTTCCTGATATCGATCCAGATGAGGTCATTGTGGAGGCTTTGATTCAGAAAGATGCCTTGATCAGGCTCCAGACGGTTAAGCATATGTGCAAACAGGACGAAAATAATCGCTTGCGAAGATGGCTCGATCGAATTCGCTGTGACGTTTTTCCTCCGATTCGCCAACTGGCCCTACAAGCTTATGTGGATCACCTTCCTGAGGAAGCGACCGATGCGTTGCTTGCTGCTCTGCTGGATGGGCATAAATCCATCCGAGAAATGGCTCGATTTTATTTGAAAGAAAAGAAAATCGACTTTGCTGCCTATTATCGGGAAAAATTGGTTGGTGCCGAGGAGCAGGTGATACCCATAGCGATAGTGGGAGTAGGCGAAACGGGTGTTAAAGCAGATGATCAATTGATTGTTCCGTTTTTGCGCCATGAAAATGAGCGAATACAAAGAGCAGCCGTGAAGGCACTCGCTATGCTGAATCCAGAAGACCACATCGAAGTTTTTATCCGGGCTCTACAAACCAATAAGCGAAGCGCATCTCGTGAAACAAGACAAATACTAGCGGATAGGGTAGAGCTTCATCATGCAGACATGCTCTGGGAGATGATTGAAAAAGATGTGGGCCTTCATGTGAAGAAAAACATTCTCTTCTTATTCTCGAGGATTAACAAGGCAGACAGTATTTCATTATTATTACGAGCATGCGTTGTGCAGGAAAAAGAAATACGCGATGAGGCCATTCTGTATGTCGAGCATTGGCTGCAAGGATATAATAGAAGGTTCTATTTGCGCTTAAAGGATGAGCAACGTGAAAAAATTAGCCATACTCTTGGTGAGGTTCGAGAGTTTCTGTCGGAGGATATTGCTGACTCCGTCGAGGCGCTCCTGGCGAAAAGATAAAGAAGGGGCACCTTTATAGGTGTCCCTCTTCTTCGTATTTTCGGTTAGTCCCCAACAATTCTTTTAAGGTGCAATCAATAAACGCGGTATCGACAGGGTTAAGTCCAAACCCAGCCAAGTGTCCCCAGATTGATTCAATCGGATTAAAGGTAGCGTGAGGGATGTGCTTCGTCTCATATTCACTGTCTTCTGGCGTGAAATACAAATCAGTCCGTACGGGCATCACAACCGTTCGTGCTTGGATGCTTCGCAACGCCGTCTCAAAGTCTCCGTTGTACCTATCGTTTTTGCTAATGTCGGCATGCTGCCACGTCCACATCATCACCAGCAAATCGTTGGCATCCGAAGGAAGAAAGCTCTCCTCCCAAAATCCTGAGATAAATTCGGAAAGTGTCTCATAGCCCAAAGCCTTATAGCATGCCTCGCGGTAAAATGGCTGTGAAAACCCCCAGCTCGCATAAACGCGCCCCAAGGTACGCAAGCCAATCTCGGGAGATGCCGTATACGCCTGTAATGCTGCTCGGATTCCTTCGATGAGGACGATGTTATGTGGCCATGTTTTTGCGGTTCCGGCAAAAGGAGCCAATCGCTCAACCATATCCGGGTAGATCGCCGCCCAATGAAAAGCCTGGATGGCCCCCATCGACCAGCCGGTTGCCAGCGCAATTTTGTGGATGCCAAACCTCTCCGTAATGAGTCGATGCTGAAGGGCGACATTATCGTAGATCGTCACGTGTGGAAAATGGGCCTGATCATACGGGCTTGCTGTATTGCTCGGGGAAGACGATAGGCCGTTGCCGAGCATATTGGGAATGATGATAAAATATTCTTTCGGATTCAAAGCCTTATCTTCTCCGATGAGCCATTCGTTTTGGTAATGCTGGTCTCCAAACGATGTAGGAAATATAATGACGTTATCCTTGGCTGCGTTGAGCGTGCCATACGTTTTGTAAGCAATAAATGCGTTTGGGAGTGTCACTCCTGACTGCAAGCGAACCTCTCCCAAGTGAAAAGTGTCGTAATCCATCTCGCATTGCCCCTTTGTAAGCATGATTTTTTTCAACTATAAACGTTCCCGTACAGGGGAAAGTCAAGGTAATGACAGATTGGGGTTTTTCTATGTTTAAGATCAGTGAATTTTCCCGATTGAGCAGAGTATCCTTAAAGACGCTTCGTTTTTATGATCAGATTGGCATTTTGAAGCCAGCGGATATAGACAAAGAGACTGGCTATCGGTTTTATGCAGCAGAGCAATTGGTTACACTCAATCGAATCCTTATGTACAAGGACTTAGGATTTACGTTGCAACAAATCCAGCAATTGCTACAAGAAGAAATGTCCATGGAACAGCGGCAAGGCATATTGAGGCAAAAAGAAAGAGAAATAGAGCTGCTACTTGAAGAGGAGCAAGCACGATTGAATCGAATCAAGGAGCGTCTCCTATGGATCGAGCAGAAGGGGTACGTAGAACAAGAGGTCGTCTTTAAACGAGTCGAACCACAAAAAGTGGTCTCGTTCCGTTCGGAAGGTACGGTGGAAGAGATTCCGATGCTTTTCGATCGGCTGGCTCATTATGCAGGCAAGCAGCAGAAAAGCATGCTTTCCCCCATCGTTTTGTGGAAGGAGTCGGAAAGAGACGAGGCGGCATTCGAATTGGAGATCGGCTATGTGCTCAAACAGGACATTCCCTTGCCATCTGACATGCTGGAAGTACGTATGCTGCCAGAGGAGCCGATGATGGCCACCCTGGTCCAACGAGTCGAGCCATTCGTTCCTTCTACGGCCTGCATTGACTTGGCAAAATGGATCGAGCGCAATCAATACCGGATTAAAAAAGATCAGCCAGGCAGAGAAACCTATCTGCAATCCCCAGATGGGGGCGATACGTATGTAGAAGTACAAATTCCAATTGAATCACCATAAAGAAGGCCAGTACCTGTATTGACGACGAGGTACTGGCCTTTTTGCCATGTTCATTTGACGCTGGTGGAAGGCAGATAGTACAGTTAGGTTGATCGAAAATACAGAAAATTACAAAGGGGAAAGAAGGGAAGCCTGCTATGAATAGAAAAGCACGTCGGTTCATTGATCTGAGTGTGCCTCTTGATCGTCTGGCAAAAGAACCGTTTCCACCTGAGATTCAATACAATAGTCATGAAGAAGGGGCTGTTCAAGCTGCCCAGTATTTCGGATTGCAACCAACGGATTTTCCTGAACAGAAGGCGTGGGCGAGTGAAACGGTGACACTCACGACACATACAGGGACACATGTAGATGCACCTTGGCATTACTGGCCTACTTCCGAGGGAGAGCCAGCGAGAACGATTGATCAGTTACCGTTGGAGTGGTTCTACGGAGATGGTGTCCTGCTAGATTTTAGTGAGAAACCGTCTGGTTATGAAATCACGGTGAACGATATGAAACAGAAGCTCGAACAAATCCAATACACACTAAAACCGTTTGATATTGTCCTGATCAGGACGGATGCGGATAAAAGATACTATGAAGAGCACTATTTCCTATCACATGCAGGGGTATCGGCGGAAGCAACTCATTGGCTGATTGATCAAGGAATTAAGGTCATGGGAACCGATGGGTGGGGATGGGATATCCCGTTTTCCGTTCAAGCTGCTGATTATAAACAAAATCCGCGCGATGGTGTTTTATGGGCGGCGCACTATGTGGGAAAAGAGAAAGAGTACTGCCAAATTGAAAAGCTGGCGAACTTGGAGCAATTGCCGAGGCCCTACGGGTTTACCGTTTCTGTGTTTCCTGTGAAAGTGAAAGGAGCAAGCGCGGGATGGGCGCGTCCTGTTGCGATTTTTGAGGAAGAGGAGTAGTTGTATACATATGAATAAGAGAACGAAGTCACTGTTCCTTGTAATCATCTTCGGCTTCTGTCTCATCATGCTCGCAAATACTTTACGGATTTGGTATCCTGCATTACCATTCGAATCCAAGTCCAAAAGAGAGGTGACGGAGCTTTTGGACGAATACACGGGATCGATAGTCAAATTGACGACGGAGAATAACATCGATTGGTACGGGGCGCAATCCGATTAAGGTTCAGAAGTAGATGCAGTAAAGCGGGCAGTGTCGGAAAAAGGCTGGACCTTTATCCAACAAGAAGGGGCCGGATACTTTTTTGAACGGGGGAAAGAGAAGATGATCATCACATCACAAATGTGGACAGGCAACTATGTACTATTTCGAATCCCCGCAGGTGTTCTATAGAGAGACCAGGAGGCTGGCAAATGAGCCGGATTGATAAAAGAAATCGTTTAGACGAAAATCCCTTTCACTATCGGATCGCAAAAGATCAGACAGTATTCATTGACTATCAAGGGAAACTGGTAAAAACGTTAAAGGGGAAGGAAGCGGAAAGATTTCTGGATAAATTAAAAGCAGCCGAAGATGACAAGACTGTACAATTACACCTGGCGAAAATCACAGGGAATTTTAAGCGAGGAAATGAACGTAATGGCAGGGCGCATTGATCTACGCCCGCATCGCTTTCCACAACAAATATTTCTCTCGTAAACAAACAGCACAAGGCCGATACCCCGCAGCAATAGCGGTTGCTTCATCCGCAAAAAATACGCGATGGCGGACATAACCGCCTCGCGTAATGGCTCTGATGGCAGAGGGACAATCCAGTCGGCCATATATTCTACCTGGTCGGTACCCTCCTAATGTACCCGGAGTATCACTTTGATAAAAGGAGCGATCAGCTCCGAGCAGGGTGTATGTTTTGGCAGAGTCAGCATCTTGAGGTGCTGGCTTTTTAGGCGTAGGCATATGGCTCCCCCTCTATTGGTGCGTGTGTCGGGTTCACTCCAACAGGAGGAAGCCACAGTCAGCCTACATCAAGTGCTTTTACATTAGGAGAATTTCGGAATCGCGAAGTAGGCAGACAAACGGTGGTTGATCTGCTCTTCAGATAGCTCTGGGAACAATCTCGCTTCCTTCACCATATCGTACAGTCGCTCCATCGGCTCGCGGCCATCGGCTTTCTTTGCCTTCGCGTCGTTTTTGAGCAACTCCCAAATCCCAATTACATACTCACGTCTAGCGATATCTTGTTTGCGGAAAAAGAAATCGAGGCGCTCCACATGGTCCATGAATTCGTTACCAAAGCGCTTGTCCACTTCACCGCGCAGGAGGGCGATTTCTGCTTCGTACATCGGACGCTCGTTGCCTTTTTCCTTACTGATCCAAGGTGTCTCCAGTACAAGCGGCAGGTGGCGGATTTTCTCGTGGTTCACGATGTAATTCATCGCATCAAAGCCGATGAGTCCCGCACCGATTGGCGCGTGGCGGTCTTTGCCTGCCCCGCGGAAGTTTTTGCTGTCATTCAAGTGAACCACGGCGAGACGGTCCAAGCCGATTGTCCGGTCAAACTGTTCCAAGACGCCGTCGAAGTCGTTGACGATATCATAGCCAGCGTCATGAATGTGGCAAGTATCCATGCAGACGGTTAGCTTGCTGTTGTCTTCTACTTTCTCAATGATCGCCGCAATTTCCTCAAAGCTGCGGCCGATTTCCGTTCCTTTGCCGGCCATGGTCTCCAGTGCGATTTTCACGTCTGTGTCTTTGATGCCTGTCAGAACTTCATTCAAGCCTTCTGCGATCCGGGCGATACCGTACTCTGCGTCCTTGTCCGTGTATGCGCCAGGGTGCAGCACGATATTTTTGACGCCGATGTAGTCGGTCCGGCGAATCTCTTCTTGCAGAAAGCGGACAGCGAGCTCGAAGGTATCGTCCTTGTAAGAACCCAAGTTAATAATGTATGGGGCATGTACAACAATTTCATCCACGCCCTGCTTGGCCATTACTTCTTTGCCTTCCGTAATGTACTGGTCTTCAATCGGCTTGCGGCGGGTGTTTTGCGGCGCACCCGTGTAGATCATAAATGTACTTGAGCCGTAGGTGGCTGCTTCTTCGGCGGCATTCAGCAGCCCTTTACCGGAGAATGATACGTGCGAACCTATTTTTAGCATAGGATAGAACCTCCTTTGATTAATAAAGAAAACGCCATAAATAAAAAGTAGCGTACGACTCCCAATTCGTCCAAGACTTGGACAGCTCTCGTATTTCTGCTTTTGTCGGTTTTTTTTCTTTGCCTAGTAAAAATTTGATCGCATTGTGCAGGCCGACATCGTCAATGGGAAAAGCAGAGGGCATTCGCAGACAGCGCATGAGCACATAGTTGGCCGTCCACGGTCCAATCCCGCGAATACTGGTCAATCGTTTCTCCGCGGTTAGATAATCTCCTCCGTCCCATAATAGCTCTTTCGATAGTTTCCCTTCAACGATGAGTTGTGCGACGTCAATCAAATACTCGCATTTCTTGGTCGTCATGCGCAATCCATCCAGATCAGCCACGGATAATCCAGCGATCAAATCAGGTGTTGGGAAAAGCCAATATGTCTCGCCTTTGAACTCTACTCGTCTTCCGAATGTCTCTACCAACCGCCGTTTAAGTGTATACGCATAGGTCAGGTTAATTTGTTGTCCAATGATTCCCCAACTGAGCGCTTCAAACAGGTCGGGAATGCCCATGGTCCGCAGCCCGTAAAACTTTTCAACGGCCTGCTTTAGGAGAGCGTCCCCTGCGGCAAGCTCATAAAACGGAACCAGGTCTCGATCGAGATCGAACCAATCTCGGACATAGCGTGCTACCTCCATCCGGACTTTTTCAGTGGGAAGCGAAGGGCTGAGAAAGCGCACAGTCAATCCTTGATCGTTATCTGCGTGAATTTCGACCATTTGTGGATCTTGCTCCATCGGGATGGCTTTGTAAAGGCGACCGTTTTGAATGTGAAACATGCATTCGTTGGATGCTCTGGACAAGTATTGAAGATTTTGCGAGAAACTGAATTCCGTAGGTACGGACAAGATCATTTCTTCTCTATTATCGACCCAAGCCGAGTGTGATAGACCGCTTGTCATGCGAAAACCTCCTGTCTGACTTCCTCCTAGTTTTATAACAAGAAAAGCTAACCTGTCATTTCGTTATCTTGCTATTTTAATCTTCTAGCAGTACGGATCACGTAGCGTGGGGGTATACTGTCGGTAGGAGCATGCGACTCGATAACGGCTATGGCAAAGGAGATGTTAGGTCTTGGAGGAACGGGTAACCGATGAGCGATGGCAGGCCATTATTCATAACGATGCGACTTACGATGATCAATTCTTTTATGCGGTAAAGACGACGAAGATTTTTTGTAGACCGTCGTGCAAGTCGAAGCCGCCGAAGAGGGAGAACGTGCGGGTTTTTCAACATGCAAGCCAAGCCATGCGGGAAGAATTTCGCCCATGTAAACGCTGCAAGCCTACGGGAGAGAGGCTGCCTGATCGTGAATGGGTGGCACAAATTACACAATACATTGATTCTCATTATAACGAAAAGCTGACGTTGGAGCATTTGGCGGATATGTGCCATGGCAGTCCGTTTCATTTGCAGCGAACGTTTAAACGACTCATGGATATGACGCCTGTGGAGTACATTCAGAAAAAGCGGATAGAAAGGGCGCGAGAGCTGCTGGCTCATTCGAACAACCAGATCGCAGACGTTGCACAATTGGTAGGAATGCCGAATACGCCATATTTCATCACGTTGTTTAAAAAAATGACGGGTAAGACGCCGAGTGAATATCGCCAATTATACGTCAAACAACAAACGACATAAGCTGCTCGTGAAATGTGATATCTTTAGAGGTAAGAAGCGCGGTTGAAGATGAGAATGATAAAGGAGCCCTGCCAAGATGAGCGATAAGAAAACCTTGAAGGAAGTATTTAAAAAGACCACTTATCAAATCGCTGGGCACAGCAAGAGAGACCTCCATCAATTGCAGCAGGTCCTGTCCAGGGTGGATGGGAATGTGGAGGGTGATATGTACGGAACCGGCGAGCTCATCGAGAGTTTTCAGCATAAGATGGCCGAATATTTGGGCAAAGAGTCTGCCGTGTTTTTTCCCAGCGGTACGATGGCCCAACAAATCGCGGTACGCATCTGGTGCGATGAGAAGGGAATCAAAAAGGTCGCTTATCATCCACTCTGCCACTTGGAGATTCACGAGGAAGATGGGCTCAAGGAGCTCCATCAGATCGAGTCTGTCTTGCTGGCGGATAAAGACAGAGTGATTGAACTGGATGATGTTCTCGGCATGGACGACGATATCGCGTGCCTGTTGCTGGAATTGCCGCAGCGTGAGATTGGCGGACAGCTGCCCACGTATGAGGATTTGGAGGCAATCTCCCGTTATTGTCGGGAAAAAGGAATTCGGCTGCATCTGGATGGTGCCCGGCTCTTGGAAATTCTGCCGTTCTACCAGAAGTCAGCCGATGAGGTATGCGCCTTGTTCGATAGCGTGTACGTTTCCTTTTACAAAGGGATAGGCGGAATTGCCGGAGCGATCCTGGCTGGGGATGAAGACTTCACGAAGCAATCGAAGGTATGGAAAAGACGCCATGGCGGGGACCTGATTAGTTTGTACCCGTATATTGTCACGGCAGAGTACCATTTTGAGCAGAGAAAACATAAATTCAGTCAATATTATGAGGATGCAAAAGAGCTGGCGGGATTCTACAACCGATGCCATGGGATATCCACGAGACCGGCCGTGCCTGTATCCAACATGTTTCATGTGCACGCAGATTTGCCAAAAGAAGAGCTCGAACGTATCATGGTCTCACTTAGTGAAGAGACAGGAATTGGCTTCACGCGTTATGTGAAACAGGAAGACGAAACTGCTAGCTCGTATGAGGTAAGTGTAGGGGATCGGTATGCGATGATCCCGAAGGAAGAGCTAGCGTTGGCTTTCGAGAGGCTGAATCAAAAAATAGTGGAGCAGAGATCAAAAGCTGACTAAATGAATCGATTTCGGGGCGGGGGCAGTCTTGGTGCTTACGGATTCAAACTGAACTGCCGCGAAGGATTTACAAAATGGAAGCCAGCGGTTGCCTGTTTGATTTTCGCAAGTAGTACCTTTTTTTGCTGTCGACTGCTTTACAGTCGCTCCTAGTCGGAACAGCTTATGCTGTATGGACGGGAATTGGCTCAGCAGGAAGCGGAGTATTGTTGGTTTGAAGTTTATCGCGTAATGACATCAAAAGCCCCTTTCTAGCAGCACGTAGCTGTAAGAAGGGGGCTTTTGGCTGGGCATTTTACTGGTTAGCCTGTACGCCAAATCGGGTAAACAATTGCCAGATCAGCTCTCGTCTGCTGGACACTCCGGTTTTTACGAAGATGGATTTCAAATGATCCTGAACCGTATAAGCGGAGATGTGCAGTGTGCGTGCGAGCTCCTTCGTGGACGCCCCGCGGACAATCTGGTCGAGTATTTGCTTCTCCCGTACAGACAGTCCGTATGCTTCGGCGATGAGCGGTAGCATGTCAGCGGGTTTTGCGGGGCCGAACAAAACAGCCAAGTGAACCGTGCTGCTTTGGCTGTTCATGGGGCTTGCCTGAATCGTCATGTAAGGGCCATCTGGCATGCGAATGCAGACTTTTGCCATGGATGTCGTGTGACCCGATTCTGCCAGCTGGGAGAGTGCCCGCGAACAAACCGCTCGCACTGGTCGAGGCAAGGTACCGCGATCAATCGACTCCCATTGGCGCAGCAGGGACAGCCATTTTTCCGCTGTGGGATTGGCAGCGAGCAAGGTGAACTGATCCGACAGCATCAATATTCCCATCTCTTCTTCCATCCAGGTATTCTCCTCAGCGGGTAAGGACAGACTCGTCTTTCGCAGCTGATAAGCAATCAGCGGAGCCAAAGCCAACATACATTCACGCTCTTGCTCAGAAAAAAGGGGACGCCCCTGCGAACGAAACAGCGTCAAAAAGCCCCAGCATGCCCCGTCGTACTTGAGGGCAGCACGCATTTCATCATGGAAACCGGCGGGGAGCAGGACATTGCGATAGCGGTCACTGCGTTCGAGCTGGCCCTCGGTCGCTTGGCTCAGCGTAGCGACAGGCTCAGTCGCTTTGCACAAATGATCATATCGGTTGAAGTCCTCACGCAAGTATTCATGCTCAAAAATGCCTTGATGAATCGCTTCCACTCCGTCTTCCGTGATGGCTCCGGTGGACAAAAGTGTTTGCGGATCAACGGCGGTACAGCAGGCCCCGTCAAAAGGGACGAACTCCCGCAATAGCTGCAAGAGCGCTGTCCGATAGTCTTGTGAAGAGTGGGAAAAGCGCTCGGCTAAGGTCATCAATTTTCGCTTGCTAGCTTCCCAATTTGTACTCATCAGCATTCTCCTGTGTGTCTAGTAGCAACGGGAAATCCCAGCTTTGTGGGATGGTGCTCTTCTTGTACTTCTCTATAATTGAGAATAATTCTTAGTCTAAATTTACAAGATACGCGAGGAGTTGGAAAGACCATATGAGCCAGAAGCAGCGCTTTTTCATCATGCTTGTGATTTGTGACGACGATCACGCCTGGCTTTGGTAGGGGCAGGTATGGGGCTGATTGCTTCGCCCAACAACAGCTACATCATGCGTTACGTCCCGATGGAGCATGCAGGCGGATGGTGGTCGGTGCAGCGTTGGGACTGGGCATGATGAACGTTGAATCGAGTCAAGCTGTGCAGGCGACCATCGATGCGTATCGTGCGGTTTTTGAAGCAGGTGGCCTGATTTGCCTGAGCGGTTTATTTGTATGGTGGTATGCGGGACGTATAGAGCGGCGGAAAAAGAGAGGCGCAGGGGTGGAGAAGGCATGAGCAAGGATCGAATTGTGATAGTCGGAGGGTACGGTCATGTAGGGGCAACTATCTGCAAGAAATTGGGTGACGCATATCCGGGCGGGTGTATGCAGCTGGACGCAGCTTGGAGAAGGCTGAGGCATTTTGCCGAGAAACAAATGGGAAGGTGCTGCCGCTGCAACTCGATATTCGCAAGCCGTTGGACCAAAGCCTGCTGGAAAACGTCAAGCTGGTGGTCATGTGCCTGGATCAGACGGATACGGCTTTTGTGGAAGGGTGTGTGCGGAATGGAACGCATTATCTCGATATTTCGGCGAATGGCCAGTTTTTGACGCAGATCGAACAATGGGGGAGCCAAGTCGCACCGAAGGATTTGGGAACCGCCGTACTCAGTGTAGGGCTGGCGCCAGGTCTGACCAACCTGCTCGCGGGGGAAGCTCATCGTTTGCTGGACGAGGTGAGTGAACTGGACATATTCATTATGCTTGGTCTCGGTGATCGGCACGGGAAGGCCGCGCTTGAATGGACCATCGATAACTTGTGCACGAGTTACGAGGTGATGAACAAGCATCAGCGTGTGACCGTAGAAAGCATGACAGAGGGCAAGCTCGTTGATTTTGGACCAGAGCTGGGAAAAAAGCATGCGTATCGCTTTCCATTTTCCGATCAGCAAACATTGGCACGCACCTTGGATGTCCCCACAGTATCTACACGACTTTGTTTTGATCTGGATGGGATGACGAGAGTGGTAGCAGGGTTGAGGAGTATGGGAATTTGCCAATTACTTCATCTACCAAAAGTACGGGAAGCCACGATGGAAGTGTTTGGGCGTTGGAAAATGGGGGATGATCGGTTTGCCATCAAGGTAGAAGCACGGGGAAAACGGGGAGATGACGAGGCGACAGTAGAGTGTCTGCTTTCCGGGCGCGATCAGTCCAAAATGACCGCAATGGTGGCGGCTGCCGTAGCAAAATCACTGTATGAAGAGGCGTTTCCCCCAGGAGTCCACCACATTGAACAACTGTTTTCATTAGAAAAAATAAGATTTTGGCTGGAGCAGGAAGCATCACTGACCATGTTTGTCAGGGAAGCCGGCCTATGATAGAGCTATCGACGAACCACAGAGGGGGCTTTATCATGACACACTATGCCAAAACCATGTACGACTTTCACATGTGGGCGAATCAGACATTAATCAATCGCTTGAAGGAGCTTCCGGAAGGTGTTTACGAGCAGGAAGTCCAAAGCGTTTTCCCGACGATAGCAAAAGTGATGGAGCATATTTATTTCGTGGACCAAGGCTGGCTTCTTATATTGCAGGGTATGGATATGCAAACGGCGCTGAAAGAGGCATGGCAGCAAGAGCAGGAAATAACGGGAAAAAGCTTGGAGGAAGTAGAGCAGATGTATGCAAAGCTGGTTGAGCAATTTAGAGCTTTTCTCAGCCAAGAAGAAGATTTGGAGCGGCGCATTGTCCTTGATAATCCGTACACGAGAGTACGCGATACGAGCTTGGCAGAAATAATCATACAAGTAGTCAATCACGGAACGTATCATCGTGGAAACATAACGGCGATGCTGCGCCAAATGGGGTATCCTTCTGTCATGACCGATTATGCTCTTTACTGGTACGCCAACTGACAAGAGCGTGGGGCTGGAAGAGATTTCATTTTTCTGGCCCTCAGGTTGTTGACAAGGGAGAATTTTGGTCCTATAATTATCTTAAATTTAAGATATTCATTTTCGTAACACCGTCATCCTACTTCCCCAAGCAGGTGCATTTTTAAACATCATTATCTTTAATTTAAGATATTAAAAAATGAATGAGATAGAAAAAATCGAGGAGGAAGTCCCATGAGTGAATTCACTACCCTTGTAAAAAACAGAAGATCCGCAAACAAGTTTCTCACTGACGTAACGATAACACCTGCTGAGATCGATGAAATCATGTCGCTGGTCAAATTCGCTCCATCTGCATTCAATTTGCAGCACGCCCATTATGTAGTGATCACCGATCCAGATGCAAAAGAGCGTGTATATGAAGCGGCATATAGACAATATAAGGTAAAAACAGCGTCAGCAGTGGTGCTGGTGTTTGGAGACAAGGAAGCATACCAAAGCGTAGAGCGCATTAATGAAGGTCTTCTTCATTTAGGGATCATGGATCAACGCGAGTACGACCACAACAATTCTTCGGTCAGAGCGATGCACGAGTCTGGTGGAGAGCAGTTCAAGCGCGATGAAGCGATCCGTAATGCTAATTTGTCCGCTATGCTGTTCATGCTCGCTGCAAAGGATAAAGGCTGGGATACGTGCCCGATGATTGGATTCGATCCAGCAGCCGTCCAAGAGATAGCAAAGGTTCCGGACAGCTTTGTGCCAGCTTTGATGATCACGATTGGAAAAGAAGATACATCCAGCCAGCGAGTTAGAGGGTATCGCAAGCCCGTTGGAGAGTTCGTGAGCTACAACACATTCCAAGCAAGTAAATAATGTAAGGGAGGCTATTCAAAATGACACAACAAACAGCAGGGATTCACCATATCACGGCTTTTGTCACAAGTGCACAGAATAACGTTGATTTTTATGCAGGGTTTCTCGGATTGCGCATGGTGAAAAAAACGATCAACTTCGATGCGCCAGATGTATATCACCTGTACTTCGGGAATGAGGTCGGCAGTCCAGGTACGGCCATCACCTTTTTCCCGTGGGAATCTGGTCGCCGTGGACGCGTAGGCGGTGGGCAGGTGGGCTATACCACTTTCTTGATTCCGATGGGGGCGTTTTCCTTCTGGGAGGATCGACTGAAAAAATTCGGAATCGAGTACCGCCGCGTGGAGCGTTTTAACGAAACGTATCTGCAATTTACGGACAGAGACGGCTTGCAGCTGGAGATCGTGGAACGTGAAGGCGGCCCAGCGAGCAAATGGTCCTTTGGCGGAGTGCCAGCTGACAAGGCGATCAAAGGCTTCGGTGGAGCGATCCTGTACAGTATGGCTCCAGCCCACACCATGGACGTTCTCGAGAGACTGATGGGACTGACCAGAGTCGGTGAAGAAAACGGCCTAGTCCGGTTCCAGGCTCCCGGAGATTTGGGCAATGTCATTGACGTGAATGCCGAGCCGATGCCAAGAGGAACAGGTGGCGCAGGAACGATCCACCATATCGCATGGCGTGCCAAAGACGATCAGGATCACCAGCAGTGGCAGCAGCGAGCAGCTCAGTCTGGTCTTCAGCCGACAGATATTATCGACCGTCAATATTTCAATGCCATCTACTTCCGCGAGCCGGGCGAAATTTTGTTTGAGATTGCGACCGATCCTCCGGGCTTTGAACGAGATGAGCCATTTGACACATTGGGTGAAAAGCTGATGCTCCCTGAGTGGTATGAGCCGCATCGTGCCCAGATTGAGCAAGGCTTGCCACCGATTACAGTCAGAGTGTTGGAGGAAGATCAATCATGAAGCACATTTTTCGAAAAGGAACCGATGTAGAAGCACCGACACTGTTGCTGCTTCATGGAACAGGGGGAGATGAAAACGACCTCTTGCCACTGGCCGATCGTATTTATCCAGGCGCTTCTGTTCTGAGCGTCCGTGGGAATGTTCTCGAAAACGGCATGCCGCGATTTTTCCGACGCCTAGCCGAGGGTGTTTTTGACGAAGAGGATTTGGTCTATCGTACGCAGGAGCTGCATGAGTTTTTGGATCAGGCGGCGGTCACGTATCAGATCGAGCGAGACAATATCGTGGCAGTCGGTTATTCGAACGGGGCGAATATCGCAGGGAGTCTCCTGTTCCATTACCCGAATCCGCTAAAAGGGGCGATTCTTTACCATCCAATGGTTCCACGCCGAGGGATTGCTCTGCCAGATATGTCAGCCATCCCGGTGTTTATCGGAGCAGGCACGAATGATCCGATCTGTACTGCACAAGAGACAGAGGAGCTGAACCGACTACTGACAGAGGCAGGTTCTGACGTGACCGTGCATTGGGATTCGTATGGTCATCAATTGACAGTGAAGGAAGTAGAGGCTTCTGCCGCTTGGTTTACAGAAAGGTTTCGCAAGTAATCGAAGAGTAACAAGAGCGGCGGACTCAAGTGTCTGCCGCTTTTTTGTGCGCGCAAACAGTTGTTTTTCCGGGAAAAGAGTATGCTTCCCGCAGATTTAATCAGATGTGTAAGAGTCTTCAAGAGCCAGCAGTATTCATTCATCTCTTGTTCATATTGCTTCTTTACTATTGATCCACGTAGGTGCAAGCCATTGACTATTTGCAGGATGGTAGGCAAGTGGGTATCATTCAAAATAATAAGCAGAAGACCTAGAGGGCGGAGTAACAAGGAGGCCAGCTTGATGAAACTGACGATACTGATTGCGGATGACGATCCACACGTGCGTGAGCTATTGCGATTTTATTTAGCAAAAGAGGGGTACCATGTCTTGGCTTGTGTAGATGGAAATGAGGCTTCGCAAATGTTGGAGCAGGAATCTGTTCAGCTCGCCATTGTGGATGTGATGATGCCAGGCAAAAACGGCTGGGAGCTATGCCGAGAGATACGGGAATTTTACGACCTTCCTGTTATCATGCTGACAGCAAAAGGAGAGGTACGGGATAAGGAGAAAGGATTTTTGGCGGGGACGGATGATTATTTGACCAAGCCATTTGAGCCTACCGAATTGCTGTACCGCATCAAGGCCTTGCTGCGTCGCTATCAGATGGTCAGCAAACAAATCATTGTTATGAACGATACCGTGATCGATCGGATCAGCCATGTCGTGAAGGTGAAAGAAGAGTTGATTCATTTACCGTTAAAGGAATTTGAACTACTTGCCCAACTTGCTAGTTTTCCTGATCGGATTTTTACTCGGGATCAACTGCTGGAGCTTGTGTGGGGCGGCGATACCGAGAGTGATAGTCGTACCATTGATGTACATATTAAGCGGCTGCGAGAGAAATTTACGGAGAAAACGAATGACTTTGTCATTTCGACCGTTCGGGGCTTAGGCTACAAGCTGGAGGTAAGAGGCGCGTGAAATCTCTTTACGTCCGGGTAGTTCTAACCTTCGTCGCAATTGTACTAATCAGTGGCACACTTGGATTTTTGTTGGCAAATGAGTATTATCAACGAAATCTGCGCGCGTATAATGAACAAAAAATTACGAGCATCGGACAGCAGGTGATCGATTTGTATGAGCATAAATCTTCGCTCGACCTGCCCGCCTTCATGACCCATGTCGCCAATTTGAATTTTCAGCTGCATCTTGTCGATGAGAATGGCGCAGTAAGCCAATTCGGAGCACCTTTTCGCGATCAGCAGATAGACCCTGCCATCGTTCAAAGAGTGTTGGCGGGTGAGACTTACAGAGGGATTACAGAAGAACAGCACGGCCTGTTTGTGACCGGATTTTTTGAGAATACGGTGAAAAACAGCATTGGCTTGCCGCTTACAGCAGAAGGGAAAAAATACGCCCTGTTTGTACGGCCAAATATTGAGCAGCAGTTTGGCGAGGTGCATATTATGTTTGCCTTGCTGCTGGCAGCGATGTTTGTACTTAGCTTGATCCTGATTTTGATTTTTACTCGTTATTTGGTGAAGCCAATCGAGAAGCTGAGCCATGCGACCAAAAAGCTGGCAGAAGGGCAGTACGACATCCACTTGGACATCTCACGACGGGACGAAATCGGCGATTTGGCTATGCATTTTGCCAGGATGACAGAGTCACTCAAACAACTGGACGAGATGCGCCAAGAGTTTGTCTCCAATGTCTCACATGAAATCCAGTCTCCATTGACATCGATCCAAGGCTTTTCTCAAGCCATCCGCAGCGGTGGTGTGACAAGCGAACAGCGGGAGACGTACTTGACCATCATCGAAGAGGAGAGCAGACGGCTCTCTTCCTTGAGCAAGCAGCTGTTGACACTTGCTTCTCTGGACAAGGAGACCGGTCTGTACGAACCGACACGTTTTCGTCTGGATGAGCAGATCAGGCAAGTCCTTTTAATTTTGGAGCATCAGTGGCAACAAAAAAAGCTCGCGATGGAGCTGACTTTACCGGAGACATTCATCGTGGGTGACAAGCAGTTGCTCAATCAAGTATGGATGAACCTGCTTTCCAACAGTATCAAATTCACCCCGACGTCTGGCTCTATTTACATTGCGATACAAAAGGATACACGAATAGCTGTAACCATTCGGGATACGGGGATTGGCATGTCAGAGGAAGAGCAGGAGCATGTCTTTGACCGTTTTTACAAAGGAGACAAGTCACGCAATCGAGAAGCGACAGGAAGCGGTCTTGGTCTTTCTATCGTGCAAAAAATTTTGCAGGTCGCAAAAGGCAGCATTCACATTCAAAGCCGTATAGGTGAAGGGACAACGGTCACGGTCAGCCTACCGACGGGTGAATATCCTACTGCGAGAACGACGAACGAATAGATAACGAAGCGAAGCAAGGGAGTGATTTCCATGAATATCGGCAGGCGTGTACTCGCCGCAGTCCTATCCTCTTTCTTTACCGGTCTTTATGCTGCGTGGATCATCTACATCTATCGTGATCCAAGTGCACCGTACGGGTTCGGACAAGAGTATTTGCTGGGTGTGCTCTTAAGCATGGCATTGAACCTGATTGTCTTCGTATGGCTGTCGATATTCGTGGACTGGCTAGTGAGTAGGTCATTACACTTGATCGGGTGGAAAAAATACGCTGTGCGTTTTGGCGGATATGCTGTCATCGGCTATGTGCCTGTGCTTCTGCAATGGCTACTGAATGTTGATCCGCATGCTGCCTTGTTTTATCCGCAGGCAACGGTTTTTGTGTTCGCCGCGATCAGTTACTTCCTTATCTTTCTCGGAATAGAGGCGATCAGGAAGCGGTTTACCCGGAAAACGAGTGTAAATCGCCATGGTTAATCAAGTGTTTAACATGCTGGAGAAATAAAAAAGCCCGAGCAATCAGGTAGCTCGGACAATGGTTTTCTGTTCTTTGGCGTGTTCAATCCCCGCAGATATGAGATGGCGTACATGGTCATCATCCAACGAGTAAAAAACGAGCTTTCCTTCTTTGCGATACTTGGCCAGTCCCATGTTGCGCAAAAGCCGCAGATGGTGGGAGGTGTTAGCGATCGAGCTTCCGATGATGGCAGCTACATCACAGACACAGAGCTCGTCTTCCATCGAGAGGATGTGAATGATTTTGGCGCGGGTGTCATCGGCCAACGCCTTGAAGATTTTTGCTACCCCTTCTGATTCTGTGGCGAAGGGCTTTAACCGATTTACTTTTTCCTCATCAAAACATTGGATTTCACAGATGTCATCCACTGTAACCATCACCTCATGCTCTACAATGTCCTACTATTATAGACATTCGCGGAGAAAGTGAAAAGGAAAAACGACATTTTCATGGCACTGTAGTGTCCCTCCCTGTTTTCGTGTAAGATGAACATGATCCAATGAAATGGGGAGAGAATACCATGAGTGCGCAACCAAAGTGCCCGAAGTGCCGGTCTGCAAAAATCGATTTGACGGAATCGATTAATAAGCCATTATACATAACCATTTATGCAGCGGTTTTGGCAGTGCTTGCCTTGATCGGCATTTCGGTGAAAGGGACACCTGTCATCTTTTTGTTCCTCGGACTGTCAGGGGCCTTTATCCTGTTTGCCGTTCGTCTTGCCTTAGAAAAGCGTAAAGTAATCAAGTGTAAATGTCTGGACTGTGGGGAGCGTTGGCAGACCACCCCAACACCAGTACAAGCTCGTACCAAGTAACAAGACTCCTAGTAATAGGGGTCTTTTTCTTTATTCTCGAGCTGTAAAAAAATGGGCGAAATATTCAAATCAATTCTTGAACGATCCAAAAGGATGCGATAATATAATAATTAAATATTTGTTTGAATGTTTGTGGATTGATTTCATTCGAAGCTGGGCAAAATAGATGCTTGGAAAAAGGTGAGAACAGATGGCAGAAGAACGAAAAAAAGAAGAGTGTTGCAGTGGGCATCAATGCAGCAGTGAGCATAAGCATGCTGGTAAAAATCTCACGGTTCTCGAGTCTGCGGCTGCGGCAACAGAAGGCGCAGGCATTCTTTCTTCACAGGCTGTTGTTTATCGCGTTACAGGTATGGATTGCAGTTCGTGCGCCAAATCGCTGGAAAAGCATATGCAGACGTTGCCTGATGTAAAAGAGGTTAACGTGAACTTTTCCACAGGTAAAATGCAGCTCGTCGCGGATGGTTTGGGAGAAGATGCGGTGGTCAAGGAAGTCGCCAAGGCTGGCTACAGTGCCATGCTGCTTACGAGACGCACTGCCAAAACAGTACCGAAAACGGATCAAGCAGGGACGGCACTGACGACGATTTCCGGTGTGCTGCTGGCTCTCGGTTTTCTAGGTTCCTTATCGCCTAGCATATCTCCCATGGTCGTTACTGTGCTCTATGCGTTGTCGATCATAAGTGGAGGCTACCGACCTGCGCGCAGTGCTTTTTACGCGATGAAAAGCGGTTCACTGGATATGAACGTATTGATGTCTGTTGCGGCTGTAGGAGCAGCGTTAATTGGTGAGTGGCTGGAGGGCGCGACGGTCGTCTGGCTCTTTTCCATCGGAAACTTGCTGCAGACCAAGTCGATTGAAAAAACGCGTGACTCCATACGCAATCTGATGGATTTGGCTCCGCCAGAGGCGTGGGTCAAGGTAGGGGAGTCTCTTACTCGCAAGCCAGTTGAGGACGTTACTGTCGGTCAAGTCATCGTAGTGAAGCCGGGGGAGAAAATCCCGCTGGACGGAGTGATTGTTCACGGGACATCGAGCGTCAATCAGGCCCCGATTACAGGTGAATCGATTCCCGTAGATAAGCTGGTCGGCGACAGCGTTTTTGCAGGGAGTGTCAACGAAAGCGGCGCGGTGGAGATCAAGGTAACAAAGCTGGTGGAGGATACGGCGATTGCCAGAATCATTCATCTCGTAGAGGAAGCGCAGGAGAAAAAAGCGCCTACTCAGGCATTTGTTGATAAATTCGCTGCGATCTACACGCCAATCGTGCTCGTGCTTGCTTTGCTCGTGATTGTATTCCCGCCATTACTCGGACTCGGTACCTGGGGAGAATGGTTTTACAGAGGACTTGAGTTACTGGTTGTTGCTTGCCCGTGCGCACTGGTCATTTCCACGCCAGTTGCGATTGTGTCCGCGATTGGAAACGCAGCGAGAAACGGCGTCCTGATCAAGGGCGGTACTTTTTTGGAAAAGGCAGGAGCGATCACCGCAATTGCCTTCGATAAAACGGGCACATTGACGGAAGGGAAACCACAGGTGGCAGCGGTTATTGAGATGGAGGGAAGCGAGGACGAAGTAGTGTCTATCGCCAGAACGATTGAAGAGCGTTCTTCCCATCCGATTGCACAAGCGATTCTCACCTATGCCAAACAAAAGCAGGTTGTTTCCCAGAGCGGGCAAGATTTCAAGACGATCGTCGGAAAAGGGGCGAGCGCTGTCATCGGAGCCGAGACATTTTATGCAGGGAAGCCCGCCCTGTTTCAAGAGTTGGGAGTCGATCTGTCAGCATGGGAAGCGCAAATCAAGTCGTTGCAGAGTGAGGGACATACGCTGGTGGTCATCGGTACCTCAACGAAATTGATCGGGATGATTGCTGTTGCCGACACCATTCGTGAGATTACGGTTAGTGCCATTGGTAAGCTCAAGGCGGCAGGAATCGAAGACATCGTCATGCTGACTGGTGACAATGCCGGTACGGCGAAAAAGGTAGCGAGTCAGACGGGTGTGAATCGATATTTTGCAGAGCTGTTACCACAGGATAAGGTAGAGGCGGTTAAGAAACTCCAACACGAAGGCAAGGTCGTCGCCATGGTGGGTGACGGGATCAACGATGCGCCTGCTCTCGCATCAGCTGACTTGGGTATTGCCATGGGTGGAGCAGGCACCGATACGGCAATGGAAACCGCTGATATCGTGTTGATGGCCGACAATCTCGAAAAGCTGCCGCACACGATGAAGGTCAGCAGAAAAGCGCTCACGATTATCAAGCAAAACATCTGGTTTTCGATCATCGTGAAGCTGGTGGCACTCGTGTTGATATTCCCAGGCTATCTAACCTTGTGGCTGGCGGTGCTCAGTGACACTGGAGCCGCATTGCTGGTCATCTTAAACAGTATGAGACTCTTGCGAATGAAGGACTAAATAAAAAAGGGAGATGAGCTGTCGAAGCTCTCTCCCTTTTCATATATATGGTTTACACCAAAACGCCGCCGCCGTATCTTTCGAATTCTTTCTGGGTGCAAGCAACAAAGTGACCGCGCTCAATTTCACGCAAGACGCGTTCTTCCCCTTGATCTCGGAGATATTCCTGATCATCGAAAACGATGCGCTTACGGTTGCGCTCATAATCAGGGTCTGGCAATGGAATTGCCGAGAGCAACGATTTGGTGTACGGATGAATCGGATTCTCGTACAGACGATTACTTTCTGCCAGCTCTACAATTCGTCCGCGGTACATGACACCAATGCGGTCACTGATGTATTTAACCATGGACAGGTCATGGGCGATGAACAGATAGGTCAGGCCTTTTTCCTTTTGCAGGCGCTTGAGCAGATTAATGACCTGCGCCTGAATGGACACGTCGAGCGCAGAGATTGGTTCATCGGCAATGATGAATTCCGGATCAACAGCCAATGCCCGTGCAATCCCGATCCGTTGGCGTTGTCCGCCGCTGAACTCATGCGGGTAACGGTTTGCGTGCTCGCGGTTGAGGCCAACGGTTTCCAACAGCTCGTGTACTTTGGCAATGCGTGCTTCCTTGGTCGCCAGACGATGAATGTCCAGACCTTCTGCAATAATATCCGATACGGTCAGACGTGGATTCAACGACGAGTACGGGTCTTGGAAGATCATTTGAATTTTGCGGTTGAGCCATTTCTTTTCTTCGAGCGTTTTCTTACCGTGTACACTATTCCCATCGAACAAGACCTCTCCGCCAGTTGCATCGTATAGGCGAAGGATGGTTCGTCCTGTAGTGGATTTACCGCAACCGGATTCACCCACAAGACCGAAGATTTCCCCTTTGTAGATGTCAAAGGTGATGCCATCTACAGCTTTCAGCGTATGACCATTCCCGAGGTCAAAATGCTGTTTCAAATCTTTGACTTCAACCAGCTTCTCACGGTTCTCGTAGTTGAAGGTTTTTTTTGTGCTTACCGGAGCATCAGCGGCAGCATCATCAGCATTCACCTTTCTTCTCACAGCGGAAGCAGGAGGCTTAATGTCCGGTGCCATTTCGTGCAAGAGCCATGTTGCCGCATAGTGCGTGTCGGAGATTTTGAACATCGGTGGTTCATATTCCAGGTCGACCTTCAACGCAAATGGGTTACGAGCCGCAAAAGCATCACCTACAGGTGGCTTGAACATGTCAGGCGGCGATCCAGGAATGGACATCAGCTCATCATCGCTGGAATCGAGGCTAGGCATGGAACCTAATAGACCCCATGTATACGGGTGCTTAGGATCGTAGAAAATTTCATCGACTTTACCGATTTCCACAATTTTGCCTGCATACATAACTGCTACACGGTCTGCCATGTTAGCAACTACACCGAGGTCATGCGTAATAAAGATGATCGAGGTACCCATCTTCTTTTGCAGTTCCTTCAGCAGCTCCAAAATTTGCGCCTGAATCGATACATCCAGAGCAGTTGTCGGCTCATCGGCGATGATAATTTTTGGATTGCAGGCCAGTGCGATGGCAATGACAATCCGTTGGCGCATCCCACCAGAAAACTGGTGCGGGTATTGATCGATACGTTCTTTGGCAAACGGAATCCCTACCATTTCCAACAGCTCAATAGCACGGCTGCGCGCTTCTGCACGGTTCAGCTTTTGGTGCTTGATGAAGCTCTCCATGATTTGGTTACCGATGGTCATCGTCGGATTAAGCGAAGTCATCGGGTCTTGGAAGATCATCGAGATATCGCGACCGCGAACATCCTGCATTTCTTTTTCGGAAAGCGTAACCAAATCTCTTCCCTCAAACAGAACTTGTCCTTTTGGAATGCGTCCAGGAGGAGAAGGAATGAGGCGCATAAGTGCTTGTGAGGTTACGGATTTACCGGAACCAGATTCACCAACAATCGCCAGCGTTTCTCCTTTTTCCAGATCGAAGGAGACGCCCCGTACTGCTTTGACTTCGCCTGCATACGTATCGAATGACACGTGCAAATCTTTTACTTCTAACACTTTTCCCATACAATCCTCCCTTTCGAGCATGCTTTGTCGTGATTAACCCTCCATGTATATCCAACAATCTCTCTAATAGAGGTAGTTCAAAAAGTCGACTTTCGATCACGAAGTAGGTTTTGATGGCTATAGCGACATCGAAAGAGGCGTTCACCTTCAAGGTCCGGCGCTCATGTAGATCCCCTACACTCCGCTCGTCCCTTTTTAGGTTCTCGCCACTTTCTCGGTGTTGAAAGGTCGTCTTTTTGAATACGCACTAGTATAAATTTTTACGAAAATGAAAATCATTATCATCATTATACTATATTCATTTAAGAGTTGTTAAAAAAATTTTGTAAGGTACATACTCATACAGAAAGCCCAGACTAGGGGCTTTTTTAGCGTTACCAAATGATTGCCCAGTCATACTATGCACCAATGCAGCAGAATACTGGCTTATACGGAGGGTAACGCTTGTGAACAAGCTCAATAAGTCGAAGGAAATCGCACTCACTTTTGATGATGGACCGGATCAGTTGTGGACGCCTCGTGTGTTAGACATATTGGCTCACTATCAGGTAAAGGCAACTTTCTTTTGTGTTGGACAAATGGTGAAGTACAACCCGAGAATACTGGAGCGGATCGTAAAGGAAGGACACTTGGTAGGAAACCATAGCTGGGACCACCCTGACTTTACGAAAATACCTCTCTTGGCTGTTCATGAGCAGGTAGAACGTACCTCAGATCAGATTAAAAAGGTTGTAGGTGTGAGACCCCGGATAGTTCGGCCGCCATATGGAGCAGTGAATGAGGATGTCATCCAGCTGCTTGCGGCGAATAACTACGAAATGATTTTGTGGGATGTAGATAGTTGGGATTGGAAAGGTCTCACCGGTCCACAGGTCGCGAGAAACATCTTGGGACATGTCACACCAGGCGCAGTCGTGCTTCAACATTCCGCTGGCGGTACGAAAGACACGCTTAAGGGGAGTATGGATGCTTTGCCCTATGTCATTGAGGTGTTAAGTGAGCAGAAATATACCTTTTCAACCATTTCCGCCATGTTTCAACTGGCAGCTTATGGAGAAAGGACTTGTCCTTTCAAGAAAAGGAGAGGGGGCAGATAGAGGAAATGGATTGAAATCTGTTGTAATTATTAGAATCAGAAGATATTTTTCAGGGGAGCGAATCAGTAGATGTCCAAAGCCGATAATATGCTCTCCATTCTGTGGCTGTTGAAGACCGGCAAGCGAATGACAGCCAAGCAGTTGGCAGAGATTCTCGAGATCAATATTCGCACCGTTTATCGCTATATCGATTCACTGTGTGCGAGCGGTGTACCCATCATTTCCGATGCCGGACACAATGGTGGCTACAGTTTACTTCAGCATTTCAATGAAGCTCCCTTGTTTTTCGACCTCCACGAGCAAAAAGCTTTGATCCATGCAGCAGCTTTTGCCCAAGAGGCCGGGTATCCTTTCGGAGCAGATTTACATCGGGCCATTTCCAAGCTAAAACGTTACACAAATGAAGAGCAGCGTGATGCAATTGACCGACATAGTATAGGGTTCGAGGTGATCCAGCCGCCTGTTGACCCTTCCCTCGAATCTACCTTACAGGAGCTGGAGTTGTCTGTTGCCAATGGGCACACACTCTCGATGGAGTATCAGAAAGCCTACCAGACAACGAGACAAAAGCGTCATATCGATCCATACGGGCTCGTTTATTGGAAGGGGAAGTGGTATATCGTTGCCTATTGTCATCTGCGCAGTACCATTCGCAGCTTTCGTGTAGATCGGGTCCATGAGATTCAACGTACAGAAGCCAGCTTTCAACGCCCTCCTGAATTTTCTGCGCGCCACTTTTTTCTCTCGAATTTACTACCGGAAACAGACAAGCAGGGCAACACCATTTTGCTCAAGGTCAAAGGAAGGCCACAGGCACTCGCTGATTTATGCGGGCATTGGTACCTCGGACATACCGTGATCGAGCGCAGCGAGGCACAAGTGATCTTTCACGTAGATGAGCAAATGGCTCATTCGATCCTTCCTCATTATCTTTTGCCATTCGGAAAATCGATACAAATTGAAGAGCCAGCCTTTGTAAAAGAGCGATTGGCTGCCATCGCTGCCGATTTATTTCATTTTTATCAGTCGACTTGATTTCACTGACCGTTATTGTCAGTTGAGTTGATTTATATTGGAAAGCAAAGAAGAGATGAATGGAGGCAGATTGAACATGAAGCATGAAGCATTGCGCTTGTACGAATATCATGTATGGGCAAACGAAAAAGTATTCGAGCGGTTGCAAGAGGTACCAGCGGGAGTGAGTGAGCAGGAGGTTCAGAGCGTGTTTCCAACCATCACCCAGACGTTGGCTCACATTCTCAAGACGGACTTTGTTTGGTTGTTGGCCATGAAGGGGGAGAGCTACGAAGAAGTAGGACCAAAAGTAGGAGTTCTCTTGCAGGAATTAAAAGGGAAGAACGTAAACGAGCTTCGAATACTGTTCGCCGAATCAGCCCAGCAGTTCAGAGATTTCTTCGGGCAAATCTCACTGGAAGACACCTCAGCCTATAGGCACCCAGCATTGGGCACCGTTCATGCTCGCTATGCCGACATCGTCCAACACGTCGCCAACCACGGAACCTATCACCGAGGCAATATCTCTGCCATGCTCAGACAACTAGGTCACGCGGGAGCCTCCTCCGATTACATTTTTTATTTATTCGAAACCTCCGCGGTAGATCAATAAAAGTCTTTTCATCTTTTATCAACTACCGAAAAAAACAAGCAGCTTGTAAGAGGGAACAGGAGAAATAAGCGAGGATCTTTGGAACACCGACCGAGACGTAATGCAAAAAGCGAAACACGCCCTTAAGCGTCTACCTCTGAGATACTTCCTGGTTGGACCACTTTGGACGCGGTTTCGCTTTTTGCATGGAGTCGGGCAGTCAATCCCCCAGCGGGTGTTCCAAGAAGCCGAGCGTTTTCTCCTGTTCCCTCTCCTCCACTACAGCCACTCAAACTACATGTTTTTTAAGGATTCATCGTCCGAGCAATCCGCACCTCGAGCCCGTCCCAGAATTTGCTGATGTTCGGCTTGGCGTCTCCGATAATGCTTTCATCAGGCTTGCCGAATTCGAAGATCACGTCATTGTTTTTAGCGACCTCGCTCAAGTAATCCTTGACGAACTGTCCTGTTTTCGTAGCCTCATATTTCTTGACAAAGTTCTGATACTCTTCCTTGACTGCCGGGAGCAGCTTCATTGTCGCTTCGTCAATGGCATTGTAACGGTAATCAGACAAGTATGTTTTGAGATAGTCGATATAGAGCGTACGGAGCGTCACTGCACGTGGGCTGCTGCGGTAGTTGACCAAATACTCTTCGACTTCAACCATTCTGGGTCCGAGCTCGGCCCGCGTGATTTGCAACCCGCCATTCCCCAAATACGGTTTGCCCGTTTCCGTTTCTTGAATGGAGAAGTAGTCAATCCCTTCTTCACCGAGTGAAGTGGCATATTTTTGAAGCGCTTTGTAATCCACTTGCCAGTAGAAGGACATGTCGTTCGTTGCCTTTAAGACGAGTCCTCCCTCTGTTTGATTGAGGAGCCATTGCTTGAAGCTGTCATCGCCTTCTAGCTTGTTGAAATCGTACGGGTATTGCAAGGCATACAGCTTATCCGCATTTCCCGGCTTGGCGAGAAGGGCCTTGAAGTTATCGTTTATCGTAGGCAAATGTTTTTCATAGTACTGCTCAAGTGCAAAAAATAATTGATCGGCGGTTTTCGGGTCCGTTTTCGCCAAGTGCTGATCCAAAAAGGCAGTTAGCTCCTTCGCTTCCTTGGCTTGCGCAGCTAGTACGGTGAACTGCTTGAGCAAATCATCCGCTTGCTTTTCGCCTTTTGTTGCATCAGCAGGAGCCTTCCCTGTGTTTTCCGTTGCAGGTGGGGCAGGGTCTTTTACCGTCAGTTGATCAGAGGCAGAGGTGCACCCTGTCACAAAAGAAATAGCGACGAGACTAGAGACAAAAGGTAGAACATATCGTTTCATATCTTCATTTCACTCCGTTACGTTCAATGGTTTCAATTGATAATTCATCGTAGATACTTGAGGGTCTTGCGTCCATCGCTTTCCATCGCTCTCCATCACTTACGAATAGCTGCTGCAATAGGCGTCGTTTCCTTTCTATTGGTACGTACGATACCACGTTCAAGTTATCGGTTCAATTCGATTAAATATTCCAGATAGGAAGCAAGCGTCAATTTTGATATACTTTCTCTATTGAATGATAATGAGAATGATTATCAATAATTACATAGAGGATCGGGCAGAGGTGAGAACATGAACGAAACACAAGCCTTGGTTCAAGAATTTACTGAGAAGACCATGGCAGAAGCCATTTTTAAGCTGCGAGACATTACATGGCTCAAAGCACAAGGACATGATCGACTACGTCAGCAATTTACCCATTCACATATTTTGTTGGTCGTAACCGGGGGACGCGGACGCCTGCGGCTGGAGAACGAGGAGTACCAATTGCGGCAGGACGCGATTTACGTATGTCCTCCTATGCTTACGTTTGGCATTGTCCCTGATTCAGCTGATCATTTGGAGATGTACATGCTTCGTTTTGATGTTTTTATGGAAACGAGAGACAGACATCGGCGCTTCCAAGCCCTTCGGGAAAAGCACCTGTTTCCTTTTCGGGGTGAGATATCTGTGCAATCGGCAGGGCAGCTTCCTGTCTATTGTGATCTGATCCAGAATCTATGGAAGCAGGAGACGGCGCTCGATCGTTTCCGAGGCCAACACACTTTTCAAGAGCTATGGTACCACATCGTCAAGCATGCACACTTCTCAGCCACGGATTCTGGAATGGCACTGGAGAGGGCACGCGCACATATGGAAGAGCATTACTCGGAAAATGTGACGATTGAACAGCTGGCTCGCATTGCAGAGGTGAGTCCCAAATATTTCGTCGATCTGTACAAAAAAACGTATGGGATCTCAGCTATGGACTATTTGGCAGAGCTTCGCATCAGCCGGGCGAAGCAGATGATGGTGCAGTCGCATGCCAAGCTGCGCGATATCGCTCATCAAGTGGGCTACAACGACGAATTTTACTTTAGTCGAAAATTCAAGAAAGCTGTGGGAGTCTCACCCACTCTCTATATGAAAAGCCGGCAACGAAAAATTGCAGCCTATGGCTCGACCATCATCGGGAATTTGATGGCTTTGAAAATGATTCCTTACGCGGCGCCACTGCACCCGAAATGGACGGCTTACTATCATCACACCTATCGAAACGACATCCCAGTACATCTGAGTGCGTTTCGGATTAACCAGAATTGGAAAGCCAACATCGAATTGCTTCGCGATGCAAAGCCGGACGTCATCATAGGCTTAGACGAGACGAGTTTGCAGGAACAGCAGCAACTGAACGAGATTGCGCCCACGTTGTATGTACCCTTTGAAGAGCAGGGGTGGAAAGAACAACTGCAGCTCATGGCAGACTTTTTAGGTGAGTCTGTAGAAGCCCATCATTGGCTTTGCGAGTATGAGAAAAAGGTGAAGCGGGCACAGGCAAAGCTTCAACACGTTCTGGGCGAAGAAACGGTGCTCATCGTGCGGGTTTTGAAAAACCAGCTCTATGTCCATTGCAATCGCAGTATGAATGAAGTGTTTTACCAGGACCTACAAGTTAAGTCTGCCTTTGAATCGCAACAGAAGGTATACGATCAGCTCGTGACCGTACAGGACTTGGCTGCGCTCAAGCCGGATCGTCTGCTGCTACTAGTTTGCCAAGAGGCAGAAACATTGGAGTGCTTTCAAGCATTGAAAGCATCAGGTCCATGGCAAGAGATAGAAGCCGTCCGTAACAATCGTGCGCATGTCATAAAGTCCGATCCTTGGCGGGAATACTCGGCGACGGCGCATGAACGAATAGTGGAAGAGAGCGTGAGATTATTTTCAGGAGATCGTCCATGTTGATTCTGGATTTCGTCCATGGTCGGGCAGGAGTGGATGTTTTATAATCACGAATGATAATCGTTATCACTCGTGTGGAGTGGAACATTACATTTCTGAGAGGGGTCTTTCAAGAATGAAAAAGATATACCTAGGCTTGAGCATTGCGGCGCTGACATTGGCGCTGACAGCGTGCGGCGGAGGAAAAGAAGCAGCGAATAACACGACTGCACCTGCTGCCACGACTGCGACAACAGCAACAGCAGAAAAGCCGGCGGATGAAGCCAATAAAGCGGAGACACGTACAATCAAATATTTAGATAAAGAATACACGGTTCCTAGCAAAACGGAGAGAATCGTCATTGCAGGTAGCATGGAGTCCATGGAAGATTCGCTTGTATTGAACGTAAACCCAGTAGGAGCGATTTCTGTCGGCGGCAAATTCCCGGAGATGTTTACACCGATCACGGGTGAAGCCAAATCCATCGGGGAGAAAACGCAGCCGAATCTGGAAACGATCTTGTCCTTGAAGCCGGACGTCATCCTCGGTAGCAGCAAGTTCCCGCCAGAAACGGTGGAGAAAATGAACAAGATTGCGCCTACCTTCCCTGTTTCCCACATTTCAACTAACTGGGAAGCGAACCTGCAATTGTTGGGTGAGCTGACTGGCAAGCAAGCCGAAGCAGAGAAAGCGCTCCAAGCTTACAAAGCAGAGGCGGAAGCAACCAAAACAAAATTGGGCGAGAGCATGAAGGATAAAAAAGTATTGGCAATTCGTCTGCGCCAAGGAAATATCAGCATCTATCCAGAGAAGGTGTTCTTCAACCCGGTTCTGTATACAGACCTTGGTTTGACTGCATCGGAAGAAGTAAAAGCAGCAAAAGCACAAGAAATCATCTCGATGGAGAAATTCAGCCAGATCAACCCGGACTACCTGTTCATTCAATTCTCCCCAGACGAGAATAAAGACAAGCCAAACGCATTAGAAGATTTGCAAAACAACCCGATCTGGAAGAGCGTGAATGCAGTGAAAAACGGCAAGGTTTACGTAAACGTAGTTGATCCACTCGCACAAGGTGGTACAGCTTGGAGTAAAACACAATTCTTGAAGGCGGCTGTAGAAAAATTGTCTGCCAACTAAGAGCGTGCGAGGGTAGTCTATGCAATCCAAAAAAGCAATTCCAATGATCATATTAGCTGTTTCGCCAGTAGTAATCGTGCTTACGATCCTGCTCTCCATTCATTACGGAGCGAAGTCGATTGATGCAGGGACCATTTATCAAGCGTTCTTTGCCTTTGATGAAGGGAACGTGGATCATCAGATTGTGATGCACTCTCGCTTGCCGCGAGCTTTGGGCGCACTTATGATCGGAGCATTTCTGGCGATATCAGGAGCATTGATGCAGGGGATGACGAGGAATTACCTCGCGTCCCCCTCTATTATGGGTGTGTCTGACGGATCGGTCTTCGCGGTTACGTTGTGTATGGTGTTCATTCCTTCTGCTACGAGCATGACGATGATTTCCATGTCCTTGGTCGGATCAGCACTCGCGGTCGGGATGGTTCTCGCGTTTTCTCGACTTTTGCCGAACGGGTTGACACCAGTGGGTATGGCGGTCATCGGTACAATTACGGGAACCTTCCTGAGCAGTATCTCGGCAGCGATTTCTACCTATTTTCAAGTCTCGCAAAACGTCAGCTTCTGGTACAATGCGAGACTGCATCTTTTGGAGCCGGGGCTAGTGAAGCTGGCGGTTCCTTTTGCCATCGTGGGTATTGTTCTCGCACTTCTTTTGTCCAAATCGATTACGATCTTGTCCTTGGGTGAAGAAGTTTCTCGTGGTCTTGGACAGAGAACAGTGATGGTCAAGGTGCTGGCAACAACCGCTGTTGTCATTCTTACAGGCATTTCCGTTGCGTTGGCTGGAAAAATCGCTTTTGTCGGGCTGATTATTCCGCACATTACCCGCTTTTTGGTGGGTCTCGATTACCGCTGGATCATTCCGTGTGCAGGATTACTAGGCGGCATTTTCCTGGCATTGTCTGACGTTCTTAGCCGATTTATGAACAGTCCGTTTGAGACTCCAATCGGCGTGGTAACTGCCTTTATTGGCGTTCCGTTCTTCCTCTATTTGATTTACAAGAGAGGAGGGGGAAAGCATGCCTAATAGGAGTGGCAAATTTCGTTTGCTCTTGCTCGTCAACCTCGCCTTGATTTTGATTGCGATTTACATCAGCTTGACCAATGGTGCTTTTGATATGACAGTGATGGATGTTGTCCGTACCCTTTTGCGTATTGATCCTGTGGCGGAACACGACTTGGTTATTTTCGAATTTCGCCTGCCGCGGATTGTTATTGCGGCGCTGGTCGGTTTTGGCTTGGGGGTCGCTGGTACGGTCATTCAGGGAATCACTCGTAACGGGCTAGCAGATCCGGGGATTTTGGGCATTAATGCAGGGGCAGGAGCTGCTATCGTCGCCTTTATGTTTTTCTTCGGTGGACAATTTATGGATGCGAGCTGGTATTCCATCATGGCCATGCCTTTGTTCGGTTTGACAGGTGGATTGCTCGCGGCTGGATTGATATATCTATTTGCCTGGCGCAACGGAACGCTTGACCCCCAACGGCTGATTCTGGTGGGGATCGCGATTGGCTCAGGATTAGGTGCCGTGGCGCTGTATCTCTCGTTAAAAATGAATCCCAACGATTTCGAAATGGCGACCGTATGGATCTCTGGAAGTATTTGGAGTGCCAATTGGACGCATATTGCCGGGATGCTGCCATGGCTTGTCATTCTCATTCCCGTTTTGATGCGCAAGGTGCATATTCTCGATTTGCTTCAGTTGAGCGAGGACTCCGTCAAGAATCTGGGTGTTTCGGTGGAAAAGGAGCGCAATATTCTCCTGCTGTCGAGTATCGGGATCGTGAGCGCGTGCGTTTCTGTTTCCGGAGGCATCGGATTTGTTGGATTGATGGCGCCGCATATCGCGAAGCGTTTGACGGGAATCCAGCACCGTTATGTTCTTCCCTTGTCAGGAACAATCGGGATGCTGATGGTCGTGGCGGCTGACTTTATTGCCAAAACGGTGTTCACTCCCATTGAGCTGCCAGTAGGTATTGTCATTTCGATCATTGGTGTACCGTATTTCTTCTTTTTGCTGAGCAGAGGCAAAAAATAATGAGGGGATGTGCAAATAGTGAGGGGACAATTGTTAGCAGACGTATGCCATCACCGAGCACTGCTCGTATATTTGCCGCCATCCTATGAAAAGAGTACGTCCCGTTTTCCGGTCATGTATGTCCATGATGGTGGTGACTTGTTTGATCCTGCGTTTAGTACTGCGCTAGAAGTGATCGAAGACAGGTTTGCAGAAGGGAAAATTCCCGAGCTGTTTCTCGTCGGCATTCAACCCGGAAATCGCAGGGATGACTATACGCCCTGGTTTTCCAAAGCGATCTCGCCTGAGCGCAATGTTAATTTTGGTGGGCAGGGCGACGCATATCTTTCCTACATCGCCCATGAATGCAAGGCGTATATCGACGGCAAGTACAGGACTGACTTAAGACCGGAGAAGACAGGCATCATCGGTTTTTCCCTAGGTGGCTTGATCTCAATGTACGCAGCTCACCGATATCCGGACGTCTTCACGAAAATCGGCAGCATCTCGGGATCGTATTGGTATGACGGCATGGTTCCGTTTATGCGGGAAAAGAAAATGTACCATCCCGGGCTGCGCATCTACATGGATGTTGGCAGTAAGGAAGGTGCCAAAAAACAAAACGTCCAGAAACAAATGGTCCCGCTGACAAAAGAAGCACATGCGATCTTGGCAGCTAGCGGCTTCACAGCGGGTCAGCTAGTCCTGCTCATTGACGAAGGGGCAGATCATTTGAGCGAATGTGCAAACGCTAGGTTTCCGGGGGCGTTGCAATGGCTTTGGAACGAGAAGGAGGAGTCAGAAATGGAACTGGCCAAATTGATTAGAGAGCGTCGTTCGATTCATCGCTTTACAGATCGTGAGGTAGACCCTGCGCTGGTCACAGAGCTGATGGATACAGCGGTGTGGGCGCCGAATTACCACATGACACAGCCGTGGCGCTTTATCGTGACATGCGGGGAAGGCAAGAGAAGAATAGCTGAGGCCGTGCGGATCATGAAGGAAAAGCGTGAGATTGATCCGGCGAAAAAGAAAGAAGTCGGCGAGAAGTTTTACAATAAAATCATGACGATTCCTATGCTGATGACGGTCATCATGGAAGAAAGCCCGAACCTAATTACGCGTCAAGACGATTTCGCTTCGACCAGCATTGTCATTCATAACTTTAGCTTGCTGGCGTGGGAAAAAGGCATCGGTCTGACATGGGAGACATACCCGTGGATACACGAGCCGGAATTTCGCGAAGCGATGGGCATTCGACCAGGAGAAAAAGTGTTAGGGAACCTACATATCGGTTATCCAGCGGCGATCCCTGGCGCGCAGCCGCGTATTCCAGCAGCAGAACGTATCACACTCATCGACAAAGCGTAGGACAAGATCGAGCGAATTTTTCTTGTCAGAGGCTTACTTTTTGTGGTACCCTTGGGTCATTCTACAAGAAAGGGTGACCATTAAGCCAATGATCTGCTAACTCCTATCTCCACAAAACCAATCGGATAAAACGATGCGTTTATGGATAGGGGTAGTATGTGCATATTGGCGAATAGATGGTAGATCCTTTTTAGACTCACCAAAGGGTTTCTATGTCTTTTTGGCGATAGTATGCAATGCCTCCTATCCAGATCGCAATGGATAAGGAGGCTTTTTTATGTCAAATGTTTTGAAAAATCGCTATGTCAGGGCTATTTTGTTATCAGCATTTCTGTTGCAAGTCGGAGTATGGGTGCGCAACATGGCGATTCTGCTCTTTGTGATGGATCATACAGGAGGCGATCCGTTCGCTGTCTCCATGATTTCTGTGGCGGAATATGCGCCAATCTTTTTGTTTTCCTTTCTTGCTGGTACGTTTGCTGATCGCTGGAAACCGAGAAAAACGATGGTCTGGTGTGAGTTGCTCAGTGCTTTATCGGTTGTCGGAGTGCTGCTTACCTTCGTTTACGGCTCGTGGAAGGCCATCTTTTTTGCCACACTCATTTCAGCCATTCTTTCTCAGTTTTCCCAACCGTCCGGAATGAAGCTGTTCAAGCTGCATATACCTGGTGAACAACTTCAGGTAGGAATGTCAGCGTACCAGACTATTTTCGCGATCTTCATGGTATTTGGTCCGATTGTCGGTACGTTTGTGTTCCAGCAATGGGGAATGGAGGTTGCCATGGTCATCACTGCGGTTGCGTTCCTCTCTGCGGCCGGCGTCCTGTATTTGTTGCCGCCAGATCGTGTCGAGAAAGAAGAGCAGCAAGAAACGGCACTGCTTGGGGAGATGGTCAGCGGGATTCGTTATGTGTTATCCAGTCGCGTATTGTCACTGCTTGGCTTTTGCTTTTTGGCTGTGGGTTTCTCATTGGGAATGATTCAGCCGCTTGGGATTTTTATCGTGACCGAACAACTGCAATTGCCAAAAGAAAGCTTGCAATGGTTAATTACCGCCCAAGGTGTGGGGATGATTGCTGGAGGAGCCATGACGATGGCAGCTGCCAAGACGATTCCACCGCAAAAGTTATTGGTCATGGGACTTCTTGGAAATGCGGTCGCAGTAGCGATTTGCGGGATGTCCACGAATCTGTGGCTGACGCTTGTTGCCCAGTTCATCGCGGGATTGCTCTTGCCCTCCATTCAAATTGGGATCAACACCATGCTGCTTAAAAATACCGAGAGTACCTTTATCGGTCGGGTGAATGGAATACTGACCCCGTTGTTTACAGGCTCCATGGTCGTCATGATGAGTATTACGGGGGTATTGAAGCTGCATCTTCCGCTCGCAGTCATATACGGGATCGCTGGATTCCTGATGATTATTGGTCTCAGCTTTATTTTGCCGCTTTATCGTATGAGGGAAGGAAACGTGGTGCAAAGTACAGAACAGACTGGTATATAAGCGTTTGGAAGCAAAGGGAGGCTTGAACCAGATGGTGCACGAACAGATTTCTTCTATAGAAGGTTTGAAGATGGTAGCTGCTGTTCGCGAGCTGGCGATGCGGTTGCCAGAAGTAACGGAGCAGATAGACGCATTTGGGCATACATCGTTTCGGGTGAACGACAAGCCGTTTGTTATCATGGGAGAGGGGGGCATTGATGGCCCCTCCCTTTCTATGAAGGTGCTGAAGACGACCCAAGAGATGCTGCTAACACAGGAGTATTTTTACAAGACGCCGTATATCGGTCATCACGGCTGGGTCTCTATCCTTGCCAAAAACGTGACCAGCTATAACGACTTGGAGGACTACATACGAGAAGGCTATATGTGTGCGGCTCCCAAACGATTGGTCAAACAATTACAAGGGCAGCCTCGTTAACACAGCTTGTCAAAAAGCAGACCTCCCCTGATGGTTCCTGATATAATCTTGGCATAACGAGTAATGAGCAAACGTTCGACGCAGCAACATTCAGACAAAGGGGGAGCCGGTTTTGGATTGGAATCTCCAGCAGATGAGCAAATTGCTTGAGGTCGTCTTTGAAAATGCCCATGAACCGATGATCGTAACGGACAAGGATGGAAAAATACTCTTATTCAATCGGAGCTATCGGGAATTTCTCAATGTACAGGACGTGATTGGGCAGCCCGTGACAGAAGTGATCGAAAATACGCGCATGCATATTGTCGGACAAGCAGGTGTAGCCGAGATTGCCGATATCCAGCAAATAAAAGGACAGAATATGATCGCACACCGCATCCCGATCATGGATGAAGGCAAGGTGATTGCCGTGCTGGGAACGGTGTTGTTCCAGGATGTACAGGAGCTGACTGCCTTGGCTGCCATGGTTGATCAGTTGAAGGATGAGCTGACCTATTATAAGAAAGAGCTGCGGCGGCGGATGGGGGCTACCTATCATTTTGATCAAATCGTCGGGTACAGCCAGAAGCTGCAGGAGCTTAAAAAATTTTCTCAGAAAGTTGCGAAAAGCGATTCGACTGTGCTCATCACAGGTGAAAGCGGGACGGGCAAAGAGCTGTTTGCCCATGCCATTCATGCCGAGAGCAAGCGCAAAATGGGTCCCTTCATTCGGGTGAATTGTGCCGCTATTCCGGATTCTTTGCTGGAATCAGAGCTGTTTGGCTATGAAGAAGGTGCGTTTACCGGAGCTGTTCGTCGCGGAAAAAAAGGAAAGTTCGAGCTGGCCAACCACGGAACCATTTTGTTGGATGAGATCGGGGACATGCCGTTGCCCCTGCAAGCCAAGCTGTTGCGAGTGCTTCAGGAAAAGGAAGTCGAGCGGGTAGGTGCTGTACGGACGACGCCAATTGATGTGCGGGTGATCGCTTCCACGAATTCGGACATGCTCCAAAGCATCAAGGAAGGGAAGTTTCGGGCGGATCTCTATTATCGGTTGAATGTCGTGTCACTCTCGATCCCTCCGTTGCGCGAGCGTCTGGAGGATTTGCCGGAGCTGGTTTCGAATCTGCTCAAACAGCTTGGCAAGTCCACTGGCGTTACGGTTAGGGCCATTGATGAAGAGGTATGGAACGTACTTCGGGGCTACTCATGGCCAGGCAATGTACGGGAACTGAAAAACGTGCTGGAACGAGCTCTTCATCTAATCGAAGACGATGTCCTGAAAAAGGAGCATATTTGGCTGCCTGTTTTTGATGAAGTGGCGCTCGCGTCCTTGCCGGTTTCAGCTCATGCCGTTCGACCATTGAAACAAGTCATAGAAGAGGCTGAGCAGGAAGCACTTAGCCAGGCGATGCAGCAAGCAGGAGGGAACAAGCTTACTGCCGCCAAGCTGCTGCAAATCAGCAAGTCCAGCTTTTACGAAAAGTGGGAGAAGTATCAGTAGTACGAGGCACGTAAAAGTCGGGGATGTGGCGTTGAGCCAGGTTCGCGGCTTTTTTCATTGGAAGGAACACGTTTTGGTAGATTCCGGTTTTCTGGAATAGAGCAAGATGACACCCAGCTTAAACCCCATGCTCTTCATGAGCAGATCCCCGATACAGGTGGGCTGATTTTTGCTAGATTCCATAAAACCGGACAGGAAATTCCGGAAATCCGGAAAAATTGCAAGCGCTATCATCTGCTGACCAACAGTCTAGGCACGATGAACGGGGATGGTTGAACGATTTTTCTGGAATCAGCTAGCGTTGGCACGGTCCATGCAATTGAGTTGAACGTGAAAGCGTTTTCTTGAAGTGAACACACAGAATTTCCTCTGTAAGCGGAGGAGAAAATCGAAAGGAGAATTATATGATCATCGAAGTGTTATCCATCTTGATTTCGCTCGGTCTCCTGATGTTTTTTGCGTATCGGGGCTATCCTGTTATCGTATTTGCCCCTATTTTTACGCTGCTGGCCGTTGTCCTTTCCGGGATATCTCTGCTGCCGAGCTACACCGAAACCTTTATGACGAATGCAGCAAACTATGTGAAATCATTCTTCCCTATTTTCTTACTGGGTGCGATTTTCGGTAAAGTCATGGAGTTGAGCGGGGCTGCCTCGTCGATTGCCCACACGATTGTGAAGGCACTCGGATCCAATCGTGCGATCTTGGCTGTCGTTCTGGCTTGTTCGATTTTGACGTATGGAGGAGTTTCCCTGTTTGTTGTGGCATTTGCGGTGTATCCGTTTGCCGCTGCGATTTTCCGTGAAGCAAATATTCCGAAGCGTCTCATTCCAGGAACGATTGCGCTCGGGGCTTTTACTTATACGATGGACGCCTTGCCAGGTACACCACAAATTCAAAACATCATTCCTACGACTTATTTTGGTACGGATGCTTATGCGGCACCTGTTGTTGGAACGATTGGCGCCATTATGGTTTTCATTGGCGGGATGGTATGGCTGGAGCGCAGACGCAAGCAAGCGGTTGCTGCTGGAGAAGGCTATGGCGAGGGACATACCAATGAACCAGAGTTGATCAAAACTGAATCCTACATGAACATCTGGGTCGCGATTCTCCCATTGGCATTGGTGCTCGTCGGTAACTATTTGTTTAGCAGAGGAATTTGGACGGTAGAGACGTGGTACGATCCGGGCATCCTCAAAGAATCATTCAAGATCGAGAAAGTGAAAAACGTCGTATCTTCCTGGGCACTGATTATTTCACTATGTGTCGGAATTATTGCCGCACTTTTAATCAATGTGAAGCAAGTCAAAAACAAGCTGGCAAGCGGCTTGACTGCTGCTGCGATGGGCTCACTTTTGGCGATCTTCAATACTGCTTCTGAGGTTGGGTTCGGAAACGTGGTAAAAACATTGCCGGGCTTCAAGCTCATCCAAGGCTGGATTATGGGTGCTAGTGATCATCCGTTGGTTTCTGAGGCACTGGCTGTAAACGTACTGGCTGGTGTGACAGGTTCAGCGTCGGGCGGTATGTCGATCGCGCTAGAGGTTATGGGCAAGCAATACCTGGAGATGGCGAATGCTGCGGGAATAAGCCCTGAGTTGCTACATCGTATTGCCTCGATGTCTTCCGGTGGTATGGATACATTGCCGCACAACGGAGCGGTCATTACACTGCTCGCGATTACTGGTTTGACTCATCGTCAATCGTACAAGGATATTTTCGCAATTACTGTCTTGAAAACAGCAGTGGTGTTCATTCTGGCATTTGCTGTTTCCATTTTCTAATGAGAGGTCAGCGTTTCTATAGAAAGAGAAACTCAGTAGCAGGAGAGGAGAAAGTAGGGTATGGAGAAGTTATTGGAGCAGCAGGTAGCAGTAGTAACAGGGGCTGCGAGCGGGATTGGATTGGAGATCGCGCGGACGTTTGCTGAGGAAGGCGCGAAACTCGTCATACTGGACTTGAACCGGGAAGCAGCGGAAGCAGCTGCCGCCCAATTGCAGAAGGAAGGTCACGAAGCAATCAGCTTTGGTTGTAATGTTACTAACGAAGAACAAATCCAGGAGAGCATCCATCAGGCTGTAAAGATTTTTGGTAGACTCGATATTGTGGTGAATAATGCCGGGTTGCAATTCGTCTCTCCAATAGAAGAGTTTCCGACTGCAAAATTTGAACAAATGCTCAGTATTATGCTGACAGCGCCTTTTGTTGCGATTAAACACGCGTTCCCCATTATGAAGCAACAAGGTTATGGCCGTATTATCAATATGGCTTCGATCAACGGCTTGATTGGCTTTGCGGGCAAGGCAGCCTACAACAGTGCCAAGCATGGAGTCATCGGGCTCACCAAAGTAGCAGCTCTTGAAGGAGCCGCGGCTGGAATTACAGTAAATGCAATTTGCCCGGGGTATGTTGATACACCGTTGGTACAAAACCAATTAGCGGATTTGGCTAAGACGAGAAATGTACCATTGGAAAAGGTGATGGAAGAAGTCATCTATCCACTTGTTCCGCAAAAGCGGTTGCTGCAAGTAAAGGAAGTAGCGAACTACGTTGCCTTTTTAGCTAGCAAGAAAGCGTCCGGTGTCACTGGGCAGGCTGTTGTAATCGATGGCGGTTATACGGCGCAGTAAGCCTTTAAAGTCCCTATTTAGTAGGGGCTTTTTTTATTTCATTGATCTTTTTTAAAAAACTAGTAAAAAAGCTCTTGTATTCTATTTTTAGATGTGATAGATTATTACTTGTCGCCAAGAACGACGACAAAATACGAGAAAAGAAAACGAGATTCGATAAAAAACTTCTTGACTCGCAAATAACGAACGTGATAAGATATAAAGCGTTCGACAAAAAATGTTCTTTGAAAACTGAACAGCG
>NZ_PXZM01000048.1 GCF_003013395.1 Brevibacillus fortis | reverse complement strand
GCTTCTAGGGCCACCCGCTGGGGGATTGACTGCACGACTACATGCAAAAAGCGAAACCGCGGCCAAAGTAGCCCTTTCAAGATGTTTTTCAGAGGTGGCCGCTTAAGAGCGTGTTTCGCTTTTTGCATTTCGTCTCGGTCGGTGTCCCTAAGATCTTCGCTGTTTTCTCCTGTTTCCTCTACGAGCATTCCGTGTGATCCGTTTTTTAAAAGCTTTAATAGATTGAAGAACGTAATCAGTTACGACAGAGAAGAATATTTCCAGACGTAGCGACTTGTGGAGTCCTACCGAGCGGAGAAGGGATTCGCGGGCAACAGAAACGCAACGTGCCCTCGCTACGGAAGCGGCTACCACTTTTGCGTTTCCCCGCGAATCCCTTCGGAGCGGACAGTGCATGCTCCCCCGTGGGACGTAGCCTGGAGCCTAGACTGGAAATATTCTTCTCCCCACTACAGCTACATGTTCCCCCATGCAGTAAGCACTTAAACTAACTTCCCTATAAGTTCAAAAAAGGCGTGCATTCCGGATAACCGGCGCACGCCTTTTCTATTGCAAACAATTAGGAGAAGAAGAACTTCTTCACTGCATGTTTAGTTGTTTCTTTGTTCATGTGAGCGATCGAGGTTGTCAGCGGAATGCCTTTTGGACATGCTTGTACGCAGTTTTGCGAGTTACCGCAATCACCGATACCGCCATCTTCCATCAGAGCTTCCAGACGCTCATGCTTGTTCATCATCCCCGTTGGATGCTGGTTGAACAAACGAACCTGCGAAATCGCAAATGGACCGATGAAGTCAGCCTTCGCATTCACGTTCGGGCAAGCTTCCAAGCAAACACCGCACGTCATGCACTTCGAAAGCTCGTACGCCCACTGACGCTCAACTTCCGGCATGCGTGGACCTGGTCCCAGATCATGCGTACCATCGATTGGAACCCATGCTTTTACGCGTTTCAGCGCATCGAACATGCGGCTGCGGTCAATCGACAAGTCACGCTGTACAGGGAAGGTGCTCATTGGCTCAAGACGAATTGGTTGTTCCAGTTTATCTACCAGTGCCGAGCAAGCTTGGCGTGGTCTTCCGTTAATAACCATCGAGCACGCACCGCATACTTCTTCCAAGCAGTTCGATTCCCAGTTTACTGGAGACGTTTTTTGACCTTGTGCGTTGAGTGGATTACGTTGAATCTCCATCAAAGCACTGATCACGTTCATACCAGGACGGTAAGGGATTTTGAACTCTTCCTTGTACGGAGTGCTGTCAGGGCTATCTTGACGAGTGATAATCAAATGGATCAATTTTTCTGCCATGATCAGTTTCCTCCTCTCTTATTTCTTGTCAGACGTATAGTCACGCTTACGTGGTGCGATCAGGGATACGTCGATATCTTCATAGTAGATTTCTGGCGCAGTTGTTTCTGCATTGAACTTCGCCATTGTCGTCTTCATGAAGTTTTCGTCATCACGCTCAGGGAAATCAGGCTTGTAGTGAGCACCGCGGCTCTCGTCACGCTTGAGCGCACCGATCGTGATCGCACGGGACAATACGAGCATGTTCCACAGATGACGGGTAAACGCAGCACCCGAGTTGCTCCATTTATTCGTATCGTTGATATTGATCTTTTTGTAGCGTTCCATCAGTTCAACGATCTTATCATCCGTTCTTTGCAGACGGTCATTGTAACGAACTACCGTTACGTTGTCAGTCATCCACTCACCCAGTTCCTTGTGGATCAGGTAAGCATTTTCTGTTCCGTCCATTTTCAGGATGCTGTCGTATTTCGCTTGCTCTTGGCTAGCAAAGCCGTCAAAGAGCGTGGAAGACAGGTCATCAGAGGATTTGTTCAAGCCTTTGATGTACTCGATCGCTTTTGGACCTGCAACCATACCACCATAGATCGCGGACAGGAGGGAGTTCGCACCCAAACGGTTTGCACCGTGCTGAGAGTAATCGCACTCACCTGCTGCAAACAGACCAGGAATGTTGGTCATTTGGTTGTAGTCTACCCACATACCGCCCATGGAGTAGTGAACCGCAGGGAAAATCTTCATTGGAACTTTACGTGGGTCATCCCCAACGAATTTTTCGTAAATCTCGATAATACCGCCCAATTTTACATCCAGTTCTTTTGGATCTTTGTGGGACAGGTCGAGGTATACCATGTTTTCGCCGTTGATACCCAGTTTCATATCTACACAAACGGAGAAGATTTCGCGAGTCGCGATGTCACGCGGAACCAGGTTTCCGTATGCAGGGTATTTATCTTCGAGGAAGTACCAAGGCTTACCGTCTCTGTACGTCCATACACGACCACCCTCACCACGAGCAGACTCGGACATCAGACGCAGCTTGTCGTCGCCAGGGATCGCAGTTGGGTGAATTTGGATCATCTCACCATTGGAGTAGATAACCCCTTGTTGATACGCCGCAGATGCCGCTGTACCCGTATTGATAATCGAGTTGGTCGATTTACCGAAGATGATACCAGGTCCGCCTGTTGCCAAAATAACGGCATCCGCACGGAAGGATTGAATTTCACCGGAACGCATGTTTTGCGCAGTAATCCCGCGACAGGTTCCTGCATCGTCCAAAACGGCTCCGAGGAAATCCCAATATTCGTACTTGGTTACCAGACCTTCAGCTTCATAACGGCGCACTTGCTCGTCCAATGCGTACAGCAGCTGTTGTCCAGTTGTCGCACCTGCAAAAGCGGTACGGTGATGCTTGGTTCCCCCGAAACGACGGAAGTCCAACAGACCTTCTGGTGTACGGTTAAACATTACACCCATGCGGTCCAGCATGTAGATGATGCCAGGTGCTGCATCAGTCATTGCTTTTACTGGCGGTTGGTTAGCCAAGAAGTCTCCGCCATATACTGTATCGTCGAAGTGCTCCCATGTGGAGTCGCCTTCCCCTTTGGTATTTACCGCTCCGTTGATACCGCCCTGTGCACAGACAGAGTGGGAACGTTTTACCGGAACCAGGGAGAACAGCTGGACGGGAACGCCTTTTTCTGCTGCTTTAATGGTAGCCATCAAGCCGGCCAAACCTCCACCGACAATGATCAGTTTACCTTTTGCCATGAGTTTTGTCCCCCTATCCCTACAGAATGAAAGCCGACATCGCACGCAAGCCGATGAAGGTTACAACTACGAATACGCCCAAAGTCAGGAATGTTGCAATGCGCTGGGAACGCGGCCCAACTGTAATTCCCCAGTGAACCAGGAACGACCACAGTCCGTTGGAGAAGTGGAAAGTCGTGCTAATAATCCCGATTGTGTAGAATACGATCATTGCAGGACTGCTCAAAATGTTTGCCATCATGTCATAATCCACGTGTGCACCCAGTGCTTTTTGGATACGGGTTTCCCAAACATGCCAAACAATAAAAATGAGGGTAATGACTCCTGTAACGCGTTGCCACAAGAACATTTGATTTCGGAAGTAACCGAAGTTCCCTACGTTATGCTTCGCTTGGAACGCAATGTAGAGACCGTAAACGGCGTGAAACAGGATCGGGAGGTAGATCAATGCAAATTCAAGTACTAACAGAAATGGAAGGTTTTCAATGAAGCCTACAGCCTGGTTGAATGCTTCAGGTCCACGAGTCGCTTGATAGTTGGCTGTCAAGTGGAACACGAGGAAGAGCCCGATCGGAAACAAACCAAGAAGTGAGTGTAGCTTGTGACTGAGAAAGCTATGGCCTTTCGCCATACAATGGTCCCCCTTTCAATGTATGTAACTCTCAATTCTGTGAAAAACGTCAAGCGTCACCGCAAGCGGTCCAAAACGGTTTTCTGCCGTTTTGATAGACCTTCCCCCAATATCCTAACCCATTGCCTCACCCATTAGACATAGCAAAACCGCCACGATCATTTTAAGAACAGCATCTTGACGCTGTTCACAAAAAGACTGCGTTCACTAGATCAACTGAATTTGTCGGAATGTGTCAAAATACGAGAAAAAGTTGGGCAAAACTTTGACCAAATCCAATTGTACTCTTGTCGACACAGAGCGTCAAGACAATCAATGTACTAAATACATTGATAGAATAACTTTGTTTAGTCCACCTATTTTTTCTATTACGATGTCATGAATGCGAGTCCCTCCTCATAATCTAGTACAGACAGGAGGGAAGCACATATGAAAGAGAAGGATCAGCTTGCAGCACTGTTACCACCACAAACTATTCCCTATGCGGAAAGAATGAATATGCCCTATCTTGGCTATCATCTTCTACGCGAAACGCTGACCAGCACCCTGCTAGGCGATAGTGAGAACCATATTCTCTATTGGATAGGAAAAAATATGGGCCGCCAAATCCCCATTCAATCTGCAACAGGCCCGATTATGCCTTTTATTCGGCTCGGATTAGGCCAGCTAGACGTCGTGGAGGAGACCGGGCAAACGATCGTCTATTCACTTACTCATTCTATTTTTAGCTACCAGTCTATAGAGAGACTAGGATTTAGTCTTTCTTTTGAGGCCGGAATCATCGCAGGAATGATTGAGCAGTGGAAAGAAAGAGAAGCGTTCAGCAAAATCGAAATGGATAGCCCTTCGGACATACGTATATGTGTACAAGTGGCGTCATGAAGAAAATGCCCCCTCTACCTTTAACGAAGGGAGAGGGAGCACCTATGCTTTATACTCCGTGCACGACCGCGGTTTCCTCGACATCCAGACCATATGCCGAATGAAGACTGCGAACAGCCAGCTCCGTCAAGGTTGCTGGAATGACGCAAGAAACCTTGATATCAGACGTAGATACCATTTTAATAGAAATTTCTTTTTCTGCCAGGACGCGGAACATTTCGGCAGCTACCCCTGGATTGTGAATCATACCAGAGCCAACAATGGATACTTTGGTCAAACCTTCCTCGAAGTCTACTTTTTCAAAGCCAAGCTCCGTCTTGTTCCTGTCAAGTGTATCCAGTGCTTTTTTCAGATCATCCGCTGCAACCGTAAACGAAATGTTCGTAACAGTAGCATCATAGGAGCTTTGGATAATGATATCGACGTTCACCTGATTGTCCGCCAGCGTATTGAACAGACGGGAGAGAGTCCCGACCTTGGCAGGCATGCCGACAACCGTGATTTTTGCTACATCTTCATCGTGTGCAACTCCACTTACTACTCTTCCTGTTTCCATGTTGGCAACCTCCTCAACGTACGTACCATCTTCGGCAGTAAAGCTGGAGCGGACGACCAGCCTTACCTTGTATTTTTTCGCAGCCTCTACTGACCTTGGATGAAGAACCCCTGCACCGAGGTTCGCCAGCTCCAGCATCTCATCATACGAGATCGTATCCAGCTTGCTCGCAGCTGGAACGACTCGCGGATCAGCTGTATACACTCCGGACACGTCCGTAAAGATTTCGCATTTCAGAGCGTTCAAGCTCGCTGCGAGAGTAACCGCAGATGTATCCGATCCACCACGGCCGAGCGTCGTAATTTCACCTTCGTCACTGATCCCTTGGAATCCTGCCACGATCACCACACGACCACGACCGAGCTCGGATTGAATCCGCTCTGGATCAATCTGCTTAATCCGTGCTCTCCCGTGAATCGCCTCCGTGGTGATTCCAGCTTGCCAACCCGTCAGAGAAATGGCATCGTATCCTTTTGTATGCAAGGCCATCGACAAAAGCGCGATCGATACCTGCTCCCCCGTGGTCAGCAGCATATCCATTTCACGCTCGGATGGGTATGCGCTAATCTGCTTGGCCATGTCTACCAACACGTCAGTAGATTTCCCCATCGCAGAAACAACGACTACCACATCATGTCCTTCCTCTTTGTAGCTGATAATTCGATCCGCAACTCGTAAAATTCGCTCAATGGTACCTACAGAGGTGCCTCCGTATTTCTGCACGATCAACCCCATGCGGCTTCTCTCCCTTTTTCTCATATCCAATGTTGGTATATATCTCTTATCGTATGGTTTTTCACTATTCTCTCTATAAAGAAAAGTCTTGCATTTATATGTTACAAAAAAGGCACCGACAAGGAATAAGACCTGCCGCTGCCTACTGTTTCGACATACCGGTTCCTCCCTCCCAATACACGCGGACAACGAAGATTGATAGTAATCACCATCAAAACTCACATTGACACACCGTGAGATAGCTCTCCATCTGACAATTGGTCATTATCAAGATGACAGTCCTGCATTTGTTCAACGCAGACCCAGCATGGAGAAAAGCGGGTTTCCCTCCACACTTCGGCGAATTCCCCTTTCCCGTCCCCTTCACAGATACCCGATCTCAGGGTGGTACTCTTGGTTTTCGCGCCTCTACCTCACCCCATAATGGAAGTGAGGCTAACTATTCTGTTTGAATCGGATTATATCATGAGTCTAAAAATGGATCAATTCCTTTTTGAACTCTATGCGTCCAGCTTGCGCAGATGAGCGATGATTTCTTTCGCCAGCTTGTCGCCGATCCCTAATTGGCGGAAGTCTTCGACGGTCGCCTCGCGCATTTTTTTCAACGAACCAAAATGAGAGAACAACAGCTTGCGTCGCTTCTCACCGATACCCGGGATCTCATCCAACTGCGAGGAGAGCATCGTTTTTGTCCGGGATTGTCTGTGGAACGTAATAACAAAACGGTGGACTTCATCTTGGATGCGCTGCAGCAAATAGAACTCATAGCTATCACGCCTAAGATTCACAGGCTCTGGCGGATCTCCGTACATGAGCTGAGCAGTGCGGTGCTTCTCGTCCTTCGCGAGTCCACAGACGGGAATATAGAGGCCCAGCTCGTTTTCCAAGACGTCCATAGCCGCGCTGATTTGGCCTTTTCCACCATCGATCACAATCAGGTCGGGCATCGGCTGGTTTTCTTTCAGCAGGCGAGAGTAACGACGGCGGACCACTTCGCGCATGGAACCGTAGTCATCTGGTCCCTCGACGGTTTTGATCTTGAATTTGCGGTATTCCTTTTTGTCAGGGCGCCCGTCTGTAAACACAATCATCGCAGACACAGGCTCTGTTCCTTGGATGTTGGAGTTGTCAAACGCTTCAATTCGATGAGGAACCGGAATCCCTAAAATGTGACCAAGATTGTGTACTGCTTGGACCGTACGAGCATCGTCCTTGGACATCAACGCGAACTTCTCCTGCAAAGCAATACGGGCGTTCTCGGAGGCCATCTTCACGAGTTCATCCTTTTTGCCTCGTTTCGGTGCATGGACTTTGATGCCCAACCACTCACTCAAAAGCTCTGGTTCACTCTCTTGCGGGAGCAAAATCTCTTTGGGCAGCGCATTTTGCTTGTCGTAGTAAAACTGACTCACATAAGACATGAAGTCTTCCGCTTCGCTGCCGTAATATGGAAAGGAAGTCGTCTGACGCTCGATCATCTTCCCTTTTCGCATATAAAACACCTGAATGCACATCCAGCCTTTTTCTACAGCAAACCCGATAATGTCGCGGTCTACCGTATCGGTGAACGTGATCTTCTGCTTCTCCATCACCGCTTCGATGCTCTTGATCTGATCGCGATATTCCTTTGCGCGTTCAAACTCCATGTTTTCTGCGGCTTGCAGCATTTTTTCCGTGAGAGTTTTCTTCATTTCCTCATGACCGCCATCGAGGAACCGGCTAATTTCATCCACCAAACGCTGATTTTCCTCAGCCGATACCTCGTACACACAGGGCGCAAGACATTGTCCCAAATGGTAGTAAAGACAAACCTGCTTGGGCATATTGCGGCATTTACGCAACGGATAGAGGCGATCCAGCAGCTTCTTCACCTCGGAGGCATCTCCGGCATTCGGATACGGCCCGAAATACTTGGCTTTATCTTTTAATACCTTACGGGTAATCTCCAGGCGTGGCTGCGCCTCATTCGTAATTTTGATGTACGGATACGTCTTGTCGTCGCGGAGCATGACATTGTAGCGCGGGTCGTGCTCCTTGATCAGGTTGCACTCGAGGATCAGTGCTTCAATCGGTGAAGATACCACAATGTACTCAAAGTCCACGATTTCACTGACCAACAGCTGCGTCTTCCCGTTATGACTGCCTGTAAAATAAGAGCGGACGCGGTTTTTCAGCACCTTGGCTTTTCCTACGTAAATGATTTCCCCGCTCGCATTTTTCATCAGGTAGCAGCCTGGCTTATCTGGCAGGACGGCCAGTTTATCTTTTAAGGAGCTGTTCATGGCTGCTCCCTCCTCTTTCCTCTATATCTACCTTACATCTATTTGTTCTTGTGGAATGGCTTTTCCAATACATACAATTCATCTTCTAACGAACTCATCCGTTCGAGCAGCAGCTTGCGGCTGTCTTGCACACCTTGATTGTAATAAAAGGGACCGAGCTCTTTTGAAAAAAAGGCAATCAGCTCTTCTGTCTCCAAATTGCCGAGTGTCTCCGACCGTTCTTCTTTAAAAAAGCGCTGTACTTGATGAACAAGATATTCCATTTGCTCTCTCGTCAATTTAGATGGCATCGTATCCGGCTTCCTTCCCTTTTTCGCTTCATAAGAGAATATACGTTCTATCTTTCATAGTACCATGGAATGATGACGAAAAAAACTGCCGCCTCATTCCATGGCGACAGTTTTTTACAGGCAGACCTAGTGCTTGCGCCCACCCAAATATGCTTCTTTAACACGCTCGTCGTTTAACAATGCCTCTCCTGTGCCGTCCAATACGATTTGCCCTGCCTCCAGTACATATCCGTAATCAGCGATTTTGAGGGCCTGTTTGACATTTTGCTCCACGATAAGGACGGTCGTCCCTTCCGCATTGATTTCTTTGATCACCTTGAAAATGTCTGCCACCACGATGGGAGCCAAACCCATCGACGGCTCGTCTAACAACAGCAGCTTTGGTCGAGACATCAACGCGCGGGCAATAGCCAGCATTTGCTGCTGACCGCCAGACATCGTCCCTCCCAATTGAGAGAGCCTCTCCTTTAATATCGGGAACCAGGCCATCATCTTTTCCATGTCGTCCTTGATGCCTTGTGCATCGTTGCGCTGGAAAGCACCCATCTCCAGGTTTTCCAACACGGTCATTTTTCCGAGGATCGCACGTCCTTCAGGGACAAGCGCCAAGCCTGCTTTTACGATCTGATGGGGTCTCGAACCCTCCATCCGCTTCCCACAAAACGTAATGGTCCCTGCCTCTGGCTTCAGTTGACCTGCAATCGTGCGCATAGTTGTGGTTTTGCCCGCTCCGTTCGCCCCGATCAGCGAGACGATTTTGCCCTCAGGGACTTCCAGCGTGATACCACGAATCGCCTTAATTTGACCGTAGGAGGTCGTCAAGTTTTGTATGTTCAGCATCTTATTCGTCCTCCTTGCCGAGGTAGGCTTCAATCACATCTGGATTGTTTTGTACCTCTGCCGGGGTGCCGTCAGCAATTTTAACCCCAAAGTTGATACATACGACCTTTTCACACAGGTTCATGACCAATCCCATATCGTGTTCGACCAACAGAACAGTCGTCCCGTCATCGCGAATTTTTTTGACCAGCTCCATGAGCGCTTTTGTCTCGGTCTCAATCATTCCAGCAGCAGGTTCGTCCAAAAGCAAGAGCTTTGGCTCAGTAGCCAGTGCCCGGGCAATCTCCAGACGTCGTTGCTGCCCGTAAGCCAATGTATCCGAGCGGACATCGGCAATGTCAGACAAGCCCACGAATTCGAGGAGCTCCTCCGCTTTTTTGGTAACAGCCTTTTCTTCTGCACGTTGTCCCGGTGTTTTCAAAAGGGATGCCCAGAAGCCTGCCTGCATGCGCGAATGACAACCTACCTTCACGTTGTCCAACGCACTCATGTGACCGAAGAGGCGAATATTTTGGAACGTCCTTGCAATTCCCATTTCGGTAATTTTGTTAGGCGCCATTCCATTTAGCTTTTGTCCGGCAAAAGTAAAGGTACCTGTCGTTGGTTCGAATATGCCCGTTGCCATATTGAAAATGGTCGTTTTCCCCGCACCATTCGGTCCGATCAAGCCGACAATTTCGCCCTCTCCGACAGTAAATGAAACGTCACGAAGGGCTGTGATGCCGCCAAAGCTTTTTCCTACGTTCGCAAGTTCCAGCAACATCTTATACTCCCCCCTTCGCATCCTTGTCCGTTGACTTGCCCCGACGACGCTTGAACAGCTTTTGGAACGTATCGGCACCGATCAAGCCATGCGGACGGAACGCCATTACACCAACCATGATCAAACCGTACATGAGCATTTTGTACTCGGCCAAGCCACGCAGTACCTCCGGCAAGGCGGTGAGAATCAAGGCACCAAACAGCGGCCCCCACACCACTTCACTGCCACCGATCACTGCATAAGACAGAATCTCTACGACTTTATGATAGTTAAAATCATCTGGCGTAATGGTCGTCGTAATGTGAGCGAATAATCCTCCACATACACCAGCCAAGATCGATCCGATGACAAACGCGAGCATTTTGTAATAGCCAACCTGCAATCCCATCGCTCGTGCCGCCGTTTCATCTGCTTTGATCGCTTCAAAAGCACGGCCAAGACGCGAACGGTTCAGACGCAGCGTCAGGAAAAGCACGAAGGCAAACAGGAGCAGCATAAACACAAAGGTCGATAATGACTTCATTTGCATGACCGAAATGCCAAAGGTTTGCGCTTTTAACCCCATTGCTTTTTCAAAATCGTACAAGTAGTTGCCAATCGATTGAAGTCCCGTTAGTCCGAGAGCGCCATTTGTAATCTCCATATTGAGTAATATTACGCGAATCACTTCACCAAAGCCCAGCGTTGCAATTGCCAGGTACAAGCCGTGGAGCTTCAATGTCGGAGCGCCGATCAAGAGTGCAATCAGCCCTGCCACCAGTCCTCCGATTATGATAGCGATAAACAGCGGCATGTCCGCTTGCTTCGTTAAAATACTCGCCGTAAAAGCACCAATGCTCATAAAGCCCGCATGGCCTAAGGAAAGCTGACCCGTTGAGAGCGTAATGTAAATACTGATCGCCAAAATACTGTTTAACAAGATAAAAGTCAGTACCTGTAAGTTATATGGATTGAGAATGTCCAATGTCTGCACCTCCCTTACGCTTTGCGTCCAAATAGTCCTTCCGGCTTCAAGAGCAAAATGAGAATGATCAAGCCAAAAGCAACTGCGTCCCGATACGACGAGTCTCCGTACGCCACGGTAAACACCTCGATAATCCCGAGCAGTACGCCACACACCATGGCTCCAGGAATGCTACCTACACCGCCTAAAATCAAAACGGCCAAACCTTTAAAACCAAGGGTCATCCCCATTGTCGGAATAAGAGCGGAGTACGCCATCCCGATCAATATGCCGGCTACTCCTCCAAGTGCCGAAGCAAGCATGACGGTAACGACAATGACCATATTGGTGTTAATCCCCAAAATATTTGCTGTATCCGTATTTTCAGCCGTCGCGCGAATGGCTTTTCCCATTTTCGTTTTTTGAATCCAGAAATGCAGGACAAACATCAGCAATACAGAAATCCCCAAAATAACGAGATCGACGCTGCGAATTTGAACGAGCCCCAAGTCAAATGTGGTGTCCCCAAAGGATTGCGGGAATGCACGGGAGTCCGCACCGAAAAACTTGTGCATGGCCTCCTCCATCAAAATGGCAAATCCGATCGTACTGATCAAAGATGCCAGATGGGGCACATTTTTTTTACGAAGGGGGCGAAGCGCTGTATACTCTAGCACCAGACCCAAAATCGCCGATATCACGATCGCCACGATCAGTGCTACCCCTAAAGGCATATTCAGGCTGGTCATCAATACCAAGCCAACCAGTGATCCAAAAATAAAGATTTGACCATGTGCCATATTAATGATTCCCAAGACTCCAAAAATGAGCGTATAGCCCAATGCGATCAATGAATAAGTGCTCCCAACTGTCAAACCGTTGACTAATTGCTGCCAAAACAAATGGCCTCACCTCACTGTAAGTGGTTAACATCAAACGACGAATGAGTTATTCTCGCTGGATCAGCAAGCGAAGAACATGATCTGGTACTTTCTGATCCAGCGAGATAACGGATAGAAAAAGAAGCCCGGGCGACCCCGGGCATGATCCTATTCAAACGGGACGAATTTGCCTTCTTTTGCGACAACGACAACCGCATCACCAATCGGATTGCGTTTCTCGTCAAAAGACAGTTTGCCGGATACACCTGTGAAGTCTCTCAGCTGAGCCAATTGTCCGCGCAGCTCTTCGCGCTCTGCCTTTCCTGCGGCAAGCAGTGACTGCGACATGATATACAGCGAGTCGTATGCTTGGGCAGCGAACTGGTCAGGCTTTTTGTTGTATTTGGCTTCGAATGCTTTTACGAAGGCTTGTACTTTATCATCTTTCTTTTCAGGGCTGAATGGGGTCGCAACGATCAAGCCTTCGGCAGCTGGACCTGCAATTTCAAAAACTTTCGGATTATTGAAACCATTTCCACCGAGAATTGTCCCTGTAAAGCCCAACTCACGTGCTTTTTTCACAACCATGGAGCCTTCCTTGTACAAGGCGGACACTAACAAAGCGTCTGGGTTGGTTTGCTTCAGCTTGGTCAATTGTGCCGAGAAATCCACATCGCCATTTGCGAAAGTCGCTTCACCAGTAATCTCCAAGCCCAGCTTTTCAGCAGTTGCTTTCATGACCTTGTAGCCATTCACGGAGAAGTCGTCGTTAGAAGCGTGGATAAGTGCTACTTTTTTCAAGCCATTTTTCTCCACTGCTGCTTTCATCGCCGTCGGGATCGCAATGGATTCAGGCAAAGAGTTGCGGAACACGTACTCCCCGATATCATTGATTCCTTCTGATGTGTTGGAGATACCAAAAATCGGAGTTTCCGCCTCGTTTGCAACTGGTCCTGCAGCAAACATTTCACCGGAAAGTGTCGGTCCGATAATCGCTACGACATTATCCTGATTAATCAGTTTATTTACCGCATTAATCGCGCCTTCTTTTTCTCCTGCGGAGTCTTCAAACTTCAGTTCGATCTTGAGCTTGCCTTTGTTCGCTTCATTCAGCTCACCCAGGGCCAACTCCAATCCTGCTTTTTGTGCTTCTCCATAAGCTGCGCCAGATCCTGAGAGGAAACCAACCACACCGATTTTTGCTTGAATCTCTTGTTCGTCGGTGCTAGCTGCTTGTCCAGAGCCACCCTCTCCAGCTGCAGGAGCACTTGTATTTCCTCCGCTCGAACATCCGACCATCAATACCGCCCCTAGCGAGATCGCCGCCAGCGAGCGCATCAAATGAAATCCCTTCATTAGAAAAGCCCCCTCTATTTTCGAAATAAATTGAATACATGAAGTTTAATCAAAGTATTCTAAAAACGCAATTATTTTCGCTCAAGTAAACTTAATTTTTTGACAAACGATCGCTCAGAATTCCGTATTCAAACATAATAAAAAGCGGCACATTGCTATGCCGCTTTACTCGTTGCTTTGCGATTACAGATGTTTGCCTACAGTTGCCATGAGCGCTTCTTTTGGTTGGAAGCCGATCACTTTGTCAACTGGTTGACCGTCTTTGAAAACGATCAGGGTTGGGATGGACATTACGCCAAAACGACCGGCAGAATCCGGGTTGTCATCCACGTTTACTTTGACGATTTTGAGCTGGGAGCCCACTTCACCGTCGATTTGCTCCAGTACAGGAGCGATCATTTTGCAAGGGCCGCACCATGGAGCCCAGAAGTCAACCAGGACTGTACCGCCTTGCTCTACTTCCTGGGAAAAGTTTTGATCGGTAGCATTTACAATTGCCATGAGAAGTTACCTCCTTGAATTTCAATTACTAAATAAAGGTTCCTAACGGTTATCAGTATATCATTCAAACACCAAATTGACTACGCCACTCCGCACTTTGCGGTACACTTCCCGCTTTAGTTTGTCCAGTCTAACCGCACCTTATTGACCGACTTGTTTTACACGGTTGAGCTCCCGTTCTTGATCGCTGACTTTCCGATGCAAGAGATCGAGGTCTGCATCGATGTGTTTGTTTTGGCGCTCCAGTCTGTCTAGTCGTAGCGTAGTGTCATCGCGGAATACGTACATTTCATCCCGAAAATCATACATCTCTTTCTTAAACTCACGTAGCTCCTGCTGCGTTTCTTTAACCAATCGATTATTTTCCGCCACCATGTGAATCAGTTGTTGCAAAAGTTCCTCGCTCATCCCGATCACCTCTCCTTACCCCCTATTATACCAAGCAAGGAAAGCATAAAGTAAGCCTTGCGGACAAAAAAAGCGCCCCTATAAGGAGCGCCAAGTCATCGTTTACATGTTATACCAATACTTTTTTAAACTCAGCCGTCAGCAATGGCAGCACTTCGAACAAATCACCTACGATACCGTAATCAGCCACTTGGAAAATAGGTGCTTCCGGATCTTTGTTGATCGCCACGATGACTTTCGAGCTGGACATACCAGCCAAGTGCTGGATCGCTCCGGAAATCCCGCATGCGATATACAAGTCAGGTGTTACAACCTTACCTGTCTGTCCGATCTGCATGGAGTAATCGCAATAGTCCGCGTCGCAAGCGCCACGAGATGCACCAACAGCTGCACCAAGCACTTCCGCCAGATCGTTCAACGGCTGGAAGCCTTCTGCACTCTTCACTCCGCGTCCACCGGAAATCACGACTTTTGCTTCGGAAAGGTCTACTTTGCCGCTTGTTTTTCTTACGACGTCTTTTACGATCGTGCGCAAATCTTTGATATCCAATTCAACCGGTACCACCACAGCTGTTTTCGAAGGATCAGCAGCGCCGATGGCAATGTTGTTTGGACGAATCGTAATAAATGTTGTTCCATCAACGAATTTGCGCGTTTGCGTCGCTTTTCCTGCATAGATCGGGCGAACGAAGACAGGACCTGCTTCTACACTTGTTACGTCCGAAACCAGACCGTAACCGAGTCTCGCTGCTACGCGAGGTGCGATGTCACGACCGATCGCGGTGTGACCCAAAACAACTGCATCTGGAGAAGCCAGCTCAATCAACTGCGTGAGTGCCTGCACATATGCATCTGGCGTGTACTGTGCCAACGCTGCATGATCAGCCGTATACACCGTGCTCGCACCATGCTGGCCCAATGCCACTGCATGCGTTGCTGCATCTGCTCCGAATACACCTGCTACAATTTCGCCGCCCTCAGCCAATGCTTGTGCTGCAGTCAATGCTTCCAGCGACACGTTGCGAAGTTGTCCGTCACGTACTTCTGCCAATACAAGTACTTTTTTCATGGATATCCTCTCCCTCTCGCTTAGATCACTTTCGCTTCATTGCGCAACAGTTGCACCAATTCCGACGTTTGAGCTGCCAATTCGCCAGAGAGAATGCGACCTGCCTGCTTTTTCGGAGGCAACGTCTGATCGACGATTTCTGTCTTCGCTTTTACCTCTTCCGCAGTGATACCCAAATCGTCTGCGCCGAGTCGATCCAATGGTTTTTTCTTCGCTTTCATGATACCAGGGAGAGAAGGATAACGCGGCTCATTAAGACCCTGCTGAGCCGTAATCAAAACAGGAAGGCTCGTCTCCACGACTTCCAGATCACCTTCTACATCGCGCTCTACGCGTACGTTCGTTCCGTCCACCTCTAGCTTCACAGCAGTCGATACATGGTTAATTCCCAGCTCTTCTGCGAGACGAGGACCGCCTTGGCCAGCCCCGGAATCTACAGCCATTTGTCCACCAATGATGATATCGAAGCCAACCTTTTTCGCTACGGCAGCTAAAACTTTGGCGATCGTGAATTCGTCTCCGAACAGAGACTCGTCATCCACCAGAACAGCCTTGTCTGCACCCATTGCCAAAGCAGTGCGCAGTGCACTTTCAGCCCGGTCTGGGCCGAAGCTGATTACGGTTACTTCGCCGCCGTGCTCTTCCTTGAGCTTGATTGCCTCTTCTACAGCGTACTCATCGTAGGGATTAATGATGAATTCAACGCCATCCTCGGAAATTTGTCCGTTTTGGATGACGATTTTTTCTTCTGTGTCAAACGTCTGTTTCAACACAACCACGATATTCATCAGGATGCCTCCTCCTTAGTGGTACCTCATACTTGTGAAGCTATATGCTTAACTACCGATCTGCGAATTGCGGCTTGCGCTTTTCGAGAAAAGCAGTCACGCCTTCTTTTACGTCCTCCGTAGCGAATGCATCGCCAAAGAGCTTTGCTTCTTGCTCCAAGCCTTGTGACAACGACAGCTCCGTTGTGTTGTGGATGGACGCTAGGGCAAACTTCAAGGTAATCGCGCTCTTACTTGCGAAAACAGCCGCCAGCTTTTGCGCTTCTGCAAGCAACTGCTCAACGGGATAAACCGCTTCCACAAGACCGATACGCAAAGCTTCCTCGCCACCGATCATCTCTGATGTGAGGACCATCTGTGTCGCTTTGCCACGGCCAACCAGGCGCGGTAGACGTTGCGTACCACCGTAGCCAGGAATGAGTCCGAGATTCAGCTCAGGCAGCCCGAGCTTGGCTTCTGGTGCTACCAAGCGGATATGGCATGCCAACGCAAGCTCCAATCCTCCGCCAAGGCAAGCGCCGTTAATTGCTGCAATGATTGGCTTCGGGAACGTTTCCAAGCGATTAAACAATGCTTGACCCTTCTTCGCCAGTTCTTCCGCATTATCCCGATTCAATTGGGTAAATTCTTTGATGTCCGCTCCTGCAATGAAAAACCGACCTTCGCCAGTCAAAACGATTGCTTTGATCTCATCGTTATTTTCCCACTGGTCTAAAAGTTCACTCAATTGACCGAGCACTGCTTGACTAAGTGCGTTAGCAGGCGGGTTGCTAATCGTAACCGTAGCAACGCGATCAATGATTTCTACATTCCAATGCGACGCCATTCCTCTCCCCCCAAACTCTCCCCATATATAAAAACAGCTTATCTTCATTCCGAGCGATCGCTCAGTCTTACTGTTTCCATTGTAACAAACGTTTTCATGCAAAAAAAGCTTTTCTTTTCATTCTTTTCCCTTCATACCAAGCAGGAAGAGGTTATGAATGGAATCAACATAAGAGACAAGGTCGTATTTACACTGTTTCATCACCCAAGATGTCGTCACTTCGTCCAGCGTTCCAAAAATCATTTTGCGCGTAATCCGCACCTCAAGATCAGCTCGGAATATCCCCTGTTCCATTCCTTCCACGATCACTTCATCGATGAGGTTAAAATACTGCTTCATCACATTGCCGATTCCCTCGCTGATGATCGGACTGGATTGGCGTAGCTCGATTTGCGTCACTTTTGCCAGATCATGATCTTTGGATAGCTGGCTCAAGTGTGCATGAATGAGTACATGCAGCTTTTGCTCAATGGTGGTCGCTTCCGAAATGCGTTTGCGGTTTGTCTCCACAAACTGGCCCATCTTTTCGTTAAACAGTGAAATCAAAATATCATCCTTGTTTTCAAAATAGAGGTATATGGTGCCGTCTGCTACCTTCGCCTCTTTCGCAATTTTCGATACTTGGGCACTGTAATAGCCCTGTTTGGCGATTACTCGAACAGCAGCATCAATAATGGCTTGATACTTTTCCCCCGTTTTCTTAGCCATAACTACCTCCATGTTTACTAACGTTGATGACGAAATGAATGATCGCTCATTCATATTTAGTGTAATACAGGGCTACTTCTCTGTCAATCGCAAGAGGTCAGCAAAAAAGGCCGCTTTCCACCTGGGATCGCAAGCCTCAAAACATCAGCTACTAGCTTGTTTTGATTTCTTCCTGAGCTTCCCTTTTCTTCTTGTCTTCTTCTTGTAATTGGCGACGCAATACTTTTCCGACCATCGTTTTGGGCAAATCTGTACGAATCTCGTATTGTCTCGGAATCTTATAGGCGGCAAGTCTCTGTCTGCAATGCGCTTCCAGATCCTCTTCACTCGCGAGCTGTCCATCCTTAAATACGACGAATGCTTTGACTGTTTCACCCCGATACGGATCAGGAACACCGATGACTGCTGCCTCCTGGATGGCGGGATGCTCAAACAGCACCTCTTCTACTTCGCGCGGATAAATGTTGAAGCCACCAGCTATAATCATGTCTTTTTTGCGGTCTACGACATAAAAATAGCCGTTTTCGTCCATATAGCCCATATCTCCGGTCAAAAACCAGCCATCCTTCAATACGGCAGCGGTGTCCTCAGGGCGATTCCAATAGCCGAGCATGACTTGGGGTCCTTTTACAGCTAACTCCCCGACCTCGCCTTGGGGCATCTCTTCTCCCATGGCGGTATCAACAATTCGGCAATCCGTATCTGGCCACGGCATTCCGATGCTTCCCGTAATGCCTTTTTCCCAAATGGGATTGGAATGCGTTACGGGAGATGCCTCCGTCATCCCATAACCCTCGACCAGCTTGCCGCCCGTCAATTCCTCAAATTTGAGCTTGACCTCGATCGGCAACGGAGCTGAACCACTGACACATGCATCGATGGAAGAAAGATCATGCTTCTTCAAGTCCGGGTGGTTGATTAGGCCGATATACATGGTGGGTGCCCCTGGGAAAAGAGTAGGCTTTCGTTTGTCGATCATTTCAAATATTTGTTTCACATCGAATTTGGGAACAAGAATAATTTCTGCTGCAATACAAATGCCTTTGTTCATCACGGTAGTCATCCCGTACACATGGAAAAGAGGGAGCACACACAAGATCCGTTCCTGTCCCTTTTTAAGCTTGTAAAGGACAGCTTGGCACTGGACTGCATTCGCAATGAGATTGGCGTGCGTCAGCATGACGCCTTTGGCAACACCCGTTGTCCCCCCTGTATACTGAAGGAGCGCGATATCCTGAGTCGGATCGACTGGTACTTCCACAGGCTTGGTAGCGCTTTCTTTTAGAACGGAAAGAAAAGGCTCAATATTTGCGCTATATGTAACCTGCGGATTTTGTCCTTGTTTCTTCTGTACGAACGGATAAAGCCATTTTTTCAATAAGGGAAGGAAATCGCCAATGCTTGTGATGATGATTCGTTGGAGTGAGGTAGATGCACGGACTTGGGTAACACGTTTGTACAACAAATCCAGTGTGATGATGGTCTCGGCGCCTGAATCGTTCATTTGGTGAATCAATTCTCGCTCGGTATACAGCGGGTTGGTCATGACTACGATGGCACCTGCAAAAAGCGCTCCGTAGTAACTGATGACGGCTTGAGGAGTATTTGGCAGCATAATCGCCACGCGGTCTCCTTTCTTTACACCGCGCTTGATCAATGCATTGGCAAATTGGTATGACAACTGCAAAAGCTCTCGATACGTAATGCTTTTTCCCATGAAATAGATCGCGTTACTGTCTGGATACATAGCTGCAGACTGCTCCAGAAAATGCGTCAAAGGAACACGGGGGTAATCCAATGACGGCGCAGTTTCGGGCGGGTAATTGGCAATCCAAGGCTTGGCATTTGACATGGTCATTCCCTCCATCCCTTAAATGGCCTTGCCTCTCCCTATGATCTACATTCATAATCTCTTCCTGTATGTCTATTGTATTCGAAACATATTCAATTTTCCAACTAAAATCATGTATTTTCCTTTTTTTGGGACAAGACTATTCGACGAAAAAAAGGACAAAGCCCATGGTGAAAGCCGTGTCCTTTGCCCTTATGCTCTCCGTATTTTACGGCGTTACTTCCTTGATCATTTGCTGACGTGCTCTTTCCCTTTCGGCTGTGGGGACGAGATGATACCAGCCAACGATTCCATTATGCCAGATGCGCTCATCCTGTCCGACCAGCGTATCAGCTTGAATGGAGTTCGGAGTGCCATCGCCATAAGACAATAACAGAGAGGCGATTTCCTGCTCAGTGAGGTCCGTTTTCACGTGCTGACCTAGGATTTCCATGAGTGAAAATGCTTTGGTATACACTTGGAGTGAGGAGCCTTTTGAGGCCAATGCTTTCAGAATCTCCTGCTGTCGGCCAATCCGCATGTAATCACTGTCTTCCTTGCCCAGATCACTTTTACGATAACGAGCGTAATCCAGAGCCTGTTCACCCGATAAAGTCTGCTGCCCTGGTTGAATGTCGATATAGGTGTCGTCGCTCGGATCACTGTACTTCATTCGTTTCTTCACATCGACAGTGACACCTCCCAGCTCGTCCACAATTTGACGGAAGCCATCAAAATCTACGGAGATATACCGATCAATTTTTACATTTAAAAATTTCTCAAGTGACTCTTTCACCATCTTCGGACCACCAAAAGCCATCGCATGGTTTACTTTGTCGTACCCTTTTCCCGGGAGCTCCATGTAACTGTCACGCGGGATGGCCAAAAGGTAGACGGATTGCTTACCGGGATGAATCGAAGCGAGCATCATTGTATCTGAACGTGCACTTTCCCCGTCGCGACTATCAACACCAAGAAGCAGGGCGACAAAAGGCTTCAATGGTTCTGTTCCTGTCAAAAGATCACGTGGAGGAAGTGAAGCAGCTGCCTGTTTTGCGCTTCCTTTCGCTCCATCAATCGGAGCATACCATTGATTTGTCATTTGCTTATATTGATAGGCACTGTAGGCAACCAGCAGCAACGCCCCGATCACCAAACAGGAAAAGGTATGAAATGCAATCTGTTTTCCATGTCTCTTGAAAAATGACCGTATAAACATGACAAAGCCTCCCCCTTTGCTTCCATTTTTAACAGGGGAGACTTCGTTTAAACCTACATGCGTTCGACAACCATCGCCATACCCATCCCGCCGCCAACACAAAGTGCAGCCAAGCCTCGTTTCAGCTGTCGTCGCTTCATTTCATGCAGCAAGGTTACGACAATTCGGCATCCAGTAGAACCGACAGGGTGACCCAGAGCGACGCCGCTTCCGTTCACATTCGTGATTTCTCGTGGAAGCTCCAGCAGTTTTTCCACGGCAAGGTATTGTGCGGCAAAGGCTTCGTTTACTTCGATCAGTTCAATATCCGCTATCGTCATTCCGGCTTTTGCCAATGCTCGCTTCACTGCTGGTACAGGTCCATAGCCCATCAAATCGGGTTCTACCCCTGCTACCGCCCACGAGACAATTCTACCGAGTGGTTCGATCCCGAGCTCTTTCGCTTTTCCTTCCTTCATCAAAACGGCTGCGGACGCTCCATCGTTGAGCCCGGAGGAATTGCCTGGCGTCACTGTACCATCGTCACGGAAACTGGGTCTGAGTTTCGCGAGGCTTTCCAGGGTCACTCCCCTGCGAGGGAATTCGTCTTCCGTTACGATGATTTCTTCGGTGCGTTTTTTAATAGGGACCCCGATGATTTCTTCGGTAAACAAACCGCTGTCTATGGCTCGGATCGCATTTTGCTGGCTGCGCAAGGCGATTTCATCCGACTCCTCACGCGTGATCCCATAACGATCGACCAGACGTTCTGCCGTTTCGCCCATCAGGATTTGATGGTGGGGGTCTGTTAGCAACTCCCACATCGAATCGGTCATCTCCCCATGCGTCAATCGTTTGCCCCAGCGTGCATTTTTCAAGACATACGGGGCATTGCTCATGCTCTCAACGCCACCTGCCAAGACGATTTCACTGTCGCCTAAAAGGATTTGGGAAGCGCCGCTTACAATCGCTTGCATACCGGAAGCGCATTGACGTTGAATCGTGAAGCCCGTCACTTCTTTCCCCAACCCTGCATCCAACGCTGCCACTCGCGCGATGTTTGGCTCGTCTGTCCGCTGAATGCAATTCCCTAAAATGACTTCATTGATCTGAGAAGCTTCCAGGCCAGATCGAGCCATGACACCACGAATGACGGTTTCTGCCAGCTTGCGAGCGCTTACATCTTTCAGGACGCCACCAAACGTACCGATTGGCGTACGTCCGGCAGCAGCAATGACAACCTGCTCCATTTGTTTTCCCCTCCTGTGTAGCATGTTTTCTCAATTGTCTCACACGGAAGTTACATGGCGGTTCAGAGCGATATTTTTCAGTAAAACAGTTACCCATTCGTCTTGTTGACTTTGTTTCTCTACTTGGAAGCCTGCCTGTTCAAATGTGGCGATGACAGCTTCCCGATTCCATTCGACGATACCGGAGAGAATCAATATTCCTTCTGGTGCGATTCGTTCTGTAATCATAGGAAGCATCGCGACATTTTCATCGCCTCCAATGTTGACCAGAATCAAGTCAGCTTGAGAAGGCAGTTGGGCCTTTACTCCGTCCTCGCTCGCATCCCCAATCACGACTTGGACAGCGTGGTCGGGAAGGTGATTATTGGTCGCGTTGACGAGGACCTGATACTCACTTTGCGGATTAATGTCCACTGCCCATACAGGATGCTTAGCTCCATTCAAAGCGCAGTACAAAGAGAGAATTCCTGAGCCAGCTCCTACATCAATGACTTGCTTACCCTCCAGATCCATCTCTTGCAAAAACAAAAGAATGTCCTGCGTCGTTCCATGATACCCGGTTCCGAAGGCTGCACCCGGATCAATCCATAGGATATGCCGAGCCGACTCCAGCGCTGCGGGGTCCGTCCACGTTGGTGCCACCCACCAATCGCCTATTTTGACTTCCCGGAACTCCTCTTTCCACGATTCATTTTCCTCCGCTACGAGTTCTACTTCTTTTAGGGTGACTTGTCCATTCCAGCGTTGAATGTAGGTCTTCAGGCGGTCTACATGCTCCTCTTCGCCATCGTGCTGGGGTTCAAACAAATAGCCAACAAGTGGACCTTCCGTATTTTCTGCGTAATCATATCCGTTTTCTGTTGTCAGTACTTCGATTTGCGGTTCGATCCAGCCAAGTGTATAGGAGCTGGTCAAAACCTCTGCCACAAACAAATCCTCAATCTCTGGTTCCACTAGTAATGTGTATTTGAGCCACATGCTTTCCATGATGAAAAATGCTCCTTCCCTTTTGCTGTCATACTCCTCTAATCTTGCGGACATCTATTCACTCATATGTGGATGGCAAGGATGGTAGAGAACATGGTATGATAGTAGAATGGACTAACATAACCGCAGGGAGGCTTACCATGTTTGACGAATTTTTTTACCGCCGCCGCAAAAATAAGGGACTTTTCATCGTTATGATTGCCCTCATTGTTCTTGGCATCGGCATGTTCGGTATGGGTTTCCTCTATATGTTCTCGTAAGTCGGAACAACATCATTATACCCTACGAACCGCGCTGCACCCACTGTATCTGTCCAAACAATTGGGGCGTGAAGTTTTCTACTGTGGTTGCTTTACTTCCCCTTGTTTACTCGATTATACTTGAGAATGTATTTTTCCTGTACGTTTGATATAGAAAGAAGGTTCACTCCATGTCGCGAATTCTCATCTCCGGGTACTACGGCTTTAATAATGCCGGAGACGATGTGGTCCTGTACGGCATCATCAGCTCTCTTAAGCGGGAACAACCAAATATCTCTCTCGCCGTCTTGTCCAATCAGCCTGATCGGACTGCGGAATTATTCGGGATTGAAGCCTATGACCGCTGGAGCTTTGGAACCATCGTCCGCGAGCTTTCGCGAAGTGACATGCTGGTGATGGGCGGTGGTACACTGATGCAGGATGTAACCAGTCCGCGCAGTGTCCTCTACTATTTGGGCATCGTCACCATTGCCAAGCTTTTAGGTAAACCCGTGGTCTTTTACGCACAAGGGTTTGGACCCATCCTCAAATCGCTCAGTCGCACGATGATTAAACGCGTGGTAAATCACGTCAACATCATCACAGTTCGCGACTACGAATCAGGGGAGGACTTCAAAGCCTGTGGCGTAAAAAAAGCCCCGATCTATATAACAGCTGACCCTGCACTGACGATATCCCCAGACGATATTGCGGATCAACGGGGAAAAGAGCTGCTCCATGGTATGTTTGCTGATCCTTCCAAGCCTTTGGTCGCCATCTCTGTCCGGGACTGGAAGCAGGAACAGCAATTCAAACAGAAGATAGCCCGAGCAGCAGATTGGTTTATCATGCGCGGTTGGAATGTTCTCTTCCTTCCGATGCATGTCCCCAGTGATTTGGCACCGTCCAAGGAAATCATGGACCAGATGAGCCAACCAGGAGCACGTCTTCTCGATGCGCCTGCGACTTTTCATGACATTATGTCGGTACTGAAGCAATGCAACTACGTCGTTGGTATGCGGCTTCACTCGCTCATTCTTGCGTGCATGCTGCGAATCCCTTTTATCGGTATCTCCTACGATCCGAAAATCGATCGATTCGTCGAACGCGCTGGAATGCCCAATGCTGGTCATATTACTGAACTCGATGAAACTACACTTTTGACCTTGCTCGCTGAAAAGCTGGACAACCTCGATCACGAAATTGATGTGGTAACGGAGCATTCCCATCTACTAGCGATCGAAGCTTCCAAAAGCAGTGAACTTGTTCTGCAGGCGCTGCGTAAATAAGGCTGACCTGGAAAGGAGGACATCATGTCCTTTTCTTCACAAGTGTTACTTGGTTTAAATCGATTATTTCCTCTCCCCGTTCACCCTTTCAACCTGGCAAACAATGGGGAAATGAGCTATACCGAATGGCAATTTCAAAAAGGGGATCAAACCATTCAGTTTTTCCTCCCCTTCCATTCACAGGAGCAAATGTTCCGTGACAAAACCGTATTGGACATCGGCTGTGGCGGCGGGGGAAAAACCTGCTACTATGCCACCTATGGCCCGAAAAAAATGATTGGCATTGACATCGTCCCCCACTACGCGGAGGAAGGCAATGAATTCGCGAAGAAAAAAGGACTGGATCAGCTTATCTCCTTTATGACCGGTGATGCCGCAAGAATGGACTTCCCAGACAACACGTTCGATACGATCATCATGAATGACGCGATGGAGCACGTAGGCGAACCGGAAAAGACACTGGAGGAATGCTTTCGGGTATTGAAGCCTGGCGGGCATCTCTACATCAATTTTCCACCGTATTATCATCCATTTGGTGCCCATTTGTCAGATGCAATCGGCATTCCTTGGGTGCATGCTCTCTTCTCGGAGCAAGCCTTGATTGACGCCTATAAAAAGCTGGTCCACGACTTGCCAGACGGTTCTGACCGGATTGCTTTTCGCTTCGACAAGCTTCCTGACGGCAGAGATACCATCTCGTACATCAATCGCATGACGATTAAACGTTTTCGAAAAATCCAGCAAGGTGTGGTGCAGCCAGCCGTATACCAGCGCGAAATTCCGTTGCGCAATCAGTTACAAGCATTGGCAAACCTCCCTGCTACCCGTGAGTTTTTCGTAAAGATGGTTGTCTGTGTTTATCAGAAAGCGAAATAATACAGAGCGCAAAACCCCCCTTCCTCTATCGCAGAGAAAGGGGGGTTTTTTCGTCCTTTAATCGTTATTCGTATTGGACTTTAGCGACGAGCCTTGCTTCTTCCGAATGAGTTGGATAAAGGCCCGCAGCTTGTTTCCGCCTGGCAGCCAGTCCAGCTCCTTGTCCTCAATGAGTGGAATGAGGATCAGCAGTCCCAAGTAAACAACGAGTCCTACGCCGACTCCAGAAACGGTCTCGATCGCTCCCAAAATGCGCACCGGCTCTCTTCCCCTGAACAGGAAATCAACTACCTCTGTCGCTCCCCAAGCCAGAATCAGCATGAGATTAGCCACCAGTAACGGGTATATGGTATCGAAACGCCAGTTAATCGGAATCGATACGTAACGGTTGATGACTCGCATATTCAGCACGCAGACAAATGCAGTAGCAACCAGCCATGACAGGGACAAGCCGTCCATACCGAACATCGAAGTAAACACGAGTGTCGCCAGTACTTTTACAATGACACCATACAGCAGATGACGCGCAGGGATTTTCTCTTTGCCGATGCCTTGCAAAATACCGTTTGTAGCAAGTAACAAGGAAAGCGGAATGGCAGTAATGCCTAAAATCGCCATCGCACGTGTCCCTTCCATATCACCGTACAAAGCCAGATTCGCACCTTCGGCTACAGCCGTCAGCCCAAGGCCAGCAGGCAGGCCGATCAGCCAGGCAAAGCGCAGCGAAAGCTTGGTCAAGGTCGTAATCCGTTCCTGATCCTTTTGTCTCATCGCTTCCGCAATAGCAGGCACGATCGAGAGGGCGATCGAAGATCCGAACAAGCTCGCCATTTGCAAAAGTGGACCACCTCTGCTGTAAATGCCAAACCACGTATCCGCCGTCAAGCCGTCCACATTCCATATGTAACGGAAGATGTTAATCGCCAGGAAGGAATCGGTCAGGCTGAAAATCGGGATCACCAAGGCGCTGATACAAATCGGCCAGGCAATACGCCACATGGACAAGAAGAATGTACGATCGTACCACCAAGTAAGGCGCCCCCACTCTGCCCCGCTAAACACGGAATTTTTCCGATTGTGGAGCCACATGAGCAACGCTAGAAACCCAAGGCTTAAAAACGTACTGATCATCGTACCGAAATTGACTCCGGTAATTACCGTATCCGTATCTTCACCGAGTGACACGAGATACAGGGAAGCAACCAAAATAAATACGACACGCAAGGTCTGTTCTACGATTTGAGACAGTCCGACAAACAACATTTTTTGATGGCCGTAGAAAAAGCCGCGAATGACCGCAATCAAAGGAACGAACAGCAGCGACATGGAAATCGCCCGAATCGGCTCAATCAAATGCGGATTCCCCATGAGCTTTGCGATAAGTGGAGAGCTGGCGTACAGGAGCGCAAACAAGACCAGCCCGATGGCGCCCATCATGACCATGCTTCGGGCGAGAATTTGCCCAATAGAGCCTTGCTTTCCTTCAGCCAATGCCTCTGCAATGACCCTCGACAACGCTACTGGCACACCTGCTGTCGCCAATATGAGAAAGGTCAGGTAGAGAGGATATACTTCCTGATAGAGTCCGAGACCCCTGTCCCCTACTATCTCCTGAAGCGGAATCCGATAAAACATCCCGATAACTTTTGACAAAATCCCCGCTATGGCTAAGATCAACGCTCCCGCGAGAAAATGACTTTTTTTCAACATGGGTAACTCCTTTATTGGTCTCTTTGACTGAATACCCTTGGGGCAGCACCAATCGACATGAACCCACTCTCTATCCTACTATCATTTCCCTCTTCCAGCAAACAGGTATATCGATGGAATTTGGCAGGAATACTGGTGAAAAACAGATTCCATTGACTTTTGTGAAAAACGTCTCGACGTTTTTCATTAGACAGAATGTGACCGCTTGCGGTCAGCAAATGAACGTTCATGGCCGTTCATTTGCATCGTCTGATGTGTGATCTGTGAGTAGGAGGGGATATTATGCCCACAACCGGATTTTTGATCCGCCATGTACAGTGGCCCTTAATGGAAGCTTTGAAAGGAAATCGCATCCGTCCTTACATGAAAGAATTACAAGCAGCCGAGCATCTATCTGCCGAAACATTGCACGTGCAGCAGCGAGAAAAGCTGGTTAACCTACTCGATCATACAATAAAAAATGTACCCGCCTACACAGACTTCGCACCAGACTGGAGTAAAATGCGCGAGATGCCCGAACGTTTTTTGCAGCGCATTCCTGTTCTTACCAAAGCAGACTTTCGGCAAAACGCTGATCAATATATGAGCCAAGGCCTACAAACAAGTAGGCTCATTGGAAATCGTACGGGAGGCTCCACAGGTGAACCTACCCCTTTTTATCTCGATCGTCCAACTGTCGAGCGATATGAAGCTGCACGCTGGCTGGGGCTGTCCTGGTATGGCATTCGCATAGGTGACCCATGTGTGATGATCTGGGGCTCTCCTCTCGAATTAAACGCCCAGCAAGCTCGCCGCTACCGTTGGAAGGAACGCTTGTTGAAAAACCGCTTGATAATTTCTGCCTATGAACTGGACGAAAGACAGTTGGAAGCAAACCTGCGCCTCATCCGAGAATTCCGTCCAGTCTATTTATACGGGTACGCCTCCGCGCTTCATACACTCGCCACGATGATGCTACGACGAGGCATGACAACAGGAATCCCGCTCAAAGCCGTGGTCTCTACAGCAGAAAGCTTGCATGAGCACCAGCGGCAAACGATTGCCCAAGCTTTTCATGCGCCTGTTGTGAATGAATACGGCGCCCGTGACGGAGGGATCATCGCCTATCAATGCAAGGCTGGAAGCATGCATGCCTTTTCCGGGAACTGTTATTTGGAGGTAGTCGATCCAATCACACACATTCCGCTGTACAAAGGGCAACCAGGAGCCCTGCTCGTCACAGACCTGCACAATACCGTCATGCCTCGTCTGCGTTACCAATTAGGAGACATCGTCGCTCTTTCTGATTCAGCCTGCTCATGCAATCTCCCGTTTCCACTACTGTCTACGATCGACGGCAGAGAAGACGACATGTTCCTATCTCTAAGTGGACAGTACGTGCACGGCCATTATTTTAATCACATCGTGCGCAATATGGACAGCTTCCGCACCTTTCAAATCGTCCAGCATGAGCCAGAGCGACTGAGCCTGAGACTGGTGAAGGAGCCCGAACGTTTTTTGCCTGCGGATGAAGCCAGGCTTTTGGCAGGAATTCGCCAGGCGTTAGGCCAAGTGAGCATTCACGTCTCTTACGTGGAGACCATCCCTCCTGCACGCTCGGGTAAGACTCGTTATGCAATCAGAGAGTTCCCGCTTACGAGCGCCCTCCCGCAGGAGTAGACCGCTTGCGTACTTTTTGCAATAGCTCTGACACAAGTGGCTCACGAGTCAAAATGAGCACCACGAGATAAATCAGAGCTGCACCGAGAATTCCTAGCGGCAAGTACAACCAGACAGGCAATGCGGATAACCATGGATCGACGAGCAAAATAGCCCCGGCCATGACTCCGCAGCCCAGAATGGTTTTCCCGGCAGTCATGAGGAAATTCGCCCGAACAGGGCTGCCTACGGCCCTCCACAGCAAAACAAACAGCAACAGCGCTTGACTGACAGCCGAAACCGCATTAGCCAGGGCAATTCCGCCATGACCGAGAACCGGAATGAGCAGCCAGTTGGCAAGGGCATACACACCGATCCCGATCGCCCCAATGATAACGGGTGTCTTCGTGTTTTCTAGAGCATAAAAGGCGCGAGTCAGCAAGTCTCTCGATGCTAAAAAGAAAAGTCCCAAGCCGTAAAACGGCAGCGCCCACGCTGTCAAAGCGACAGAACGCTCATCGAACGCACCGCGCTCAAAAGCTAGTCGGATGATAGGCTCTGCGTATAGCGCAAGTCCAACCGTCACAGGCAACAGCAAAATGAGGAGATAGGCAAGTCCCTTTTGCAGAATTTGCTTCATCTCTGTCATTTCCCCCCGCTTGACGTGACTAGCCAACAGTGGGAACAGCGGCAACGTAAACGCCCCGACAAAAATAGCCAGAGGCAATTGCATGATCTGGTTCGCATTGGCGAGAGCCGAAACTACACCAGTTCCGAGTCCTTCTGCGAATCCGCGCTCCAAAAAGGTAGTGGCCTGTGCTACAACCGCACCAATCAAAATAGGTATGACGCGCTCGCCCATGCCGTTGAGAGCAGCGTCATCACGCCAAGCGAAAGAGAGGCGTTGCTGATAGCCGAATCCACGTAATGTCGGGAGGATCGGCAACAGCGCAGCCAAGTAACCGATGGTCGTAGCCATTGCCAAACCAATGGGACCATACATCGGAACCAGCACATACATGCTGACAATCACCAGAGCTCCGTTGACTACCGTGCCAAGCGTCGGTGTAAAAAAATGTTGGTGAGCGTTACAAATACTCGACCACAGTCCTGTTAACCCGATGAAAATAGCGGATGGCCACATCCATTGCAGCATGCTAGCCGTAAGTTCCAGCTTTTCACCAGTCAGTCCAAACATCGCAGCAAGTTCGTACGAAAAGACAACTCCTAAGACAGAGAGAGTAACAAATATACCCAAAATAATCGTGAGCATCTTCTGATACAAGTCAGACGTCCGCTCTCCTTTTTCCATCATGCCGCGCATCGTCGGAATCAACACAGCATTGACCGCTCCCGGTATGACCAAGAACAGCGTCAGCGGGATCGTCGCCGCAATATTAAACGCATCGGCCTCCATTCCAGTACCGTACAAGCTGGATACATACACACTGCGAAAAAAGCCCAGAAGTCTTCCAACGAGAGTCAGCACAACAATCATGGAAGCGATTTTTAACAAACTCATGTCCACTTATCTCCTATCCCTATTTGAAACCCTTCGTTCCAGGCTTGGTTCTAAACCCTCAAACTACCTAGTTATCATATCTTATTTCTACTGTCCCTACCAACCTCTTTCCCCCCGGCTTGCTACCTGGTTGCCAGATTCATTATAATAGGTAGGTTAATCCCTACCTGTAGGAGGACTACAATAAAAATGAGAGAAACCGTGTTGAAGTGGGGAAGCCAATCAACTACGTGGTTGTATTTGCTGTTGGCCTATCCTGTAATCGATTATGTCATGCGACAGATTCTACCGATTCCAGTCATATCTTCTTTGTGGGATGAAGGACTGCTCATCGTTCTGATGCTGTTTACGTTTGGAGCCTTCTTGCAATCAAACAGAACGATGCCTGGAATCAAACATTGGCTGGGAGCCTTTTTCGTCCTGGGTGTTGCCATCATGGTGACAGACATGGCGAACTGGGGGGCAAGCGTGGAAGGATTCCGCTCTGTCTACCAGTACATCCTTGCCTTTTTCATGGGCTTCTATTTACTGAAGTCGATGGAAGACTTGGACAAGTTCATGAAGGGACTTGTACTGGTTGGTTTCGTAGCGGCACTGTATGGTGTCTTGCAAGTCATCGTAGGCGTCAAAACACCAGAATCATGGGTGCAGGAAGGAGAAGCAGTTACGACGCGTGCATTCTCCTTCGTAACGAGCCCGAACGTATTGGGCAGCTATATGGCGTTGGTTACACCGATTGCCGCTGGTCTATTCATGACAGCAAAGGATCGCAAGCAAAAATGGATTTGGGCCATCGTTGCGCTGTCGACTTTGCTCGCCATGCTTTTAACAAGTTCCCGCGGTTCTTGGTTTGCCCTTGCCTTTGCTGCATTTGTTTGCTTCTACATATGGAACAAACGAGTCGCAGGATACTTGGTGATCGCAGGGATTATCGGGCTTGTAACCCTGTTCTTCGTTCCTGATTCTGTTCCACTTGTCGGAAAAGTAAAAGATCGCATTTTCACACTGTTTACACCTGAATACTTCGAATCTAGCAGCCAAGGCGGACGTATTGGACGTTGGGGCGAAGCCTATGACAAAATGCGCATCGAGCCATTGTTTGGCGTTGGGCTCGGCCATCACGGTGGAGCGGTTGCTACTCGCCATTTCGGAACGATTTATTCAGACAGTTATTTCTTCAAAAGTCTAGCGGAATATGGTCTGATCGGGATCATCCTGTTAATCGGAACCGTAATCACCATGTTCAAATACGGAGCTGGGCTCATCCGCAATCTTCAAGGCTCGCCGCACTTTTTTGCGATACTCGGCCTATTGGGCGGATTAATAGCCGTAGCTACCCATAACCTCGTGGAAAACATTTTCGAGGTGCCGTTCATGGCCCTCTATTTCTGGCTGTTTGGCGGCTTCCTGTGCGCATTATTCGTCGACCAGACACAAAACAAAAGGTGGTGAGGGCATGCGCCGGAATCCTATTCTCGAAACGATAAGCTGGGCGCTGTACGCCATTGCCCTGTTTCTGATTTACCATTTACTCGTGAAACCAGCTTTCCTTGATTTAACGTGGATTGCTTTACTCATTTTCCTGCCACTGTTAGCCTTTTGCTATTTCGTGGTGCATCCGTCTGAACGTCGTCAAGTGCTTGTGTTTACTATCGGCTTCCTGCTCTTGGATCGTGCACTGACGCGTGTCGATGTGAAAACGACTGCTGCTCTCTTGATCGGTGGAGCAATCGCAGTCATTGTGATTGCTCTGCTCGTGAAATGGTATGGGCGCCTCAACTGGCGTGCAGTCGGATCTTTAGTTCTAATCGCCCTCTTGGCGAATGTCACGTTCAACAGAGATACGCTGACTGCACTGAGCCACTTTACTGTAAAATACGAATCTGACCGTCTGTACAACGGAGATTGGGTCGATTACTTCCCGATCACGCTGCACGACGTCAATGGCGATGGCAGCATGGAGATCATCACCCTTGGAAATGCGGAAGAGCTCCCACTGCCAGAAGAAATTGAAAAGCCAGAGACGGAAGAAGAGAAAAAAGCAGTGGCTGAGAAGTTACGCCACTTGCAGGCTGAACCTGTTTCTCTCTACGTAATGACCTGGAAAGATGGACAAATGGTGCGGATGCCAAATGACCAAATTCCAGCAGATACCATGGAGATCATCAAGGAAAAATTGCCGACCGACTACCCAGGCTTCCCGTACTACACGCTGAAAGACGGACAATTAGTACCAAATGTACAGCGACAGCCTTATGCGGAAGGCATGCTGCAAATCGGAACAGCACCGTACCGTGCGTTTGTCCTCGATATGGAAAATATCGCGAATCAGCTAGAAGAAAACCAAGGAAGTATGGATGTACGCCAAACCTTGGGCTCGAAGTACACGGATCTACACATCAAGGACGGCATGCTGACAGGAAACTATGAAGGGAAACCATTTGGTGGCACGACGAAATCAACCAAGCTGCTGACCACCATGATGCTCCCTGATGGACGCGAAGGACTTGTTGTTATGGGTGAACACCTGAGTGTACTGACAGTAGAGTCGGATGGCACACTGACAGAATCCTACACGCTAACTCGCAAGCAAGCTGAATTGGCGACAGGTGAGTTCATTCCTGCCGATATCGACAACGATAAGGTGGATGAATTGCTCGTGGCTGGCAAGCCTTCGTACATCTTGAAGCCAAAGCAAGATGGTACGTGGGAAATTTTGTGGGCGAGCGGTGACCGCGACAAGAGCTTCCGCTTCTCCAACTTTGCTACGATCGGTAGCAATGAAAAGCCTGAGATCGTAGCAAAGGCAAAAAGCTGGGTAAGCACAACAGATTCCCGCTATTTGTCTGGCTATGACTACACACCTGAAGGCTTGAAACAAAACTGGCGCATTTACTTGCCACTGATCAATGTTCAAATCGGCGACATCGATGGAGACAAGCAAAACGAAATCGTGGCAAACATGTACAATACGCATCGCATTTTCGTGTTTAAGCAGCACAACATTCCGGTATTCGGACTCACGATCGCGCTCTTCGTGGGACTCTTGGGATACGGAGTCGTAAGGAGGTTTCGCCATGCGTAAAGCGACGAAAGCATGGGCATTGCTCGCTGCCATCTGCACAGCCTCCCTCCTTGGTGGCTGCACGTATGAATCAGGGACGAAGGCTTTTGCCACCACCAATTTTGACCAGAAGCCCGAGCAGACGACCACAGCACAAACCGAGTCAGGTGCGGAGTGGCTGAAAACAGCCCTGGAAAGAAGCAAGACGGATAAAGAGGCACAGACCTACTGGTACAAAGGCCATGTAAAAAATACGATCCTCTCTCGCTCCACAACAAGCATGTTCAATGGAGCTGTCATCAACGGGAAAGGCTACAATGTGGATGCCCGCATCGCTGCCCAACCTTATTCGTACTATCGTATTCATGACAAGCGCTACATCAAGGCGAACGAGCAGTTTGTGACCGCTCCAGATGAGCCGCTTGCCTTCGATGTATTGAAAGGCTTCGAGGACTGGCTGCCTTTCATGGACCAGGCCGTCCAATTGCCTGAGGAAAAAGCAATCGGCGTAGTCAGCGTTCCGTTCCAATTGAAAATGAACGGGGCAGAATGGCTGAAAAATAGCCAAAGCCCACTGTTTGAACCATTGAAAAAGCAATTGGCAGAACGCCCTGATCTGGATTACATCTTGAAGGAATCCACGATCAAGACAACGTTTTGGTTCGGCAAGGAAGACCGTCTGATCCACCAATACGAGACGTGGATCATTCTGCCGCTGCCTGAAGCCGGAACGATGGATCAGCAAGTGATGTTCAACCTGTTTAAATACGGTGATACTGGTGGTATTCACATCAAAGAACCGGAAGAAATAGAAAAATATTTGCTGTACTAAAAAAGCCTGCTACCTTTACATAGCAGCAGACTAATCGGTACGAATCAGGGCCTGGCGATTATCGTCAGGTCCTTTTATTTTGAAGCAGAAGAAAGTATGTCTGTCACGAAGAAAACCCCGCAGCCTTCAATGGCTCCGGGGCTATGCTGTCCTATTTTTTTACAAGTTCATCCATCAGCTGCGCCAATTGCTTCGCCTGTTCTCGACGCTCATATGGTTTCACACGTTCTGCAAAATCCGCTCCGCGTTCCTCGCTATCCGCTTGTCCTTGCGTTCTCCACTCCTGATACAGCTTCAGGTACGCTTGCTTGATCTCGTCTTTTTGCTCTGGATCAGCTACTTGCCCGAGTCGGAAATCTTCAATAATCTCTGTCGCTTCGCCTCTTTTATTCAGGGCAAGAAGCGGGTTGCCAATCCCCATGTATTCGTACAGTTTGCCCGGAATATACGCTCCGGCGTCTGCGGACACATCCCCGATCAACAAGAGGGCATTAGCGCCTTTCATCAGTCCGAGGGCTTCTTTATGCGGCAGGTTCCCCAGCACTCTCACGATGTCACCAAGCCCCAACGCTTCCACACAGTCGCGATTTTCGGAATACCCCGGATAATCGAACACCCCGGCAAAGCTGAGCAAGAGATCATTTCGGTCTACTGCTTTTTCATCGATGAGTTCCCGAATGGCTTGCAGGAGAAGGCGTGGGTTGCGTTTTTGATACAAAATACCTGCGTACACCGCATGAAATTTGTCCGGATCAGCATGGCTAGGAGCCAATCCTTGAAAATCAGCTTGATCAAACCCATTGTAAATCAGCTCCATCCGCTTGATACGGTTCTGGTGCTTCTCACGAAAATTATAGGCGAAGGTCGCGGTAACAGTCGTGATTGCATCTGCTTGGGACATCACCGCCTCCTCCATTCGCACTTCCATGCGCTCTCGCCATTCGATGCCAGAGGTGTGCATATTTTGCGTCCACGGATCACGGAAATCCGCTACCCATTTGCAGCCAAACTCACGGGAAAGCTTTTTCGCAATCAAATGGTTCGTTACCGGTCCCGATGTGGAAAAAATCATGTCGATCTTTTCACGGCGCATTATTTCTCGCCCCAGCTTGAGGGCATTCGGCATCCACAGGATTTGGTCGTCTGGAATCAACAAGTATGGTTTTACTTTTTTCAGGACATTGACGACCTGTTTTTTCACCTTCGCTTTGAACGAGGGCTGTGGTGGTGTGGACGTTGTATTGGCACTTGCCGAAGCGGCTTGGCCCCCTCGATTCGGTAGCAGCTGCCACTCCTTCGCACGATGAATGGTGACATCACTCGGTAGCTGTGCCAAAAGGGATGGATCAAGCGTCGCATGGTAGGCAGGATCTACTGTCAGCACATGGACATTCCAGCCAAACTCCCCTAAATATTTAGCCATTTTCAACGGTCTTGGCACGCCACCTCCGCCAATTGGAGGAAATATGTAGCATATGATTAACACGTTGAGCGTATTCATTTACGTAACCGTCCTTCTCCATTCAATTTTCCATCATCAACGATACCATAAGTGCTGTCTTATTGCGAATCTAGCAGGCATCTGCTATAGTGAAAATGGCTTTGTTTATTATTGAACGTTCATTTTTCGGCACACACCCTATTCGGTCGTGCCTCTATGTACATACCTCGGCAGAGGGTGTTTTTTAATTACGATTCGGGTGAATTCAGATGAGCAAATTACGAGTCCTCCACGTGATTGGCGGGGGGGAATTTGGCGGTGCTGAACAACATATTCTCAACTTGGTCACTACTTTTCCAGTCGACGAAGTAGAAGTCGCAGTCGTATGCTTCTATGATTCTCTCTTCGCGAGTAAATTGCGGGAATCAGGCATCCAAGTCATTACGCTGAATCAGTTCGGACGTTTTGACTTACGATTGCTGCAGGCTTTGCGGAATGCCTTTTCCACATTCCAACCAGCGATCATCCATACGCATGGGATTAAGGCCAATTTCTTTTCCCGTCTCGCAGCACGCGGTATGAAGGTGCCTTTGCTGACCACTGTTCACAGCTCACTCCGTTATGATTATACAAGCTCCTTGGCCTATGCCATTGTCAGCATGATGGAAATGAGCACGAGACATTGGAACCGTCATTATATCGCGATCAGTGGTGCGATTGCCGATATTTTGCGGGGGCAGGGTGTCCGTTCGTCAGACATTAGCGTGATTTATAACGGAATGGACATGAAGCCTTATCGGCAAAACCATTTACGGGAGAATGACCGCAATCGACTGCGTGCGGAATGGAACATACCAGAGGACGCCTTTTTGTTCGGGACAGCAGCTCGTTTTGTTCCCGTAAAAGGTCTCCCAATTCTGCTCGATGCTTTTCATACGCTTGTGACGGACAAGAAAGAGGTCCCTTATCTCGTGTTGATCGGAGACGGCTCTGAGCGTGCTGCGCTCGAAGCTAAGGTAAAAGAATTGGGGCTGGAATCGCGTGTTCGCTTTGCCGGATTTCGGCAGGATATCCCTGCATGCTTGCATGCCTTAGATGGCTTTGTCCACTCTTCCATTTACGAAGGGCTAGGCTATACGATCATCGAGGCAATGGCTTCGGAGGTTCCTGTCGTAGCAAGCAATGTCGGCGGTGTGAAAGAGTTTGTTTTCGATGGCGAGACGGGGCTGATCGTCGAACCAGGAAATCCAGCTTTGTTGGCACAAGCCATGGAACGGCTTTGGACTTCCCCACAGTTGTGTGAAACCATGGTACAAAACGCGCTGAACAAAGTAGAATCAACTTTTACCATTCAACTCATGACCGAACAAATTGTTGCTCTTTATCGTTCGTTACTGAAATGACGAAAAGCACGGTGAAACGCGAACAGCGGCATCGTGCTTTTTTCGTAATTTGTTTGAAGAATCTGTTTTTATAGTTGCCTACTCATGTTCAATCTGGTTACATATGAATTGGAACTATTTTGTATAGCAAGATACACCAGAAAGGGTGAAATTGAGATGAAACTATTTCTTTCGGTAGACATGGAAGGTATTTCAGGCATTGTCGATACGAGCTATATTAATCCAGATTCAGGGGTTAACTATCAGCGCGGCCGCCAGTTTATGACAGATGATGCCAATGCAGTCATTGAAGCTGCACTTGAGTCTGGCGTAACAGAAATTGTTGTAGCAGACAGCCACAACACGATGAACAACATTCTCTGGGAAAAGCTCCATCCAAAAGCGAGACTGCTAGCAGGTTCTCCACGCGATTCATCCATGATGCAGGGACTCGATGAGAGCTTTGATGCAGCGATGTTTATCGGCTATCATACCCGCCAAGGGATTCCTGGTGTGCTCAGTCATACGATGTCCGGCGTTGTTCACAATATGTATATCAACGGACAAGTCGTGGGTGAATTTGGCTTTAACGCCGCAATTGCTGGCATGTACAACGTTCCTGTTGTCATGGTGTCTGGAGATAATCTCATCGCCGTCGAAGCTCAGGAACTGATTCCAGGCATTCAAACAGCTATCGTGAAGGAAGCTGTATCCCGCACAGCTGCTATCTGTCTCTCGCGTGAAGAAGCGACCGCTGAACTAAAGCGCAAGACGACCAATGCCTTGCGCAACCGGAACAGCATCCAGTCATTCCGTACAGCTGTGCCTGTAGAGCTGGCGATGGAATTCTCCCATGCAGGACAAGCCGAGATGGCCGCAATTGTCCCTGGCACGCGTTATGAAACAGCAACAAACATGGTTTATTACAATGCAGCCAATCCGCAAGATATGTACAAAACGATGCGCGCCATGCTGAACCTCGCGTCCGGTGCAGAGTTTTTCTAAAAAGGTGAAGTGGGAACGGAAGGCTGATATCAGTTCTTCCGTTCTCTATTTCTTTTTGTTCGCATCTTTTTTCATTTTTTATTTGTTTTCACAAAGCCAAAGCCACTGAGAAAGAAGTGCATTTCCAGTCCTAGCGCCTCTGGAGCCCAACCTAGCTCCGGAATGAATGGCGGGGAATTTCAGCTTCACTTATGAAATCCTTCATCGAAACTTCTACGTTTGAAGCGCTCCCGCCATTCATTTCGGAGCGGACAGTCCCCTCCCTCAGCAGGGCGTAGGCCGAAGCGTAGACTGGAAATGCACTTCTTTCCTCCACTACAGCTACTCCTACTCCACTTAACCAAATAAAAAAGCAGACCCATCACCTGAGTCTGCTTGTCGTTTCAGCTCTTATAGTTTCCGAACGTTCGTCGCTTGAGGACCGCGTTGACCGTTTTCTACTTCAAACTCAACCTCTTGCCCTTCGTCCAAGGATTTGTACCCTTCTCCCTGAATAGCGGAGAAGTGAACGAATACGTCATCTCCACCATCACGTTCGATAAAACCGAAACCTTTTTCGCTGTTGAACCACTTTACTCTTCCACGTTCCATTTTTGCCTCCTAGCATGTAACCCTTACATGACATTTTGAAATATTGTCTTACCCCGGTTACTATTGCCAATTACGAGGCTTATTATACGTGGTCTAGTTTTTTTCTCCTATTTCGCAGCCTCTGTTGCTTCTTTTGCTTTGCTCTGGTCAACAACAATTTGTCCCTTCCAATTGCCCGTTGTTTTGCCGATCCGGTTCACATCGACATTCAAGGTGAGTGGCTGTGGTAGCTTGAATCCACTCGCGAGGAAGGCCAGAACGCCCTCTGGCTTATCGTGATCCGCTATTCCCACCTCTACTTCCTTACTGGACTCGTCAGTTAAGTAGAAAGGCAAATGATCCTCTTTGCTGGTCCCGATAAAGTTTAGGACACTCGTACCTTCCACGTTTTTATCCTGGTACACGGGATTACCATTTTGTTCGCCTACCACATCTAATCCTGTCGTATCGAACTCGAAAGGCACCAATTCTCCGTTTTGTTGTTCGATGCGATAGTGCAGCAAAACTTTGGATTCTTCCGCATACACTTCCGTAAAATGAATGGTAATTCCTTGATCGGTTATTTTTTGATCGATCGGAATGGACAGCCCTTCTGCCGCTGCTCGCTTAACCCCTTCATCGACTAAACTGTTCAAGTCTTTTGGTTTGTCTGCAAAATATGAAGTTCCATTTAAAGCCGCATATACTCCAGTCGGCAGTATAATAGCAGCAACCAATCCCATCATAACTAATCTTTTCTTCATCGTTATAGTCTCCTTTTTTTTGTGGTAGCGATGAAAGGACTGCCTGACTCGCTGGTCCACTTCATCAGGTATCGTGGTCTCGTCAATTTGTTTGGTGAGTGACTGTTTTATGATTTTCTCGATAGACATGTTTGGAGCTCCTCCTCATTCCAATCGACGTCAAACGACTCTCGGATTCGCTTTAATGCCAGATGATTTCTCGATTTTGCTGTCCCCACTGGTATTTGCAGCAGTTCGGCAATCTGATCGTATGTGTAATCGTAGTAATACCGATAAATAACCACGATCCGCAGCTTGAACGGCAGCTTTTGGATTGCTTGCTGCATCTCTGTGGCAGACTCCATCGCAAGCATTGGCTCATCCGGCGTTTCGACATGTTGCTGTTCTTCCAAGCTCTGTTTCCGTTCTAACAGACGGAATCTTCTCCAAATCTGTCTACGCCAGTTTTTCACCTGTCTAATGACAATCCCATTCACCCAGAAAAGAAACGGACGTTTGCGATCATAGCCAGGCAGTGATCTCCATAGCTGATAGTAAATTTCGCTCACAATATCATGAGCATCTTCTTTATTCGTGACCATGGCTGATACGGTCCCGTAAATTTTTGTCCGTGTCATGCTGTAGACCACCTCAAAAGCTTCCTGATCCCCAGTAAGCAAACGGTCCAGCCACAGTTCTAACATTTGATCATTCATCGGAGGGCCCCCTGAAATTGTATACACCTTGTATTGGCTCTCTCGTTCAATATGGTTCACTACTTTATGAAAAAAAACCTCTCCAAACGCTTTTACGTGCGTTTAGAGAGGTTTTGGCATTCGAATCAGTGAACTTGTTCAAGAATTAAATGCGCACCACAGTCGCCTTGCTGACAAGGTCACGCGGGATGCGGTTCTTCGTATCGAAGAGGATCGGCGCGTCAGCCATCTTTTCAGCGACATTGGCCCAATTCGCCTCAGCAAACTCCTTTTGCACAGCAGTCAGGAACAACGCATCTGCTCCGTTTACTGCTTTCTCCAGAGTATCAACCTTATGATCATAGAGTGTCGGAACAGCTGGATCGTAGGAACGAACGTCTACTCCTTTTGCTATGAGCAGCTTGATTAGGTCATGGACAGGGCTTACGCGGTCGTCATTGGAAAAGTCTTTCATTGCCATCCCCAAGACAGCTACCCGGCTTTCTACCAATGTCTTGCCATTTTTCTTCAAGGCTTGCTCGAGCATGCTGATCAACACTTCAGGTACCGCATCATTCGTGTTGCGAGCCAGCTGCAGAATCGGCAGGTTTACATCTAATTCACGTGCCTTAGGCTGCAAGTAATACAGCGCATTAGGCAAGCAGAAGCCGCCTACACCCGGTCCTGGCGATAACATGTTCACGCGCGTATGCGTATTGGCAACCTTGATCAGCTCAAACGTATCAATTCCGAATGCCTCGGAGAAACGAGCGAATTCCTGTACCATCGCAATGTTCACATCACGCTGGATATTCTCGATGACTTTTGCTGTCTCGACTACTCGGATATCCGAGATCGTGATGTCCGTCTCGCTGATGAAGGACAACAACTCTTTTCCTTTTTCAGCGCTTTGTTCATTGATGCCACCCAGAACCAGCGGCATATGGATGAACTCTTCAAAAGCACGCCCTTCTGCAATTCGCTCCGAGCAGTATGTCAGGTAGAAATCGACACCAGCAGTAAGACCGCTTGTTTCCTCCAAAATCGGAAGAATCACGTCTTCCGTCGTTCCTGGTACAACGGTGCTGCGGATCATGACGGTATCGCCTTTTTTCAGTACGCGACCGAGCGATTGCGCACAGCTTTTCAGCGGTCCGAGATCAGGATCGCCGTTATGAACAGGCAATCCGGCTGTTACAATATAATTATGGACTTCCGCAGCAGCTTCCTCGTAGGAGGTCGTTGCACGGAAACGTTTTGCTTCAATCTGCTCTTTGAGGATCTCTGGCAACGTTTTTCCCTGATAGGACTCCAGGTGATGGGAATGTGCCGCATTGATCTCATCGACGACATGCGGTAAGACGTCAATACCGATGACGTTTGCTCCTTTCATGGCATAGGTAAGCGCCAATGGCAAGCCTACAAACCCCAATCCCACAACAGCTACGCGTACAGGTTGAGTCATTGCGTATCTCCTCTTTCACATTCTCTAAGTAAGGTCCGTATGACTAGTGGAAGTCACGCGGCCAACTTGCATTTTTAGGACAGGTAGTAAACACCTGCAGCGATAAAAACCACACACAATCCGATGAGGACCTTGTACAACGTTTCCAAGGCGTATCCTCCCCCATACAATCTTGGCTTGTCCTCTTTTTCGTAAAAAGGACTTTGATTGGGCAGAATAGTTTGGTACTCTTTCGCCAAATCAAATTATACTCTCGTTTGAAATATCGTTCAACCCGTCTAACGAGGCAAGGATGCCCCTATGATATACGAAAAGCCGATGGACAGGACCATCGCAATAAAACCAATGGCCCTGTTATCTTTTGCAATTTCCTGATCGACATTAAACGTAGGGGTCATGAATTCAAAAATGAAGTAAGCAGACAATAACAGGAAAAATCCGAAAGTCCCCCAAATCAACGCTTCGCCCAAAGACAAATGCGCTTGAATGGAATAGCGGAAAATGTTCGCGATCCCAAAAATTTTCCCACCTGTTGCCATTGCTACTGCCATGTTCCCTCGCTTCAATTCATCCCAAACACGATAACGCGTCACCAGTTCAAAAATGGCTAAGAATAAAACCATCGCCAGTCCAGACACAGTAAAATAAGCTGCAGTTGCAAAATATGGATTGTGTAGAAGGCTTTCCATATGTCCCTCCCGACCTCTTATTTCAATTCGGCAATGGTAGCACCTACGCCGCCTTCTCCTTGACCACCTAAGCGGAAGGATTTCACATTACGATGGCTTCTCAAATACTCGTGCACGCCTTTGCGCAGTACCCCTGTCCCGTGTCCGTGAATAATGGAGACCGAATGCAAGCCTGCCAACAGCGCATCATCTAAAAACTGATCGATTTCCCGAATGCTGTCCTCGACGTTGTAGCCGCGCAAGTCGAGATCCATCTTGATATTGTCACTGCGGCGCTTCACAGAGGTGTACGGAGCTGCTTGTGGTTTTTGCTGGATGGTGTTTTGTACATGCATATCATCGCGCTTCACTTTCATTTTCATGATCCCGATCTGCACGAGGAATTCTTCATTGTTTACCTTTTCCAGCACGGTTCCCTTTTGTCCGAAGCTCGTCACCATTACCTCGTCGCCCACCTTGATCTGTGTGGCCCGAACCGCTTTCGCCGGCTTCTTCACCTTTTCCTTTTCCAGCTCAAGGACGGCATTGCCCAGACGCTTCTTCGCATCGATGAGACGATGCTCCTTGATTTCCATGCCTTCTGCCATCATCTCACGCAGCTCGCGAATGATCGTCTCGGCTTCTTCTTTTGCGAGTTGGACAGCAATTCGCGCTTCGTCCTCAGCTCGCTCCATTCGCTTGTTTTTCTCTTCAGCAAATTGGGCACGCTCTTCTTCCAGCTGTGTACGCAGCTCTTCCGCTTCTTGGCGTGCCGCTTTTGCCGCCAATCTGTCTGCTTCCGCCGACTTGCGATTGCGCTCCAATGATGCGATCATGCTCTCGACCTGATTGTCTTCCTCACTGATCGAGCCGCGCGCTACATCAATGATGTGTTCCGGCAATCCCAGACGTCTTGCGATGGCAAACGCATTAGACCTGCCAGGCACCCCAATGAGCAAGCGGTAAGTAGGACGCAGCGTCTGTACGTCAAATTCTACGCTGGCGTTGATGACCTCGGGTCGATCGTAGGCATACGCCTTCAATTCGCTATAGTGAGTCGTTGCGACCAATCTCGCACCGGAATCAATCACATGGTCGATAATGGACATGGCCAGAGCAGCACCCTCTGTCGGGTCTGTTCCTGCGCCCAGCTCGTCAAACAGAACCAAGCTCTTGTCGTCCATTTTCGCCAAGATTTGAATAATATTGGTCATATGGCTCGAGAATGTAGACAGGCTCTGTTCGATGGATTGTTCATCCCCGATATCAGCAAAAACGGAGGAGAACACCGTCATCTCGCTCTCTTCCTCTGCCGGAATATGCAAGCCTGCCATGGTCATCAAGGACAGCAGTCCGATTGTTTTGAGGGAGACGGTTTTTCCGCCCGTATTCGGACCTGTCACCACAATTGCCTGATACTCTCCACCTAGCTCCACATCTACAGGAACGACAACTTCTCGTGGAATGAGTGGATGACGCGCTTTTCGCACGTTTACGTATCCGCGATCATTGATGCGTGGACAAATCGCCTTCATGCTCCAAGCTAGCTGAGCCTTTGCAAACATAAAATCGAGCTCTGTCAGTGCTTCTGTGTTCTCGATCAAAGCCTCTACTGCAAAGGATACCTGCTCCGTCAACACATACAGAATTCGTTCCACTTCACGCTCCTCGCGCAGGCGAAGCTCGCGAAGCTTGTTGTTCATCTCAACGATTACTTCCGGTTCGATAAAGAGCGTCGCCCCAGATGCCGACTGATCGTGGACAATTCCGCCAAATACAGAACGATACTCCTGCTTCACCGGAATAACGAAACGATCGCCACGAATCGTTACGATGTTTTCCATCAGCATTTTTTGGTAAGTAGACGAGCGTGTCATTTGATCGAGCTTTTCGCGAATGCGCGACTCGAGCTGTCTGATCTCCTGACGTACCTGACGCAATTCAAGACTCGCGCTGTCCAAAATATCGCCGTTTTCATCGATACAGCGGCGAATTTCGGTTTCCAACTCGCGCAGACCTTCAATCCGCTCTGCCTGCTGTTTCAATAATGGCAGCTCGTGATCCTCACACATATCGAGCAAAAACGTTTTGAGCCTGCGTCCAGCCATAACGGTACTGGCGATATCCAACAATTCCATCGGAGCAAGCATGGCGTTCAATCTGGCGCGCTGTACGGGACCGCGAATATCGCGAATGCCACCGAGAGGCACGCTGCCCTTTAGGCGTAATACGGTTGCTGCTTGTTCAGTCCCTTGCTGAGCGGTAATAACTTCATCTAAGCGTAAAAAAGGAATCAGCTCTGATGCTTTTTCTTTTCCATATGTGCAAGATGCCTTGTCAATCAACAGGGCGACTATTTTATCGTATTCTAACGTCTTTAAAACCCGTTGTTCCACTGTGCTCCTCCTTCTTTAACCAGCGGCGACCGTTGTACCGTGCGGGCGGGAGCGACGGTCTATACCGGCAATCATTACGATCTCCCCATTATAGCATGGCAGCGGAGCTTAGAAAACTTGGGCAACGGATAGCATTGGACAGGCACCACTGGCGAAGGATAATTTTACACGTTTTCGTTTGGCATAGTTCTACTCTTTGCGTGAGAGAATGAAAGTGAAACAACCCTAAAGGAGGAGTACACTTGACGATCATGCGCCATATCATCCGCTTTATCGTCGCTGCCGTAGTCCTGATGTTTGTCGGCTTTCTGGTCCCCGGCTTTTCGGTTAGCAGTTTTTGGACAGCTCTGTTCGCGGCCGTTGTCATCGCACTGATTGGCTGGGCCGTAGAAGCCATTTTCGGAGATCGAATTTCGCCGTACAATCGTGGTATTATCGGCTTCTTGGTCAGTGCCGTCGTGATTTATCTCACTCAGTTCCTCGTCTCTGGCTTCCGCGTAACAATTCTTGGAGCACTTCTGGCTTCCTTGGTGATCGGGATCATCGACTTGTTTATCCCGATCAAAACCCATATGGATATGCGCGATGGAGATGCCGGGAACAAGCAGGAGACATAGGCAAAATGCGACAAAGAGCCATCCCATCAAAGACGGGGTGGCTCTTCTCCTTTTACCCAAAACGTGAAAAGAGAGGCATTTCGCCCCTCTTTTCCTCAATCTATCGGTTTAGCCTTTGCCTCTTCCTGAATGATTTTCAGCAGTTCTTCGTACTCCTGACGCAAGCGGAAGTATTCATCCGCAATATTAACCGCAGAAAGTACGGCAATTTTGGCAGTATCCAGTCGATGGTTGCCGTTTGCGATTTCGTTCATCTTGTCATCAACGAAACCGGCCACCATGCGTATGTGATTGACACTTGCCTTGCCACTGAGCCGGTATTGTTGGCCAAAGATGTCCACCGTCAAACGATTTTTCCCATCACCTTGCACGAGAGGTACCTCCCTACTGCGACCTTTGCTCTACTTTATCCTTTTTTAGGTTACTGAAAATGTCAGATTTCGTCAAGCAATCTTACATGCGCAATTCAGCGCTTGTGTTGTTTTTCAAGGCTTCGATGACAGCAGTGGTCACTTGTTGAATCTCTTCGTCCTGCAAAGTACGCTCTGCGTGACGGAATACGAGGGCAAATGCCATGCTCTTCTTATCTTGGGCAATACGCTCACCCATATATACATCGAACAGGGTTACGGACTCGAGCAGTTCACCTGCCACTTCACGAATCGTTGCTTCCAATGCACCAGCAGCTACACTGCGATCGACAACGAGAGCCAAGTCACGCGTTACCGCTGGGGACTTCGGCAACTGATTGTAATGTCCTACCTCGGCAGCTACATCAATCAAAGCAGTTACATCCAACTGGAATACGTATGTTTCGGACAGATCATACGCTTTTTCTGTACCTGGATGAACTTGCCCCAGATAGCCCAGACGTTTTTCTCCTACCCATACTTCTGCGGTACGTCCCGGGTGCATACCCGCGATGTCCTGTACTGCTTTGTACTGGGCAGCTTGGATACCCAAACGGGCAAAGAGTGATTCCACAATCCCTTTGGTTTGGAAGAAATCAACAGGCTGCTTAGCACCCATCCAGTTTTGTGTGAGCAGCTGCCCAGTCAATGCACCGGCTACATACAGACGCTCTTCCGGAAGCTGTGTGAGTGTTTCTTCTTTCGTCAAGAACACACGGCCCAATTCAAAAATCGCGATATCGTGGTTTTGGCGGTTTTTATTGTAAGCGACTGTTTCCAAGAGGCTAGGAATCAAGCTCGTGCGCAGAACGCTATGGTCTTCACTCATAGGCATCATGAGCGCAACAGGGTTTACTTTTTCCTGATGCAGACCAGCCACTGCCTCGACACGATCAGGATGAACCAGTGCATAGGAAATCGCTTCATTCATGCCAGTACCGATCAAATGATGACGGATGGTACGGCGCAATTGCTGTTCTTTTGTCAACTGTCCTTGTGTGGACGAACCAGAAGGCAAGCTGGTCGGAATGTTGTCGTAGCCGTACAGACGTGCAACCTCTTCCACCAAATCCTCTGGCAGTGTAATGTCTCCACGTCTCGTCGGAACGGTTACCGTCCATTTGTCGCCTGCTACTTCAAACGGGAATTGCAGACGCTCGAAAATCGGCGATACATCAGAAGCCGACATGTCGGTTCCCAGATGCTGATTGATTTTGGTAAGCGTAACGGAAACAACAGCAGGCGTAGCTTCGCTTACAACAGCAGAGCTGATTCCTTTGGATACCGTTGCCCCAGACAATTGCTGAATCAGTGCTGCGGCGCGCTCTCCCGCTTCCTGTACACGCGCTTGGTCAACGCCTTTTTCCCAACGTACGCAGCCTTCCGTACGCATGCCGAGCATACGAGCTGTGCGGCGTACTGTTTTCGGAGTGAACCAAGCTGCTTCGAGAATGATTTCGCTCGTTTCGCCAGTGATTTCGGAGTTAGCTCCGCCCATGACACCAGCGATCGCCAAGCCTTTGGTCTGGTCGGCAATCAGCAAGGTTTGCTCATCCAGCGTGCGCTCTTGATCGTCCAATGTCACGAGTTTTTCACCCTCGTTTGCCAGTCGAACGACAATAGAGCGATCAGCTACCTGTGTCGCATCAAAAGCATGCAGCGGCTGACCGTATTCAAGCAGGACATAGTTCGTTACGTCTACCACGTTGTTGATCGGACGAATTCCCGCTGCCATCAGGCGATTTTTCATCCATTGCGGAGATGTCGCGATTTTGGCGTTGGTGAAGTGACGGCCGTGGTATTGATAGCTTTCATTCGTAGCTTCGATCTTGACTTGAATCGGGTTGGCGCCACCATTTTCGGTCAGCTCGGTTTGCGGGAATACCACTTCTTTGCCCAAAATAGCGGCAACCTCGTAAGCAACCCCCAGCATGCTCAAGCAATCAGAACGGTTCGGCGTCAATCCCAATTCCAGCACGTAGTCATCCAAGCCGAGGTAGGAAACAGCATCCATTCCAATTTCCGCATCCGCTGGCAGGACCATAATGCCTTCTTGCTGATCTTTTGCCAGAAGCTTTTCGTTTAAGCCCAATTCTTTTGCCGAGCAGATCATCCCTTGGGATTCTACACCGCGCAGCTTGGAACGCTTGATGTTCAGACCATCAGGGAGCTTTGCACCGATCAGGGCAACGAGAACTTTTTGTCCCTTGTCTACGTTCGCTGCTCCACAAACAATTTGCAGGTCTTCTCCTTTTCCTGCATCAACGACGCATACGTTGAGACGGTCTGCATCCGGGTGCTTGCTGCGTTCTTTTACATAACCGATCACAACACCGGATACACCTGCGTTGCGCGATTCAACTGCGTCTACTTCAATCCCGCTGCGAGTCAGCTTTTCAGCCAGCTCCTGGGGCGTCGTTCCACTCAGATCGACGTATTCAGATAACCATTGGTACGATACCTTCATCTTTGCCTCTCCTCTCTAGCCTCGATTGAACTGACGCAGGAAACGAACGTCGTTGGTATAAAAATGGCGGATGTCTTCCACCGCGTATTTGAGCATCGCAATGCGTTCTACACCCATACCGAATGCAAAGCCGCTGACTTCCTCAGGGTTGTAGCCGGCCATTTCCAGTACGCGCGGGTGGACCATACCAGCACCCAAAATCTCGATCCAGCCTGTTTGCTTACATACACGGCAACCGTTGCCACCGCAGTTGAAGCATTGCAGGTCTACTTCTACGGAAGGCTCCGTGAACGGGAAGAAGCTAGGGCGCAAACGAATTTGTTGGTTTTCCCCGAACATTTGACGGGCAAACGTCAAGAGGGTACCTTTCAAGTCACTCATCCCAATTTTTTTATCAATGACGAGACCCTCGATCTGCGTGAATTGATGGGAGTGTGTCGCATCGTCATCATCGCGGCGATACACTTTACCCGGACAGATCATTTTGAGTGGTGTCTTGCCTTCTTTTTTCAACATCGTACGTGCTTGCACAGGAGATGTCTGTGTACGGAGCAGTAGCTCTTCTGTGACGTAGAATGTATCTTGCATGTCGCGTGCCGGGTGATCTTTTGGCAGGTTCAGCATCTCGAAGTTGAAGTGGTCCATTTCTACCTCAGGACCTTCTGCCACTTCAAAGCCCAGACCGATGAAAATGTCTTCGATCTCTTCAATGATTCGAGAGAGCGGGTGCATGGTGCCTGCTGGTACTGGACGTCCTGGCAGTGTCACATCGATCGTTTGAGAAGAAAGCTTGGCAAAGAGAGCCGCTTCTTCAAATGCTTGTTGTTTGCCAGAGAACGCTGCCTCCAGCGCTTCTCTTACTTCATTTACCAGCTGACCGACAACTGGACGCTCTTCAGGGGACAGGCCGCCCATTCCGCGCAGCAGTTCTGTCAACTCGCCCTTTTTCCCCAGGTATTTGACACGCAAATCCTGAAGTTGTGCGGCTTCTGTCACTTGGCTGATTTGGCCCAGTGCGGACTCTTTCATTTCTTGCAACCGAGTTTGCACTTCGAATCGCTCCTTTTTTCATTTGATAAAATAACCTCTATCGAGGCCTTCTCATGGATGAGCGACCGCGTCTTAGCGGAAAGTTATTATGCGCTCCGGAAAGTTTAAGCACAGTCGCTATTTCACACTGTGAAGCACTTAAACTTTCCTCCACGTAAAAAAAAAAGAAAAACCCGCCCCAGAAAAGGGACGAGTTACTTTTTTCTCGCGGTACCACCCTTGTTAGACAATTCGCTTCCACCCTGTGACAAATCCATGACAATATCACTAGTAGAAAGAGACATTTGCCTCACTTCAGATCATTGGTAACGGGTATGACCCGGCTGCTCCTACTGCGCGAAAAGCGGTTCAGAGTGCGGCTTTGGAGTGAATTCGGCAGCTATCATGTTAAAGATGCTCGCAGTCTGTGACATCTTCTCCCTGAAAAACAGATAGGTCCTGCGTACTAGTCTCCGTCATCGCTTTACGTTATAATTAAGACGTAGGAAAATTATAGCGCAACAAGAGAGAACTTTCAATTCTACAAATGTTACATATCCGCATGATCGTTTCCATGCGTGTGTTACCATTCGAAAGGGGATTTTGACATGATTGAAAATGTTTCCGCCCTTTACGATAAGACAAGCAACTGCCGCCATTGCCAAGCGACCTTTTCGACCAAAAGGATCAGAAGCGGCACGTTGACGATGCTCCATCGCGACAGCGACTTTTATACCACCTTTAAAGAGCAATCTTTGAATCCTATTATATATACCGTCAATGTCTGCCCTGAGTGTGGCTTCGCTTTTACGGATCAGTTCCGAGACAAGCTCGCTCCCTGGCAAAAGCAAATCGTGGACGAGCAAATAACATCAAAGTGGAGGCCGAAAGATTTTGGCCAGGTTCGTCAAGTACCAGAAGCCATTGTCAGCTACAAGCTGGCGATTTACGCCGCAGAATTGACTGACCAGCCTCATTCTGTAAAAGCAGGTTTGTATTTGCGACTCGCCTGGCTTTATCGATTCCAGAAAAATGTCGCAGAAGAAATGCGCTTTATCGATATGGCCGTGGAAGAATATGAACAATCGTATATTCATTCCGACTATACACGCGGCGACAAGGAAATGACCGAACTCCGCTTGCTGTACTTGATTGGTGAGCTCTACCGCAGACTCGAAAAGTTTGACTTAGCCATCAAGTATTTCGGCAAAGCACTCGCCTTTCGCAATCACACCATTGAGAGCGGCATTATCCGGATGGCGCAGGATCAATGGCAGCTCGCGCGCGAAGAGTACAAAGAGAAGAAAAGTGAGCAAAAGATCGGCTAAGCATGCCGATCTTTTCTTTTGCGTTGTGCCTCGTATACAAAAATTCCTGCCGCGACTGCCGCATTCAGTGACTCTGCGCCGCCATAAAGCGGTATGTGAACGAATTGATCTGCCCTGGCAAACATCTCTTTGGAGACGCCTCTTCCTTCATTTCCGATGACCATTGCCGTCAGACCAGCATAGTCAGCTTCGTCATAGGAAACACTGTTTTGCTCCAAGGAAGAGATCAAAACTCGCCCTCCCTTTGCCTTCCATTCATCTGCCGTCTCGACTAACGATTGTGTAAAGACTGGGATGCGGAACAGTGCGCCCATTGTGGCCCGTACCACTTTTCCATTGTAAATATCGACACTGCCACTCCCAAGTACGACACCATCGACTGCTGCCGCTTCTGCAGTACGCAAAATCGTGCCGAGGTTGCCCGGGTCCTGTACTTCGTCCAAAAAGAGGAGTAACAAGCTGCCTTGTTCCTCTCTCTTCTTATCTACCCATTTTGCCCAATCTGCTGCTGTTTTTTTCACTTCGGCTACAATTCCTTGCGGCGACTTTGTTTCGGACAGCTTCGCCAGCACTGCTTCTGATGCAGCAATGACCTGGACAGCTTCCGGATGGTTAGCCAGAGCACGTTGACAGGCAGGGTCCATGTCACGCTGCTGATCGTAGATAACCGTGACTACCTCCGCACCGCTTTTTAACGCCTCCTCCACCAGATGCGCGCCTTCCACGAGAAAACGCTGCTGCTCTTCCCGTCCTTTCCGTGACAGCAACTGGTGCAATCGCTTTACCAGAGGGTTTTGTACCGAAGTAATGATTTCATTTGTCATCAACCTATGCCCGCTCCTCAAATTCGCGTAAGTCTTTGTTGTTCCCGATCACCACAAGCACGTCGCCGTATTGGATGACTTCATCCGGGCTAGGAGCGATGTTGAATTTATCTCCGCTTTTGATGGCAATAACGTTGACCTCGTATTTTTTCCGAATATCCAGTTGCCGTAGGTTTTGACCGACTAGCTTGGACGACACGACTACCTCCGCCACGCTGTAGTCCTCCGCCAGCTCAATAAAGTCAAGAACGTTAGAGGAGATCAGATTGTGGGCGACCCGCACACCCATGTCACGCTCAGGGAATACGACACGGTCAGCTCCCACCTTGTACAATACTTGTCCATGACGCTCATTCTGCGCTTTTGCTACGATCTTTTTGACACCCAAGTCTTTCAGTGTCAATACCGTCAGGATGCTCGCCTGAATATCGACCCCAATGGCCACGACTACTACGTCAAAATTGCGAATGCCGATTTCCTTCAAGGCGCGTTCATCCGTAGAATCAGCTGCTACCGCGTGCGTTACATATTGAATATTTTCGTTGATACGCTCCTCGTTCTCATCTATTCCCATGACTTCATAATCCATCTCGTACAGCGTTCTCGCCACGCTAGAACCAAAACGTCCCATCCCGATAATGGCAAATTGCTTGGACATGTTAATCTTCTCCTTTACGGAACTTACCAATAACAAGCATTATAGCACAACCAAAACATCCGCAACAAAACGGTCCTGTCCGTTTTTTCCGAGAAGTATGGTATGCACCAATCAGTGTTTACAAATACTATTTCTTGAATTCATTTTCAAAAGAGAGGTGCAAGCACGGTCATGAACATTGCCTCACTCAATCTACGTCAAGCGATCATGTACAAAATGCAAGGCTCAGACCCCAACGCCGTTGAAGAAACCATCAGTGATGCCATCTCTAGCGGTCAGGAGAAGACACTTCCGGGTTTAGGCGTTTTGTTTGAAGTCCTGTGGCAAAACAGTGATGCTTCCTCACGTCAATCCATGATTACGACTATCGCGGAACACTTGCCTGAACAAGCGGAAAAACCGATCTAACATCCATTTTCAATGACATTCAGAAAAACAGATGTTGGCAAAGGGAGGGGCTAATTAAGTCCCTCCTTTTTCGATGTTTTCTTTCCGACCTTTGTTGATTTTATTGCGCATGAACTGGGTGATTGCCAGCAAGATTGGAATAAAGATGGTTACCATATATCCCATGGTGGTCAAGTGTTTTAAATAGGAATACAACTCCACTATATTTTGGGGTATTAATGAAAAGAAAAAAAGTGGCACCATCATTACTATCGCGCTAATTCGCTGAAAACGAATGCCTTTGCGAAACCACTGCCGTAATGAAAAAATCGTCGCATAAAACATATTCCCGATCGTTGTAAATACAGAAGCAACCCAGATCGCAAGAAAAGCGGACTCAAAACGCTCCAAAAACCAGCCGGTTCTCTGAGTTACCTTGACCAGTTCAAGCGTAGGCCAAATCAGCCGCTGTAATTCTTCATATCCAAATACAGAGATACCTGCGATAACTGAAATCATATAAACGACAAAGGCAAAGCTCATGCCTGTGATGCTTGCCACTCCAAGCCTTGCACCTGGAATGGCGAAAGCAAAATAAACCATTAACAGCTCATATCCGGTATAAAGCGTGTAAGTATCCAGACCTGTTTTTACGACATCTGTCCATGACTCTACATGAAATGGCAATAAATTGTACCAATCTGCGTTCATAAAGGAAACGAGCGGAATCAGGAGAGACGGCAACAGGAGAAAAGGAATCAACAGCTCATTTACCCTTGCCACTACTTCAATCTCATGACAGCATAGAAACAAGACCAACAAAAGCAGCGTGACTATAATTACCTCCAGCGGTGTATCTGGCAAAACGGAGGTCACGACGACTTCCCCAAACACTCTGGCTGTTATACCTGCATTGAAAAACTGATAAAGAATGAATAGACAAATACACATGGTGCCTATGACAGAACCAAATATCCGCGGCATAAATTCGACAAAGGTAAGACCAGGAAACTGGTTACCTAAATACACGATGGCCGTCACTGCCACGCCGGCTATTAAGGCACCTGAAATAGGGCCTATCCACCCCGCTTGTTGAAGAAGCATAGTGGACGTTCTCGGGATGGTGAGAATCCCTACCCCGATCATCGAACTGATCATAATGCTTGTAATTTGCCAGGTACCAAAATTACGTTGCTGATTCTCCACAGTGATCGCTCTCCTATTGCATTTCCATACCAAGACGGCGCAGCTTGATTGTGTATTTGACGCGAATCGGAAAATCCCTGAAATCTTTCTTCCAGTCGTGAGTCTTCCAGTAATCATGATAATGCTTCGCACGCAGTGTAAGGCCGAGCTTTAAAATGTCGCTATTGTACTGCTTTTGCAATTGCTGCAAAAGCTTCTTTGCGCGGTTTTCCATTTCTTTTTTTATCAGCGCCTGCATTTGTGTGACGAATTGCTCTGGGGGAATATGCAGGTCTTCTGTGAGTTCGACAATATCCCCTTGGAGCTCGCAATGAAAGGTAGCGGAAAAGTCATCTTGAATGGTCACCTTTTTTTTTGCGAAGTGCGGTCGAAAGCTTACATATCCGTTCTTGGTTTTCGGCAACGCAATCACAATGTCTCCACCCGGTTTTTCATTTCGCAGCTGGATCAATGCCCATGTTTGCAGGTGATCCAGTATCCCCATCATCTTGTGTCCACGAAAAACAGCAACCCCTTTCCAGCTCACTTCATTTTTACTTGCCTCTACATAATTCAGAAACGGCTCCATAGTAAGATTAGAGGTCTGATTGAAATAGTCGCCCAACGTTTGGTCCGGAATTCTCCCTAATTTCATGCCATTTTCGATCAGCCCCATCAAAAAGACGACAGGAATCGGCTCGATCCTCGGCTTGATTTCCAGCAGGGTAGACGCTTTACCCCTTACGACGATCGGCCACAGGAGTCGCCGTATTTGCGGTTCGCGACGAAAACTGTCCATGATGTCTTGAATTCCCTTTCTAGCGATCTCCTCACTCAAGGCAAGAATACGCGTATGTCCAAGAAACAATCGTTGGTTCAGCCGCATTTGGAGGTTGTTGGCAGCATCTGTCACCGTTCTTCCTGTCACGCTCATGATTTTCACGGCATCCGCACCACTCCCTCCCCCCTTCCCGCTGCTCCCCGCGATTTTGATGGGAATCGGAATTTGGACAGTCATTTTATATAGATTCTCATCGTCTTCATCCTGATCAATCGCAATCGCCAATACCGATGCGCGTTCTTCCAATTCACGCCTGTCCCAGCATCCTGTAAGCAAGCTTGTACAGACGATCAACAGAGCGAAGTATCTCAGAAACTTACCCATCGACATTACGCCCCTCTCGTCGAGTCACCATGTCACGGATGAGGATTGCTACCCAATAAACGACCGGGAAGAGCAAATTAATGACCAGACTAGACAACCCCAACAACGACGCTAACTTAAATACTTCTGTGATGTTTTGTGGAATGCGGGAAAAGAAGAATAACGGGACGAGAAGGACAAAAGCCACGACTCTTTGAAACCTGATTCCTTTGCGAAACAACTGTCTCAGTGAATAAACAACAGCGTAATACGCATTGGCTACCGTAGTAAAAACAGCCGATACCCACACAGCCAAAAAAGCGGACTCCAATCGTTCCAAAATGAATCCAGGCACTTGCGTCGACTTGACCAATTCAAGCGTCGGCCATGTCACCCTCTGCAGCTCCTCGTATCCGAATACCGAGATACCAGCCACCACAATTAACATGTAGAGCAGTGCTGCAATCAACAAGCTGTAAAATCCCGCTAATTCTTTGTTCGTGTTTTGATTTGCATAAGCGAAAAAGACGAACATGATTTCAAAACCGGAATAAGAATAGATCCCCTCGTATACTCCCTCCGCCGTTGAACGCATCGACACATGATTGATCGGCAGGAGATTCCCAAATTCCGCTTTTTGAAACGACGCAATCGCGATGAAGAGAAGAGGTAGGATGATAAAGGGAAATAGCAGCTCGTTCACCCGCGCTACTACTTCCACCTCATGCATGCACAAAAATAGTACCAGCAAAAACATCGTGATGAGTATAACTTCCAACGGAGTCTGCAAAAGTACGGAAGTTACTACCACTTCACCAAATACCCGCGAAACGACAGCCGTGGAGAAATACAGGTAGACCAGATAGGTACAAATCCAAGGGAGGCTGAATACCTTGCCAACCCAAGGCCGTCTGGCGGATCCCCATACCTTGTGACTGTATTCAATAAATGTTTCGCCTGGGTAACGCTTGCTCAATTTGACAATCAACCATAAGGAAACAAACGCACCTGCAGAGCCAATAAGGGGGGCGATCCAGCCTGCCTCAAATAATTTCGAACTGGTTGTACGAGGAAGGGTCAACACGCCGACACCGATTAAGGTACTTGTGATGAGACAAATTTGCTGCCACATCGATAGAGTCTGGTGCCAGCCGTGCCCCTCCCTCCTGTTCATTTCGGGTTATCCTCCTCTCTGATCCGGATTTTATCTTGGACATGAAACATCATCGGCCTTGTTTTAAATAGATGATGGGGTACCCTTATGAACAAGTCCTTCATTCCATTCAGGTTGAGCGGACTAAGTGGGCTCATATAGGGTACTCCAAACGATTTCAATGAAGACAAGTGGATGAGGATGACGATCAAAAACAGCATAATACCGTAAAGACCAAACATCCCTGCCAAGATCATAACGGGAAAGCGGAGCATACGAATGGCAATCGCTGCACTGTAGCTAGGCGATGCGAACGAACCGATTGTCGTTACAGCTACGATGATTACCATGACAGGACTGACAAGCCCAGCAGTTACCGCCGCTTCCCCGACCACGAGTGCTCCAACAATCCCAATCGTAGGACCTATTGGACCCGGCAGCCTCACACTTGCTTCCCTCAATATCTCAATGGCCAACTCCATAAACAGGGCTTCGACTAATGAAGGGAATGGAACGGTAGATCGTCCTGCCGCCATAGCAATGACCAGTCGAGAAGGAATCATCTCCGGATGGAACGCGCTAAAAGCGATATAAAGAGACGGAAGCATCAAGGCGATGCTGATACTGATAATCCGAATGAAACGAATCAAGGTCGCGATGTAAAATCGCTCGTAATAATCCTCGGGACTCTGATAAAACTGCGAAAATACAGCCGGGGCAATCAAACCAAACGGTGTCCCGTCTACCAGAATGCCTACCTTCCCTTCCAAGAGATTGGCCACTACTTTGTCAGGGCGCTCCGTGTTTTGAATCTGCGGAAATGGAGACCATCTCCGATCCTGGATCATTTGTTCGATGTAACCACTCTCCAGCACAGAATCCACATGAACACTCTCAATTCGCGCAATCACTTCCTCCACTATCGGGGGATACGCAATGCCGTCGATGTACATGACGTAAATGTCAGTCTGTGTACGTTCGCCGACAACCATATGACGCACTCTGAGATTAGGGTCCTTCAAGCGGAAGCGGATCAGCGCTGAATTCACGCACAACGTCTCACAAAAACCATCCCGGGGTCCTCGAACGACTGATTCCGTCTGAGGCTCTTCCACCGAACGCCTGTCCCATCCTCTCGTGTTGTTCAAGTAAGCATTTCGACACCCATCGATGATCAGTACCGCACATCCAGACAAAATATTTCGGACAATCTGCCTCAGTTTGTCTGTCAAATCCAGCTCATTTGTCGCCGGATCATGATAGGTGATATCGGGAGTTGTCATATAGCGAATAATAAAATCACTGATGACATTGCGATCCACCATGCCATCTATAAAAACGATAGCGGCTTGAGCCTTCGACTTCGTTTGAAAACGACGAACGACGAGATCGTCACACTTTCCAAACTGCGCTTCAATCAATTGAATGTTTTCTTCTACATTTGTCGTGAGCGTGACATCCGATACGCTTTCCATGCTCTCGACGGAGTACTGCTCCAACGCTTTTGACTGGAGGGCTTCTTTTCTTTTTTGCCATGCTTGAAAAAACTGGCTCACCCTGCTCACCCTTATCCCTGGAATGTATCCTGCCTACAGGTACGGCTAGTGTGCCCAATTATGGAAAGAAAATCCCGGCAAGGGCCTATTCAAACAGAAAAACAGGTCCAACCTAAGTCGGACCTGTTAAGCAACTACCTCACGTTTGTTTTCAAATTTCTCGTAGCTCTTCTCTTGCATAATCGTCTTTAAGATCTGGACACTTTCCCAAACCTCTGTATAAGTCGTATAGAAAGCAACAGGGGCTAACCGGATGATGTTCGGTGCACGGAAGTCAGGAATAATACCTGCTTCCTTCAAGGCCTTGCATATACGTATGGCTTCGTCGTGCTCAAGGCTGACATGCCCACCTCGGCGATCATCCTGCTGTGGGTTCGCGATCGTAAAGCCCATGTCTGCCAGCTCCACCTCGATCAAATCCATCATGAACCGCGTTAAGCCGAGTGACTTGGCACGAAGCTTTTGCACGGACACCTCCTGAAACATCTCCAATGAACCAAGCAGCGGGGCGAGACTCAGCATATGTGGGGTACCAATCTGGTAAGCACCCGCATTTTCGCATGCATCCAGCGTATGTTCCATGTCAAATTGCTTATCCTTTTTCGAACTGAACCATCCTGCCAATCCCGGAGCCCTGCCAAAGTGCTTGCGGTTGACATAGAGGCTGCCCACTCCTCCGGGCCCTGCATTTACGTATTTGTAGTTGCACCAGTAGGCAAAGTCCACTCCCCATTTGCTGAAGGAATGCGGGATCGCTCCTACAGAGTGGCATCCGTCAAAACCGATGAGAATGCCTCGCTCATGTGCGGCTGCTGTCAACCGTTCGATATCTAGCAGCTGGCCGCTGCGATACAGGACCGTCGGAAGGACTACCAGTGCTACTTCATCCGACATCGCATTGATAATGTCCTCTTCCTCGATCAGGCGACCATCTCTTGACGCTACCCGAACCAAATGCTCTTCCGGGTTCAGTCCATGGAGCTTGATTTGACTCTGGAGTGCGTATATATCGGTAGGGAAATCCAGATCGGTCGCGATCACCTTCGTCCTCTTCCCAACCGGATGATAGAAGGTAGCTGCCAGTTGATGCAGGTTGATCGTCGTAGACCCCGTTACGATCACTTCTTCGGGGCTTGCCCCTACAAGTGCTGCGCTCATCTCTCCCAATTTCTCCGAGTAGAAAAACCATGGATGACTACCCGTTGTCCATCCTTCCACACCTAGCTCTTTCCAAGATTGCATCATGTCCATCATGCTTTTTTCCGCTCTTTTTGACATGAGGCCAAGCGAGTTTCCATCCAAATACAGGCTCGGAAGCAAATAAAACTCTTCGCGATAGCTCGCGAGTTCATCCTGTGCATCCAATTGCTGTGCATACGCTTTCGTTAGGGGGCTTGATTGAGACATAGCTACCTCCTCGGCTTGTTCTGTCGTTAACCCCTATTATAGGCCGAATTTTCAAATAAGAAAATCACCTTTCCAAAAAGAAAATCCCGTGCCACCTACGACACGAGACTTTTATCCAAATATAGTTGCGTTAACCAAATGACTAGCAAGATTTGCGCGATGCAAAAGAGTGGAAGCAGGATGAGAAAAGAGGCATGCTTGGTCTTATGCCGTTGAATGAGCATACCCTCAAGCGCCCCGATCCCTCCTCCTAAAATTGCGACCAACAAAAGGCTTAGTTCCGGAATCCGAAAACCTTTTTCTTTCGCCAGACGCTTGTCTGCCTGCATCAGGAAATAAGCATAGCCATTCAGCAGTAAAGCCCCTGCCGCCAGCACCCAGACATTCGAATTGAAATATCCTACCAAGAGGAGGGCCCAGCTTATGATTAGCACCAGCACGAAATTGCGGCGATGGGCAGCTAATTGTTGATGGTACATTTCTTATTCTCCTTTTGCCCGATATGCCCGATTTCCCATAAACTGCTTGCGTACGAAGAATACCACACCCAAAACAACCACGATCACCAGCAAAGCGTAGAAACCGTATTTACGGATGACCTCGATAATCGCTTCCACGTTATTACCGAATACATGGCCGAGAAAGTAAAAGGCGATGGTCCAAACCAAACCGATCGGATAAGACAGCATCGCATATCGCCGGAACGTCATACCGCCCAGCCCGACCAAATAAGGTACGACATGACGGACAACCGGAAATAAGTAGCTAATGCAAAGAGCAGTAGTACCGTATTTCTCCAGCAAGCCCGTTGATCGATTAACGGCGTTCCTCATTTTCTCGGTTTTGCACAGCCATTGCAATATTGGTTTCCCAAAATACTTTCCAAGTAAAAAGCCAATCGTCAATCCGGAGGCAACCCCTAAGTATCCCGCCAAAAAAGAATACCAAGGGTTTAACACGCCGATGGAGGCAAGAAATCCTCCTGTAGCAACAACCAGCTCATCGGGAATCGGCAAACCTACAATCCCCAGCCAAAGCAGGAAAAAAATCGCTACATAGCCGTATTGCTCTATGATTGACATCAGCAGGTCGACTTCCATGAGGCAAAATCCCCTATCCTTGCCACAGTGCGGTTTTCTTGACATACTAGCAGCTATGGCATCGCACGATATCTGACTCTATGTATTACGTATGAACCTCAAAAAAGGTACTTGTTTATTTTGCAATAGATTTACGTATTTTATCAAGCACAGATATGCCAGACGACTATCTTGATAGATGCTTGAGCGCCTCACGTCTGGACAGACTCGCGAGTGGCGTCGCTTCTACAAAATCACGTACGGCGTCGGGATTTGTTTTCGCATACTCTCTCAACGCCCAGCCGATTGCCTTCTGAATAAAAAACTCGTTGGAATCCGTGCACCTTTCCACCAAGGAAAAGAGCAGCCGCTGGTCTGTCTTGTCCTTGTACGACAACTGAAATAAAATCGCCGTTCGTTGCAGCCACATGTTTGTTCCATCCATCCACGCTGTTGTGTTCGGTTCGATCAGTTCGGGATGCAAGGCAAACAATCTGCCCGTTGTATGGGAAGCCAAATAATCCACGGTATCCCACCACGATTTTGTCGTGATGAGTTCAACAACGAACGGTAGATGGTCGGAGGTGAGACGCTTTTTGGACTTCTCGAGCACGTCAAGCGCTACGTACTGATACTCTCGCTCGGGCAAAGCCCACAAGGAACGAACGACCTGCTCCCAGTTTTCGGGTACACCATAATCTCGAAAGATTAGTTTGGTCAGTTCTTTGCGCTGTGGTGATTTTATCCCCAGAAAAGGAAAATGATTTTTCATGTACTGCGCCATTGGGCCAGCCTCATTTGAATCACCTTTTGCACGAAACCGTTCCTCGACGGCCTCTGTATACTCCCTTGCGTTCATCTGCGTCTCCTCCTCCCGACTCATCTGAAATCCAGTGGTTTAGCCTACTGCTTGGACGTCCTGTTTGACGACAGCAAAAGCATTTTGTTCTTCATCTTTGTACGGATAATACACGACGAGTGTAAAATCTCCCTCGACAAGCTCACCGGTCTCCAACCATTTTTCAATGTCAAAGGTCACCTTGGCCGTCAGCGTGTGCTTGAAATAATCTTTTTCCAAGGCAGCATGTGCCGCAAAATCATTGCGGAGGCGCTCACGCTGCTCGGTTAGGACAGCGAACGTCTGCTGCATCTCTTCCTTGTCCATGAGATCCTCCCACCACAGCTTGCGCGGGCGATGCTTCTGGTTGCGTAGGAAATCGAATTTCATCATGCTGGTTACATGCCCCATACCGTCCACTTGCTGGACCTGCAAAAACTTCTGCAAACGCATGAACAAATCCTCTAATTGATGACCGATACGGCTCCAGCCTTGATTTTCCCAATAGTCGCCAAATGTCTGGAAGAAGTCAAAAGCCGTTTCGAACTGATTCGCCAACAGCCACTCCACTGTATAGTCCATCCGGTGCGCATTCCAGTACTTTTCCAGAATGTCTTCTACACGCTTGATTTTTTGCATGTCCTCAAAGGAAAGGACGTTGTTCCCCAGAATTTCGTAAGGAGCCTCATCCATAAAAACATAGCCGTGATTAGCCGCACGCGCACGAACACCTGTCCCACGCAGCATTTTCAAAAAGCCGAGCTGAAGCTCTTCCGGGCGTAGACCAAACACGTCATTGAAGGTTTTACGGAATGATGCATAATCTTCCTCAGGCAAACCTGCGATCAAGTCCAGATGCTGATCGATTTTTTTCGAATCCTTGATCTGTGTTACCGTACGCGAGAGACGATCGAAGCGCTGAATCCGCTGAACAAGGCGGTTGGTCTCATCATTCGTGGACTGAACACCAATCTCGAAGCGGAAAATGCCCGGCGGTGCGTTCTCAGTCAAGAAATCAAGTACGTCTGCACGCAAAATATCTGCCGTGATTTCGAATTGAAAGATCGTGCCATTGTGGTTGTCGATCAAAAACTGAAAGATCTCCAACGCATATTTTTTATTGATGTTAAACGTGCGATCCACGAACTTGATCGTTTTGACTCCGTGATTGATCAAACGCATGAGATCTTCTTTTACTCGTTCCAGACTGAAATAGCGTACGCCGTCTTCAATCGAAGACAGACAGTATTGGCATTTGAACGGACAGCCACGGGATGCCTCAAAATAAACGACGCGGTTGTTCAGCTCGTCCAGATGGTCTGCGTATGGCGAAGGAATGCTATCCATCTCTTCCACTTGCGCACGCGGCATGGAAAAACGTACATACTCCTCTTCGCGATAAGCGATTCCGGCTACATCACGCAGGCGTGGAGGTTGCTTGGTTTGCAACGATTCCTGATACACCTGCAACAGCTCCAAGAAGGTCTGCTCCCCTTCACCAATGCAGATGACATCGATTTCAGGATGCTTCTTCATCCATTCGTCCGCATCGTAGGTCACTTCTGGTCCCCCGAGGATAATCGGAACATCAGGGCAAATCTTTTTCAGCGTGCGAATGACACTGAGCGTCTCGCGAATGTTCCAGATATAACAGGAAAAAGCAATGACATCAGGCTTACGCTTGTGTATGTCTGCTACTATATTTAACGTCACATCGTTGATGGTATACTCCACCAGCTCAATGGAAGGAAATGCTTCCTGGGCATAGCTTCGCAAATAACGCAAAGCAAGTGAGGAGTGAATAAACTTGGCATTTAACGTCGATAGTAAAATCTTCATGGATGGGTCTACTCTCCTTGCAAAATTCGGCACCAAAAAACCATCTGCAATCGATGGTTCATGATCTGACCGATCTTTTTCCTTTCGTAACAGTACCATACGAGGCTAGTAACGGCAAATCGTTACCGGTTTAATTCGCGCACCACATGCCCCAGCTCTGGCACGATCAACCGATTCATCGCCAGCCGCACTGCACCTGTCGAGCCTGGCGTGGAAAAAATCATCTTCCCCATCCGTGTCCCTGCAATCGCACGACTGAGCATCGCTGCTGAACCGATGTCTTCTGTAAAGCTCAACATCCGAAACAGCTCGCCAAATCCCGGCATTTCCTTATCGAGCAAGCCCGAAACGGCCTCAAAGGTATTGTCTCTTGGCGAAATGCCAGTACCGCCGTTGAGGAGAATGACTTGAACGTCGTCATGTGCCATTCCCGCTTCGATCGCCGCAATGACCTGTACAGGCTCGTCCTTTACAATTTGATAAAGGGCAACGCTGTGACCAGCTTCAGTGAGAAGCTCCTTCATTAACTGTCCGCTTTTATCTGTATCCTCTGTCCGGGTATCGGAAACGGTAATGACCATACATGTGACTTGTTTGGGCGATAGCGCCTTATGTTCCTGCGTGCTCATCCGTAATTTCCTCATTTCCTTCAATATGTACTCTTCTCATGATACCATGTTCAGGTTTTCAATACCTTCGTCGTTCCGGCAACAATTTCTTCACTCCCTATACCCGAGATGCTTCTCTTTCCTATATAATGCTGATGACTGCTATTTTTCGACAGACAAGGAGGCGTGCGCGAATGCCAGAGAGCCCTTATTTTTCTTTTCATTTCCACAAACAATCGCACACACCGATCTATGTACAACTCGCTGATCAATTAAAAACAGCGATTCTCCGTGGTGCCTTTCTTGTAGATGGACAACAATTGATATCGCTACGAGATATGAAAACAATTAGCGGCTGCTCGTTGGAGACAGTCAAAAAAGCATACGATCATCTTGCGTTGGAAGGTTGGCTGGAAGCTGTGCATGGCAAAGGCTATTACTTGACGCAGCTTGCCAAAGAAGCTCGTTTGGAAAATCGTCTCCCTCTGACCGATATCCCGATCGCTTCGCTGGCTGACTCTTCCCCCCGCCCAAGCGAAGAGCTGGTCAAACGATTGCGGGGAGCTTTTTATGAGAGCCTGACAGTATTAGACGAACCGGCAGCGAAAAAGAAAATCATGCGAACGCAGGCGGCCAAGGTTTTCGCTGATCATCTCAGCCGCAGGGGACTGCCCCACTCACCTGAACGCCTACTGCTTTTTAACAGAAGCACGAGCGGCTTCGCCTTTCTAGCACAGCGCGTCATGAATGCGCGTGATGTTGTCTATGTGGAGGAGTACAGTTATCCCGTATTCCTGCGTCTGCTAAGCCAATGTGGTATTACGGTTCGGCCGATTCGCATGGATGAAGAAGGCGTTTGTATTCAAGCCCTTAATGAAGAACAGGAGCATTACCCTGCCAATTGGCTGTTGATTAACCCGCATTATCAATTCCCTACGGGCATCAGCTATTCGTTGAAACGAAAGGAAGAGCTGCTCGAATGGGCACAGAATCACAATGTACGTCTGATTGAAAACGATCATTATGGCGACCTCTGGTTTGAAGAGCCGAGCGTTCCGCTGTACCACATGGCTGTAAAGGCGAAAAGCCCTGTCGAGGTCTACTATTTGCATTCGTTGTCCAAAACACTGGCTCGCGACCTGCAATTGGGCGTGTTGATGCTTCCTTCTGAGTTATCGGTTGATGAGTTGGAACGATACAGTCAGCTCGTTTCCATGACCGGAGCAGAGCCTTCCCTCCTCGTCGTAGAGGCAGCCGTCCAACTTCTCGATGATCCATGGTTTTACGAAGAGTTTCTAGCAGATCGACGCGCCCTGTTCCAGACCCGCTTCCTGCGACTGTGGCAAGAAAAACGCCAGGCACTCCCTGATCACGCACGAATGTACCCCATTGCAGGGGGCTTAAATACGTGGATCAAATGGGGCACGCCAACCGCAAGAGCAACCGAACAGGAAGAAAGAGTCGTCGCCATCCTTCGGGAGGAAGGTCTCGAGCTGACAGGCGGCCATGCTTTTCGCGTAGCGGATGAGCCAGCCGACATTATGCGCTGCCCGGCTGTCCGTTTCCCGCTCGCTCCACTGGAGGAACGAGAGTTGAAACATTGGCTTCACCGATTGGGTGCTGCTCTTCTTCGGTAAGTTTTCCAAGGGAAATGCCATACTAAGAGATGGATTTCCCTCCTTCCCATACACTAGACTCGAAAAAAGCCGAGGTATAACCTGCTATGATTAAAAAAATCGTAGAAAAACTTCACCTTGATCCACCAAAAACGCTTGTTCTTGGGTTTGCCTTGATTATTTTCTTGGGAGCGCTGCTTTTGACACTCCCGATCGCTACGGTTGATGGACTTGGCCTGAATTGGCTTGATGCCTTGTTTACGGCCACCTCTGCTACGTGTGTAACAGGCTTGGTTGTCGTCGATACCGGGACGACTTTCACTACCTTTGGTCAACTCGTCATTTTGTCGCTCATTCAAATTGGCGGTCTCGGTTTTATGACGTTCGCTACCTTCTTCGCACTGATTATGCGTAAAAAAATCTCATTGCGTGAACGGCTCATCCTGCAAGAATCGCTCAATCAGATATCAATAGAAGGTGTCGTACGTTTAGCCAAAATGATCTTGGTTTTTACTGCCCTCACCGAGTTTATAGGTGGAGTGCTTCTCTCTATTCGTTTTGCCTTTGACTTTCCTCTGTCAAAAGCGATCTACTTTGGCTTTTTTCATGCGATTTCCAACTTTAATAACGCTGGGTTTGACTTGATGGGCGAATTCGCCAGCTTGACAGCCTATGTAGCGGATCCACTGGTTAATCTCGTCGTCTGTTTGATGATCATTCTTGGCGGTATTGGTTTCATCGTTGTGAGTGAGCTATACGATTATCGTCATAACCGCCGCTTGTCATTACATACGAAAGTCGTACTGACAACAACCGGTCTATTGATTACGGCAGGTACTGTGCTTATTTTCATTTTGGAGTATAACAATCCGAAAACATTGCAGCCCCTATCCATGATGGGCAAAGTGCTCGGCTCCTTTTATCAATCGGTTACACCTCGTACGGCAGGTTCAAACACATTGAATATCGGGGATATGTATCAGTCGTCGCTTTTCCTCATTATTATACTGATGTTCATCGGTGCTTCTCCAGGATCGACGGGTGGCGGTATCAAGACCACGACATTTGCCACACTGATTGGTGCTGTTGTCGCCCAAATTAAAGGAAAAGAAGATGTCATCTTCTTCCGGCAACGCATCTTGCCACACATGGTCTACAAATCGCTGACATTGACGATGATCGCCTTGTTCCTTGTCCTTGTCATGACGATGGTGCTTTCCATTACAGAGACAACTGCGCGCTTTGAGATGGTCCTGTTCGAGGTCACTTCTGCGTTTGCTACGACTGGACTATCTATGGGGCTGACCCCAAACCTTACTCCCATCGGTAAAGCGTTAATCGTTATGACGATGTTTGCCGGTCGCTTGGGGCCACTCACGATTGCCTTTGCCCTCGCGCAACGCAAGCAAAAGGAATACTTCCGTTATCCAAAAGGAAAGATCACTATTGGATAAACCGTATAAAGAGGGAAAACCCTGCCAAAGCACCCGAAGGACTTTGGCAGGGTTTATTTTTGTGTCTACGTTATTGTTTTTGCCACTGTTTGGACAGCTCGTCGCGAACCAGTTGGCCCATTTCGACTGTACCAATCGCTTTACTTCTGTCTGCCGCGATATCGCCAGTGCGATGGCCTGCTTCCAGTACGGACCAAACTGCGTTTTCCACTGCTGCCGCCGCTTCATCCATACCGAGCGAGAGACGAAGCATCATCGCTACGGACAGAATGGTTGCCAGCGGATTGGCAATGCCTTTTCCAGCAATATCAGGGGCAGAGCCGTGAACCGGTTCATACAGGCCAAAGCTACCTGCTGCCAGGCTCGCCGAGGATAGCATCCCAATCGAACCAGTCAGCATCGCTGCCTGATCGCTCAAGATGTCGCCAAACATGTTTTCCGTCACGATGACGTCAAACTGTTTTGGTTCACGTACGAGCTGCATCGCGCAAGAGTCAACGAGCTGGTGAGTCAGCTCTACATCTGGATAGTCAGCCGCTACTCGCTCGGCTACCTTGCGCCAGAGGCGGGAGCTTTCGAGGACGTTTGCCTTATCTACAGATACGAGACGCTTTTGGCGTTTGCGTGCAATGTCGAAGCCGACTCGAATGATTCGCTCGATTTCCGCTTCATGATAAATGCACTGATCTTCTGCGACTTCACCGTTTGGACCGTCGTAGCGTTTTTTCTCACCGAAATAAATACCCCCGGTCAGTTCACGTACAACGATCAAGTCAACGCCAGAAACGACTTCTGGCTTGAGAGACGAAGCATCGACCAGAGAGCTGTGCATGGTAGCTGGGCGAATGTTCGCAAACAGACCAAGCGCTTTACGAATGCCGAGTAGCCCTGTCTCTGGACGAAGATGCCCCGGATTCTGATCCCATTTCGGCCCGCCAACGGCTCCCAAGAGCACAGCATCCGCTTGCTTTGCCAGCGTTACGGTTGCTTCTGGCAACGGTGTTCCATCCGTATCGATCGCGATACCACCGATCCGGCCTTCTTCGCAAGTAAAAGTGACACCTTCCTGTTCCCCTACGAGTGTAAGGACTTTAACCGCTTCCTGCATGATTTCTGGTCCGATACCGTCTCCAGGAAGAACGGCGATGCGATAGTTTTTCTTCATCGTTTATCCCGCTTTTCTATACGTAATGGTTTCCGAACGCTGCTGGTTCCTATGATCCTATCCACATTTGACCTATCTTTATATCGTTGCACTGACGGGTGCAGGCTCGCCACGCCGCTCCATGATCTTGTTGACTGCCCTTACATAGGCAATGGCGCTAGCTTCCAGTACATCTGTACTCACACCGCGACCTGTTACGATCAGATCGTCCTGTTGTAGACGGACGAATACTTCACCCAAAGCATCTTGCCCGTGAGTAACAGAAAGGATTTTGTAATCGACAAGAGATACTTCTTCTCCGGTAGCGCGGTCAATCGCTTTGTAGATGGAATCAACTGATCCATTTCCACATGCGGCTTCTTCGCATACCGATCCGTCGGCACGAACCAGTCGCACACTCGCTGTCGGAACGGAAATATTGCCGTAAGCGAGCTGGATGGATTCCAGCTGGAACGCTTCAGGTCCGCGAACCATCTTGGAGTCGACCAATGCGAGGATGTCGTCATCGCTGATTTCTTTTTTCTTGTCGCACAGCACCTTGAATGCTGCAAACGCCGCGTTTACTTCTTCCTGCTCCAGGTGATAGCCCAGATCTATCAGCTTTTCCTTGAAAGCATGGCGCCCAGAGTGCTTGCCAAGAACCAGTTTGTTTGACTTGAAGCCAACCGATTCCGGACGGATAATTTCGTACGTGGTGACTTCTTTTAACACACCATCCTGGTGAATACCGGATTCGTGCGCGAAAGCATTTGCCCCCACGACTGCTTTATTTCCTGGCACGATCATCCCTGTCAAACGGCTCACCAGCTGGCTGGTCCGTGCGATTTCTTTCAAATTCAGCTTGGTCGTCGCCTGGTAGTAATCCTTGCGCGTCTCCAATGCAAGCGCCACTTCTTCCAGCGCAGCATTTCCGGCGCGCTCTCCGATTCCATTGATGGTGCCCTCGACTTGCGTAGCTCCACCCTCGACAGCCGCGAGACTGTTGGCGACCGCCATCCCGAGGTCATCGTGGCAATGGCAGCTCAGACGAATGAGATCAGTAGAAGGTACCCGTTTTTTGAGCTCACGGAAAATGTTTCCGTATTGATACGGCGTCATGTAGCCCACCGTATCTGGAATATTTACTGTGGTAGCCCCTGCCTTGATAACCGCCTCTACAACCTCTGCCAAAAAGTCGATTTCGGTACGCGCAGCATCCTCTGCGGAAAACTGGACTTCCTTAAAGTACTTTTTCGCATAAGTAACTGCTTCCACTGCCCGAGCAAGGACTTCTTCCTTGCTCATGTTCAGCTTGAACTGGCGGTGAATCGGAGATGTTGCGAGAAAGACGTGGAGGGAAGCGTTTTGTGCGTTGCGAAGCGCTTCGTATGCCTTATCCATGTCGTCTTTAACGGCACGAGCCAGGCTGACGACGGTTGCATTCTTCACCCGTTTTGCAACTTCCGCCACAGACTTTTGGTCACCAGGGGAGGCAGCAGCGAAGCCCGCCTCCATTCTGTTTACGCCCAGCTTCTCGAGTTGAAGGGCAATCTCCACCTTTTCGTTCGTGCTAATATTGACGCCCGGAGACTGCTCCCCATCGCGCAGTGTCGTATCAAAAATCTCAATGGTACGCATGAACTTTTCACCTCCACATTTTTCCCTACATTATATATGAGTTTTTTACGCGCCAATTATTGGCCGATTTTCGCTTCTTCTTTTTTCTCTTCTTTGTTGATCCAAGACATCATGCCACGCAGCTGCTCCCCTACTACCTCGATACCATGCTCGGATTCCAGACGACGGCGGGAAGTGAAGCCAGGACGGTTTGCTTGGTTTTCCAAGATCCAATTGCGAGCAAATGTACCGTCTTGGATTTCCGTCAGTACTTTTTTCATTTCTTTGCGAGTCTCATCTGTGATGATGCGACGACCTATGCTGTAGTCACCGTACTCAGCCGTGTCACTGATGGAGTAGCGCATACGAGCCAAGCCACCCTCGTACATCAGGTCAACGATCAGCTTCAACTCATGCAAGCACTCGAAGTAGGCGATCTCAGGAGCATAACCTGCTTCAACCAATGTATCGAAGCCTGCTTTTACCAGCTCGCTTGCGCCACCGCACAATACTGCTTGCTCACCGAACAGGTCTGTTTCTGTCTCTTCACGGAAAGATGTTTCGATTACGCCAGCTTTTGTGCAACCGATACCGCTGGAATAGGCGAGTGCGAGATCTTTCGCGTTGCCTGTCGCATCTTGGTAGATCGCGATCAAACCAGGTACGCCGAAGCCTTCTTGGTATACGCGGCGAACCAGGTGACCAGGGCTTTTTGGAGCAGACATGATTACGTCTACATCAGCTGGTGGCACGATTTGCGCGTAGTGAATGTTGAATCCGTGAGAGAAGCACAGTGCAGCGCCGGATTTCAGGTTTGACGCGATCTCGTCGCGGTATACTTGTGCTTGACGCTCATCTGGCATCAGGATTTGAACCACGTCAGCGCGTTTGGTTGCTTCTGCTACTGTCAGTACTTCAAATCCGTCTTTTGCTGCAACATCCCATGATTTCCCTGGACGAAGACCTACTACTACTTTATAACCACTGTCGCGCAGGTTTTGTGCTTGTGCATGACCTTGGCTGCCGTAGCCGATGATTGCGATTGTTTTACCACGCAGTACCTCTTGTTTTACGTCCGCTTCATAATACATTTTTACCATTTGTATAGCCTCCCTAAAATTGTTTAGTTTGAATTTTTATTCTGAAATTTGGCAATTTAAACCGTTGCTGCGGCTGTTGCTGGAACAATACTGCGCGCCATCGCTACTGCACCTGTTCTTGTCAGTTCAATAACACCGTAGCTTTGTAATAGTACGAGCAGCGCATCAATCTTTTCGGTGTCACCCGTTACTTGCACGATCAGTGAGCTAGGGCCCACATCGACGATCGCGGCACGGAACGGCTCGACAATTCCGTTTAACTCTGCCAGTTGGCTGGGCGATGCCGTCACTTTAATCAGTGCCAGTTCCCGTGAAACAAAAGGGTTCTCGCTGAGATTCGTGACGGAGATGACATCGATCAGCTTGTGCAATTGCTTCATCAGCTGATTGATTTGGCGGTCATCTCCCCCGGTTGAAATGATCATCCGGGACAGCCCCTGTTCTTCCGTGCCTCCCACCGTAATACTGTCGATGTTGAAGCCGCGTTGGCCGAACAGTGTCGCCACTCTGGTCAAAACGCCTGGTTGGTCGTTGACGAGTACGGAAATGGTATGTTGCTGCATCCTAATCGTCCCCCAATTCCATCTGATCTAATGTGTTGCCTGATGCAACCATCGGATATACGTTTTCTTCCTGTGCAACTCGGAAGTCCACCACGACTGGTCCATCATGCGCAAGTGCCTCTGCCCAAACTGCCTCGGCTTCCTGTGGCGTGCTTGCTCGCAAGCCCTTTACGCCATATGCTTCCGCCAGTTTGACAAAATCCGGGCTGCACGTCAGATCGATTTGGCTATAGCGATTATCGTAGAAGAGCTCCTGCCATTGACGAACCATTCCCAAGCACTGGTTGTTCACAATCGCTACTTTGACCGGAATGTTGTATTGGGAGACGATTGCCAGCTCCTGGTTGGTCATCTGGAATCCGCCATCCCCTACGACGGAGATTACCGTGCGATCCGGGTGAGCGATCTGTGCGCCAATTGCTGCTGGGAATCCGAAGCCCATCGTGCCGAGACCACCGGAAGAGATAAAGGAACGCGGGTGCTTGAACTTATAGTATTGAGCTGTCCACATCTGGTGTTGTCCAACGTCTGTTGTGACGATCGCTTCCCCATCTGTGGAGTTGTACAAGAGTTCAATGACTGCTTGTGGCTTCAATACGTCGCCATCTTTTTTGTACTTGTACGGATATTGTTCTTTCCACTCTTTCAACTGACTGATCCACGCTTCGGAATCACAAGCTTTTACAAGCGGAATGGCTTTTGCCAGCGTGCTCTTCACGTCGCCCGCTACTGTGACGGCTGTCGTTACGTTTTTCCCCAGCTCTGCTGGATCGATGTCAACGTGTACGATGCGGGCTTTTGGTGCGAATTCCTTGGTGCGTCCCATCGTGATCCGGTCATCGAAGCGCGCTCCCAGACCAATCACACAATCCGCATTCAAGAGCGCCTGGTTCGCCGTGTAATTTCCGTGCATCCCTGGCATTGCCAGTGACAGCTCGTGTGTTCCAGGGAAACCGCCCAGTCCCATGAAGGTGTTGATCACCGGGATGCGTGTTTTTTCAGCAAAGTCGCGCAATTCTTTCTCTGCTTGAGCTGCAATGATTCCTCCGCCCGCCAAAATGACTGGACGCTTTGCTTCGCCAACGGCTTTTACAAACTCTTGTACTTTTTCGTCGCTGGGCACGAGTGAGGCACGGTAGCCGCGAACCTCCACTTTATCCGGGTAAGTAAATGGTGCCTTCGCATTGGCGACGTCTTTTGGAATGTCGATCAATACTGGGCCCGGACGACCGGTTGTCGCGATGTGGAAAGCTTCCTTCACAATCCGCGGGAGATCGCGAATGTCGCGGACAAAGTAGCTGTGCTTCGTAATCGGGATGGTAATTCCCGTAATGTTCGCTTCTTGGAACGCATCGGTACCAATCAGCGACTGTGCCACGTTACCCGTGATGCAGACCAGCGGAACCGAGTCCATCTGAGCGGTCGCAATCCCCGTTACGAGATTCGTTGCTCCCGGACCAGAAGTAGCGATACATACACCCGGTTTGCCTGTCGCTCGGGCAAATCCGTCAGCAGCGTGGATAGCGCCTTGCTCGTGACGCGTCAAAATGTGCTTGAAGTAGCTCCCGTATAGAGAGTCATAAATGGGGAGCACCGCACCGCCTGGATAGCCGAAAATGTATTCGACCTGCTCCAGGATCAAACAGCGCAGCAGCGTTTCTGCTCCTGTCACTTCTTCCCCGAACTGAATCGGTGGAATGCCGTTCTTTTTCTGCAATTCGGCCATTTCAACACTCATTGACCTCTCCTCCTCCCAATTCTCAACAGGTATTGAAAATAACTATAGACACATAGAAAAACCCTTTCGCCCCGACACGGTTTTATTTCCATGTCTTTTGGGGCGAAAGGGTTCGCGGTACCACCCAACTTTATCGGCGCCTCACGGTCAGCCGATCTCAGCCAGTCACAACGTATGTGGACTGTAACACGTTAACGGGTGTTAAGCGGTTTGGCCTACTACCTGCAAAGCAAGTTTCAGCAAAACGGCTCAGAGGTGAGCAATGCGGCGTACCCTATACCCGTTTCTCAGCATCAGGGCTCTCTGTAAAAGGGGTAACGCGCACCATCCTCGTCGTGGCCTACTATTAGTACAATATTTTCAATATTGTTGTTGTCAGAATAAAGTGTTACGTCTGATTATAGCTAGGCACCTAGGGGGTGTCAACGAAAACAAAAAGATTTTACTGGACTTTCGTCCGAACGAATGCTCAGTTGGAAATGGCTATACAGCGCGGTTTTTGCTTGAAAGCGGATACAAGAAAAGAGAGACTTGTCCAGTTATTGTAACGGAAAAAGAACGGCTTTGCCGTCCCTCTCCTGCTTTTTCGGTTCCGTTTTATTGTGGGGATTGCAATCCCTCTATCAAAATAATCGCGACTTCCGGTCGAGTAAATTCCGGTGGTGGCGTAATCCCGGTTCTCAACATTTCCCTCACCTTTGTTCCCGATAAGGTCAGATGCGAGTCTTTGTCATGCGGGCACGTCTTGGTCGTTGCCATACCTTGGCATGCTGTGCAATAAAAGCTGTGCTCAAAAAAGAGCAGCTGGATACCGAGCTCACCTGGGGCAAACTCGGAAAAGATGTGCTGCGCATCATACGTGCCGTAATAATCGCCTACCCCTGCGTGATCGCGGCCGACGATAAAGTGTGTACAACCGTAATTTTTTCGTACCAATGCGTGGAAGACCGCCTCACGCGGACCCGCATAGCGCATGGCAGCTGGAAAAGCTCCGAGCAGTACACGGTTGTGCGGATAGTAGTTTTCCAGGAGGGCGAGATAGCTTTTCATTCGTACTTGTGCAGGAACATCGTCTGATTTCGTTTCCCCCATCAATGGGTTGAGAAAAAGGCCATCCACAATCTCCAATGCCGCCTTTTGAATATATTCATGTGCCCGGTGAACGGGATTGCGCGTTTGGAAGCCAACCACCGTTTTCCAGCCATTTTCTCGAAATCTTTCTCTCGTTTCAGCTGGCGTCAAATAAAAATCTGAGAAGCGCTCAGGCTGTGGCTTTTGCAGTACTTCTACGGAGCCACCCACGTATAGGTCTGGCTTTTCAAACAGCTTTTTCACACCCGGGTGAGCGAGATCCACGGTGCGAAAAACGAGCTCTGCCTCACGCATTTTGTCTGGCACAAAGCAGCTTTTCACCCGCAAAATCGCATAGCCCACTCCATCTTCACCACGTAACAGAATACTGTCACCAGGCACAAGATCGTCGTGCACAAATGCATCGACAGCCAATGTCACTGGCAATGGCCAAACTGTTCCATTGGCTAGGCGCATCGTTTCCACGACAACGTGGTAATCCGCCTCTTCCATGAACCCAGTCAACGGCGAAAATGCTCCGATGGCAAGACATTCGATGTCCGAGAGTGTCCATTTGTCTACGATAATGGCTTTTTTGATCCCATGCGGCAAGATCTCTTGCTTCACGTACTTCCCTCCTGCGCTGTTCATTTGTGCAGACCGCATTCGGTCTTTTCGAAGCCAGCCCACCGTCCGGACCGAGAATCTTGGCCAGGCATGACAGCGCGAGTGCATACCCGGCAGCCAATGCTTGGATAGTTCCGGTCGTGCAATGGATTGTAAGGGACATCATGCGCATGGATATATTCCCACACCTGGGCCTCCGTCCAATCTGCTAGCGGATTGAATTTAACCAGGTCGAATTTTTCGTCCCACTCCACTTTTTTTGTTTTCGCTCGGGTAGGGGATTGCTCGCGGCGAATGCCTGTAATCCACGCCTGATAGTTGGACAGGACGCGCTTTAACGGCTCTACCTTACGAATCTCGCAGCAAAGATTCGGTTCTCTCTCCCACAGTTTGTCACCGTGTTTTTCTGCCTGCTCGGTTAACGTCAACTGTGGCTGCACTTGAATAAATGTCGTGCCGTATCTGGCTTGCAGCTTGTCACGTGTATCATACGTTTCAGCAAAATGAATGTTGGTATCGAGGTAAAATACAGGGATGGTGGGAGCCAATTTGTGCAGCATGTCGATTAAAACGACATCTTCGGCGCCAAAGCTGGCAGCCAGGATCAGACCCGCTGCATAATTTTCCACAGCGCTCACTAGCACGTCCTGCGGCGCGTGAGCTTCCAGTCGGCTTGCCCATTCCTGTAATTCCTCATCCGCCATTTTCTGGCGATTACTCATCAGCGAAGCTCCTCTCTTGCTCGGATTCACCCACCATCATATGCCTAGTGAGTGGAAGTGGCGCATCACGTCGAGACGTTTTTCACAGAAAAAAAGCCACCAGACATAGTCTGACAGCTTTTTGCTGCTTTATTTTTCCTCTTTTTCGTTGACAGTCGGGGCGAAAATAAACGAGGCTCCGGTTTGTGGTGTGTTTTTGGCCTCGGCGACTTTAACAGTTGGTACGGCGTACGAACCAGGGCTTACCAAGGAAGGTGTCACGGTGTAAGAATCATCCTTGTCTTTCGCAAACGCTCCTGGTACGAGCAACGCTGAGCAGACAACTGCTGTTACACCCATCATCATCCATTTTTGTTTTCTCATCTATGTCTCTCTCCCTATCCAATGTTTTCCTGTAACGCTTTTTATTGTATGGCATCGGGTAGTCTGCTCGACACGGACGAAAGATTGTTTTTTTGTCAGACTTGAGGCTTACATCCATTTTCTTCAAAAGAAAAAGCATCCTGTACGGATGCTTTTCGCCCATTAATTTTTTTCTTTTTCGTTTACATTTGGTGCGAAAATAAATGCACTTCCTGTTGTTTTCGTGCTTGTTACCGCATCTGTTTTCTGGACTACTGGAGCCGTGTTCGAACCAGGGGCGAAGAAGGCAGGCGTCACAGAATGTGCGTCATCTTTTTCTTTGGCAAACGCCCCTGGTACGACCATCGCTGCACAAACAACTGCTGTAATTCCCATCATCATCCACTTTTGTTTTCTCATTTTAGTATCTCTCCCTAACCAATGTTTTCCTCTTATGGCTTTATTTTAAGGGATCAGCCAGGCTGTATAACACAGACGGGAGGTTGTTTTTTACTCAGACCTTGGGCGGATTCTTCTTTCGGACCCGAGCCCAGTTCCATCACATAATGACTCGCTCTTTCGCGGTCGAATACGTTCGAACGCCTTTCTTTACACATCGACAGCTGTCCTTGTATGCTTATACAACTCTTCCATCGTCTGCCCTTTTGCTCGGGCAAGTACCTCCATGCGCACACTTAGTTGCTTTTTCGCAAACTGCTGCAGATCAGCGACCTTCACTCCGAATGGACTCACCCCTTGCGGATCGTCCATCCAGTCGTACAAATGACTTGCCATTGGAGCCAGCTCATCCATCTTTTTGGCAATGACATCGTAAATATGGGGATGCTCACAGATCAATCGCTGCAGCAGGAATGTTCCGTAGCTTATGTGCCGAGATTCGTCTGTCTTCAAATACCCAATTCCTTGCATGAGACCAGGCATAAGCCCCGTTTTGCTGAGTGCTTCGTAAAACGCATAGTAGCCTGTTTCGGCGAGCACGCCTTCCACAAACATGTTATAGACAGTAGAAGCCTCCGCGATGGCTTCGGGGGATTTATCCGTCAGCAGACGATTGAGTGCATTCGGCAGGATCTCATGGAAAATTCGTTTGTACACATCATCGTGAAAATGATGCAAGTCTCCTGACTCACCGATGTTGTCGAGAACCAATCGGAAAAACTCGGTATGCTTGGCCTCTTCAAAGAGGAAGGTCGTCAAATACATTTCTTCTTCCAATCGCCCTTCCTCTGCAATGACCATGATCAAAGGCAAAAGATCGAGGGTGACTGCCTCTTCTCCACCAAGAAAACTCGCAATCCGCCCCAAGGTTTCTTCCTTCTGCTCCGGACTCATATTCGCATAATCTTCGCGGTCTTGCGTAAAATCAATGTCCTGCGGGTTCCAAATCCCGTATCTCTTCGCTTTTTGATACAATTGGTACGGCAACAGCTCCTGATTCAATCCTTTTTGGCTGGTCGAAACAAAACCATTCCTCATCCCTATCCAACCTTTCTTTTTTCTCATACGCCTTCTATTCCGAACGAATGTAAGAAGTCATGATTTTGTTAATTTATCCCAATTCCTTCCTTTACGCTCAGATCAGCGGTTTGATAAAATGAAGACGCTGTAGGTTGATTATAGGTCAGGCTGAACGATCGTTCATATCCCCAAAAATCAGGGGGTGTTCATCACCCAAATGGAGGTGGCAATCACTCCATGGTCAGTCCAGAGCTGAACATGTACATCGATCGAATCAAAGAAACGACATTTTATGAGGAGAAACTGGTTCTTGCTGTACGCGGCTTCGTGGATCTCTTTCCTTTCATGGGAGCCATTCTGTGCAATTACTCGACGCTCAGTCAAATGGGGGAGGGACTATGGTCGATCCTTGACCAAGAGCTATGCTCTATCCGCGATATACGGGTGGACATGCGCAACATGCCCCTCATTCAGCATGCGATTCGCGAACAAAGAGCGGTACTGCTAGATTCTGAGGCGATCCGCCAGATCCCGCCCAATTTGGTGTATGGCGCCCCTTATGCGCTCATTCTCCCCATCAGCTATGGGTCTAACGTACTCGGCTACGCCGGTATTTCCTGGCATCAGGATGGCTGTTCCGGCATTAACCATCAATTGATACAATCCTTGAGTGCCTACTGTGCGATGCTAGGCAAAGTATTGGCAACCGATTCCCTTCCCCCTAAAACCGTCAAGCTCTCACGCCGAGAAGTCGAAGTCATGCAGCGGATGTCATGGGGCGAGAGCGTTAAGGAGATGGCGGACTGGATGGGAATCAGTGAGTTTACCGTGCAGGATTACATCAAGTCCGCGTTAAAAAAGCTCGGTGTGCAAAATCGCGCGCAAGGTGTGGCGGACGCCATAAGACAGCGAATCATTTGTTGAATAGAAATAGAAAAAACAACCGAATGTGATCTCGGTTGTTTTTTCTTTGACCCGAACTTCCCTTTCTACGTTCTGATTTCTACCACGTTTCTCGGTGCCGTTCTCGTCCGTTGAATCTCCCTGATTTGAGAAATAGTCAGATTGCGTCCCACAAAAATGAATGACGAGGTACGATTATTGAAGTCGAAATTACCGAGGTCGGCAATATCCCGATTCCCCCGGAAGACACGAAAATCGCCTTGATAAGCGGTTCCTGAAAACAGAACGAGTGTCACTCGGCCATTATTCCCTGCTCGTAATCGAAAACTCGACAGTACATCATCGAATTCAAGAGCTTGACACTGTCTGACTGCTACCCCACGTCTGCGAAAACGAATACGACGAGCTTCAAAGTTTCTACCTGCCCACAAGCTTACTCGTAATTCTGCCATGCCACTCACCTCCTTCTATCTTTGCTGTAAGATATGACAAGGAGATTGATAGCGTGTGGACAGGTGTAGGATGCCATTCGTTTGATTTTGCTTTCTGGGCCACAACAAAAAAGCCGACCTCACCCTAAATCGGGAAGATCGGCTCTTCTATTCAAAAATTACGCGTTCAGTTTGCCTTTAGCAACTGTAGCCAGTTCGTTGAACGCAGCTTTGTCGTTAACAGCCAAGTCAGCCAGCATTTTGCGGTTAACTTCGATGCCAGCAACTTTCAGGCCATGCATCAGACGGCTGTAGGACAGACCGTTCATGCGAGCTTGTGCGTTTATACGAGTGATCCACAGTTTGCGGAAATCACGTTTCTTTTGACGACGGTCGCGGTATGCATACAGCAGGGATTTCATTACCTGCGCATTAGCGGATTTAAACAGGCGATGTTTGGAACCGAAGTATCCTTTCGCCAGCTTCAGGATTTTCTTATGACGACGGCGTGTAACAATGCCACCTTTTACTCTTGGCATACTAAACTCCTCCTGGTCTTTCCAGCATGGCGGCCTACTGCTAGGCGCTTAGGGAGCTCATGCTGCGTAATGGTGTGTAATAAAGAATAACTTACAGGTAAGTGAGCATTTGCTCAATACGTTTTTGATCGCCTTTGGAAACGAGTGCAGCTTTGCGCAGGTGGCGCTTAGCTTTCGTCGATTTGTTAGCGAACAAGTGGCTACCAAACGCACGGTCGCGCTTCAATTGGCCGCTTCCAGTCTTTTTGAAACGTTTCGCAGCAGCCTTGTTGGTTTTCATTTTAGGCATCTGAAAAATCCTCCTGTCTAAACTACTATCTTACTGCTTTTCCGCTTTCGGAGCCAGAATCATGATCATGCTGCGGCCCTCGATCTTCGGTCTGCGCTCAGGCGCAGCGAGATCCTCACACTGGGCAGCTACACGTTCCATAACGCCTAGTCCAATTTCGGAGTGGGTGATTTCACGTCCACGGAAACGGATCGAGCACTTCACCTTGTGATGATCCTCCAAGAACTTGCGGACGTTGCGAAGCTTTGTTTGAAAATCGTGTTCCTCGATGTTAGAAGAAAAACGCACTTCTTTCAGCTCGATGATCTTCTGGTTCTTACGTGCTTCTTTTTCCTTTTTCGCCTGCTCGTACTTGAACTTTCCGTAGTCCATGATACGGCACACAGGCGGCTTGGCTGTTGGAGCAACGTTTACCAAATCCAGTTCGGCTTCCTGGGCAATGCGCAACGCTTCCCTAAAGGGTACGACTCCCAATTGGCTCCCGTCAGCACCGATTAATCGGACTTCACGGGCACGGATCGCTTCGTTAATTAACATTTGATCCTTGCTAATACTTGCCACCTCCGTCAATTTCGAGAAGGAACAAAAATGTGCGAACGCAATCTGCGCCCGCACATATCTCACCTAAGCAATTTCATCAGATCCGAGGATCTTTGCGTAAGAGTTACCTGTCAACAGTCGTATACGACGTCGACCCAGGTGAGAAGCTGTGCGCCTCTGCTTGTTCTCGAAGTATGAAGTGTTTATACACGCAATTTATATTACAAGGTAGCTTGGGTTTTGTCAAGGCTAACACCTAATTATCCCCCGATATGGGACATTTCGACCTTCTCGCGCTTGGCGAGACCAGGCGTTTCACTGAGTCTTTCTTCTGAGTAGCGCACGTCACGCCGCTCCCATATCGTACGTATTAGCTCGCGAATCTCCTCATCCGTGCGTCCATCGCGGACCGGTTCGCGCAAATCATCTCCGGATGAAGCGAACAGACAGTTGTACAATTTCCCTTCTGCCGACAAGCGAGCTCGCGTACAAGTGGAGCAAAAAGCTTGGGTCACCGATGAGATCAACCCAATCTCCTGATCCGATCCCTCATAGCGATAGCGAGAAGCCACCTCTCCATAGTAATTCGCTTCAGTCGCTACCAACGGCATCTCTTCATGGATCATGCGCACAATTTCACGGGAAGGTACGACTTGATCCAGCCGCCATCCGTTACTGTTCCCCACATCCATGAATTCAATAAATCGAAGGGTGTGTCCTTGCTCACGGAAGTACCGTGCCATCGGCAAAATATCTTGATCATTGACTCCGCGTTGTACCACCATATTAATCTTAATCAGTAGCCCGACATCTGCCGCTGTGCGAATCCCGTCCAGCACGGCATCGACCTGATAGCCTCTTCCATTCAACATCCCAAAGCGCTCATTATCCAAGCTGTCCAGACTGATCGTGACCCGATCCAGACCTGCCTCTTTTAGCGCATGAGCATGGCGGGACAAAAGAGAACCGTTTGTCGTCATCGCAATATCTTGAACGCCTTCCACTCCACGTATCATTCGAATCAACTCAGGCAAATTTCTGCGCATTAATGGCTCTCCGCCGGTAATGCGGATTTTCCCAACCCCAATCGAAGTAAATATCTGGGTCAAACGGGTAATCTCCTCAAAGGTCAGCAGCTTGCTTTGCGGCAAAAACTCAAAATCCGGTCCGAAAATTTCGGCAGGCATGCAATAGCGGCAACGAAAATTACATTTATCGGTGACAGATATTCGTAAATCGCGGAGAGGACGATTCCGTAAATCAAGCACTTTTTCTGGCATAGATGTTCACTCTCCTTATATCTATATGATGACTTTTCCCCTTCATCTTAATAATACCGCATTTCGACTTAGTACCAGTCTATTATCATAAATCGAAATAGCCAAATTTTCAAACGCAAACAGCATATTGCCTCATAGATGAGACTGCTTTGCAAAAAAAGAGTACGAATTCCACCCGAAATTCGTACTCTTTCCATTCTGCATCCTTTAAATCTTAAATTTCGTGATCATTCTTTCCAGTTCGCGAGCCATATGATTCAAGGATTCAAATGAAACGGCAAACTCTTCCATAGTGGCCAATTGGCCTTTAGAGGAAGCAGCCAGATTTTCAGCATTGCGCGCTGAAATCCTTGCAATTTGAGCAGTATCGTCCACAGATGCTGCGACTTGTTCCGATCCGGCGGACATCTGCTCAGAGACAGCAGATACCTCCTGAATTTGATCGGTTATCTGTCGAATTTCTTGTAAGATGCGATAGAAGGCTTCTCCTGACTCCAAGACAGTAGACAATCCCTCCTGAACATCTTGATTGACAGAATCCATCGAATTGACTGCCATGGTCGTATCTGCTTGGATCTCCTGAATGAGATTGGCGATTTGCCGAGCAGACCCGTCAGATTGTTCAGCGAGCTTTCTCACTTCATCTGCTACGACAGCAAAGCCCCGTCCATGCTCTCCTGCACGGGCAGCTTCAATGGCTGCGTTGAGAGCAAGCAGATTCGTTTGGGAAGCGATTCCCGTAATCACGTCAATGATTTGCACAATTTCTTTGGATCGCTCACCCAATTGCTTGACTACAGATACGGAATGTTCCACGGAGCCACGGATGGAGTCCATTTGCTGGATAGCTTTTTGGATGGATTGGTTTCCTAGCTGCGCTTCATCTGCCGTAGATGTAGATGCTTCCGAGATGATGGAGGTTGTTTCCGCCACACGTTGGATGCCGATCGTCATTTCTTCCATAGCTCTTGCGGACTCTTCTGTACCTCTGAGCTGATTTTGCGCCCCGCTCGCTACTTCCTGTATGGTAGTTGATATCTTGTTAGCAGTATCTACATTGTCTGCCAAGCGAACCGATACGTTGTCTGACGAAGTAGAAAGGGTGTTAACCGCTTTTTGGACTTCCCGAATGAGTCCTTGGATGGATACTTGCATTACCTGAATACTCTGACCAAGCATGCCGATTTCGTCTTTTCTTGTCAAAAGGTTTTTGGGCAATTCACTGGTAAAGTCACCACGACCGATCTGGGTAATCTGGTCAACGATGGCAAGCAATGGCTTGGTGAATTTGTGCGAGAAAAGAACGGAAGCGACAGCCGCAAGTAAGGCAAAGAAAATGCTTAAAGCTCCGATGATGAAACCGATTTGATTGGCTTCAGCAGAAAGCTCATCTTTTTCAATAAACGAAATATATTTCCATCCGGTCTTGTCTGAAGTAAAGACGTTAGCCAAATACTCGGTATCGTTCATCGTGACCTCAAAGCTGCTTGAGGTATTCTCCATGATAGCGGCTAGTTCAGGAATTTGCGTATCTTTCAGGTTTTTCGAATTGAGCTCGGGGTTCTTCGGATTAGCCAAAATCGTTCCGTCTTTGCCAACCAGCATGAGATAACCCGTTTTCCCGATCTTAATGTCTTTCATAATGTCGGTTAACCCTTTTAAACTCACGTCTAGTCCAACCACGCCCAGAGGTTCACCCTTATCATCTTTTAGCATCGTCACGTTACTGATCACGATACTGTTGTCGCCCAAATAGAGATAAGGATCTGTCGTGATCACTTTTCCGGGATTCTCCATTGGCGTTTTGTACCAATCTCTTGTACGCGGATCGTAATTCGGAATGACATCATCAGTAGGCCACTGGATGTATCCTCCATATTTGGTCGCTAAATAGATAAATGCGGTATTTGGATGAGAGTCGACAAATCGCAGGAAATCTTGAAAAATGGCGGCCTCTACCCCACCGTTTTGCAGTGGAGTATGCTTGGTTTTGGTTGGTTTGTCCATATACGACGTGATGGTGTTATCTGCACTTTTTAGTAAGGGACTGCCTGCTATCAGGTTGACGTTTTCACGAATCGAGTCGAAATGCAAGTTAATCGCATTGTCTACTTGAGCCACTTCTTTTGTCGTGGATTCAATAAAATAGGTCCGGATTCGCTCCTTCATATTGACATATACAAATGAGCTAATCACTCCAATCGGGATTAAAATAATGGCAAGAAATGCTGCTATCAGTCTTTGCTTGATGCTTACCCGCATACGTATCCCCCGCAGTTTTTTCTTGATGACAATATGTATAATTACCTACATCCTTTTCCCTTTCTTTTTTCCAAGTAAACGTATCAAAATGAAAAAAACCGCCCCGAAACATCAGGGCGGCTCTACTTATATGCACAGATTTACTTCATTTCATTGATTTCAGCGCGGATTTTATCGACAAACGCATCCACTGTCATTGCGCCTTCATCGCCCACTCCGCGTTTGCGTACGGACAGTGTACCGTCAGCCACCTCTTTTTCACCGATGACCAGCATGTACGGGATTTTTTCAACTTGCGCTTCACGGATTTTGTAGCCGATTTTTTCATTGCGGCCATCCAGCTCTACGCGAATGCCAGCTTGTTGCAGCTTTTCTCTTACTTGTTCTGCATATGGCATGTGCACTTCGCTGATGTTCATGATGCGTGCTTGGATTGGAGTCAGCCAAATCGGGAATGCACCTGCGTAGTGCTCGATCAGGATACCAATGAAGCGCTCCATGGAACCGTACATCGCACGGTGCAAGACAACTGGACGATGCTTCTCGTTGTCTTGACCGACATAAGTCAGGTCGAATTTCTCAGGCATTTGGAAGTCAAGCTGGATCGTTCCGCATTGGTGACGGCGTTTCAGCGCGTCGGTAATTTGGAAGTCGATCTTCGGTCCGTAGAACGCACCGTCTCCGTCTTTGATTTCATATGCCATACCGAGCTCATCCAGCACTGTTTTCAGAGAGCTTTCTGCTGCTTCCCACAGCTCATCAGAGCCCATGGAATCTTCCGGACGAGTGGACAGAGCCACACTGTATTCGAAGCCAAATACCTTGTAGATGCTGTCAATCAAAGTGATCATGCCTTTGATTTCGCTCGCAATCTGATCAGGACGGACAAATACGTGCGCGTCATCCTGGCAGAAGGTGCGCACCCGCAGCATCCCGTTCAAAGCCCCGGAGTACTCATGGCGGTGAACTTGCCCGAATTCAGAGTAACGGATTGGCAGATCACGGTAGGAATGCATCTCGTTTTTATAGATCAGCATGTGACCTGGGCAGTTCATTGGCTTCAAGGCATAAGTTGCGTTATCTACTTCAGAGAAGTACATGTTCTCTTTGTAGTGATCCCAGTGACCGGATTCTTTCCAGAGACGCTCGTTCATGAGGAACGGAGAGCGCACTTCTGTGTATTGTGCCAATTGTTGCAGACGGCGGGAGAATTGCTCCAGCTCATTGCGAACAGTGAAGCCTTTTGGCAGGTAGAACGGCATACCTGGTGCTTCCTCGGAAAACATGAACAGTCCCAGTTCTTTACCCAATTTGCGGTGGTCGCGCTTTTTCGCTTCTTCGATGAAGTGCAGATATTCATCCATGTCTGCTTTTTTCGGCCAAGCTGTACCGTATACGCGTTGCAGAACTTGGTTTTCTGCTTTTCCGCGCCAGTATGCACCTGCCACGCTCATCAGCTTGAACGCTTTGATGAAGCCAGTGGATGGCAAGTGCGGACCACGACAGAGGTCGAAAAATTCGCCTTGCTCATACATCGTGATAGTCGCATCCTCTGGTAGGTCGCGAATCAGCTCTAGCTTCAGGTGATCGTTCAGTTCTTGGAAAATCGCAGTTGCTTCTTCGCGGCTTACGACTTTGCGACGAATCGGCAAGTCTTCCTTCACGATTTTTTCCATTTCGGCTTCGATTTTGCCCAAATCCTCTGGGGAAAGGGAAACCGGAATATCCATATCGTAGTAGAAGCCATCTTCGATCACAGGACCGATACCGAACTTCACTTCAGCACCGTAAATGCGCTTTACTGCTTGAGCGAGCAAGTGAGCCGTACTGTGGCGGTATACTTCCAATCCGTCGGCAGAATCGAGAGTAACGATTTCAATCGCTGCGTCATCTTCCAGAGCTGTGTAGAGATCGACAACTTTGCCGTCTTTTTTACCAGCTACTGCTTTTTTCTTCAGGCTAGAGCTAATAGAGCCTGCGATGTCTTCGATGGTAATCCCAGCGTCGTATTGACGTACGGCTCCATCTGGGAAAGTAACATTAATTTGTGCCACTGAGGATTCTTCCTTCCTGTATCTTGTTTTTGTTAGAGAAAATAAAAAAACACTCATCCCAAAAAAGGGACGAGTGTGTTCTCGCGGTACCACCCTACTTCAAGTCTGCTCATGATCAAACAGACTCCTCATTCCAATGTAACGGCATCTAACCGGCATACCGATAATAAAAGCCTACGCTTTGTTCCCGGTAGCTACTCGAAGGTGGTAGATCCATATGAGATGCGCAGCGAGCTTCCAGCCGTGACTCGCCTCTCTAAAGCGTCCTCGATACAGTCCATGTCCTTCTCATCGTATTTATAAGCGCTGTAAAGTTGTTGTTGCTATTATAGTTTAGACGGATTATTCCCGTCAAGTACGCGTCGCTCGGATAGGCAAAGCGAACAAGAGTGGCAAGTAACGAGCCTGCTGTCAAAAATACTGCGGATCGTCTGTGCGAGTCCAGGCTTTTCCGAAGCCATATGGAGCACGATACTCTCAGGAGCCAGTGTAACCAAAGCACTGACCAAATAATCCTCGTCCCTGCATTTTTGTTCGTCCATGCTCAGAACCGTATCCAGCTGATCAAGCCAAAGACGATCCCCTTTTTTATCATAAAGATGGAAAGGTTTGTCCACACTAGGAACGACATGAACGACTTCCTGCTTGGTTTCCTGTACAGCTATGAAATAGCGCAGCAGCTCGACAAACTCTTGGTATTGCTTGTCTTCCAGATATTCATCAATGCCAGTTTCCACGAGTTCGAACAGCTCGTTCCAATGCTCCTGTAGTCGAAACCGGACGAAGCCCAAGACGTTGATCGTTCTCTCCCACTCCAAATAAGTGAAAACTTTGCGATATACGTTTGCTTTGCGTGTTGTTGCGGTCAACAGTTCCCTGCCATCTAGCTCGACTTCTTGACACATGCGTTGAATATAAGGAAAAATCTCCGCCCACTCGGTTTCCATCTGTTCTGCAGCGAGTAAGTCTGCGGCCATTTCTTCCATGATTTTCGGTTCCTTCACCTGAATGACCCATTCGGCTAATGTAAGAGCAACGAAGGCTCTCGCCCACTCTATGGTCTGCGCGTCATACTCAGTCTCACACCAGCTCTGAAAGTAGAACAAGAGGTATCCATTCTCTTCTTGCTCCCTGTATGTAATGCGCACCGGTGCAGTGTTGACCCGCTCCGTCATCTCATTTACGATAGCCCGATATGTGTCACAATGCTCAGGGACATTCTCCAGCAATACGCGAAACGTCTGCATAACCATCCCCCCAACCGCCATTGTAGTTACAGTATATGTCCCGTCAGGAGCGATATACTTTTAAACGGTTGGAAACTCAGGGAAGGTTGCAGGTAAAAAGTTCCTGATGAAAAACCGAAAAACGCTTCCCTGCCGTTTTCCCTTTGTGAGAAGGGTTGCAGAGAAGCGTTTTTTGGTTGATTAGTTTTGCATGACAAAATCACGTTCTGCCATCTCGCCGTCTTTGAAAACGTGCAGGGTGTCATACTGTGTGTTGCGCTGTGCAGGGATTTTGCCTGCGCCGCGAATGAGTTCCAAAATTTGGTTCGTATTGACCTTGTACGTACATGCCGCTGCGGAAACAACGTTTTCTTCCATCATCGTTTGGCCGAAATCGTTCGCTCCATAAGAGAGAGAAAGCTGACCATAATGCGGGCCCATCGTTACCCAGGAAGATTGGAAGTTTTTGATATTATCCAGCATAAGGCGGCTGATTGCCAGTGTTTTCAAGTATTCCTCTGGCGTGTTGTTGACTGCCTTCATGTTGGTGTTGTCCGGTTGGAAGGTCCAGACGATGAACGCTTTGAATCCGCCTGTCTCATCTTGAGCATCGCGGATGCGTAACAGAGAAAGTACGCGCTCCTCCATCTCTTCCCCAAAACCAATTACCATCGTAGCAGTACCAGGCAAGCCTGCACGGTGTGCGGCTTTTTGGGTGTCAATCCATTCTGTCCAAGAGCCTTTCAAACGGGAAATCTTCCGACGTGTACGATCATCGAGGATTTCGCCTCCCGCTCCCGGCAAGGAATCGAGACCCGCTGCCTTCAGCTCTTTCAGCACTTCCTCGACAGACATGTTAGAAACTTCCGCGATTTTCATCACTTCTGCTACAGACAGAGAGTGCATCGTAATGTGCGGGAAGCGCTGCTTGATCGCACGCAAGAGGTCCGTGTAATAATCCAGTTTCAGATCCGGATTGGTACCACCTTGCATCAAGATTTCTGTACCGCCTACATCAACGGTCTCCTGAATTTTTTGGAAAATCGTCTCTCTGGGGAGAACGTAACCTTCAGAAGAGCCTGGGCGACGGTAAAAGGCACAGAAACGGCAATACGTGTCACATACGTTCGTGTAATTGACGTTGCGGCTAATAACAAAAGTCGCAATCGGTTCTGGATGATGCTTTTGCATGACCAGATTAGCGTAATGTCCGATCTTTTCGATTTCATTGCTCGCAAACAAAGCCAGACCGTCTTCGAGACCTAGTCGTTCACCTGCGAGAGCACGTTCCAATATAGAATCGATCATAAGGATCACTCCTTGTACCATACGTAAATTCCATCCCAAATCATAACACAATACCGGGACATCGGCTATAGCCCGAGGTGCTGGCAGATTCGGTGTAAGACGCGAAAAAACCCTGCATGAGACAGGGTTTGGGCTCGCGATTATTCTTTATTGTTCTTCATATCCGATCTGCTCGTATACTTCTGGCTCCCAGTAAATCACAGTTTGCGCTAGTGGCAAATTCGTCTCGCGCGCGCCATTCGGTTGGCCATTGAAATAGATGATTTCCGTAACGGATACCCGATCACCACGTACGTCAATTTCCCCTGATAATTGCAAGTTAGTCCCATTTGGTGCATAGAAAACGACTTTTCCCGAACCCAATGTTTTCATTGGTTCCTCCCATGATGTTTGTCCTGTTTCCCTTCATTTTAGTGGATAATCTTTCCTAGCGTCAATGAAAAACAAGGACTTAATTACCAATATTTGACCTGGGATAAGCTCATTGGACCACTCATTTTGAAACCGTCTGCATAACTTGATGATCATTCCGATTAAAATATGCCTTCGATTGTTTATTGTGGGTCACAACCAAAAGAAGGGTTACATACACGATGACGATTAAGAAAGTTCCATTACTTATATCCAATAAAATCGCCAAACTTATGCAGACAATCGCCGACTTGAGAAACCTCATCTGTATGAAGATGAACAATAAAGTGGTGATGATCAGTGGAAGCATTAATCTTCCTTTCATTCTTCCTAACACATAGCTTTGATCTAGCATATCTTCTGGCATAGTCACCACGCTGAAAACCATTTTACTGGCCCAGTGACTCAAGTTCATCAGGTCCACCTGTGAAACCACAAAATAGAGGCTCCCCAATACGATGACTTGCAAAAGCATAAACCCTTGAATGACTTTGATAGATAATGGCATTTTCATTTTAAAAATATCCCTTTCGTAATGACATTCCGTACCCACATATAATCGGGATATTTTGGAAAAAGATTAATGGGCCATTCGTCCCATTTCCTTATTTTCCCTCTCGACATCAAACTTCCGTTGTCGGTCTTTCCTTGGACAAAGAGGCATAGGATAGCTACAATAGAAAAAACCTCGTAAGGAGATGCTCATGCTCGAACATATCACGGAACTATTCATGCAATACGGGATGTGGGGACTCGTTGCCATGGCATTTTTGGACTCATTTATTAGTCCGATTCCTCCGTTTTTTATGCAAATTGCGATGAGTCTGCTCGATCCCGGCTCAGCGATTCAGTTTGCGACAGTAGCCTTTACTGCTTCCGTCCTCGGCGCTCCCATCGGATTTTTGTTGGGGAGATGGCTGGGAAAACCACTTTTGCACAAGATTCTCCCTGAAAAATGGGTTATCGTAGCGACGGAAAAATTCGCAAAAAACGGGGATGCTGCCGTACTAATCGGAGCTTTTACCCCCATCCCTTTCAAGGTATTTACTGTGCTCAGTGGCGTATTTAATTACTCACTGACCAAGCTCATGTTTTATGCGATCATCGGACGGGGATTAAAGTTTTATTTGATTGGCACCTTGTTTTATTTATACGGAAAACACGCCAAGGTTCTAATCGATGATTACTTTGAGATCACGCTGCTATCGATCGCAACAGTGGTTGCTGCGATCTGGTTTATTTGGAACATACGTCGCAAGCGGTATGCATAAAAATCAAAAGCGCCTAGCCACCTCAACAAGTGGTCTTTAGGCGCTTTTTGTTTATCGGGTCGAAACAATAGCAGACTGTTTTGCCCACTCTTCCACACTGACAGGCTGATACTCCACCAGTTGGGTAAAGAACTGTACATCCAGCAAAGAATCGGCTTGAATTCCCCGCTTTTCTTTTGGATGGAAGTGCTTCTCGGCATACAGCTTTGCCAAAATGTATTTGCGAGCATTACCTTCTCGCGTCACCTGATCCTCTGCTTCACTGACGATGCACGATAAGGTGTACAAATCTACCATATGGTCCGCGAGCGTTTTTAATTTGTACGTCAAATAATCGTGGTTCTGTTGCATGAGATAGGCGATATTTTCCTCCAGGATGGCCAGTTCTGTCCGAATCAACTCGGCGTGTGGCTGTGAAAAGGCATGCTTCCAGCCAGCTATGCGCTCCCGAAGCAATCTGCTAAACACTTCGTGGCTGTTTTCTTTTTGCATCACACGCAAAATATCGAGTGCAAGTATGTTCGAGGTGCCTTCCCAGACGGTCAAAACCTGCGCATCACGCAACAGACGTGGCGTCACATATTCCTCGATATAGCCGTTACCGCCATGAATTTCAATAGCGGTATGGGTCGATTCGACAGCCTCTTCCCCTGTACGGTATTTCAGCAAAGGAATCAGCAGGCGAGCAAGTGCGTTATCCTCCTTGCTAACGGAATGAGACTGCAAGCGATCGTAGACAGCAATCATATCAAACACCGCACCCGTGCTGACCTCCGTATCCAATAAGAGGCTGACCAGCATTTCTTTTACCATCGGATACTGATCGATCGGATTCCCGAATGCACGACGTTGCTCGGCATAATACCTCGCTTCATAAAAAGCTCGACGCATGATCCCAATCGAAGCAATCGCGTTGCAAATGCGAGAGAGGTTCAGGGCTTCTGCCATATACTTAAAGCCGTTCTGAGGTTCCCCGATCAAATAGCCCTCTGCTCCGTTTAACAGGATCTCGGCAGATGGTACGGCGTTGACTCCCAGCTTATCTTTCAGGCGGCGGACCTGGATATGATTACGTTCGTTGTCCGGCTTCATCCATGGCACCAAAAACAGTCCGAGCCCTTTTGTCCCCGGTTTCTCCTCATCGATTCTCGCCAAAACAGTCGCAATAAATGCCCCGGCATTGCTCGCAAAAAACTTTTCTCCTGTTAATCGGTACACACCCGGACGACCTGCTACTGGCTCTGCTACAGTCAAATTCGCACCGACATCTGAACCGCCCTGTCTCTCCGTCAGCCAAGTAGCTCCCTCATACAAGCGAGTGCGATCGCGAGAGGTCAGTCCTGTCAGGTACTGCTCCTTTTGTTCTGCGCTACCATATCGATCAATTAAATAAGCGGCTGACATCGACAAAGTGACGGGACAATAGAAGCCCGGCTCAGACTGACTCACGAGATAGCCCATGAAAAAGGAATAGCTGTATGGCGCTTTTCTCCCCAACTCAGGAATGTCTTCGTACAAGTAACTGACGATGCCTGCTCCGTAAACCTCCGCTACTGTTTCCCTGTAGCCTTCATTGGTAATGATCTCGGAAATATCCTCGCCCAGCCGATTGTACTTGCGCAATCTCGGCTTGCCTTCTCTGTCGGTATAGACGGCACGCTCATCAATGGGTCCTGCTACTTGTGCGCCTAGCCAGTTCAATTGCTGTCTGGCCCATTCATGCATGGAAGCAGGGAGATAACGTTCCAGCAAGTAATGGAGGTTGGGATCTGCTTTGAAAAAGTTTTGCGCCTGTGGCTCGCGCGGATGCGGGATGTTATCGCTGTATGTTCGCTGATCAATGCTCGTTTGCAAATCACTCATCGCAGCTCCACTTCCTTTTGGGAACTGACATCACGCAATACATGCTTCAGGATTTTTCCGCTTGTGTTCCGCGGCAATGCAGGAACGATATTCACTTGTCGCGGGAGCTTGTAATCGGCGAGATGACCGCGCAAAAAGCCTTGGATTTCCTCTAGCCAATCCCGATTGGTATCGACTCCTGGTTTCAGCACCACATAGGCCGTAACCGTTTCTCCCCACTCAGGATGTGGCAAACCTACAACCGCTACTTCGCCAATCGCCGGATGCCGCTCTAACAACTGCTCGATTTCCTTCGGGTAGACGTTTACCCCACCTGTAATCATCACGTCTTTTTTGCGGTCAATCATCCACAGAAATCCATCCTCATCCACGCGTGCGATATCCCCTGTGTACACCCAACCATCGCGTATGGTTTCTGCCGTAGCCTCTGGATTGTTGTAGTATCCTTTCATTGTCCCTTCTCCGCGCAAGCGAATTTCGCCTGCTTCGCCAATCGAGCATCGCTCTCCTCGCTCGTCTACGACCTCCACTTCAGCGAACAATACACCACGATTGCCAATACTGCCGATTTTGTCCGGATGTTCTCGGTGCAAGAGGCACATTCCCGTCGGCCCTGCCTCCGTCAAGCCGTAGACGCACGCCAGTTTATCTTGTCCATAAGCTCCTTCCATGAGCGAAGCCATCTCTTTGGACAGCGGAGCCCCACCATACATCCAATATTCGATGGAAGACAAATCGTACGTCGCAAACTCTGGATGCTTCATCGTCAACAAATACGCAACGGGAGCTCCAAAGAAATGCGTAATCCGCTGCTGCTGCACCAGATCCAAAAGAAGCTGCGGCGAGAAGGTCAGGGCCATCACCTGGGTAGCGCCAAGCATGAGCCCTGCGATGAAAAAGAGATGGAGCGGAGCCGAATGACTCAACGGCATCAAATGCAAAATACGTGAACGATGTGTCATCGCCAGTTCAATCGACATCATTTTCGCCACAGTCAATAAGCTTCTATGTGTATAAAGCACCCCTTTAGGGCGTCCAGTTGTGCCAGATGTATACAGGATGCTGACCTTGCTATCTTCGTTCATGTTCGCCAAATACGCCCCCGAAGAAAGCGCATTCATTTTTTCTAAAGACACTTCATTGGCATCCCAGTCAGCGATTCCATGCCAATTCCCTTGACTCGCACCTGTTTTGATTGCTACCAGCTGTGGGGTTTGCAGGACCCACTCATTCACGATAGGCACGAGGGCATCATGAACAAGAAGCGCCTTTGCACCGGCATGTTCACATATATGTCGTACTTCTTCTTGTGTTGAGCGTGCATTGATCGGTACGACGAGGGCTCCACTGCGAATGACAGCGACGTAAAAAATGGAAAACTCCGGGCAATTTGGCATCAGCATGACAACCCGATCCCCTTGCTCGATGCCAAGCTCTCGCAAATGGCAAGCCCACTTGGTAGAGCTTATGTCCCACTGAGAAAAGCTGACCTCTACATCTCCCGCAACCAGCGCGGACTTGTCAGGATATTTCCTTCCGTTTGCTGTGAGCAGAGCTGATACGTTCATCGTTTCTCCTCCTCATTTTCTTCAAGCAATTTTTGTTCAAAGTTTTGCTTGTAGACGAGAATGTCTTCTCTCAGATGTCGGAGTTCCATGATTTTCTCGTCGATCTCAGCCAGCTTTTGGTTGCCGTACTCAATCGTTCGCAAAAGCTGCGCACGACCTGTACGGTCCTCTCCGAACAGCTCAATCATCTCGCGAATCTGATCCAACGAAAATCCGAATCGCTTCCCTCGCAGAATGAGTCGCAGCCTGGCACGGTCCTTACGGCTATAGTGCCTGCTTCCCTTCTCTGTCCGGCTAGGGGTAATCAAGCCGAGCTCCTCGTAGTACCGAATCGTTCTGGTGCTGACATCCAATTGTTGAGCAAGATCAGAGATGGTCCACGATTCTTCCTTCTGTATTCCTTCTCTGCTCATGTCCAACGCCCCTTACTTACATTTATAAAATTCACAATTTACAGAACAAAATAATTGTAACTGCCGTTTACGTAAACGTCAACTTGATGAAAAATTTAATGGGCCAATCACCAATCTATTATTCGCCCATATATTGTTATTGTGATTTTTGTGGGAGGAGGTGAAGCAATGGCCGTCATCAAAGCGAACTCCAATGATGTAGATATGCTTGCAAGACTGATTCGCGCAGAGGCTGAGGGCGAAGGTGAGTTGGGCATGTTGATGGTTGGCAACGTCGGGGTCAATCGGATTTTGGGCAACTGCCTTGACTTCAAAAACATTCGCAGCATGCGTGACATGGTCTATCAATCGCCGGGAGGATTCGAAGCGATCCAGAAGCCGTATTTCTATCAACGGGCTAGGGAAAAGGACAGACGACTGGCACAGCGCGCAATCAATGGTGAGAAAACCCGCCCTGCGAGCAACGCATTGTGGTTCTACCGTCCTACCGGAAACTGTCCTGCTACCTGGTGGGATCAACAAAACTCCGGTCGCTATAAGGCACACTGCTTCTTCGTTCCAACACCAGCAGACTGTCCACGCGTCTATTAAAAGGATTAGATAGATAAAGGAGAGAGTTCATCATGAGTCAACAAATTCCTTACACTGGTTACCCTCAACAACAATACGGCTACGACATGTACCCATCCGCACAGTATCCATACGGCATGCCTCAGCAACAGCAACAACAACAGATGATTCAGCAGCAACAACCTCAACTGGTTCCGATGCAACCAAGCGGAGCCTGGATTCCGGGAACACCCATTACTCCAGGGCAAGTAATAGAAGAATCATACATCGAAAACATCCTTCGCCTGAATCGAGGCAAAGTCATTACGGTGTACCAAACGTTTGAAAACAATAGCCAATGGAACGCAAAAATTTTCCGTGGCGTCCTCGAGACAGCTGGCCGAGACCACATTATTCTTAGCGATCCGCAAACAGGCAAGCGCTATTTGCTCCTCATGGTCAACACCGATTATATCACCGCGGACGAAGAGTTGAATTACATCGCGCCTCCGCTTCCAACAGGCGTGCGGTAAGCCACCAAGCACAAAAAGACAGTTTCCGAAGGGCTATCCCCGGGGAGAACTGTCTTTTTGACGTATATACGATTCCATGCTATTAATGAGGTAGATACGCGACCGCTATGCAAAGGATGAGGAAGAGTGGCATTTGGGATTACACGAGACGAACTAAACCGCTGGAAGCAAGCCGTTAGTCGAGGCGAATTGGCATTTCTCACCCACTACTGGCTAGACCCCCGGTTTCCCGGGATCAAAACCGTTACAAAAGTAGGATGTGCCAATTATTCGTTACTGACAGACTGGTGCCTTGCCAACGGACTCGATCCTGTCTACATTCATAACCGTGCACCCTTTCCGCACTTTGATTTACTTGGCGAAAAACAAATCCAGATTTTGCAAAAGGAAGGCTTGTGGGATCACTTGGAGCGCTTCCACATGCTGGATAATGGACGAGACTAGGACGGATCTTTTTGTACGTGATAGCCTCGATCACCATATGGCGCCAGCTTTTCCATCCATTTATCTTGGAGTTTTTCCAGTGCATCCTTCACATCAAAATACGGATGGTCTTTCTTCTCAACTTTCTCTAGTACTTCGATGTCAAAAGCGTCCGAACCGTATTTATCCCAGTCTTTTTGCAACTCACGATTAGGATGCGAGCCATGCTGAAGCATAAACTTTCTACCGTTGATCGTTCTTAGGTTATTCGTGCTGGCGATGAAAACTTTGTCATTTTGCTTGTTCTTGATTTGATAAACACCTGCATCGATTTCTACTTCTTTGTACATCTGCTTGAGCTCTTGCTTGCGATCCATCTGTTGCGCCTCCCGTTCCTCTCCTTCATTTTCCACAGCGATCCGCCAATATTGACTGCCGTCAGCCTGTCTATCCATCAATCCAACATCGACTAAATATCTACGCAAGGTCACATAATCGTCGTAGAGACCTTCCAAGATCTCATTCACTTCCCGCTCGGTGTAGAAACGATCGAGCTCAAATTTTTTGGAAATCTCTTCGAGTAGGATGAGTTTATGCTTTTGTTTGCGCGGGAATCGCTCCAATCGACCTGATAATCCATTCGGCAAGAATCTCTTTACGATCGCGGCATACTCTGCGATATCGCCCTCTTTCGAGGAATTCTTTTGCTTGCTTGATTTGGCATCATTAGACGATTGATTTTTATCCGCTTCATGCAGTAACTCCATCAGGACCAGGAACACCTTGGCCTGACGTTCTTTTTCCTTGAGTGCAAAGCGGTGATTACGGATCGTAGATGCACTACCGATCCCCATTTCATTTTGAACCTCGGCGTCTGTCTTGCCCTGATAAAAGAGACGAAGCAAGTTAACCTGATGATCAGACAAGCCCGTCAATCGTTTATCCAACTGGCTCAGATGAGTAAAGACAGAGCCGTGCGCAGCCTCGATGTGATGGCGCATAAAGCGGGACGCTTCGTACAGGACTCCCTCCACTGGATAAATAATCCCTTTCTCCACCTGTTCACCACAGAGCAAACACATAAACTGTTCGTCTTGTTCGATGTAACCCTGCTTCCATTCTTGAAGGGAAGCGCTCCAAAATGCTTCATGAAGACTCATATATAAACACAGCCTTTATTCGTTTGATTTATTATAGATAATTTATCATTTCGTTTATTTTATGTCAAACAAAAAAGCTCCCCGTTGTGTATTCGCACAACAGAAAGCCTTTTTGTCTATGCTTCACTGGCTCGCATCGCAAGACTTGCTTGAGCCAACTCTTTTAAAAATGCCAGGCGATCACCTTTATAGAAACGACCTTCTGTTGCTGTCCGTTTCTGCCGATAGCGGATCGCCAAGCGGTTTACCAAGCGATTAATCTCCAGATGCTGTTCCTCTTCCATCGTAAACCGTACAGCGTATTCGTAATAGTCCGTTTCCCACGGAATCGTGCGAACTACGTGGCCGTACATTTTCAGAGCCTCTCCGCACAATTCCGTCGCAAACTGCAGAACGAGCTGGTCATTGGCTGGCATTTTAAGATGAGAGAGAAAACGAAGTCCACCTGCTCCGATATCCTCGATCAATACCTGTGTGCTCCCAATCTCCATGGTTTTCCCTTTGATCAGCACAATAGTCATGTCTGCACAGAGGGCATATTCTAGACGTAAGCGAAAAAATTCACGTTGATGCCCCTCTGATCTACCTGGCATTGTCTTCTCCTTCTTTCTCTTCTCATAGTGGGTAACACGCAAAAGAAAGAGCGCCCGTCACCTTGGCGCCTTTCTTTTTATTTTTTGGGCTTTCGGTATCTCATCTCCCGCTCTTTCACCTGAAAGCGATTCCATAATTCTCTCTCATCATGTGTGATGGAATCATGCTTTTTCAGCCGGAAGAGGAGTCTGACGACCACCCAAACAATCAAAAGAAACGCAAAAAAGATAACTAGTGTAAGAAAGATCATAAAACCTGCCTCCTCCCATTTACTAACAACATATGGGAGGAAGCAAAATAAGATAACCAAATGTGTCAAAAACGTGACAAACCCTCTTTTCTAGAAGGTAGTCACACTTCGCGGCTTCTCGGGAACAGCAAACAGCCTATCCAAAACAGGAAGCTTTTCTGGGACATCCAGCTCCAATTGGCCGTATTGATACAGCTTGCGGGCAGTTACTACCCCCATCACGAGCGAAGAAAAATCCGCAATATCTAGCTGCACCGAGACATCAGTCTCCACTGTCTCCCCTAGTACCGGACGTCCATCGACAAACTTGATGAGCCATGTTCCTTCGTTCTCAGGTAGAAACGAATCGCGGATCGTCAGGTTTACATTTACCGTTTCCGAACCAAATTGGTGATGGGTCAGCTGACGGAAAAATCCCGGCACATCAATGATCCGATACATCAACCCGACTCCAGATACATGGCTCTCATGATAAATGCTCCACAACAGCAAATCCGTTCCATTACCCGGATCAGAGAGCAACAAGTGAAAATCATCGTCCGGCGTCGTGAACTCGATCCGTTGAATCTGATCGGCCTGGCTGCGCAGGAAAGAAAGCAGTTGTAAAAGTGCTTCGCGGCTCTCATACTGAAGCTCTCTTACTTCTATGTTGTTGAAGAGTTTGTTTTCTTCATGGGCTCTCTGGAACTGGAAAGCGAGATAGCCGCCTAGTCTCTCCTCCTTTTTGTAGCCGACAGTAATCAATTCAGGACCATCGAGGAGTCTGTCCCAGTCTCGATCTGTTCGCTTAATCATGCCGTGCGCTTGACGGGCGATGCGATGATAGCAAGCTGACAGTTCTTCCTTATCCTCTTTTCCTATATAGACGATTTTGTCCTTGCCTACATACGGCAGGCTGGACGGCTTGAACTTGTATTGGTGAACCTTGGTCCCTATTCCAAAACCCATTTGCTTGTAAAAATCAACACGAAACGGATAGAGTGAGACCAGTGCGAGTCCCCGCTCCCGATAGCTGGAAAGAAAACCTCGCAGCATCGACATGGCCACTTTTTCCTTTTTATGCAAAAGGTCTACGGCGACCATCCCAATCCCGCCAGTCAAAAGCGGTGTACCGTGGACATTCATGAGAAAATCGTACCATTTCATAATCCCCACTAGTCGTCCATCACGGTAGCATCCGTGGTAGCTGACGTGTGGGTCGTTTTCGATCGTCTCCTTTACGCGTTCGGCAAATCGCTGTCTGCTCTCTGCACCCAGTAGATTGCTTCCAGGGTAGCTCATCGCTGCAATCCTAACGACCTCATCGATATCGTCAATTGAAACCGGGCGAATCTCCTCCATCGTCTCATGCACTCCTGTCCGCAAGAAATTGGGCATCTAGGAAAATAGTATCGATGAATGTCACAACTGGCAATATGAAGTTTGTATTTTTTGGAAATCTGTAACCATTTATTAGAAAAACGCCCGCACTCGGCGGACGTCTTCGAATTAGTGTGTCTGTTTGACTCGGTTTCCTTTTGCGATCACAAGCGTCAGAACAAAGCTGGCTATCGCAAGCACTAACGTACCTGTGAAGACCACGTGAACACCGCTAGCCAATAAGTCTCGGATCTGTGCCAGCTGTGCCAATGGGATCGATCCGTGTTCAAACGAGGCCCCTAAATTCGTATGACCACTTGCTACAGTCACCATATTGAACAACATTCCGAATACGGCTGCCCCGAATGTTTGGCTAAATGTACCCGTGAACGTATTGAGGGCAACCGCAGTCCCCCTTTTATCGACTTCAACGGACGATTGAATTTTTACCATGATGATCGGGGAAATGAGCCCCATTCCCAAACCAATTAAGCCTACAGCCACATAAATGAGGTATCCCGCTGACTGGGTGGACAATATCGTTAACAATGTTGTCGCTACCGTCAAAACGGCTGTCCCTGCGATAAACAACTGTTCAGCTCGCAGCTTGCCTAACATGTTCCCGGCAAGGATAGAGCCAATCGTCCAGCAAACCGGCATCGGTGTCAAGACAAAACCGGCCATTGTCGCGCTTTCTCCCAAGACTCCCTGGCTCCAGATCGGCAAGTAAACCACCATGCTGATGACAATTCCGTTGGTCAAGAGCGTCAGCAGATTGATCATGGTCACGTTTCGATTGGTAAAAAGCGAAAGGGGAATCAGCGGCTCAGCCGATTTCTTCTCTACCGATACAAACAGCAGATAGGTCACCAAAGCAAATACGATCAAGGAAATCGTCACCGGACTGGTCCATGATTGATTCTGGCTACCTGTTAACAGCGCATATAACAAGGCGATGGTCCCGATCGAAAAAATAAGCGCGCCCGGATAATCGATATGGCGCTTTTCTTTGACAGCGAGCTTCTCCTTGTACAAAAAGACGAGCATGAAAAACGATACAAGCCCAAACGGCAAGTTAAGAAAAAAGATATAACGCCACGTCAGTGTATCGACCAAAAATCCTCCGACCAGCGGACCTGCCACACCGGAAAGTCCCCATACAGCGCTAATCCAGCCCTGCGCTTTTGCTCTGGCAGTCTGCTCGGTGTACAAATCGCCGATGATGGTCATTGTGATTGGCATGACTGAACCTGCACCCAAGCCTTGGATGGCACGGAAAACGATGAGCTGCCACATCGACGTCGCCACTCCACAGAGCGTAGAACCTAACAAAAAGATGCCAATCCCGATTAACAAAACGTTTTTTCGGCCAAATAAATCAGCCAGCTTACCGTAGATGGGGGCAGATACGGCTGTGGCAAGCATGTAGATGGCGTATACCCAGCTCACCTGTTCAAAGCCTGCCAAATCACTCGTAATGCGTGGTACCGCTGTACTCACAATCGTTCCTTCCATCGCAGCAAGGAATGTCGAGAGCATTAGTGCAATCATAATCTGTAGTCTCATCTCGATCTCCTCTCTCTATCTACGCATGATCGCGATCAGCGAAAAAGCATTGTCTAGTATATCACATGAGAGAACGTATTTTCGCCACTCTTTCCTGCCCAACGAAAAACCTCGTCTTGTCGATGACAAGCGAGGCATTGTTTTTCCGATCAGGGTTATCGATTGGCTGCGCGTAGTTTCACTGCTGCAAACACCTGCTGGTAATAATGCACTTCATGTGAAACAAAGTCAGCTTTTTCCGCGATCATCGCTGTATTGTTTTGCTCACCATTTTCCGTTAGCAAAAATCCATTCACCGTCATCTGCCCAAGCTCGCCCGCAAACAACTGCTCTAGCTCATGCAGCCTGACCCAAAACAGCCCAGTGACTTCTTCTTCCTGTACACGGTATTCGCGTAATGGCTGATCGCATTCATACAAAAATGTATGGCACATTTCCTTATCGATAATAGAGGGGGCAACCATTACATCACGAATCACGCCTAGCTTGTCCAGTTCCTCAAAGCTCACGGACAACCCCAGTTCCTCCTCCAACTCCCGCACGCCGTCACATGGCTGTTCCGAAGCGAGAAGATGACCGGCAGAGGTAATGTCGAGCAAATTCGGACAAGTATCCTTTTGTGGATGTCTTTTTTGGAACAATAATTCGATCTGTTTGTCTACTACACGATAAATCCAGCAATGAAAGGTTTGGTGCCACAGCCCCAAGCGGTGTACTTCGCTACGCGCTTCTACTCCGATGTGCTGTCCTGCTTCGTCAAATATGTCTAGCTGCTCTTCCTGCATGTTTTCCACCCCATGACTTGTCTCTTGGGCATTTCTTTCCCCAAGTTACATTCCCGGTCCAGAACGTGAATTCCTCTCTATGGACGAAAGAAGGGACAGCGACAAACGCCATCCCTTCTATCACCGTTAGTTGATCGATACTTCATCCAGCATCAAGTAGCCAACAGGGCTCAGCCAGAAGCCGTTTACATTCTTGGATGTAACCGCCACATGGTCAATCGTGCGGATTGGAAGGATCGGTACTTCTTTCAGCTCGATTTCTTGCAGCTTAGCGTAAATTTCGTTGCGTTTTTGCGCATCTTTTTCACGACGTCCTTCTTCAATCAGCTTGTCTACCTCTGGATTGTTGTAGAATGCCATGTTACCTGCGCTGCCTTTCGAAGTGCTGTGGAAGACGTTGTACTGGTTGTAGTCGCCATCACCTGTTGCATTGCCCCAGCCCCCGATGAACATAGCATGCTCACCATTGTCTGTGTGCTCCAGATAGGCACCGTATTCCATTACTTTGATCTCCAAATCAATGCCGATTCCTTTCAATTGTGACTGGATGACTTCGGCTACGTTCATACGCTCTTTACGGTCATCTGTCACGATGGACGTCTTGAAGCCGTTCGGGTAGCCTGCTTCCGCGAGCAGTGCTTTTGCTGCATTGACGTCATACGAGTAATCCTGAAGATTCGGGTTGTAGCCGATTACTTTTGGCGACATTGAGGAAACAGCTTGTGTTCCTACATTGTTGTATACCCCTTGTACAATGGCTTGTTTTTCGATAGCATGCGCGACCGCTTGGCGTACACGTACATCGTCAAATGGCTTCTTCTGCACGTTAAAGCCGATGTAATCCACACCCAAGCCTTCTGCTCGTACCATGTTCATGGCAGGAGATGCCTGTGCACGCTCTACTTCCGTCACTGGAAGCTGATCGCCGATATGCGCTTCGCCTGCCTCGATCATCGCTACGCGTGTCGTGTCTTCTGGAACGACTTTATATAAAACTTCATCTACCTTTGGCTTTTCACCCCAGTAGGTGTCATTTTTTGCGAGCTTCATATCTTGACCCGGTGCCCACGATGTAAATTTGAAAGGTCCGGTTCCCACAGGCTGTTTCGCCAATGTATCTGAGTGCTCGGCGATCGCTTTCGGGCTGATGATGCTTCCCTCTGAGCTAGCCAAGATGGAGAGTAGCGGTGCAAAAGGATACTCCAGCACAAAATGTACAGTCTTGTCATCCACGATCTTGATTTCTTTGATCATGGAGAAGTTGGATGCACGCGGTGATGCAACCTTTGGATCGAGTACACGTTCGAACGTCTTTTTCACAGCGTCTGCTGTAAATGGTGTACCATCGTGGAACGTAACTCCCTCACGAAGCTTAAACTCCCATGTCAAGTCATCGAGCCGTTTCCATTCAGTAGCTAGAGTAGGCTTGTACTCGCCGTTTTTATCACGAGAAACCAAGCTCTCATACACTTTTCCATACACGTAGTTTGCCGAAGGAATATTGGAGATGAAATGCGGGTCCAGATTGTTGGCGTGAGCCTTGCGAGCTACAATCAGGGTTCCTCCTTCTTTCGGAGCCTCTGCGCTAGTTGTATTCGTCGAACCGGATTGCTCCGTGCTCGCACCACCACATCCAGTCAGCGCAACACTAACCGTCAATGTCAGAGCCAACAAGGAACCGACCATGCGCGTTTTCTTCATTTGTGTCTACCCCCTGTAAAATACCGTCGAAAATTCTGAATGTATTTCTTATTTGCATTATACGGTAGATTTCCAACCGAACCTTTCAGCATCTTTACATCAATTTATAATATTTTTACTTTTATTTAATTTCACGCAGATCAAAAGATACGTGAATTCGTGGCTTCGGTGGAGAAGCGTGTTTCCAGTCTTCACTTCGGCCTCCGCCCCGCTGGGGGATTGACTGTCCGCTCCGGAGGCGCTATGACTGGAAACACGCTTCTGTGGCGTAGCTTTTGTCTATTTTTCGATCTGTATATGAAAAGCAGCAAGAATTTCATTGAAGGTTTTTCTTGGATGTTCTTCTGTAGCTTTCTAATGAATGGATTTGAAAAGGAAAATTCTTTATAGTTAGTTAAGTATTTTTTATCACCTTGTATTGACTTTCAAGATGTAACCAAAGCTACGCCAGAAGAAGTGCATTTCCAGTCCAAGCGCCTCTGGAGCCCGCCCCAGCGAAGGAATGAATGGTGGGGAATTTAAGCTTCACTTATGAGATACTTCTTCGAAACTGTCTACGTTTGAAGCGCTCCCGACATTCATTCCGAAGCGGACAGTCTTCCCCCTTGCGGGGCGGAGGCCGAAGCGTAGACTGGAAATGCACTTCTTCCCCACTACAGCCACTTTTATAAACAAAAAATCCGACCTCCTTAAGAAGATCGGATCATATTTCCTACTCTTTATTATTTCTGCCAAACCATCTTGCCCGAGAAAACCACCGCTTCCTTCGGAGATTGTCTAGCCACAGCCTCGGCGGAGCATTTCGCACGAACGAAAACCGCATTTGCCTCATCTCCAGCTTTCGGCCAAACCTGATTCCCAGCCTGGTCCAGTGGAGTCACGCCACCTGTAACGAATCCCAGTGCTCGCGATAGAGATCGCTCATCGATCCAACGAAACCGTTCAGCCAGTCGGTTTGCTTTTTGCAGCATATCTCCGGTTCCAAATGGGTCCCAGTGATCGGTGATGTTGTCATTGCCCAAACCAACATGGACGCCCTTGGCATGAAGCAATGGAATCGGGATAGTCGGCATATCAATGGGAACAGCTGACATGACAGCGATTTGCTGCTCGGCAAAAAGCTCCGCAACCTCTTCTGCCACAGCAGTCGGAACCTCTCCTAGCCCGTAAGCATGGCTGACAGTGACTCGACCTTGCCAACCCGCATCCTTCGTCATCGCAGCCAGTTTTTTCATAATATAAACACCCAAATGTCCAGGCTCGTGCAAATGCAGGTCAACATCCGCATTCGCTTCTACTGCTATGTCCATCATCGTATCAAGCGATTTCTCAATATCATCGTCGAACGTGGCAGGATCGACACCCCCGACGAGACCTGCTCCTTGCTTCATCGCCTCACGAATGAGGGAAACGGAATCACTGCACAACAAACCATGTTGGGGAAACGCGACAATTTCCCAGGAAAGTTTTTCACGGTAAGTTGCCAATGCCTCCAAGGTGGCTTCCAGGTTTTTCACCCCAATGACCGGGTCAATGTTGCAATGGGTTCGCACGTGTGTAGCGCCGTGCGATTGCACTAACGCCAACAGCTTTTCTGCACGCTCACGGGCGACGGGAAGCTGGCGGGGCAGCAGTTCCTGCTCTTGTTCGATTCGAAAAAAACGATTGGGAGCAGGAAGAACAGCTTGCCATGGACCTCCATAAAATGTTTTGTCCAGGTGAATGTGCATTTCCCGGAAAGAAGGAAGCATCAGTAGACCTTGTGCATCCCACACAGATACCCCATTGGGTATATCCTGTGAAGCAGGAACGATTTTCTCCACGCGACCATCCGTGAGCAGGACGTGAAAACGTTCCGTCTTTGTTCCCGTCACGATGCCATTCTCCTCTGTATAACCACATTCCAGACTCGCATTTTTGATCCACAAGCTTTCTTTCATGCTCCGTCCCATCCTTTTCTCTCTAAAATGTTTGCGTTATTCCATCGTAATACCGTTGATCATCATGTACCCAGAAGGGCTGATCCAGAAGCCTTTGATGTTTTGGCCGACTGCCGCAACATGCTCAAGATTACGGATCGGGACGATTGGTGCTTCCTGCTTTTCAATCTCCAACACCTTTGCATAGATTTGCTTACGTTTTTCCGTATCCTGCTCGCGGCGCCCCTCCTCGATCAGCTTGTCCACTTCTTTATTGACGTAAAATGTTGTGTTTCCACCCTTGCCCAAAGAGCTGGAGTGGAACAGATTGTACTGGTTGTAGTCAGCATCGCCAGTGGCATTGCCCCAGCCGCTGATGAATAGCTCTGTTTCTCCGTTGTCTTCTGCATCCAGATAGGCTCCATACTCAAGCACTTTTACCTCTACCTCAATGCCGATCCCCTTTAACTGGGACTGGATCACTTCCGCAGCATTAATCCGTTCCTTGCGATCGCCTGTCCACAAGGTTGTCTTGAAGCCATCTGGATAGCCTGCTTCTTTCAACAGAGCTTTCGCTTTATTCGGATCAAACTCGTATCCTTTTAACGCCTCATTGTATCCAAGAACCTTCGGACTCATTGCAGAATTTGCTTTTGTTCCGACATCGTTATACACACCTTTGATGATCGCATCGGTCTCAATCGCATAGTTGATCGCCTGGCGAACACGGACGTCGTCAAACGGTTTTTTCTTGGTATTAAACCCAATGAAATCTGTCCCCAAGCCTTCTGTCCGGTACAAGCTCATATGAGGGGAATTACTGACGCGGCCAATTTCTGTCACTGGCAATGGTTCAGCGATATGCGCCTCTCCCGTCTCCACCATGGCTACGCGTGTCGTGTCCTCTGGTACTACCTTGAAGACTGCCTTCTTGAATTTCACCTTTTCTCCCCAGTAATTGTCATTTTTCACAAGTACGATCTCTTGACCAGGTGTCCACGATTCGAATACGAACGGCCCTGTGCCAACGGGATGCTTGCTCAATTCCTTTCCGTATTGCTCAATCGCTTTTGGACTAATGATGCTGCCTTCGTGGTTGGCTAAAATCGACAGCAATGGGGAAAACGGGTAGGCTAGCTTGAAATGTACGGTGTAATCATCCACTACCTTGACTTCCGAAAGCATCTTAAACTGAGACGCACGTGGAGAGGCGACCTTTTCATCGAGGACGCGTGCGAATGTTGCTTTCACCGCTTCTGCGTTAAACGGCGTACCATCGTGGAAATTGACTCCCTGACGGAGCTTGAACTCCCAAGTGACATCGTCCAACTGCTTCCATTCCGTAGCTAGCATCGGTTTGAACGCCATGTTATCATCTCGCTGGACAAGACCTTCGTACACTTTGTGATGGACCACACTTGCTGCATTGATCGCTGAAATAAAGTGCGGGTCTAGATTGTTTGAGTCAGACTGTCGAGCAATCACTAGCGTCTGATCTGTTGACGGAGCTTCCTTCGCAGTAGGATTCCCTGCTGCCCCTTGCTCTGTACCCGATGAACAACCTGTAAGCACGAGGCCAACGCTCAGGATACCTGCCAGCATTGAACCTAGCATTTTCTGTTTTTTCATAGAATCGCCCCCATTTTCATCTCTTTGTATAATGAATCAGCATAGCTCGTTCCCATTGGGCGAAGCTATGCTGATCATCAAGCACTGTCTGACTGGAAAATTACGGCATGGTCACATCGTCGATCTCAATGTGTCCTGCTGGGCTGATCCAAACTCCCTCTACGCCTTTTTGAATCGCAGCGAGGTTTTCTGAGAAGCGGTACGGTACCATTGACGCTTCGTCCATTTCGATTTGCTGTGCTTTTTCGTAGATTTGCTTCCGTTTTTCTTCGTCTTTCTCTTTGCGGCCCTCATCGATCAGCTTGTCCACTTCCGGATTGCTGTAGAAAGCGTGGTTGCCGGCTGCCCCTTGCGACTTCGTGTGGAACAGATTGTATTGGTTGTAGTCTGCATCGCCTGTCGCGTTGCCCCAACCGCTGAGGAACAATTCTGTTTCTCCTTTGTTGGCTGCTTCAATATAAGCACCGAACTCTAGCACCTTCACTTCCAAATCAATATTGATTTGTTTCAGCTGTTGCTGCAGCACCTCTGCCAAGCTAATTCGTGCCTTGTTATCATTTAAGTAAATGGTTGCTTTGAATCCGTTCGCGTATCCAGCTTCCGCCAACAGTTTCTTGGATTTTTCCAGATCGTAAGGCAAGTCTTTTACATTCGGGCTGTAACCAACCATAGACGGGGTAATAGAAGAATGAGCGGCCGTCCCCACATCGTTGTAGACGCCTTGAATGATGGTTTTCTTATCAATCGCATGGGCAATGGCTTGACGAACGCGCACATCATCGAATGGCTTCTTCGAGTTGTTAATCCCGATATGATCGCTAGCGAATGCAGGGTAACGACCAAGTGTCATACTCGGAGAATTTTTCACCCGTTCGACTTCTGTCACTGGCAATTGCTCAGCTACATGAGCTTCTCCTGTCTCGACCATCGCGAGTCTGGTTGTATCCTCTGGAACGGTCTTGAAGACGACTTTGTCCAGATTCGGTTTGTCGCCCCAATAGCTGTCGTTTTTCACCAAGACGACTTCTTGACCAGGTGTCCATGATTCGAATTTGTAAGGGCCTGTTCCCGTTGGATGCTTGGTCAAGTCTTTCCCGTACTGTTCAATCGCTTTTGGTGACAAAATTCCACCTTCTGCACTGGCGAGCACGGACAGGAGCGGTGCGTATGGATAGTGAAGGATGAATTGAACCGTTGTATCATCCACGACCTTTACTTCTTTGATTGCTTCAAACAAATTGGCGCGGTTAGAGCCTACTGCCGGGTCTTGGACACGAGCAATCGTCTTTTTCACCGCATCTGCATTGAATGGCGTGCCATCATGAAACGCAACACCGGAGCGAAGCTTGAATTCCCATGTCACATCATCGAGCTGCTTCCATTCAGAAGCGAGTGAACCTACATATTTGCTTTCTTTGTCCATCCGAACAAGACCCTCGTATACTTTATGATGAATGATGGCAGCAGAGTTGATTTGCGTTAGAAAATGTGGGTCAAGGTTGTTCGCATCAGACAAACGAGCGATGACGATTGTCCCGCCTTCTTTGCCAGCTGGTGCAGAAGCATTGGTTTGCCCCGAAGAGTTGGTACTCCCTCCTGCTTCAGGTGCTTGTGAGCAGCCTGCCAACGCTGTAGAAGCCGCAACGGTCATGGCAAGCAGCGTCTGGAATAAGCGCGTCTTTTTCATGTAGTGATCCCCCTCTTTTGTGAAAAACGTCTCGACGTTTTTCATAAATGTTGATGTGACCGCTTGCGGTCAAAAAAACGGTCGTGACCGTTTTTTGCGCCAGATGCACTTGAATATTTCGACCATTCGCGCATATTTCATTTTACCCACTATTCTGTCATTGTATTTTCACTCTCTTTACTTGTATTTTCACTTTCTTTACTCTTTTTTTCACTTTTTCTACTTTTGTGCGAATAATGCAATAAAAATAGACTTGGGGTATATGTTGCTGTAGTGGTGTGGAGGAAACAGGGGAAAACGCTCAGCTTCTTTTCCCACCCGCTGGGGGATTCACTGCACGACTCCATGCAAAAAGCGAAACCGCGTCCAAAGTGGTCCTCTCAGGGTGTGTTTCAGAGGTGGACGCTTAAGAGCGTGTTTCGCTTTTTACATTCCGTCTCGGTCGGTGTACCAAAGATCTTCGCTTATTTCTCCTGTTTCCTCTACGAGCTTTCAGTGTTACCCGATCTTTTAATGACTTAAATGCTTGAAAAATGTAAGAAGTTACGTCAGCGAAGAATATTTCCAGACGTAGCGACTTGTGGAGACCGTGCCTTCGGAGCGGACAGTGCTACTAAAAGAAGACCCTCTCTGTTGGAGAAGGTCTCATGCTCTATCTATTGAATCGTCACTTGGCTCAAGTCAATGTACCCGGAAGGACTGATGTACACACCCTGTACATTTTTGGCAATGGCTGCGAGGTTTTCACTGCTGCGGAATGGCAGCAACGGTACCTCCTCCATCTCGATTTGCTGCGCTTCTGCGTAGATTTCCTTGCGCTTCTCTGGATCTTTCTCCTTACGAGCCGCTTCAATCAACGCATCGACTTTCGGATTATTATAGAAGGAATGGTTGCCTGGCACACCTGCTGACGTGCTGTGGAAGAGGTTGTACTGGTTGTAATCTGCATCCCCGGTCGCATTGCCCCAGCCACTAATAAACATTTGTGCTTCACCTTTTGCCGCCAATTCCAGATACGCACCGAACTCCATCACTTGAATCTGCAAGTCAATCCCGATTCCCTTCAGCTGGGATTGCAGCACTTCTGCCACATTGATCCGCGCCTTGTTGTCATTCAGATAGATGGTTGCTTTGAATCCGTTGGCGTAGCCTGCTTCGGTGAGCAATTGCTTCGCTTTGTTCAAATCGTATTCCGGCGTTTTGATATTCGGGCTGTAGCCAATGACTTTTGGTCCTAATGACGAGATGGCTACTTTTCCAACATTGTTATAAACCCCTTTAATGATCGCTTCCTTATCGATGGCATGGGCGATGGCCTGACGGACGCGAACATCGTCAAAAGGCTTCTGCTTGACGTTCATCCCGATGTGGTCAACCGCGAATGATTCGAACCGCCCTAAGGACATGCTCTGCGAGTTCTGTACCCGATCCAGTTCAGTGACCGGAAGCTGTTCTGCGACATGAGCTTCCCCCGTTTCCACCATAGCTACGCGTGTTGCATCCTCCGGAATGGTCTTGAAAACGACTTTTTCTAGCTTCGGTTGGTTACCCCAATACTTCTCGTTTTTCACCATGACGATTTCTTGTCCAGGCGTCCATGATTCAAAAATGAATGGCCCCGTGCCTACTGGTTTCTTGGACAATTCTTTGCCAAATTGCTCAATGGCCTTTGAACTGATGATGCCACCTTCGGCACTCGCCAGTACGGAAAGTAGCCCTGCGAACGGATAATGTAAAATCATTTCTACCTTCAGCGGGTCAATGACCTTTACTTCTTTAATCATGCCAAACATGTTTGCTTTGGGAGTCGGGTTGTCTTTGTCCAAAATACGGTCGATCGTCTTCTTCACCGCTTCTGCATTGAAAGGCTCTCCATCGTGGAAGGTAACGCCTTCACGCAGCGTGAACTCCCAGGTTACATCGTCTTTTTGTTTCCATTCCTTTGCCAAAAGCGGTTTGTACTCACTATTCCGATCCATCATGACTAGACCTTCATAGAGCTTGTGCTGCGTCACTGCCATGGAATTAATCTGGGTACTGAAATGCGGGTCGAGATTATTCGCATCGGACAAGCGCGCAATAATCAAGGTACCACCTCCACCCGCTGCGGCCGAAGAAGACGCGGGGCTAGTCGAAGCTTGATTGGAGTTGGACGCGGAATTCGTCCCACTGGATGTCTGACTGCCACCACAGCCTGCCAAGACGGTTGAAAGCAAGACAGACAGGGCGAGAATAGATCCTAGCATGTGCTTCTTCTTCACTGTGAATGCCCCCTTAATCTGGATGATAGAATGAAAAGAATATGACATGACTAAATATTACTAATTTTCTTACTATAATCTTTTCATTATCTTTACCTTTCTTTTCACTTTCTTTACCATGTCGTTTTTGAATGTTCAAAATAACTCTATTGAAGCTACCTACCATAGTGGAGGAGAAGAAAAAGC
>NZ_PXZM01000047.1 GCF_003013395.1 Brevibacillus fortis | reverse complement strand
TCAGTTTTCAAAGAGCATTTCGCGCTATCAAGCGCTCCGTTTCCTACTACATATTATGTAGTGGTGCCGGCGATAGGACTTGAACCCACAACCCCCTGATTACAAGTCAGGTGCTCTACCAATTGAGCTACACCGGCATTTGTTTTGTTCATTTCGTCGTGTGCGTTTCGTGTGTGTCCCGCTCACGAGATTTAATATAGCATGTATAATTTTTAAATGCAATAGAAAACCTGAAATAATTTCATTCAAAATAAAAATAAACGCAAAAAAGAGCAGTGGAAATACTCCCCACCGCTCTTTTTCTTCTATATATTATCCCGCCCGGAAGCCCTCTCCCAAAACTTCTTGAGCAGGGCACAAAATAATGAATGCATCTGGGTCCACGGAACGCACCATGATTTTCAGCTTGCTCACTTCACTTTGGCTGACAACTGCCATGAGCACCTTACGTGCGTCTCCGGTATATCCACCAGCACCATCCAGCAAAGTGACACCACGGTCCAAATCATACAAGATGGTTTCTCTCAGCGTCTCGGTTTCATTCGAAATGATATAAGCGACTTTGGATGTATTCCAGCCCATCTGAACAATATCAATCGTTTTGCTGGTCACAAACAACGCGATAAGTGCATACAATGCTTTTTCCGGATCGAATACAATCCCCGCAAACAAGATCACTAGCCCATCAAACACAGCAACACATGCTCCCAAGCTAATACCTGAATATTTGTGGAGGATCTGCGATGCAATCGAAAAACCACCGGTCGACCCTCTCCCTCGAAACACGATACCAATCCCAAGCCCTACCCCAATTCCTCCATAAATACTGGCCAATAGGAGATTCGTCGTGAACGGCTGCAGGTGACTGGTCAGCATAACGCACAAAGGGAGGATGATCGAACCAACCGCCGCCTTCATACTGTATTGCCGATCGAGAAGTTTAAATCCTAATAGAAACAAAGGGATATTCATTGCCCATTGCACCACCGCCGGAGAAAAACCAAACAAGTTATGCAAAATCGTAGACAGCCCAGAAACGCCTCCGGAAGCAATTTGGTTTGGATTCAGAAACAGATTGAAACTAGTTGCCAATACTAGCGATCCTAGAACCAGCATGCCATATTCGAGCACTTTTCGCTGAGGACTGTTCATCTGGATTGCGGTTCGTCTTTTTCGTGCCACATGGTTCCACTCCTGACATTTTCACGTAAGCAAAATCCGCACATACACTACCATGTTTTGGTGGAAAAGAAAACCCCTATTTGCTCATCCCTCTTATGTAAGATTTACGCATCCTCCAGAAACATGCACACACACGCCATGAGCCGGATAAGATATGAAAAGATAAAGTTGACTGCACACAAAATAAAAAGGATAATTACAATATAGTAATAATTATAATCTAAGAACGGAGTGACCTGTAATGGATCATCATATTGTCAGTGTCACAAAACAAGTAAAGCATCTAGGAAAAAGGTTAACCATCCAAAGAAGAGCCGTACTTCTTCTGATGCTTACCACTCGGCAACACCATACAGCCAAAGACGTTTACCATGCTTTGAAAAACGAGATGCCAAACATCACACTCTCAACCGTATACACCAGCCTGCGCTTTTTCGTGAAAATGGGTATTCTCAAGGAGCATGTTCACCACGACTCCCCCAATCAATTTGAATGTATCGTAACCATTGACGACATTCATTTACCGGAAGTCATTTAAACGATAAACAAAAAGGTAGCCACCATCTACGTGGGCTACCTCTTTCATTTATGCGCAATATTCGTTACTGTGCTGAACTCGTCAGGAGTATTTTGTATGTCTTCAGTTATTAGAAATCAAAGTTATCCGGGTCTGGACCAACTCGAAGATTTTGGTTTAACGCATGGATCATTTCCATGTCTTCTTTCGACAGTTCAAAATCAAATACGGATGCATTCTCGATGATTCGATGCTCCTTGGTCGATTTTGGAATAGTCACGACGCCATTTTGCAAATCCCAGCGTATAATGACATGGGCAACGGATTTCTCGTATTTTTCTGCAATGCCTTTTAGTACTGGATCGCCCAATAGCTGCCCTTGCATAAGCGGAGACCATGCTTCAAATTGAATTCCTTGCTCCTTGCAATAGGCACGCAGTTCATCTTGAGACAGGCGCGGATGGAATTCCACTTGATTCACCATCGGCTTAATTTCAGCGTCTTTCAGCAGTTCCTCTACATGATGAATGTGGAAATTGCTTACCCCGATAGCTTTTACCAACCCTTTTTTGTACAGCGTCTCCAACGCTCTCCATGCTTCTTTAAACTTTCCTTCTACCGGCCAGTGAATGAGGTACAAGTCCAAGTATTCCAGCCCGAGTTTTTTCAGACTCGTCTCAAATGCATCCAGCGTGGACTCATACCCCAAATCCGCATTCCATACTTTGGAGGTAACAAATAGATCTTCTCTAGTGATGCCCGCTTCCTGCAAACCTGCACGGATTCCACGTCCGACACCTTCTTCGTTTTTATAAATAGCGGCTGTGTCGATACTGCGGTAGCCATGCTTGATTGCTGTTTTCACAGCTAGCTCGAGCTCCTGACCTTCCTCTACTTGAAAAACACCGAGACCCAACCAAGGCATTTTTACTCCATTGTACAGCGTAGTTGTATCTTGCAAATGTTTTGGCATAGCTTGTCTCCTCCATCCTTGTACTCTATGTTAGTGTGACTGTCTCCAGTCGCCCAATGTGTTTCATGTCGTTTGACAAGTGTTATTATGAGAGAGACTAACCAAAAGTAAAAGTACGCACTTTTTTGTGTGATAGGCACCAAAAAGTACCTATCATTCAGGAGGAACTCAACAGTGAAGAAGAAGTATAACATATCAGTGGAAGCCACACTTGAGGTCATCGGCGGTAAATGGAAATGCGTTATTTTGTGTCACCTGACTCACGGAAAAAAACGGACGAGTGAGTTGAAACGACTAATGCCTGGCATTACGCAGAAGATGCTGACTCAGCAACTCAGAGAGCTTGAAGACGATGGCATCATCAACCGAATTATTTACAATCAGGTTCCGCCAAAAGTAGAGTATGAGCTCAGCGAGTACGGCTGGACCTTGAAAAGTATTCTCGATTCGCTCTGTTTATGGGGCGAAAAGCATATCATTAAGGAATATGGCGACAAGTTTGCTGTATTGGAAGAAAGTATCTTAAATCAATAATAGAACGGGAGTAGGTGAAGTGGCTTGGGAGCACTCAAAACACCTGTCTTGCGTAAATTGGGGAGCTCGGATCTGATGCTTTCTCCTTTAGGCCTCGGCTGCTGGCAGTTCAGCAATGGACACGGAATGGTGGGGAAGTTTTGGCCCGTCATTGGACCTCACGATGTAGTAAAAATTGTGCAGACGAGTTTGCTAGGGGGGATTAACTGGTTTGATACTGCAGAAGTATATGGCAAGGGTCAATCCGAGCAAATGCTGGCGAAAGCCCTAAAAGAAGTCGGTTCACTAGCTGATTCTGCTTCTATTGCGACCAAATGGTGGCCCGTCCTGCGCACCGCCAATAGCATTGGGAACACGATTGACGAGCGCATTCGATTACTCGATAGCCGGACCATCCATTTGCATCAAGTCCACCAGCCCTACTCCTTGTCTTCTGTCGCAAGCCAGATGAAAGAAATGGCCAAGCTCGTCAAGCAAGGCAAGATTCAGAACGTGGGCGTCAGTAATTTTTCCGCCAAAAGCATGCGAGAAGCCGATCGAGTATTGCGCGAGCATGGTCTGCGTCTCATCTCCAATCAAGTGAAATACAGCCTGCTAGACAGAAGAATCGAACAGAACGGGATTTTGGATACGGCAAAAGAGTTGGGCGTTGCCATTATCGCCTACTCTCCGCTTGAGCAAGGGATTCTAAGCGGCAAATTTCATGCAAATCCAGCCCTTGTCCAGTCCATAACAGGCCCCCGAAAATGGACATCAGCCTTTCGTTCTGCTGGGCTAAAAAAGTCTCAGCCGCTCATCACAGTTCTGGAGGAGCTGGCGCGCAGCTACCATGCATCCGCTACACAAATCGCCCTGAACTGGCTGATCCACGCTCATGGCGAAACGGTCTTTGCGATTCCAGGCGCGTCCAAAGTCCATCATGCGGAGGAAAATGTCAAAGCCATGCGCTTTTCTTTGAAATTGTCTGAATTGAAAGATATTACTGAAGCCTCCAATCATATTTTAGCCATCAACAAATGAAAAAGCTGCCGATCTAATCGACAGCCAAAATGGCGCAATCATACACAGCTCTTCCCAGTAATCCTAATGTATTCAGCGCGGATTGAGCGGTTACATCTTTGGATAAGGCCGTAATGGAAAAGCAGCGATTATTCGTATACAGCAAGCCAACATCATGTTGTCTGCCCGTATCCCAGCCTGATTTACACGGCAACTCCCATGCAGGATGATTGGCTTCTTCCTGACTCGGCAATTGGGACGGCAGACCATTACGGACTTGCTGCTTTTTCATGATGCCGATCATCTCTTTACAGGCACGCTGAGACAGATAACTGCCTGTTGCCATTTTACCTAGCATACTCGCAACATCCCCAGCGGTTATTCGATTGTTTTCTGTGATGTCGAGTGGATAAATCATCAACTTGCGAGAATAATAGCTTCGTTTCATTCCCAAATCAATCATTGTCTGGTCGACCTGCGCTTTTCCTACCAAATCAATCAGCATATTCGTCGCCGTATTGTCGCTCTGAATAATCATGAGGGTCACCAAGTCGCGAATCGTAAGCTTCAAGCCAGGAGAGAGCGCGTACAAAATGCCCGAGCCTCCCACCAAATCCTCTTGGCGTAGAGCAAGCTGATCATCCAATCGAAACTGCCCGTGCTCACTTGCCGCGAAAACAGCTGCCATGATCGGCACTTTGATCACACTCTCCGCAATAAACAGCTCGTCTGGTACATGTTCAAAACGGGTCCCTTTAGCTGAGCCTTGTTCCTCCACAACGACTCCCCAAATCCCCTCCGCTTGTCTGATAATGGCCGACAACCTTTTTTCCAACTCCACAGCTTTCCTTCCCTTCTCCTGTTGACTTATAGTTTCTTGCCACTTTCTTTTTATCATACTATTCCGAAAACGAATCGAACAAGAGACGACACCTGCTTACGTTTCGTTTATCTATCCTAAACTTGGAAATAATACGTAAGATAAACCTACGGACAAGGTGAGACATCATGCAAAACTCCGATAAGATTGGCAGCCGTCAATTTGTCATCCTCGTAACATTCATAACCATAGGAGATTCCATCCTGATCTTACCTGCCGTACCTGCGACTGAAGCGAGTCACGATGGATGGCTATCAGGATTGATCGGCATGGTACTGGGGCTAGCCATCGTATACTTGTTTTGTGTAGTCGGTCGCATCTACCCCGAGCAAACGCTGATTGAAAAGAACAAGCTCATATTTGGACGTTGGCTAGGCACGTTCTTTTCTCTCTTCTTTTTGGGAGCTATATTAATCAACGGCGCTGTCTATATACGGACGATTGGAGAATTCATGACCACGCACATCATGAAAGCAACACCAATCCATGCTGTCATGTTTTTACTCGTTGCCTGCGCCATATACGCTGTTCGATTAGGTCTTGAAGCTTTTGCACGGACCAGCGAAATTTTTTTCCTCTGGTTTGTCTTTACGTTCGTTATGTTTTTTCTTTTGTTAAGCCCTCAGTTCCAATTCGAGAACCTTTTCCCCTTCTTGGAAAATGGCATAAAGCCCGTCATAAGAGGAATATTTGCAGTCACGGCTTTTCCCTTCTCAGAGCTGGTTATTTTTCTCATGATTACTCCACTCCTCGATGTAAAACAAAAGCTCACGTCTGCTTTTTTGCGAGGAGCCATTTACGGTAGTATTTGTCTGCTTGCCGTCATCTTCTTATCGCTTTTGGTGCTCGGCCCGGAATTGGTTTCCCGTGAGACCTTTCCGAGCTACTCCCTCGCCAAACGAGTCCATGTAGGAGAGTTCTTTCAAAGGCAGGAAGCAATGATGGCTCTCATGTGGTTTGTCTCCATTTATTTCAAAGTCGTTCTGTATATGTATGGTTTCTGCGTGGGTATAAAGCAGCTTCTCCATTTAAAGGAGCATCAGTTGCTCACCTTGCCCATTTGCATCTTATTTGTCGCCATCGCGATTATCATCGTTCCAAACGGAGCTTTTTTATACGAAACTTATACATACTGGCCATTCTTTGATTTAACAAAAGGGTTCCTGTATCCGCTGATTCTCCTCGTCGGTTACTGGATACGGAAGCAAATAAATAACAAACCGGCATCCCTCCAGAAATAAGATGTCGGCTTGTTGTTGCTTACAGTAGTTGTTTGATGGCAGCCACTCGCTCTGCATCGACGTATTGGAGAGCCTGTCCCTCTACTCGTACCGCCGATCCAAAATGAACCTCTTTGACACCTGTACGTTTCACGAGGTCTCCCACGTTAGCCAGCGACAATCCGCTTCCTGCCAAAATCGTGAGCTGTGTCTTCTCTGTCAGCTTGACGAGCTGCTCGATACAATTAGCTCCTTCGATCGCTGTTTTTTTGCCCCCAGAAGTAAGAATGGTACGGACCTGGGGATATTCCAGGAGAATACGCGCTGCTTCCATTTGATCCACAGCATCATCAAAAGCACGGTGGAACGTCACATTCAATGCACCTGACTCGCCTAGCAACAGCTCTAATCCCCGCTGATCGAGCCTATTTTCTGGAGTCAGCATGCCGAAAACTACACCTGCTGCCCCAAGCTCACGAATGATACGTACATCCTGCCGCATGACCGCAAGTTCCTCAGCCGTATAGCAAAACGATTGACTATGAGGTCGCACCATGACGTTGACCGGGATGGAAACCGCCTTGACCACTGCGTCAATCAATCCCCAACTCGGAGTAATGCCACCCTCCAAAATTCCCGAGATGAGCTCCAGCCTGTCAGCTCCGCCTTGCTCCGCACGTTTTGCATCCTCTACTGAAGTCGCAATCACTTCCACTAGCATGATTCTTCGCCTCCGTTTATTAGCATTTGTTCAAGACAAAAACCGGTCGTTTCTCCCCTACCACCAACTGATTGTCGTTTTTAATAGCTTTTGGTGCCAACGCATGCAGTCGGTCGATGGTTTCTTGGTTATCATACTGAATCTGCTCTAAGATCGACGCGATAATAAGCGGCCATACTAATTCAGAACCATTCAGCACCTTAAGCGAGAAGCTGAGTCTCTCTTTTTTCAAAGCAAAGCCGTATACGCCCATCGCTCCGCCTTTGGCGATAATATTTTCATCCATTAAAAGCGCTGTACAGATGAAGTTGTGACTGGCAATGATCTCGGGACTACTCGTCATCCAGCCTGTCACTCTTACTACTGCCTCACGGGTCTGGCGATCCTCGATCAGATCAGGGCAAGCGAGCTTCAGATATGCTATCGCCAGGTTCTTGAGCGGCAGCGCAAAAACTGGGAAGCCACAGCCGTCGACGCCTAGCTGAACCTGCTCTTTTGGATAGTCTGCCAGGTTGGCAAACACCTCCACTGCCTCCTGTTGCGCTGGATGCTCAGCTTTGTAGTAATCATGTGTAGAATATCCTTGATCCTTCGACAGTGCCAAATACCCCAAATGCTTACCCGCACAGTTGTGAAATAGCCTGCGTTTTTCTATGCCTTGGGACAAGCAAGCAAACTTCGGCTCCTCGTTTAGCGGATAAGTCGGGCATGTGAGCAATTCTTCTTCCTTAATGCCAGTCTTTCGTAAAATCGACTCCAAGCTTTCCATATGATAGACTTCACCACGATGTGAGGCCGCAAAGAGTGCTGCTTCCCTGTTGTTGAGTCCGAATTTTTCATCAATTTTACGTTTGGCGATGGGAATGGCTTGAAAGGGCTTAGCTGCGGAGCGCAATAAGGTGATATGGTTCTCATCTCCTGCCCGATAAGCCACCTCTCCTTTTTCATTCACGCCGCACACGATGCCGTTATGTACGTTCTCCAGAATGCCGCCACGATATTCCTCCACGAATGGGACATCTCTCATCAAAATCACCCGCTCCACTCCATGTTGATCGATTATGAAAAAAACACTAGCAGTAGCACCCGCCATCCGTCAATCATTTTCCAAGCGATAATCCCCCCACTTCGACGCTGAGTGTTGTATAATGTCTCAAGGCGCCCATTTGGGTTCCGTAAAATAAGAAATCCGTGCATTTGCACGGGAGAGGTTCGCGAACTCCCTCTATAAAAAACTAAGCCAGATAACAGTACCTTTCTTTGGTATTGTTATTGTTTTTTTGATGGAAAGTTCAAGAACTCTCTTTCTTCGGATTTAATCAAAAGGAGATGGAGAGCAATGAAAAAGGAAAAAGCCGTTGTTGTCTTTAGCGGAGGTCAGGACAGCACAACCTGCCTGTTTTGGGCGAAAGAGCAATTCGGCGAAGTAGAAACCCTCACATTTGATTACGGGCAGCGACACAAGCTGGAGATCGAGTGCGCCCAGCAAATTGCCGCAGAACTCGGCGTCAACAACACCGTATTGGACATGAGCCTGTTAAACCAGCTCGCGCCCAATGCTCTCACCCGCACAGATATTGACATTACCCAGGAAGAAGGCCAACTGCCATCCACGTTCGTTGACGGACGCAACTTGTTGTTCCTTTCCTTTGCAGGCGTTTTCGCCAAGCAACGAGGAGCACGTCACTTGGTTACCGGTGTATGCGAAACGGATTTTAGCGGTTATCCCGACTGCCGTGACGCCTTTATCAAATCACTCAATGTGACATTGAATCTGTCGATGGACTATCCGTTTGTGATTCACACACCGCTCATGTGGCTGAACAAAGCACAAACGTGGAAGCTAGCGGACGATCTGGGTGCCTTCACCTATATTCGCGAAAATACCCTCACCTGCTATAACGGCATCAAAGGAGACGGCTGCGGCGAATGCCCTGCCTGCCACCTGCGAAAAGCCGGACTGGACACTTATCTTTCCGAGAAAAATCAACCTGGAGAACAAGCCTGATGAGCGCGAACTTTGATTTTCGTATCGTTGATCGCATGCAGGCACTGGGTACCCATATTCAAAAATCACAGCTTCGCTACCATAACAAACGCGTTTTGGTGAGCAAGGAATTTACTTTTGACGCTGCACATCATCTGCACGCGTATGAAGGAAAGTGCAAAAACCTGCACGGCCATACGTATACCGTCGTCTTTGGCATCAGCGGCTTTCCAGACGAGATCGGACTCGTCATCGATTTTGGTGACATCAAGCAAATCTGGAAGGAACACATCGAAATTTATTTGGATCACCGCTATCTGAATGAAATGCTCCCTCCGATGAATACCACCGCCGAAAACATGGTCGTGTGGATTTTCGAAGAGATGGAAAAACAATTGCAGTCGGATGCCTACCGCGACCGCTACAACGGCGCTCGAGTGGAGTTCGTTCGCCTGTTCGAGACACCGACCAGCTACGCTGAAACAAGACGGGAGTGGATGATGGAATGATCCCGGTCTTGGAAATATTCGGCCCTACGATTCAGGGCGAAGGAATGGTTATCGGACAAAAAACGATGTTTGTGCGGACAGCTGGCTGTGACTATCGTTGCAACTGGTGTGACTCCGCTTTTACGTGGGATGGATCTGCCCGTGATGAAATCCAGCAAATGTCGCCCGAGGCGATCTGGGAGGAGCTCACTCGCTTGGGTGGGAACCGTTTTTCCCATGTCACGATCTCTGGAGGCAATCCTGCGCTTTTGGCTGGCATCGGCGACTTCATCGCTCTATTGAAGGAGCATGGTATACGCACAGCAGTCGAAACACAAGGCAGTAAGTGGCAAGCGTGGCTGCCCCATATTGACGACATTACGATTTCACCAAAGCCGCCTAGTTCAGGGATGGAAACAGATTTTCAAGCACTTGATCGCATTGTGCACGAGCTCTTGGAACAAAAGCATCCGGGACTCAGCCTGAAAGTAGTTGTTTTTGACGACAACGACTTTAACTATGCACGCACTATTCATCAGCGCTTTCCTGAGGTTCCATTTTATTTGCAACCAGGAAACAGTGATCTGACGGACGCTGATACGCCTCTGCTTCGGGATAAGCTCTTGGAGAGCTTTGAATGGCTGATCGATCAGGCGATGGCAACACCTGACATGAATGACGCGAAGGTTCTTCCCCAGCTACATGCGCTTGTCTGGGGCAATAAACGAGGCGTCTAAACGATATTTTACTCTCATAGAAGAAAAGAGGACTGTACTCATATGGCACACCAACAAGAACGCGATTTATCCTCCCTCACTCTTTTGGGAAATCAAGGAACAACGTACAACTACTCCTATGACCCGAGCGTATTGGAGTCTTTTGACAACAAGCATCCGTACCGCGATTATTTCGTAAAATTCAACTGCCCGGAATTCACCAGCCTGTGCCCGATTACTGGCCAGCCAGACTTTGCGACGATCTACATCAGCTACATTCCTGACATCAAAATGGTTGAGAGCAAATCGCTCAAGCTGTACTTGTTCAGCTTCCGCAATCACGGTGATTTTCACGAGGATTGCGTCAACGTCATCATGAACGATTTGATCAAGCTGATGGACCCGCGCTACATCGAGGTATGGGGCAAGTTCACTCCACGCGGCGGCATCTCGATCGATCCATATTGCAACTACGGGAAACCGGGGACGAAGTATGAAGAGATGGCGAGCCATCGGATGATGAATCATGATATGTATCCAGAAAAAGTGGATAATCGGTAGAAAATCATACATGTAAAATTGAAACGAAAAACCCTTATTGGATAAGGGTTTTTCTTATTTTTCAAATGGAAAATCAAAGTCGTGATTGTTGGTATGATTCACCTCCTTCTGCTACGTTTTAGTGCGGAAGGAGGTGATTACCATGAACAAGCATCTGTATTTCTACGCAAGTTTCGAAGATGCAGCGCGACTCAATCGGGAGTTGATTCAACTCGGCTACAGGAATTACTATCTGGAACCACATGAACACCTAGTAGCTTTTGTTTTCGAACCAGTGACCGAAATAAGTCAAGCGATCTTGAGACACTTGTTTCATGCTGGTGGTCCGTCACAACTAGAAAACTAGCTTTTCAGTACTGGTGCTCCTCATTTGAGGGGCATCGGTACCTCCATCTACACTGTCGTTCATCTTATGTTCATGTTCAACGATTACACTTACAAGCGTAGTCAAAAGAAATGAACAGGAGATGATCTTACATGTTAGCAGCAGCCGTGATTTTTATAAATCTTGCTCTCATTGCCTATACAATTGGGGTATGGAGCGAAAAGCGTTCAGGAGAGCTAAAGTTAAAACACGTTATCTTTTTTGGCTTTGGCTTAGCATTCGATACGATTGGAACTGCCTTTATGAAATTGCTCGCTGAAAACTCTAGTTTAAATTTGCATGGCATAACTGGGTTGATCGCACTGATCTTGATGTTTTTCCATACAGTATGGGCGTGTGTCGTTCTATGGAAAAAGAAAGAACATCAGATCAAGCAGTTCCATAAATTCAGCTTGTTCGTATGGATTTTATGGCTTGTACCTTATTCCATTGGCGTCGCGTTAAGCTTTATGAAATAGGAATACTCTCTAATACGTACCGAGCGTGGACAATATATGTCTGCGCTTTTCTTTTTCCCTTTCATGCATGAACTTTATTGATCTATACAAGGTGGAACTCATTTCGCTTGGCTACAACCTACTATTTAGTGCCTCTTTTTCTTGTGCACTTCTTAATCGACACATTTATTTTGGAAATTTATTCAAATTTTGTATTTTGTTGTGACTTTTCTCACTTATTTTACGACTAATAAATAGGTGGTGCTTCTTATGAAAAGTTCATCTAACCTCAATTCTTGTCGGTTGTCTTCGATGAATTCAAAGAATCACCATTAAAAACATTCCAAAATAGGAGGATAAAAATGAAAAAATCGATTATTGCCATGCTTTTTGCTCTATCAGCACTTCTGGTATCGTCGAACGCCATGGGAGCCGTTACAGGTGAGGGAGCTGTACGATTGGCAACTACTTCAAACTATTATGGGATTTCGGGTGACCTCACGATTCCATCTGATTTCTATGTTTCGAATGATGATAGCTATATAGCGTTTTATCTAGGATTTGCTGATACATGCGAAGGGGGTATATCTTATAAGCCTTCAACTGGATGGAACAAATTCTTGAATTGCGGGAAAAATGATCCAAGATCACATAAAACTTTACGCTTGTCCAGTCAACCATCTTCAGGTGAAATCATCAATCTAAAGCTTGTCAATAATCTTGATGATACAGCTACTTTGTACGTCAATGGATATGAAAGTTTTAGAGTACCCGTTAGTAATAAGGGAACATTAACAAAACCAACGACTGTCAAAATGGTTCACAGTACACTCGATCATCAAGACAAAAATAAATATTCAAATGCTGCTTTTTCAAATGTTTCTGTCCAAACTGCCAATGGAAGTTATGTAGCTTTCCCAAGCAACCTAACTCCCGCTTATGCCTGGCAATATCAAGATTTCACTACTATTATCAAGAATCCACTCAAAACATCTTTGAAAGCGGGAAAATAGTTTTAGAAAATAGGATAAGGTGCCTTCAATCCTCCCGGTATAATGCCGGGAGTTTTTTCTAAGTAAGCGACCACCGTCGCATCAAATGTTAAAATCAAAAACGCCTCCTATGGTGAGGAAATCTGGGTGACGCTTAGCTCACCTATTCCAACCGGATGGGTCATGACCAGAAGTCAAGCAGGTGCGAACTACATTAGATATGTCAATAACGCTCCTTATGGTACAGAGGTAGAGGTGATGCTAGCCTCCCATATTCCTGTCGATTGGATCATGGTCCGAACATATGGAACATCGAACGTGATCAGGCGCATTGGCTAAAACAGATAGATACATGGCATGCATCTAGTCCGCAAGCTGACGTCGAAATGCAATCGGTATCAGCTTGCGGGCTTTTATATCTTTGAAACCCATCATAAGTTTCCATCAATCGTGGAATATATAAATGAAGCACACGTCCTAAGGAGGCCAATGATGAGCACGTTTTACGAGAAATATGGTGGAGAAGATACGGTCGCAAAAGTAGTGGACTACTTTTATGATTTAGTTTTAGCTGATGACACTGTGAACCACTTTTTCAAAAACACGGATATGGAAAAGCAGCGTAGACACCAAACAAAGTTCATTAGCTATGCGCTAGGTGGTCCGAATCAATATACGGGCCAGTCCATGGCAAAGGTTCACGAGGGGATGAATCTGCAACCCATTCATTTTGATGCCATCGTTACGCATTTGCGTGCTGCCCTGACTCACTTTGGTGTCAGCGAAGAAGATATTGCCGATGCTCTGGGCAAAGTAGGGTCACTGCGGGATGATATTTTGTATAAGTAGCCAAGTACGCCTGATGTAATGGTTCAGGGAACACCTTCTGTTCCCGGACCAGAGCCAACAAACAGACTGACACCTCGACCAAGTGGATTCCGCTCTTCTCAGTGGCCCTTCGTTTTCGATTGGCCATTTTTAGTTTGGTCATACACATTTTGTAAAATTATTAGCAACTCTATTTTCTTCATTACGTATAGGATACGAGTTAGGTTTTGCAATTGAAAAAGGTGATAAACTACTTGCTGTTTTTAGAGATTTTGAAACGTTTCATCTTTTTACACGTATTTACAGTTAAAATATCCCAAAAAGTAGGTAGTTCACATGCTTAAAGCTCTCGGTTTCGGCGCTGCTTTGCAGATCCTATGTATGATCATAGCGATAACAACTGGAAACATCGACCAAGCTGGCAATTATGCCGAGTACCTTACATTTGGTCTTATTACACTAGCTGGATTAATGGTTTATAACGCCCTTAGCGCCCCCTCAGCCTATTACAAAGAACATGAAGTGCAAGATTATAAAAGCAGATGGAAATGGACCTTCTATTTCCTGCTTGCATCTGTCCCTAGTGGCATGTTTGCTGTCATCTTTTTCAGCTTCTTTGCTTAACTCCTTTTGCTTCACAAGCTTCTCTTTTCATTGAGGTAACCAAGAAGCACCATTTCTCGTACTAACGAATAGCCACACTACAGTAATCTTTCACATGGAAGGATGCGGTCTGATTTGAAAAGCGCAAAAGAACTATGGGGCTGGACCAAAACGTTGGGCATCTCCATTTCACTCGCGATGCTGGTTAACATATTTGTCCTCCAACCATTTAAAGTGAATGGACAATCGATGGAGCCCACTTTGCAAAACGCCGAACGCATCTATGTGTCGAAATTGTCGCACACATTTTCGTATCTCCCTGAGTACAACGATATTGTCGTGGTCGACAGCCGTGTAAACCGGGATCGTACGTTAAAAGATGACCTCCTTGAAAATCCTCTACTCATGTTCTCCATGGGGAAAAGGGATGGGAAAACATTCTGGGTAAAACGAGTCATCGGCAGACCCGGCGATACTTTGGAGTTTAAGAACGAGATCATGTATCGGAATGGACAGCCGTTAAACGAGCCGTACATAAAAGAAAAGATGGTCAACGTACCTGATGCCAAAATCGTGATACCGGAAAACCATGTGTTTGTGATGGGAGATAATCGAAACAATAGCGATGATAGTAGAGTCATTGGCGTGATTCCTCTCGATCATATCATGGGGAAAAAACTGTTTTAAGCAGACGAGAGCCTTCTACTTTGGTAAGTTATTGAGCTTATAGGCGAATGTCCGTTTCGAAACGCCTGGCAACCGCATTTACTAGTGATAAATGAAGGCAAAGGGGCGTTTCTTGATGAGCTCTCAGCACTCTCATTCATTACGCTTTATCCGATTTGCCGATAGGCCCGGGCATTTTCATGGGTACGAAACACTAACAACCGTTTCGGGTCGTCATCGTCATCGTATACGCGGAAGAACATCGCCCCCAGAAGGAATGAGAGATCGGCACGTCCATTACTACGAAGGTACCACTACGTTTGATGATGGACATGTGCATCACTACAGAGGATGGACTAGTCCGCCTATTCCGCTGCCGGACGGAAGCCATTACCACGAGTTTTCAGGGCAAACCACTTACGATGACGGGCATACTCATTACTACCGGGGTGTAACCAGCGAAGCTCTATCTTAAATGATAAAGGCTGTTCCTCTCCGGAGCAGCCTTTTTCCTCTTCTTATTTTTCTAAATCTGACGCCAACGGACAGTCCAATGTATACAAGTTGCGATATCTTGGATTGTCCTGATACAACTGCTCATGTGTCCCCCGCATCGAGATGACTCCCTGCTCCATAAAAATAACCTCGTCCATTTGCTCTACACCGCTCAAGTGGTGAGTCACCCAGATCAATGTTTTCCCGTACAAGACACGAAAGATCGTTTCCATCAGGTCGCGCTCAGTCAACGGATCTAATCCCACCGTCGGCTCGTCAAGGAGAACAATCGGCTTGTCTTGCAGCAAAATCCGGGCAAGGGCTATACGCTGCCTTTCTCCGCCAGAGAAGCGCAGACCAGTTTCCTGCATCCGTGTTTGATAACCGTCTGGTAAAGATTCAATCAACTGATCCAGACCGACTTGAGCTGTGACAGCACGAACTTCTTCATCGGACGCATCGGATCGACCGAGCCTGATGTTATTGGCTACGGTTGTGTCAAACAAATACGGCTGCTGATTCAAAACGGAAAACAAACAAGCAGAAGCTTCCTCTGATTGGACAGGCTGCCCATTTACAGTCACCTGGCCTGCATTAGGCTGTATGGCTCCTCGAATCAAGTTCAGTATCGTGGATTTACCAGCTCCACTGCGACCGAGCAACGCGATTTTCCCCCCTTGAGGTACCTCAAAAGACACGTCCTGCACACTCCAATTGCTGGCTTGTGAGTAGCGAAAATGAACATGATCCAGCTTCAAACTGCCTCCAGCTTGATCTGCCACCTTTTCCATCTGCGCTTCCACAATGGATGGACGACTGCCCTCGATCTCCCGAAGCCGCCCCAGAGACTCCCTGTATTCTGGCATACGCACAACAGCGTCAGAAATCCGAGCAAATGCATCCATCAACGGAAATGCGACCAGCCCAATCGCAGCAATCAGCGTAACAGGAATCTGATTCGCAGTGGCAAGTCCGCCTGCCCAGATGACCAGTAAGACAATGGCTCCCCCGATTGCACACTGGGACATCCACTGTACTCGCCATTCTCCGCGTCGAATGGAGTTTTCGATCTGGGCAGTGGCCTTTTGTCGTCTTGTAAACAACTGGAGAAACTGCTGCGTACGACCACTGAGAATCCAGTCACTCATGCCAAAAACAGCATCAGTCAGCTCTCGGTACGCTGCCTGTCTCTCTTGTTTGAACCGACGACTCTTGGCAATGGATGCCCACAAGACTACTGCCGGAGCAACAAACAGCAGAAAACCACAGTACAACGCCATCAATAACGCGAACATCCCGTCCATTCTTCCCAGTGCCACAATACCTGCCGCGTAAAGGAGTACCGCCGAGACGACTGGCAGCACAAAGCGCAGATAGACGTTCTGTAGTTGTTCGATATCATCCGCCAGTACACCAAGTAGATCTCCCGTACGAAAACGAGTGCCCAGGAGCTGCGCTTGCGGTTCGATGGCCTTGTACAAACGCACACGCATACCTGACAACACACGCAAAGCTGCATCGTGTCCAACCAAACGCTCCAGGTACTGAATGACTGCTTTGCTAAAGCCAAAAGCCCGGACAAGTACGATAGGAACATAGACCATTAAGACGTTTTCAGGCTTGAGTGCGGAACGGGAGATCAGATATCCGGACGTATATAGCAAAGCGCCCGCACATGCCACTGCCAAGGTTCCCAGCAAGGCCGCTGCGGCAAACTGCCAGAAAAACTGGCGAAAGTATGGAAGAAACCACCCCTGATTGCCTTCTCGCGCTTCCTTCATCCTTTCTCCCCCTTGACACCAGCTGTCAACAACCGATAAAATACGCCTTTCTGTGCAACGAGCTGTTCATAGGTGTCCGCCTCTACCAGTCGTCCCTGATCAATTACCCAAATCCAATCCATGTCTCGCATCCAATGCAGGCGATGTGTGGCCAAAAATACGCGTCTGTCCCCCAACACTGAGAGCATGGTTTGTTTTAGCTTCCATTCCGTTTCAATATCTAAGTGAGCAGTCGGCTCGTCGAGCAAAATCACTGGTCGGTTGCCAAGCAGCGCACGTCCCAATGCAACCCGCTGTGCCTGTCCGCCGCTTAGCGTTCTGCCCCCTTCGCCAATGATCTCGTCACAGCCATTTGGCAAGCTGTCTACCAGCTCTCCCAGACCGACGTCACGAATCACCTGCTCCACCTGTTCCTGCGTCGCTTCCGGCTCATAGAAGCGAATGTTATCTGCCAACGATTGACTGAATAAATACGGGTGCTGTGGAATGTAAGCGATTTGCCGCTGCCACTCCTTTTTCGCATCCCCTATGATGGGTTGCCCATCTACTTGTACCACACCAGCTTCAGGATCAGAAAAGCCGCCTAGCACTCCGAGAAGAGTTGATTTACCAGCTCCGCTCGCCCCAACAATGCCTACTTTTTTCATGTTGCTGTCCAATTCCGCAGATACCTCACCCAGTAGCTGTCTTCCATCCTCACCGACGACACGAATATGGGACAAGGTAATCGATCCATCCAATACACCTGTCAGAGATGTTCGGCTATTCGTTGCATGTGTTTCCTCCCTGTGTTCATCCGGAGCGCCACTATCGATAATGGTACGAATAGTCCCCAATGCTTCCTTGCCATCCAATGAGGCGTGATAGTCCGATCCCAGCATCCGCACAGGCAAAAAGTATTCCGGCGCAAGAATCAGGATGACCAATGCCGTTTCAAATCCAAAGTTCCCTTCAATCAGCCGCAGCCCAAGACCGACTGCCACAAACGCAACCGACAGCATGCTGAAAAAGTCGAGTGCCAAAGATGACAAGAAGGCGACACGCAACGTACGCATCGTCGCGGATCGATATTGATCGCTCACTCTTCCGACTGTCTCCCCATGGTCTTTGCTGCGTCCCAAAAACCGGAGCGTTTCCAGCCCGCGAAGCGAATCGGTGAATTGATGGGATAGCATTCGATACGAACGCCATTGTTTGTCTGCTTGTTTACGCGCCGCCAGACCGAGTACGATAAAAAATCCGATGAGAACAGGCAGCGTTACCGTCAGGATCAGTCCAGAAATAACATCTTGCATGTAGACAAATGCCAGAAGCGGAAACGTAACAAAAACCATATCCAGCGTGCGCGGAACAGACAACTCCAGGTAGGTACGTACACGATCGACACCTTCCAGGACAAGCGTAACAAGCTTTCCGCTTCCTTCACTGGCGGCAAAACGTGGACCACGCTCGAACAATCGGGATAAAACTCGTTGCTGTAAAGACTCACTGGAAGCTTCAGCAAAACGGCCAGCGACTTTCTTTTGCAGCCAAACGATGGTATGTCGAGCGGCTATCATGACCAAAAACAGTGCAAGCGGCTGGTACGCCATCTGGACCGCTTGACCTTCAAACAATATCGCGATCGATTTCGCCAAAAGCAGTGCCTGACCGATAATTGCCGCACTTTGCAGGAGGGAAAGGCCGGCTAGCAGCAGCATAACCGGTCGGATTCCCTGTAAGCGGAACAATTCCTTGTCCATTAGTACTCCAAATGATCCTTTTCAGTGACTCGTTTGTGGAAAACGAAGTAGCTCCAAGCCTGATAGGCTAGCACAAACGGTAAAAGCACTGCTGCAACAATGGTCATTGCTTTTAACGTGTATGGACTCGAAGCTGCATTATAGAGGGTCAAATCAAACGCGCTATCAATCGTGCTGACCATCACCCGTGGGAACAAACCGATGAACATCGAGACGAACGTCAACAAGATCATCGCACCTGTCATCCCGAAAGCCCATCCTTCCCTGCCTTGTCTCAAGAAGTGACGAGCCAGTACAAAAGCGATCACACCTAAGAGTACGGCTGCTGTCAGCAGAAATCCCTGACGCTCAAACAGATCGGTTACCATGAATGTCCACCCTACAAGCACCGCCATGAGAACCGCTTGCATCGGCAACAGCTTCGCTGCCAGTACACGTGATTTTTCACGCAGCTCGCCTACTGTGCGCAGTGAGATGAAGTTGAGACCGTGCAGCAAACATAGACCCGTTACTGTCAGACCTGCCCACACCGAGTACCCATTCACAATGTCAGAGAAGCCTGCAGTCATTTCCATATTTTGATCAATCGGTACACCTTTCACCAGGCTGGCAAAGATCATTCCGAACAACATCGGCGGTACAAAGCTTCCAATCAGTATCGCTACGTCCCACGTCTTTTTCCAAGCCTCGCCCCTCCCCTTACCTCTAAATTCAAATGCAACCCCGCGTCCAATCAACGCAAGCAGAATTAGCGTAAGCACGAGATAATACCCGCTAAACATCGTGGAATACCACTCTGGAAACGCTGCAAACATCGCACCAGCGGCTGTAATCAGCCAAACTTCATTGGCATCCCAGAACGGTCCAATCGTATTAATCAGAACCCGGGTTTGTAAATCATTTCGTGATAGCAGGCGCGTAGCCATACCGACACCAAAGTCGAAGCCTTCGAGAAAGAAAAATCCGGTAAACAGAACGGCAATGAGTAGGAACCACAGTTCATTAAGCTCCATAACGTTCACTCCTTACACGATCAAATGGATCCTGAACCTGTAAATCCTCTACTTCCTCATGACTATCCATATCCGGTCCTTTTTTGGCCACACGAGCAAACAGATAAGCCAAGAGGCAGAGCAGGATTAGATAAATAGTCGTAAAGGCGATAAGAGAGAACCATACCTCTCCTGTGCTAATGCTTGGTGAAACCGAATCTTCAACACGCAGTAGCCCGAATACCGTCCACGGCTGACGACCTACCTCTGTCATGATCCACCCTGCCGAGTTTGCGATGAATGGTAAGGAGATACCCGCAACCATCAGCTGCATGAACCGCTTGTTTGGCTGTTCCAGCTTTTTGCGGAAAGTCAGATATGCCCCGTACAAAGCCAGCAAAATCATTGCACTTCCGCCCGCCACCATGATACGGAAGCTCCAGAAAGTCGTCCGAACTGGTGGAATGTAGTTTCCTGGACCGTAGGTTTTCTCATACTCTGCCTGCAATTCCAACATGCCCGGTACAGAACCTGACAGTGAGTTATACGTCAGGACGCTAAGCAAGTAAGGAATTTTTATTTCAAAACCGTTTTCTTGTTTTTCTGGATCAATCGTTGCAAAAACCGTCCAAGGAGCTGGGTCCGAGCTTGTTTCCCATAGCCCTTCACTCGCTGCCATTTTCATCGGTTGGGTAGCAACCAAATACTGTGCCTGACCGTGACCGAATTGAGCAATCGCAAGCGAGGAAATCAATGCTACCACGATCGCGATTTTGAACGATTGCACAAAGAATGTAACGTCTTGTTTTTTCAATAGCTTCCAAGCACTGATACCTGCTACCAGGAAGGCACCTGTCGCGAATGCCGCAAATACGGTATGCGGGAATTCATATAGTAATTGTCCGTTGGTAAGGAGGGCGAAGAAATCGACCATCTCTGCACGTCCGTTATTAATAGCAAAGCCGACTGGCTGCTGCATAAACGAGTTGGCTGCCAAAATCCAAAGGGCCGAAAGAATCGTTCCGATCGATACGAGCCATATACATGCGAGATGCACACCTTTGGACAATCGATCCCAACCGAACACCCATAATCCAATAAAAGTCGATTCGAGGAAGAATGCTAAGAGGGCCTCAATCGCTAGCGGTGTTCCAAATACGTCGCCGACGAATCGTGAGAAATCAGACCAGTTCATCCCAAATTGGAACTCCTGCATAATCCCTGTCACGATCCCGACAGCAAAATTTATGAGTAAAAAGGTTCCCCAAAACTTGGCCATTTTTTTGTACAAGTCATTCTTTTTTACTACATACATCGTTTCCATAATGGCTACTAACAATGACAGCCCGATGGAAATCGGCACAAAAACAAAATGAAAGATGGTTGTTATCGCAAATTGAAGTCGTCCCAAATCCACTATATCCATGTACAAGATCCCTTTCTATTCGCGTTTTGGCCTTTTATGTACCGGAAGCATACCAGTGGGGTAACCAGCATTTATTACGACTTTGTGAAAAAAATCACAAATATATGTGAAAAAATTCACAATTGATTCTCTCTCGTGTAACCCCCTTTTCGCATTCATCTTCGTGAGAGAGTTTTTTGTTTTACCCTGTATCTTTCCGGTCATGTATCATTGTAGCAGGACTTTTGACCCTAGAGGGTGTCCGATTCGTTACATGATTTTTAACACTCTGTGACTGTTTAGGATTTCCCCTTTCATTTGGTCTAGACTTATGCTTCTTCACTTATTTCGCAAAAAATGGGCCCTTTTACTGGGCCTAACTTGATTGGAACAGCTTCTTCCTCGGTCGACATGCTTTCTGCGTGTCTAGCGTTTTCTTCGTTTTGGCAGATGCCTGTGTTCACTTGGGTAATCTCCAACTACTTCCCCTACCTTCTTGCTATCATGAACAAATTGTGCAATTTGTCTAGTTTGTGGGCCTCACGATAGTTAATACGGAAATAGTAGAATTGTATTAACACACATTTTTAATAAGCGGAGGAATTGACATGTGGATTCCCTATGAAGAAATAAGGAGCCACCCCCCTGATTTTCGAGTAAAGTATCGATTTTACTCTGAAAATCAGGGCGGGAGAAAGTCGACACCGTTTCAAGGTTATCGAAGTGATTTTGCTTACGATGGAGATGACACGAGCATAACAGGCAACTTTGCCTTTTAAGGAACTGCACGCATGTGGATTCTATTCCCCCATATGCGTAAAGAGGTCCACACAAAAAGAATGGAGCTTGGTGTGATCGGTTATTTTATGGAAGGTCCGAGAAGAGTAGCGGTAGTCGAAACAATTGAAATAATTGGGTTACATTCAAATCCGCATTCGTAAAAAATGCGTCTGGTCTTGGAGGGAATCGCATGTCTGAGTTCATGGAAATTGCAAGCGCGATGTTTTTTTTCATGCTTTGTAGATACTTCTTTTCAACAGAAAGACTCCCTTGGCGAAACATGATTTTTGAGTATGTGTCCATCGTCATTATTATTTGGCTCATAAAATCGACGGTTCAGTTTTTTGGACAATTCTGAGTCCATTCACTTGCAAAAAAAGCAGGCTGTCAGCGAATGACAACCTGCTCTTGCGTCATTTATTACGCCCAGTGCGGTGGACGTATGAACGAAGGAGGCAGCTTGGTGCTTGCATCGCCCTTTGCCCCGTTGAGCTGAACTTGCGTAAGAAACAGCGTCTCCGTCAAGTTCGCTCCGCTCACATCTGTATCGCGAAAATCTGCACCAATGAGGTCAGCTCCCCGCAAATCTGCTCCTCTTAGATCAGCAGCAATCAAATAAGCTCCGCGCAAATTGGCTCCTCGTAAATCAGCGCCTTTGAGCTTGGCACCGATGAGATCCGCTCCTCGGCCATAGGTTTTACCTTCCTTGCCCCCTTTGTACTTAGCAATCGCTTCCTTACGTACCCATTCACTTGTCTGCAACAATAGTTCGTTTACTTTGGCTCGATGAAGAGCTACGTCCAGCTTCATGATGTCCTCAGGACTGTGATCAGTCAGGCGCTGTGTCTCCTCCAGCGCTTCCTTTAATTCAGAATGAAGGGACTGGGCAGCTTGCTTGGTCAACGCCTCCGTTATATACCAAAGCAGCTCATGAAGCTGCCACATGATCGGAAATACTTCATACATTTGCTTCGCCGATCCGGGTACTGTACGCCAATCTTGGCCGCCATAAGTGACTTGAGACACCTTTTGACCAGCTCCAAAACAATCGTAGACAGTACAACCGCGAAAGCCGATCTTCCTCAGCTTTGTGTGAACACCACACCGGAAGTCTGCCTGTAAGTTACTACAGGGCTTGCCTGCGTCTTTATTGATGGCAAAGTCTGAGGAAGCCGCAAAAGGCAATGCCACACAGCACAAGCCAAAGCAGCTTTCACAGTCACCTTGAAGATGACCGCGACTTTTATCGTCAGTAGATTGTATGTATTCTTGATGCGTAGCCATAAATGATCCTCCTGGAAAAAAACACGATTCTCTCGCGCGTGGCGAAAAGAATCGTGCTACTTTTAAATAAGCGGTATTGACCGTTTATTTGAATGCGATTTGAGATTCGATCAGGTAATTCCCGAAAACTTCGGCAAAGGCTTCTGCTGTATGATAGCCTTCTTCCAAGGTGTTGTTCGTACCACCGAATTCCAAAAGCAAGGCTCCCTCGGAAATGGACTGATTATACACGCCGTTCCCTTGATTGGAACCTTTCAGGATAATCCCCCGCGACAAACCAGGATAAGAGGCTTCCAGACGGGCGTGCAGCTCTTCCGCCAGCTTTTTGTTCGCCAGATGGTTCGGATTCGCCGTTCCGATTACAAACAGCATGCGGGAATACGTTTTGCCATTGATCGTGATCGCTACCTTGCTGCGTGGCTCATCACTGTCCCGATGAATATCGAAAATGTACTGTAAGTGCGGACTAGTTGCAGCCGCTGCCGCTACCGCTTTGTACGACTCGGAATAAGACATCGAGTAGCTTTTATTCTGTTCCCTCAATCTTTGCGCGAAATCGTCCTGACTCGCCATAGCTGAAATGCCTCTTACTTGCAACAGCTCGCCAAGCCTTTTCCCCACAAGCGTGATGTTGATCTCAGGATCATCTACGGAGCCCCCTTGTTGGTTCCGTGCAACATTTCGCCAAGACTCACGGTTATGGGTGTGATAGATATACACTTTTTCGTTTCCAATCATCCCACTGTTGTACTCGTAATTAGCTCCTGTCGGTGGCAGAGTACCAGCTGGTTGAATCTTCTCTACGATCCACCCTGCGATATAGGCAGTCGAATTGTCTGCCAGCCTGATGATGTACCAGTCTCCTACTGTTTGCACAACCGGGAAGACTTGTCCGGGCTGAACGGTTCCGATGATTGCATGATCGGTTGAGGGACCGTTGCGAATGTTAGAATCAGGATTTTTGACGCGAATTTGTAGCTCTTGAACAGAGGGAGGCGTTGTTGTTGGCAAAGTCGCTGGTGCCCCCGGTGTTGAACTCGGCGGTGGCGGAGCTGTCCCAGTCTGTTCCATTGGTTTGAAGATATAGGCATAGGTCCCGTTAAAGTTAATGGTGTACCAACCATTTGCATATCCGTAATGATTGATTGTCATCCCGCCATGGATTTGACCAATGACGGTACCAAGAATATCTGGCTGTGCATAAACTTCATAGCCTTCGGTTAATACGATTGTCCCTTGCCCGAATTCACTCCCTGTATTGGATGGGAGTACAGGAGGGGGCGGTGCTGGAATTGATGGCGGGTCTGGGATTTGTGCTGGTACCTGGGGTGGTTTTGGTGCTGGTGCAGATGTCTCCGTTAAGAAACTGGCTTTCACCCAGCCGTTCTTTTGATCGGACAGCTTAATTTGTGCCCATTCCCCTTGCTTTCTCGTTTGCAAAAACACACCGTTTTTGTCGATGATCTGCAAAATTTGTGAAGTGGCATTTGGTTCTGCCCGAACATTCAGCATGTCCACATTGCTTTTGACATATTTAATCTGCGGGACTTCTATCATCTTCACATACTTATTATTGACCCATCCGGTATTGCCGTTCGGCAGCTTTACCTGAGTCCAATCATTTTGCTGCTTGGTGATTGGCAACCGCGTGGCTTTTTTGAGTGTTGCGACGATCTGGGTAGTCGTACCTGGCTCGCTTCGAATATTTAACTGATCGACCGCCACGTCTACATGGGTGGCCGCTCGCGCAATGGACAGAGGCATCAGCAAAATCAGGAAGAAAACAGCTAGCAAGCTGACATTTACTCGTAAAAGCAAGTTCCTCGTTCCCCTCTGTTTATTTCGTATTTTTGGAAAATCCAACTAATAGAAAGAACTTCTCGATTCGTCCGCATATTCCTTCATGTTTTGACATCTTTTGCTGTCAAAACAACAATAGCTTCACGATCAATCTATCTCCTGAAAAATATTGACGTTTTTAATAGAAAAAAGTTACAGAAAAAAGGATGAAGCGACAAGCTTCACCCTTTTACTTTTCTACTCTATTTTCTTCTTACCATTTTGCTGCCCAAGCTTCTATCTCCACTTTGAGCGAAGGGACTGCCAATGCTGGGACGTAAGACATTGTCATCGCTGGCGGTGTCCCTCCGTGAAACTTCTCCCACACCTGATTAAAATACTTCCAATCCATTTGCTCCGTTGCCCATATATTGATTTTGATGATATGGTCGGCAGTAACTGACTCACTTGCAAAATTGCGCAGGATGTTCTGTAGCGTGTTTTCTACTTGCTCTTTCATATCTGTCGGCAACTCTCCATGAATGTCCATTCCTACTTGCCCAGAAAGTACGAGCAAATCGGCCCCTTTTGGAACGACTGTCAAATGTGTATAGGGTCCCATAGGAGGAGCAACTGTACTCGGATTTTTACGCTGGACCTTGGGATTCATCTGGTCGGTTTGTTCTTCTTTCACGATCGCCAGTGTTTGATGATCTTCCCACCGACCATTAATTTTCACGTTTTTCTTGGCAATGCCTTCCTTGTGAAAACCAGCTTTCAACAGGACTTTGATCGAGCCTATATTATGCGGCATCACCCCTGCTTCTAAGCGGTGAAGACCTAATGTTTCGAATGCATAGGCAACGACGAGCTTTACAGCTTCGGTCATATAACCTTTTCCATTATGCTCTTGATCGAGGAAGTAGCCGATCCAGCAGCTTTGCAGATTGTCTCTTACGACCTCGGAAAGAATGACTTCCCCAATGATTTGATCCTGTCCTTTTTTCGTAATGACAAAGACGTACCCTCTGTCTTCTTCTTTTAATGCCATTACACTTTTGATTCTGTCGATTTGTCCTTCCAGTGTGTAAAACGAATCTTCTCTGGTCCCTGTGAAGCTTTGAAAGAAGTGTCTGTTTCTCACTTCAAGCGCCAAGAGGCTCTGTGCATCCGATTCCTGTACCAGTCTTACGTAAATGTTCTCTCCGTTTCCTTGCATACAATCCATCTCCCTTTTTTGAAATGAAAAAAACACCACAGGAAATCCTGCGGTGCCCTAAAAAGAAAACCACAGGAATGCGACCTGTGGCGTTTTTCCACTGTATCCTGATGAATCCCACTACATCAAAGGATGGTCGCTATATCCGTTTTTGGACATACTTCTCCCGTGATTTAGCCAGATCAAAGAAAACAGCGGTGGAGTATCCAATTCCTTTTGGCAAAGACAGTAATGATCTTTTTTTCATGTGGATACCCTCCTTTCCGCTGTTTTCTGTGCATACAATTTCGATATAGAGACGGTCGTAGCAGCTACCGTTACATTATTATCCAACTCCCCTAGTATAGCTGCAAAAGACATTCGTAGCAACATCGTCAGCGTCCCTTTTTGCCGTTTCTCCAAAGCATATACACATTGGCGATGGAAGTCACAACGAGTAGACCCAACAGGATGTTTGTGACGATCAATACATTCGTCAAATGCTGAATAGGTGCATGAATAATAGATAGAACGCTCATCAGCTTGTTCGGAATGTCATTGATCGTAGCGATAAGATTATTGAAATACTGCACATAGTCCCCCAAACCGAAAAACCTCCTCAGGCATACCGCATGCATTCCGTCCATAGCCTTTGATAAAATTCGCAGCCTTAGTCCTCTGCACAGGATTAGATCGATTTTTTTGTGGAACAATGAAAAGGAGAGAAGATTGTCATCATTCATAATCCGATTGCAAGAAAGAAGGGAGCTACCTTTATGACGATTCAACGTTTTGTTCGAGAGTCGCGCACGTTCAAAGCAAGCCATGTGCTACCCCCGGATACGAACAATCACGATACGCTGTTCGGCGGCAGGCTGATGGCGCATATCGACGATGTTGCTGCGATCTCTGCCATGAAACATGCACGGGGACCAGTCGTTACCGCTTCTACTGATTCCGTCGACTTTTTGCAGCCAATCCGAGTGGACAATGAGGTTGCGCTCGAAGCCTTCGTCACCTGGACGCATAACACATCGATGGAGGTCTTTGTCAAAATTGTCGCGGAGGATTTGCTAACGGGCATTCGAACCGTCTGTGCCACTTCCTTTCTCACGTTTGTCGCGATTGGCGAGGATGGGCGGCCTACCCCCGTGCCCAAGGTCGTTCCAGAAACAGAAGAGGAAAAATTCTTGCATGATGGTGCTGAAAAGCGAGCGGAGAAACGGAAAGTTCGTCGCAAAGACAATAAGCATCTCGCGGATATGCTCGGAACGAGACGCCCGTGGGAACCGTGATTGGACACCGTATAACGCCAAAAAGTCCCCTTACCTTTTACAGGCTGGGGACTTTTTGCTGTTTCTATCTTACTCTTTGGACGCCCACTTGTAATCGACGACACCGATGCTATCAATCACGACATTTTTGAGCTTTTCATTTTGCACCCACTGATCAGCAATATAGTAAATCGGAGCGACAGGCATATCCTCCATGAGGATCGCTTCTGCTTGCGCCAACAGTTGCTTGCGCTTCTCAGGATCTTTTTCGGTCGCGGATTGATTCAAGAGTTCTTGGTACTTGTTGTTTTCCCATCCGGTGTTGTTGTTGAACCCATCCCTGTCCTTAAACAGCTCCAGGAAGCCGACAGGATCATAATTGAAATCACTAATCCAGCCCATCCGTACGATCTGATAGTCTCCGTTGTTCCTTTCTTCCAGGTACACTTTCCACTCTCGCTCATTGAGCGTTACGTCTACGCCGAGTGTTTGCTTCCACTGCTTTTGAATGGTTTCCGCTGCCAGACGATGATTCTCAGAAATATTAAAGGAAAGTGTGATGGGCGGGAGCTTCGTAATGCCTAATTCCTTCATGCCTTCAGCAAGCAGCTTTTTCGCCGTTTCCTGATCATTGTCCTTGAAGTAGCCTTCCTTTTTCAGCGTCATCATCGGGGGCAAGGCACCTGTAGCCGGTATTTGTACACCATTCTCCAGCGCATCATCGATTGCCTGACGATTGATCGCGTAAGCAAACGCCTTGCGAATTTTTGCGTTGGTAAACGGGGCCTGCTCGGTGTTGAACCCGTACCAGTAAACACCAGCTATTGGTCTGGTTTGCAATATTTCCTCGTACTCCAATGCTGGCAACGCTTCGATTGGCAAAAAACCAAAAGGAGCGCCTGCCCAGTCAGACTTGTCATGATCGAACATATACATCTGTGTATTCTCATCTTGAATGACGGTAAATTCCAGCTTGTCCAGCTTCACAGCCGCTTTATCCCAGTACAGGTCGTTTTTGACCACCGTGATTTTCTCTTTATCTGTGGAAACTAATTTGAAAGGTCCGTTCCCGACATGTGTCGCAGCTTCTCTGAACCAACCTGGGTTTTTCTCATCGAGCTTTTTGTTCACCGGATAAAAAATCGGTGCGACCGTTAGCTCTGTAAAATGTGGTGTAGACTGCTCCAACTCTACGCGCAATGTCTTGGCATCGATGGCTTTTACTCCTACCTCGTCCAGCTTCATCTCGCCTGTGTTGGCTTGCGCGGCGTTTTTGATGGAATAGAGCAAATAGGAATACGTACTATCGGTTTTCGGGTCTAGCGCACGCTTCCACGCATATTCAAAGTCATGGGCAGTGACTGGATCACCATTACTCCACTTCGCCTCACGCAAATGGAACGTATATGTTTTCATGTCATCCGATACGTCTATTTTCTGGGCGATCGATGGCTGAACTTTTCCATCCGGACCTAAGCGGACCAACCCATCAAACATCGTGTGCATCACAGAAAACATCGCTTCATCCTCAGCCATCGCGGGGTCCAATTGACCTGGCTGATCAATCAGGTTCAACCGCAAAACCTTATGAGTGAGTGTAGTGCTCACTTCTTGAGCTTTTACTTCGTTCGCCGAAGCATATCCTATGGATGAAGCCAGCATCCCTGTTGCCACTAGCATATTTGCAATCATTTTGCCTTGACGTTTCATCTCGATTCCCCTTTTTCGTTTTTCTAACAAACTTTCCACACGATACCAAATTACCACTTATTCTACAACGTTCAGACGATAGTGAAGAAAGTCATCCTTTGTTTCCGACTCCATGTCATAGGGCTCGAATCCATTTTTCAACAACACTTTTTGCGAGGAGATGTTATCCGTTGTTGTTTTGGCACAGATGATTTTGACTGCCAATTGAGGAACGTGCTCCGCTAAAAAGAGATTGAGTGCTTGCGAAGCCACGCCTTTACCAGCTGTATCCTCCCCGACTCGATAGCCGAGATGTCCGACTCCTTCTTCTTTCTCGATGTCTACCAAATTTATTCTTCCCAAGATGTCACCTTGGCTGTTTTTTATGAGGCCAAAAAACGAGATTCCTTGAGCCTGCTCGTCGAGTAAGGCTTGCAGACCACGTGAAAAATGATCATATTGGTAGTAAGCATCTCCCCGACTGGGAACCGATTTTTCGAAAAAGGCTCGATTGCGCGATTCAAATTGGAACAAACCCTCTGCATCATGTATGCTTAATTTTTCGATACCAATCATCATTTGAAAGTATCCTTTCTTGAATCGAGGTAGATTAATTATGGCTGTCGCTTATTTAGAAGAAGGTACGTTTATCGCCTTTATTGCCTTTACGATATTTTTCCTGGTCGCTTACAAGCTCGATCAGATTTCGTTTGTCTCGTTCATTGTCTCCTTGGCGGTCACGGCTTGCGTTCACGCCGCCTTCTATGTGTTAATTGTAAAATATTGGCCGTTTTTTTAATAGCACAAAAAAGGCGCAGGATGATCACCCGCGCCTGTACGCTTATCCACTCATAGCTTCGCTTCATAGGCCGCCAGCAAGTAAGCCGCTTGCTTGTTGTACTGGTTGACCAAGCCTTGAATGGCTTTCTGCCACTCGGCTTGCGGGAGCGGTACTGGCAGTTGATTGGCCGGCTTGCCGTTAACAATCAGTGCTGTTGTGAGCATTTGCTGCTGTGCTTCACTGAGTGAAGCCGTTGTTAACACCTTTGGCTTGAGCACTTTCTTTCCTTTCAAGGAACGCATGAGCTCTGTCATAAGGATGTGCTGATACTCCGCGTACAAATTCATCGTCATGTAGTAGCTCATACCCTCTCGCACTGGCACAATTCCCCGCTTCTTTGCCCATTCCATTACCTGTGGCGTCGTCATCGCTTGACTTGTTTTGCCTGTCGCCATGAAATAAGCCACTCGAAACATATCCTCATCACTCATGACAGACCGGTTCTCATCTGCCGCGACAATTCCCTTGGACACCAGCTCAGTAAGTACCGCTTGCTTGCCTGCATCCTTCGGCAGATTCAAATAAAGCGCCAGATTGGCAAAAAATTGGCTCTCGCTGTTGCCACCAGCTGGCCAGCTATACGGTTTGCCGAAATCGATCAGCTCAAGCGGGCGTTGTTGCATCATATCCGAGTAGGCCGAAAACGATTGGAATGTGATTGGACTATAGGAGACCACTGGTTTTTTCGTCAGGAATCTTGTCACGAACAGCTCTTGCCCACCTTGACTGAGATAACCGAACTGGTCTTTGGTTGTGAATACATAAGGCGACTGATCGTCTGCCTTACTCCACAGTTGTAAGAATACTTTGTTCGTTGGCAAAATCGCCTCATATTTGGCCGCTGTCACCACCTTTCCTTCCAGCGACATAAGGCCGTACAATCCCGTCTTCTTGTCCTGGTAGGCAATGGCACCCGTCTTGAGATCCGGTAAGTGCAGATACTTCATGGACTGATAATCGCCCATGCTTAGGCGAAGCAACTGCGGTGAATATACATCCCATCCTGCACTGGACTGAATCAATACCCCATCAAAATAAGATTCCGTATGAAAACCTTTTACGCCAGTGAGCTTGTTTGCGAGCTGGTTCCCTTCTTGCCCCCAGACATCCAGTGTGCCGTCCAATCGTGCTGTCACCGCGATCTTTTGATCTTGTACCACCGTATCATTTGCATCTCGATACACAAAATCACTCATGACCTGAAGCTGCCCGCCATCGACCTTGATCATCGCCATTCCGACAGCCCCCGTTCTCTCTCCCATCGTGTATAAGGAGTCTGCCACTTTGATCAAGGTGAGAGGCGGTCCGTCGTTGCCTGACTTCCACACCGTGGCTTTGATCTCCGTAGTCAACAGCTTGCCCTCTGGGGTATACAGATCCGCCCAATCGTGATCCATTGCAACGATAAGCTCGGTATCGGATTCCATGTAGACAGATTGGTAGAGCTTGCTGATTGGTTGGTTCGTCTTGCGGTCCACGATCATAACGCCTTTACCCGGCTGATACGCTGTCGTCAACTCATCGGACAACGGTGGATTGACAGCTTCTATTTGTTTCCCTCCGATGCTGTATCGCAGCACCTTTCCATCCGGCTCCGTCACCAGCACATCACCAGTTACTTCCTCGTGGCGAATGATTCGATTCTCAACAGGAGGCAGGACCAAGCCTTCATCTTCAGAATAAAGCCCGATTTTGTTTCCGTCTTTGATGCTAAGTCTGCTATAGCCCCCCAATGTCACATACGAGTCGAACCAAAAATCTGGCTCCTTGACTTCTTTTCCCCAGCCTGGGAGGATCGTTTTTTTTCCGTCGCTACGGACGAGCAAGCGTGCAGCTGGCGGACCTTCTGCCCGCGGATAAGCAAAGGGGATGACCGTCTCTCCCCCGACTTGGAGGACGCCGTACAGATTCGTTTTCGGGTCCTGTCCCAGCACATAGCTACCATGCAAAAACTCGGCACCTTTCTTCAATGGATGTGACGCACCTTTGGACCTGGAATGATACGTGATGACATCTCCAGAAACCGTGTAATAAACATCCAGATTGTTATGCTCGAACCCGACTTCTTTGTAAATGGGCTCTGCCAGCATCCGTCCGTCTTTCCACAGCCCTTGTCCTTTTGGCCCAATCACCTGAACGTATCCATTATTCCAAATGTAAATCGCGTTGTATTTGGGCTCGAGTACGTACTTGCCATTGCGGTCAATCAATCCTTCTTTTCCACCGGATCGCACCTTGAGATACGCGGTGTCTGGACCGCCTTCGTTTGGAATCAATTCTGCTTTTGCCAGCGAAAACAGCTTTTTGCCGGAAGCAGGATCGTACATAATGAGCTCTTTGGGAGTAGTCGCGACGAAATAACGCACTTTTTCCGCCTTTTTATTTTCCGTCTGATCAGGTGCAACGAGTTCAACCATCGACAGCTTGCCTGCAACTGGCGGAATTAGCACCTTTCCATCTGCATTGAGTACCATCGATGATTTTCCCAAGAGCATAATCGCAGTCCCCTGCTCATTGGATAAATAATACGGATGCGCCCCAGCAAACTTCATGGTCGACAGCTTGTGCGTCTTCAAATCGATATATTGGAACCAACCGCCTTTTTGAGCAATGGCGATATTTTTGGAATCCGGAATCTCGATATAATCCCAAATCGCAGGAGTTATTTCTTTCCCTGTCCGCGCGTCGAGAATTCCTTTTTTACCGCCTTTTGTTACGATCATGTCTTTGGTAAATAGCTCGAAATCATCATAAATGGCCTGTGTGACCAGCTTGCTTCCGTCCGTAAAACCGATCTTGTAGTCTGTTATATACGGCTGAATCTGGGAAAACGTAGCAGCATGGACAGAAGATGTCCACGCACTTGCCCCGAGTATGACCGCGGTAACCAGACTGATGGTTTTCGTTTTGATGTTCATTGGTGACTAGCCTCCCTTGGAAAACATTCCCTTCCTTTGACGCTTCGTCTGGTGAAATAGTTTCGCTGCCTTTTTCAAACAACTGGAACCTTTTCTTTCCCTCCACTCGCTTTTAAGCATGCTATAATTGTTCACACCTACGCAGTATAATCATCGTATACGGATGGGAGTGCGTAAAAGAGCACTTGGAAAGGATGTTCCCATGAATTTCTTTGCTGCCGCCTTGCAAAAGCCGGATGTCAGACGATTTGGGATTTTGGCGTTGTTTTGTTTGCTGCTTTACTCCTTGGGAAGTATGCTGAACATGGTTTTGCTTACCTTTTTAGTTACCTATTTAATGAATCGGCTGCATCAATACCTCACGCGTCTCACACACAAAGTCGTGCCGATCCATCCCAAGCTGATTCTCATTTTCCTCTATATTTTACTGACGTTCTTTCTCGTTGTAGGTGGGATGAAAGCCATTCCGGCTCTTATTCACCAAACCGGACAATTGTTCCATGTCATCGAGCAAGTGTACCACCAAAATCAGCACAATGAGTTTGCCCCCTATCTTATGTCTATTGTTGGGAAGCTAGATATGAAGGGCATCGTTCAAGGCAGTCTTGATTTTCTCGCGGTGGTCAGAAACGTTGGATTCAATGTCTTTCTGGCGATTATTCTGAGTCTGTTTTTCCTGCTCGGCAAAGACAATGTCGTTGCGTTTACCGCTCAATTTCGCACGAGCAAATTATCCTGGCTGTACAACGAAATCGCATACTTCAGCCAAAAATTCATCCTGACCTTTGGCAAAGTAATCGAGACACAGCTGTTAATCGCATTATTCAATACCACCTTCACCGTCATCGGTCTATGGATCATGGGCTTTCCGAATCTGCTGGGACTCGCGATCATGGTCTTCATACTGGGGCTCATTCCGGTTGCAGGTGTTGCTATTTCCTTGATTCCGCTCAGTGCCATCGCTTTTAGCGTCGGTGGTATCGCAACCGTCGTCTATTTGCTCATTTTCATCATGGTGATTCACGCGCTTGAGGCCTATGTGTTGAATCCTCGCTTGATGGCAACGAAGACTCACTTGCCGATCTTCTACACGTTTGTTGTTCTGATCTTTTCCGAGCATTTCTTTGGCGTATGGGGACTGATTGTCGGGATTCCGTCCTTTGTTTTCTTGCTGGACATCTTAGAAGTGAAGAAAATGGAACAACCACCGTCCAAAAATAAATCCGTTCCAAAAGATGTACGAGATGTACAAGTCAACACGCAACGAATGAACACCATAGAGAAGGAGCCCTCATGAAAAGGGCTCCTTTTTCCTTTACTTGTCTTCAAACCATTTGATCAAGGCTTGTGTGCCGCTATCTGCCTCTCCGTTTGCTGCCAGTTCTTCATAGAGCGATTTGGAGAGCGCGAGTCCTGGTGTCATCAGCCCCATTTCCTCTGCTGCTTCCAATGCGATTCCCATGTCCTTGATAAAGTGTTTCACGTAAAAGCCAGGTGCGAAATTGCCCGCGATCATGCGCGGCGCCAGATTCGACAGCGACCAGCTGCCTGCGGCACCCGCTCCAATGCTCGTCAGCACTTTCTCCGGGTCCAAACCTGCTTTTTTCGCATACGCGATCGCTTCACACACACCGATCATGTTCGTGGCAATACAAATTTGGTTGCACATTTTGGTATGCTGACCTGCACCTGGTCCGCCCTGCAAGACGACGTTTGTCCCCATGATCGTAAATACAGGCTCCATCGCATCAAATACTTCCTGATCGCCGCCAACCATGATGGTCAGTCGCGCTTCCCGTGCCCCCACATCCCCACCGGAGACAGGGGCATCCAGGGAATGCAGCCCGTGCTTTTTGGCTTCCTCATAAATTTGTTTGGCCAGCGACGGCTTCGATGTCGTCATATCGATCAAATAAGTGCCCGGCTTCGCATTCGCCACAATTCCGTCCGCGCCGAGATACACTTCCTCGACATCAGATGGGTAGCCGACCATTGTGATGATGACGTTTGCCTCTTTTGCCAGCTCACTGACCTGTTCCTTCCAGATAGCACCTGCTGCCAGCAAATCTGCTGCTTTTTCCTTTGTACGCGTGTACACCAGCACTGTATATCCTGCTTGTAGAAAATGGTTGGCCATGCTTTTCCCCATGACACCCGTTCCTACAAATCCAATGATTCTTTCACTTACAGGCAAAGTCATGTGAACCACTCCTTCGTTTCTCTCTTTCATGTTACATCAACAATTGTACTTCTCGAATCTATCCGAATATTCCTGCTACGCATCTTTTGTGTTTAAATGGGAAAAAGGACATATGTCCTTTTTTTTCGCACGCAAATGCCTTTTACTTATAGAAGGTATAGCCTGCAAGCAAACTAGCAGGAGGATTGATAGATGAAAGAACTTCACGACCGTACACTTTTGCATACGCTGGTGCAAAATAGTCCCTTGCCCACTATTTTTGATGACGCTACCCTCCATGAAATGCGCCTGTATCAGGCTGAGAAGGGTGACCTCCTCTGTTCGAAGGGCGATCAGCTTCACTACATGTACTTCATCCTGAAGGGAAAAATCAAAATTTTCACGACGCTCCCTAACGGAAAATCTTTGTTGCTGCGCTTTAACAATCCACTCGCGATCATCGGAGACGTAGAGTATGTCACACAATGCGAGGTCCGCAATACGGTTGAGTTTGTCCATCGAAGTCTCGTGGTCAGCCTCCCCTTCAAGTTATTGCAGGAGCGCTATCAGAACCACCCGCCATTTTTGCAATTCATTCTTCAGAAAATCAGTCACAAGCTGCATACATCATCGAACTCCACCAGCCTGAACCTACTGTATCCCGTTGAAAATCGCTTTGCCAGCTATTTGCTCTCCACGTTGTCCACTGATACAGGGTCGCCTTCTTCCGAGGAGCTAAAGACGGCGAAGCTGACGGAGGTTGCCGAGCTGTTGGGTACCAGCTACCGACATTTGAACCGAGTCATCCGCAATCTTTGTGCAGCATCCGTGATTGAACGCAAAAAAAGCGCACTGATTATCAAAGATCGAGAAAAAATCAGTGAGCTTGCGAGCGGAAACATCTATGAGTAATCAACCATATAGGAGGTCATATTGTGCAAGGCATTCTCTTTTCGTTACTCGCTGGCGTTTTTATTTGTCTGCAAAGTGTGTTCAATGCGCAAGCCAGTACAAAGCTCGGACTATGGCAAACCAATGCGATTGTTCACGCCGTAGGCTTTCTTGTATCGTTCGCGATCTTTCTCTACGTGCGTGATGGCGATTGGAAAAGCATCGGGGAAGTGAACAAGGTGTATTTGCTAGGAGGCGTTTTCGGGGCGCTCATCGTCTTTAGTGTGATGAAAGGCATTACGGCCATCGGCCCTGCCTATGCTGTATCGGTTCTGCTCATTTCACAATTGCTCGTCGCTCTCCTCATTGATTCTCTCGGCCTGTTTGGTGTTCAAAAGGTTCCGATCACCTTGAACAAGATCATCGGAATCGGCATCATGATCGCAGGCGTAGTCGTTTTCAAATTCAAATAAAAAAGGAGGGCATTTTCGCCCTCCCCTACAGAATCAATTGCTCCGGATTCAGCCCCAGCAGAGCCTCATGCACAAACCTTCCGTCTTTTCGAATGAGTACATCGTCAAACCAGATTTCGCCGCCACCGTATTCCGGACGCTGAATGCAGATCAGGTCCCAGTGAATCGCGCTGCGGTTGCCATTATCCGCCTGATCATAGGCACGGCCCGGTGTGAGATGGAAGCTGCCAGCGATTTTTTCATCAAACAAAGTATCGCCCATCGGGTGCAAAATGTACGGATTAAACGCAATGGCGAATTCACCGATGTAGCGTGCACCTTCGTCCGTTTCCAATACTTCCAGTAGCTTGTCCGTATGGTTAGCGTATGCCTCAACAATCTTTCCTTCCCGAAAAGTAAACCGGATGTTCTCAAACGTCGTGCCTTTGAAGTTGCTGGGCGTATTGTAGCTGATCGTCCCGTGAATCGAGTCGCGCACGGGAGAGGTATACACTTCACCATCGGGAATGTTTCGTTTGCCTACGGCAGTCCGCGTCCCAATCCCTTTGATCGAAAACGTCAGGTCTGTCCCCGGTCCGACGATACGCACCTTATCCGTTTTGTCCATGAGGTCGTACAACGGCTGGCACGCTTCGGCCATTTTCTGATAATCGAGTGAACATACGTTGAAATAAAAATCCTCAAACGCTTCTGTCGTCATGTTGGCCTTTTGAGCAAGGGCCGAGGTCGGGTAGTTAATGCGCAGTCCCGTAATCTGATTGTCGACATGATGAAAAATGGAATCATACGCTTCTGCGTACAGACGGTACTTCTCCTGCGGAACATCCTTCATCTCACTGTCATTCGTCTCACCATGAATTCCGATATAGCCTTGCATGCCAAACCACATGTCCTTTTCCCACTGAACGGTCTGGGCAAGCTGCTCTTCCGTCAGCCCTTTCAACCATTCCCGCTGGACCTTTGGCCGGACAAAGCGCAAGTGGGGATAAGCTCCCTTCGCATACAGCCGCTTCATCAATTCCATTGCCAGCGGTTCTCCTTCATCCACAACCATGATCATAATATGCTGTTTGGCTTGCACATCCAGGCTGTACGAAATTAAGTTGTCTGCTATTTTTCCTAATCTTTCATCTCTCATCCTCGCACGCATCCTTTCCAGATTTCCATTGCCCTTCCAGCATAACGTGCGTTTGTCAGAGGATTATCATCGGAAAAAACGTGATCTCCACGCTGTTGTGGTCGGGGGAAGCCCTGCCACATGTTTTCCAGTCGCCTATATCCTCTCTTCGTTCGGGCGGTCTCCTTCCAAACATGTGACAGTGCTTCCGGACAACAGTAGATTCCTTCGTGTTATTAAAACGTTATGCAAGTTAACGCAAGGAAGCTTGTGAAAGTCAATTCAGTTGAAATAGAACATCTTAGAACCACTTTCAACGAATGAACGAAAAGCTACGTAGGAAGAAGCGAATTTCCAGTCCAAGCGCCTCTGGAGCCCGACCTAGCGTAGGAATAAATGGCGGGGAATTTAAGCTTCACTTATGAACTACCTCCTCGAAACTTCTACGTTTGAAGCGCTCCCGCCATTTAGTTATGATCCCCTTTAGGTAGACAGAAAAAAGAGCGCA
>NZ_PXZM01000046.1 GCF_003013395.1 Brevibacillus fortis | reverse complement strand
ACCTGAAGGGGAGCATATCAGCTTGATAAAGCGGTGGAGGTCTTTTTTGTAGTTGCTGTGGTGGGGGAAGAAGCGCATTTCCAGTCTACGCTTCGGCCTACGCCCTGCAAGGAGAGATATGACTGTCCGCACCGGAATAAATGTCGGGAGCGCTTCAAACGTAGAAGTTTCGAAGAAGTATTCCATAAGTGAAGCTTAAATTCCCCGCCATTTCTTCCGGTGCTGGGATGGGCTCCAGAGGCGCTTGGACTGGAAATGCGCTTCTTCACGTGTAGCTATTCAATAATTCGCTGAATGTAGTTCTAAGATGTTTCGTGCCAACTCGAATGACTTTCAGAAGCTTCCTCTGTGTTAACTTGCAAAACGTCTTAAAAACACGAAAGAATCAACAACTGTACGAAAGTCCTGTCACATGTTTGGAAGGAGACCGCCCGAACGTAGAGAGGATACAGGCGACTGGAAAACATGTGGCAGGACTTCCCCCGACCACAATCGTTGGCCGACCGCCATCTTTACGACAAAACAGCCTTCAACGCAGCCGCAAATTTAGCGACACCAAGCGTAATTTCCTCTTCTTTTGGTCGCGCAAAGGTAAAACGAATGTAGCCGGAGTCTGAACCGTAGACACTACCTGGCACAAAAACAACGCCTCTGCGAACCGCTTCTTCAAACAATTGGTTGTCGTTCACATCCGGGTTAATTTTACACCACAAGTGTAATCCGCCTTGGGGAATGGTGAACGAGATATCATCGGGCAGCTCCTTTTGCAGTGCTTCCACAAGCAAATCTCTTCTGTACTGTAAATGCATACGCAATCGCTCTAAATGCGGCAGGAAGTTATCGGAATGTAAAAACTGGGCTGCAATTTTTTGTGGCACGACGCTCAGGCCAAAATCCATCTGCTGGCGGGCATCTGCCAAACGCTCGACAACGGAGTGAGGTGCCACCATCCAACCGACTCGTAAACCGGATGCAGCAATTTTGGAAAAGGAACCAATATAGACAACGGAGCCAAGCTGATCCAATGATTTGAGAGGCAGTGGAGGCTTGCCGTCATAGGAAGTCAGACTGAAAGGATCGTCCTCTACAATCGGAAGACCGAGTTCGCTTGCTACATCCAACAGCTGCGTGCGCCGAGCTGGATCAAGACATATCCCTGTCGGGTTTTGAAAAGTTGGATTGATAAAGATCATCTTAATTCGATGTTTTTTATACAAGGCTCGAATATCTTCTGGGTCGATTCCGTTATTGCTGACAGGAAGACGGAACAGGCGAAGTCCAGCAGATTGAAACATGGGCAACGAGTAACAATAAGAGGGATCTTCGATGGCCACTGCATCGCCGGGGGCAAGCAGACATTGTGTGATCAAATACAGAGATTGCTGAGAACCTGACGTGATCAGAATGGAAGAGTCGGTTGTCTGCACATTCCGATATCGTGACAAATACGAGACCAGCTCTTCACGCAATGGCGTAAAGCCTTGCGGATTGTCGTAGCCCAGATATTCCGTGAAGGGGTTTTCCTTCATCTGGGTACTGATTTCCTTGCCTGGTGAGAGTTGAGAAGACAATTCTCCACTCGCAAAATCGATGAGGCTGCTGTCTTTTTGCAGGGCCTCTCTGATTCGACGTAGATAAGACAAATTCGGGAGGAATTGACCACCTTCTACATATCGATGCCAGTTGGGTGTATGCTTCGGAGTTGCCTCCCATTTATTTTTACTCACACGAGTACCGCTTCCTGTTCTGCTCTCGATGATGCCTAATGCCCGAAGTTCCTCGTACGCTAAAATAACAGTGCTTCGGTTTACTCCTAATTGCTCAGCCAGTTTTCTCTCAGAAGGGAGCAGGCTCCCAGGGGGAAACTCTCCATACGAAATTCTGCGTTCAATCTCATCGGCTATTTGGTGGTATAGAGTTTGAGTACTCGACCGATCAGGCTTCCAAATGATAATCACAACCTTGCACATATTCATTGTTTGTTATATGAGGGAATCCATTTCATCATAACATTGTTAGGAAAAGTACATGTGACAAAACCGTTCCAAACTGTTGAACATGGATGGGTAAAAAAATCATAAATTGGATGGTTTCATTTTCGAAGGGATTTTGTATAAAGAAAGACTAGACATGATCGAGTAAGCTTAGGTTTCCATGTAGTGGTGATGAATACTCGTGATAAAAATATATGGATTTCTCTTACAAATGGAAAGGGGAGGCCACGCCAATCGAGAATGATAATAGACAAGTACTTCTACCTTTTCGGCGGATTGTTAAAGAAGTAGGGAAAGGAGGCGTGATCACAATTGAGTAATTTGATGTTACGGTACTTAAAGGTTTTGGTCGTAGCATTATCCGCAGCATTTGGAACATCCATTTTCTTAGGGAATCTTATGGACTACAATTCCAATTATCAATTTGTCCAACATGTTCTGTCCATGGACACCACGTTCGAGGGTAACGCGCTTATGTGGCGAGCGATTACTGATCCTACTGCTCATACCATTGCTTATATCGGAATCATCATGGCGGAAGGGGTATTTTCTCTTTTTGGTTGGATCGCTGCAGGAAAAATGCTGCGTAATATAAAAAAGGATGCAAAAACATTCAATAACTCAAAAACATTCGCATACATCGCTTATATGTTTGCTTTTTGTATCTGGTTTTTCGGATTTGTGATTGTAGGCGCAGAGTGGTTCGCCATGTGGCAATCACAAGTATGGAATGGTCAGCAGGTAGCGTTTAACATTACAGAGGTGATGATTGGTTTTGTGATTTTGGTTTCCTTGCGAGATCGAGAATTAACTGACATGTAATATAAGAGCCACGTTCCTACGAGAGCGTGGCTTTTTCGTTTGATCGGAGTTAAGTGTTCACGATGTGGTATTCAGTCCCTTGTTTTAACATCATGGGTACGAAAATTTGTGTAGCGTGAATGGCACCCAACAAGTTCACATTCATGCCTCATTGCCAATGCACGACCGATGCCGCTGGCAGCTCCAATAATGACCGCTAGATACTGCGAGCATGTAGTGAAAAAAGGAGCATATATTTTGTTGAGACTGGAAAAATGGATGAGACATTATGGAGCGAATCGGAACGCAGCATTGGCGCGTCATAAAGAGCTTGATCCCTCCTACGGCAGAACTAGTGGTCATGCCAAAGCCACATGATCAACCAGCGATTATTTTAGCTGATCTCGATGGGGATACACGTCAGGAAATAGCCTGTGTTTATCGCAACCAAGGCGAAATGTACGTCATGATCGCCAAGCAGGACGAGGATCGCTGGCATCTGATTGGCAATTTTAAAGGACAAGGCTACACGGTTTCCGAATTATTGGCTGCCCCCATAGTAGATGCCCAAATGGATAGCTTATTGATTGGGTGGCAAACAGGTGGGTTATGGTCGAACATAGATGTTTTGCAGTGGACGGCGAATGGATTTATGCACATGCTCCATCAAGAGACACGAGCAAGCAGGGTTGAGGTGGAGGATATGCCGGGGGTCAATGGAATAGATGGCAACGCTGAGCTTGCGCTGTGGATACATGATAGCGGAAAAGCGTTTCAAGTAGAGGTGTATAGGTGGGACGCGCAAAGAAAAGCAGGGATGTATGCTCAAGCTTTTCAATCCATCGAGCAAGCATTGCAGTTTCCCAATCCGTATCCTTCTCGGGAGGCTTTGCTTCGTTGGAAGAAAGAGTTGGATGCAGCAAAAAGAAAAAGCTAAAAAAGCACCCATGGGAGGGTGCTTTTACTCTATGAGGGGGAATAGTGTTTCCTTATTGTACTTTATAAGACATCAAAATTTCTTGTGCGAGCGGCTTCCACTCTTCCATTTGTGCCTCGGTGCAATTGAAAGTGGTCATCAGCATTTTGCCGTCGAGCTCTGTAAAGAAAATGAGGTTGTAAATTTTCGTATCAGCGCCAGGTGTCAGTAGTTCGAACACACCAACGTTTTTCCCGTTGATTTGGATTACTTCATCACGATACCAGGTTGCATCTTTGTACAAATTGGAGAACGCTTGTTTCATCGGGTCCTTCATGTCTTTGATGATGCTGTCCTCCAGAACAGGAGTTTCCGTATGACTAAACGCGATGTTGATGGAGCCTTTTTCATCGGTATAAATCAAGGAAGGACGGTTTTCCATTGGGTATTTTACTTTCGCCATCTCTTCAGACATGACAGTAAAGCCTTTTGGAATCAAGATTTCCACTTTGTCGTTCAGTACCTTTTTCGCTTCCAGCTTGTCGTTTGTTGTTGCAGTTGGCGCTGGTGTAGCCGAATCTGTTTTTGGAGCTTCAGTTGTTTTAGCGGTTTCTGTGGTTTGTGCTGCATTTTGCTCAGCTGGCTTTGTATCAGCTGGCTTGTTTGAACAAGCAGAGACAGCCAACATGGAGAGCAGCAAAGCTACGGATACTAGTTTTTTCATCTGAATAGATCCACCTTTTTATACATAATTGGAAATGTGCGGAATTTCCTTTCCGATTCTATCATGCGGTGTATAATAATGGAAATAGATGAGGTTAATTGAGAATATTCTAATAATATCCCTCCGTTCTTACATGCTCATAGGTACTAGGACCAAATACACTCATTTAATTAATAGGAAAATGGGTGTATTTTCCTATTTTCAGATATTGTTTGTCGTCATATAGCGATTTGTTAAAAGGGATGACCCTGCCGGGAAGAAAAACGTGACAGGAATTTGAAAAACAAATTTTTTCAGGGATTTGTGTCACAAGCTGTGCATGACGAGGATCGTAACAAGTGAACAGCATTCAACGAGTCGAAAGGATGAACCGGCATGAAAAAGCAAGCACTTGTTACCGTAAGCATGGCAGCACTCCTTCTCTCCGCGGTATCCCCGTTCGGGATCGCACAAGCACAAGCACAAACCAACATGGTAGTCGCAGCGAATAAAGCTCAAGCGATCACTTTTGACCAGCTCTTCAAAGAAATGGACAAAAAACAGCCTGTCTCCATGTACATCGAATCGACGCATACATCAAAATCGAAGCAAGGCACCGAGACTCAAAAGGCGAAAACATGGGATAACACGCTCAAAGGAGAATGGAGAGAGGAAATCTCAGATGGGAAAAGGGTTCAGCATGCCGTAGGGAAGGCAGGACAGGTGGCGGCGTATCAAGAAGGCGGCAGAGGGTTTGTCCACTCCGCAGCGATTGGCATATACGATAATGAGATCAACAAGACGAAGCGAGAGTTACAGCGATTGAAAGTAGCGTTGCCAGATTCGAAGGTGGCGATCACCGTGAAGGAAGCACAACTGTTGAATCGAGCCGTATATCACATCGCCAAAAAAGAAGACGCGAAAATCGATGGCAAGCCTCATCATTACCAAGATGACCTGTGGATTGACAAAGAAACAGGGCTGCTGCTCAAGCGCACATTCCATCACAATCAAGTACAAGCCTTTGCGTACACCGTAGACAAGGTGGATTTCCAACCCGTATTTGATGAGAAAACATTCGAAGTGAGCATTCCAGAAGGTGTCGAGCAAAGCAAGTTTTCCCCTGAGGTGGAAAAGGTAATTACCGAGGTGACAAAGCATTTCCCAGACACCGCACAGTTTTCCGATTATGATGATTACGGCGTCGAAGGTAACTGGCAGCTCCTGAAAATGTTGGAAACGCAAAAACGCGTGTACAGTCCGACTCCTCGTGCAGAGGCTTTCGTTATCATGGATACCCGTACAAACGAATTGAGTAAAGTACTGATTCAAAATCCAGAGTGGGTATCGAAAAAATTCCCTGCCGAAAAGGTGGCAAAAGATAAAGCAGCCGTTTTCCTGAAACAGCTGGTAGGCGATCAAGCAAGCCAGTATAAAGTAGAGGCAAAGGTCGAGCAGGGGGGTGGCGGTGCCATGTTTGAAGACTATAATTATGGCTTTGTGTATGCAAACGTGACGTTCCGTCCAGCCAAAGGCAAGGGAATCACGATCTCCGTGGATGAAGCAGGTCGTATCACAGGCTTTCAGTATATGGATGAGTAAGGAAATAGGTAGGGAAGAGAGTCGCTTGCGTTTGCGGGCGACTGCTTTTTTGTGTAGGTGAACGCCAAAAAGCATTCGGAATACGAATGCTTTCTACGTGGAGCCAATCACTGGTTTTACCCGATAAAACGAATAACCTCTTCCTTCGATTGTCTGGTTTTCCCACGGGGCTCATTTTTCCGGTAGCCAAAAGCCACCATGCAAGCGATGCCAAAGCGCTCTCTGTCGAGGAGTCCCTCCGCCGCAAGGATATCCTCGACCTTTTCTTTTGCAAAGCCTTCAATGGGGCAGGAATCAATGCCGATCATGGCAGCGGACGTCATCATATTGCCAAGCGCGATGTAGGTCTGTCTGGACGCCCATTCGAACATGACTCGCTCGTCGTCAAACAGGGCGAAATCGTTTTTCAGGAAGTGATCGTAAGCAGCGCCTTTTTGTTGTACGACGTTTTCTGGTAAGGCCTGCGTGTCTTTCATCATATGTTGGATATAGTCGGAATCAGCGGCCATCTCTTGTTTGGTCCGCGCCAGTACGATTACGAAATGGCTTGAAGTCGGCAGTTGTTTTTGCGCACCCCATGTGACGGGTAACAGCTTTTCTCGAAGAGCTGGATTTTGCACCACGAGGAAGTTCCATGGTTCAAAACCAAAGGAGCTGGGCGACAGTCGAGCTGTCTCCATAATAAAGTCAAAGTCTTCATTCGTAATTTTTTTGGCTGCATCAAACTCTTTGCAGGCATGTCTGAATTGATAGGCTTCTATAATTTGATCTTTACGCATGATATCATCCTACTTTCGAAAAGGTTTATGAAACAGTTGCTAGAAAACGGGTGATTTCCTCGATGAGGGTCTCTCCCTGTTCCCACGGTACTAAATGCCCGGAGTTGATTTCATGATAGGAGGCTCCTTTTATAAGCGAGGCGAGCTCTTTGGTTTGCTCAACCGGAACCATCCGATCGTGGGTTAAGCCGATGACGAGAGTTGGCGCTGTGATGTGATCGAGTAGCGGACGAATATGGATGCGACCGTCCAGCTCGGATTGGCGACCGGTTCCTTCTGCCAGTGTCGCTGCGAAGTCTATTGCCAACTGCTGCAATTGTTCTGTGTTTTGGAATCGGCGGTAAAATTGTTGGCTGAATCCCGTATGAATCACAAATTGAGCAAATAGTGTACGATCGGTCTGGAACAGCTTTTGCCACAGGTCAAATTGATAGGCAGTGGCCAAATCGCTTTCGGCCCAGCCAGCGATCAGTGATGCCGATTTTACTCGATTCGGGTACTTGGCGGCGATGGCAGCTGCAATCACGGCACCAAGGGAATAGCCGACGACATGGAACTGCTCGATGCCTTCATTGCTCATGGCTTGAACATTTTGTTCCACCAGATCATCCAGCTCCAATTTTTCGCGGTGATCGACGGTGTTTCCTGAACCACTATAGTTAGGGGTGATGATGGTGTACTGGGAGGACAATGCTTTAACCATCTCGCTCCAAGTCGTTTCGTAACTGCCGCCTGTACCGTGGATCAATAACAGAGCGGGACCGTTTCCCTCCACTGCGTAAGCGACGTCCACTTGCCCTACTCGAAATTGTTTTTCCATGAGCTACCTCCTTTAAAAGTGTTTTACAAAACTGAGCATACCGAATACACTAAAGAAAAGTAAGTACGCACTTTTTCGGTTAATACTTACGAAAAGGGAAGTGAGTGGGATGAAGAGGCCATCGATGATGTACCTGTTAAACGGCAAGGAATATCCTTGCCCGATCGAGCTTGCCGTCTCGGTTTTTGCGGGAAGGTGGAAGATATCGATCATTTGTCAGCTGCTTCAAGGGAAAAAAAGGTACGGAGAGTTAAAGAAAAATATAACCGGTGTCAATCATAAAATGCTGGCAGAGCAATTGCGGGAGTTGGAGGAAGCAGGAATCGTCAAGCGTGAAGTGTATCCCGTCGTTCCGCCAAAAGTAGAGTACGAACTGACCGAGCTAGGGAAAGGCTTGGGACCAGTCATTGATTATTTGCGAGAGTGGGGAGAGCATTTTCAAACAGATGCTACAGGAGAGTCTCTATCTACTGCTAACGGGTCATGAAAACTGCCACCTGTGAACTGCACCCCAATTGTTAGACACAACTAACGATTGGAGGTGCAGTTTTTCTATGACCAAATTTTCTCCAGAGGATAAACGTGATCCCGCTTCTCATCATGAGGGGCGGGGTTTTTATTCGCTCGGGTTAGTAAAATAGCAATCCATAAGAAACATGCCATCCATGAAAGCCCTAGAATTAAAAGTAATTCACTGCTCGATAAGGAGGTATTCCGAATGATAAATGAACATGTCAATCATATTTCTCAAGAGGTACCCGAGCCAGATCCGGCTCTTACTCATCTGAACATTTTTGTGGGGAAATGGGTGACAGACGGACTAATTATGGAAAGTCCTGCTGGGCAAGCCGCGAAGTTGAAAGCAACCGATACCTACGAATGGCTGCCTGGAGGGTATTTTCTAATTCACCATGTAGATGGCATGATGGGGGATAAAGAAGTCAAGACCATTGAGATCATCGGCTATGATACGACTAGTCAAATGTACTTCACGCACGCATATGACAATTATGGAAGCAGAGCTTCCTACTATGCGAATTTATTGGGCAGAGATTGGACGATCACAGGGAAAACCGAACGTTTTACCGGTAAGTTCAGTGTTGATGGCAACACGCTCATTGGCACTTGGGAATTACTAGGCAATAATGAGAGTTGGGCACATTGGATGGATATTCGACTAAGGAAGGTTGAGTAGAAGGATGAGGACACGAGCGGGAGCATCAGGTGAGGATGCTCCTTTTTTATGGTTGATTTTCATTTTGTTAAAAAATACTTGAATAAAATTAAGGTTTTTATTAATATAATTAAAGGTGGGAGGCGAGGCGATTATGGAACGCGACGAAATTCCATCTTGGGTGTTAGCTCTGGACAAGGAGACCCTCGAATTTATCAGGAAGTTTATTATCAGTTCGGGCTCTCTCAAAGGTATGGCCGATGAGTACGGTGTATCGTACCCAACGGTGAGGGCCAAGCTCGACCGAATCATTAAAAAGATTGAATTACATAGCAAGGAAGCGGAAGTAGAGTTCGTGCAAATGATCAAAAACCTGGTCATTGACGAACGGATGAGTTTGGAGGTAGCCAAGCTCGTTATTGAAAAATATAAACAAGAAAGAGATGAGGACAGATGAGTACGGGACTGATTCAATTTTTGGTTGGGCTTGGCATTGTGGGCATGCAAAATTTACTCGGCAGGCTGAATCACGCTTATTGGGGTGCGATTTTCCCGGCTATCTTTCTTGGGTATTTGGCCTACGGTTATACGAGTGGTCTATTTAAAGAAGGTAGTGAGTTCACTATTGTTTTAGTAGGTATTGGTGGGATCGCGATTCTATCACTAGCATGGTCGGAAGGCAGAAGAGCGATGAAGGCGAAGAGGAAGAAAGAGATGGAGAGAATGGAGCTTCTTGATCTGTAGTGACTGGAATCACCTAGATTAGGGTGGTTTTTTTCTATTAAGTAGCTGCTGTAGTGGGGGAAGAAGACCACTGCTGGTCGGAAGCCCTGTCACATGTTTGGAAGGAGACCGCCCGAACGAAGAGAGGATACAGGCGACTGGAAAACATGTGGCAGGACTTCTTCCCGACCACAACTGGCGGGGGACAACATTTATTTCATAAACTTCGCTACCCCATTAAAAATCCAATCCGCCCCATCTCCAGTGGAGTGTTGAAGCAATTGTTCAGACCCATGCATTTCTGCATACTGCTGCTCCTCTGCGGTAATCGGAATCAACCATAACAGATTCACGGGATCGCCTGCGATGAGCGGAAGTGGAATAGCCGGTGCATCCTCAGGTTGTGCGAGTAGCATGGAGGAGAAGCGGCTGTTGATCTGACTGATTTCCTGGCACGGAATGGTGTGACCTTGTGCGAGGAAGGTCATGTATGACCACGGTAGAGAGGTTTGACCGCTGATGTAGGCCAGCAATTGCTTTTCGTTTTGGGCGAGCCATTTGGTTTCGCAGGCAAAAGCCAGCTCGAATCGGCGCAGCGACTCCGGCTCCTCTGTATACTGTTCGACCTTTGGCTGACGCAAGATGGACACGCCGAGGGTCAGCGCATAGGTAACGTCTCCTTTTTCGATTGTCACCAATGCTTTCGGAGGCCAGTGACCGCCGTCGATGCCGTAATATTGTTTCACTGGGCCGAGAGTGGAGGTAATTGCGTCCATGAACTGCTGCTGGAGGTCAGGCCAAGGGTTGCCATCCCAGCTCGCCCAAAAATGCTTAGCTGCCTCGATGCGGGCAAACATGGCGTTCGACTCTGGTGTTCCCAGCGGGAAGCATAGATGAGATTCTCCGGTGCAATCTCGCGCATACGAAGGATAGTGCGAGCCGTCCGGGGAAGGACCAGCCCAGCCGGGAATCACACACAGCACCTCATTCTCATACAAAAGTGCCGCTGCATCGCCTTCCTCCAGCCAAACGATCGAGAGCAGCTCCGGGTCTAGCCTGTCTGCTCCATCCGGATGAGCGCAGCAATCGCGTGGAAGCATCGGAGCTTGACCATCCTCCATGGCAGAAAAATCGATCGAGTCCGGTGCAGGTCCGTAATTTATTACCCAGCAGGAACGAATGCTTGCATGCTCCTCACCGGGATAGTCCCACAAATAAAAAAAGACGCCGTTCTCATCTTCTTCAACAAAAGCTTGAATCGGACATATGGGGGAAAACTCCTCTACTAGGATGTTTTTCATAGGATTCACCTTCAATCATCGTGATAGATTCGCCGATAACTATAAAGATTTGTGCTTGATTAAACAGCGTTAGGATACCATAATTGACTATTGATTACAAAATTCAGCAATGTGAAAATTTTCCCCCCCCAGCCAAGGAGGTTACCAGATGAATCAATGCACCATCTATGTCTCCATCCAACAATGCGAGAAAGTAGTCGCTGCGATTGTCGAGGCTTTTCGTGATCAATTGGTAGAGGTATCCGCAGACGAGCGGGCCGTGACCGTGACAGATAAAAAATGGTTTAGCAAAAGCAATATAACATTCAATCTGATGCGCGAGGACGATGACCAAGAAGAGTTTCTCCAGATGAAAAAAGGGATGTACGGCTTCTTCGCGCAGATTGAAACGCCCCACGAGAAAGTCCAGCAAAAGCTGTTGTACCAAATTACAGCGCTCAATGTGGCGGTAGGAATCGTGGCGAGCAAGGAAATCGACCAGAAAACGTTTGCGTCCATTATGGCGATTGCCGAAGAAGTGCACGGGATCGTCTTTCTCCCTACCGGAGACATGCTCGATAAACAAGGAATGCTGATTCTCAATACGGCAGGAGAATCGGAAGTGGACGATTTTCTGGTGACGGTCAGCGTAGACCTGATCGATGGACATATTCAGCCCTCTCAGTCAGGAGAAGCACGCAAAGAGCGGAGCATCAAGCTATTGCAAGAGCAAGGCATTCCGTACATCCCGCATCTTCCTATCATCGTAGGGGATGAGGACGCTGTCATCAGGAGCAAGGATGAGATTGTTCAGCGAGCGATTGCCCTCTGCTTGATTGCGGTATATGCAGGAGGGATCGCTGAAAACGGACAAATCAAGGAAGAGCGGGAGTTCATCGAGGGAATTATCGAGCAGTTTGGCGCTGCTGAATTCTTTACCGAAAAAGAGAGAGACTTCTTGAATGATCCACAGCCAGATCGTACCGATATGATTCAGATGGTATGGATGTACGAATGCTACTGGGTACTGCTGTGGGCACTCGGTTATGTAGAAGAGCTGAATTTCCCAGCTGAGATTTGTGATGTGACCACTGCGATTGACGCTCTCAGAAGCGCAGGTGACTATGACACCTTCTACAGCAATGCGGTTGTGAGAAGCAAACAAGAGATTCTCGACCAGGCGGATTTAGTCTATCGCTATGACTGGGCATGCGTGGATGCGCGCATCAACAATCGCACGGTTGCAGGCGGTTTGAATGACGAAGTTGTTGTGGAAAGACATAGAGCATTGAATTGGCTGGTCCGTTATATGGAGGACGACTGGGATCATGTGTCGACGGATACATAGGCTGTATACGCGAAAAAGTGGGACACCGTGTGTGATCTTTCTAGCCGGAATGGGCGATAGCTGTGAGACATGGAAGATCGTTCAAAACCGCATCTCGCAGGAAGCGTCTACCTTATCCTATGATCGGGCGGGTATTGGCAGGAGTCCAGCGGCGGCAGTCGTACCGCGGACTTGTCGTGATCTGGTCGAGGAGCTGTATGAGTTGCTGCAAGAGATTGAGGTGGAACCGTCATGTATTTTGGTCGGACATTCTTTTGGCGGTTTGGTCGCTAGACTGTTTGCCAGCCTGTATCCGCATCTCGTTTCGGGGCTGGTTCTGGTTGACGCTGCTCCCGAATATAAGGAGCTCGCCTATGAGAAGGTTTTGCCTGAAAACCTTATCGCAGCCAATCGAGAATATTACGAGAATCCGATGCGAAACAGCGAGAAGATTGATAAGATACGGAGCTATCAAGAGATCGTGGACTATTTTCGGCAAAGCGACATACCTGTCTCGATTATCACGAGAGGCTTACCGGACGTGTGGGATGAGGAATGGCCGAACGAAGAAATCTTAACAATCGAACAGCATCTGCAAGCTGATTTCAGGCGGCTTTCCACATCGAGTAAGCAAAGAATGGCTACTCGCAGCGGGCATTATATTCATCACGATGAACCGGATATCGTAATCGAGGAAATTTTAATCATGTTGAGGGGGATGAACACGTGAGCGAAACAAGAACCAAGCTCATACTGGATTTGCAAAGATTAGAGCAGGAACAATACCAGCTGCGTGAAGGTGAGCAGCTGCAGGATTTCGTCGGACTATTGCTGCAATACATCGGGGACCCTGACCCGGAATTGCGAGATAACCTCATCTACCCGACATTTTATTATTGGATTCTCGATGAGAACCAGCTGACGGAAGCACAATTGCGCAGCCTCCTGCGAGAACTGACCGACGAAAAGCATTTGTTCTATCAGATCGGCAGCGATAGCGACCCATCCGTATTTACCAGGACATTCTCTTCGTTGCCGATTGCATTGATTATGCGCCGTCACAGACAGAAGCCTTTTTTGGAGCAAGCTGATTTCCAGCACGTGAAAACTGCCATGCTCCGCTATTTTCAAGAGGAGAAGGATTTGCGCGGCTATTTGTCCGAGGGAGGCTGGGCTCACAGTACCGCTCACGGTGCAGACGTGTTCGTAGAGCTAGTGCAGTGCCCAGAGAGCGATCAAGCGGTACAACGCGACATTCTTCATGCGATCCAGCATGTGCTGCATAACGAAAAGCACATTTTCAATGAGGAAGAGGACGAACGACTCGCGAGCATCGTAGATACCATGATAGACAAAGGTTTGCTTACCGAGCAGGAGCTCGCTGACTGGATCAACGGTTTGGCAAGCTGTGCAGAACTGCCGAAAAGCCGTACCCAAGCAATCTCTCGAGTGAACAGCAAAAACTTTTTACGCTGTCTTTATCTCAGAAGGGCACGTGATAGCCAGGAAAACGAGCTGACGGCTACCATGCTTGCTGCCGTAACGAAATGTAACAGGTTTGCGATCAGTTAATTGATGAAGGTTGATGCCGGGACAGACGGCATCAACCTTTTTTTATACTAAGTATTAAAAGTAGCGGTCAACCTACAAAGCTAGTAAGAAGAAAAAGCGAAGGGCTCGTAGACCTTGACAACGCCTACCCAGTCGGAACTTCAAAAAGGGGACAACGCTTGTCGAACACTTCATCTTTGAGATACTTCCGCCCGTAGGGTGGCTTTGGCTCGACGGTCCCCTTTTTTAAGTATAGACGGACAGTAATTCCCCCCTGCTGGCGCGTCAGAGTCGAAGAGAACTGCGCTTTTTCTTCTCCTCCACACTAGAACGTTTGACAATCACCCATTAGGACTATATAGTTCTAATTATGAAACGAACCTCAAACCGTGACCATGTCATCGTCACTGCATCTGATTTGTTTTTGCAAAAAGGACTCATGAATACCAGCATGGATGACGTCGTAGCACATAGCAGAGTCTCCAAGTCCAACATCTACTACCACTTCAAAAGCAAGGAGGAGCTCGTCGTAGCTGTACTCAGCTACAGAATGAACGTGCTGAGAGGGGCACTGGAAGCCATCCTGCAACGAACAGACCTGTCTCTTTCTGCGCGGGTGGAGCTGATTTTTACCACCATCGCAGAGGAACTGGAGGGGCGCTCCTGCGTGGGAGGCTGTCCGATTCTTTCCTTACTGTCGGCACAAATACCAGAAGTAAAAGCGCGAATCAACGAGTTCTTGATCGAATGGCAGAATCTAGCGGAAAAGCTGCTCGTGGAGGGAATCGCCCGTGGAGAATTCAAGGAAAATATCTCGATTCCGCAAACGGCAGTCTTGCTCGTGACCATTGTGGAAGGAGCGATGCTCATGGCTGAATCGCAAGGCCATGCACAAGTACTCGTAAACGCTGGTCAGACACTTCTACACTTGATTCAAGTGTAGGATTTTTTTGAAATGGATTAGTACTAATTAGTACTAAAGACGTAAAGGAGGAAGCAATAATGGCTGTTGTTTTTATAACAGGCGCAACTGGATTTATCGGCAAGGAGGTAACAAAGCAGTTGGCGAGGGCTGGTCATACCGTACTGGCGCTGGTTCGTTCGCTTGAGAAGTGGGATGAATTGCTTATGCAGATGACACCAACAGAAAGTTCCCATTGCCTAGCATTGCGGGGGGATTTGCGAAAAGCGGGCTTGGGATTATCAGCGAGCGATTACGAGCAGGTGTTACGTGCTACTGTCATCATCCATGCAGGTGTCCCGATGGATATCTCGATGGATGAAACGGTGGGGAGGGAAGTGATTTTACAAGGAGCAAGTCACCTCGCAGCAGTAGCAAATGAATTGCATAAACAACAGCGTCTGCAAAAGCTGATCCATATCGTTGGCTACATGAGTCCGTTTGACGATGATAGCGGGAAGCTGGTGACGGATGTTTTTGCGCCAAACGAATTTTTCCGCGAGGCAGGAGGCTACGAGAAATACAAGTTTCTGGCCGATTTATATTTCCGACAAGAGGCGTATCAAAAAGGAATGCCACTGGTCGTGGTGAATCCAAGCACGATCATTGGACCGCGAAGCACCGGGAACACAGAGCAAACAGATGGCTTGGGGCTCGTAGTCAGCTCCATGCGACGTGGAAAATTCCCTGTTCTTCCGGGTGGCAGGGAGTGGTGGCTGCCCTTGCTTGCCGTCGACGATTTGGCCGAGGTCATTGTGGGGATTGTCGAGGCAAATCATATCGAACATCAAACGTATTACGCCTTAAATGAGCGGATGGCCACGCCATCTTTTTCAGAGCTCATTTCGTTGATGGCCAAAGAATTACGGATGAAGCCACCGGCAATTCCTTTCCCGGTATCGATTTTGAAAAAAATGCTGCATAACGGCGGTAGCCGCTTGCTCGGGGTACCCGCCAATTCGATGGATTTCATCGTAAAGAAAGACTTCCCGCTCGCACCCTTTCAACAAATGAAAGCGAGAAAAGGCATCGATGCATACGACGTAGCTACTCATCTTCCCAGTGTGATTGCTGACCTCGACTATCGTTTGTCGGTCAAGGATCAGAAAGTACCTCCTCGCTATCATCGAGAGCAAATCGCAGGCATGGCCGCGTACAAAAAGGAAGGCTCTGGTACTCCGTGGCTGCTCGTGCACGGGCTTTTCAGTGAGATGAGCGATTTGCTCCCGCTAGCTGAACAGCTGGGTGAACATCCTGTATGGTTACTAGATTTGCCCGGGTTTGGCAGATCGCCCTATCACCATCACGAAAAACCGATCGAGGGCTTTATCGAGGCAGTGGCAGAGGCTTTGCGACAGCTGCCGTCTCCCATTCATTTTGCAGGACATTCATTTGGTGGATTTTTGGCGTGGGAGGCAGCAAAGCGAGTGCCGGAAAAAATCGAGAAGATATACCTTTTGCAGCCGCCCCTGCATGCGCCAAAGTATTCTCCTCTGCTGGCGGGATTGGGGAAAAGTCCGGCCCTTCTTCAGCGTTTTTTGCAAAAGCAGTTAACGCCAGCCAAAATGGAAAAAGCATTGCTTGAGCAAGGGGTATTTCAGTCCTCGGAAGAAATGCCAATGGGCTATGTAGAGAAGGCAGGGAAGCTCTTGCAATCCCCACGCATCAGCAAGACGCATACAGACGTGCTGCGCTATTTTATGAATGAATTCCGGCAAATGGCGGTGACAACACAGCCGTTCCCTTTTCCAGCCCAGATCGTATGGGGGACACAGGATAAAACGTATGAGCTGACAAAAGAAACAGAGGATGCTTTCATGAAAGCAAATGTAGAGATTGAAAGGCTCTCTGCCGCTCATTATTTTCCGATTAGTCACCCGCAGCTTACGGCAAACGTATTGCTACAGATGAGACGCGGCAAGGAATGACAGCGTAGCGATTCCTTAGAAGGGGCATGGCTGAAAGAGGCCATGCTCCTTTTGACAGGAGCAAGAAAAAACGAGTTGAACTTTCTGTTAATTTAGAATAGACTATTTTTAAATAATAACGACACTATAACGACGTGTGTCGTTAGTGGAAAAATAGGGAGGAGAGCAAAGTGCCGGAATACAGCAAGAAGAAGCCAATTCATACGGTTACTCACATTTGGGTGAAGACATCATGAAGCAATATTTAGTGAAGCGCCTATTGTCGGGCATAATTGTCTTGTTTGGACTCTCCATTTTTACGTTTCTGCTCATTCATCTCATCCCCGGAGACCCTGTGCGGATCATGCTGGGGCAGCGAGCGACTGCGGAACAAATCGATACGCTTCGTGAAGAGCTGGGCTTGAACAAACCGCTTGTCGTCCAGTATCTCGACTATGCTTCTGGTGTTTTGAAAGGGGATCTCGGCACTTCCCTGAAAACGGGCCGACCTGTCACCGCAGAAATTGCGGACCGTTTTCCCGCGACAGCAAAAATGGCAGTAGCCAGCCTCGTGGTGGCAGTTGTGATCGGTATCGGGCTGGGTGTCCTGGCAGCGAAATACAAGGATACACCCATCGACGGAGCGATTATGACCTTTTCCACCTTTGGTATGTCCATCCCCGGTTTTTGGTTAGGCTTACTCGTCATCCTTGTGTTCTCCGTCCATTTGGGCTGGTTTCCGATTGCAGGGGGGACGGGGCTAAAAGACATGGTTCTTCCAGCGTTTACTCTGGGGACGTTGATGGCGACGGCACTCAGCCGACTCACTCGCGCCGGAATGGTAGAGGTTTTGTCCAATGACTATATCCGAACAGCACGTGCGAAAGGCATGAATGAACGAATTGTGCTGCTGCGACACGCTTTTCGCAATGTGATGATTCCAGTTGTGGCGGTCATTGGCCTGGAACTGGCTGGATTGCTGGGTGGGGCTGTGATTGTCGAGCAAGTATTCGGTTGGCCAGGAGTAGGGACCTTGGCGATTCAAGCAATTAGCTCTAGGGATTTTCCGATGATTCAAGGGACGACCCTGTTTATTGGAATCGTTTATGTCCTTGTCGTCATTTTGATTGACGTCCTGTACGCCCTTCTCGATCCCCGCATTGACTACACCACGAAGGAGGGAGTGTAGCATGTTTTGGAGCAAGCAATGGTCCATGCCTCGTCTCGAATTATGGGAGAAGATCATGCAGCAAAAGAAAGCAAAATACAGCTTCCTGATGATGCTCTGCATTGTATTGCTGGGAATCATCGGGCCGTGGATTGCTCCGCATGATCCTACGAAAACGTACTACGAAGCGTTCATGCAAGGGCCGTCGAAAGACTTTTGGCTAGGGACAGATGCAATTGGCCGCGATATTTTATCCCGGATGCTGTACGGAACACGAGTGACACTGACCGTAGCTGTGCTGGCGTCTGTCATGACGTTTGTAGCAGGAACGCTGATTGGGGTGACATGCGCTTACCTCGGTGGATTTGTCGACAATCTTGTCATGAGAATCATGGACATCATGCTGGCGTTGCCCGGTATTGTGCTTGCTCTAGCAATTGTAGCTGTACTCGGACCAAGTCAGGAAAATGCAATGGTAGCGATAGGAATATCATCGATCCCGGCCTTTTCGATTCTGATCCGTGGTGCGGCACTCTCGATCAAGCAATCCGGATATGTGGAAGCAAGCCGCTCCATCGGCAGCTCGAATTGGTGGATCATTACGCGCCAGTTCATTCCAAACATCTCGAACGTGCTGATCGTCTATACGACCATGTTCATTGGCAGTGCCATTTTGGGAACCTCGGCGCTGGGCTTTATCGGTTTGGGTGCCCAGCCTCCTACGCCGGAGTGGGGAACGATGCTGAATGAAGGGAAAAATTACTTGCGAGAAGCTTGGTGGCTCGCTACTTTTCCTGGTCTTGCGATTACAGCAGTCGTTTTTACGGTGTATCTGCTCGGGGATGCTTTGCGCGATATCTTTGATCCCAAATCATAGTTTACGAGCTTCCATTCACGAAAAAGGAGTGAGTAACATGACGAACGTGCTGGAAGTGACAGGATTGACTACCACGTTTTCGAAAAATGAAAAGGCTTTCAAGGTAGTGGACAATCTTTGCTTGCAGGTCAAAAGAGGCGAATCGGTCGGGATCGTCGGAGAATCAGGTTGTGGAAAAAGCGTTGCCTCCCTATCCATCATGCGCTTGCTCAGTAAAAACGGAAACATTGCGGGCCGTATTCAACTGAACGGAGCCGATCTCTTGTGCTATAGCGAAAAAGAGATGCAGCGGATCAGAGGAAAAGAGGTAGCCATGATCTTTCAGGAGCCGATGACTTCGCTGAATCCCGTACTGACCATCGGCAAGCAATTGAGCGAAGGACTGGAAAAGCATGAGGGCATAAACCGAGTCCAATCGAGACAAAGAGTGCTCGAGCTATTGACGCAGGTAGGCATTTCACGTGCCGATGAAATCTATCACGAGTACCCGCATCGTCTGTCAGGGGGGATGCGACAGCGCGTGATGATCGCGATGGCGATTGCCTGTCATCCAAAGCTATTGATAGCCGACGAACCAACAACTGCACTAGATGTAACGATCCAGGCGCAAATATTGGATGTCATGAAAAAAATCCAAAGAGAGCTGGGTATGTCGCTCATCATGATCACGCATGATTTGGGTGTCGTCGCGGAGACATGTGACCGGGTACTGGTGATGTATGCCGGGCAGGTCATTGAAGCGGCCGATGTTCGCACATTGCTGCGCAGTCCCAAGCATCCGTACACCATGGGCTTGATCAAATCGACGCCACATAACGCCAAAGGCCAGAAGAGATTGCACAGTATCGCGGGAAGTGTACCGACCCCCGATAATTATCCGAAGGGATGCCGTTTTGCTCCGCGGTGTGAGAAGGCGCTGCCTGTCTGTTTGGAACAAAATCCTCCTTTAATGGACGTGGATCAACAGTCGGAATGCCGTTGTTGGCTGTATCGAGAAAACAGGGAAAGCGCGGCGGTGAATGGATGAAAACGCCTCTTTTGCAAGTGAAAAATTTAAATAAGAAGTTCCTTGTCCGCAAAGGGTGGTTTCAGCCGCCGAGTTACGTGCATGCCGTCCATGGAGTGAACGTGACTGTCAACGCAGGTGAAACGCTGGGAATCGTGGGGGAGTCCGGCTGTGGCAAGTCAACACTGGGCAGATGCATTCTGCGCTTGGTGGAGCCGACTGACGGCGAGATCGTGTTCGAGGGTCAAAATATCCGCAGCTTACAGAAGGCAGACATGCAGAAGCTGAGGCGTGATATGCAAATGGTGTTTCAAAATCCATTTGATACCCTCAATCCGAAGCTGACGATCCAGCATATTTTGTCAGAGCCATTGATTGCCCATGGTATCCCAAAGCGCGAACGAGCAGCCATGATCGAAGAGACGATGGAAATCGTCGGTTTGAACAAAAATCATTTGTCGCGATACGCGCATGAGTTTTCCGGAGGACAAAGGCAAAGAATCGGGATCGCTCGCGCCTTGATGCTCAGGCCAAAGCTCATCATAGCTGACGAGCCTGTATCCGCACTGGATGTATCGATCCAATCGCAAATTCTCAATTTGCTTCAGGATTTGCAGGAGCAGTTTTCGCTCACGTATCTTTTTATCTCGCATGACTTGAGTGTCGTTGAGCATATCGCCGATCGAGTAGCGGTGATGTACTTGGGAGAAGTGATTGAGCTGGCGAAAAAAGAAGAGCTGTTTCAACGTCCGCTACATCCTTATACACAGTCGCTTCTCTCCGCGATTCCCATCACTGATCCTGACGAGAAAAAAGAACGGATCATTTTAACAGGGGATTTGCCGTCTCCGTCCAATCCGCCTCAGGGCTGCAAGTTTCACCCGCGCTGCTGGGCGTGCATGGACGTGTGCAAGACAGAAGCCCCTCCATTAACAGAAACAGACGGCAGACTGGTTGCGTGTCATCTCTATGAAAAATAAGGAAGCAGGAGTGATGCTAAGATGCTAGACCCTCGTCTTACGAAGCTGGCGAATGTGCTCGTGAATTACTCGACGAATGTGCAGCCGGGAGATAACGTATTGATCGATGCGATGGAGGTGGACGCCGCTCTGATTAAAGAGCTCGTCAAAGCTGTTTCGCGAGCAGGCGGACATTCTTTTGTGAGCCTGCGTGAATCCTCGATTAGCCGTCAATTATTGCTAACGGGAACAGAGGAGCAATTCCGTTTAGAATCAGAGATGGACAAAGAGCGGATGGAAAAAATGCAAGCGTGCATCATCATCGAGGGTGGGCTGAACATCAATGAAGTGTCTGATGTCCCTGATGAGCAGATGAAGCTGGCTACGTCCTTTGTCAAAGAAGTAAGTATCGTGCGTCTCAAAAAGAAATGGGTCTATCTCCGTTATCCGACGCCTTCCATGGCGCAGTTAGCGAATAAGAGTACAGAAGCGTTCGAACAGTTTTACTTCGATGTCTGCACAATGGATTATGCCAAAATGGCAAAAGCAATGCAGCCGCTCAAGGAGCTGATGGAGCGAACTGACCGCGTGAAAATCACGGGACCTGGCACGGAGCTGACCTTCTCGATCAAAGGCATTCCAGCGATTCCATGTCCGGGGCACTACAACATACCAGACGGTGAAGTATTTACGGCCCCTGTTCGCGATTCGGTGAACGGTGTCATATCGTTTAACACGCCTTCTCCTTATCAAGGCTTCACCTTTGAGAAGGTACGGCTGGAGTTTGTGGACGGGAAGATCGTCCATGCCACAGCCAATGACACGGAGCGCTTGAACAGCATTTTGGATACGGATGAAGGTGCCCGGTACATTGGGGAGTTTGCCTTGGGGGTTCACCCGGTCATTCGGGAACCGATGCAGGATATTTTGTTTGATGAAAAAATCGACGGCAGCTTCCACTTCACGCCGGGACGATGTTATGACGATGCATCTAACGGTAACAAGTCAAACATCCACTGGGACATGGTCATGATTCAACGCCCGGAGTACGGTGGCGGTGAGATTTGGTTCGATGATCATTTGATTCGCAGAGACGGACGCTTTCTTTTACCGGAGCTTGCACCACTTAACCCGGAAAACCTGAAAGAACAGGAGGAGCATGAGGCATGACACATGTAATCGACGGGCATTTTGACCTTTTGCTGGATGTTGCCATTCAACGCGAGCATGGCAGGCGAAAAGTTATTGAAACGGATTACTTGCCCGATTTCGTGGCGGGCGGGGTGCAGACGGTTGTCGCAGCGATTTATATCGATAACAAATTTCTGCCGGAGATGGGCTTGCGCAAGGCGCTGCAACAAATCAGCGCGCTGCATGCGGAGGCAGATGAATCGCCTGAGAAAATCATGGTTTGCAAAAGTGTGAGTGACATCGAGACTGCGAAGCAAATGGGTAAAATAGGTTTCGTGCTCTCTCTGGAAGGCGCGGAACCGTTATATAATGATCTGAGTATGCTCCGTGTTTTTTACGAGCTGGGCGTGCGTCTTTTAGGTCTCGTGTGGAGTAGGCGGAACTTCGTCGGAGACGGCAGTCATTTTAGTCCGGTACGGGAAGGGCGAAAGGGCGGGCTCACCGAGTTCGGCATCCGCGTTGTCGAAGAGGCTGAAGCAATGGGCATCATCATCGATGTCAGCCATCTGAATGACGAAGGCTTTTGGGATTTGATTGAGGTAGCACGTAAGCCCATCATCGCTTCCCATTCCAACTGTCGGACATTAGCAAGCTCCATGCGCAATCTGACCGATGAGCAAATCAGGGCGATTGCATTCACGAACGGCGTAATCGGCATCAATGGCGTCAATGTGTTCGTAGGGGACACAGACGATCAGGCTGATATCGAACACATGATCAACCACGTTGATCACATCGTGAAGCTGGTTGGAGTTGAACACGTCGGACTGGGTCTGGACATCATCGAGCCATTTATGAAATACGATTCTCCCAATGTGTTTATCCAAGCAGGACGTAAAGATTTTGATGTCGTAAAAGGACATACCAAGATTCCGGAGCTTGCGCGTGCCCTTGCCAAAAGAGGGTACAAGGATGAAGCGATTGAGCGTATCTTGGGCAAAAACTTTATTCGCGTGTTCAAGGATGTGTGGAAATTATAGAGAGATGAGGGAGTGGAACATTGACCATCACGATAGCGTTAATCTCTTCGGAAGAATTTTTACCAAGGATCTTGAAGCATACCCAATCCATCGATTACATTCAACTGACTTCGTATACATACCAGAACCCCAAAGAGAGCGCTGCGTTGCTTGACCAAATCCATGACTGCGACGTGCTGCTTTTTGCTGGCCCACTTCCTTATTTTTTTGCCAAGGAAAAGGTAGAGCAAAAGAAGCTGCCTGCGGTGTACATCCCGCTCGATGAATACACGATTTCCCTCTCTTTGTTTCATACCTTGCTGAACGTACCAGGAGGACTGGTCCAAATCTCGATAGATATGCCAAAAGCGGAGTATATCGAGAAGGTCGCCGAAGAATTGGGTATTACCTCTACGGCTTGGTATGTAAAAGACTACAGTGAGATTATTGAAGAAGGCGGGACGAGATTTGACGTGGAGGAGATTATCCAGTTCCACAAGGAGCGCTGGGAACAGAAACAGAGCCATTTTGCTTTGACTGGCGTTGACTACGTTTACAGTCGATTGCGTGAGCTGAACATCCCTTCCGCATCGCTCGTCTGTCCTGATAAAAATATTCGCGATGCCGTCAATCAAGCCGTTGCTTATGGTCAATTGAAAATTAGCAAAAATTCGCAGATCTCCGTAGGGATTGCAGCGATCCAGCAAAATGATGGTCCGCCCGTCGAAACACAATGGCAGGATGCGACGATTATTTTGCTGCAAGAGCTGTTGGAGCTCGTCAAGGAGACTGACGCTTCCATTCAAAAATTGGGAATGGATCAATTCATCATCTATGGCACAAGAGGCAGTATTGAACAAATGATTCAATCCGGCAAGATCATGCAAGTATTGGGCAATGTCGATCTGCTTGCCAAAGTGACGGTTGCCATCGGGTTTGGTTTTGGTCTGACAGCGAAAGAGGCCGAAGCGAACGCACGTATTGCGATCTACCATGCCAGGAAAACGAATGAAAGCAGTGCGTATCTGGTGACGGATGAAAAAGAAGTGATCGGTCCGTTGAATACAGAATCGAAGACGTTCCAATTAAAAAGTGAGAACAAGGAAGTATTGGAGATCGCGGAGAAGACTGGCGCAAGTGTCGCTACCATCACGAAAATTATGCAGTATGTCAAGCTTCGCCGCGATAACCGCTTCACCGCTGCAGATTTAGCCGAGTATCTCCAGATCAGTCGCCGCAGCTCGGAAAGAACCTTGAAAAAGCTGATCGAGCATCAGGTTGTAGAGGTCGTCGGAGAAGAGCAGCCGTATCAGCAAGGACGCCCGCGGGCTGTGTATCGCCTTAATCATTAATGATTCTCCTCATGTAACATCAACCTGTCCCGGTTTTTCCGTTTGCGAAGGAAATCCGGGACCCCCACATCCCTCATCTAAAAAGCACTCCGATCTAATTAGCGACTATATACCGACGTAAGTATACTTCGAATGGAAATGACTCGAAAAAAGGAGGCCGCGACATGCTATCAGAACGATTAAAGGGCCAAATACGCAGCGTATTACTTATGTGTGTACTCGTCTTTTCCATAGTTGGCTGCAGCTCTGCTCCCGCTCCGACTACAGACCAGAAGCAAGCAAGTCAAACAGCAAAAAACTCCCAGCCCAAAAAGGGAGGGACGATCACCATGGGCTACCAGATGGAGCCAGATACGTTGGACCCGCAAAAGACGTCGATGCCAGCGGGAAATTTTGTTGGCGTTCTGTTGGGGGGAGCCTTGCTGATCCTCGATCCCTTTACGTTTGAGTTGAAGCCGCATCTCGCTGAATCGTACACGATCTCGGACGACGGCAAGACCATGACGTTCAAGATACGTCCTGGCGTGAAGTTCCATGATGGAACACCGCTCACCGCGAAAGTTTTTAAGCAAAGCTATGAACGTGCACTCGATCCGAAAACAGCCTCACCAGTTACGGGACCGGATGTATCTTCGATCAAATCCATTTCAGCTCCTGATGATTCTACATTGATCTTTCATTTGAATGAGCCCTCCGCTTCGTTACTTTCTAACTTATCATATGGCGGCTACCAGCAACCCATTTCCATAGAGGCACGAAACAAATACGGAAATGAGCTGGGGCGCAATCCTGTCGGAGTAGGTCCATGGAAATTCGAAAGCTGGAAAACGGGCGAATCGATCACACTGGTACGAAACGACGATTATAAGTGGGCATCTCCTTTTGCTCTGAATCAAGGACCTGTGAGACCCGACAAGTTCGTTCTGAAATTTATTCAAGACGACCAGACCATGATGGCTGCTCTCGATAGTGGAACGATTGATATTGCCGCTGTGCCGCCGAAAGACGCGAAGAAGTACAAGGATCACAAAGATTTTACGGTGTTGGAAGGGATGCAGCCTACTGAGAACTTTATTGGGATGAATCTGGAAAATGAAATCCTTCAGGATGTCCGCGTGAGAAAGGCACTGAATCTGGCGATCAACAAAGACGCATTGATCATAGCGGATTTGCAAGGAGAGGGTGTGCCTGTCTACGGACCGATTCCGCCTACGATGATCGGATACGATGCGGCAGTAGAGCAGTATGGCTACAAGTACAATGCTGAGCAAGCCAGACAACTGCTAGATGAAGCAGGGTGGAATCCAAACGCGCAAGGGATTAGGGAAAAGGATGGGAAAACGCTCAGCCTGACGATGCTCATCGAAAATTCAAATCCTGGGCATCAGTTGGTGCAAAGCATGTTCAAAGAGATTGGCGTCGAATTGCATATCCAAAAGTATGAATCGGCGACAGCTCATGAACAGGCACTGAAGGGCGAGTTCGATTTATTCTCAACGGGTCATGGCAGTGTCGATCCAGATATTTTGAACTTGTTACTGCATTCGAGTCAGATCGGGGGCTTGAATTTCTTGCGCCTCAGTGATCAACAGCTCGATAGCTTGCTAGATAAAGGACGAACAACAACGGACCAAGCACAGCGCCAAAAGATTTTTGCAGATATTCAAAAAAGAGTCGTGGATCAGGCCTATTGGATTCCGCTCTATTCCGCAAAAACATTCATGGTCGTCAGTAACCGGATTCAAGGCGTCAAACCAAATCCGTTAGCATCCTTGATTATTCAGGACATGTGGGTGAACGAATAAAGCGAAATCATTCGAAAGAGGTGGAAGAAATGAGACAGCAAGGCTGGTCAGTAGAATGGGAAGAGCTGGTTGCAAAAGAAATGAAGGAAGGCAGGGTTCCGGGCTTTGTCATGGGTGTGAATTTGAATGGGCAGAGCCTGCTTCGCAAAAGCTTTGGCTACCGGGATCGTGAAAAGGAACTCGAAATCACTCCTGATACCGTGATGGGATTGGCCTCCGTTACGAAGTCTTTTACATGCATGGCGATCATGCAGCTACAGGAAGCGAAGAAGCTCTCTGTTCATGATCCAGTGATCAAATATCTCCCTGAGTTTCGTACCTCGGATCGTCAAAAAACGGAGCAGATGACGATCCACCATTTTATGACGCACACGACGGGCATACCGCCGCTGCCCATTGATCACCTGGCGATTCGCAACTCCATGTTCGATGACATGCCTGACGAAGATAACCCGATTCACCGTTACTTGAAAAAGGAGTACCAGAAACCGATCTCCACGTTCGAAGAGCTGATGGAAGCTCTTGCCCTGACGGAATATGAACTAGTGGGCTCTCCAGGACAATTGTTTAGCTATTCGAATGATTGCTATTCTCTCTTGGGAGCAGTCATAGCCCGAGTGAGTGGGAAGTCGTATGACGTTTATGTCAAAGAGCATATTTTGGAACCAGCAGACATGCCAAGCAGCACCTTCCTTCTGAGCGATCTGCCTCACTTGCCGGATGTCACCACCATCTACCATTTGAAAGAGAACAATGGAGTGTCTGATATTTACCCTGATCCACTGTGGGAGGACGGATTGTTGGTAGCCGCCTCGGGGTATTTGAATTCAACAGTACGAGACATGTTAAACTACGCAGAAATATTCCGTACGGGCGGATGGGTGGGTAAGGAAAGGATTTTATCGGAGGAGAGCGTCAAGCAAATGATCTATCCGCATGTCCAGAACAGCTACGGCAGGTATTACGGATATGGCTTATCCATTCAACCCGACTACTATGGGGGTACCTTGATCAAGCACGGTGGAGCGATCAAAGGTGTCGCCGCCAATTTAGCGATTGTTCCGGAGCGGGGCATTACATCCATGGCCTTGGCCAATTTAACCGGAAGTCTCGTCGAAAAAGCCACACTGACAGCACTCCATGCCGTAGAAGGGCGTCCATTGAATACGCCACAGTATCAATTCGAGACATATAGCGTCCCTCTTTCCCAGTTAGGGGAGTATGCCGGTCGATACGCTAGTGGGGAAGGAATGGATATCATCGTATATGTGGTAGAGGGTGTCCTGATGATGATAGATAAGACGTTGGATGCGTTTGGTGGAAAACAACTGAACTATCTATTGCGACCAATTGGAGAGCATCAATTTATCACCGATAGAGAGGGAAGCGAGCTGACAGTTGGTTTTGTAACAGGCGAAGACGGCTCTGTAAAAGCCATGTCTCTTTATTATCGGATCATTCCACGAGTAGCAGATACGGAGGATAGTCGAATATGAAAATAACGACTGTATGTGTTCATGCCATAAGGTTGCCGCTAAAACGCCCATTTATTATCGCGTACGCCTCTTATGAGGATATGCCGTCCATTATTGTAAAAGTGGAGACAGACAATGGTCTGGTCGGACTAGGTGAAGCGGTACCGGATCAAAATGTCACCGGAGAGACGTGGGAGTCTACCTATACGATGCTCGTTCGTAACCTGGCACCTGTTGTGATCGGTGAGAATCCGTTTGATATCGAGAGAATCCATGAAAAGATGAACCAGACTGTTTGGGGAGCACCAGCAGCAAAAGCCGCCATCGATATCGCCTGCTATGATTTGATGGGCAAGGCTGCTGGTCAACCGGTCTATCATTTCTTGGGCGGAAAATATCACACGACTCTTTCCTTTCCATACGTGTTAAGCATTTTGGAGCCAGAGGCCATGGCAGCTGAAGCCAGGCAAGCAGTGGCAGCTGGGTATGACTCAATCAAAATAAAGGTGGGAGCTGATCTTCGGACAGATATTCAGCGAATCCGAGCTGTTCGGCAGGCAGTTGGCCCGGGCATTGGGCTGCGGGTGGATGCCAACCAAGGCTGGGAGAACCGTGCGAACTCCTTGCTGGCTTTGAAGCAGATCGAGGATTGTCACATTGATTGGATGGAGCAGCCTGTTGTGGCGGATGATTTGGATGCTTTGGCGGATATTCGCAGGCAAACAACTATTCCAATTATGGTAGACGAGGGATTGCACGGGACGAAGGAAATGCGGGAGGTCATCGCGAAGAAAGCAGCAGATAAAGTTAACATCAAACTGATGAAAAGTGGAGGGATATATCCTGCTCTCAAACTGGTGAATCAGGCGGAAATGGCCGGGATGGAGTGTCAGATCGGTTCGATGCTGGAGTCCTCGATTGGCAGTGCGGCCGGCGCTCATTTGTCACTGGCGAAGAAAAACATCATTTCCAACGAGCTGGCGGGACCTGCGATCATTTCGCGGGACGTAGCCGAGCTTGTGATTCACGGAAGCCAGATTTTTGTGTCAGATCAGCCAGGATTAGGTGTAGAGCTAGACGAAGCGGTGCTTGCCGAACTAACGGATAAGTCAGAGCAGGTCATCGGAGTGAAGCGGCAACCCGTATAGGGAGATGACTGAATGCAAAATACGCGAGTAGAAATCGTCGAGGCATTGACAGAAAGCCAGCTTCAGATGATCAAGGTAATGGAGCAGGAGGCTTTTGGCGTACATGGAGCGATTGATGAATGGGTGCTCGTACCGCTTGCGAGACATGGCTGCGTTGCTCTTTTCATGGAAGCGGAGGAGGCGTGTCCTGTCGGGGTATGCCAGCTCTTGAGGGATTTTCGTCAGCCAGACAAGTGCTACATGTACGGGTATTACATCCGAGCAGATCGTAAAGGGATGGGGTATGGGTTCGCTTTCTTGAACCGATTGCTGGAGCATCTGCGTGAGGATGGATTTCGTCAGATTTGCCTGACCGTAAGCCCTGATAATACGGGAGCAGTCGGACTCTATCAAAAAGCAGGATTTGCGGTTATCGAGACACGGATAGCGGAATATGGTAGTGGAAACGATCGCTATTATATGGAGAAAACGCTATAGAAGGGGAGTCACTTACGATGGAACGTTTTCCTGTCTATCGGATCAGGGGGACAGCGCGAGAACGGGGACAACAAATTGGCCAACTCACCAAAGAGCAAATTTTGATCAATCTCGAAGCGTACGAACGAACCTTTTTCGAGGGAGCAGGTCTTCGCTGGAAGGACGCAACCGACTATGCCACTCAGTTCATCCCTTGGATCGAGCAGTATGACCAAGAGATTATGGAGGAAATCAGAGGAATCAGCGAAGGGGCGGAGCGGGATCTGCTTGATATTGTGACGCTCAATGTTCGTAGTGAAATCATGACTAACTTAGGCGATCCTTTCGGGAAAACGGATGGATGCACTAGTGTGGCGGCAGTACCACCTGCGACGAAAAAGCAAGAAACACTCATCGGGCAAAACTGGGATTGGATAAACCTCATGGAAAAAGGGCTCGTCGTACTGGAGATCGAGCAATCACCTCGTCCGACCATTTTGATCATTACCGAGGCGGGGATCGTAGGCAAGATCGGAATGAACGACAAAGGCATGGGTGTTTGTCTGAATTTTTTGCGAATATCGGAGGGTACTGTCGGAGTTCCTATCCATATCGTATTGCGGGGAATCTTGAATAGTGGGACGCTCTCACAAGCCATCCGGCAAATAACCCGACTACAGCGCGGCACGTCGGCCAATTATTTGCTTGCGCATCGGGAAGGAGAGACGGTGGATGTGGAAACAACCTCAAGAGCGCACGACGTCCTCTATCCAATGGAAGGGTATATCGCGCATACCAATCATTTTGTCGGGTCCCGTATAGCTGTAGATGAACTAGCGAAAATGGGGGAAGCCGATACGCATCTACGAATGGGGCGGGCTACGAAGCAGTTGGTGGCAGCGAAAGGACAGATTGAAGCTGATCACATCAAGGCAATCTTTCGTGACCATATGAGCTTTCCCGAAGCCATTTGCCGACATGGGGACGCGGAGTCGACTGGAGCAGAAGAGCTGGTCGGTCGCACCTTGTTTTCCATCGTGATGAATCTGACAGAGGGACAGTTCGAATTGTCCAACGGTCAACCGTGCAATACGCCGTACCATACGTATCAGTTTTCCTCCAGCTAACAAACATAAGCGCGGGCTTCTCTCTTTGTTTGGCAGAGAGAGGAGGCCCGCGCTCTATTATTTTTCAATATACGCGTATTTAAAGTAGGAGCCGCCGAGAGGGAAGATCACAAAGTCCTTCACCTTGTCGTTTTTCACATAAGCGTTGCCGCGGAAGTGCAGCGGTGCCAGCGGCATTTCTTCCATGAGAATTTTTTCGGCATCAAACATGAGCTGCTTGCGCTTTTGCTCGTCGGTTTCATAGTAGCTCTTGTTCAGCAGATCACGATATTCCTTGTTGTCGAAGCGAACGACGTTGTTGCCCCCCAAGTCCTTATACATTTCGAGGAAATTGATCGGGTCGTTGAAATCTGCCCCCCATAGCCAGATGCCGAAGTCGTATTTGCCATTTTGGACATCTTCGTTGAAAACTTTCCACTCCGAGGTGCGGATGTCAATGTCGACTCCCAGTGTTTTCTTCCACTCGTCCTGGAGCGCTTGAGCCAGCTTCTTGTCCGTTTCTCCAGTGTCGTAGTAGTACGTGACTTTTGGGAATTGTGTCAGCCCGAGCTCTTTTATGCCTTCTGCCAAAAGCTGCTTGGCCTTTGCCACATCTTCTTTAAAGTAGCCGTCCGGGTTCAACCCCATGGAGACGGGAACCCAACCATAAGCGGGCGGAACACCAGTCTGTAGGATGTTATCTACCAATTGCTGTCGGTTGATCGAATACGAAAACGCTTGGCGAATTTTTTTGTTCGTGAAAGGGGGCTTCTCTGTATTGAAAATAACAGCTTTGGTGCCGGGGTTATCTGCGACGAGTAGCTTACCTTCCGCTTTAATCTGACCGACTGCATCCGGCGACAAGCCAAAGGAAGGGTAACCTCCCCAATCCAGATCGCCATTATCAAACATGGACAGGGCGGTGTTGTTATCCTCGATGATGGCAATATGAATCTTTTCTAGCTTGACGTTGGTGCTGTCCCAATAAGTAGGGCTTTTGCTGAAGGTGAGTTTGGATTTGTGCTCCCACGTATCCATGACAAACGGGCCGTTGCCGACGATCGTTTTGGCTTCTGTTGCCCACTGGGGGTTGCTCTCGATGGTCTTTTTATGAAGCGGGTAGTAGGTAGTGAATGAGGTCAATTCGCGGAAAAAGGGTGTTGGTGAGCGCAAGGTGAAATCTAGCGTGTAGTCGTCCTTTGCTTTTACCCCGACGTCCTCTTGCTTGCCTTTTCCGCTGTAAAAATCCTCGCCCCCTTTGATATAGAAGAGCTGATACGCGTAGCCGGAAGCGGTTTTAGGGTCGAGATTGCGCTTGATGGCGTACTCAAAATCATGAGCGGTAACAGGATCGCCATTACTCCATTTGGCGTCCTTTCGAATGGTAAAAGTAAAATGAGTGAAGTCAGGAGTATGCGTGTAGCTCTCTGCGATGGCGTTGATCATCTGGCCTTGACGGTCGACGCTGGTCAGTCCTTCGAAGGTGAGGTTGATCATGTCCATTGAGGTCGAATCTGTTGCAATGCCTGCATCCATCGTAGACGGCTCGCCGGTAATGCTCCATTGCAAGACCATTGGCTCTGCGGTCGTAGGCTTTGCTGTCGCTTCCGCTGGAGGGGATTGGACATTGTCGGCGGGCTTCGAGCTACAGCCGACGGAGAGACTGAACAACAATACAGCAGTAGAAATGCCTAGTAGCCATTTGTTCATACATACCTCCTGTTTAATTGTTTGAAAAGTTAGAAAATTAACAGTTCCTCAAAAGAATAATGCACAGCAATCATCCAGTCATTCAACATAATGTATAAATGTTCACGGGAAATCACGGATACAGATGGGAATAAATTCATACAATTTGTCCGTTACCTCATTAATCATTTATCCGAAGGGACAACAAAAGCCACCCGTAAAAGGTGGCTTTGTCATTAGGGAGGTAAGACAGAATTACTTGTTCATCGGCAAAACACCATCGCGCGATTTCCGCGTCCAAGGTGTGCCAAGATAAGAAAGTGCCCAGCGATCCAGACCATACCAGCCCGCAACCTTCCAGGCTAGAACGAGCCAGGTGGCAAAAATAAAGAGGAGCGGGTTGCTGCTGACCGTTCCTGCGAACAGAAAGCTGACGTTCATCAAGGCACCGAAGAAAGCTGCGATCCCGGTCAGGCAACCAAGGATCAAGCCGAGTCCGACGAGAACCTCACCCCATGCGACGAGGAAGCCAAACACCTTGGCATTTGGCAGGACGACATTTTCCAGGAACCAGGCATACCACGCCGATACGTCCTTTCCTTCGGCTGCTTTCGCAAGCGATCCTTTTACGAACCCTTGAATCGCTCCGCCCGCTACATCTCCAGTCCAGTTGTCGGCCTGGACTTTTTTCCATCCGGCGGTAATCCATGCATATCCGACATAAAGTCTGATGATCAACCAGATCGCAGCGGATTTCGTGCTGGTGAACAAGAAGTGTGATACAGGATTTTCAGGAATAATAATTTCGTTTTGACGATTTTGCATGTGGGTTTCCTCCTACATACGTTTTGAACATCTTTGTTCGAGCCGATTTTAACACAACAAATGGCGGTGTGGTGCGGTTTCGGGCATAAGTTCATACGGTGTTCATTGACACTATTCGCACGGTGTTAATGGTAAATCCTTGTATTTGTGCCAAGCTTACCTTGTTAATTACCGACCCATAATGTCAAGTCACAATCTCTATTCTTACTAAAAAGTAAGAGAGAAGGTCAAAATCGTTAGACAGGAGTCATTCATTTACATGAAAGACTCGTCTATAATCCAGACATAAATAGTTAATAGGGGAGCAGTTAAGATGAAAAAAATAATAAGTTTCTTGTTGGTGATTGTCATTTTTGCAGGGATTGGATTCGGAGTAAAACGATATGTAGAAGGTCCATCGCAAGCGGTAGATGGCGTTCTCGTTATAGGCACAGAAAAAGATGCGAATAAGGTTAAAGAGTTGTATAGAGATAACACCAAACAAGCGATTGACTACAAAGTGAAATTGGTCACAACAAAAAAAATCACGAAATTGACAGAGCAAGTACAGAAAGAAACGGGTCAAGAATTTGAAACCAGAGACATCAAGTATTCGGTTATTACTCGATCTACAGCTGAGCAGTTCATCAAGAATGGGATTCTCAGAGCTAGACAAGACCCTGACAGCGCGTCCATTATTTCAGACCCTGTTACCAGCATGAAAGAATTATCGAATGGTCACAATCTGTTCTACTCGTCAAATAATGCAGATATGAATAATGACCAAATCGATTTGAACGGTCAGATGGTACCCGTAGAGTATGTGAAACATCAGGTATGGATCGGTTATATTCCACAAGCGGACCTTGTTATTGTTGATGACCAAACTTACAACAAATTAACCGAAGCAGAGTCAACACTCTCCTTGATCCAGTTTGAGAATCGCAGTTTCGATTATAAGAAGAAAGATATGGTGAACCAGGTCTTACAGGAAATCGGGAACGTTTATGCAGATAGCGCAGACAAAGTAAATTTCGTAGAAGTACAAGATTGAGTTTGAGTGATAAGAGGGTGAGCTGTATGGAAGTTGTACGGATGGAAAACGTAGTAAAAAGTTATGGTGAAGGCAATAACAGGGTAGATGCGTTAAAAGGGATTCACCTTTCGATTCAGCAAGGAGAGTTTGTCTCCATCGTAGGTGTTTCCGGCTCCGGTAAAAGCACACTGCTGCATATTTTGGGAGGGTTGGATCGGCCGACTTCCGGACAAGTATTCATTGGGGACCATAATATTTACGATTATACAGATGATGAACTTTCGATATTCAGAAGAAGAAAAGTCGGGTTTATTTTTCAGTTCTTTAATTTGATCCCCGTATTGAATGTCCAGGAAAATATCGCGTTACCCATGCTATTGGATGATGAACCGATAGATGGGACGTATTTGGATGAAATTATGGGAATCCTGGGGCTCGATGAACGGAAAGACCACTTGCCTTCCGAATTATCGGGCGGCCAACAGCAACGGGTCTCCATCGGCAGGGCCTTAATGAATCGACCGCATTTAATTTTGGCGGATGAGCCTACAGGTAATCTGGATACGCGAAATACTAAGGAAGTCATGGATTTATTAAGACTGACTGCCAAAAAATACAATCAAACCATCGTATTGATTACGCACGATCTTACGATTGCTTCGGCTTCTGACCGGGTCATCACGATCGAAGACGGTAAAATCATTTCAGATCAAAGGCTTGCTGCGAATTAGACAAAGACTGGAGGAGAATGATTTTGATCAGCAGTTATAAACAAATAAGCAGCAAGTATTTAAAGGGGAATTTGAAACGAACGATTTTGACTTTGATCGGAATCATACTCTCTGTCGCGTTAATTTCCACGATCGGTCTTTTTATGAAAGGCTCACAAATCTCCCAGATGGAGAGCATCAAGAAAATAAATGGACATTCTTTTCATGTCGGTATTTCCAATTACGATGAAGCATTATTAAACAAGATCAAATATAATCCCCAAATTGTTTCGTTTGGCTTGATGTCTCAGGGCGGCATCGTTCCGGTTGGAGAGGCTTCTGTTCAAATGAATTTCGCTGATCATGGCGCCATGGAGTTTTTAACCTACAGCCTCGATGATGGCAAACTACCAACCAATGACCGTGAAGCAGTTGTCGATTCATGGGTGCTTCCTTCTATAAAAAAAGGTCTTCAGATCGGCGACTCATTTGAATTGGATGGGAAAACTTATCAACTGGTTGGTGTACTCGACAATCGCGCGTTCACTCAGAAAAGTAAAGTGGGCCGTTTATTAACCTATAAACGTGAGTTTGCTATGGGAGAAGGCAGGATATTACTCGAAATAAATCAGAAAGCGAACGTTAAAGAAGTTTTAGAGGAAATAAAAACACTTACGGCAGAAGAGAATATTGATATCAATGATCAATTGATCAAAGTAATGAATCCGGAATCGAATCAATCGATTTTAGCCACGCTAGTCATCGTTATCAGTATTGTTGTGATCGCGACGGTGGTTGTCATTTACAACGCTTTTCAAATCAGCGTCGTAGAGCGGATGAAGCAGTTCGGCTTGCTCCGAAGCATCGGTGCTACGCGAAAGCAAATTAGACAAATCGTGATGAGAGAAGCTGTTGTGTTGGCTGTCATCGCCATACCGGTTGGGCTTGTATGCAGCTTATTGGCGGTTGCTGCTCTCCAATTCATTTTCTCGATCATTTTAGAAGATGGTGCAGGTATTTCGTTCTTTCATATCGATTGGCAGATTTTATTCATCAGTTCGATCATTACTCTGACGGCCGTATTAGCGTCCAGTTATTATCCGGCTTTTTTTGCAGGCAGGATATCCCCATTGCTGGCGATCAGCAGCAGGTTATCCATTAAAAAAGAGGCGATCAAAAAACAGAAGAATAACGCATTAAGAAAACCTCTATCTTTTCCCCTGAGCTTGGCCTTGAAAAATGTAAAAAGAAATAAAAATCGGTATACCATTACGATTCTATCCATTATTATATCGAGTGTATTGTTTATTACTTTCTCGTCATTGATGGATATCGCATTTGCATCCAAATATATGAAAGATTTATCCACGCAATCGGATCTAACTGTCTATCTGAAACAGGATAGGGATGATTCTTTAGTAGAAAGACAGCAAATTTTGGAGCTATTGAAGTCGCTTGAAAATGTATCCGAAGTGAAGGAACAGGATAGCAGTTTTGAAATCGATTTGAAGGATACGACGCAATCTCTTGTAACCGTTGCGAACATCGAGCAGACTGTTGGAACAAAACACGCCATTACCATTGTTAATCACATGGATGAGAATAAAGTGAAAAGAGATTCAGAGCTCGTCATAAAAGTGCTGGTATACAGTTTTATCACAGTCATTTCTTTGATTGGCAGTCTCAATATCCTCAATACGATTACGATCAGCATCATCATCAGACGAAAAGAACTGGCTGCGCTAAAATCCATAGGCATGTCACAAAGGGATTTGAAAAAAATGATCATCTATGAAGCGCTGATTTACGGTTTGTCTGGAAGTTTGCAAGGGATCTTTTTCGGTTGTATCCTTTCTTATATCATTTACTTGGCTATTTCTGATGTCGTGAAGATCGAATGGCCGATCCCCTACGAAGCTTGTTTCATTACGTTTGTGTCCGCTTTGCTCATCAGTTTTTTATCTGTTCTGATACCACTGAGAAAAATCCAAAAAGATAATCTTATAGATGTTATCAGGGAACAGTAATACCAAAGCCTGGCTACTTTTTAGTCGGGCTATTTGGATTTGGTGATTTCTTGATGTGATTGGAGTAAAAGGAGAGGACATCCTTGAATAAAATATTGCTTGTGGAAGATGACGAAGCGCTTGGTCTAGCCATTGAATTCTCATTGAAAAATGAAGGCTATGAGGTAGTCAGAGCTACTAGTGTAAAAGAAGCGAAACACCAGTTTGATCAGCATACTTTTGATTTGGTGATCCTAGATATCGGCCTTCCAGATGGAAACGGCTATGATTTATGTCTGCATTTCAAACAACAAAAAGAATCATCGGTCATTATTTTCTTAACGGCCCTTGATGAAGAAGCAAATGTGGTAATGGGTCTGGAGATTGGTGGGGACGATTATATAACGAAACCTTTTCGAGTCAAGGAGCTCATGTCCAGAGTGAAAGTGCAAATGCGCAAACAAGGGCGGTTGGAAGCTTCCTCTATGATCTTCGCATCTGAGACTGTCAAAATCGATACGAACCTAATCAAGGCTTATAAAAATAATGAAAGCATTCCATTAACAAATCTAGAGTATAAGCTGCTGTTAACTTTCATGATGAACGCCCATAAAGTCCTAAAAAGAGATGATATCCTGATGAAAATATCGGAAGGAGAAGATGCTTTTTTTGATGAAAACACGTTATCGGTATACATTAAGCGTTTAAGAGGAAAAGTGGAAGATGACCCCAAAAACCCGCAGTTTATCGTCACCCAAAGAGGATTGGGGTATCGATGGAATAAGGATGTGAACAGAGAGTAAGATGATGAAGAATACCGAATTGAAAGGGTATATGACGATACTGGCCGTTCTGTTATCTCTCTTTACCTTTTACCAAATGATCGCCCATCAACTATTTTATGATGATTTGAAAAGAGATTACATTTCAAGTTGGGGCGAAATTACTGCCAGATTGGTTGAACAAAATCCCGAGAATGAAGCGGAAATTATGAAAGTCTTAACAAGCCATTCATCTGATTCAAGTGAGTATCAGGAAAAAGGAAGAGAGCTCTTTAGGCAGTATGGATTATATGAAGATTTGGAGTCTGAGCTTTTTCCCCATTTAAATAAACATATTTTCAGCCATAATCAATTGATTTTTGGGGGATTGATTTGTTTCGGATTCTTGCTGTTTGGGACAGGCTATAGGCAATACAAGATTGTCTTCCATCAAATCAGACAACTTACTTCCGCAGCAAAAAAAATAATCGATGGGGACTACTCGGTTGTCATCAATGAGAATAAAGAAGGGGATCTCGCCAAACTGGCGGCTTCATTCCGTTCCATGAAAGATATTATTAGAAAAAGCATGCAGGATCTTCTTGAAGAAAAAGAGTTTTTAGCACAAATGCTGCAAGATATCTCCCATCAATTAAAAACGCCTCTTTCAACGATATCCATCTACAATGAAACGATGTTGAATGCAGAGTTGCCTCGCCAGCAGCAAGTTCAACTCCTGCAAAATAATGAAGCTCAAATCGCCAGAATGAATGTTTTGATTCAAAATTTGTTAAAGGTAGCGAAAATCGATGCCAGAGCGATTTCATTTGAGAAAGAACCAGCGAATTTGGTGGAGACCATGGAGGAAGTTTTGGATCGCTTGGCAAGCATGATCAGTGATAAACATATGTCAATTGAGTGGGATGCGCCGGAGGAAATCGTCGTTGTTCACGATAAGCTATGGATGCAGGAAGCGTTGTTGAACCTGCTGAAGAATGCGATCGAGCATTCCAAACCCAGCAATAAAATCATGATTCAAGCCAAAGATACTCCAATCTATACGGAGCTGGTGATTCAAGACTTTGGAGAAGGAATTGCAACGGAGGAATTGTCGCATATTTTTGATCGATTCTACAAAGCAAGAGATTCGAAAAAGCATGATTCGGCAGGGATTGGACTGGCACTAGTCAAAGCCATTATCGAAGCACATCATGCCTTGATTAAAGTCGAGAGTGAGAAAAATCGCTATACAAAATTTACGATTACCTTCATGAAGTTTTAAGTACAGAAGAACGGCAAGTATTCCAGGGGAGGGAATATATGAGGACCTTTATTTACATGGTCAGGCACGGGGAATCACCGAAAACGGAAGGAGACGAGAGAACACGAGGTCTGACTGATAAGGGGAGGTCAGATGCCCATCTGATTACTCAATTATTAAAAGACGAGGGGATAGATGCGTTCATATCTAGTCCGTATAAAAGGGCAATGGCCACAATAGAAGAATTAGCGCAGTTGGTAGATAAAGAGATCAGCGTTTTTGAAGAGCTTAAAGAACTCGTTTTTATAGGAAACGATCAAATCATGGCCGATAACGAATTGTACCCACTAGTAAAGAAGATGTTTTCTGAACCAGACTTTTCCTTACCTGGGGGAGAATCTGTTCGGATTTGTCAGAATCGAGCGGTAAGAGCGTTGAGGAAGATAGTAGACCAATATAGAGGGCAGAAAGTTGTCATAGGAACGCATGGCGCCGTTATGACACTGATGATGGGGTACTTTGACAGTCAGTACGACTTGGAGTTTTTACTTACGACGTCCAAGCCCGATATATACAGAATGGAATTTCAGGATGAGGTACTTGTCGAAACGAAACGATTATGGAGGGACTGACTTCTTAATTTTGTTTGTGAGATTCTTGTGAGAATCATTTGATACGCTAGGAGCCGACTACGAGTACATGACTAGGAGGCGTGAAAATGACTAGCGAAAAAGACAAAAATTCGAAGAGAAAGGAAGAACATCTCCATTTTCGAAAAGTAATGGCTACATTGCTTTGTTTCATTCTCCTGACGATGGGGATCGAGAACCCTGTTGCTGCTTTTCGAGTAGGGAATTTGGCTTCTGGGAAAACAGTGACATCCGGCGGGCACTATCAAAACTATTCACCAGACAAAGCTGTAGATGGTCAGGTGGGGATTGAAAGCAGTTGGATAAGTGATACGGGTCGTACGGGATGGATCCAGGTAGATTTAGGGGAAGAAACCGAGTTTAATTTATGGGAAGTAAATGCAGCCATTAATCGTAACAAAGATTATTCCTTGCAAACAAGTAGTGACGGAATTATTTTTTCTGATATTCCAGATGCGAATGCGAAAGTAACAGGAAATGATTCATTCGATACATATCTATTGTTGGTTGCTCCTGTGAAGAGTCGTTATGTCAGAGTCAATTTTACAGATACGAATGATGGTCACAATCCAAACATTATGGAATTTGGCTTATACCACATGAAAAAGCCTGAACCTCCCGAAAATGTGAAGGCAGTGCTGGATAAAGATCGTGCAATCATAAGATTCAGTCAACCAAATTCATATGGAAAACCAATCACGAAATACACGGTTACCTCCCATCCTGGAAACCTGACGGCGACTGGAACGGACAGCCCGATTACAGTAACAGGGTTGAGCTATGATACGGAGTACACATTTACCGTAACGGCTACAAGTGAAATAGGGGAATCAGTTCCCTCTGCACCCTCCAATGCCATTACTCCTGTCGAAGCTGCTCCATCCAAACCAGTCCTGACACTTAGCCATAACAACTGGACCAATCAGGATGTCAAAGTAACAATGGCGGGCGAACCAGGAAATACGATTCAGTACAAGCTGAACAACGGCTCCTGGCAAACATACACGGATAAAATTACAGTGTCGACCGAAGGAATCACAGAGGTTGTCGCTGTTGCGGTCAATGGTTCGCAAAAGAAGAGTGATGAGGAAAAAGTAGAGGTACGTATCGACAAGACCGCGCCGGTAATCACGTTAAATGGCGATGCGACGATGACCTTGTACAAAGGCACTCCATTCACAGATCCTGGAGTAACCATCACGGACCGTGAAAGCGGCTTGAAGGCTGAGGTCCAAGGCTACATCCTTCCTATTCAAACAGGGAGGTATACGCTGAAGTATCACGCGAAAGATTCGGCTGGAAACATAGCTGACGTTGTCACACGCATCGTGAACGTCGTGAATAAGCCGACTCCACCACCGCAGCCTACTTACTATCCGATTTCCGAAGTAACACTGGAGGAAGAGGCATTCACCATGACGCTTGGGGACGAGCCCGTGAAGCTGGAGGCAACCATCAAGCCAACGTACGCTTCCTACAAAGCCGTAGAATGGACCAGCAGCAACCCTGAGGTAGCAGAGGTAGACAAGGAAGGTAACGTAACCGCGAAGAGCGCAGGGAAGACAACAATTACCGTAAGAACGCTCGACGGGAACAAGACCGCAAGTTCAGAAGTTACCGTGAAGCGAAAAGTAACCTTTACCCTGGAAGCATCCCCAGAGGAGCTGACACTAAAACCAAAACAATCGAAGAACCTCAAGGTGTATGTACGAGACGGCAAAAAACGCAAGGATATTACGAATGACAAAGAAACGACGTACAGCATCGACAATGATCTGATCTCTTTGAAAAAAGGACGCATTATTGCTGGAGAAACAGAAGGCGAATCCGTCATTACCGTCCAGTATCAAGGAGAGGAGCTCATCATTCCGGTAAGCGTATCTGGATTGACTCTCCAATCGATTCAACTGTCGGAGCCGACGCTTATACTAGAACCAGAACAGGATAAGCAGTTGACCTTAACCGCTTCCTTCAGTGACAAGAGCAGCAAGGACGTCACAGAAAAAGCCACTTGGACTTCGAGCGATCCAGATGTACTGGAAGTGCTCAAAAACGGTGAGATCAAAGCAGTAAAAAGCGGAAAAGCTTATGTGACTGTCAAGTACGACAACCAGTACACGCGAGCAAGAGTTTTGGTGGTTGATGATAAAGCGCCGAAAAAGTTAAAGCTGAATCGGTCCACACTACGTCTGTCTCCAGAAGAGACCTTTACCCTCCTAGTTCATGCCGAGTATGAAAGAGGTTATACAGAATTGGTCTCCGATGAAGTAGAATGGGTATCGGAAAATCCTGAGGTAGCAACTGTAGACGGTGGTGAAGTGACAGTAGTCTCCACTGGTAGCACGACACTGACAGGAAGCTACGGCGGAAAAGAAGTAACGGTTCGGGTAACGGTAAAATAAAACGAAGAAAAGCCACCTGATCATGGTGGCTTTTCGCTTTGACTATGAGTCTACGAATCTTAGCTTATCAGGGTTTCTGACAAAGTAGAGATTGTGAATGGCTCCGTGTTCGATATGCAAAAACACCAAGGTGTCGATTTTACCGTCCTGCCTAATTACAACCCCGGTCTGGTTGTTAAGAGGTGCGAGCTCTACAGAGAAATCTGCACGCTTCGAGAAGCTGCGCATCAAGCCGAGCAAGAAGGAAGCCACGCGTTCGCCGGATAAGATCGGATGCAGGGCTGCGGTGACCTTGCCGCCGCCGTCGGAGAGCAGTACCGCATCTGTGGCAAGCAGCGTGAGCAATGTCTCGACATTTCCGTGCTCCAACGCAGACAGAAAACGGCCAATCCATTCTTCCCCGATCTCTTTTTCAGGGGTGTGATGAGGTTCCTCTGGGGCGATCCCCATTTTCTTTTTAGCCCGACTAACGATCTTGCGGCAATTCGCTTCGGTTTTTCCAACCAGTTCGGCAATCTCGTCATATTGGAAGTCAAAGGCTTCTCGCAGAACAAACACCGCTCTTTCTGCGGGAGACAGCCGCTCCAACAGGACGAGCATTGCATAGGATAGCAAGTCTTTTGTAATGACAGTATCATAGCTGTCAGAATTAGGGGTAGAGATGGGCTCTGGCAGCCACGGTCCTGTATACAGTTCCCGTTTTTTGCGGGCTGATTTTAACAAATCGAGGCAGCGGTTAGTGGTCATTTTGCACAGGTATGCCTTCGGTTCGGACATGTGCGCAAGCGGGACATCGTGGGCCTTCACGAATACGTCCTGCACGACATCCTCTGCATCCGTGGCCGAGCCGAGCATCTGATAGGCGAGCCGGAACATGAGCCCTTTATATTGTTCGTACAGAGCTTCCATGGCTGAGTCACTTCCTCTGGCATCGTATCCGTTCTTTTTTTTCCTCATTTTATCATGCTGGCAATATTCCAGGTGAACTGGCGAAGCTTCCACCCCAATTTCCCTGTCAAAATGATATCGAGTCCCCATTTTCTCGTCCAAACCATTCCGCGTTCTGGGCCAAGTCCAATGCAGTAAAAGTCCATGTAGCTTATGTGTGCGGGGGCAGGAGTACCGTCCAAATCTGCCAACACAATTTTGCCCAGACGCACCGCCTGACCGCTGGCTTCCTTGCATGTCATCGTATCCGCTTGCCCGCTGGCTGGATCTACGATGCGTGCACAATCGCCAATGCTGTACACCCCCGGTGTTCCCGCTACGCGATAAGACTCATCGACGACCACCTGTCCGCGAGTGGTCAGTGGCAAGCCCATGCTGCGCAATACGGGATTGGGCAGGAGTCCGAGCGACCAGACGCACAGCCCGACAGCAAGCGTGCGACCACTGGCTAGCGTCAGCATTCCGTCCCGCTCATGAAGTACCTTTTGACCATGGAGAATGGTAACGCCGCTATCTGTGAGTGCACTCTCCAGCTTGCGCCCCATTTTGGCAGGGCCTTCTACAAACAAGCGATTTTGTGCGTTGATGAGATAGACGCTGACTTCTTTGGGATGGATGCCGAGGCTCTTCGCTTCCTCGCTCATAGCAAAAGCCAGCTCCGCAGAGGTCTCCATCCCGCTGATGCCCGCTCCCGCAACGGCGATCGTCAATAATCGCTCGCGTTCGGATGGCTGTTTCTCATGGACGGCTTGGCGCATGTTGGCAAGCCACTTATCTCGAACCGCTTCGGCTGCCTCGACGCCCGTCAAAGCTATGCCGCCTTGTTCTGGCTCCGGTTGGCGAATGACGCTTCCTACTGCCAAGACGAGAATGTCGTAGGGTAACGCATGTTCTTGGCCGTTTTTGTTCCGAAATAAGAGGGTTTTCTCCTTCCCTTTGATGGATGTGACTGTACCTTGCATGAATTCGACGCCCTCTGGAAACAGACTTTTTAGCGGAATGGAGATGTCTGTTTTGGCAACAGCTGGTTTGAACAACAGGACTTTGCGAAGGTGATGAGGCTCTCTATCGATTAAGATGAAGCGGATCGGGCGTCCTTTGCATGTCTCGCGAATGGCTTTTAGTGCGTTGATACCTGCGTACCCGCCTCCGACAATCACACATGTTAGTTCTTTCATGCCAATCAGCTCCTCGTTTGGTTTGACCATATAACGAGAGAGGGAGCGAATGTGTGACACACCCCAAGAGGGAAATGTCGAAAAAAATCGAATAGGGAGTAGATGGAAGGATAGACACATCAGAGTTCGTAGGAGGATTCCAAGCATGTCATACAACATCTACACGTTCGCACAAAGATCGGATTTAAACGATCAAGCTGATGCACTAATCGAGGCAAGCTGGTCTGCCTTCATGCTGAATGACGAAGTGGCTAACGAATATTACGGTCATCTGTATGACTGGTTCTCTTCTTATCAATTCATGCTGAACGACGAGGCTGACAAGGTGATGGCTGTAGGAAATGCGATTCCATTTTATTGGGATGGCACTGCGGAAGGGCTGCCAAAAGGCTGGGATGATGTCTTTCTGCAAGGGATTGAAGACTATCGCCAAGAAAAGCAGCCAAACGCGTTATCAGCACTCTCTATCTCAATCGATCCCCACTATCGTGGACTCGGTCTCAGCAAGCAGATGGTTACGGCGATGAAGGATATCGCCAAGGAAAATGGCTTGGCATACTTGGTGGCACCTGTACGTCCATCTCTCAAGCACAAGTACCCGCTCACGCCAATGGACAAATATGTTCAGTGGAAAACGACAGATGACGCTCCGTTTGATCCATGGGTGCGCACGCATTGGAAACTGGGAGCTGCGATCATGCAGGTTGCGCCGGAATCCATGCTGATCAGAGGAAGCTTGACGGATTGGGAGGGCTGGACAGGGATGAAATTCCCGGAGTCCGGATCGTACATTATTCCAGACGCACTAGCTCCGGTACAGGTTGTCGTGGAAAAGGATGAAGTGATATATATCGAGCCGAATATTTGGATGCAGCATTTTCTGTAGAACGAGGTTTGGTTTTTGGAAAAGGACGAACAAACAGCGAAGTAGCCGTTGTGGAACTCACAGCGGTTTCTTTTTGCATTTTCTGTCACCTTTTTGCCGTGAGATGGATCATACCTACTAGAAAGCAATCAACGGATGAGGTGAACGGGTTGAACGAAGCAGAAACAATGCCAGCGAGTCTGGAGGTTACAAGGGAAGCCAGACTGAAATGGCTGATACAGCAATACGGGGAGAAGATTTTTCATCTGGTGAGTCTCACGGTAAAGAATCATGCCTTAGCGGACGATATTACCCAAAATGTGTTTATCAAAGCGTATCGGCATCTCGATCAGTTCCGCGGGGACGGACAGATCAAGCATTGGCTCTACAAGATCGCGATGAATGAAAGCAAAAAGCATTTTCGGTCGTGGTCGTTTCGCAACATTTTTCCGACGATGGATGATCATTTGGGCGACCTGATGGATCGGCAGGCAAACAATCAGGTAGAGGAAGAGATTTTGAACCGGGTGAAGCGGGAAGAGGTCGTCACGTACATTCAATCCCTCGCACCGAAGTACAGGCAGGTTATCCTCCTGCACTATTATGAAGACCTGTCGATTGCGGAAGTGTCGGATATTCTGTCGGTTTCGCAAGAGGTCGTCCGTACACGTTTGCATCGAGCCAGGAAGCAATTAAAGGAGACCATGTCGAAGGAGGTAAAAGGATGAGCGACGATCGCATGTGGAGGGAATGGAGTCAATCAGCAAAGCAATCCGTTCGTGAAAAATATCCGTTTCATTTGGGAAAATTCGAGCAGGAAGTACTCACAAAAATTCAGCGTGAGAAGCGTCGCCGTCGCTGGCAGGTAACCTCTTGGGTAGCTGGAGTAGCTGGAGTAGCTGTTGCTGCTACTTTTTTCTTCCAGATTGTTCAGCCCTTTGAGGGAAGCTCGTGGGGACTGACGGGGGCAGAGCGAGGCCAGGAAGTATTTGAATGGATCACACCAGATGAAGGTTTCATGCATGCTTTGAAGAACGGCTATCCGATTCTGCCTGAGGTGAAATTGGAGAAGGACGGTTTTGTTTATCAGATCAGGGATGCCATGGTCGATCACAGACGGATTACGTTTACGCTGTTAATCTCCGGTGAAAAAATGGAGGAGATCGCGCGGATTCCGGATGAATCGAAAAGAAGCGAGATGCTCTATGGGAGTCTTCGTGTAGATTTGGGGGAGCTGAAAGAAATAGGGCATGCTCCGAAAGATTTTCAATTAATCGATGGTGTGCATTATCTTATCATCAAACCGAATTACCGAATTGACGAGAAAAAAATGCGGGAGTTCATGAATCAGACGAAGCCTGTTCTGCCTGTGCAAATTGTAGATATGCGCAAGAAAGAAGCTGATGAAGTGGTAGCCGAGGTGTTGCTGCCCCTGCCAAGGTCCGTCACTGTAGCAGAAAAAGTAATCCAACCGGATGCAGAAGTAGGTGCTGTGCTAGAAACAGACAGCCTGTTGACGAGGCTGAAAGTAAATCAGATCATAGCTTCTCCGACTGTGATGGAAGCGGAGCTGGAAGCTGCTTTGCAGGATGGATTCGAGTTGTATCGCTTGGAGAATGTGAAGCTGGTAGATGGGACTGGAAAGGAATATCCGGTATTGGATGACCGAATCAATGAGAATCTGGAACGGGTTCGAGGTGGCGATGCTACCCAGGTTCAGGGCAGCGACAAGTATACCATGCATTTTTTCCCCTCTCTCTTCTTTGAAGAGGTACCGGAAAAACTCGAGCTTCGATTCGACGAGGTATCTGCGAATAGGTCCATTAGAGAAAACATCGTGCTGGATCGGAATGCCAAATATCCGCAAAGCATCCCGTTTGGTAAAAAGAATAAGCTGAACATAGAAAAGGTGTATTACGACAAAGGCAAGCTTTTCATCGTCATCCCGAACGAAGGACCAGAGGAGATTACTCTGCGTGTAGAAGGTCAGTATTGCAAGGATTTTATTATCGCAGAGAATCTAGAGACCGTTTCGCTTACTTACGAGGTACCGAAACAGGATACGTATCAGCTGGAGATGAGCGGTTTGGAGTTTGAGAGATTCCCTCTGGATGGCGTGATACCTATTACCAAATAACTTTACTGACATAACGAAAAGACCACATATCAATGCTTGTGGTCTTTTTTTGCATTCATTATGATTGCTAGTTTCTCTCCACCGGGCTTGTCAGGCATGTAGGTCCACCTGTTCCCTTGTAGGAAATCTCCTCACCCTCATACTCGTACACAGTTGCACCTGCATCGAGAAGGCGTTGCTTGGTAATCGGGTTGCCTGCCACGACCATGCACACACGCGGTGCGAGTGCCAGCACGTTGCTGCCGAGATTTTCGTACTCATCATCCGGTACTTCAATTAACTGAATGCCTCTGTCGATGAGCAGCTGGCGGAAAAATACTGGCATCAGCTTGGAGTAAACAACTGCCAAATCATGATCGACCATACTGATGACTGACATCAGATGCAGACATTCCGCAGGACCGCGATCATAAGGAAGCTGTACCACGATGATTTCATCGGTAAAATCCTTAACCATTTCCGTAATTTGCACGATAGCCGTTTCATTCGTGCGGAAGCCAAGGCCGATGGCGAGCGTTTTGTCATCCAGCCAGACGAGATCTCCGCCATCTGACAAGGCATCTCCAGTGAGCTGCCCCAGGATCGGGATATTGTTTTCTTCTAAAAACGCTTTGTATACTTCAGCCTCTCCCTGACGGAGCTCTTTGCCAGATTTGAGAATGATCGCCCCTTTGGAAGTGAATTTCACCGGGTCGTGGGCGTAAATGGAATCCAGTCCGGTCTTATCGGATTGTGGCAAATGCAGGACGTTTTCCACATGATCGCGCAAAATCGATTCGAATTTGGCGTATTCATGCAGAGCGCGATCCCAGTCAGGGCGGTCTGTATAGTTGAAGGTTTTCCATGATTGATCGAGATGTTCTTGGCTAATAAATGCTTGGTGGGGATGCTTGATGATGACGGTTTTCATCTTTTTGACCATGGATTGGCTGCCTTGGAACATAGTTGCCTCCCTTTTTCCACATTGCAGAATATTGTTCATATTTCGAAATGTTCTTCATTAGTTTACACATTCTGATTTCTGACTGTCAATCTATGATTCCATCTGGAGTTTTTTTGCGATTCACAAAATTAGAGCAAATGGTTTAACATAGTTTCATATGAGAAGATAGAGAGAAAAGGGGGCATGACCGTGATTCAATCGTTTGATCGAGCGATGGCGATTGCAACGGCACTTTCGTCGGATGAGCATAGAAAATGGTGGACGATCAATGATTTAGCGAAGGAATGCCAGCTCCCGGTCAGCACCATTTATCGACTGTTGTACACGTTGATGAAGCATGGGCTGGTCGAGCAGGATGCTGCGACCAAGCAATATACGTTGGGCATTAAATGGATGGAGTTTGGCTTGCGCGTACTTGACCGGATTGATTATCGCAAAGTAATCAAGCCGATGATCGAGGAACTCGCCAGAGAAGTGAACGAAAGTGTTTACTTCAGTCAGCCTAGCGGACTCGAATCGATTGTCGTTGAGCGCGTAGACAGTCAGCACAATATCCGCATCTACGACCAGTTGGGCTTGCGAATTCCGATGCATATCGGTGCAGCCAATAAAGTGGTGCTGGCACATATGCCTCTGGAAGAAGCCAGGCAAACGGTAGTCCAGCTCGTGGGTGAGGAGCAGATGCCTGCTTTTATGGAGAAGCTCCAGGAGATCAGAGCAGCTGGTCATGCGGTCAGCTTTGCGGAACGGACGGAAAATACCGCGTCCGTCGCAGCACCAGTGATTGACTACAACCAGAAGGTAATCGGGGCATTGAGCATTGGATTTGTCACGTATGATTTGAAGGAGGAACGGCTCCAGTATTTGATTGAACGGGTGAAGGATGTTGCTCACAAAACCTCGCAACGGCTAGGCGGCCTGTCAAAGGCTTGACTGGCCTTTTTTATGCTGTTTTTTTACCTTGTAGATTTTACAAGAAATTGATCGGGAAGCTGAGAATGAAAATACTAACTACGCCACAGGCCTCGCCAATGGATAAGTACGAAAATCTCGATTCTAGATATTTTTTATATTTTTACCTTTATTAAAAAAGTTCATTTGTTCCCTATAAAAATTTTGGTTCACTTGTAACATTTCCCTTTTGCTTCCGACTATTGGGCTAAGAACGTAAAAAAGAGGAAGCCAGGAGGAAATTCAAAATGAAACCATACGCAACCAAAAAGCTGATGATCACAGTAGGAGCTGCTGCTTTGCTCTTCTCAAGCCCATTGTGGGTTACGCAACCACAAGTAACCGTACAAGCCGCGGCAGCCACATCGACACAAGCCCAATTGAGCCAGGCAGTTCAGAAAACGATAGACAAGCTGAACAAACACTACCCGGAATTGAAAAATGCGGAGAAAGCCATTTCGCGAAACAATCAGATGCGAGATGTCATCCACATCCAATTCCGCATCTTCAGTAACAAGGAGCGGACGAAGGTATCCCTGTATGCGGATGCCAGAATCGATGTAAACAGCGGTGCACTACTGTCCTTCTCTGCCCGGGATATTCCCGGAAAGAAACCAACTGCACGGCCTACGGAAGCGATGGGAAAAGAAAAAGCGCAGAGTATCCTGAAGGATTTCATCGGTGACGCCATCAAGCAATACCGGATAGAAGAGGTAACAGTGAATGGTGAGGGCACAGAGGCCGTAGCAAACGTACGATTCGTCCGTGTCGTGAATCAGATTCCGGTAAAAGAGGATGGGTACGTAGTGGCCATCAATGGCGCAGGAAAGATGGACTATATAAACGCAGGCGACGCTACAGGATTACAGATGGATACAAGCAAATTCGCCGCTCCGTCGGGGGTTAAGCAGCCAGACGAAATCAGCAAGCATTTAGAAGACATGATGCACCTCAGCTACGAGCAAAAAGCAAAAGACATAAGCGCTGGCTTCCGCCCTGTCTACAGCCCAGTTTTCACGGGATATTTGGATGCACGATCAGGAGCCGAGATAGAGTCCGGATGGACCACGAAAAACAAGTATGGCAAACCAATCACGGTAACAGCTGGGAACCAGCGGGTATTCGCCAAGACAAATGAGGAGATAGCTACAGCGCTCTCCACGTTTACACCTGTGCCAGAAGGAACTGTGTTTAAAATGACCAAAGGTGGTCTGGCCCTTGAAGGGGAAAAAGAGTATGATGCCAAGGTTGGAAACAAAAGGTTCTTGGTGACGACAACGAATGATCAAATTACGTATTTCCACGTAATGGAAAGCCTACCAAGAGAGAAGCGGCTTACGGAGGCTGCTGCCGAGGAAAAAGCAATGGCGTTTCTGCAACCGTATTTAGACGCAGAAGTGAAGGAGCTAATACCACAAATGATTAACAAAGAAGAAGGCATGCAATCTTTTCTGTTTTTCCCTGTATACCAAGGGATAATGGTAGAGGGTCAGGTCTATTCCGTAAAAGTTGACATGCATACGGGTGACATTGTATCTGCTCGTTTTCCGGTAGCTAACGCTAATTTATCCTATGATGATGCCTCCAATGTCGTAGGGCCCGAGCAAGCGGTACAAGCATTGCTGAAAGCCAATCCGCTTACACTGAGCTACGTATTTCCTTCCCCTAACGGACGTTACCAGGCAACACCTGTCCTTGTCTATGAACAGAAAGAGAGAGGCGGAAAGGTTGACGCGGTAACGGGTCAATCTATCAAGTAGCGAGCAGGGAGAGGAAATCCAGTGCAGGACACAATCGATTACGAAGCGCGGATCAAAGCGATCTATCGCGAGCATTACCGCGATGTCTATCAATATCTCTACTACTTCACGGGGAAGCGCGAGCATGCGGAGGATTTGACGCAGGAAGTATTTATCCGGGTCTTGGACGCTTTGGCCAGATATGAAGAGCGTTCCAGTGTGAAGACATGGATTTTGCATATTGCCAAGCATGTCGCCATTGATGATTACCGGAAGAGGCGGGTGCAATCGCTCTTTGGCATGGAATTGTTAAAAGGGTTACCTTCTCTGCTGGGAAGGCCGGAAGCGGAGCTGGCTTCCAAGGAAGAACAGCTGGAAATCGAACAGGCTATGCAGCGAATGAAGCCACATCATCGGAATGTACTGATTTTGCGTGGCATCAAGGCCTACAGTATTCGGGAAACGGCAGAAATCCTCGGTACAAGCGAAGCCAAGGTTCGCGTAGATTTTCACAGGGCCACAAAAGAACTCAAAAAAGTTTTGCATGTCGACTGGATAGGAGGGTTGGCCAATGAATACTCCAAATGACGAGCAATTCTTCGCGGCTCTTCCTCGGTCAAAGGATGCGGAGCCAAGGAGCGAATTCGTCGAAGCGCTGGAAGCAAAGCTGGTGCAACGCGCGCGCACCAAAATGAATCGCCCGAAAAGAATCGTCCTTAAGCTGGCGACATGGACGGTTTCCGCTGCAACGGTGGCAGCAGTATGGATGATGGGTGTAACTCCGGAGTTGTTCACACAATCTCGTTTTGAATCGCAAGCGCAATTGGTTCCCCGCTCCTTCTTATCGACAGAAATAAAAGAAGGCGAGTTAAGCCAAGCGGCGATCAGAACGCTGGAAAAGCTCTACGAGAAATATCCTCCATTTCGGGAAGCGGAAAAATCGGTCTATGTAACGAAAGCCCCCCGAGAGGTATACAACATTGATTTTCGCACGTTCAGCAATAAGGAACGAACAGAAGTGTCGCTATATGCGAGAGCGAAACTAGACGCCAAAAGCGGGGCCTTGCTTGGATTCGATGCAGAGAAAATTCCAGGGCAAGAGAAAATCGAGGGAGCGCCTTCCAAGGAGAGAACAGAGCAACAGGCGAAGGCATTCATGGAATCGTTTCTGGGTAAAAATGTGGAGCAGTATCGGTTCGAACAATTAGATACGCAAGAGGGAGCAGATGCCGTTTCGCACGACGCCGTCCAATTGCAACGCTACGTAAATGATGTGCAGGTAGAAGGAGACTCCTATGTGATCGGCATGAACGATGTGGGGCAGATTGGCTACATCAATTCAGGCGATACAACGGGAATGAATCTGAACATCGGGCAGTTTCAAGCTATAGATGAGTTACCTTCGCCGAAAAAAGCCGAGAGTGGGCTTGCAGAAGTCATGCAGTTGACGTATCAGAGAGTTGGAAAGAAGGATGTGGACTACGTCCTTCGCTACGAAGAAAACTTCTCCGGGTATCTTGACGCGCAGACAGGCAAGGAAGTGAAAACCACCTTGTGGGGTGGAGAGTCCTTTAGCGACAGTATCGCCGTCATGCCAGGGGGCAAGAAGGCAATGGCTACGTCGGCAAAAGAGGCTGCGGCTGCCATGGAGTTTTTCGGTCAGAAGGTAGAGGGCTATCCGTTTACGGGGAGCAATGTGCCCGCTTATATGATGGGAGACAACGAACGGGAATACGTTGCCAAAAAAGGTCAACGAATCATGCAGCTGACTACCGTTGATAGTCGGGCGACAGCGTTCAAGATTTCTTATCCTGAGCTGAGAGAAGGTGAAACGACACTCACCGTCGCAGAATTGCAGGAGCGTGCGATCTTGTTTTTGGAGCCGTATTTGGATTCGCGGGTGAAGTCTGTTCGGATGCAGGAGCAAATTTACGTGATGGGCAGACAGGTTGAACTGAACTTTGTCCGGGAAGTAAACGGCGTATTGGTGCGGGATCAGTATTATAAGGTCACGCTCGACGGGCAGACAGGAGAAATTATCGGGGCAAGGTTGACATTCCCGCATGAGCACGAGACCTTCCCAGATGCGTCCAAGGTGATTTCAGCGGAGGAGGCGGCGCAGGTTTATCTCCAACATAAACCGCTCAGTCCCCGCTATCTATTCCCGCTTGAAAACAATAAGATCCAAGAGCAACCGATCCTGGTGTATTCAGCAGAGGTACTGAAAAGCAATGGGGAAATCGATGCCATAAGCGGAAAATGGCTGCCATTCTAGTAGAGGGACACCAGGGGGAGACTCCTGGTGTTTTGCTTTGGAAAAACGAAAACAGGCACAGTCCCACTGCAAAACCTGCATGCAGTTACTGTGCCTTATACGGGAGCATAATGGTGAATTTGGTCCCTACTCGTGGTTTGCTTGATACATTGACCGTTCCGCCAATCGCATGAATGACATGATAGGAATACGTTAATCCAAGACCAGTCCCACTCGATTTTGTAGAAAAGTAAATCGTTCCGAGGCGGCTAATCTGTCCTGCATCCATACCGATGCCATTATCCTTGATGACCAGCAATGCTTTGTTTCGTTCTATGAGCAAGTCCAGGGTGACTTTTCCGTCCGAAATATCCGAACACGCCTCAATGGCATTTTTGATGAAATTCACCAATACTTGCTTGAACTCGTCTGGATTGGCCTTGATCGTCACAGGTCTCTCAAAGTCTTGCAGCGTAAGCTCCACGTTATGCATATTGGCAAAGGGGAGCATGACTTCACGGATGGCATGCAGATGCTGGCTAACATTAATGAGCTCATGCCGTTCCTTGAGCGGCTTGGAAATCGCAAGGTATTCGGTCAAAATGGCTTCTGTCCGTTGAATTTCGTCAAGACTGATGCGAATGTATTGATCGACTTTTACCAAATTCTCGGGACATTCCTGTATTAATTTCAAGAAGCCTTTGACTGCCGTCAGCGGATTGCGAACCTCATGTGCGAGTGATGCAGCAACATGGCTCATCGTCTGGATTTTTTCATTTTGCGCGTGGCGGATAAACAGCTCCTTATCCGAAACGCATTTGCTGAAAAGCGACATCAATAACCAGAGGCCGAAAAAGTTTTGTATAGGAATCACCATGGTGTAGTAAACGAGGTGTTGAGTTACATACGTGGGAAAAAAGTAATACGTAGTCCCTAGAGCAACTGTAGAAAAAATCGTACTCGTCATAAAAAGATACAGTGTTTTCCGATAACTGGCTTTGTAGTGCCGATAAATAAAGAGTGACAAGAGAAAATTGACTGCCAGGATCAGCATGCCAACCCATGTTCCTTCACCACCTAGGTAGTAACGATAAAGAAAGGCTTCAATCAGAAGAAGCAAGGCAATCTCGACTCCGCCATAAACAAGTCCGAAAAGAATGATGACATGGCGGATATCAAAAAACATGCCATTCGTGACACTCGGGGCAAAGGTCATCGCGAGAAACATGCAGGCTGAGCTGGTGATGACAATAAAGGAACGGCTGTAGTTCCTCATTTTGTCACGGTAATAAATGTTGAAAAACACAAACGGGATAATGGCGAAAAACCATTGAAGAATAACTTCTTTTAATAGACTCATGTAGCATCCCCATCGCAAATATTTGCTAGGCTTGTATCAATCTACGATAATTCGACAAGACACAACAAAATCCCTCTTGAACTTGCCGAGAAACTGGAATATTTATCAAGAAAATTCTTTCGCTAAACCTAGTTGACAGATAGGTAATTGCCAGATTATATTCTGTATATACTTATACAAACGTTTCGAAAATAAAAACTACTCTTATCAAGAGAAGGCTGAGGGAATGGCCCTATGAAGCCCGGCAACCTAGCACGAGAGATTGAGTTCTTTCGAGCCAAGGTGCTAACTCCAACAGGTAGAATACCTGACAGATAAGAGGCGAGAATCTTGTCGATTTTTGTCCTCTTTCTCTGTGAAAGAGGATTTTTTGCGTAGCTGTCGTGGGGAAGAAGCGTATTTCCAGTCTACGCTTCGGCCTCCGCCCTGCAAAGGAGATTGACTGTCCGCTTCGGAATAAATGGCGGGAGCGCTTCAAACGTAGACAGTTTCGGAGAAGTATCTCATAAGTGAAGCTTAAATTCCCCGCCATTCATTCCTACGCTAAGTAGGGCTCCAGAGGCGCTTGGACTGGAAATACGCTTCTTCTACGAGGCTTTTGTTTCCTTTTTGAAAGTGAAATCAAAAGAAGCTTCGGTGAATCACTAACAAAACGTTGTAAATGCTCCTTACTACACACTAGCTTTTCGTTAGCCCTGGCACATGTCTGGAAGGAGACC